>NZ_CAURXA010000001.1:0-408977 GCF_963528755.1 uncultured Selenomonas sp.
AATAGATTTTGTGGGTATGATTACAATATAGGTGAAATTTTAATAAAGTTATTTATTATGTTATTATTTAATTATTGGATGTTTGTACCCCCCCCCCCCATAAGTCGCAAAATAAACGACTTTTTTACTAGCAACAAGCAGGAAAAAGTCACATGAATGGCGAATGACAAAAAAAGGGGAGGAGAACTCTTTGTGGTATACACCTTCGCATTGCTTGTCCACTGCTGTCGGAGCAATGGAAGAAGGGTATGCTTATGGGGTGTACATGTGTTCATAGAAGCTGGGCTGGGAGGTTCATTATGAAGCTGAAAGGAAAAATGCTCACGGGGATCGGCGTGCCGCTCCTCATCGTATTCGTCATCATGGGATTCGTCATCAACACGATGGCGACGGACGCTTTGTCGACATCTAAACAGAGGAGCATGAGCGAGCTTGGCTCGCGCTATGCGAATGCCATCGTCACGATCATTGAGTCGGCGCGCGTTGCCGTCAATACGACTGTCATGAATTGGACACAGAATCTGCCCGAAGGTGCCGCGATGCAGGAGTCCGTGCGCGAGATCGCCAAGATTGACGGCGTCGACAGCGTCGTTTTCGGGAATGCGGACGGCTCCTATGTGGCATCAAGTTCACTTGGCGCAGGCTACGATCCGAGGACGCGCGCGTGGTACAAGGAAGCGGCGGCACAGCCGGGAAAACTCATCGTCTCGAAGCCGTTCAAATCGGTCAAGGGCGATTCGGTCATCAGTCTGAGCCGCGCGATCGCGCAGAACGGCGAGGTGCGCGGCGTCCTCTGTGTCGGCATATCGCTTGAACCAGTGGGGAATCTGCTCAAGGACGTCAAGGTCGGCGAGACTGGCTCGGTCGTCGTACTCGGTCCCGATACCGAGTACATCTATCATCCGAAGTATTCGATCGAGGATAAGTTCAATGAGATTGACGGCGGCGCTTACAAAGATCTTGCTGCCAAATTGACGACGGGAAAGCCCGAGCAGATTGAAACGGAATATCAGGGTGTGCAGAAGTTCTATTCCTCCGTGCCTGTGGGAGAGACGGGCTGGACGCTCCTCGTGGCTCTGCCAGTCTCTGAGGCGAACTCCGCCGCTACGCACATGAGCTGGGCGCTGCTTGCAATTTGCGCCATAGCGCTCGCGCTTTTGCTGGCCATCACCTATGTCCTTTTGACGTCGGTGACAACGCCGATCGGTGCTCTTTCGGAGCTGATGGAAAAGATCGCGGACGGTGACCTCACGACGCATCTGACGAAGAGCGGCCGCAGCGACGAGATCGGCACGCTGCAGAACAGCTGCCGCGATATGCTCGAAGGTCTGCAGACGACGGTCAAGTCGACGAAGGCGGCCGCTGAGCAGGTGGCCGCGTCGAGTGAGGAGCTGACGGCGAGTGCTGCACAGACGGCGACGGCGGCGCAGTCCGCTGCCGAAGCTGTCTGCGTCATCGCCGAAGAGAGCGCAAACCAGAGCGGGATTGTCAATGCCGCGACGCAGAAGGTCACGGGCGTCAACCAGCAGATGAAGACGATTTCGGAGGCGGTCAGCACGGCGAAGCGCGCCGTGAACCTGACGGGCGAGGCTACGCAGGAAGGCGACGAGAAGCTCGACTTTGCCATCGAGGGTGTCGAGGGGCTTGCCAAGAGCGCGGCGACGGCGAGCGCGGCGGTCGAAAAGCTTTACGACGGTTCGAAAAATATCGCGGAGATCAACGAGGTCATCACCTCGATCGCAGGGCAGACGAAGCTCCTCGCCCTCAATGCCGCCATTGAGGCGGCGCGCGCAGGCGAGCAGGGCAAGGGATTCGCCGTCGTTGCTGAAGAGGTCCGAAAGCTTGCCGAAGAGTCCGAAGCGGCGGCGAAGGAGATCAGCGGCGTCATACAGAAGAACTCCGAAGAGATCGAGCATGTCTTCGAACTCACGCGGAATCAGCAGGGCGAGGTGCGTGAGAACGTCGGACAGGTCAAGGAAGCGGGCGAGAAATTCCATCGCATCATGGATCTCGTGGCAGAGCTGGAAACGAGTATAGAGAGCATCGTCGAGATCAGCGAGAAGGTGCAGGCCGACTGCAGCGAGACGGCGGCTTCCGTGCAGAAGATCAATGGCGTCTCGCATACAGTGCAGCAGAAAGCGACGGATGTCTCCGCCGTATCGGAAGAGCAGGCGGCATCGAACGAGGAAATCGCCGCCGCCAGCCAGACGCTCGCCGACCTCGCCGAACGTCTGCAGGCGGGCGTGGAAAAGTTCCGCCTGTGATGAGGATGAAAATCGCTCAAAGCCTTGAAAATAAAGGATTCGCGGCACTTGACAGGGGCGGATTCTGCGCTTATAATAAGCGGAAATGCGAGGATATGGACGCGGTCTGCTCACGGGGCGGATCGCCACCTGCGAGGAGGCGTTTGCCGCTTCGTTCCTCAAGGAAATCAAAGGATATATGGAGGTAACATCATGGGTGATCTTGGATTTGGCAAGCCGATTTTCTGGGTGGGTCTCGCTGCGGGCATCGTGGCGGGTGCGCTCGGCTATCGCTGCGTGCAGAAGCGCTGCGCGGCGAAGAAGGCGGCCGCACAGCCGCAGGCGTCGCTCGAAGAACTTCTGCAGCAGAAGGCGGAGATCGAGGCTCTGATCGAGGCGCAGCAGGCGTAAGATGGGCATTCTCTCGGCGTTGGGCATACCAACGAACAAGTTCGATCTCTTCCTGCGTTCCGTCGAGGTCTCGTCCTATATCCCCGGACGCATACGGCTGCACAGCAAGATGCTCGTCGGCAGCCCCAAGGTGGAGAAGGAACTTCTGACGTATCTTCGCTCGTATTCGGAGCTGAGTGAGGTGGAGACGAGCACGGCGACAGGCTCGATCCTCATCAAGTACACGCCGCAGCTTCTCCATACGAACGAGGAGCTGACGCGTGCGGAAGCGTACATCAAGGAGCACGCGAAGAATCGCAAATGAGCGGAAAAATCCGCCTGCCCCGCTGTATCGGACAGCGAGACGGGCGGATTTTTTTAGGAAGCGCTGATAAAATGAGATTGCCAAATCGGGCAGACGGACGGCCGCCTTTATTGTGCTCCCTCAATAGAGCTGCGCCTTCCAGTAGGCGAGGTCAGGCTCGTTCAAGGGCAGGTCGACGCTGTAGCCGTTGTCGTAGCGGATCTTGACGCGAACTTCATCGGCCTTCCTGAGGAGCGGAAGCAACTGGGGCGAGACGTTGAGGAAGAATTTGTTCGTGTTCTTCAGCGAGGTCTCGGGACTGTATTCCCTGAGATCGTAGCTCGGCGGTTCCTGCTTGACGATGGCGTCGATGTCCCAGGCGTCGCCATCGGCGCTTATGGTCACGAGCGGCTTTGGCTTCGCGCTGCTGTAGCGGTAGTCCCACATCGTGAGCGTCGCGCCTTCGACGCGGCCGCTTTCGTCGTAGGAGCCTTGGAAGTCGATCTTGCAGTAGGCGGAGAGGCTCTTCGCCGTACGGTGGTCGGCGGTGTAGGTGTAGCCGAAGCCGAAGGCGCCGCAGAGGATGAGGAGGAGGCCGAAGTAGAGGAAGATTTTCATAGGGGTTCTCCGTTCCGCCCGCGCCGCTTCTGCACGTCTTTCGGAGAGAGTTGTTCGCGATGCGGGCATGTTTTCTTCCTCCCATTATACTTTATGCGCCGCGCCTTGTCACTACCATTGCGCCCGTGCTCCTCCTGTGCTATAGTGGTAGGAACGATGTTCAATATTTTCGAGGATAGGAGTCCATGGAAGAAAATTTCATTTGCTTGGATATTGGCGGCACTTCGATCAAGTATGCGCTTGCTGCGGGAGGCAGGCTGCGCGAGAAAGGTTCTATGCCGACGGAAGGACGGACAGCGGGGGCGCAGGGCGTAGCCGAGAAGGTGCTCGCTATCGTCGATGCTTTTCGAGAAAGAGGCGTCGCGGGCGTCGCGATCTCGACGCTCGGCATCGTCGATCCGGTCGCGGGCAAGGTCGTCTATGCAGGACCGAGCATCAAGGATTACACGGGGATGTCGCTCAAGGATCTCGTCGAGGAAGCGACGGGACTTTCCTGTACGGTCGAGAACGATGTGAACTGCGCGGGGCTTGGCGAATACTGGCTCGGTGCAGGCCGCGGCGTGCGTTCGCTCGTCTGTCTGACGGTCGGCACGGACGTCGGGTCGTCCATTCTTTTCAACGGCAGGCTTTGGCGCGGAGCGAACTACAGCGCGGGCGAGATCGGCAGCATGCGGCTCGCGGGTGGCAGGCTAGGCGATCTCGCTTCCGTGCGTCGCATGGTGCAACGTGCGGCGAAGGCGCACGGCATTGCCGAGGAGCTTGACGGTGAGATGGTGTTCGCATGGGCGCGTGCGGGCGACGCCGATGCGGTGAATGCTATCGCAGGGTTAGTCGCGCCGCTCGCCGAGGGGATCGCGAATATCTGCTACATGCTCAATCCCGAGCGTATCGTCCTCGGCGGGGCGGTGATGGCGGAGAGGCAGTATCTGGCGCCGCGCATTCTTGCGGACTTGGAGGAGGCAGTGCCGCGCCCTTTCCGCTCCGCGACGCAGCTCACTTTCGCTGAGCTGGGTAACGATGCAGGGCTCATGGGAGCGCTCTATCACTTCCTTCAGCGTCGTAGGGATGCGCAGGAGAGGGCACAGAATCGAGAAACGGGGGAGGTGGGAAAGGTCAGATGAAGGCGATCATCAATGGACGGCTCTTGCTGCCGAACATGGAGGGAGATTTCCGCGTCATGGAAGACATGGCGCTTCTCTACGACGAGCGCATCGAGAGGATTATCGACATGGATGAGGTGGAGGCGGAAGCGGGCATCGACGAGGTGCACGATGCGCATGGGCTGTTCGTCTCGCCGGGCTTTATCAACGTGCATGTGCACGGCGCATGTGGCTGGGACGTGATGGACGCGGCGGAAGAAGCACTGCCGGCCATCGGCCGCTACCTCGCACGCACGGGCGTCGTCTCGTGGCTCGCGACGACGATGACGGCGGGCGAGGACGCGGTGCACGCCGCCTTCGAGCGCGTGCGCAGCGCAATGCGCATGACGCCCGAAGGCGCGCGCGTTCTCGGCGTACACATGGAAGGACCTTTCATCAGCAAGGCGTACAAGGGAGCACAGGCGGAGGAGGCGATCGTACGCGCCGACTACGATTGGATCGAGTCCTTCGAAGATGTCGTGCGCATCGTGACCTTGGCACCCGAGGAGCTGGACGGCAAGTATACGTTCATCGACCGCTGCCGTGATGCGGGCATCCTCGTTTCGATCGGCCATTCGAGCGCAGACTACGGGACGGCGCTTGAAGTCATAGAGAAGCATGGTGTCACGCACATCACGCACTGCTTCAATGCCATGAGCGGCCTGCACCAGCGTCATCCGGGCATTGTCGGCGCGGCGCTTGATACCAAGGCCAACTGCGAACTCATTGCTGACAATATTCACGTCGATCCTGCAGCGCAGCGCATCCTCTACCATGCGAAGGAGGGCAGGAACATCATCCTCGTGACGGATTCGATGCGTGCAGCTGGCATGGGCAGCGGCGTCTTCGAGCTGGGCGGACAGGAGGTCACGGTCAGGGGAACGCGCGCAGAGTTAGCGGACGGCACGCTCGCGGGCAGTGTGCTCGCGATGAACGAGGCGGTTCGGAACTTCGCGCGGACGACGCGCGCCCCCATCGAGCGCGTCGTCGAGATGGTCACGCGCACGCCCGCGGAGGAACTCGGCATCTATGAGGAGACGGGTTCTTTGGAGGAGGAGAAGCGAGCTGATCTCACGCTCTTTGATGATGAGCTCAACATCGCCGCGACGATCGTTGGCGGGCATCTCTCCTACATCGCTGCGCCCGACGCCTTAGATGGTGAGTGGAGGAACAGAGAGTAGGGGGAAGGCTTCAAGAAGCAAGGGAAGGGGTCTGGCGGATGGCAATACGCATGATTGTGACGGATATGGACGGCACGCTGCTCGATGTGAAGAATGGTATTTCCGAAGCGAACCGGGCGGCGCTCAAAGAGGCGACGGCAATGGGCGTCCATGTCGTGATCGCCACGGGAAGGATGTACCTCTCGGCCCTGCCTTACGCGAAGGAGATCGGCGTCACGGCGCCGATCATCTCTTGCAACGGTGCTCTCGTCAAGACGACGGCGGGCAAGGAGCTTTTCGCTTCGCCCATCGCACCTAACGTGGTGCGAGAAATTCTCAACTGTATGAAAGAGCGCGGCTGGTACGTGCAGATCTATACGGACGAGGGACTGTTCTTCTGCGAGCGTGACCGCCGTGCCTGCGCTTACGAGAAGAGTGCGGGTGTCGAGGGAAAGGCCGTTGGCTGGGATGGCCTCTATGCATTGAGGACGCGCGTCTTCAAGCTGTTGTCAATCAGTGACCGCGCCGAGGAGACGGCAGCGCGTGCGGCAGAAATCTCGTGTATGTTCGAGGGAAGGGTTCGAGCCGTGCGCTCGAAGGAGAAGTACATCGACATCATGGCTGAGGGCGTATCGAAGGCGGCGAGCATCGAACGCCTTGCTGCAAGTCTCGGGATCTCCCTGCGGGAGGTGTTGGCGCTCGGCGACTCGGACAACGACTGCGATATGCTCTCAGCCGCGGGCATCGGCATCGCCATGACGACGGGCACGCCTGCGGTGCGGGAGACGGCAGACTTTCTCGCAGAAAACGGAGCGGCGGACGGCGTGGCACGGGCTGTGTACACCTATGTACTTGAAGGAAAGGGAAAGAAAGCATGAGGGATAGCGGATGGCAATTCGGCTGATCGTGATGGATCTCGACGGCACGCTCTTGACTTCAGAAAAGATGGTGTCGGACTACAGCAAGGACGTCTTGCGACGGGCGATGGAAAAGGGCGTCGCCGTGACTCTGGCGACGGGGCGCATGCTGCTCTCGGCGAGCTACTTCGGCAGGATCATAGGGGCGAACGCGCCGATCATTTCGTGCAACGGCGCTCTGGTGCAGGCGCTCGATGCGACAGAGCCGCTCTTTTTGCGCGCCTTTTCGCCCGAGACGGTGGCGGAGCTTCTGACGTTTGCGCGGGAGAATGGCTGGTACGCGCAGTGGTACATCGGTGATGACATCTACGCTGAGGATTTCCGCCCTGAGTATTTCACCGCCTATCGTACGGTGCAGGGGTTCGCCGTGCACGAGGTTGGCGAGGATTTCTCACCGTATGTCGAGGGCGTTGCGCAGGTTGTTGTGCGCGACCTCGCAGGCGGCGTCGGCGCTATCGCCGCGTCGATCCGTGAGCGTTTCGCAGGACGCGTCGATCCGCAGCAGTCGAAGGGCTACACGCTCGATCTCGTGCCGACGGGTGTATCGAAGGCGACGGGCATCGAGGCGATTTTGCGTGCGACGGGCATCCGGGCGGACGAGGTCATGGCATGCGGCGACTCGGACAATGATCTTTCTATGCTGCGCCTTGCGGGTACGAGCGTCGTCACGGCGAACGGACAGGAGGAAGCGAAGGCGCTCGCGACATATCTTGCGCCGAGCTGTGACGAGGACGGCGTAGCAAGGGCGATTGAGAAGCTTGTTCTCTAGGGACTGAGTTTTTCAAGGGATTCTTATCAGTTTGCAGAGGTGGACAGCATGACGAAAGAGAAGGATTTCAAATTTATCATCGTGACGGGGCTTTCGGGCAGCGGTAAGACGCAGGCGTGTCGCTTTCTGGAAGACCTCGGCTATTTTGTGGTGGACAATCTGCCGCCGGTGTTCATCCCGAAATTTGCCGAGCTTTGCCGCCATTCGGCCGGACATGTGAGCCGCGTCGTGCTCGTCGTGGACACGCGGGGGCGCGAATTCTTCGACACATTCGTACATGTGCTTGAAGAGATGGATCAGGCAGGGACGCCCTATGAGATGCTTTTTATGGAAGCCTCTGATGAGGCGATCATCCGCCGCTACAAGGAAACGCGCCGCCGCCATCCGATGGCGGCGAACGCACGCATCTCCGACGGTATCCAGAAGGAGCGCCGCCGCTTGGAATCCGTGCGCAACAAGGCGACGTACATCATCGACACGTCGCAGCTGAGGAAAGTCGATCTCAAAGAAAAGGTCTGGCGGCTCTTTGGCAGTGAAGATGGACACAAGATGAGCATCAATGTCCTGTCCTTCGGCTTCAAGTTCGGCATGCCCTTGGATGCCGACATGGTGCTCGATGTGCGCTTCTTGCCAAATCCCTTCTATATCGAGGAACTGCGCAGGAAGAGCGGCGCTGTTCCGGAGGTCGCCGAATACATCGGCAAGTGGCCCGTGACGCAGGAGTTTGAGGAGAAGCTCGACGCCATGCTCGATTTCCTCATGCCGCAGTACATCAAGGAGGGAAAGCCGCAGTTCGTCATTGCCATTGGCTGCACGGGCGGCATGCACCGGAGCGTCTACATTGCCTGCCATATCTATCGTTTCTTGACGGCACGCGGCTTCCAAGTGGAGCTTGAGCATCGCGATCTCATGAAGAACGAGGTCGCCGAGCATCCAGGAGAGCTGCCTGAATAGATGGGCAACATTTTGCGCCGCCTTGTTTAGGAAAGGGTCGATCAGAAGAATGCATTTATTGAAATGGCTTTATCCGGGCATGCATTTCAAGCGTTGGATGCTCGTGTTCGGCGCGGGTGTCATGATGGTCAGTCTGGGGCTTGCCCTCGTCTTCAACTACAAGTATCTCGATATCATTGAGGAGGCCATCTTCCGCGCCGTCTACTTGTGGCGCGGAAGTTTCGATTATGTGATCACGACGATCGTCGGTCTTGTCATTGTCGTCCTGGGACTCGCCCTCATGCTCTTTGCGACGCGCTTCGTCATACGTTCCGTCATCAGCGTGCTCTTGCCCGACAACTCGGAAAAGCTTGTCGACATCATCTACGAGAAGCGTCGCCTCGACAAGGGGCCGCAGGTCACAGTGATCGGCGGCGGGCACGGGCTTTCCGTGCTCCTTCGCGGCATCAAGCAGGCGACGAGCAATGTGACGGCGGTCGTGACGGTTGCCGACGACGGCGGCTCTTCGGGAAGGCTGCGAGAGGAACTCGGCATCATCCCGCCGGGCGATCTCAGGAACTGTCTCGTCGCGCTCGCCGATACAGAACCTCTGATGGAAAAGCTCTTCCAGTATCGCTTTCAGAGCGGCACGGAACTCAAAGGACACAGCTTCGGCAATCTCTTCATCGCTGCCATGGCGGAGGTTACGGGTGATATGGAAGAGGCGCTGAAGAAGTCGTCGAAGGTTCTCGCTGTCAAGGGGCGCGTGCTTCCAGCATCGACGGCGCACGTGCGGCTCGATGCGGTCATGGAGGACGGCACGCTCGTTGAGGGCGAGTCGCATATCCCCGAGGTGCACAAGCACATCCGGCGCGTGAAGCTCTTCCCCGAGCATGTCGAGCCTGTGGAGTCAGCGCTTGCGGCGATCCGCGAGGCGGACGTCGTGATCCTCGGCCCCGGCAGTCTCTACACGAGCATCATGCCGAACCTCCTCGTCGACGGTGTGGCGGAGGCCTTGAAAAAGAGCCAGGCGCTCAAGATCTACATCTGCAACGTGCTGACGCAGCCAGGCGAGACGGATGGCTACACGGCTTCCATGCACGCTCGGGCGATTCTCGATCATGCGGGCAGGGGTGCGATCGACTACATGCTCGTCAATGCGACGCCGCTGCCACATGGGACGGCGCAGATTTTGAAGAAGGAGGGCATCGAACCCGTGGCGATCGATGAAGATGCCGTCAACGCGCTCGGCATCGGTGTCGTCAAGGCCGACCTCGTGAATGACGACGATGTTGCGCATCACGATCCGGAAAAGCTTATGAAGAGCGTGATGAAGATGGCGTACAAACTGCATCCCGGCATCGGCAAGTGAGGAGGGATTCCTATGGCGCAGCCATCGTTTTCAGCTGAGGTGAAGAACGATCTCGCGCGTCCCCTCGGGCGCAAGGCGTGCTGCCGTACGGCGGAACTGGCGGCGCTCCTGCGCATGGGCGCCGTCCTGACACTCGGGGCGAAGCGTGCCGTCGGACTCGCGTTTACGACAGAGAATGCTGCGGTCGCGCGCAAGGCCTTGATGCTTCTCAAAGGTTCGGCGGGCGTTCATACGGAATTGACGGTCAGCCGCTCACGCCGCTTGAAGAAAAACAATAGCTACCGCGTGCACGTCCTGCCGTCGCGCGAAGTCGCCGCTCTCATGGAGCGCATGGGGCTCATGCACGGATCGGCGCTCAACATGGGCACGGACAGCGCGCTCCTCAAGAAGGCGTGCTGCCGTCAGGCGTACTTGCGCGGCGCCTTTTTGGGCGGCGGCAGCGTTAGCCGCCCGGAATCTGGCTATCATCTGGAACTGGTGACGGAGAGCTACTCCTTTGCGGAGCTTCTGCTTTCGCTCCTTCGCACGATGGGGTATCCAGCGGGGCTGACCGACCGCAAGGAAAGCTATGTCGTCTACCTGAAGGAAAGCGACGCTATCATTGATTTTTTCTCTCTGCTCGGTGCGGAGAAGGCGGCTGAGGCATTCGAGGTCACGCGCAACTTGAAGGAAGTCAAGAACCAGGTCAACCGCCTCGTGAACTGCGAGACGGCGAACGTGCAGAAGTCGGTCGATGCCGCCGGCAGACAGATCGCGGCGATTCGCGCACTGAAGGCGGCGGATGCCGTTGCAGGGCTTTCTGCGGGACTCCGAAAGATGGCAGAGGCGCGCATGGAGCATCCGACGGCGACGCTCGCAGAGCTTGCGGGGCTTTTGGGCATAGGAAAATCGGGCGTCAATCATCGGTTGCGAAAGCTCGTCGCCTTGGCGGACGGGCAGGAAGGAGGAATCTGAGATGGCAAGGCGCATGATCTTGTATGCGGCAGGACTCGTTCTGCTCGTCGTCTTTTCGATCGCTGTTTACGCGCATTTTCATCCGGCGCAGGGTGTGCTCGTCCTGGAGTATCACCATATCGCCGACCGCGTGGACGATCCCGAGGGGGCATTGGTGGAGCGCTACTATGTGCCGACGGAGGACTTTGCCGCGCAGCTTGACTATCTGAAGGCCGAGGGTTACGAGACGATCACCATGCTGGAATTTTCCAAGGCGGCGAAAGGGAAGGGAACTCTTCCCGAAAAGCCTGTGATCGTCACCTTCGATGACGGCTACGAAGACAATTACACGCAGGCGCTGCCGCTCCTCGAAGAGCGCGGGATGAAGGGCGAGGTCTACGTGGTCACGAACTTCATCGGCAAGGAGGGCT
The DNA here is from genome assembly GCF_963528755.1 of uncultured Selenomonas sp. Taxonomy (GTDB): domain Bacteria; phylum Bacillota; class Negativicutes; order Selenomonadales; family Selenomonadaceae; genus Selenomonas. The sequence goes on from NZ_CAURXA010000001.1 coordinate 11,210, forward strand.
ATCTGACGTGGGACGAACTGCGCGACATGCAGCAGCGCGGTATCGAGATCGGCTGCCACACGGCCGACCATCTGCCGCTCGTCGGCATGTCCCGTGCCGAGCAAGAGGATCAGGTGCGCCTGTCGAAGTTGCTCCTAGAGTGGAACGGCATCAAGACGGTGTTCAGCTTCTCTTACCCGAACGGCAGCTGCAATGAAGAGATCGCCGGGCTTTTGCGAGACAGCAATTATCTGACGGCAGTCACGGGCGATGCGGGGTTCAATACGTTCCAAACCGATCCGATGTTCCTGCAGCGTGTCAACATCCCGCGACCGCGCTTCGGCCTTGCGGAGTTTCGTCTGCGCATCTTGAAGGCGGAGCTCTTCAGCATCTTCGGCATCAACCAGCACTTGCAGCACTAGGAAATCTTTCGAGCGTCTTCGCTGGACCGTGCGTTTTTGAAGGAAGTATCTGATGGGATTAGAGGAAAAAGGGGTTTTCGACGAGATGAAACGATGGAAGGCAAGGATTGCGGCGTGCTTTTTTGCGACGCTCGCGAGCATGGGCGTGACGAATCCTCCGGCTGGAGCGGAGCGTCACGGAATGGATAAGGCTTCCACGACGCGCGTTACGACGGACGAGGCGCGCGCCGTGCATGAGCCGCAGGGAACGCGCCTCTTGGGACGAAGAGCGCAGCAGGAAGCGGAGCCGTATAGCGTGCGTCTGAACTTCGGCGCAGGCCTGCCGGGTGCGCTGCGCTTCAACGAGGCGCAGCGTGCCATGCGCGAATGGAACGTCGAGACCGAGGATACGGGCGGCACCTTGCTTTTTTCCGACAGCCCCGAATACGTCACGGAGGACGGCATCCTCTACGAGGACACTGTCACGGGCGATGCGCGCATCCTCTACTATCATCTGAATAACACGAGCGTGCGCAAGAAGGTTGCCGTCGTGCTGCAGAACGAAGGCGATTCCTCCGTCGTCGTTCGCGTCACGCGCGGCGGTGCGAGCCGCCCGAGCAGCGACTACCTAGAGGTGGGCAAGGGCACGCAGCTCGCCTACTTCCAGACGAAGCGTGATGATATGCTCTATGTGCAGCGCGGCGCGAAGCGGCTTTTGGAGCCGGAGATGAATCATACGGCGCTTGAGCCGGGGCAGCTCGTCTACGGCGTCTACGATTTTCACGCTGATGGCCCTGTCAAAGTTTCCGTCCTCATGTATCCGGCGATCGCCGATCCGTTGAAATTCATTTCCAGCGCACGCATCTTGCCGAAGGATGAGCAGCGTTTGCGCGGCACGTTCCAAGGCATGAACCGTGTGATCAGCAGCAAGCCGTACAATCCTGACAGGGACGGCGTCGTCTACATCCCGATCGGCGACAATCGGCAGGATGTCTTCCGCACGGGCGTCGACGCGACGGACGGCAGCACGGTGACGAACGTCGGCAACTACGGCGTGCTCTACCGCATCCAAATCCCGACGACAGGACGCGAGGCGACGCAGTACTATCTGACGCCGTTGGGAGGCGTCTACGCGGGTGCGATGAGCGTCAACTTCGGTCACGGCTCAAGCCTCTTGGAAACGCCAGGCGGCAGACTCTTCTTCGGCGATGCCATACCGCCCGACAGCGATGCTGACCGCGCTGCACGCCTCACGGGCAAGGATCGCCTGAAGGTCGCCGCAGAGCTGTCCGACCTCGGCAGCTACCACAGCTCCGTGCAGCCGAGCTTCGAGCTGTCGCCGCCGGGTGCGTCGAACCTGCCCGTGCAGATCATCCTGATGCCGGCGGAAAAGTGAGCAGGAATGGGAAAAGCCGTCGGAAACTCTCAGTGAGAGTTTCCGACGGCTTTTTCATGGTTTTCAAAGCAGCGCGATGAAACGGTCGACATCTTCATCCTGCGTCGCCCAGCTCGTGGCGATGCGCATGACGGTCCTGCCGTCGGCGAGGTTTTCCCAGAATCCCATCTCGACCTCTTTGGAGAGTCGCGTCTTCTGCGCCTCGTCGAGCGCGAGGAAGATCTGGTTCGTCGGCGCATCATAGGCGAGCGGATAGTCCTTTTCCCTGAGGGCACTGCGGATGCGGTCGGCAGCAAGGATCGCTGTTTCTCCACCCTTTTCGTAGAGTTGGTTTGTGAAAAGCGTATCGAACTGCAGCCCCGCGATGCGGCTCTTGGCGAGCAGGGCGCCATGCTGCTTGACGATGCTGAAGAAGTGCGATACGGTATCCCTCTTCGGAAAGACGACGGCCTCGCCGAAGAGTGCGCCGCATTTCGTACCGCCGATGTAGAAGACGTCTGCGAGGCGTGCGATGTCGGCGAGTGTCACGTCGTTTGCCGGGCAGGCGAGCGCGTAGGCGAGGCGTGCGCCGTCGAGGTAGAGCAGTATGCCACCCGCACGGCAGACGGCGCTGATGGCTTCAAGCTCTGCGAGGGAGTAGAGCGCGCCGTACTCTGTTGGCTGCGAAAGGTAGACCATGCCGGGCATGACCATGTGCTCGCGGTTCGTATCCTCGTGGTAAGCGGCGAGTGCGCTTTCGATCTGTGCTGCCGTGATCTTCCCTGCTTGGTGCGCGAGCGTCAGCACCTTGTGTCCACCAAATTCGATCGCGCCCGCCTCGTGCACGCTGATGTGTCCTGTTTCGGCCGCGATGACGCCTTGATAGGAGCGGAGCAGCGCGTCGATGACGACGGCATTTGCCTGCGTGCCGCCGATGAGGAAGAAGATTTCAGCGTCGTTCGCTTGGCAGGCAGCGCGAATCTTTTTGCGGGCGGATTCGGAATAGGCGTCAAGCCCGTAGCCCGCCGTCTGCTCCATGTTCGTCTCCCCAAGACGGCGCAGAATCTCGGGATGTGCGCCCTCCATGTAGTCGGAGGCGAAGGAAAGTTTTTGCTTTGTACTGCTCATGTAGGCATCATCTCTTTCATGTCGGATGGATTCGCGCTTCTTCAAGCGAGAGATGTGTGGGACGAGGCCAGGCATTGACGCGGGCAATAGCCGTGCTTGCGCAGTTCGGAGTTCAGGTATTCGAGTTTTCGCGCGGTGACGACGATGAGGATGAGTCCCATCTTTTTCAGGCTTGCGCCGTTCATGCCCGCGGCGTCCGCGCGTGTGATGAAATCCTCGTCGTCTGCTCCGATGACGAGGGCTTCGCCCGTCACCTGCACACTCTTGGCGCTGCCCGGCCCGTGATATTCAGCATGGACTTCCAAGGCGACGTTCTTGTTCTTGGCGAGCGCGCGAAACTTCAAGCCGCCCTCGGAGAAAATGTAGAATTTGCCCTCGCGATAGGTGTATGTCAGCGGCGTGCAGCGGACGAAATCGCCGTCAGCGACGGCAAGCGTGCAGACCTTCTCGCCCTTGAGGAAGGAATCAAGTTCCTTTCGCAGATCATCCGGCGGCATCTTGATGGCATCGTTGTCCTTTTTAAGCCAAAATTTGGCAGCGGCTTCGTAGTTCATCGAATCTCCCCTTTGCTTGATGATGATGATTTTCACCCTTTATTATTGTAATCGTACTATGGCGATGGGGTTTCGTCAAGAAGGCTGCTGAAAGGCGGAGACGATTTGACAGCGGGCGAGAAGGGTGCTATACTGAAAGCAATCAAAGATACATCTGCTGCATATGTAGCAGCAAGACCCCGCGGACGCACACCGCGGGGTCTTGCCTTTCAGGCTGAAACACGTTGCCGCTAGTGTTCCAACTATTTCTGGATGCCATACCATATCGCACAAGATACGACACCAGCAATGACGCTCATCAAAAATACATCCGACGTCACATGTAGCCCCCCTCTCTGTCGCCAGTTTGGGAGCGGCAAAGAGGAAAGTATAGCATGTTTGGAGTATCTAAGCCATAGCGGTGTTGCTGAAAAAATATCAAAAAGGGTATTGACAACTTATGCACAAAACCGTATAATAAACTTCGTCAGTCACGCAGATGTTGTGTCTCGACATGCTGATGTAGCTCAGTTGGTAGAGCAGCTCATTCGTAATGAGCAGGTCGTAGGTTCAAGCCCTATCATCAGCTCCATTTGAATTTGTGCCTTCCTTCGGGGAGGCTTTTTTGTTTGACGCATGTGGGAAATCCACATATAATAACAGAGGGAAACGGAATCTCTTTATCAGAGATTCCTACATTGAATGGAGGAAACGATTATGGCAAAGAGCATCACGGAAGTCTTAGGAATCAAGTACCCGATCATTCAGGGCGCGATGGCCTGGATTGCGGACGCAGAACTTGTCGCGGCGGTATCGAATGCGGGCGGTGCCGGCGTCATTGCGGCGGGCGGACGCTCGACCGAGTGGGTAGAGCAGGAGATCAAGAAGGCACGTGATCTGACCGACAAGCCCTTTGGCGTCAATGTCATGCTCATGGCGCCGAACAAGGATGAGATCGTCGAGGTCATCTGCCGCGAGAAGCCGGCTTTTGTGACGCTCGGTGCGGGCAATCCTGTACCCTTCCTGGAAAAATTCAAGAGTGCAGGGGTCAAGACCGTCCCCGTCGTGCCGAACGTGAAGCTCGCGAAGCGCATTGAGGCGGCGGGCGCTGACGCCATCGTCGTCGAGGGCATGGAGGCGGGCGGTCACATCGGTGTCTTGACGACGATGGCGCTGATGACGCAGGTCATTCCCGAAGTCGGGATTCCCGTCGTCATGGCGGGCGGCATTGCCGACGGACGCGGCCTGGCGGCGGCTCTTCTGATGGGTGCGGCGGGCGTGCAGATGGGCACGCGCTTCCTCGTTGCCGAGGAGTGCAATGTGCATCCGAAGATGAAGGAGAAGCTCCTCGAAGCAGTCGATACGGATACGATCGTCACTGGACTCTCGATCGGCGGCGCGGTGCGCGGCATCAAGAACAAGTTCTCGCAGGATTTCGTCGCGCTTGAGTTCTCGGGCAAGGCGACGAAGGAAGAGCTCATCGAGCGCGCGACGGGCACGAACAAGCTCGCCGCCGTCGACGGTGATGTTGAGAACGGTATGATGCAGGCAGGGCAGAGCCTCCTGCCTTTGAAGAAGATCGAGCCAGTCAAGGCGATCGTCGAAGGAATCGTCAAGGAGGCGCGCGAAACGCTCGCGAACGCAGGCAAGATCGAGATCTGACGGAAGAGCGGCATTTGGCGCTCGCAATTCGTTCGCATAAGACATGAAGAAGGGCAGCCCGGCGAAGTCATTTCGGCTTTGCCGGGCTGCCCTTGTTTTTCGATAGAGATGGAAGGCTGTTGTTCATGCTTTTATGCCGAGTTTCTGACGGAGTGCGCCCTGGAGAATTTGTGAAAAGTTGAGATGACGTTCTCTGGCGAGGGCGTCCATCCACGCGGGAATGGTGAGCGTTTTTTTCACAGCGCGACTGTCGATGCGGCGCAGATACTCGGCTTCGTCCCATGTGATGAGCGTTGTGAAGTCCCTGCCGTCCGTCTTAATGTCAGATGGATGGCTGGCAGGAGGAAACGGCATCTTGTCTTCTTTCAAGGTGTAGAGATACAGCCCGAGAGCGTCGGTTGCCATGCGAAGAGCTTCGTCAATGTCGTTTCCTTGCGTGTAGCAACCGGGCAGATCGGGAAACGAGATTGAGTAGCCGCCGGCTTCCAATTCCGGGTGGAAGACTGCTGTGTATGTTTTTTTTAACATAGGGAATCACCTTCTGATAGATGAGAGTATGGAAATCTACTTCAATCCCGCATCGTGCAGGATGTTGCTCAAGATTCCCGGTTTCATATCTGTGTTGTGCAATGGCAGCACAATCAATTTTTTGATATCCTTGTGCTTGAGGATGTGATGGGAACCATGGATGCGCTCAATATACCAACCGTTTTTCTTCAAGAGTTTGAGCAGTTCTTTTGCTGTCGTTTTCATCACCTCCACGGAATTATTATAATACATATTGATACGTAGGGCAACTGAACAATTCTGCTTTACTTGATTTCTCATTGACAAAGGTCAAAAAGACAAATATAATGAAGAAAAATCAAATTGTCAAGGAAGCGCTGAATTTATCAGTGTTTCCTCAAATACCGTCTGACGCCGTGCATACCCGGCAGTTTATCTCGGCAATGCGGGCGGGGCGGCAGTTCTTTCTATCCGTATTGAGGCAGGGTGATACTATGAGCAGCAATATCGCTGATTTGATTGAGGAATATATCCTGCGGCAGTTGGCGGCACAGCAGGATGGCAAGGTGGAGCTTCGGCGAACGGAGATCGCCGATAAGATCTCGTGTGCACCGTCGCAGATTTCGTATGTGCTCAACACGCGCTTCACGCAGGAGAAGGGTTTCACGGTTGAATCGCGGCGCGGTCTGGGCGGCTTCATTCGCATCGTGCAGGTGCCGCTGCAGAATCTTGTCTATCAGGACATGCTCAAAAAATTGACGGAGGAGTCGGAACCGGAACTCGTGCAGTCGATGGTGCGCTATCTCGTGCAGCACGGCATGATTTCGACGCGCGAGGCGGCGCTCGTCATGCAGTCGGTGACGACGGCGTATGAGAAGCTCGAGCCGAAGGATCGCTTGAAGTTCATCCGATCCTTGCTTCTGACTTTGGAAAAATTCTCGTGAGGGGGGAAACGGATGCTTTGTGATGACTGCAAGAAGAATGAGGCGCGCGTGCATTTCGTCGTGCTGAAGGACGACGGCACGACGGAGATGCACCTCTGCCGCGATTGCGCGGCGCGTTACAGCAAGACGATGGCGGGCATGAGCGGCGAGGACTACTCGATCAACGATTTTATACGGGGCGTGATCCAGCGCATGCCAGATCCGTCGGCGAACGCAAAAGAGCAAGAGAGCGAGCAGGAGGAGAAGCCGACGGAAGAGGAAGCGTCCTTCACATGCCCGAACTGCGGTATGAGCTATCGCGACTTCGCCCAGCAGGGAAAGATCGGCTGCAGCGTTTGCTACGATACGTTCCGCGAGGAACTGACGCCGCTCCTGCTGCGCATCCACGGCGCAGGGAATCATCGCGGCAAGATACCGAAGCGGGCGGGCGGCACGCTTGCGCTCAAACAGCGCATCGATCTCCTTCGCGCAAGGCAGGAGCGTGCCGTGGCGAAGGAGGAGTACGAGAAGGCGGCCGAGTATCGCGACGAGATCCGCGCACTCGCCGTGCAGCTTGCCGCGCAGGAAAGGGAAAAGGCTCAGGAAGACGCTTCAGCGCCTTCCTCGGCAGAGGACAGGAAAGAAGACGAAGGGGGCGAGGCGTGATGGCGAACCCGGAACTCTTCACAGGCTCTCATCTCGCATGGCTCGCAGCGGACGGTACAGACAGCGACGTCGTCTTGGCGAGCCGCGTCTGCCTCTCGCGAAATCTGCACGAAGTTCCCTTCCCTAACCGCGCGGATCTCGTTCGGCTCGCTGAGACGGAAGGAAGCATTGCCGCCGTGCTCGGTGACGTGGAGGAGGCGCTCGAAGAGCCGTTCGACCGCGTCGAACTCGCGAAGAGCACGGCGCTTGAGCAGAACGTGCTTTGGGAGAAGCATCTCGTCAGCCGTCAGCTGCTCAAGAATCCTGCCCATCGCAGCGCCTATATCAGCAACGACCGCTCTATGAGCATCCTGGTCAACGGGGAGAATCATCTGCGCATCCAGGCGATGGCGGCGGGATTCGACCTCAAGGCGCCGTACGACAGGGCGTCGCGCATTGACGACATCTTCGAGGCGAAGCTTGACTTCGCCTTCGACGAGAAACTCGGCTATCTGACGAGCTGTCCGACGGATCTCGGCACAGGGCTTCGCGCATCGGTCATGCTCCATCTGCCGGGGCTCGTCTACACGGAGAACATCGGCAACATCCTCAACATATCGCCGCAGATCGGGCTTTCCATGAGCGCCATGTACGGTGAGGGAGCGGAGTCTGCGGGCAATTTGTTCGCCGTCGCGAACAAATTGTCATTGGGGCTGACGGAGCGCGAGCTTTGCGACAATCTGCGCATCTCGGTCGGCGAAATTGTAGAGCAGGAACGCCGCGCGAGGAAGGCTCTGCTGCTCTACGAAAAGGATCGCATCGAGGACGAGGTCTGGCGCGCCTACGGCGTGCTGCACTACGCGCGCGCCCTGGGCGACGCCGAGACGCTCGCCATCTTGAGCCGCGTGCGCCTCGGCGTCGACCTCGGCTTCATCGAGGGACTGGCGTCGAGCGTCTTCGGTGATATTTTGATTGCAAGCCGGGCAAATTATCTTTGCTCTCTGGCAGGAAACGAGAACATGTCGAAGAATGAAATAGACAGGAAGAGGGCGGAAGTTGTCCGCCGAATTTTGGAAACTGCGGCATGAGCTGTAGAAAATTCCCGCTGCACTTTGCGGCGGATGCATGGGGGCACGGCGAGGGATTCTTTCAGAATCGCTCTATCGATCGGTGCTTCCTTTGACATAAAGGTGGAATTTTTATGACGAACCGCTTTACGGGTCGTGCGCTCAAGGTGCTGGAATTCGCTCAGTACGAAGCGCAGGAGCTGGAGCAGAACTTCATCGGTACGGAGCACATCCTCCTCGGGCTTCTGCACGAGGGCGAGGGCATTGCAGCGCGCGCGCTGCGCTCTTTGGGGCTCGATTTCGGTCATGTGCGCACGCGCGTCGAGGATATGCTCGGCGGACGCGAGATGGAGGAGCGGCACGCATCGTACTACACGGATCGCGCCAAGCGCGTGATGGAGCTTGCCGTCGAAGAGGCGCGCTCCTTCGGGCACAATTACATCGGCACGGAGCACATTCTCCTCGGGCTTATCCGCGAGAATGAAGGCGTGGCGGCGCACGTCCTGATCTCGCTCGGCGCCGATCTCGACATCGTGCGTGCGACGGTCATCGACATGCTCGGCGGCACGCACGAGAGCGCGGAGCTTCCAGCACCCGATCGCCGCCGCCGCGCCGCGCCCGCGCAGGGAGAGGCCGCTGCGGGCACGCCGCTCCTCGACAAGTACGGCAGGGACATCAATCGGATGGCGCGGGAGGGCAAGCTCGACCCAGTCATCGGCAGGGAGAAGGAGATCGAGCGCGTCGTGCAGATTTTGTCGCGGCGCACGAAGAACAATCCGATCCTCATCGGTGAGCCGGGCGTCGGCAAGACGGCAGTCGCGGAAGGCCTTGCCGCACGTATCGCCACGGGCGCCGTGCCGCGCCTCCTGCAGCAAAAGCGCATCGTGTCCCTGCCGATGGCAGGACTCGTGGCGGGCGCGAAGTACCGCGGCGAGTTTGAGGAACGCTTGAAGGGCATCATCGACGAGGTCATGAAGAGCGGCAATGTGATCCTCTTCATCGACGAGATGCACACGCTCATCGGGGCGGGCGCAGCGGAAGGATCGCTCGATGCCGCGAATATCCTGAAGCCGCCCCTTTCGCGCGGCGAGGTGCAGATCATCGGCGCGACGACGTTGAAGGAGTACAAGAAGTATTTCGAGAAGGATTCGGCGCTGGAGCGGCGTTTCCAAAGCATCCTCGTCGAGGAGCCGACGACGGAGGAGGCGGAGAAGATCCTCCACGGACTGCGCCCGAAGTACGAGGCGTTTCACCACGCGAAGATTCGGGACGAGGCTTTGAAGGCGGCTGTGCGCTTGTCGCATCGCTACATTCCCGACCGCTGTCTGCCCGACAAGGCGATCGACCTCATGGACGAGGCGGCATCGAAGTCGCGCATGAAGACCGTCGTTCTGCCGACGTCCATCAAGCGTCTGGAAGAGCGTCTGAAGAAGCTCGGCGTCGAGAAGGACACAGCGATCAAGCTGCAGGACTACGAGCGTGCGGCGGCCCTGCGCGATGAGGAGAGTGCGCTCAAAGAGGAGCTTGCCGCTGCCAAGGAACGCTGGCAGGAGCGCGAGATGAAGGAAGTCACGGTCACGGCGGACGACATCGCCGATGCCGTCGGGCTTTGGACGGGCATCCCCGTGAAGGACATCGCCGCGAAGGAGTCGGAGCGCCTGCTTCATCTTGAGCAGATTCTGACAGCGCACGTCGTGGGACAGGAAGAGGCCGTGACGGCGGTCGCCAAGGCGGTGCGCCGCGCACGCGCGGGACTTAAAGATCCGAAGCGCCCCATCGGCTCGTTCCTCTTCCTCGGATCGACGGGCGTCGGCAAGACGGAACTCGCGCGCGCCTTGGCGGAATCGATCTTCGGCACGGAGGAAGCCATCGTGCGCTTCGACATGTCCGAATACATGGAAAAGCATACGGTGTCGAAGCTTGTTGGCGCCCCCCCGGGCTATGTGGGCTATGAAGAGGGCGGCCAGCTGACTGAGGCCGTTCGCCGCCATCCGTATTCGATCATCTTGCTTGACGAGGTGGAGAAGGCGCACCCCGACCTCTTCAACGTGCTGCTGCAGGTCTTGGACGACGGGCGGCTGACGGATGCGCAGGGGCGCACGGTCGACTGCAAGAACACGGTCATCATCATGACTTCGAACGCGGGCGCCGACTATCTCAAGCAGTCGACGTCGCTCGGCTTCACCGCAGGGGTGCAGACGCTCGGCGACGCTTACGAAAAGGGCAAGTCGCGCGTCTTTGAGGAGGTCAAGCGCGTCTTTCGCCCCGAGTTTTTGAACCGCGTCGACGAGATGCTTGTCTTCCGTCCGCTCGGCAAGGAAGAACTGACGAAGATCGTCGACATCATGCTGCGCGAAGTCGAGGCTCGTCTGTCGGAAAAAGGCATGGCGCTTGAGGTCAGCCCCGCGGCGAAGTCGAAGCTCGTCGAAAACGGCACGGATTTCAAGTACGGGGCACGTCCGCTGAAGCGTGCGATCCGGAAGCTCGTCGAGGACGAGATCGCCGAAAGGCTCTTGAAGGGCGATTTTGGACGTGGCGATACGATCTACGTCAAGAAGGTCGGCGACCGGCTTGATTTTGTCAGGAAACAGTCGAAGGACGCGGCGAAGGTGAAGAAGGAGAAGGCGCTTCGTGCGGGCGCAGCGCAATAAGCTTGCGCCGGACGGAGCAGCCTCTGTCTGGAACATGCTCGTCAATGCGGCGTGGGCGCCTCTGTGGCTTGTCCGTTCGCTGCTGCGCTTTCTGCGGCGCTCGCTGATGAAGCGCGGAAAGGCGGAATGAATTTGGCGAAGAAGAAAAAGACGGCGTTCGTCTGTCAGGCGTGCGGCTACGATACGTCCAAGTGGGTGGGAAAGTGCCCGGGCTGCGGCGCGTGGAACACGCTCGTCGAGGAGACGGTCGCGCCTGAGTCTGCCGAGGGCGGTCTGCGCCTCGGGCTTTCCGACGGCGCGCGTCCCGTCGCTGTCGGCGATGTCGCAGTCGAGGACATGCCGCGTTTCTTGACGGGATCGGGAGAGCTTGATCGCGTCTTGGGCGGCGGCGTGATTCCCGGCTCGATGGTCTTGATCGTCGGCGATCCGGGCGTCGGCAAGTCGAGCCTCACGCTTCGCGTGGCGGCCGAGATCGCACGGGGAGGAAAGCGCGTGCTCTATGTGACGGGCGAGGAGAGCACGCGCCAGGTGCGCATGAGGGCCGACCGCCTCGGTGCGATTGCCGACGATCTCTTCGTTGTCAGCGAGACGAACCTTGAGCGCATCACAGTGCACATCGAGACGGTCAAGCCAGAACTTCTCGTCATCGACTCTATCCAGACGATCTTTCGCCCCGATGTGACGAGTGCGCCGGGCAGCGTCAGCCAGGTGCGCGAGTGCAGCGTCGAGCTCCTGCGCCTTGCGAAGACGTATGGCATCGCCGCCTTTGTCGTCGGTCATGTCACGAAGGACGGCACGCTCGCGGGACCGCGCGTCCTTGAGCACATCGTCGATACCGTGCTCTACTTTGAGGGCGAGCGAAACGCGCAGTTCCGTATTTTACGCGCCGTCAAGAACCGCTTCGGCAGCACGAACGAGCTTGGCCTCTTCGAGATGCGCGACACGGGGCTTGCCGACGTGCCCGACGCTTCGAAGCTCTTTTTGTCCGACCGCGAGCCGGACAGCGGCACGGTCGTCGTGCCGACGGTCGAGGGAACGCGGCCCCTTCTCGTCGAGATTCAATCGCTTGTCGCCGAGACGCCTTACATGCCGCCGAGACGCACGGCGGACTCGGTCGACGTCAAGCGCATCCAGCTTCTCTTGGCCGTCCTTGAAAAGCGCGTCAAGCTTCCCATCGGTGCATGCGACGTCTACGTCAAGGTCGCGGGCGGCATCAAGATCGACGAGCCTGCCGCAGACCTCGGCCTGTGCGTCGCCATGGCGTCGTCGTTTGCCAACCGCCTCGTGCGTCCGAAGGCGATCATCTTCGGTGAAGTCGGCCTGTCAGGCGAGATTCGTGCCGTCAGCCAGGCCGACGTGCGCCTGAAGGAAGCCGCCAAGCTCGGCTTTCGCGCCGCCGTTCTGCCGCAGAAGAACGCCGAACGCCTCAAGAACATAAAGGGCATCGACCTCTTCGGTGCGGCTACTTTGGCGGAGGCTCTGCGTCTTGCCATGCCGAGAGAGTGAATAGGGAAAAGACTTCCGCTTAAATTGTTTGCAGGCAGTACAATCTGTGTTATAATGTTACACGATGCGAGAGGGCTCGGGTCATCCCGAGCTTCTTTATGTTGCTTTTATAGGGTGTTTGTTTTTAGGAGGGGGATTCTTTCATGAAGATGAAGAAAATGCTGCTCGGCGCTGTCGGACTTCTGGCTGCGGCTTCTTTCGCCGTTGCGGGCTGCGGCGGTTCGGGGGATTCGGGTTCGGCGTCGAAGACGCTGCGCGTCGGCACGAATGCGGACTTCGCACCTTTTGAGTTCCAAGGTGAGAACGGCAAGGAATACGAGGGTTTCGACATGGATCTGGCGCGTGCCGTGGCGGAAGAGATGGGCATGACGGCGGACATCCAGAACATCAATTTTGACGGCTTGATTCCGGCGCTCGTGTCGAAGAACATCGACATCGCGATCTCGGGCATGACGATCAATGACGAGCGCAAGAAGAACGTGCTCTTTTCGGAGCCTTACTATCAGTCGGGTCTGACGATCGTCGTCAAGAAGGACAATACGGACATCAACGGCTTCAAGGATCTCGCGGGCAAGACGGTCGCCGTGCAGATCGGCACGACGAGTGCGAAGGAAGTCAAGAAGAATCCGGATATCCAGGTCAAGGAGCTGAACAGCTCAGCGGACACCTTCCTTGAGCTGAAGGCGGGCGGCGTGCAGGCTGTCGTCAACGATCGCCCGGTCAACGACTATTACATCGCCAAGAGCGGCGAGAAGGACGTGCGCGTCGTCAACGAGCTTCTGACATCCGAGGACTACGGCATCGCCATGGCGAAGGACAATCAGGAACTGCAGAAGAAAGTCGACGACGCCTTGAAGAAGCTCAAGGAAAACGGCAAGTACGACGAGATTTACAAGAAGTGGTTCGGGCAGAAGGCCGAGTGAGGACAATCGTGAGGTGCAGGCATGAATTTTGATTTCGATCTGGCGGTGAATTCCTTCCCCGTCCTGCTCGTCGGTGCACTCGTGACGATAAAGATCACGGCGATTTCCGTTGCACTCGGCGTGGTCATAGGCCTCGTCGTTGGTGTGGCGCGCATCTCGCAGGTCAAGCCGTTGCGCCTTCTGGCGATGGCGTATATCGATTTCCTGCGCGGAACGCCGCTCTTGGTGCAGATCTTTTTGATCTACTTCGCGCTTCCCGTCGTCTCGGGGCAGCGCGTCGACCCGTTCTTCGCGGCGATCACGGCGTGCAGCATCAACAGCGGCGCTTATGTCGCTGAGATCTTCCGCTCGGGCATCCAGTCGATCGATAAGGGGCAGATGGAAGCGGGGCGTTCTCTGGGCATGACGTGGCTGCAGACGATGTGGCACATCATCCTGCCGCAGGCAGTCAAGCGCGTCATACCGCAGATCGGCAACGAGTTTATCGCACTTTTGAAGGATTCGTCGCTCGTCTCGGTCATCGGCTTTGAAGAACTGACGCGAAGCGGCCAGCTCATCATTGCCCGCACCTACGGCTCGCTGGAAATCTGGCCTTGCGTCGCCATCATCTATCTCGTGATGACGCTTTCCATTTCGCAGCTCGTCGCCTATCTCGAACGGAGGTTCAGAACCGATGATAAGCATTAAGGGGCTTTACAAGGCATTCGGCGACAACCTCGTCTTGAAAGGCATCGATCTCGAAGTCGCGGACAAGGAGGTCGTCGTCATCATAGGACCGTCCGGCTCGGGCAAGTCGACGCTCCTGCGCTCGATCAACTACCTCGATGTGCCGTCCAAGGGAAAGATTTCCATCGACGGCAAGGAACTGTCGGCCTCAGACATCAACCGGGTGCGCGCTGAGGTTGGCATGGTGTTCCAGCGCTTCAACCTCTTCCCGCACATGACGGTTTTGGACAACATCACGCTTGCGCCGCGCAAGGTCAGGAAGACCACACGCGAAGAGGCGGAAAAGGATGCACGAATGCTCTTGGAGAAGGTCGGCCTGGCGGACAAGGCGGAGGCCTATCCAGAGCAGCTTTCGGGCGGTCAGCAGCAGCGCGTCGCCATCGCGCGTGCGCTCGCGATGAAGCCGCGCCTCATGCTCTTCGATGAGCCGACGAGCGCTCTCGATCCCGAGATGGTCAAGGAGGTCTTGGACGTCATGCGCTCCCTGGCTGCCGAGGGTATGACGATGGTCATCGTCACGCACGAGATGGGCTTTGCGCGTGAAGTTGGCGACCGCCTGCTCTTCGTCGATGACGGGCGGATCATCGAGCAGGGCGTACCGAAGGAAGTGTTTGAGCATCCGAAAGAAGAGCGGACGAAGAACTTCCTGTCGAAGGTGCTCTGAGGTGTCGTGCATCGCGTCTCGCTGCTTGAAGAAGTGCGAGAAGCGATGCAGCGAAAATATTCTGCGAAAAAACTTCTTGCGGAAGTGGTTGAAATTGCCCGCCTTTTGTGATAGAATAGGCGAGCATACGGGCGGTCCTCTGGGAGAGAAGAGACTCTCTTACGAACGTCTGAGATTAAGGAGGAAAATAAATGAACATCATTCAGGCTTTGGAGCAGGAACAGCTGCGCTCCGACATCCCCGACTTCGCTCCCGGCGATACGGTGCGCGTGCACGTCAAGGTCGTCGAGGGAACGCGCGAGCGCATCCAGGCGTTCGAGGGCGTCGTCATCGCGCGCTCAGGTACGGGCGTTCGCGAGACGTTCACCGTGCGCCGCATTTCCTACGGCGTCGGTGTCGAGCGTACTTTCCCGGTGCATTCGCCGCGTCTTGACAAGATTCAGCTCATGCGCCGCGGCATCGTGCGTCGTGCGAAGCTCTATTACCTGCGCAACCTTACGGGTAAGGCAGCTCGCATCCGCGAGAGGCGCTGAAGCACATCATGGGGACTGCCTTGGGGAATGCCGGCTGGGCATTTTCCCTCCGCAGTCCCTATTTCCTTTTCAGGAGGTATTTTATGAGTTCGTTGGGAGAAGAAGTCAAGGATTGGCTCGTGGCGATCGCCGTCGCCGTCGTGCTCGCCTTCGTCATCCGTCAGTTCATCGTGGAGCTTTACGTCGTGGACGGCCCGTCCATGCGGCCGACTCTGCAGTCACGCGAGCGTCTCGTCGTCAATAAATTCATTTATCGCATGAGGGAGCCGGAGCGTGGCGAGATCATCGTCTTCCGTTATCCGCGCGACCCGAGCCGCGACTTCATCAAGCGCGTGATCGCCGTGCCTGGCGACACGATCGAGATCAAGGACGGCAAGGTGTTCTTGAATCAGCAGCTATTGAACGAGGACTACATTCTCGAAAAGACGCTGACGAACTATCCTCTGTCGACAGTTCCTGCCGGTCACATCTTCGTCATGGGCGACAACCGCAACAATTCCGAGGACAGCCGCTTCGCTGACGTCGGCTTCGTCCCCTACGATCTCATCAAGGGCAAGGCGATGGTCGTGTTCTGGCCGGTCGCCGAGGCGAAGTCTCTGCCTTGAGACTTGGTCTTGCATAAGGAGGCGGACATGGATTTTCAGACGGAAGGAAACAGCATCGTATACAAGAATGCGGACGGCGCCGTGCTCGCCCGCGTGGATTTTTCGGAAGTCACGTCGGGCGTCTATGACATCTTCCATACGGAAGTCGACGCTTCCTTGCAGGGACAGGGCATAGCGGGCAAACTCGTCGCAAGAGCCGTCTCGGAGATCGAGCGGCGCGATGGAAAGTTGCTGAAGGATGCTTCGTGCTCGTATGCGGCGGCTTGGTTGAAGCGACATGCAGAGAAAGGTGTATCGCAATAATCGGGCGGACGCTCTGGCGGCACGACTGCCGAGAGGAAAATCAATAAGAGTCGTTCTTAATACGGCTTCTATTGATTTTCCTCTTTTTTTGTCATACACTTTCCAAAAAGGAGCAAACATCTTGCCGGGGGAGGGGTTGAGATGGAACGAAAGAATTTTGCAGGGCGGCGTTGCCTGCCCACGGTTTTGGCGCTATTTCTTTTTTGCCTTGCATTCTTGCCGCTGTCGGCTTCGGCGCAGGAAGAGCCAGAGATTGACTTGCTTGCCGCGCTCGTTTCTTCCGCTTCGTATTCCGATGACGGCGGGCTTCTCGTACGCAGTTGGCTCGAGGAGACGGCCTGGGATTTTCAGAGCCGCAGCACATCGACGCGAGCTGCAGAGGGGCGTGTCCATCTGGCACGAAAGACGCTTACAGATGGTAGGCGCATCGCCGTGCTCTCCTTCCCCGGCACGGAGAACAAGAAGGACATCGAGGTCGATCTGCGTCTCTCCGCCGTTCCCTTTGGCGGAACCACTCCGGCAGAGTTCGCCGCTGCTGCGGCAGGAAGCGACGCTGCTGATCTGCCGCGTGTTCACAAGGGATTCAACGATTTTGTCATGGCGGCGCTCTTCACGGAGGCGATGCCGGAGCTCGGCGATCAGACGGCGGGCGAAGCGCTGGCAGCGGAGCTCAAAGAGAATCCCGAAGAGACGCTCTATCTGACGGGTCACAGCCTAGGCGGTGCGGCGTCTCTCGTGACGGCGGCGCGCCTCGCTGATCTCGGCGTGCCGCCCGAGCAACTTCACGTCGTCACGTTCGGCGCGCCCGCTGTAGGCGATGAGAAGTTTGCACGGCTTTACGAAACGAAGCTTCATTTCACGCGCATTGTCATGCAGGCCGATCCCGTCGCCGCCGTCCTGCAGTCTTTGGGCAAGGGATTCGTGCAGTTTGGCGAGAAGATCGTCTGGAAGCCTGCGACGCGAGAGGATCGCTTCAATCATGAGATGGCGCTCTACTTTGACGAGGCTCTGCGCCGCTATTACGATGCGGCGCAGACGGATTCACCACACGAACTGTTTTGTGGTACGCCGCAGGAACTGGCGGGCGGCCTTTACGTCGCGGCGCCGTCCTTTGACCTGCCCGAGGCGCTCGCACAGGATGTGCCGTACATCGAGCGTGCCGTGCACGATGCACTCGACGTCGGCTATGCGCCGACGGTCTTTTCCACGCAAGGCGGAACACAGGAATCGCTTTTCGCCGCCGCTCGTGCCGCCGGCTGCAAGTACGTCCTCGTCGAGCATTTTTCGGGCAATTTGCTGCGAGAAAGGCATGGCAGTTTCCGTCTGACACTTGAGGAGGAGATCTATACGAGCGACGGACGGCTGCTGTCTATGGAATCGCGCAGCACGAACACGGGCGATCTGCCCGCGATCGAGGCATTCCTCTATCTCATGTACAAGGGGAGCGAGACGCGCGATGCCGCATTGGGACTGTAAATGCGCGTGCAGACGGCCGATTTTTGAACCTTGTGCGCCGGAGCTGTCGCACATAAAGCATTTTTGATGAATGTTAAGCTAGAAAAGAAGGAATCGGCACATACGTCGGCTTTGACATATGTGCCGATTCCTTCTTTTATCTGTACTTAATGCCTATTGACGGACAGAAGAAATTCCGATAGCCTTAGTGAATGAAATTCATTATTAAATTGATGAAAGTTTTGCGACTAATTTTCTGCTTTTTGCAATCAAATAGGAAGGAGTCATTTCTCTACATGAATCGTTTTTTCGCAGCGCCGCTTGTTTTGGCGCTGCTGCTCGGCTTCGTCGCGCTACTCGCGATGTCTTTGGGAAGCGTGAGCGTGCCGGCGGGCGAAGTTGCTGCGATCGTCACAGCAAAGCTCATGGGAGCTGTTCCTGCTGCCGATCCCGCGATCACGGACATCATTTGGGAGCTTCGCGTGCCGCGTGTCCTGCTTGCCATGACGGCGGGAGCGGGACTCGCTCTCGCGGGTGTTGTCATGCAGGCATCGGTACAGAACTCGCTCGCCGAACCTTTTATCCTTGGTATCGCCTCGGGCGCGGCGGTCGGCGCGACGCTTTCGATCCTTTTCGGATCGGCGGCGATCGGCCTCGGCGTGCCGGGATGCGCTTTCCTCGGTGCGATTGGTGCGACGGCTGCTGTTCTCTTGCTTGCGGGCATTGGCAGGCGTGTGTCGACTGTGAAGCTCGTGCTCGCGGGCGCGGCGATCAGCGCACTCTGCACGGCGGCGACGAACTTCATCGTCTACATGGCGGCGGATGCCGACGGCATGCAGTCGGCGGCATTTTGGACGATGGGATCGCTTGCTGATGCGAAGTGGCACAGCCTCTTTCTGCCTGTGCTCATCGTAACCGCACTCGCGATCTATTTTCTCTCGCAGCTGCGCACGCTTGATGTGCTGCTTCTCGGCGAAGATCTTGCCGTCACGCTGGGCATCGACGCGAGTCGTAGGCGTCGCATTTACATGGCGCTTCTTGCGCTTCTGACAGGTGTGCTCGTCGCGACCTGCGGCATCATCGGCTTCGTTGGACTCGTTGTGCCGCACCTCGTGCGCGCTTTCACGGGCGCGTCGCACAAGCGCCTTTTACCGGCGGCACTCTTCGTCGGCGCGATCTTCCTCGTCGTCGCAGATCTCCTGTCACGCGTTCTTTTGAGCGCGGGGGATTTGCCCATCGGCATCATCACAGCACTCATCGGTGCGCCGCTTTTCATGAAGCTGCTCTTTGGCGGCGGCAGGAACTTCGGAGGCTGATATGAAGGAGATTCGCATAAAAAATTTGTCCTTCGGCATCAAGGACAAGGAGATCCTGCACGACATCGATGTGACGCTTCCTGCCGATCGTTTCGTTGCGCTTCTCGGCCCGAATGGCTGCGGCAAGTCGACGCTCCTGAAGCACCTTTACCGCGTCAACAAGATTCAGAAGGGCGCGATTGCCTTCGACGGCAGCCCGCTCGCTGATATTCCTCTCAGGGAAGCAGCGCAGAGCGTTGGCGTCATGGGACAGTTCCATCTCGTCGATTTTGATTTCACCGTCGAGGAAATCGCCATGATGGGCAGAGCGCCGTACAAGGAAAACTTCGAGAAGGACACAGAGGAAGACTACGTGCTCGTTCACGCATCTCTCGCAAAGGTAGGTATGGCGGAGCAGGCGAAGCGCAGCTTCCAGTCACTTTCAGGGGGCGAACAGCAGCGCGTCATGCTAGCGCGCTGCCTCGTGCAGGAGCCGCGCCTTCTGATCCTCGATGAGCCGACGAACCATCTCGACATCAAGTATCAGCTTCATCTGCTGCGACTCGTCAAGTCGCTCGGCGTCGGCATCATAGCCGCGCTGCATGACTTGAACCTCGCGGCGATGTTCTGCGACTGGCTCGTCGTCATGAAGGCAGGACGCATCGTCATGGAGGGAACGCCGAAGAACGTCATCACGGAGCAGATGCTCGCAGACGTCTACGGTGTCAGGAGCCGTGTGAAGTACGACGAGGCGGGACTGCCGATCGTCGACTACCGCGTGCCGGAGGCAGCCTCGTGAGGCGGCTTCGCGGTATGATGCCGCTCGTGCCGCTCGTATGCTTTTCTGTGCTCGTGCTGTGGCTTTCCTTCACTGAGGGGCGCGGCGGCGGTGCGCCAGAAGAGCGGACGGGCGAGCGCTTCTTTACGGCGGACAGCGAAGGGCGCAGGGCGGAGTTCTTCCTCGACCATGTGCCGGAGCGCGTGCTCGTCACCTATCCGGGCGCAACGGAGCTTCTGCTGACGTTGGGATTGGGAGACAGGATCGCCGGCACGGTCGCGCCCTACGGCGAAGAGCCGGAAGAGCTTGCCGCCGCCTATGCTCGCCTGCCGCTCATCGTTGCGCCCTATGTGCCGAGCCGTGAGGAGGTCTCGGCACTTCGTCCCGACCTCATTATTGGCTGGTCGCATCACTTCACGCCCGAAGCGCTCGGTGATGTGTACAGCTACTTCCAAAAGGGCGTAGGCTGTTACATTGTCCCTGCCACTGTACGAAAGGGAAGACCGACGCTCGAAGGTACGGTTTATCCGTTCATCGAGGATGTGGGGAAAATGTTCCGTGTGGAAGAGAAAGCCAGGGAGTACACTGCACAGTTGAAGTCGCGAGTCGCCGTTGTGGAGGTGCGCACAAAAGTACGCGAAAGGCGTGCGACTGCAATGATCCTGCAGTCGCACGGCAACAGCCTCTACAGCCTTTATGGGCCGGGCTACATCATTGATGACATCGCAGAGAAGGCGGGTGCGGACAATGTGACGACACGCCAGCTGCGCGCCGTAGGCCCTGAGCGCGTGCTTGCATTTGATCCCGACGTCATCCTCTATGTCAACGGGAAGAATATCTCGCTGTTGGAGGCGGAAGAGGAACTTTTCACGGACTTCAACTTGCGCAATATGCGTGCGGTGCGTGAAAGGCGAGTTATCGTCATCCCCTTCGCCGAGGTCAATAATGGAAATGGGCGCACGGTGGACGCGCTCGAAAGGATTGCCTCAGGTTTGGATGCCTGCGGGTTTTAAGCTGCCAAAGAGCAAGGCGGCTTTGCAAGGAGGAAATGATTTATGAGCAAGAAGAATCTGTCCCGTTGGATTGTGGGCGCTTTGGCTTTTGGCGCGGGCTTTGCCGCCGTGCCTTTGACGTCGGTGTATGCTGCGGAAGAGGGAGCGGTGGAAAGCGCGGCAGCGGGCGTTCCGACATCTTACACGCTCGATGCGATCGTCGTCACGGCAGGCCGTAGCGATACACAGATCGTCGATGTGCCGGCGGACGTCACGCTGATCACGCAGGCAGAGATCGAGCGCGGCAACTACAAGACCGTCTCCGACGCGCTCAAGGGCAGCAACATCAACGTCGTACAGAAGGGATTCGCCGCCTATCCCGTCATCAACGGCGACTCGCGCGTCCTCGTGATGGTTGACGGCAAGAAGGTCAACTGGGATCACCTTGTCGTCAGCGGCGATACGAATGCCGTCAACGTCGACCAGGTGGCAATCGACGACGTTGAGCGCATTGAGATCGTGCGCGGGCCGAACTCCTCGCTCTACGGCGAGCGCGCTGTCTCGGGCGTCATCAACATCATCACGAAAAGGCCGCGCACGGGCGATTTCAAGGGCAATGTCAATGTGCAGTATGGCACATGGAATGCTTGGCGCATGGGCGTCACGGCGAGTGGAGGTGACAAGGAGAATCGCTTCAAGATTGGCTATGCGAAGGAAAGGCGCGACAACTACGACTATAAGAACACGTACGGCGATAAGCACGAATTTCAAAACAGCGATATGAGGCACGAGAACATCACGCTCGGATACGACCGTATCCTTGGCAAAGACCGTCTGCGCCTGGAGTTTTCACGATACGATATGAATGATGGCTATGGTGTACTTCTGAGCAATCCGAAAACTGGTGCGTCGATGTATCAGGGACGGACGAAGGGTACCGATACAGGCTATGGCGTGACGTATATGTTCAAGTCTGAATCGGAAGGCGAGGGGACGTTCCTGCGCTACTACCGCAACGAGTCGAAGACAGACGGCGGTTTCAACAGCCAGTACAGCCACAATCTGAGCCGTGATACCGTCGAGGGACAAAAGATTTGGCAGATCAGCAATGCAAATATGCTTGTCGGCGGCTTCCTCTGGGCGCGTGAGAAGATTCATGAGGTCAGCGGCTATGTGCCGATGGACGCTTCTGCGACGACGAAATCGCTTTTCTTCGAGGACGATTGGGATCTTGGTAACGGATACGCATTGAAGTTTGGCTCGCGCTACGAGCATCATGACGATTTTGGCGGCGATCTCGCTTCGCACATCAGCATCAATAAAAAAATCGGCAAGAATACGCATATCTATGCATCATGGGGACAGGCAATTAACAATCCGTCATTGAAGATGCGTTATGCAAATACGCCCTTTTGGAAAGGCAACCCGAACTTAGAGCAAGAAACTTCACAGACCTATACGCTGGGCGCGGAAAGTCAGCTGTCGAAGAAGTGGCGCGTTTCGGGCAGCCTCTATTGGAGCAATGTGAAAAATGCCTTAAATTGGACACAGGGGCCTCTCTACGGATATTATGAGAATGTACAGACGGAAGATCGTCGTGGCATGGAACTCAATGCGATGTACCATCCGAGCAAGGAGTGGCAGCTGCGCGCAGCCTACAGTTATGCCTATATCGACTCGACCGATCCTGCGAAGGGATACCTTTCGACAAACACGCGGCCGAACGGCTACCGTTTTGGCGTATCCTATACAAAGGATCGTTGGAGCGCCGACGCAGACATGAACTATGTGACGGGACGCAGCAAAGAACGCTTCACGGATTCGAGCTACTTTACTCTCGATCTCGGCGTGAATTATCAGGTGAACGATGCTCTGAAGCTCTACCTGAAAGGCAGTAATCTCACGGATGAGTCGTATGAATCCATCGGTGCGACGGGAAGCATTTGGCAACCGCTTGGTGCCTACGCGATGCCTGGCCGCCACTTTACCCTCGGTATGACGTATAATTTCTGAGACGGAGGGGAAGCTGCTTTTCGCAGGAGAGTGGCAGAGTGCGCGACTTTTGCAGATCTATAGAAAGTTGGAGAATTAGATTTTTCATAAGTCTATTTTATATCCGCCTCCGCCCTTTTGCTAGGGTGGAGGCACTTTTTGTGTACGAAAAAAAGGGGCTGCCGCACATGATTTATGTGCGGCAGCCCCTTTTTCTTGCGCGCAGGGCCTCGTTATTGTATGATGGTAACGAATGAGAAAGGAGCGATGCTTTTTGCAGTGGGCGGAAGTGAGTGTGGATACGTCGCATGAGGCGACGGATCTTGTGTCAGAAATCTTGCAGGAATTGGGCGCTGCAGGCGTGGTTATCGAAGATCCGGCACTCTTGAACGAATACATTCGTTCGGGACTCTGGGACTATACGGATCTCAAGGAGAGCGAGGAAACGGAGGTCGTGCGCGTCAAGGCGTATTGGGCGCTCGACGAGGAGCTTGAGGGAAAGCTGCAGCGTTTTGCCGCGCGGCTGGATGACTTGACAGCTCATGGAATCGACAAGGGCGCGGGCGCGGTGTCGTGGAAGGCGGTTGCCGACGAGGATTGGGCCGAGACGTGGAAGGAGTTCTTCCACACGGAAAAGATCGGCGCGCGCACCGTCATCAAGCCGACGTGGGAAGAATATGAAGCCAAGGCGGGAGAAATCGTCGTGGAGCTTGATCCGGGCGCGGCATTCGGCACGGGGCAGCACGCGACGACGTCCCTGTGCATCCGTGCGCTCGAAGACCTCGTTCGGCCGGGCATGACGGTGTTCGACGTCGGCACGGGTTCGGGCGTGCTCGCCATCGTCGCGGCGAAGCTCGGCGCAAAAAGGGTCGAAGCCGTGGACTTCGACCCTGTCGCCGTGCGCGTCGCCCGCGAGAACGTGCGCCAGAACGGCGCAGAGGACGTCGTGCGCACGGAGCGGAGCGATCTTCTAAAGAGCGTTGCGGGCAAGGCGGATCTCATCATTGCGAACATCATTGCCGACATCATCGTGCGCCTTTTCGGCGAGGTGAAGGGATCTCTGGCGGCGGGCGGCACGATGCTCTTGTCGGGCATCATCGAGGATCGTCTGCCGGATGTCGTGGAAGCCGCCGCCCAGCATGGTTTTGCCGTTGAGAAGATCGAGCAGGAAAAGGGATGGGCGGCCGTCATCGTCAAGGGGGGAGGAGCGCGATGAGGCGCGTCTTTCTCGAAGGCGAGATCGCGGACACGATGGAGGTGCGGGGCGCGGACGCGCATCATCTGCAGCGTGTCATGCGCGCCAAGATCGGCGAGAAGCTTCTCGTCGCCGATGGTGCGGGCGGCTCGGCTGAGGCCGAGGTCGCGGGCTTTGCAGATGGCAGGGTACAGCTTCGACTCGTTCGGCGACTGTCGGAAGCAGCGGAATCGCAGGCAGAAATCGAGCTTTTCCAGTGCCTGCCCAAGGGTGACCGCATGGACTTCATCGTACAGAAGGCGACGGAACTGGGCGTCGCGTGCATCCGTCCCGTGCTCAGCCAGAACGTCGTCGTGCGCTACGACGAAAAGAAGGCGCGTGCACGCGTGGAGCGCTGGCAGAAGATCGCGGCGGAGGCGGCGAAGCAGTGCGGGCGCACGCGCATCCCCGAGGTGATGCCGATCGTGCCCTTTCGCGCGGCGATAGAAGGGCAGGGGGCAGCGGAATATGCCCTGCGCCTTTTTTTCTATGAGATGGAAGAGCGGCGGGAACTGCGCACGGCTCTTTCGCATTCGAAGGCGCGGCGCATCTTCGTGCTCGTCGGGCCGGAGGGCGGCTTCGACGAGGCGGAGGCGCAGCTTGCAGTCTCGCACGGCTTTTCTGCCGTGACGCTTGGTCGGCGCATCCTGCGCGTTGATACGGCGGCGATCGTCGCGCTCGCGCTCGTGCAGTATGAAAAAGGAGATCTTGGTTTTGCCAAAAGCAGCATTGACGACCTTGGGCTGCAAGGTCAACCAGTTTGAAACGGAGACGATGGAGGGGCTTTTCCGGCAGCGCGGCTACGCCATCGTCCCCTTCGACGAGGCGGCGGACGTCTATGTCATCAACACGTGCTCGGTCACGAGTCTCGGCGAGAAGAAGTCGCGCCAGCTCATCCGCCGTGCGCGACGCCTGAACGAGCGAGCCGTCATCGCTGTGACGGGCTGCTACGCGCAGGTCGCGCCTGAGGAGATCCGCGCGATCGAGGGCGTGCGTGTCGTGCTCGGCACGAAGGAGCGAGCGGGAATTGTCGATCACGTGGAGAGAGCGGCGCGCGAGGCGGGCGTCTTCGACGGCACGGGCGACATCATGCACGCCTCCGAGTTCGAGGACATCCCGCTCTTCGGCGCGCCCGCGAGAACGCGTGCTTTTCTGAAGATTGAGGAGGGCTGCGAGAATTTCTGCTCGTTCTGCATCATTCCCTACGCGCGTGGTCCCGTGCGCTCGCGCCTTTTGAAGAGCGTGCGGCGCGAGGCGGCGAAGCTCCTCGCTATGGGCTTCAAGGAGATCGTCCTGACGGGCATCCACCTCGGCTGCTACGGGCGAGACCTCGACGATGTGACGCTCGCCGACGCCGTGCGCGCTGTTCTTTCCCTGCCGGGACTCAAGCGTCTGCGCCTCGGCTCTTTGGAGTCAATCGAGCTGTCGGACGATCTGCTCGCACTCCTCGCGCAGGAGGAGCGCTTTGCCGGGCATCTTCATCTGCCGCTGCAGGCGGGATCGGATGAAGTGCTTCGCGCGATGAACCGTCACTACGACACGGCGAAGTTCGCCGCGCTCATTGAATGCGTCGAACGCGCCGTGCCCGGCGTCGCCATCTCGACGGATATCATCGTGGGCTTTCCAGGCGAGACGCAGGAACTCTTCGAGGAAAGCCTTGCTTTCGTCGAGCGCATGAATTTCGCACGCATGCATGTATTCCCCTACTCGCCGCGCCGAGGTACGCCGGCAGCCGCGTTTGCCGCGCAGGTTCCCGAGGTGGAGAAGAAGGAGCGCGTGCATCGTATGCAGGCGCTCGCCGCAAAGAAGAACGAGGCGTTTCACTCCGCCTTTCTCGGCACAGAGATGCCCGTTCTCTTCGAGACGGAGCGCGAGGGCGTCACAGATGGACTCACAGCGAACTACATCCGCGTCTATACGGATGCGCCCGTTCGAACGGGAGAAATCCATGCGATGCGCCTCGTGCGCCTTTATCGCGACGGCGTTTGGGGCGAGATCTGAAAGTTTATCTGCGTTCCTCTGACTTTTGCTCCGTGAACTGCTCGACGAGAGAATTGCGGACGCAGCCGCGCCCATCAGCCGCTCGATGCCCGCAGCGTCTCCTCGTGCGAGCAGTTCCCGCGCCGCAGCGGTCATCTCGGTAAAATGCGTGCGAAAAGCGCGTGTCGTGCGGGTGTTTTCCTCCATCTGCGCCGCGTTCTGCCGCGTGATCGCTGCCATCCCCGCCTCGCGTGCCACCTGTTCGCGCAGCGCACGCTGACGCAGCCGTACGCGCCAGCGTCTCGCGCGTACACCTCAAAGGCTGAGGCATCGGCGTCACCTACAGCCGCCCCGGCGACTATTTCCTGCGTCTCGACTTGGCGCGCCGCATCGGTCTCGCCAATAACGCAAGCGATGACGCCAAGGCGAAGAACCGCCTGTGGTTCATGGTAGGCAAGGTCTGGTAAGAGAAAAACAAAAGAGTGTGATACACAAAAAGCAGCTGAGCGCACGCAATCCAGCTGCAAAAATAAGCGAAATGGCAGTCGGCAGCAAGCAGCCCCCATCTCTTTGAAAGAGACGGGGGCTGCTTGTTTAAGGCTTTCTGCGAGGAAACGATAAATATGTGAAAATGAAGGAAAATCCCGAACTTGCCACCATTTTTTCCGACAATGGCATGCGGTAAGGCGCTGTTTGGCAATCGTCCGGTGCCATCTGTCTGACAACGAATCTTGCGACCGTCTTTGGTGATCTGAGCTGTGACAGAAGCCATCTTTGCCAAGTGGAGGGTGCATCGTTAGATTGTATCAAAATTTAGGGGACAGACGGAAATCCTCTTGACGATTCTTTCTAGCCTATCGCAGGAAGAGTGGTGTTTCGGGATGAAATGGAGGTGAGCGTGTAGGGGGATTCTCCTAGAATCTTAGCCCGAGGGAGAAGCCGCAGGTCACATCTGGTGTGTGAAATCCTTCGGGTTTTTCTATGGGCGCGGCAGCGAAAACATCGTAGGAAATATCGTTGACCGTTCCACGAACGCCGAGCGCCGCGCCTGCGAGCACATGCCCGTTGTAGAGATCAGCGCCGTAGCCGTAGACGGCGCCGACATCAAGTCCGAGATAGAGTTCCGCCTTTTGCTTCGGGAACTTCGTCGCAAATTCATTTCTAAGATACCAACCGTTCGTTCCCATCAGCGTGGTCTCGCCGTCGAAGCCGCGCACCGTGTAGCGTCCGCCCATGCTGATCATATCCACGCCATAGAGTCTTTGCTCGTTCATCGTCCATTGCCCGTGAAGAGACGTGGTGAATGTTGCAGGGCGATGACCGAACGTAAACGGATGGATGTAATCCATATCAAAGAGCCATAGTCGATAGCGCGTCTTTGGTGCATCGGGATACGTTTTCTCCTCCTGTGCGCCCAGCCAACCGAGTCCGAAGCGGTGCGCGATGCGGAAATAGAGCGTGTCCCGGTCGATGTAAAGCCGCTCCGCATAGCCGACCTCCAACGATGTCTGGTGCATCGCCTGGATGGGAAGCTCCACATCGTTGATGAAACTATGGGAATTGCGCTTCTTCAGACGAATATCCATGCTCGTCTTCATGCTTGACGAACGATGCAGCACATAATCCCAGGAAAACGTCGAGATATTCGTATCGCCCGCGCTGATGAAATCGTAGGGACGGCTCTCTACCGTCTGATGATATTTCGAGCGCTGGTAAGAGAGCGTAAACGTATGCGCCCCGTAGGGAATCGTGTAGCTGATATTATGCCCGCGCGTGCCCTTCGCATAGCCGTCTTGTGCGCCGTCGAGATTCATGCCGACGCGCAGAATATCGTTCCTATGAAATATCTGGTCGACGCCGACATTGCCGTAAAGCTGCAGCTTTCCCGTATCCTTGAGACCGGAATCATCGAGGGAGATTGTACCGTAGACATTCTTGCCGCGTGTCACCGTGAGCAGGACATCCGTCATTTGCGGCTCCTGTGCCGGCAGGAGCTTCACGGTAATATCCTGCGAAGGCAGACGCTTCGCCTGCTCAAGCCCTTGCTCGATATCGCGCACATTCAAGACATCGCCCTCGCGAAATGGGAAGAGGTTGTAGGTATAGAGTGTATCACTGCCCTCGGCAAAGCGCACGGCATGAATGCGGCCGATCTGCAAAACAAGGCGGAACTCTCCCGAAGAAAGATTTTGCTCAGGGATAACGACACGGCTCGTAGAAAAGCCACGCTCCATAAGTTCTCGATTCATCTTGCCGACGGCTTCATTGATCTCCTTGAGAGAAAGCTCGCGTCCTTCATAGTCACGGGCGATGTGGCGCAGGAAATAGAACTTCCCAGAGTCATTTTCAAGCACGACCTTGGCGATGGGGAAGCGGACGTTCTCATCGGCAGGAAGAGATGAAGAAGGAAGAGCGGGCGTATCGACCTCCGTGCGTTCTTGATGCAGCCGCTCCTGCCGCGCCGCCTCCTGTTCTCGTGACTGGTCAAGCTGCTCTTGCTGTGAAAGTGGAGCAGCATTGGCGGGAGAGACGGATAGGGGGAGGATGACTACTGCGAGTAGGAGGGCAGATGGGAATTTGTCTGGGATCAAATGGATTCACCTCGTGGGGATAAAAGATGCTTTATTGTGACTGGAGTACACGGAAGGGTGTGATGAGAATAACTTTATCACTTTTTCGTAGTTGAAGTTAAGGAAGATATAGTAGTATAAGTGTTCCCGTTAGAAAAAAATAACTTGTAAGCAGAATAAACTTTATATATCCCTGATTTATGTTGTGAAAGAGTTGCAATTGATATTCTGAACAAGAATAATTGGGCATCTTAGAAAGATCACGTAGCAGTACTCGTATATATCGACGAAAAAAGATGCTTGAAAAGCCAGCGAAATAGCAGGCTGCTCCTAGAAATTCTTTAGTATATCCTAGCTCAGATCCTCCAATCCATCCGGTTATAAGAAAAGGTAAGAAACCCTTTAAAATAAATCGCAAATGTTCGCGCTTGACTGCAGGAGTATATTGCGATTTCCATCTTAGAAATGGATAGATTCCAATTCCTGCAAGAATAATGATAGAGAGCGTAAACATCCAATACCCAGGATTGTTCTGCATATATATTGATGACCATAAGAGTTTCATTTTAGCTTGATACCTCCAATTATACCATTTATTTTGTATTCTTGGGGATATTTTTCTTTATTTCATATTTAAACCAATCACCAATCGTTGCACCAGCAACACTACCGAATGGGCCGCCAAAAAACCCCATCGTTTCTCCGAGGAGTGCTCCACCTATCGAAGTTCCTATGGGAATTACATCAGCTGTCCATGCAATCCCCAAGCGACCACCACTATAAGTATTCCAATCTTGCTTCATATCTCGAATCGTCCAACCAAGACCAACTACGCCTCCTGTCTTGAGATAGATGGAAAGCGGTTTTACCCAGTAACCGCTCATTTGTATTGCGGTTGGCAGACGATTGGATACTTCTGTAGTGCTATTTGTAGCAATGGAAGAGAGCCAACTAAAATCGTCTTTGTTCGCACTATCCGATAATTTGAGATTTTCACCGGTGAATACCTTTGGGGCGTGTGCTTCTTTGACGCCTTTATAGGGGCGCATGTGTGGCGGTTGTACATCGATCAGTTTCCCAGATTCTTTATCTGCTATTACATTGATGGGGGGGCATGGGGGCAAGCGCCATTACCGTCCAATCTTGCTTGCGGAGTAATTCGTTATACCCTTTGAAAAATTGAATGGCGCTTTCTTTAGTGACGCCAGCGTTCACAAGATAATTGATTGCTTTGGGATAGTTATCAATATTTTCCGATTGCATATTCTGCATATCAGAGAGGGCGGGTTCAGACTCCGATAGGATTTCATACATCCCTTGAATATATTGGGCGATTTCCATCGAAGAAAGAGCTTTTCCATCCTTTTTTCGCAAGGTCTGTAGAGCAAGAGCATCAATGCCGTAGTGCGTTGGATATTCCATCAAGAAGAAATTCCACTTCGTCCCGCTCGCCGCCGCACTTGCACCAGAACCCGCATTCCCACCGACCGCCTTAGCTGCCGCAGCCCCTACAATCGCGCTGACGATCTGTGCGGTGCCGGGATCCTTGATCTTCTTGATCTCGCCGATGATCGCCTCGTTGACTCCTGCGCCAATGGCGCCAGAAGTAAAGCCAGCGCCTGTGATCTGGCTCATGATGCCGCCAATGATGGCATGGACGGCGACTTTTCTGCCGCTGCCGTCATCGGGGAGGTTGTGGGCAAGACGGAAGGCCTCTTCGCCGAAGGCTTTGGCAAGTTCCTGTTGCTCTTCAATTTTTTGCTTGTCAAAGATGCGCCCAAGCTCGTTAAGGTTGTGTACGGTGTCTCATCTTAATACTGAAATTTCCTGTATTTGATGTTCTCGTATTTCTACTTTTTCTTAGGCAAGAGAAAATTAGGTTGTGCCGTAAAAACATCTACACCTTCATCTATAGAATCAAGCAGTAATTCTAAATCATTAAAGTATGCCTTTCGATAGGGAAATTTTGACCATGACAAAGAAACTTGCGTTGCAAATTTCGGCAAATGCCTTATATTTCGTGTATACCTATCATAAATAAATGGTCTATAAAACTCAGGGCTTTCCTCTCGTACCAGATCTATAATAGATGAATCATTTTCCCAGAAATGAACACCTCCACTCCCTCTGGGGATCATAGTCACTAAAACTCCTCTTCCTGAATACCCATCTGATATCCATATATGATCAGAGATTCTCATTGTCCCAAAAGTATCTAATGTGATTAATTCTCCCCTCTCTTCAGCTAAGATTAACTCGTCATCTGACATCACCCCCTCTAAATACTGATCCTTTTTCAATGTAAAAAGGGGTTCTACGCTATTGTCCGTTAAATATAATACCTCTTTGGATTCGGTTTGTATTAGTACACCATGTTTATATGGACTCATAAAAAAATATTGCCGCGGATAGCGATATCTATTCATCTCTTTTCCCTTTTTATCATAAAAGAAGATGGTTTGCTGTGTGTCAAGAATAATATTTTCTTCGGTAACAATCATGGACATACCAAGTTGCATTGTCAAAGTTATCGGAAGAATGACAATCCCGTCGGTATTTAATTTCACAATTCGTATCTCTTTTTGATTTGTTATCAGTAGAAAAACTGCTCCTTCTTGATCCATGGCGGCATCTAAGAGCCTACAATTTTGGAATAAACGTATATTATCTAAAGAAATACATGTATATTCATCTACATAATTCGGATTAAAAAAACAAATGCTTTTCTCTCCTCCTACAGAACGCGAACCAACAATCGCCCCGTCGTAGGTTGCACGCGCACATATCTTATGGTAAATAAATCGCGAAGTAAAAATCAGCAAGACTGTGCACAATACGATGCATATTGATTTTTTCATCGGATAACCTCACTAACTAATCCCATTCCATTAAAAAGTTCATAGTCGGTAGCCAATTTGTTCCCTGTCATATTAGGTTCATGAGATTCAACTAACCAAGACCAACTTTCTCTTGCAATATCAGTCTGGTTTTGTAACCCGAATCCGATTGCATCAATTGTCGTTGTCACACAGCTATTGTCCCATAAGTGGTAGTCGTTTACTCCCGTAGGAGCTTGATAGTAATACGAAACAACCTTATCCTTCGACAATCTAATTTCTTTATCGGTACGAACATATCCTCCGAAGTAGTGATCAATCGCATAGTTATACGAATATACGACATCGTTTGCATTCACATATGTCGGATTAAGCATATAAATGGTTTTCTCTGCGCTATATGGATTGAAATTATTGTCTATAACATACACTCCTCCTCCAGTATAATTTGCTGGGCCATGTCCACTTAAACTTGGAAATAAACGTCCAACATTATCGCCATATCGACCATAATTGCCCTCTTCATAATGCCCATCAGAGTACAATACGACTAATGAAGCATGCCCAATCACATCTGATTCTATCGCTATTCCAACCTGTACAGGATAACTATCTGGATGGTCCTCTCCAAAATGATTCCACTTCGTCCCACTAGCCGCCGAAGTCGCACCAGCCGCTGCATTCCCACTGACCGCCTTAGCCGCCGCAGCCCCTACAATCGCGCTGACAATCTGCGCTGTACCGGGATCCTTGATCTTCTTGATCTCGCCGATGATCGCCTCATTGACTCCTGCGCCAATGGCGCCTGAGGCGAACCCCGCGCCTGTGATTTAGCTTATTTCCTCCGTTTCAATATTTTCAAATCCTTGGTTTACTGCATTCGTATACAAGGCAGATATGATCTTATCATCAACAGAAGAAATATCTACATATACACTATCTGTTACAATAACTTCTAAATAAGCTCCATTTAGCTTGTCCGTTTTGTTCTCGAGGGAAGATTTTAAGCTGAATATACCTGATACGATATAATACCTACGCGACATGAGTACTGAAAAGAAATCTTGGTTTGAAAAATACTTGAAATCAAATAAATCAACCATTTCACCGTTTATATTGTGCCATGCCTGAAGATCACCAATTATCGCTGTACCATAAACCTCCCATGTACCATCGACCATATCCTTTATGGGGGAAAGTATACGATATAAATATTGTCCCCATCCATTTGGAATGATGAAACTTATTTTTTGTATATGATTCAAAGTTCTCACCTATTTTCTGTGCGCATTACCATCTTTATCCCATTTCCATGTGTGTTCATGCGGAACTTCGGGATGTGTTTTAGGATTTCCATGATCTGTAAAATCTACATCTTTTTTTGCGCGTCCATTCCCATCATACCACCGTCTTGTGATGATTCGCCCTTTTTCATCTACACGGTCTATAGATGAATTTGGCTTGCCAGTTCTCTTAAAATCTTTGGAATTATTGGTAGATGAATGCTCATCGGCAGGGGGATAGACTTTATCTGCCTGCTCTTTTTCGACCCCCTTTGCAAAGAACCTGTTGCCATCAGAGAAGACCTGCCAGGGCCATTGCTCCTTAAAATCGAACAAAGAAATTGTATTGGGTTCGTATTTGAAATCCAGTACATTGGGAAAATGTGTGAAAGGAGATTGATCTGCGGGAGTCACTTGTATAGGAGGCAAAAAATAGAAATAGGTTCCATCGCTCGAATTTGGTTGAAAATAGGGCATCCTAAGATTCTGCAGAGCAGTTTCCAGAACCGAATCCGCTTTGTCAAATATCCAGCTTCCATCCTGCTGTAGTTTCGCTACAACCTCATTCGTATCTATTTTCTGAATGCATTGTACTCCTTCAGAGATTGCAATCGCATATCCTGCTTTACGGAGTGCCTCTCCTAAATTTTCAACAGCCTTGGCAATTCTAGGTGCTTGTGAAGCGACAGATTGAGCTACGATTAGGAAATTATTCTTCGTCCCACTCGCCGCCGCACTTGCACCAGAACCCGCATTTCCACCGACCGCCTTAGCCGCCGCAGCCCCTACAATCGCGCTGACGATCTGTGCGGTGCCGGGATCCTTGATCTTCTTGATCTCGCCGATGATCGCCTCGTTGACTCCTGCGCCAATGGCGCCAGAAGTAAAGCCAGCGCCTGTGATCTGGCTCATGATGCCGCCAATGATGGCATGGACGGCGACTTTTCTGCCGCTGCCGTCATCGGGGAGGTTGTGGGCAAGACGGAAGGCCTCTTCACCGAAGGCTTTGGCAAGTTCCTGTTGCTCTTCAATCTTTTGCTTGTCAAAGATGCGTCTAAGCTCATTCAGAGCGTTGCTCGTATCGCGGTTTAGGGCAGAGATATCCTGTGTGGGATTGTCGCGGATGTCGATCGTTCCCGGTGCAACGGCAGAAGTTGTCGTGCTGTTCGCATCGTCCTTGGTAGGCATGGAAAGGTTGGGGGAGAGGCCTATGGTGTTATAGACCTTGTTCTTCTCTTGTCGGCTCATCTTGTCATAGCTGCCGTAGTGGTGATATTCGGCGCCTATGCTCTTTGCGCTGTAGTCCGCACCGTTCTTCAAACCGCTGAAAGAGAACGTCCTTGTGCTGAGGCGATTCTTCTCCTTATTCGCTTCGCTTGCAATGACGGCGCCCTTGAGGTCGGTGTTCTTTTCGACGTAGATGTCGAAGCCGCCTTTTCCAGCGAAGATACCAGACTGGCCTCTGGCGCTTCTATAGTGGGAGTCGATCGTCCCTCTGCCCGCTGAAAGGCCGAACGTGGGCTTGGAGAATTTTCCCGAGCGAATATCCCACGAGAGATCGAAGCCTGCCGATGTGTTCTTCTCCTCGTAGGTTTCTGCAGTGATTGAAAATGGCTTAGCTGGGAAATTTAAAGGTTAGTTGGAAATATAAACCTTTATGCTCTGCATCATATGTCAAGAATTCGCCGTAAAAATCCTCTTGTCTTGCAATGAGGAAATATCTTCCTCCAGCTTTGTAAGATATAAGGGAGATGAGTCCGGAAAGAATATCTCCTGCATATGCACGATGGAATGTAGTAACATTCATTTCAATAACTATTTTATATATCTTTTCTTTGATTATAAAATGATACTGCTTAATTTCATTATTTGCAGAAAGAAATGTCTTTAGTTTTTCTTCTACATTGTTCGCCACATCATAAGAGACGGTTATTTCATCTAAAAGTTTAGAGCCGACCATAAGAACCATCACTCCGTTCTTTAGAAATAATTTGTTTGAGGGGATTTTACCATACCAGTTTTTTGTTAGATATTAAACAGGACATTTTGGGATATCTTTTGTAAAATCATGTGAAAGTTACTTGAAAATAAAACCCCTCATGTTCTTCGCGGTATGTCAAATACTCACAAAAAACTTTATTTTCTTTTTCGGTAATAGAGTATCGCCCTCCAGTACGATACCCTATAGTTGAAATCAGATATAAAAAAAGTTTTCGTGCCAGATCACATTTCGGGCGATCTCCATCGTTCAACTCAATCGTTATTTTGTAAATTTTGTCTTCAATGCACCAGGTATGGTTTTTTATCATAGGGTGGCAGAAGAACAGATCCCTTAGCTCCAAGTCCACACCGTCCACGACATCGTAAGAAATAGGTGGATTATCAAAAATCATATGTTTATCCATAAAGTCTCGCTCCTAGTTCTTTGGAATATATTTTTCATTGTTTGCACTTGCTGGATGGGAATATACTGTAATAACCTTTGTACCATCTTCATTGGTAATGACAGTATTTCCTCGTTTGTCTTGGTAACGCCAGCGGATTTCACCATTTAGATGAAATTCTTTTTTGCGGTTTTTCTTGTTGTTCAAGATAATATCATCAATATTCTTAAGTGTAAACCTTCTTTCATTAGCTTGATCGGCTGCATGGTATGAAAGCTCAACACCAGACGGGGTCTTGTCGCCACCTTTCAGATCTGTTTTTGCGCTATTACCCAAGGATTCGATAAATTGCCTCGTATCCTTTTGCATATTATCCAGCGAATTTTTTGTTACTACGAGGCCGTATCCTGCAAGGGCAGCGCCTTCAGCGGATATAGAAAGTGATAGTCCACCAGTTTCTGGGGTGGCTATAAGTCCGCCAGCCCCCATTGATATTCCCGTACCGATTCCCCATGAGCCAATGCCGCCAGTTACACTATCTCCAATGATCTTGAAGAGATGATAGGTAGTGGTATTTCGGTTGTCGATGCGGCGTCCTGTCCAGCCTTGATAGAGGCTCTGACCGATGCCGCCAGATAAATTGTTATCTATAGCAACGATAAACCCCGCACTTCCGTCAAGAAGAGGTTGAGCTATATCCGAAGGTGTAACAGAAATCCTGCCTAAGCGAATTTGTGGTAATCCGTCGAAGGTGACATAATCGGTATTCTTCTTGTTGATAATATCGGCAATTTCATCGGGCGAGAGGAGTCCTTCTTTTGATAGACGTTCTTCCTCTTCGTTATCTTGTTGATCTTTCTCTTTATCGAGTTTTCGATATTCCTGCTCGATTGCCTCTTTTTCAGCTTCCGTTGTAGCAGCTTGCAGCCGACGTTCTTTCTCTAGAAATTGCGCCTTTGTCAATAAGTTGTTCTTCGTCCCACTAGCCGCCGAAGTCGCACCAGAACCCGCATTGCCACCGACCGCCTTAGCTGCTGCAGCGCCTACAATCGCGCTGACAATCTGTGCTGTACCGGGATCCTTGATCTTCTTGATCTCGCCGATGATCGCCTCATTGACGCCTGCGCCGATGGCACCAGAAGCAAACCCCGCGCCTGTGATCTGGCTCATGATGCCGCCGATGATGGCATGGACGGCGACTTTTCGGCCGCTGCCGTCGTCGGGGAGGTTATGGGCGAGGCGGAAGGCTTCTTCACCGAAGGCCTTGGCAAGTTCCTGTTGCTCTTCAATTTTTTGCTTGTCAAAGATACGTCCAAGCTCGTTCAGCGTGTTCGCCGTATCGCGGCTGAGGGCAGAGATGTCCTGCGTGGGATTCTCGCGGATGTCAATCGTTCCCGGTGCAACAGCAGAAGTTGTCGTGCTGTTCGCATCGCCCTTGGCAGGCATGGAAAGGCTGGGGGAGAGGCCTATGGTGTTATAGACCTTGTTCTTCTCTTGTCGGCTCATCTTGTCATAGCTGCCGTAGTGGTGATATTCGGCGCCTATGCTCTTTGCTCTGTAGTCCGCACCGTTCTCCAAATCGCTGAAAGAGAACGTTCCCGTGCTGAGGCGGTTCTTTTCCGCCTCAGCTTCGCTTGCAATGACCGCGCCCTTGAGGTCGGTGTTCTTTTCGACGTAGATATCGAAGCCGCCTTTTCCAGCGAAGATACCGGACTGGCCTCTGGCGCTTCTATAGTGGGAGTCGATCGTTCCTCTGCCCGCCGAAAGGCCGAATGTGGGCTTGGAGAATTTTCCCGCGCGAATATCTCACGAGAGCTCGAAGCCTGCCGATGTGTTCTTCTCCTCGTAGGTTTCTTTTTCCTGCAAGATCTCGATCTGATTGTTAGATACCAAAAGTAAAAAATACATATCCACCCATCAAAGCAGCACTTAATAAAGCTAAAATACTTCTAAGTCGTATCAAATATCTATACCGATAATTAGATAACGATTCCAGAGGATATTCCTCTCGATGAAATTTTTCTTCTTCTAAAACAATTTTTGATTCAAAAAAGAAGACTGCACCTAATGCAAAGGTAAGAATCCCAGGTCCCATCCAAAAGAATTTTACACGTTCTACTCCTTCACTCCAAGCGGCGAAAGATAAAGCCATGCAAAAGCATGAAGCAATAATCGCTAGACAGGAAAACCAATGACTGAATACGTACCATTTTCGATAAAGGTAGGTTCGTTCAAATTTTTTATAGTAATAAAAATATGCCATTTTCCCAGCGGCCCAAAGGCAATAAAAGTAAATAGCGTATTTCATGGGGTTTCCTCTTGTTTTTCTTCATCACTCCGTGCCCAGTTCTTTTTAATTCTATTTGCGCCCTCTGCAATAGCAATATTAGCGAGAATTGTTGCTTCAATTGTTAATCCTGCTGATTCTATCAAAAAACCATCTGCAATGGAAGAAAAAATAAATGCGCCACTATTAATCAATGTCACCTTTCCAAAATCAAGACCACTATATTGTCCATAGTCTTGATACATATCATAGCCGAATCCTAAGGGAGCAAAAATACCCCATTTTAGAGCTTTTGCTGAATTGTTGGAGAACGTATTGTATAATGTCACGGGACGATCTGCTTCTGCTTTAAATGTTTCAATGGCAACCGTTTTCCCAAGACTTTTCTTGTCCCCGTCATCCGTTGTTCCTTTTTGTTCTTTCGACGGCACGACGATAGTATCGGGAAGATTTTTGTACACGTTTCCATCTAAAGTGTAATGCTGCTCTCCGTAAAGTGCCTCGAAATTTTTTTCTTTTTGACGAGCAATTTCCTCGTTGTCTGTTGAGCGTATGGCATATTCGTCTTTTGCCATATCTTTCCGCATACGATCTTCTTGGGCTTTGTCGACTTTTGCCCATCGTTCGCGGATGGCAGATTTTTCATCTTCTGTGACAGCTTTTGAAAGCTCTTCCTGCATTCTTCGATACTGCCACTCAAGAAGATAGTTCCACTTCGTCCCGCTCGCCGCCGCACTTGCACCAGAACCCGCATTCCCACCGACCGCCTTAGCTGCCGCAGCCCCTACAATCGCGCTGACGATCTGTGCGGTGCCGGGATCCTTGATCTTCTTGATCTCGCCGATGATCGCCTCGTTTACGCCTGCGCCGATGGCACCCGAAGCAAAGCCTGCTCCCGTGATCTGGCTCATGATGCCGCCGATGATGGCGTGGACGGCGACTTTTCTGCCGCTGCCGTCGTCGGGGAGGTTATGAGCGAGGCGGAAGGCTTCTTCACCGAAGGCCTTGGCAAGTTCCTGTTGCTCTTCAATTTTTTGCTTGTCAAAGATACGTCCAAGCTCGTTCAGCGTGTTCGCCGTATCGCGGCTGAGGGCAGAGATGTCCTGCGTGGGATTCTCGCGGATGTCAATCGTTCCCGGTGCAACAGCAGAAGTTGTCGTGCTGTTCGCATCGCCCTTGGCAGGCATGGAAAGGCTGGGGGAGAGGCCTATGGTGTTATAGACCTTGTTCTTCTCTTGTCGGCTCATCTTGTCATAGCTGCCGTAGTGGTGATATTCGGCGCCTATGCTCTTTGCGCTGTAGTCCGCACCGTTCTTCAAACCGCTGAAAGAGAACGTCCTTGTGCTGAGGCGATTCTTCTCCTTATTCGCTTCGCTTGCAATGACGGCGCCCTTGAGGTCGGTGTTCTTTTCGACGTAGATGTCGAAGCCGCCTTTTCCAGCGAAGATACCAGACTGGCCTCTGGCGCTTCTATAGTGGGAGTCGATCGTCCCTCTGCCCGCTGAAAGGCCGAACGTGGGCTTGGAGAATTTTCCCGAGCGAATATCCCACGAGAGATCGAAGCCTGCCGATGTGTTCTTCTCCTCGTAGGTTTCTTTTTCCTGCAAGGTCTCGATGTTGAGATTGCCGCCGATCTTTGCTGTGACCTTGTCGCCCTGCACTGTGCTGCCGAGGATGTTCGTATCCTTGCCGCTTTCAATCTGCAGGGCGTCTTTCGCAGCGATCTCCGTCGGGGTGTAGGTCGAGGCATTTTCCCGGCTGTTTCCCTGTGCCTTGCTTGCGTGCAGGGAAAGCCCGGAAAGTCCTTGCGGGCTGAAGGAGACACCGATCCCGGCGGAGCTTGCTTTGTTCTGCGTCGTCGTGCGGTTGCTGTTTTCTCCGGCGGTCAGCTGTATATTCTGCTTTGCTGTCAGGGCGACGTCCTTTCCTTCGACTTTAGAGCCTTGGATGGTAAGATCGCGCTCTGTTGCGGCGAGGTCTGCTTTTTCCCCTGCAGCGATTTTGCTTCCTGCATATTCCCTTGTGACGCTCTCGGTGCGGCTGTAGGATTTGCTCGTGCCAAGGTTGAGGTTCAAGGAGAATCCTGCGGCATCTTTCAGCGGGTTTTGTCCCTTGCCGAAGTTTTCATGGATGAGGCGGCCGGCCTTCCAAGCGTAGACGGCTTTCAGGCGGTCGTCTTTCACTTCGCCCATGCGCTGCAAAGGTGCGGCGATCTCCTGTCCGAGGCTCAAGAGTCCATGCCCGAGGCTGACGGTCAGTCCCGTCGTTCGGCTCTCCTGCGTCAAGACATCGCGGTAGATGTTTTCCCTGCCGTCGATCTGCGTCTCCTTTGCCGTGATGCTCGCATTTTTTCCTGCGAGGATGCTGGCCGATGTGAGGTGTGCGGTATCTCCCGCAGCGATCTTGACGTCGCCTGCAAAGCCTGCGATGTTCGTTCCCGCCTGTGTAAGCGCAGAGCTGTCGCGCTCGCTCTTGACCTGCTGCGTGCCGATGGTGAAGCCGAGACCGCCGGAGGAGAAGATGCCGGAGGTCTTTTCTTCCTTGAAGCTGTCCGTATGGGCGTAGTTCTCTTCCGATGCCGCAGTGAAGTTTCTTCCTGCAGCGATATTCGTGGTATTGTCCGCGAGGACGTTTGCCGCCTGCAGCGTCACGTCCTGTTTGGCGGCGAGGTTTACATCTTTTCCTGTGACTAGCGTGCCGCGCGCCTCGTCCGCCGCATTGTCGATGCGGATGGTTGTCCGGGTGCTCGACAGGAAGCCGCTTGCCGTATGGCGATGACCGTAGTGATCTTCGGCAGTTTCGCGTCCTGCGGTGAGGGTGATGTCCTTTCCGGCGGTGAGGGAGGTCGTGCCTTCCGTGCTGGCGATGGTAGCGGCTCTTGCTTTCAGATCGTTTCCGGCAGCTATGGAGATGTTTCCATCGGCGCGAATCTCCGTGCCAAGCTCTGTGCCGCGCTTGGTGCGCAGGTAATTCTCTGCATTCTCCGTCATGTCTTTTTGGCTTTGGAGCTTCTTTGTGTCAAGCGTGATGTTTTCTCCCGCTGAGAGGAGGACGTTGCCATTCTTGCCAAGCGCGGAGAGCGTTGCGCCGACAAGCTCGACGTTCTTTCCTGCGCTTGCGACGAGGACGCCCTCCGCGCCCTTGACAGCGATGCCTGCCGTCGTATTTAGAACATCCTGGTTCGTCCGATGCTCCGTCGTGCTCTTTGCAATAATATTGTCTTTCGCATCGAGGAAGACTTTCTTATCGCCGATGATATTTCCCTGCACATTGATGTCGTGATCGGCTTTCAGGGCTATATTCTCCGCACGCATCAGACCTGTAGTTTCGATCTCTCCCGTTTTGGCGATGATGTTCTCCCCGTAGAGTGTGCCTGCATTCTTGAGGGCGTCCTTGGTCTCGACGACGATGTTCTTCGCCGAGACGAGGCTGCCGCCTTCGGTGAGCTTGAGACTGCTCGTATTCTTGGTATAGAGGATGGGGTAGACGGCACGTTCTTTTTGACCGTTGACTTCGACCTCGCGCTCTTCGAGCCAGATCATATCCGAGGTGAGAGAAGCGACCTGCTCCTTGGAGAGGGCGACGCCCGGGGCGAGGTTCATCTCTTTGGCATAAGAAATGCCCGCATCCATCAATGCTTTGAATGCGGTTTCATCATCGGTATAGCCTTCCAGATGGCGTTTGCCCGTCTGCCTTAGAACCTGATCGGCAAGAAGCTGCTGCTCGTAGAAGCCGTCGCCGATGCGCTTGGGAATCTTGTCTTGATCCCATTGCATTTGGCGGTACATGTAGTCTGAGGAGAGGAATTTCCGCTTGTTGGTAAAGGCGGGATCCGTTTCTACGAGATACTTTGCTGTGGATTCCGGATGGACGTGGTAGAGGGAACTGACGAAGAGGGATTCCATCGCCGTACCATCGTTGGATTTGGATGCGTTCGTGTGGGAGAGTCCGAAAGGGGAAAGAGCGTTTTGCACGCGCTGTCTCTGTGCATCTTGGATGTCCGCCTTTTCGACGGATGCAGCATTGTCGCCCTCGTAGGTCTGCACGCCGATGGGGGAGGGATTGCTCTTGGTGATTTCGGGCGTCATAAAGACGATGTCATGATATTTCCGTACTTTTCCTTTATGGAGCCAGTTCCTTCTTTCGGTATAACTGCCCTGTGTCGTTCCGAAGGTGACGGCGAGTTCCTGCTGTTTTTTGGCGTCTTCTTTGACCGCCCCCGTTGCATGAAGCGTTCCTCCTGCAACGATGTTGCTGTCCTCGTTTTCAACGG
Organism: uncultured Selenomonas sp.; assembly: GCF_963528755.1. Taxonomy (GTDB): domain Bacteria; phylum Bacillota; class Negativicutes; order Selenomonadales; family Selenomonadaceae; genus Selenomonas. The sequence goes on from NZ_CAURXA010000001.1 coordinate 52,701, forward strand.
CGCTGTTCAAAAGGATGTTCGCGCCTGCACGGATACTGCCGGGGAGAGAGGAGGTAACATGCTCCTTCGAAAGGATCGAATGACTGCGAATAACAGTGAAGTGGATGATCTTCTGCCCTGCCGCTGTGTCGATCTTTTGATTGTACGCTTTTGCCTCTGCATTATATGCCGTAATCTTTTCGTTGAGTTTTGCAAGAATCGCTTTGTATGCTTCATCCCATGCAGAACGTGCAGGATCGTCTGCAGCGGGGCGGTCCGTGCTCATGGAGGCGATGCCGAATTGTTTGAAGATCGGATCGTCGTAAGCGTATGTCGGCGCAAGGGTGCCGATCAGTTCGTCCGGAATGGGCTTCTCGCCCGCAACACGTTCTTCCTCCGAGATTTGCTCAATGGGCTTGTACTCCGCAGGTTCAAGAATCACCTTTGGCGCGACATAACTGTGGTATGCGCCGTAGCCGCTGTTGATCTCGCGAAATTCTTCTGCGGGAAATGCCTGCCCTTGTTCGATATGGCCGCCCTCATCAATGCGCAGTTTCACGGGATTGTCTTTCGTATCTGTAATGACGCGCTTGGCAGAGAAGGCGGCGTTCTCGTTTTTTGTCAAAGGCGCGGCAATGGAAATGTTGCCCTGCGCCTCGATGCGTGCGCCGCGATTGGCGACTTCTTCTTTTGCCGCAAGCGAAAGATCGCCGCCGGAGTAGAGCAGGGCATTCCCGTTGTTTTGGATGGAGTTTGCTTGAAGAGCGAGAGCTTCCCGTGCGGCGATGACGCCTGAGGGAAGGGCGGCGAGCTCGGCTTTGACGGCATCTACAACCTTTTGCTGTGCATCGTAGGCGGATTCGGCGGTTTGGATGTTTGCTTTGTAGACGGCAATGTCCGCATGGGATGTGAACTTTGTGACGTCGACGCGATGCGCGGCTTCGAGGAGCTCGGCCTTTTCCTTGAGGATGCGCATCTCTTGTGCCAGGCGCGCTTCAAGATTGGCATTCTTTTCGTTTCGGATATGCGTTGCCTGCACATGGATCGTATTGCCGTAGATTCTGCCCGTGGCGTCGTTCTTGAGATTCGAGGCGGTGATAGCGGCTTCTTCGTCGGCTTGCATGAGGCCACGATTCTCCGTATCTGCCGTATGAATGGCGAGGCTTTTTCCGGAGATTTCTCCCGCAGCCGTTTGCGTAAGGTTTCCTGTCGTTGCAAGGGAGAGTGTGCCGCCGGCTTCCAGCTTTCGCTGATTGTAGACGTTTCCCCGGAGATTTGCCGTGAGGTTTCTTCCTGCATGGAGATTGCCGAAGTTTTCTGTAGCAGTTTCGTTGGAGAGGCCGCTTTTCACTGCGATGGTCATATCCCTGCCGCTGGAGAGATTGCCGGCAAGGGGCATGGCGTCCGCCTCGACGGACAGGTCTTTGCCGCTTTGAACGGTGCTGTTTTCAACAGTCAGAGCATTTTGAGAAACGAGGGAAATATCCCCGTTACCCGCGATGCGGCTGTTTTGCGTGCGGATGTTTTCGGCGGATACGACGATGTCTTTGCCACTGAGGAGTTGGGCATTGTTGTTGTCAAATTCTTTTGCCGTAACAGTGAGCGTACCGGCATCGTTTGTTTTGCCCGAGGGAGCGATGGCGGCGGCGAGCGTGCCGGTATTGGCGATGGCTGAGGCATGGATTGCCGTATCTGCTCCGCCGACGATCTTGCCGCTGTTTTGCAAGGAGGAAGACGTCAAGACCGTGTTTTCCTTGCTGTAAACAGCGCCGCTGTTTTCTATCTCGTCTGCATGAATGCGGGTCGAACCGTCCGTGTAGAGGTTGCCCGAGGTCTTGAGATTGCCGTTGACGTCGAGGGAGGTGGCTTCCGTGCTTGTGATCTGTCCTGCGAGGTTGACGCCGAGGCCTTTTTCCGTGCCGACAAGCTCGATGCGGTTCGCGTACATGCCGCCGATGGCAGCGAGATCGAGGGCGTACGCCGGCGCGTTTTCCGTGCCTTTTATGGGCGTGATCGTTCCATCTGCATAGCGGATTTCGTTGGCTCCGGCAGCGAGTCTGGCGTTTTTCGCCCAGAGTCCGGCATTGATTTCGATGGCGCGGGCATAGATTTCAGCGGAATCTGTGCTTTGGGCATTGAGGCCGTTTCCTGTGACGGAGAGCTTGCCGCCTTCCACACGAATGGCGGCGAGATTGCCCGATGCATCCATCTCGGTGCGCCCGGTCGCAAGCGTCACCCTCGCCGTATTCAAAAAGCCGGCGCCGTCTGCCAGAATCCCGTTGGGATTGGCGATGACGACGCCGGCTTTGTCTCCTGCGACCTCCAAAAAGCCGCGCAATTCAGACGGGTTGGCGCTTGTGACTTCGTTGACGATGATTCGCGCCGTGCCTGCGGCGAGATTCGGATTCCCCTGCACGTATCCCGCAAGCTCGGTGGAGGTGAGGCCGTAGCTGTTGTTGAGGATGGCGCCGCGTTCAGGAACATTGAAGAATTCATAGCGATTGACAGACACGCCGCCTGCCGTGGGCGTTGTGATCTGAACGAGGGGATTGCCGCTCGCCGTCTCTGTTACAAGGGGGCGTTCCGCAACTGGGGCGTTGTTGTCCGGAAGAATTTCCTCCGCAAAAGCAAGCATCGGCTGCACAGAGAATGCGCCCAAGGTGAGCCAGCTCGTAATCTTTCTTGCCAGTTCCTTCTTTTTCACGCGATAAGAGCCTCCTTGAATGATGTAAAACACGAAATGAATGAGGTCATGATAGCATGTTTTAATGATTCTTTCAAGAGAGCAAAATGGGGAAGGAAAAGGGTAGATGTAGTCTTATAGTCTATGGAGTCTGTTAGCGTATGTACAGCTCTTCGAGCAGTCTTGTCCGACATCCAGATTCCATGACCAATTTTTAGATTCCTGTGTCCAGTTTTTCGCACAGGGGTGTGCAAAATCTCGACCTAGGGGGTGCAAATGCACCCCCTTTCGCTATGCCGATAAGCCTTGATTTATGCGGCTTTGCAGCGCATACTCGCTTAACGATAAGCAGGGGGGTGCAAGGGGGTGCATCGTTAAGAGGGTATAGGGGGTGCATCGTTAGATTGTATCAAAATATAGGGGAAAGACGGAGCTTTTCTTCCCAATCTTTTCTCTGGCGGCAGGTTTTTCGCCGTGAAAGTCGAATGATGGTGGTAAGGGCGAAGGATTACAGCGATTTTTGAAAGGAGGTGGAAAAGATGGCAGACTGCATTTTTTGCCGCATCGCGGCGAAGGAGATTCCCGCGACGGCGGTCTACGAGGACGATTCCGTCATCGCCTTCAAGGATCTTGAGCCGCAGGCGCCCGTGCATGTACTCATCATTCCGAAGAAGCATATCAAGAGTTTGCTCGGCTTGACGCAGGAAGACAGGGCACTCGTTGCGCACATCCATGTCGATGTCGTGCCGCAGCTCGCGAAGGAGCTTGGACTTGTGGAAAAAGGCTTCCGCGTCGTCGTCAATACGGGCGAGGAAGGCGGGCAGACCGTCGGACATCTGCACTTTCATCTCTTGGGCGGACGTTCCATGCAATGGCCGCCTGGTTGATGGTTGACATCAAAAAGGGAAATCATGTATAATGTTAACGTGCACGATGCAGCGTTGGCAATTTTTATGCCTGCCTTCCCGTGCGCCCCAAATCTAGTGGAGGGGGGGAAGAACAATGGCAAATGAGGTCAAAGTAGGAAAGAACGAAACGATCGACAGTGCTCTCCGCAGATTCAAGCGTACCTGCCAGAAGGCTGGTACTTTGGCAGAAGTTAGGAAACGTGAACATTACGAGAAACCGAGTGTCAAGCGCAAGAAGAAGTCCGAGGCGGCTCGCAAGCGCAAGTTCCGCGCATGATGATTCGTAATGGAAGCGTGTGAGAGAAGCTGAAACAAAAATCCGCAAAGCTTATGCTCTGCGGATTTTTTTCTTGCGCCATCTGGCGGAATCCTGATGAAAGCGACAGAAAAAATATCTGATCCAAGAAGAAATAAGAAAAAATAATATAAATGTGCAAGGACTCTTTCCAAACTTACGATAATCTGCTATAATAAGCGCAGGACAATTCAATAAGTGAAATTTAGGCGGAGTCTGTTCAACCAAGGACTCCGTCTATTTTTCGGTCGGCTGTCCGTCGTTTCCTTGCCTCTCCAGCTTGACGGGGGAGGGCGGACAGAAGGTGCAGGAGACTGACCGTAGGCAGTCAAATTCAAGGAGGTTTTTATGGAACAGGAAACAATAGCTGGTATCATCTTCGTTGCGATGTATGCGGTGATCGTCTCTGAGAAGATTCATCGCACGATCATTGCGATGATCGGCGCAATTCTCATGATCGTCATGGGCATCATGACGCAGGAGACCGCCGTCCACCACATCGACTTCAACACGCTCGGGCTTCTGATCGGTATGATGATCATCGTCGCCATTACGAGCAAGACAGGACTCTTCAACTTTATTGCCGTCTGGGCGGCGAAGAAGGCGAAGGCCGACCCCGTGAATCTCTTGGTCTACTTGTCGTTGATCACGGCCGTTTGCTCGGCGTTTCTCGACAACGTGACGACGGTTCTCTTGATGGTGCCGGTCACGTTCAGCATCACGACGAAGCTCCATGTCGATGTCATGCCGTATCTTTTGGCGCAGGTCATCGCGTCGAACATCGGTGGTACGGCGACGCTCATCGGCGATCCGCCGAACATCATGATCGGCAGCGCCGTCAAGGAACTGACCTTTGCAGCGTTCATTGAGAACCTTGCGATCATCTCGCTCATCAACCTCATCCTCATCACGGCGATCTTCGTCTTGCTCTATCGCAAGCATTTGACGACGAAGCCCGAGCTCAAGGATCTCGTGATGCAGGAGAACGAGTGGGACGAGCTCAAAGATATCCCGCTTCTCAGGAAGTGCCTGTTCGTTCTCGGCCTGGTCATCTTGATGTTCTTCCTCCATTCGCTCACGGGTCTTGAGTCTTCGCTCATCGCGATTGCGGGCGCGTTCCTCCTGCTCCTTCTGGTCGGCAAGGAAGAGTTCGTTGAGCACGCGATGCATGGCGTCGAGTGGCCGACGATCTTCTTCTTCATCGGTCTCTTCATCGCCGTCGGCGGCCTCGTGGAGACGGGCGTCATCCGCGATCTTGCGGTGCAGGGTGTCAATCTCACGGGCGGTGATGTGACGAAGACGTCGATGCTCGTCCTGTGGATGAGTGCGATTGTTTCGGCATTCCTCGATAACATTCCGTTCGTTGCGACGATGATTCCGCTGATTCAGGACATGGGCGCGATGGGCGTCTCGAATCTTGAACCGGTCTGGTGGAGCCTCGCGCTCGGCGCCTGCCTCGGCGGCAACGGCACGATCATCGGTGCGTCTGCGAACGTCATCGTCGCGGGCATGGCGGCGGAGAGGGGCGTCCCCATGACGTTCGTCCGCTTCATGATGGTCGGCTTCCCACTGATGATCCTGACGATCCTCACGTCGACGGTCTACGTCTACCTGCGCTATCTGATGTAATCTGTCTTTTTGCCTCCCTCGCCTGTGGGGGAGGCTTTCTTTTTGTGCGATACGCGAAAGAAATGACCTTAGTCGAGCAGGATTTATGCCGCGTGGCTAGAAAAAAGGCAGGAGCAATTAAAATCATTGTGCAGCGCCGTTTGACTGTCGATGCATTCGCTGAGGGATCGCTGATAAATGAAGTCGCCTGAATGTGCAAAAATGGGCGCAAAAATGAGCGGTTGAAGGGATCAGCGATTCTCTGAATCGTCGAGGCAAGCGGTGTTTCCTTTGGAGGGATTTTCTGTGAAATTTTCTTCGGGGCGCGGCTTCGGCATGTGCGCCGTATTTGTTTTTACCGGCGCGGTGCTTGGCGGACTCTTGGGTGAGGCTCTGCGCGGCGTGGAGGCGCTTTCTTCAATTGCGCCGCTTCTTTCCGAGACGCATCCGGCGTTCGTCTTGGCGCCCGTGGTGATCGATCTCTTTGTCGTCAGCGTCAGTTTCGGCCTTTCTTTCACGCCGAACATCATGAGTCTCGTCGGCGTCATCGTCGCACTTATTCTTTTCCGACGCTATTGAGGAGGAATATTCATGTTCATCCTGGCATCGGCTTCGCCGCGCCGTCGCGATCTCCTCACGCAGATTGGCGCCTCGTTCCGCGTGGAAGTGAGCGAGGCTGAAGAAGTGCGCGAGGCGAAGACAGCGGAGGAGCTTGTCCGCGTCAATGCGCTCGCCAAGGCACGCGCTGTGGCGGCGCACGCGGCGCTTCCCGTGCTTGGCGCTGATACCGTCGTCGCGCTCGCCGGGCGCATCTTCGGCAAGCCCGCAGACGAGAGGGAGGCGCACGAGATGCTCGCCGCGCTCTCGGGGCGTGCGCACGACGTTCTGACGGGCGTCGCCTGGTGCAGGGGCGGCCAAGAGTTCTCGACGGTTGAGAAGACGCGCGTCTTTTTTGCCGCGCTTTCAAAAGAGACGATCTCGCGTTACGTCGCTACGGGCGAGCCTCTGGGCAAGGCGGGCGCCTATGCCGTGCAGGGGCGTGCCGCCGTTTTTGTCGAACGCATCGAAGGCTCGTTCTCGAATGTCGTCGGTCTGCCGCTTCATGCGGCGGCGCATCTTGCAGAAAGAGCGGGGGTCGATCTCTATGGCGCTTCTCGTGCGTGATCTGCCCGCTGACGAGCGGCCGCGCGAAAGGCTTTTGGCTGAGGGCGCGGCGAGCCTTTCCAATACGGAACTTCTCGCCGTCCTCCTGCGCACGGGCGTCAAGGACGACTCGGTGCTCCGCGTCGCCGAGAAGGTGCTCGCACTCTACAAGGAGCGCGGACTCGCCGCCATCACGCAGATGAGCGCGAAAGAGCTTTCGTCCATCAAGGGCGTGGGCATGGCGAAAGCGGCGACGATCCTCGCCGCCGTTGAACTCGGACGCCGCCTCGCGCTCAAGGCGGCGGAGGAGCGGATGATCGTGCACGGCCCAGCGGATGCCGCTTCCTATGTCATGCCGCGCTTTCGCTTCGAGCGCAGGGAGCACTTCGCCGTGCTGCTTTTGAACGCGAAGAATCATATTCTTGCGCTGAAGACGATTTCCGTGGGAACGCTCACATCTTCCGTCGTTCATCCGCGCGAGGTGTTCCAGGCGGCGATCGAGCAATCGGCGGCGGCCGTCATCCTCGTCCACAATCATCCGTCGGGCGACCCTGCGCCGAGCGGCGAGGATCTCGCCGTGACGCGCCGTATGGTGGAGGCGGGAGAGATCATGGATATTCCCGTGCTCGATCACGTCATCGTAGGTTATGATAAATTTATTTCCCTAAAAGAAGAAGGTATGATACAATAGAACTCGTATCTTCATCAGCCCTTATATCTATGATTGACAAGGCTTTTTGACAGATTTTTGCAGACGTGTTTATGGGATGCGTGTGAAGAGAAGGGAGTTTTATTTCAACATGTGGAGTCTTTTTGGTGGCTTGTCCCGCGATATGGGCATCGACCTTGGAACCGCGAATACATTGGTGCATGTGAAAGGCAGGGGCATTGTTCTGCGCGAGCCGTCTGTCGTAGCGATAAAGAGTGAGAACGGTGAGGTGCTCGCTGTCGGTGAGGACGCGAAGCGCATGATTGGCAGGACGCCAGGCAACATCATCGCCATCCGTCCGATGAAGGACGGCGTTATCGCCGACTTCGACGTGACGCAGGCGATGCTCAAGTACTTCATCCGAAAGTCGATGAATACGAAGTCCTTCGTGCGCCCGCGCGTCGTCGTCGGTGTGCCTTCGGGCGTGACCGAGGTCGAAAAACGTGCCGTCATCGATGCGGCGCAGCAGGCGGGAGCGCGTGAAGCCTACCTCATCGAAGAGCCGATGGCGGCGGCGATCGGTGCAGGGCTTCCCGTCGAGGAAGCGACGGGAAGCATGGTCGTCGACATCGGCGGTGGTACGACGGAGATCGCTGTCATCTCGCTCGGCGGCATCGTCACGAGCCGCTCAATTCGCATCGGCGGCGATGAGATGGACTCTTCCATCGTGCAGTACATCAAGCGCCAGTACAACCTCATGATCGGCGAGCGCACGGCGGAGGAAGTCAAGATCGCGATCGGCTCCGCCATCGTGACGCCCGATGTTGACCGCGAAATGGACATTCGCGGACGCGACCTCGTCAGCGGATTGCCGAAAACGCTTTCGATTCGAGCGAGCGAGGTCAGGGAAGCCTTGAACGAGCCGATCTACAAGATCGTCGACGCCGTCAAAGGCACGCTAGAAAGGACGCCGCCGGAGCTGGCGGCCGACGTCATGGATCACGGCATCATGATGACGGGCGGCGGTGCGCTCCTGACGAATCTCGACAAGCTGCTGAGCCACGAGACGGGCATGCCCGTCCTTATCGCAGAAGACCCCTTGTCCTGTGTCGGCGAAGGCACGGGCAAGTCGCTTGAAAACATCGAACTTCTAAAACGTGTCGTGATGATTTCTAAGAAGTTGAGACAATGAGCCGCATACGCAGAGACGACCAGGACTCGAACCGCAAGGTCTGGCTGCTCCTCGTTTCGCTCGTCTGCGTCCTCTGCCTCGTGTTCTTTGCAGGAAAGGGCAGGTTTCAGTCCCCGTTCCTGAGCAGCGCCGCCGCGACGGTGCTGCGTCCCTTCCAGTCCGTGACGGCCTGGGTGGGAGACAAGATCCACAGCCTTGGTACGGAGTTTTGGGAAGTCTATTACGTCTACGACCAGAATCGTATGCTGAAGAACGAGGTGGAGGGGCTGCGCGTGCAGAATCTCGAAGCGAACGAAGCGCTCGCTGAAAATGCACGCCTCAAGGCGCTTCTCGGCTACAAGCAGACGAAGACGCAGTTTGACCTCGTGGCGGCTCGCGTCATCGGACGCGACTATGCGACATGGTCGGGCGTCATCGTCATCGACCGCGGTACGGCGAGCGGCGTGCATGAGAACATGCCCGTTGTGACGGAGAAGGGACTCGTCGGCGTCGTCATCGAGGCTGCGCCGTACTCCTCGAAGGTGCGCCTGATCCTCGATCCGCGTGCCGCCGTCGGCACGATCGTGCAGCGGCAGGAGTCGCGCGTCGCGGGCATCGTCGAGGGCGATCCAGCCAATCCTCTGATGCCGCGCATGAAAAACATCCCGAAGTCCGCCGATGTCGTCGAGGACGATGTCGTCGTGACGTCAGGCTACGGCGGCGTCTATCCGAAGGGTCTCCTCGTTGGCACGGTCAAGGCGTTGAAGAACGACGAGGGTGGCCTGTTGAAGTATGCGGTCTTAGAGCCCGCCGTCGACTTCCAACGTTTGGAGGATGTTGCTGTCATCGTGGCATCGCGCGAAGCACCGCCCGCTCCGTTCACGCCGCCTGCGCAGACGCCGGGCACAGAGACGGATCCGGCGGCGGAGAAGGCGGCGGCTGAAGAGGCGAAACGTGCTGCTGCACAGCCTGCTCCTTCTCAGCCAGCTGCACCAGCGCAGCCGAAGCAGCCAGCGAAACAGCAGAACGTCCAGCCTGCCGTGCAGCCACAGGGCGCACAGAAGCGCGAGGCAGGTGCGCGGCCATGATCAGCTACCGCAGGATCTTCTTTTGGCTTGCGTTCGTGATCGCGCTCTTCATCCTGCAGACCTCATTTTTTTCCATATTTTCCTGGAACGGTGTCTCAGTGAACCTCATGCTGGTTCTGACCGTTTCGTGGAGCCTCCTTTATGGAGCGCGTCGTGGTGCTTTTCTGGGCTTTATGACGGGGCTTCTGCAGGATCTCACCACAGGCATGTTCTTTGGCATGGACGTCTTCGCCTTGACGATCATTGGCTATGCCACGGGCGCCTTTTCGCGCAACGTGTTCAAGGACCCCGTGTTTTTGCCTGCGATGTCGACGATGTGGGCGACGGCCGCGCACTATTTCCTTGTGCTCGTTCTCATGCTGCTTCTCGGCTATGGTTTCAGTCTGCTCTACGTTGTTAAGACACTTCTTCCGGCGCTTTGCTGGAACGTTCTTTTCGCCTATCCCGTCTATCGCGCGGCGAGTCGCATGCGGTCGTGGCTGGAGCGGCGGAAGTAGCGGCCGGAGCGCAGCGCCTCTCAGGGAAAAGATCAAGGCGCCTTGCGGGGCGTCTTCTTGTTTGAATGGGGAGATATACCTTTGGAAGAAAATGAAAACGAGTATGCAGGGCGCATGCACGTGCTCGGCGGCGTCATCGTTGCCGTCATCGCCGTGCTTCTGCTGCGGCTCGTCTATCTCCAGATCTACGACGGCGACTATTATGCGAGCCTTGCGGACGGCAACCGCATTCGCATCATTCCTAGCGTAGCACCGCGCGGCAATTTCTTCGACCGCAACGGCACGCCTCTCGTCATGAACCGCCCGAGCTTCACCGTGTCGCTCTTGCCACTGTCGGGTACGATTCCCGAGGACGTCATCGAGCGATTGTCCGTGCTCCTTCATGTGCCGACGGAAGAGATCCACAAGAAGATTGACGCGCATGTCGGCTTCGATCCCATACGCATCAAGCAGGATATCGGACCGGAAGTTTATACGATCATCGAGGAACAGCGCGACAAGTACCCGGGCGTCATGATTGAGGCGCAGCCGATCCGCGATTACGTCTACAAGACGTGGGGGGCGCACGTCTTCGGTTACGTCAGCGAGATCAGCAACGAGGAGCTGGAAAAGCGCAAGGCGGAAGGCTACAAGTCAGGCGACATCGTCGGCAAGTTTGGCTTGGAGCGCGTCTACGACAAGACGGTGCGCGGCACGGACGGCGGCAGGCAGGTCGAGGTTGATGTCGCGGGCAAGCCCGTGAATAATCTCGGTACAAAGGAGCCGGTCGCGGGCAACGACCTCGTTCTCACGATCGATGCGACGATCCAGGTTGCCGCCGAACGCGCCATCGATCAGCAGCTTTCCTCCATCGGTGCCAATGCGGCGGCGGCCGTCGTCATGAATCCGCAGACGGGTGAGGTGCTCGCCCTCGTGAGCCGCCCGTCCTTCGATCCTAACCTCTTCGTCAACGGCATATCGACGAAGGATTGGAAAGTCATCAACGAGAACCCGTATCATCCGATGGATAACAAGGCGATCACGGGCGAGTATCCGCCAGGATCGACCTTCAAGATTGTCACGGGCACAGCCGCATTGCAAGAAAACGTCGTCTCGCCGAATGAGATCATCTACGACTCGGGACGTCATTGGATCATCCCAAAGGGAAATGCGGGCGGCGAAGCGCTCGGACCGATCAATTTCATCCAGGCGCTTGCCCACTCGGATAACGTCTACTTCTACGAGATGGGCAATCGCCTCGGCGTCGACCGTCTGGGCGAGTACGCGCGCATGTTCGGCATCGGTTCGAAGACGGGCATCGACCTGCCCTACGAAGCCGAAGGTCTCGTGCCGAGCCGTGAATACAAGAAGAAGGTCTACGAGGACGACTGGTATCTGTCGGAGACCTTTGATGCGGCGATCGGGCAGGGATTCGACCTTGTGACGCCGCTGCAGGCGGCTGCCATCATGGGGACGATTGCAGCGAACGGCGACCGATATCAACCGCATCTCGTGCAGCGCATCGTAGGACCTGACGGCAATACGGTCGAGACGATAAAGCCCAAGCGCATCGGCAGACTCGATGTGCGCCCAGAGGTCATCGCGCTCGTGCAGCAGGGACTCAGGGACGTTACGAAGTACGGCACGGCGGCGGCGGCCTTTGGCGCGAAGTATCCTGTCGATATCGCGGGCAAGACGGGCACGGCGGAGAACTCGCACGGGCGCGACCACGGTTGGTTCGTCGCCTACGGGCCGTTCAATAATCCGACGATCGTCGTTGCGGTCATCGTCGAGCAGGGCGGCTTCGGCTCTCTGTCAGCCGTGCCGATCGGCAAGAAGATTCTCGACGCAGCGTTCAATCTCGATACGCCCGAAGTCAAAGCTGTTCGGCAAGAAGTGGCGGCGCGGCAGAAATCTTGATATAATGGAGAGGAAAGAAAGGAGAAACGGCTCCGTCAGAGGTATCGGAGTCGCTCCTCGGATCCCGCGTGCGGCGCATCGCCGCACGCGCATGTAAAAGCGAGGAAATCATGGAGAAAGAAAGCGTATTGTTTAAGGGGCTGAAGACGGGGCTCCTGCTCGTGCTGGTGGGAAAGCCCGAGTTCTCTGCTGTTGAGCGCGAGATTCGTGAAAAGCTGGAAACGAGCGCCCTTTTCTTCCGGCGCGGCACGGTCATCGAGTGGCGCACGGGGACGTTCACGGCGAAGGAAAGCCTCGCTCTGAAGAAGCTCTTCCTGCAGCACGGTTTATACTTCCGTGAGATGAAGGAAGAAGCTGATGCACAGAAGCCTGTCGTCAGTGCGGTGAGCGGGGCGGCGCGGGCGGGAGTCGTCCTCGGCAGGAAGAAGGCGGAGTCTCCCGAGATGAAGAAAGAGCCGGACGCGGACAAGAAGGACGTGCAGATGCTCGTCGTGAACCGCACGCTTCGCGGCGGACAGGAGGTGCAGAGCCAAGGCTCGGTCCTCATTCTCGGCAATGTGAACCCCGGTGCGCAAGTCATCGCGGGCGGCAGCATCGACATACGCGGCACCTGCCGCGGCATCGTCCATGCGGGTGCCTATGGCGACAGGGATGCTATCATCATCGCGGATCACTTGATGCCCGTGCAGATCCGCATCGCTGACGTCATAGCGCAGTCACCCGAGCAGTATGAGAAGCCGGAGCTTGCCGAAAGGGCGAGCGTGCAGGATGGACGAATTGTGATTGAACCGATAGAAAGGTAGGAAGCAGCCGATGGCAGAAGTTATCGTTATCACCTCAGGCAAGGGCGGAGTCGGCAAGACGACGACCACAGCGAATATTGGCGTGGGACTCGCGAAGCGCGGCAAGAAGGTCGTGCTCATCGACACCGATACGGGGCTCAGGAATCTCGATTTGCTCCTAGGACTCGAACGCCGCATCGTCTATACACTCGTCGACGTCATCCAGAAGCGCACAACGTACAAGCGGGCGCTCGTGCGCCACAAGAAGTATGAGACGCTCTTCTTGATGCCGACGTCACAGGTCGCGGACAAGTCGGCGATCGAACCCGAGCAGATGAAGGAACTCATCACTGAGATGAAGGGAGAGTTCGACTACATCCTCGTCGACTGCCCGGCGGGCATCGAGCAGGGCTTCCAGACGGCGGTCATCGCAGCGGATTGGGCGATCGTCGTCACGATGCCCGAGATCGCCGCCGTGCGCGACGCCGACAAGATCATCGGCAGACTGCAGAACGACGGCAAGGAGATCAAGCTCGTCGTCAACCGCATTCGCTCGCAGATGGTCAAGGACGGCACGATGCTCGACATGGATGCGATCAATGACATCCTGTCCCTGCCGTGCATCGGACAGATTCCCGACGATGAGAAGGTCATCGATTCGGCGAACCGCGGCGAGCCGGTCATTGACAATGCGAACTCGCTCGCGGGCAAGGCATATGCCAATGTTGTCTCGCGCATCATGGGCGAGGACGTGCCCTTCCTCGAGGCACCGAACGAGAGCTTTCTGCAGCGGCTCAAGAACATGATCCTCGGAAGGGGGAAGCGTGATGATTGAAGCTTTGCTCAAGATTTTCGGCAAGTCTGGCAAGTCGTCGCGCGAGATCGCCCATGATCGTCTGAAGGTCGTTCTGATTCATGATCGCTTGAGCGTTTCACCCGAGGTCATGGACAAGATCAAGACCGACATCATCCACGTCATTTCCAACTATGTGGAGATCAATCAGAAGGACATGGAGATTTCGCTCGCCAACGACCAAGATTCCGTCGCGCTCATCGCGAACATTCCCGTGAGCCGAATGAAGCCCAAGGAAAGTAACAGACGCTAGGAGGAGCAGGGGAAAATGAACAAGCGTTGGCTCAGGCGCATGGACTTCACGTTGATCGGTGCGACGGCGGCGATCATCGTCATGAGCCTCATCGTCATCGGCAGCGCCACGCACATCAATACGGCGGGCGGCGATCACTACTGGTTCGTGCAGAAGCAGGGCGTATTCGTCGTCTTGAACGTGCTCTTCGCCATATTCCTCATGAACTTTGACTACAAGGCACTGCAGAACTATGGCAAGAATCTCTACATCTTCAATGCCGTCATGCTTCTCCTCGTCATGATCATCGGACAGACGGCGCTCGGCGCACAGCGATGGATTCAGCTCGGCCCCATCACTCTGCAGCCGTCGGAGTTTTCGAAGATCATTATGATCATCGCGCTCGCCGCCATGCTGGAGGATCGCGTGGGAAAACTCAATACCGTAAGCGACATCCTGCCCGTCGTCGGCTATGTGGCGCTGCCGTTCTTCCTCGTCCTCAAGCAGCCCGATCTCGGCACGTCGCTCGTTTTCATCGCCATTCTCTTGGGCATGATGTTCGTCGCGGGCGTGAACCTTCGTATACTTGCAGCAGGGTTTGCGGCGGGCATAGCGGCGTCGCCCCTCCTCTGGCTCTTTTTGAAGGATTACCAGAAGATGCGCCTCAAGGTTTTTCTCGATCCGAGCGTCGACCCGCTTGGCTCGGGTTATCACATCATTCAGTCGAAAATCGCTATCGGCTCGGGGCTGATCTTCGGCAAGGGGCTTTTCGGCGGTACGCAGAGTCAGCTGAACTTCCTGCCTGAGAACCACACGGATTTTATCTTCGCCGTTGTCGGTGAGGAACTGGGCTTCGTCGGTGCGTCGGCGCTGCTCCTTTTGTACCTTGTCGTGCTCTGGCGCGGCGTGAAGATCGCGCGTGACGCGAGCGACACTTTCGGTCGGCTGCTCGCCGTCGGCATCACCTCGATGCTCGCCTTTCATGTGCTCGTCAACGTCGGCATGACGACGGGCATCATGCCCGTCACGGGCATACCGCTGCCGCTCATGAGCTACGGCGTCAGTTCGCTGACGACGAACTTAATCGCGATCACGATCTTGCTCAACATCCACATGCGCAAGGCAAAATTTGTATTCTGAGAGAGGAATTATTCCAGGGAGGATTTATGGTCAAGTTGGAACAGGAGATGCTTCAGGCTGTCGAGAAACCCGCACGCTATACGGGCGGTGAATGGAACGCGCAGCCGAAGGCCTCCGCCGCCGTCCTTTGCCGCATCGCGCTCGCGATGGCGGACGTCTATGAGGTCGGCATGTCAAACCTCGGGCTGAAGATTCTCTATGAGATTTTGAACCGCCGCGATGACATCGCGGCGGAACGTGTTTATGCGCCCTGGCTCGATATGGAAGAGGAAATGCGCCGCCGCGGCATCCCGCTCTTTTCGCTCGAAACCTTCCAGGAGGTTTCTTCCTTCGACATCCTTGGCTTCTCGCTGCAGTACGAACTTCTCATCACGAACACGCTCAACATGCTTGACCTCGCAGGGCTGCCGCTCCATGCGGCGGAGCGCACGGACGAGCAGCCCTTCGTCATCGGCGGCGGCCCTTGCGTATACAATACGGAGCCGATCGCCGACTTCTTCGACTTCTTCGTGCTCGGCGACGGCGAGGAAATCGTCGTCGAGGTGTGCGACGCCTTGATTGCCTGGAAGAAGGAGGGTCGCCTGGACGGCAGGCGCGGTTTCCTGCGCCGCGCTGCGCGGATTCCGGGAATTTATGTGCCGTCCTTTTACGCGCCCGAGTACGATGCGCGGGGCATGTTCACGGGGCTTCGCGTCCTCGATGAGGCGGCTTCGCCGCAAATCTATCGGCGCGTCGTCAAGGATCTCGATGCCGCGCCCTTTTTGGAAAAGCCCGTCGTGCCGTACCTCGGCATCGTGCACGACCGCCTCATGCTGGAGCTTTTCCGCGGCTGCACACGCGGCTGCCGCTTCTGTCAGGCGGGCATGGCATACCGCCCCGTGCGCGAGCGCCGTCCCGAGACGCTCGAATCTCTGGCGCGCACGCTCTTCGATTCGACGGGCTACAACGAGATGTCCTTGACGTCGCTCTCGTCCGCCGACTACTCGTGCCTCTCGCCGCTCGTCGACGGGCTTCTTGCCGGCACTCAGGGTGAGCGCGTGAGCTTTTCCCTGCCGTCTTTGCGCATCGACAGCTTCTCCGTCGACATCGCCGAGCGATTGCAGCAGGTGCGAAAGAGCGGCCTGACGTTTGCGCCCGAAGCGGGTACGCAGCGTCTGCGCGACGTCATCAACAAGAACGTGACGGAAGACGACTTGCTGCACTCGGTGCGCACGGCGTTCGAGCAGGGCTGGAAGGCGGTCAAGCTCTACTTCATGATGGGGCTGCCGACCGAGACGGACGAGGACATCGTCGGCATCGCAGAACTCGCGCAGAAAGTTGTCGACTGCTACAAGGAAGTCAAGGGGAAGCGCGGCGTCAAGGTCACGGTGTCCGTCTCGTGCTTCGTGCCCAAGGCGTACACGCCGTTCCAGTGGTTTGCGCAGGTGCCGCAGGAAGAATTCGAGCGCAGGCAGCGGCTCTTGAAGGAGAGCATACGCGACCGCGCGATTTCGTTCCATTACCATGACGCACGCGCGAGTGTCCTTGAAGGAGCGCTGTCACGCGGCGATCGCAGGCTCTCCGCCGTCATCGAGACGGCGTGGCGAAACGGCGCGAAGTTCGACGGCTGGACGGATCAGTTCAAAGACGAAGTCTGGAAGGACGCCTTTCGCCGCTGCGGCGTTGCGCCCGAGTTCTACAGCCAGCGCACGCGCGATCTGGAAGAAGTCCTGCCGTGGGCGCACACGAGTCCCGGCGTGTCTGAGGACTTTTTGCGCCGCGAGTGGCAGCGTGCAGAGGAGGCGGCGCTCACGCATGACTGCCGGCGCGAAACGTGTACGGGCTGCGGCGTCTGTCCCGAGCTTGGCTGCGACGTCGTCGATTGGAGGGGAGAAGCATGAAACTGCGCGCACTCTTGACGAAGGGCGAGGAGATCCGCTTCATCTCCCATCTCGATTACGCTGCGCTCATCGAGCGGGCGATCCGCCGCGCCAAATTGCCCGTTGCCTATTCGGAGGGGTTCAACCCGCACATGAAGTTCTCGTTCGCCTCGGCGCTCGCCGTGGGTGTGACGAGCGAGGCGGAGGTCATGGACGTGGAGCTTTCGCGCCCCGTCGCGCAGCCCGAGGCGTGGGACAGACTCGCCGCCGCCCTGCCGCCGGGCGTTCGCCTCGGTCGCCTCGTCCCGTACGAGGGCAAGGCGAAGTCGCTGATGGCAGCGGTCGACCGCGCCGAGTACCGCGTGCGCGTGCCCTATGCGGGCACAGAGGAGGAGGCGCGGCGCAGCGTCGCCGCCTTCTTCGCCGCGTCCGAGGTCATCTATCGGCGCGTCCTGCCGAAGAAGACGCGCGAGGTCGAAGTGAAAGCGTACCTGAAGGAAATCCGCGTCGAAAAAGAGGGCGGCCGCCTTCTGCTCTTCCTCGCCATCGCCGTCACGCCTGAGGGCAGTCTGAAGCCTGGCGAGGCGATCGGGCTTCTGGCGCACGACTTCGGTCTCGCCGTCGAGCCGAGGGAGGCCGAGATCTGCCGCACGGCGCTCCTTTCGGGCGGCAAAGACCTTTTCACCTTGATCGAATCGTAAGACCGATACTCATCGATGGAGTTGATGTGATGAAAACCATTCTTGTAAACTGCGCCCCCGAAGAGACGCGCATGGCGATCGTGGAAAGCGACGAGCTTCTGGCAGTCGAGGTAGAGCGCGAGTCGCAGTCGCATCTCGTCGGCAACATCTACAAGGGACAGGTGCAGAACGTCCTGCCGGGCATGCAGGCGGCTTTCGTCGACATTGGCTGGGAGAAGAACGCCTTCCTCTACATCGGCGACGGCGTGCCGCACGGGGGCGCACAGAAAACGACGCCCGCCGCACGCATCCATATCGGCCAGCGGCTTCCCGTACAAATCACGAAGGACGCCATCGGCACGAAGGGTCCGCGTGCGACAATGCACCTGTCGATTCCGGGCAGGAACGTCGTGCTCATGCCGACGGCCGCCTACATCGGCATCTCGCGGCGCATCGAGGGCGAGGCTGAGCGCATGCGGCTTCGGGAGATCGCCGCGCGCATCTGCCCGGCGGGCATGGGACTCATCATTCGCACGGCGGCGCACGGGCAGACGGAGGAGAGTTTCCAGGAGGACGTCGACCGCCTCGTGCGCCTCTGGCAGACGCTAGAGGCGAAGAACAAGATGGCGAAGGCGCCGGCGCTCCTCTACCGCGACGCCGACCTCATCGTGCGCCTCGTGCGCGACTCCTTCACAGAAGAGATTGATGCGCTCTACATCGACGATGCTGACGCCTGCCGCCGCGTGAAGGAACTCGTCGAATCCATCTCGCCTGAGCTTACACAAAGAGTCCATCTCTACGAGGAACGCGAGCCGCTCTTCCGCCGCTACGGCGTGGAGGAAGAAATCGAGCGCCTCGGCGAGCGCGAGGTCGTGCTTCCCTCGGGCGGCTCGATCGTCATCGACAAGACGGAGGCGCTGACCGCCATCGACGTGAACACGGGGCGCTACGTCGGCAAGGCAAACCTCGGCGACACGGTCTACCGCACGAACCTCGAAGCGGCGGCAGAAATTTTGAAGCAGATCCGCCTCAGGGACATCGGCGGCATCATCCTCGTCGACTTCATCGACATGGACACGGACGAGCAGAAGGAAAAGCTCCTCACCTTCCTGCGCGACCGCGTGCGTTTCGACCGCACGAAGACGAATATCGTCGACATCACGGCGCTCGGCCTCATCGAGATCACGCGCAAGAAGTCGCGGCAAAACTTGGAGAGCATCATCTACAGCCCGTGCCCTTACTGTCACGGCCGAGGCAGGGTCGAATCGCCCGAGACGATCGCCATCCGAATCTGCCGCGACATCCGCCGATTAGAGAGCAAGGCGCACGCGGGCGCCTATGAGATCGAAGTAGCGAGCCGCATCGCACGCGCCGTGGAAACCGCCGAGCCGCTCGCGCACCTCGCCGCCGAACTCGCACTTTGCCTGACCGTCGTCGCTAAGGACGTCATGGCGCTCGAAAGCTACACGATCTTGCCCAAGGAAGAGTGATTTTCCCACTTGCTTTTCCGCCTCATCTATGCTAAAATTTTTCACGGTGTCTATATAACGCACGCGCACTGATGTCTGCCCTGTGCTCCTTTGGGAGTGGTGCAGAGGATGAGGGGCGCGGAGGAAAAAACAGGAGGTGCACCAATTATGGCAGTAGTTTCTATGAAACAACTTTTGGAGGCCGGTGTCCATTTCGGACATCAGACCCGCCGTTGGAACCCGAAGATGGCGAAGTACATCTTCACGGAGAGGAACGGCATCTACATTATTGATTTGCAGAAGACCGTGCGCAAGGTTGACGAGGCGTACAACTTCCTTCGCAGCTTGGCGGAAGAGGGCAAGAGCGTTCTCTTCGTCGGTACGAAGAAGCAGGCGCAGGACGCCGTGAAGGAAGAGGCGACGAAGGCTGAGATGTTCTATGTCAACGAGCGTTGGCTCGGCGGCATGCTGACGAACTATCAGACGATCCAGAAGCGCATCCGTCGCTTGAAGGATCTTGAGCGCATGGAAGAGGACGGAACGTTTGACGTTCTGACGAAGAAGGAAGTCCTGCAGCTGCGTCACGAGATGACGAAGCTGGAGAAGTTCCTCGGCGGCATCAAGGAGATGAACCGTCTGCCGGGCGCTCTCTTCGTCGTTGATCCGCGCAAGGAGCGCATCGCCGTCGCTGAGGCGAGAAAACTCAACATCCCCATCGTCGCAATCGTTGACACGAACTGCGATCCCGATGAGATCGACTATGTGATTCCGGGCAACGACGACGCGATCCGTGCCGTCCGCCTTTTGACGAGCGCGATGGCGAGCGCCATCGTCGAGGGTCGTCAGGGTCAGGCCGGTGCAGGCGAGGAGGCGCAAGATGGCAAAGATTGACGCAAAGATGGTCAAGGAGCTGCGCGAGCGTACGGGCGCAGGCATGATGGACTGCAAGAAGGCGCTGACGGAGACCGACGGCGACATGGACAAGGCGATCGACTACCTGCGCGAGAAGGGCATTGCGAAGGCTGAGAAGAAGGCCGGCCGCATCGCTTCTGAAGGCGTCGTCGCAGCTTATGTCGCGGACGATGCGAAGGTTGCGGCGCTCGTCGAGATCAACTGCGAGACGGACTTCGTCGCCGTTACGGAGAAGTTCCATGCGCTTTGCGATAAGATCGCCAAGCACATCGCAGAGACGAATCCTACTGACCTGGATGCCTTGAATGCGAGCACACTTGAAGGCAAGACGGTGGCAGAAATCGTCACGGAAGCTGTCGCGAGCATCGGTGAGAAGATTTCACTGCGCCGTTTCGAGCGCTATGAGAACGCTTCGGGCCGCATTGCAAGCTACATCCACATGGGCGGCAAGATCGGCGTGCTCGTTGACCTTTCGGGCGGCACGGCGGAGATCGGCAAGGACGTCGCCATGCACATCGCAGCGTCTGCACCGACGGCAATCGACCGTTCGGGCGTGAAGGCGGAAGACCTTGAGCACGAGAAGGAAGTTCTGCGCGCGCAGGCTCTTGAAGAGGGCAAGCCTGAGAAGATCGTGGAGCGCATGGTCGAGGGCCGCATCAACAAGTTCTATCAGGAAGTTTGCCTGCTGGAGCAGCCCTTCGTCAAGGATCCGGACAAGAAAGTTCAGGAGGTTCTCGGCGATGTCAAGGTCGAGCGCTTCGTTCGTTTCGAGCTGGGCGAAGGTCTTGAGAAGAAGTCGGAAGACTTCGCAGCTGAGGTCGCTGCTCAGATCAAGGGCTAAGAGATTGGAAATAAGAAAAGCTGCTGCATGGCGATGGATGAAAAATGTTTCTATGCGGCAGCTTTTTTCCTGCCATTTTCAGGAAGGTGTCGTACAAATACACAACACCTTAGGAAGCTCTAACGGCAGGACGGTTTTCTGAAAAGTGAAGAGGATTATTTCCAGCTTCGTCGAATAGGGAAGAGAAGCAACGAGATGGGAAGATACTTCTGCAAGGGGGACGTTCATTTTGGATATTGCCAGTTACAAGCGTGTCGTTTTGAAACTCAGCGGTGAATCTCTCGCAGGAGATCAGGGCTTCGGCATCGACCTGCCGACCGTCGACGCCATTGCGGCCGAGGTCAAGAAGGTGCGCGAGCACGGCATTGACGTCGCCGTCGTCGTCGGCGGCGGCAATATCTGGCGCGGCCTTGCGGGAAGCGACAAGGGCATGGATCGGGCGCAGGCGGACTACATGGGAATGCTCGCGACCGTCATGAACTCGCTCGCCTTGCAAAGTTCTTTGGAGAACATCGATGTCGATACGCGCGTGCAGAGCGCCATCGAGATGCGTCAGATCGCCGAGCCGTACATTCGCCGCAAGGCTGTGCGCCACCTCGAAAAGGGACGTGTCGTGATCCTGGCGGCAGGCACGGGAAATCCGTATTTCTCGACCGACACGACGGCGGCTCTTCGCGCTGCTGAAATCGAGGCGGACGTCATCCTCATGGCGAAAAAGGGTGTCGATGGCGTCTACGATTCTGACCCGCGCAAGAATCCTGCGGCAAAGAAGTTCAGCCGCCTCGCGTACATGGAGGTCCTGAATCGTGGCCTCGCTGTCATGGACTCGACGGCGACGAGCCTCTGCATGGACAACAAGATTCCCATCGTCGTATTCAATATTGATAGGCATGAGAATATCCTCAAGGCTGCGGTCGGCGAGGATATCGGCACGATTGTAGGGGGAGAGGAAGCATGATCAAGGATATTTTCCATGCGCAGGAAGAGCGCATGAAGAAGACGCTCGAAGCGCTGCGCCGCGATTTCGGCTCGCTGCGCGCTGGACGCGCAACCCCTGCGCTCCTCGATCGCGTGATGGTCGACTACTACGGACAGCCCACGCCTGTGAGCCAGGTCGCGGCAATTGCTGTGCCCGAGCCGCGCATGCTCATGATCACGCCTTGGGAGAAGACGATTCTGCACGACATCGAGAAGGCGATCATGAAGTCCGATCTCGGACTCACGCCAAACTCCGACGGTACAGCGGTACGGCTTTCCATTCCGCAGCTCACGCAGGAGCGCCGTACGGAACTCGTGAAGTCGCTGAACAAGAAGACGGAGGATGCGAAGGTCGCGATCCGCAACATCCGCCGCGATGCGAACGAGCAGATGAAGAAGCTCGAAAAGGCGAAGGAAATCACCGAGGACGACGCGAAGAAGGGCCAGGATGACATGCAGAAGCTTGTCGACAAGTACATCAAGGCCGTGGAAGATGCGCGCGTCGTCAAGGAAAAGGAAATCATGGAAGTCTGATGGAAGAAGTCGATGTTTTGGGCATTCCCTGGCAGGAGGCGAAAGAGCGCCTTGAGGCGCTCGGAATCCTCTGTGATGTGGAGTGGACACATCCCACACGAGATTTTTTTCCGATAGATGAGCAGTCTCCCTATGTCGTGCGGCAGAGGCGAGACGGCGATAAGATAAAGCTCGTGCTTGCGGCACGGCTGCGAAAGGAGGTGTCCTGTCATGGCTTACAAGATTAGCGAAGAGTGCATTTCGTGCGGCTCGTGCGCTGGTACCTGTCCCGTCGAGGCGATCTCGGAGGGTGAGTCCCAGTATGTGATCGACCCGGAGAAGTGCATTGAATGCGGTGCGTGCGCGGAGGGCTGTCCCGTCTCCGCAATTTCCGCACCCTGATGCGCAGAAATGCATGAAAAAACCGCTGCCAGGCAGCGGTTTTTTTGTGCGCTTTCGAGGGAGCGATTCCTCAACCTTCGCTTTCAGAGAGCTTTTTCTCGAAGCGATCCTTGGTTGTATTCTTTGGGATGCTCGTCGGATAGTCGCCGCTGAAGCAGGCGTCGCAGCATGGGATGTTGCCGGCGAGTGCGGGCAGCGATTCGATCGGCAGATAGCCGAGGGTGTCGGCGCCGACGATCTTCGTGATTTCCTCAAGCGTGTGGTGCGCGGCGACGAGGTGATCGGCAGAGTCGATATCCGTGCCGTAATAGCAGGGATGGAGGAACGGCGGTGCGGAGATGCGCAGGTGAATTTCCTTCGCTCCCGCCTTGCGGATGAGGTCTGTGATGCGCTTGCTCGTCGTGCCGCGCACGATGGAGTCGTCGATGAGTACAACCCTTTTCCCGTAGACGGTTTCGGCGATGGGGTTGAGCTTGATGCGCACCTTGTCGACGCGGTTTTCCTGCCCGGGCGCGATGAAGGTGCGGCCGATGTACTTGTTCTTGATGAGCCCGATGCCGTAGGGGATGCCTGAGGCACGGCTGTAGCCGAGTGCCGCGTCGAGTCCCGAGTCGGGTACGCCGATGACGACGTCGGCGTCGATGGGATGCTTGGCGGCGAGAATCTCGCCGGCGCGCGTCCTTGCTGCATGGATGGAGACGCCGTCGATGATAGAGTCGGGACGCGCGAAGTAAATATACTCAAAGACGCACGATTTTCGCGGCTTCGTATGACAGTGTTCCAAGCGGCTCGTCATGCCGTTCTTCGTGAAGACGAGGATCTCGCCGGGCAGGAGGTCGCGCTCGAATTCGGCGCCGACGGCGCTCAGAGCACAGCTCTCAGAAGCGACAACCCAGGTGCCGTCGGGCATCTTGCCGTAGCAAAGCGGACGGAAGCCCTGCGGGTCACGCACGGCGACGAGCTTGGCGCTCGACATCAGACACAGTGAATAAGCGCCCTCCAGGCGGTTCATCGTCTGACTGACCGCGTCTTCGATGGAGGGAGTCTTGAGCCGTGCCTGCGTGATGAGGTAGGCGATGATCTCTGTGTCGATCGTCGTGTGGAAGATTGCGCCCGCGAGTTCGAGCTTGTCGCGCAGGACATCGGCGTTGCTGAGGTTGCCGTTGTGTGCGAGCGCCAGCTTTCCCTTCTGGTGGTTGATGGCGAGCGGCTGACAGTTGCGGCGGCTCGTCGCTCCCGTCGTGCCGTATCGTACATGGCCGACGGCCATCGTGCCCTCGGGGAAGTGAGAGAGGACTTCGCGCGAAAAGACGTCGTTGACGAGTCCGAGATCCTTGTGCGAGGAAAAGACGCCGTCGTCGTTCACGGTGATGCCGCAGCTCTCCTGGCCGCGGTGCTGCAGCGCGTAGAGTCCGTAATACGCCATCGCGGCGACGTTCGCCGGCTCGGGGGAAAATGCGCCGAATACGCCGCATTCTTCATGTATGCTCATTCCTGTGCCTCCTGCTTGGGGGAAACTTCTTTTTCCCCTACATCGTACACCATGAGAAAAGTCATGTCAATGGAACGACTGTATACAAAATACGCAGAAGGATGTGTACGGCTGGCAGCGGATTAAAATTTCTCGCGAGGCACAATAAATGATTCTGAGGGAAGGATTTCAAAAGGTGCATGTCGAAAAAGAAAAAAGCTAGGCTATGTCTGATGGATTGGCTTTTCCTGCAAACGGGTGGGCATACGTCCGGCAGGTTCCTATTTTAGGAGAAAGACTGCACGAAGCAGCATATCCATGAATTTAGAGCAAGGGAGATCATTGGCATGAAAAACAAGCTGCACCATACTTTGACGAGGGCGGTGCTCTTGGGGCTTCTCGCGAGCACGGCGGCGGCGCCGGTGTATGCCGCGTCTTCGCTGTCAAAGCCCGGGCAGGACATCGAAAGGACGCTGCCTGGGGCAGAGGCGGGCGTCGAGAACAACATGAAGAAGAACACGGCGACGAACGAAGTGAAGTTCCTCGTAAAGAACATCCAGCTCGACGTCGAAGATGAGATCAAGTTCAACAATGCCGAGATTCGCGACATTCTCTTAGCGCGCATCGGCAAGGAGACGACGCTTGCGGGGCTCAACGACCTGCAGGATCAGATCACGGCGTACTGCCGCAGCCACGGCTATCCGGCTGCTGCCGCCTACCTTCCCGCGCAGGAGTCCGAGGACGGGAATGTCATCATCAAGGTCATTCCTGGCCGTTACGGTGACGTGAAGCTCGACAACAAGAGCCGGTTCAAGGATGCGGCGGCGCAGGGTTTCCTTGCAGGGCTAAAGAAGGGCGAGATCATCCGCACGAAGGATCTTGAGACGGCGCTTTACACGATCAGCGACTTCAGCGGAGCGCGCGCCGTCGGCACGCTCAGTGCAGGAAAATCGTTTGGAACGAGCGACGTGACTGTGCACATCGAGGATGGCAAACCGTCCTCGACCATCGTCTACGCCGAGAACTATGGCAGCGAGTCTACAGGACGCTACCGCTACGGCGCACAGCATTCGATCTATAACGTCGACGGCATGGGATCGAAGGTCAATGTCGGCGCCTTGATTTCCAACAAGTCGCTGCACAATTACTATGTGAACTACGAAGCACTTGTAGGGCACGGCGGCACGTCGCTCGGCATCGGCTACAGCCGCATGGACTATGAGGTCAGCGGACCGCTGAAACGTCTGGGAGCGCACGGTACGGCGGATACGATCAGCATCTATGGCAGCCGTCCAGTATACCATACGTCGGATGAAAAGCTCGCTCTTACCTACGGCTACGATTATCGCAGCCTCAAGGATGATATGGACGCTTTCGGCGGCATGGCGGACAGCAAGAAGCATTCGCACGATATCCATGCCGGCGTAGAAGGCTTTTGGCGTGACCGCAAGAGCGGCCTTTCGCTGAACTACAATTTCGTGCTGACAGCAGGCAACGTTACGGCGGATTCGTGGTATGCAAAGAAACTGGCGAAAAGTGCGGGAACAGACGGTGGCTTCACGAAGGTGGAAGCCAAGGTCACGGCTGTGCAGTCGCTTGGCAAACAGACGGATGTCATGGTAAAACTGTCAGGTCAGGCGGCATCGAAGAATCTCGATAGTTCCGAACAGATGTATTTGGGCGGTGCTAATGCCGTACGCGCCTATCCGCAGGGCACAGGCACGGGGGATAAAGGGATACTCGGCACGATTGAGTTCCGTTACTACACCAATGTGCCAGGGCTTGTCGCGAGTACCTACCTCGACGCAGGCCGCAGTTCGTTTGACGGCAGCACGACGACGCTGAAAGGGTGGGGTGTCGGTCTCGCCTACAATGCGCCCGACTGGTTCGCGCGCATCGACTATGCACGTCGCATCGGCTTGGGTCGATCAACCAATGAAACCATATCGGCGGATCGCGGACGCTTCTGGTTTCTTGCGGGCAAGATCTGGTAATGGCGAAAAATACATAAGGCAGGCTGCCGTACGAAGCAAGAACGGGCTTCGTGCGGCAGCCTTTTTGTATGGGCGGCTCTCGCGGGACATGTGCAAGGTTATTCTGATAGAGGCACGATTCTTCTGATTTGTGCAAAGAGAAGATAAAATAATAAAAGGGCTTCAACTTCCGCCGCCTTTCCTATATAATAGGGGGAAGCAGCAAACGGAGGAAAATACTTTATGGAGAATGTGATTCGCATACAGGGCGCGCGCGCCCATAATCTGAAGAATATCAACGTGGAGATTCCGCGCGACAAGCTTGTCGTCGTCACGGGGCTTTCGGGATCGGGCAAGTCTTCGCTCGCTTTTGATACGATTTATGCTGAGGGACAGAGGCGCTATGTGGAGTCGCTGTCGTCCTATGCAAGGCAGTTCCTCGGTCAGATGGACAAGCCCGATGTTGACAATATCGAGGGACTTTCGCCGGCGATTTCCATCGACCAGAAGACGACGAGCCGCAACCCGCGCTCGACCGTCGGCACGGTGACGGAGATTTACGATTACATGCGATTGATGTTCGCGCGCGCCGGCCGCCCACATTGTCCGAAGTGCGGCAAGCCCATCGCGCAGCAGACGGTCGATCAGATGATGGACAAGCTTGAGGCTCTGCCCGAGCGCACGAAGCTCCTGATCATGGCACAGATCGTTCGCGGCAAGAAAGGCGAGCACAAGAAGATTCTCGACCACATCCGCCGCGAAGGCTATGTGCGCGTGCGCATCGACGGCGAGGTCGTCGACCTCGGTGAAGAGATTCACCTCGACAAGGCGAAAAAGCATACGATCGAAGTCGTCGTCGACCGCCTCGTCGTTCGCGAGGGCATGGAGCAGCGTCTGGCTGATTCCTTGGAGACAGCTTTGAAGATGGGAGAGGGCGTCGTCTACGTGCAGATCGTCGACGGCGAACTTTTGATGTTCAGCGAGAACTTCGCGTGCGTCGACTGCGGCATTAGCCTGCCTGAAATCACGCCGCGCATGTTCTCGTTCAACAGCCCTTACGGAGCATGTCCGACGTGCAGTGGCCTCGGCAGCAACATGGAGTTCGATCTGGAGCTCGTCGTACCCGACGATTCGCTGTCGCTTGCCGAGGGAGTATTCGCGCCGCTTTCCAAGAACCTCAACACATACGCGAACTGCCAGATGGAGGCCGTTCTCAAGCATTACGGCTATACGGTTGATACGCCGTTTCGCGACTTGGACAAGAAGGTGCAGGAGCTTCTTCTCTATGGCACGGGCGAGGAGAAGTTCGAATTCGGCTACGAGAACATGTTCGGCGAGTACAAGCTGCATCATTCGGCCTTCGAGGGCGTTATGCCGATGCTTACGCGGCGCTACCGCGAGACGGACACGGATGCGATGCGCGAGGACTACGAGAACTATATGACGATCACGCCATGCCCTGCGTGCCATGGAGCGCGTCTTCGTCCTGAGGTGCTTTCCGTCAAGGTTGGCGGCAAGAACATCGCCGAGGTCACGGCGCTGACGATCCGCGAGTGCGACGAATTTTTCTCAGGGCTTTCGCTTTCGGAGCGCGAGGCGAAGATCGCCGCGCAGATCTTGAAGGAGATCCACGCGCGTCTCGGCTTTCTCTTGAACGTCGGGCTTGATTATCTGACGCTCTCGCGTGCGGCGGGGACGCTCTCGGGGGGCGAGGCGCAACGCATACGGCTTGCGACGCAGATCGGCTCGGGACTCATGGGCGTGCTCTACATCCTCGATGAGCCGAGCATTGGACTTCATCAGCGCGACAACAACCGCCTCTTGGCGGCGCTGCAGCATCTCCGCGATCTCGGCAACACGCTCATCGTCGTCGAGCATGACGAGGATACGATGTATGCCGCCGACCATATCATCGACATCGGTCCCGGCGCAGGAGCGCATGGCGGGCGTGTCGTTGCCGAGGGCACGGCAGAAGAGATCAAGAAGGTCGCCGCTTCCGTCACGGGACAGTATCTCGCGCGGAAGAAGTTCATCCCCGTGCCGAGCCGCCGCCGGACGGGCACGGGCAATTTCATCGAGATCGTCGGCGCGGCGGCGAACAATCTCAAGAACCTGCGCGTGAAGTTCCCGCTCGGGGAACTGATCCTCGTCACGGGCGTTTCCGGCTCGGGCAAGTCGACGCTCGTCAACGAGATCCTCTACAAGGGCGTCGCCTCAAGGCTCTACCATGCGAAGGGGAAGCCCGGCAAGCACAAGAAGATTCTGGGACTGGAGCACGTCGACAAGATCATCGACATTGACCAGCAGCCGATCGGACGAACGCCGCGCTCGAATCCTGCGACGTACACGGGCGTATTCGATGCCATTCGCCAGCTTTTCAGTCAGACGACGGAGGCGAAGATGCGCGGCTACAAACCCGGGCGCTTCAGCTTCAACGTCAAGGGCGGCCGCTGCGAGGCGTGCCGCGGCGACGGCATCATCAAGATTGAGATGCACTTCTTGCCCGACGTCTATGTGCCGTGCGAGGTCTGCAAGGGAGCGCGATACAACCGCGAGACGCTTGAGGTGCGCTACAAGGGAAAGACGATCGCCGACGTGCTCGCCATGACGGTTGACGAAGCTGTGGAGTTCTTCAAGAATATCCCGCGCATCGAAACGAAGCTCAAGGTCATTCAGGATGTCGGTCTTGGCTACATCAAGCTCGGGCAGAGTGCGACGACGCTCTCGGGCGGCGAGGCGCAGCGCGTGAAGCTCGCGACGGAATTGGCGCGCCGCTCGACGGGGCGCACGCTCTACATCCTCGACGAGCCGACGACAGGGCTTCACACCGCCGATATCGCGAAGCTCCTCGGTATCCTGCACCGCCTCGTGGACGGCGGTGACACGGTCGTTGTCATCGAGCACAACCTCGATGTCATCAAGACGGCCGACCACATCATCGATCTCGGCCCTGAGGGCGGTTCGGGCGGCGGCACGATCGTTGCCGAAGGCCGTCCCGAGGACATCGTGAAGGTCAAGGCCTCGTACACGGGAAAGTTCCTGAAGCCCTTGTTGGAAGAGAATTTTGAGAGGAATGCGAAATGAACCGATTGAAGAAGAAGGATCTTTTGACTCTGGGCTTCATGATGTTCTCCGTCTTTTTCGGGGCGGGAAACCTCATCTTCCCGCCTGCGCTGGGACAGGCGGCGGGGACGAACACGCTGCCCGCCATGCTCGGCTTCATGACGACGGGCGTCGGTCTGCCGCTTTTGGGCATCATGGCGATCGCGCTCGCGGGCGGCGAGTATGTGCAGCTTCTGAAGAGGCGCACGTTCCCCTGGTTTGCAACGGCGCTTCTCATCATCCTCTACCTTATCATAGGACCGTTGTTCGCCATGCCGAGGACGGGCGCCGTCTCGTTTGAGATCGGCATTCGTCCCTTCGTTGGTGCGGGCGATGTCACGCTTCCGCAGGCTGTCTACACGGCACTTTTCTTTGGTGCATCGTACTACTTATCGCTCAATCCGAACAAGCTCATCGACCGCGTGGGCAAGATGCTCACGCCTGCGCTGCTCGTCGTTCTCGTGATTCTCTTTTTGCGTACCTTCTGGTCGCCGATGGGCGCAGTGCTCGATCCGACGGGCGTTTACCTGGAATCGCCCTATGCGCAGGGATTCCAGGACGGCTATCAGACGATGGATCTCCTCGCGACCATCGCCATCGGCGCACTCGTCGTCAATGCCGTGCGCTATCGCGGCGTGACCGACACGCGCACCATCGGCAAGGCGTGCCTCACAGCCGGCCTCATCACCGTATTCCTCATGGCCTGCGTTTACGGCTCCTTGGCCTATCTCGGAGCGACGAGCGTGACGGCTCTCGGACACTCGGAGAACGGCGGACAG
This sequence comes from uncultured Selenomonas sp., assembly GCF_963528755.1. Taxonomy (GTDB): domain Bacteria; phylum Bacillota; class Negativicutes; order Selenomonadales; family Selenomonadaceae; genus Selenomonas. The sequence goes on from NZ_CAURXA010000001.1 coordinate 82,607, forward strand.
CTCCTCGCCGAAGCCGTGCGCATCTTCTTCGGCGCGGCGGGCAACGTGCTCCTCGCGCTCATCATCATCCTCGCGTGCATCACGACGTGCTGCGGCATCACGTCGAGCGCCGCGATGTTCTTCCACAAGCTCTTCAAAAAGAAGGTTTCCTACGAGCGTCTGCTGCTCTTCTCCACGATCTTCAGCTTCGGCGCGTCGAACATCGGCCTCACGCAGATCATTGCGCTCGCCGTGCCGTTCCTCGTGGCAATCTATCCTCTCGTCATCGTCTTCGTCATCCTCTCGCTCTTTGACCGCTTCATTGGCTGGCGAAAGAGCATCTACCAGGGTGCTGTCCTCGTCACATTCGCCTTCTCGCTGACGGATGCGATGCACGCCGCAGGTTTTGGCTCTGCCGCCCTCTATGAAATGCTTGCCGCGCATGTTCCGTTCTACGGCGTCATGATGGGGTGGGTCTGCCCGGCGGTCGCCGGAGCGGTCTTGGGATTCATCATCTCGCTCGGGCAGAAAGCGCCAGCGCCGAAGGAAGCGTAGTGAGCGCATGCGGGATGCCGCCGTACATGAAAAGAACCCGACGGATGACCGTCGGGTTCTTTTCATGTGCGGTTTTCACGCGTAATACATGCTCGCGTTGATGGAAGCGGCAAGATCGAGCTTGTCCTTGAGCTTGAGCTTTTTCGGCTCGTTCTCGTAGTGGGTGATGCGGCGCTTGATGAACTGCGTGTCGATATTGCCCGTGCGGAAGTAGCTGTCCTCAAGAATTTTCTGGTGCAGGGCGATCGTTGTCTTGACGCCTTCGATGCGGAATTCGCTCAGGGCACGTTCCATGATCTTGATGGCATCGCCGCGCGTTCTGCCGTGCACGATGACCTTGGCGATGAGGGAATCGTACCACGGCTCGATTGTCAGTCCCGTCGTCACGCCGCTGTCGAAGCGTACGCGCGGACCGCTCGGCTCGTGCATGAAGGTGATGAGACCGGGAGACGGCAGGAAGTTGTTGTCGGGATCTTCGGCGTTGATGCGGCACTCGATGGCGTGACCGCGGATCTTGATATTCTTCTGCATGAGCCCCAGAGGCTCACCGTCGGCGATCTGGATCTGGCGGCGCACGATGTCGACGCCTGTGACGGCTTCCGTGATGGCGTGCTCGACCTGGACGCGCGGATTGATCTCCATGAAGTAGAACTTGTTGTCGGCGAGGTCGAGGAGGAATTCCACCGTGCCGGCATTCGAGTAGTGGACGCTCTTCGCCGCCTTGATGGCAAGGCGGCCGATCTCGCGGCGCATCTCTTCCGTCAGGGCGACGGAAGGCGACTCTTCGAGGAGCTTCTGATTGCGGCGCTGCAGCGAGCATTCGCGCTCGCCGAGGAAGAGCACCGTGCCGTAATTGTCGGCGAGGATCTGCGCCTCGATGTGGCGCGAATGCTCGATATAGTGTTCGAAGTAGTGGACGACTTTCTTGAGATCGACGAGATGCAGGATGTTCTTGAGATCCTCTTCGGAATGTGCGACGAACATGCCCTTGCCGCCGCCGCCTGATACAGGCTTCAAGATGACAGGGTAACCAACTTCCGCAGCAGCCTTCAAGGCCATCTCGTTGCTTTCGAGAGGTGCGCTGCCCTTTGACATCGGAATGCCGGACGGCGCCATGGCAGCGCGCGCTGCATCCTTATCGCCGACGAGGCGCAGGGTCTCGGGCATGGGGCCGATCCAGACGATGCCGGCCTTCGTGACCATCTCGGCGAAGTCGGCATCTTCGGACAGGAAGCCGTAGCCTGGGTGGATGGCGTCGGACTTCGTCTGAATTGCTGCCTCAAGGACGGCTTCCTTGTTGAGGTAGCTTTCTGTCGCATCGGCGGGGCCAACGCGGTAGGTGAGGTCGGCGAGCTGAACGTGCAGGGCGTTCTTGTCGGCGTCAGAGTAGATGGCGACCGCCTCGACGCCGAGCTCTTGACAGGCACGGATGACGCGAACGGCGATTTCGCCGCGATTGGCGATGAGGATTCTCTTGAACATGATGTAGCCTCCTGATTCGTATTATCCTTTGAGTCCCGAGCCTGTTAGCGGCACGACGACACGATAGTTGTCGGGTTTTGCCGTACCGAAGATCTGCATGGCGCCGGCGAGAGCTGCGGCGCTTGTCGTTTCCACATAGATGCCTCGGCGTCCGAGCATTTCTTTGCACTTCACGATTTCTTCATCCTCAACGATGAGGACGTCACCGCCGCTGTTCGTGACGGCAGCGAGCATATCGTGCAAACGTTTGGGTGTTTCGATGCGAATCGATTCAGCAATTGTCTCCGTCTTCGGGTTTGCCGGTATCTTGTTGAACGCCTCGTAGAGCGGTGCACAGTTCTTGCTCTGCACGGGAACGAGGCGTGGCAGGCGGCCGATCTCGATGAAGCCGTAGTAAAGCCCTAAGAGCATCGTGCCGTTGCCGACGGGCAGGAAGATGTACTCGGGAACACTCTCACCGAGCTGTTCGTAGATCTCGTATGCCATCGCCTTCATGCCCTCGAAGAAGAGCGGATTGTATACATGCGAAGCATAGTAAGCGTCGCCGAGGTTTTCCTTGACCGCCTGACACGCATCCATGCGGCCGCCTTCAGTTTTAACGATTTTCGCGCCGTAGGCGGCAATTTGACGCAGTTTGTCGGGTGACGTCTCCTTTGGCACGTAGACTGTGCAGTCAATGCCTGCTGCTGCTGCGTGCGCGGCGATGGAGGCGCCGGCGTTGCCTGCCGAATCGAGCGCGATCTTCTCGATGCCGACGTGGTGGATCTCATTGATCAGCGTGTAGGCCCCGCGATCCTTGAAGGAGCCGGTCGGCAGAAGGTTCTCTGTCTTCAGCAGATACTCGATGCCGTCAATCTTGATACTCAGAAGATCGGTGTGCATGTGTCCGATCGTGACGTCATGCACCGTTTCTTCGTTTGCCGCCTTGTTCAGATGGAACATGCCGCCGCATTCGCAGCGGTAGTTCATCGAGCTGATGGGATATTTTTTTTTGCATTTTTCGCAGTAAAAATACACGGAGCATCCCGCCTTTCGTCATAGCATGTGATTTCCTTTTGTTCAGTATTTTGTCGTCATGAATATATTCGCTTTTTCCTGCGCATTTCCTTTTCTTATGTAAGTTTTCCTGCATTTCAATCAGAAATTTTAAGAGAAAAATAAGGACAGCTCTGTGTTTCTCCAGAGAAAATGTGGTTGGCAAAGGAGAAGAAATGATGTATGATAGCATGTGAGAGGTTTTTATGACCTTTGTTTTTACTGCAGGGACGGCTTTTTTGATATAAGAAGAACGAGGAGGGGAGGCCCTCTTTTTCTTTTTCGCCGGCCGTGCAAACGGCCTTCTTAGGAGAGGATTATGACAAACAAGATTTATGCGCTGGTCGGGCCGCACGCTTCGGGCAAGACGGTGCTGATCGGCAAACTTATGCAGATGGGGATTCATTACATTCCTTTATATACGACACGGAAGCCGGGAAAGATCGATTCCGATACGAGATTTTATCGCTTTGTCGGCAAGACGGAATTCTTCAAGCAGGAATTCATTGTGCACGTCACATATAAGGGAGACTATTATGGCGTTTTAAAAAAAGACGTTCTCTCGGCACTGCAAGAGCATAAGATCAGCCTTGTGATGTTGGAGGCGAATGGCGTCAAGCAGCTCGCGCGCCTTTTGAAAGAGAATTTCGAGACGATCTTCCTCATGGTTGACTATGTGACGCTCGTCGAGCGCATGATTCGTCTTGGACATAAGAACAGTGAAATAAAATATCATTTGGAATATGCGGAAAACAACAGTGAGTTTGACAACTGGAAGGACGCCACGCATGTCGTGAAGATCCGAAATGTGGCGAATCCAGGGGCGGCATTTGATCAGATCTTGGCAATCATGGGATTGATGCGCCTCCTGCCGCCGGAGAAGCTCAAGGAATGCGTGCAATAAAGGGGCAGCCTGCAAGGGCTGTTTCTTTATTTTGCAGAGAAATTTAGGCGACGGAAAATATTTCAAGATTTTTCAAAATATTATTGACAACTTATAGGAGATGTTTTATAATAAAAGTGCAGATGGAAGGAGGCATCCCTTGCGAAGATGTTTGCAGAAAGAGGAGAAACTTTAGTATGCAGACTAGCAAAAATAGCAGAAAAGCTTAAGGTAAATCGAAGGTTCAGGCATGAGGCGCATCGTGGAGGAGGAAGAGCGTATTCCGAGACCATGGTGAACAAGCTCACGGAGAGAATCCAAAGGGCGGCAAGCCGCTGCAGTATGGCGGCAGGAAGCGGAACGAATGTTCATGAAGGGTTGAGGGGCGCTTGCGGAACTGATGTAAGGCAAGACGCAAGTGCCGAAGAATCCACGGATGCAAGAATCCGTGCGTCGAGGCGGAAGCTCGTGCAGCTGCGAAGGACAATGCATGAGTTTGACGCAGAAGAAGAGCAGTTCCGATCAATTCCGAGTCCGAGTAGAAGAATCATGCGCAGGAAAAGCAGGGCGCATAATGCCGATACCGCTTGACTGTTGAAAGAGAGCGTGCTGAAGGGCGCGTTTCCATGTAGCAGGGCAAAGGCTTCATGGCTTCGGTGAAACTTGGGAAATCTGCGGGGGTCGACTTTCAAAAAGAGGCTTCGGACAAGACGTCCGAAGCCTCTTTTCTTAAGATTTGATGACTTGGTATAAGTCATACATATTCTTTTCGATAGCGATTTTTTTCTTATTCATAGGCTTTTCCGTCTGGAAATCACGGCCGCTGAAACGCACATATACATCATCAGCATGGGCGATGGCTCGAAACATGTCGAAAGCATATTCATCCATAGGTTCCTCATAGTATTCAACCACGGATATGGAATATGCGCCAAAGAGCCAAGAACTGATACCTGAAGAGTCGCTTTGGACATCTCGATGCGAGCGATGAGGATCATATTTAAGCTCGTATATATCTCCATCAACTCGTGCCGAAACCGTATCGAAGTTCAACCAATGAGTATCGCCCATTTGCATGCTGATTCCCTGGACATGGGTGTTGGTCTGGGTGTTTACGAACATGGCCACGAACGATATCCGGACGATGTTGGAATCGTTGTCTACCGTGATGGTGGGATAAAGCGTGATGGGATCGGCACTGACCTTTTTTGGCTCATAATAGGTTACGTTTCTTATGCTGTCTTTCGTTACTCTCACGTTCTTCGTGAGTCTTTTTATTTCCTCAGCTTTATCAGATTGCCACATAGGAGTGCGGATTGGTTGCTCTACTAAATAATCAGTTTGTATCGGAGCGGGAGCAGTGTTTTCAGAATGAATGGTTTTGAAAGGGCGGTGCTCTGATGCTTGTTTTGATCGGATCGGTTCACTCATTGGAACTGTGGGTTGGCTTTCCTGATTTGTGACATTATTTGCGTTTGCGTCGGGATCGGATGTAGTTTCTACGGAGGTCTGTTCTGTGGCAGACGCGTTGGATGTTATTTCGATATCGTTTGCTGGCAGAGGAGAACTTTCGGCGGAAGGTTTTTGTGTCGCTGCTTGGTTTTTGCCGACTTGTTCGCTTCTTGTTGAAGCGTGATCCGCTTGAGTTTGCTCTGACAATTTATGGTTAGGGTCCAGATTGATAACGGTTTCTGCTCCTGCTTCATGGATTGTCGAGCATAGCAGCAATCCTAAAGAAAATGCAAGTAGCCAGTGCGATTTTTTCATTTACTATCTCTCCCGTTTTATTCGTTGGCAGTTTTTTTGCTCCTTGATATGGTTGAATATATTTAATGCCCGCTTTTCTTGAATCTGCCGCCGACGATATCGTGGACGGCGTTGATGGTCACGAAGGCGCTCTCGTCGATGTCGAGGACGGTCTCCTTGAGTTTGTTGACTTCGAGGCGCGTGACGACGGAGTAGAGAACCTTTTTCTCCTCGCCCGTGTAACCGCCTTCGCCGTAGAGGAGAGTGACACCGCGTCCCAATCGCTCGGCGAGGGCGACATTGATTTTGTCCGGTTCGTTCGTGACGATCATGACGGCGTAGGATTCGTCGAGTCCTTGGACGACGACGTCGATCATCTTGGCGATGACAAAGTAGGCGACGAGCGAGTACATCGCCTTGTCCCAGCCAAAGAGGAGGCCGGCGCTCGACAGGATGAAGAGGTTGATGAACATGACGACTTCGCCGACGGAGAATACGGATTTCTTGTCGAGGATGATGGCGACGATCTCTGTGCCGTCGAGCGAGCCGCCCGAGCGAATGATGAGTCCGACGCCAAGGCCGACGATGATGCCGCCGAAGATGGCGGCGAGAAAGAGATCCTGCGTGACGGTCGGGAATGGCGCGAAGTAGGCCGACCAAAAAGAGAGCAGGAAGATGGCAGTCATGGTGGCGACGGCGAAGGCTTTGCCGATCTGCTTGTAGCCGATGTAGAGGAACGGGAGGTTGAAGAGGATGAGAAAGACGCCCAGAGGCTGTTCTGTGATGGCATGAGCCATGATGGAGAGGCCGACGACGCCGCCGTCGATGATGTTGTTCGGGATGAGGAAGATTTCAAGACCGACGGCCGTGATGACGGCACCGATGAAGATCATCACATATTTTTGCGTGAGGGCGAGCAGGCGCTTCTTGCGACTTTTCTTTTCTTTTTCCATAAAGCAGATCCTTTCGTACAGCCGGACGCTTCCTCAAGGAAGCGGATTCATTCAATGATGCTTTCATTATACGGAAAAAACAGGACTCGCGCAAATTTTATTTGACAACGGGTGTTTCCTGTGATAGAATCACTTATGTTGATTGCGAGAGCGGTCGGCTTGTGACTCAGTAGCTCAGTTGGATCAGAGTATTTGACTACGAATCAAAGGGTCGGGGGTTCGAGTCCCTCCTGGGTCACCATTTTGAAGTTTTGCGCTGGCAGTAGCTGGCGCTTTTTTTGTGTGCAAGAGCGCTCGTCGTTCAAAATGCTTTATGGAGCGACTTCATTCTAGCAGCGTTTCCTTAAAATTATGAAGATGCTTCATTTTCTGCTTTAAAAATGAAGGGGATTCATGTATAATAGGCAAAGAGAGTTGGAGTGTGCAGGAGACTCCTTGAGCGAGGAGGATTTGTATGGAAGAAGATAAGATCAGCCGCCGCGAGATGAAGAAGATTCAGTCGCGCAAGGCCATTCTCGATTCGGCGGCAAGCCTGTTTCAGAGTCGCGGGCTGGAAGATGTTGCGATTGCGGATATCATGAGCGGGGCGGATCTTGGCATCGGTACGTTTTACAATTACTTTGACTCCAAGGACGATGTCTTGATGGAACTTCTGGGACGCATCATGAAGGAACTGGGAGAAAGGGTGCGCGTCCTGTCTGAGGAGCGTAGGCCCGTGACGGAAATCCTGCGCGAGCTGCTTCTGGCCGCCGCCAGACTTCTTGGGCAGAATCGTTATGTGCTGCCGCTTTTCCTGCGCGCTGCACAGCAGGCGACCTTGCTGAAGCGCTCGGAGGCGAGCGTTTCGGCGCCGCCTTTCACGGTGCTTTTCACACGCTTGGTTGAGGAAGGCCAAGCGAATGGCGAGTTCCGCCATGACATCCCGACGGCGATCATCTCAGAACTTTTCCACTCGCTGTTTCAAGCAGCGGCGTTCAGTAAATTGGAAATTCCCTTCGAGGAGAATGTGCGCCTGAAGCTTGGATTGATTCTCGACGGCATGCGCGTGATTGAAAAGCAGGAAGAGCAAAAGGAATGAACGGGAGGATTTTTATTTCATGATCAGTGTAACGAAGCTTCTTTTTGCGCGCGAGTATTTCGGCGACTCGCTGCGCTATACGAAGAATGCGCATCGAATGAAAAACGGTGCGGCCGAGGGAATGGGCCCCGTCGTCGTCTGGAATTCGACGAAGACGTGCAACCTCAAGTGTCGCCATTGCTACATGAACTCGGACGCCAAGAAGTATCAGGATGAGCTGACGACAGAGGAGGCGCGGCGCTTCATCGACGACCTCGCTGACTTTCGCGTGCCCGTTTTGCTCTTTTCGGGCGGCGAACCGCTCCTTCGTCCCGACTTCTTCGAGCTTGCCGAGCACGCGGCGGCAAAGGGCGTGCGCCCGACGCTCTCGACGAACGGCACGCTCATTGACCGCGCGACGGCGCAGCGCATCAAGGACATCGGCGTGGGCTACGTCGGCATCTCGCTCGACGGTCTCAAGGACGTGAACGACAAGTTCCGTGGCAAGGAGGGCGCCTACGAGGCTGCCATGCGCGGCATAGAGAACTGCACGGCGGTCGGGCAGCGCGTGGGGCTTCGCTTCACGATCAACCATCACAACATCATGGAGCTCGACAAGATCTTCGATTTCATCGAGGAGGAGGGCATCAACCGCGTGTGCTTCTATCACCTCGTTTACTCGGGGCGCGGCAACGCGATGATGGAAGAGGATGTGACGGCACAGGAATCGCGCAGTGCCATGGATACGATCATCCGCCGCACGCGTGATTTCGAGGAGCGCGGTCTGGAAAAGGAGATCCTGACGGTTGACAATCACTGCGACGGCGTTTACATCTACTTGAAAACGCTCAGGGAAAAGGGCGAGGCGGCGGCCGAGCATGTGTGGAAGCACATTTCGATGAACGGCGGCAACCGTTCGGGCATCGCTTTCGGTGAGGTCGATCCCTTAGGCTACGTCCATCCCGATCAGTTCACGCAGCACCATACTTTCGGCAACGTGCGCGAGAGGAAGTTCGGCGAGATCTGGCAGGACACGTCGAACGCCATCATGGCGGGACTCAAGGATCGAAAGCCGCTCCTTAAGGGTCGATGTTCCTCGTGCCGCTACCTTTCGTGCTGCAACGGCAACTTCCGCACGCGCGCTGAGGCACGTACGGGCGATTTCTGGGCAAGCGATCCTTCGTGCTATCTGACGGACGAGGAGATTGGACTTGCGCGTGAGGAGGCGGCGATATGATCATCTCGTGGAACACGACGAATGCCTGCAACATGTACTGCAAGCACTGCTACCGCGATGCGGGCTGCAAGGCGGAGGAGGAGCTTTCGACGGCGGAAGCGAAGAAGCTCCTCGATGAGATCGCGCGTGCGGGCTTCAAGATCATGATTTTTTCGGGTGGCGAGCCTCTGACGCGTCCCGACATTCTGGAACTTGTAGAACATGCGACGAAGCTTGGCCTGCGCTCGGTCTTTGGCACAAACGGCACGCTGATCACGCCCGAGATGGCACGCGACTTGAAGGCGGCGGGCGCGATGGGCATGGGCATTTCGCTCGACTCGATGTCGCCTGCAAAGCATGATACGTTCCGCAGCTATCCGGGCGGCTGGGCGGGCGCTGTCGAAGGCATGAAGAATTGCCGCGCGGCGGGGCTGCCGTTTCAGATTCATACGACGGTCATGGACTGGAACGAAAAGGAGCTGGAGGCAATCACGGATTTCGCCGTGGAACTCGGCGCTGTGGCGCACCACTTCTTTTTCCTCGTGCCGACGGGACGCGCCGAGACGATCGAGGAGGAATCGCTTCGTGCCGAGGCGTATGAGAGCGTCCTGACGCGCATCATGAAAAAGTCGGAGGAAGTGGATATCGAATTGAAGCCGACGTGCGCGCCGCAGTTTTTGCGTATCGCGGGGCAGATGGGCATCAAGACGCGCTTTCGGCGAGGCTGCCTCGCAGGACTCAGCTACTGCATCATCAGTCCGCGCGGCAAGGTGCAGCCGTGCGCCTATCTCAACATGGAGCTTGGTGACGTGCGAAAGACGCCGTTCGACGAAATCTGGAAGAGCAGCGAGGTGCTGAACAAGCTGCGTACGCTCGAATATTCGGGCGGCTGCGGTACTTGCGACTACAAGCGTGCCTGCGGCGGCTGCCGTGCGCGTGCTGCCTACTACAACGATGGCGATTATATGGCGGAAGAGCCTTGGTGTCTTTACCACGGGCGCAAGGGATAGTATAATTAGATAGGCAGGGGCGACGGTGCGCCGGAAAGCGTGCCGCCGCCCTTTTTCGTGAGGCGGCGCTAGATGCTCAAACGGCGGATGTTTGTGCGTGCAGCCTGCAGCAATGGGGGTTGAAGAAAGGCGGCTTTTATGATCAAGCTGGTATTTTGCGATATGGACGGCACGCTTCTCGATGCGCAGGGAAATCTGCCTGAAGGACTCGGCGCTATCCTCGCCGAACTCAAGGCGCACGGCGTGATCTTTGCGCCTGCGAGCGGCAGGCAGTATGCGGCGCTTCTGCGTCACTTCCGACCATGGGCGACTGATCTCATCTTTTGTGCCGAAAACGGCTCCTACGTCGTGCGGCGCGGCGAGGAGCTTTTCTCTACGACGATCGCGCCCGCCCTGTGCAGGGAAATCGTGCGCCGCGCCGCCGCCGTCAAGGGCGCCTATACCGTCTGGTGCGGCAAGGAGTACGCCTATGTGACGGAGCGCAACGAGGATTTTTTTGCCGAGATGGAAAAATATTATACGGAATACAAGATGGTCGAAGATTTTTCTGACGTGCATGATGCGGCGATCAAGTTTTCTATATGTGATCCCGTGGAGGCGGATGCTGAGCGCACGATCTATCCTTCGCTGCAGGACTTGTCCGAGGAGCTGAAGGTCGTCGTCTCCTCGAACTATTGGGTGGACATCATGCAAAAAGATGTGAACAAGGGCGCCGCCGTGCGCCGCGTGCAGCAACTTCTGGGCATTCGCCCCGAAGAGTGCCTTGCCTTCGGCGACTATCTGAACGACGTCGAGATGCTCGGCGCGGTAGGCGGGAGCTACGCGATGGAGAATGCGCACCCGAAGGCGAAGGCGGCGGCGAAGCATATCGCGCCGCCCAACACGCAGCACGGCGTGCTGCGCATCCTGCGCCGGCTGCTCGATGAAGGAAAGATGTAGGGGGGAAGATCATGAAGCTCGACTATCATATGCATTTGGAATACGGCTCTTACGATGAAGCGTGGGTGGAAGGATTCTTTCGGGCGGCGGCGGCGCGCGGCGTGGCGGAGATCGGCTTTTCCGAGCACAGCCACACGTTTCCGGAGTTTGAATCGCTCTATTACGATGATCTCATCTTGGACGACTCCTTCGTCGGCAGTTTTCAGCAGAAGTGGCTGAAGAAGAACAAGTTCAAGTATACGCTCGAAGAATACTTCGCCTTCATGGCAAAACTCAAGGAAAAGCACGCTGTCAAGACGGGCATCGAGGTCTGCAACTTCCAAGATCAGACGGCTGTTGCCAAAATCCTCGGCAGCTGCGATTTTGACTATGTGATCGGCTCCGTTCACTTCATTCGCGGCTGGGCCTACGACTCGTCCGAGATAAAGGCGGAGTGGGATCGCATCGCGCTCTTTGACATCTACGAATGGTACACGCAGGAGATCGAGAAGCTCTGCGCCTCGAAGCTCTACGATGTGCTTGGGCATCCGTTCAACATCCGCCTCTTCCGCTACTTCCCCGACTTCGATGTCACGCCGTTCCTGGAACGTGCCGTGTGCGCGATGGAAAAGGCGCAGATGGCGGTCGACATCAACACGGGCACACTCTACCGCTATCCGGTTGCGGAGATCTCGCCTTACGAGGATTTCATGCGCCTAGCGGCGGCGCACAAACTGCCTGTCATCACGACTTCGGACGCGCACAAGCCCGAGGATGCGGGAGCGTACAATGACGAGGCCGTCGCCTACGCACGGCGCTTCGGCTACGAGACGACACTGCGCTTCACGAAGAGGGAGCGCGAGGTCGTGCCGCTCGGCTGATCGTTGCAGCCGCTCCTTTCACCTCTTGCCAGACATGCGGATTTTTCGTACAATATGGGGGAGAGATTTGTACGTTTGTTAAAGAGAAAAGGGGGAGTCGCCTTGAAAAACGCATGGGAGAAGTTCTGTTTCGCGGTCGTTGCCGTGCTTCTTTTTGCCGTCGTGCCGTGCCGCGCTCTTGCTGCGCCCGATGCGTCGGAAGAATGGTATTGGTTGGCATCGGATGCGAAGTACAGCAAGTATTTTGCGCCGAACGAAGTCACGGTCGTCAAGAGTCTCAATGTCGCAGGGTTGGAGCGTGCGATGCCGACGGTCATCCAAGGCTGGATAAAGACGAGCTTCAGCTATGAAGGCGCAAAGGAGACGATTGCGAACTACGGCATCAAGGATATCCTGCCCGATCCGGCTGCGCTTGCCTACAGCCTCGCACTCGTCGAGGTCAGTCCGCAGAATCGCACTTTCCGCTATCTGGAAGAGGACTTTTACGATGCGCAGGGAAACATCCTTTGGTCGAAGCGCACGCCTGGCTCGGAAAAGGAAATGAACTCGCAGCAGTATGATGAAATCTTTTATGCGGCAATCGTCGACAGCGTTTTCGGCATGGGCGAACTGGAGCGTCTGACGAGTTCGGATCGCTGGTATGAGCTTTGGAAAGAAAAGCGGTCGGACGGAGGCGAGGAGAGCGCCATGGCGGACACCTCGACGATGCGGCTCAAAGGGGAACTGCTCTTTTATTGGGAGTGGGTCACGAAAAAGGACGCCAAGGGAAATACGTTGGAGGTGCAGTTCCTCAAGCGCGCCTTTAACGTGCCGATGGGCACGGTAAGCACGAAGGATGGCAAGACTTGGACGCCGCAAGCGGGTTGGCAGGATCTGGAGGAGACAGATCTGACGTTTCACGGCATTCAGCAGGGCAGCAAGGAATATACGGGACTCCTGCGCCTGCGTACCTATACGGCGAAAAACCTCGCGTGGCTCTATCGCGCGAGCTTGGAGCCGAACGCCGAGCGGCGTCTCCAACGCGATGAGGAGTGAGGTGCGGGCATCACGCCGGGCATCTTTGTCATGGGGAGTGGCTCGCCCCGTAGGAAAGTCAACGAGCCGATGGACAAGGAAAGGAATTTTTGATGCATAACAAATACATCCGCAATTTCTCGATTATCGCGCACATCGACCATGGCAAGTCGACGCTTGCCGACCGCCTCATTGAAAGCACGGGCACTTTGACTGAGCGCGAGATGGAGGCGCAGGTGCTCGACAACATGGAGCTTGAGCGCGAGCGCGGCATTACGATCAAGGCGCAGACCGTGCGCCTGCACTATCGCGGCAAGGACGGCGAGGTCTATGAACTCAATCTCATCGACACGCCGGGTCACGTCGATTTCACATACGAGGTGTCGAGAAGCCTTGCAGCCTGCGAGGGAGCGCTTCTCGTCGTCGATGCGGCGCAGGGTGTCGAAGCGCAGACGCTCGCGAACGTCTACATGGCGCTGGAGCACGATCTCGAAATCATCCCTGTCATCAACAAGATCGATTTGCCGAGCGCCGATCCCGAGCGCGTCAAAGAGGAGATCGAGGAGGCGATCGGTCTCGACGCGTCCGAGGCAATCCTGACTTCGGCGAAGACGGGCGTAGGCATCGAGGAGATCTTGGACGCCATCGTCGAGCGCATCCCGCCGCCGAAGGGCGAGGATGATGCGCCGCTTCGCGCTTTGATCTTCGACTCGTACTTTGACTCGTACAAGGGCGCGATCGCGCATGTGCGCCTCATGGAAGGCCATATCAAGAAGGGCATGGAACTGAAGATGATGGCGACGGGCAAGACATTCGAGGTGACCGATGTCGGCTGCTTCCGTCCCGCGCCGGCAGAACTCGGCGAGCTTACAGCGGGCGAGGTCGGCTTTGTCGCGGGAAGTTTGAAGAACGTGCGCGACGTGCTCGTCGGCGATACTGTGACGAGCGCGAAAAATCCTGCGCCTGAGCCGCTGCCCGGCTATCGCGGTGTGACGCCGATGGTCTACTGCGGACTCTATCCCGTGGACAGCGCCGACTACGACAACTTGAAGGACGCGCTCGAAAAGCTGCAGCTCAATGACGCGGCGCTGATCTTCGAGCCAGAGACGTCGATCGCGCTTGGCTTCGGCTATCGCTGTGGCTTCTTGGGACTTCTGCACATGGACGTCATTCAGGAGCGGCTGGAGCGCGAGTACGGCATGAAGCTCATCACGACGGCGCCTTCCGTCATCTACCACGTCCACAAGACGAACGGGACGATGCTCAAGGTCGACAATCCGTCGAAGCTGCCGCCGCCGACGGAGATCGACTTCATCGAGGAGCCGTTCGTCAAGGCGACGGTCATCGTGCCGAAGGATTATGTCGGCCCCGTCATGGAAGTCTCACAGGAAAAGCGCGGTACATTCGAGAGCATGGACTACCTCGACACGAACCGCGTCATGATCATCTACCACATTCCTTTGAGCGAGATCATCTACGACTACTTCGATCGCTTGAAATCGACGACGCGCGGCTATGCTTCGCTCGACTACGAGCTTGCCGACTATCGTCAGTCGCGCCTCGTGAAACTCGACATCCTCTTGAACGGCGATCCCGTCGATGCATTGTCGACCATCGTCCACGCTGACCGCGCCGCGACGCGCGGCCGCCAGCTCGCGCAGAAGCTCAAGGAGATCATTCCACAGCAGATGTTCGAGATTCCGATCCAGGCGGCCGTCGGCAACAAGATCATCGCGCGAGAGAACGTGCGTGCCATGCGAAAAGACGTGCTTGCCAAGTGCTACGGCGGCGACATATCGAGAAAGCGCAAGCTGCTCGAAAAGCAGAAGGAAGGCAAGAAGCGCATGAAGGCGGTCGGCAGCGTCGAAGTGCCGCAGGAAGCCTTCATGGCGATCTTGAAGATCGACTGATTCCCGCGAGGTTCTGCGCTTCCTTTTATTGTGGGAATTGCCGAGCGAAGGGGAAAGCGAGAATTTGAAAGGAAAAGAGGCGGCAGGATGGGCGATTTCGGCGTGTATGTCCATATTCCCTTCTGCCGCCGCAAGTGCTTTTATTGTGACTTTCCTTCATACGCAGGAGAAGAGCGATGGATGAGTCGCTACCGAGAAGCCCTGTGCCGCGAGATTGCGGCGCAGGGCTGTCGCTGTCTGCAGGAAGGGGCAGTGCGTACCGTCTACATCGGCGGCGGCACGCCGACGGCGCTCCTCGCAGACGACCTTCTCGCCGTCATCTGCGCCGTGAGAGAGAGTTTTCATCTGACGGGCGCGGAAGAGTTCACGGTCGAGGTGAATCCCGGCACGGTCGATGTACAGCTTCTCGAACGATTGCGCGAAGCAGGCGTCAACCGTCTGAGCTTCGGGGTGCAGTCGTTCTCCGACGCGCTGCTTTCTGCCATCGGACGCATTCATACGGCTCGAGAGGCGGAGGATGCCGTGCGCATGGCGCAGAAGGCGGACTTTCGCGTGAGTCTTGACCTTATGTACGGACTGCCTGGACAGACGCTTGCCGATCTTAAGGATAGTGTGGCGCGAGCCGCTGCGCTTGGCATTGGTCACATCTCCGCCTATGGACTTGCCGTCGAGGACGGCACGCCGTTCGCCCGCATGGAAGAGGCGGGGCAGCTTCATCTGCCGACGGATGACGAGTGCGGCGATATGTACGACTACATCACGGCAGAACTGCCGCGCCTTGGCTATCGTCGCTATGAGATCTCGAATTACGCGAAGGCGGGAGAAGAGAGCCGCCACAACCTCGCCTACTGGCAGGACGTGCCCTACATCGGCCTCGGTGCAGCAGCGCACTCGTATTGGCACGGACGGCGCATGGAGAATGAGCAGGATCTCCGCCGATACATCGCGTGCATCGAAGGAGGCCTGTCGCCTGCGAGGGAAGAAGAGCCTTGCTCGCGCGAAAACCATATTGAAGAATTCGCCTTCCTCGCGCTTCGCACGGCCGACGGGCTGGCTAAAGGTCGCTTTCGCAGCACTTTCGGCTGTGATGTGCACGAGGTCTACGGTGAAGTGATCGCGCGATTGCAGGCGGCGGGGCTTGTTGAAGAAACGGTGGAAAGCATACGGTTGACAGCGCAGGGCATGAAGTTCGGCAACCGCGTCTTTGAAGCATTCTTGTTGGAGAGGGATGAAACTTATGGGGAAGAATAAGTTGGAGCGGAAAAGAGAAAAGGTTCTGATCTTCGGCTTAGACAGCGATTGGATTGCGAAAGAAACGGCTCTTAGAAGGGATTTTGAGATTCTTGCGATTATCGATGAATCATCTGAGAATATTGGAAAACAATACGATGAGATAAGGATCATATCCCTACAGGAAATTACAGGATATGCCTATGACACTATATTGATTACTGTCTATGGCAATATAGCAGCCAAAATTGAAGCTTGTATCACAGCGGGAGGAGATCCTGCTGCTATTCGACTTTGCTACCCGAAGGGGTGCAATGTGTGGAAAAAGCAAGTCATCGAGGAAGAAAATAAAAGATTGATTGCTAATTTTGATCGAGTAAGGTTCTATTTGTTCCATGGCACAGATTTCTATATTTTAGAAGAAATTTTTTTACGAAATTGCTATGGTTTTTTATCGAATATAGATAAAGAAGCGATTGTCATCGACATCGGTATGAATGTAGGATATGCATCCTTGTTTTTTGCGTCTCAGGATTTTGTGAAGAAAGTGTATGCTTATGAACCGTTTCGTGATACCTATATTGATGCCTTAGAGAATTTTTCTATTAATGATACGGAAATACGGGAGAAGATTGTACCACATAATTTTGCACTAAGCAATTATGACGGTGAGATGGAACTGCACTTTGATAGGACGCAGCCAGGCGATATGAATATACTTGAAGATAACATACATCTGGATGGTGCTAAGACAACGGTTTTGGTCAAACGTGCCTCAGAAATGTTGAAAGATATCTTGCAGAAGAATCAAGACAAAATGATTATCGTAAAGATGGATACGGAAGGATCGGAATATGATATTGCTGAGGATTTGGAGAAAGCGGACTTATTTAGATATGTAGATGTTCTGCTTGGGGAGACGCATTTTGACCACGAGCAAGAGTTGTTGGATCGGCTGCAGCGCAGTGGCTTTTTTTGCTTCTCGCCGTATCACGGGCATGGAAATGGTATGGTCTATGCTGTTCGTTATAGGTCCAGAAAAGGTTTAAGGGAAAATGGTTGTAGCTTCGAAGAGCGGAGTGGTTTGGAAAAAGGAGTTTATAATAGGCAAAACTCTTTTGAAAAGAAACCGAAAATATCCATCGTCCTGCCTGTCTATAACGGCGAACGCTACCTTCGAGAATCTCTCGACAGCATTTTGGCGCAGACGATGACGGATTTCGAGCTCATCGCCGTGGACGATTGCTCGACGGATGCGACATCTGTGATCCTTGCCGAATATGCCGTGCGCGATTCGCGTATCCGTATCATACGCAATGGAGAGAATCAGAAACTGCCACGTTCTCTCAACATTGGCTTTGCTGAAGCGCGAGGTGAATATCTGACATGGACGTCGGATGACAATGTCTATTTGCCGGAAGCTTTCGTACGCATGGCGGATTATCTTGATCGTTTTCCCGATACGATGATGGTGAATGCCTCTGTGGATATGATGGATGAGGAAGGTAATGTAGAGCACAGCGAAGGTGACCGATTCGATGCTGAATTCCTGCTTTCATTTTATGAAAATCGAATTGGAGCGTGCTTTCTCTATCGCAGAACCGTTCTGGAAGAAATTGGCGGCTATGATCCAGAGATGTTTTTGATCGAAGATCACGAATATTGGCTGCGCATCATGCTGCAGTATGGACGGATCGGGCATATCAAGGAAGTTCTTTATCACTATCGCCAACACGCGAAAAGCTTGACGGCGACACGTAAAAATGAAGTTATCAAACAAGCGTTCAAGGCGCGTCGCAAACATTTACGAGGTATCTTGTCGCATGTGATCGAGTATCGTGCTTTGGCCGTGCTTCTTTTTTGCCATGGATTTGCCACGAATGAATGGCGGGAAGAGGATAAGGCGATTTTTTACGAATATTTGCCGGAGCTTCGTCGTATTGCGTTTCTTACAGGTCAGAAACCTCTTGTTGTTTATGCTGGAGATGAGCAGTATGCTCGCCTCGCTGTGCAGCAAAATGGTGGAAATGTTTCCTTTATCGCTGTGAAAGATAAACCAGAACAAGATGAACAATGGGCGGGTGTTCCTCTGATTGCAGGAGAAGAACTGATGAAACGAAAGGATGCATATGAGGTTACGGTAGCCTCTTCGGTAGCGGATCTCTATGCAGCACTGGAGGATTTGGGGCGCTGGGGCGTGGAGATGTGCGGCATCGTACTGGCTTAAGCCTTTCTTCTATGATTACGATAAATAAGAAAAGAAAGGAGCGATTCCGATGGATATGAGCATAGCGGCGATGTCGGTCAATCTAAGCCAGGCACGCTTCTCGCAGCAGTTCGGCATCTCCGTTATGAAGATGGCGATGGATACGACGGAAGAAGCTGTGGGCGAGATGTTGAAAAGCCTCGACCCTGCGGTCGGCAACAATATTGATATTGCAGTATGAAAGAAGGGCTGTCGCACAAAATGTGCGACAGCCCTTTTTTCTGGACTCGATCGGTTGACAGCGCAAGCCTGTGCAAGAGAAAGAAGCGCAAATTACACGCACAAACATCCACTTTGTGGACATTGTGCGTCGCCCTTACAGAAGTCTAGCCAATCGGTCTGCGCCTTCGGCTTGACCTCTTGGGACTTCATCGTAAACTTTCAGGACATATGTTCCGCCGTCGCGCGAAACGGCATGATTGCTTTTGCGCTCGTTTCCTGCAACAGTTTCATCAAAGTGGCGCGCTGTACATATGTCCTCACGCCTTAATGAAAGTTACCCAATCAGTCAGCGCCCTTTGGGCTTGACTTCTTGGACTTTCATAGTAAAACTTTTTTGCGAAAGACAAAAAAGATGTTGACTTTTTGACTTTTATCGTGTATATTCTAGTCATGGGTTAGCACTCAAGGCGATTGAGTGCTAACAGCATGAACTACACGCACAAACGTCCACTTTGTGGACATTGTGCGCCGCCCTTAATGAAAGTTAGCCAATCGGCCTGCGCCCTTCGGGCTTGGCTTCTTGGACTTTCATAGTAAACTACACGCACAAACGTCCACTTTGTGGACAAAAGTGCGCCGCCCTTAATGAAAGTTAGCCAATCAGCCTGTGCTTTGGCTTGGCTTCTTGGACTTTCATAGTAGACCTTATCAGAGGGGGTGTGAAGATGCTTGATGAAAGGAAGCAGCGCATCCTGCAGGCGGTAGTCGATGACTACATCTCGTCGGCGGAGCCTGTCGGCTCGCGCACTGTGGCGCGGCGTCATGATTTCGGCGTTAGTTCGGCGACGATCCGCAACGAGATGGCGGACCTTGAGGATATGGGCTACTTGGAGCATTTGCACACGTCCTCGGGGCGCATTCCTTCGTCGAAAGGGTATCGCCTCTATGTGGACGATCTGCTCTCGCCCGCACCGATTGACGAGCGCGAGAGGGTGTTGATCGACCACTGGTATCGAAAGCGCGTCAAGCGCGTCGAGAGCGTCTTTCAAGAAACGGCGAAGATCGTTTCGCGGCTGACGAAGAATCTCGCGCTCGTCTTGGCACCGCAGTTGGATGAGGCGGCTTTTCGCACGCTGCAGTTCGTGCCGCTGAGCGAAGGGCGCGTCATCGCCGTCTTGATGACGGACGCGGGCTTCGTGGAGAACCGCGTCGTCGAGATGCCGAAGGGGGCGAGTTTCGAGGATTTTCAGCGCATGGCGGAGGTCATCAACCGATGTCTGTCGGGCGAGAAGCTTTCCTCCATCGGCACGGCCGCTTTGAAGCGCATACGCGCCGAAGTCATGGACGAGTCACTTTATCGGGCGGCAATGGACCTGATTTACGAAGCGCTCGACGAAGAGCGCAAGGAGCAGCGGCTCTATCTGGGCGGCACGACAGAGATGCTTGCGCAGCCGGAGTTTCGCGATGTGACGCGCGTGCGTGCGCTCCTCTCACTGCTCGAAGAAGAGAACTTCGTCAAAGACGTTCTGCAGAAGAAATCGCAGGAGGGGCTCGTCGTCACGATCGGCCGTGAGAATGAGTACAGCGGTATTGAGGATTGCAGCATCATTCGCGCGACGTACCACTTGGATGGCGAGTGCTTGGGCACGATCGCCGTCTTAGGGCCGACGCGCATGGAGTACGGCAAGGCGATGGCGCTCTTAGGTTATCTGAACCGCCATATCGCTGCGCTCGTGCAGCCTTTCCGCTGGTAGCGGCATAGCATGAAATACGAGGTGAAGGGAATGCCATCATTCATGAAGGATGAGTTGAAGAAGAAGGACGAGGAAAAGCTCGAAGAGATGAAGCGCGAGATCGACGAGGCGGAAGCTGCAGAAGAAGAGGACGCTGCGGAAGAAGCGGCGAGAGATGTCCGCGAGGAGACTGCCGAAGGAAGCCGTGAAGGTACCGAGGAGGCAGAAAATGGCGCAGACGATCCTGTGAAGCGTGCGGAAAAGCTTGAAGCCGATCTGGCAGAAAAGGATGCACAGATGCTGCGACTGCGTGCGGACTTCGACAATTTCCGCCGTCGTTCGGTGAAGGAGCGCGAAGAGCTTGCCGCCGTCGTCACGCAGGGCATCCTCACGGATATGCTGCCACTTCTCGACAACTTCGAGCGTGCGCTTTTAGCCGAAGGCTCTGATCTCGACAGCTTCCGCGCAGGCGTTTCCATGATCTACAAGCAGATGCAGGAAGCGCTCGCGAAGAATGGCTTGGAGGTCATCGATACGAAGGACAAGAAGTTCGATCCGAACTTCCATCAGGCGGTCATGCGCGTGCAAGATCCCGAGAAGGAGGACGATACGATCGAGCAGGAACTGCAGAAGGGCTACATGGTAAAGGGGCGCGTCATACGCCCAAGCATGGTGCAGGTCGTTTCAAATTAAGTCAAATAGAGGAAACTCTTTTTATAGATATAAACATTTAGGAGGAATTCATCATGGCAAAAGCAATTGGCATCGATTTAGGTACCACGAACTCCGTCGTCTCCGTCATGGAGGGCGGCAAGCCCGTTGTCATCACGAACCCGGAGGGCAGCCGCCTGACGCCGTCCGTCGTTGGCTTCACGAAGACGGGTGAACGTCTCATCGGTCAGCTCGCCAAGCGCCAGGCTGTATCGAACCCCGACCGCACGATCGCGTCGATCAAGCGTCACATGGGCGAGAAGGACTACAAGGTTTCCATCGACGGCAAGGACTACACGCCGCCTGAGATTTCGGCAATGATCCTGCAGAAACTCAAGGCGGATGCAGAAGCCTACCTCGGCGAGACGGTGACGCAGGCGGTCATCACGGTGCCGGCGTACTTCAACGACAGCCAGCGCCAGGCGACGAAGGACGCGGGCAAGATCGCGGGTCTCGACGTCCTGCGCATCGTCAACGAGCCGACGGCGGCTTCGCTGGCCTATGGTGTCGACAAGGGCGGCGAGCATACGGTTCTCGTCTTTGACTTGGGCGGCGGCACGTTCGATGTCTCGATCCTCGAACTCAGCGAGGGTATGGTCGAGGTCAAGGCGACGAGCGGTGACACGCACTTGGGCGGCGACGACTTCGACCACGCCGTCATGAACTGGATGGTCGAGGAGTTCAAGAAGGAGAATGGCATCGACCTCTCCGCCGACAAGATGAGCGCACAGCGCCTGTTGGAAGCGGCGGAAAAGGCGAAGATCGAGCTTTCGAGCATGATGGAGACGCCGATCAATCTGCCGTTCATCACGGCGGACGCCACGGGTCCGAAGCATCTCGACCTAAAGCTCACGCGTGCCAAGTTTGATGAGCTTACGCATGATCTCGTCGAGCGCACGATGGGGCCGACGCGTCAGGCGATGTCGGATGCGGGTCTTTCGCCTTCGGATATCGACAAGGTGCTTCTCGTCGGCGGTTCGTCGCGCATCCCTGCCGTGCAGGAGGCCATCAAGGGCTACTTCGGCAAGGAGCCGGATCGCAGCGTAAACCCGGACGAGTGCGTTTCCATCGGTGCGGCGATTCAGGCCGGCATCATCGTCGGTGAGGTCAAGGATATGCTGCTCCTCGACGTCACGCCGCTCTCTCTGGGCATTGAGACCTTGGGCGGCGTTTCGACGAAGCTCATCGAGCGCAATACGACGATTCCTGTGCGGAAGAGCCAGATCTTCTCGACGGCAGCGGACAACCAGCCGTCGGTTGACATCCACGTCCTGCAGGGCGAGCGCGAGATGGCTGCGGGCAACAAGACGCTCGGACGCTTCGAACTTTCCGACATCCCGCCGGCGCCGCGCGGCGTTCCCCGCATCGAGGTTGCTTTTGACATCGATGCGAACGGCATCGTGCACGTCTCCGCAAAGGATCTCGGCACGGGCAAGGAGCAGAAGATCACGATCCAGTCCGACAGCGGCATGAGCAAGGATGACATCGACCGCATGGTTAAGGAAGCTCAGGCGCATGAGGCCGAGGACAAGAAGCAGAAGGAGACCGTGGAGGTCAGAAACCGTGCTGATTCGGCTGTCTATCAGGCGGAGAAGGCGATCAAGGATCTCGGCGACAAGGTCGACAAGGCGAAGGCGGACGAAGTGCAGGCGGCGGCCGACAAGGTCAAAGAAGCACTGAAGGGCACGGACACGGACGCCATCAAGAAGGCGACGGAAGAGCTGGAAAAGCCGCTCTATGAGATGAGCGCGGCGGCGTACCAGCAGGCGGGAGGCCCTGAGGCTGCAGCAGGCGCGGGTGCAGCTCCTGGTGCAGGTGCTGCGGATACGGGCGCGAAGAGCGAGGACGACAACGTCGTCGACGCCGAGTACACGGAAGTTAAGGACGACAAGAAATAAGCGCAAGAAGTGACGGAGAGTGTGGAGCGTGGAGTTCATGCTCCGCACTCTTTTGACGATAAAGGACAGGCGCACTGGGCGCTGTGAGGTGTTTATTGTGAGCGAGAAACGAGATTACTATGAGGTGCTCGGCCTCTCCAAAGGCGCTTCGGATGCGGACATCAAGAAGGCGTTCAAGAAGATGGCGCGCAAGTACCATCCCGATTTGAACCGTGACAATCCGAAAGAAGCTGCCGAGAAGTTCAAGGAGGTCAACGAGGCCTATCAAGTCCTCTCCGATCCGCAGAAGAAATCGACGTACGATCAATTCGGCCACGCGGCGTTTGACGGCGCGGGCGGCGGTGCAGGCGGTGCGGGCGGTTTCGGTGGCTTTGGCGGTTTTGGAGGTTTCGGCGGCGGGGGCGGCATGGGCGGCTTCGGCATGGATGACATCATGGACGCCTTCTTCGGCGGCGGCGGCCGCCGTCGCGGGCCGAAAGGCCCTGAGCCGGGCAACGACTTGCGCTATGACTTGGAGATCACCTTCGAGGAAGCGGCATTTGGCAAAGAGGTCGAGCTGACGATTCCGCGCACGGAGAACTGCGATGTGTGCCACGGCACGGGCGCGGCCGAGGGAACGAAGCCCGAGACATGTCCCGACTGCCACGGCACGGGGCAGGTGCAGCAGGCGCAGCGCACGCCGCTCGGCAATTTTATGACTTCTCGTCCGTGCAGTCGCTGCGGCGGCACGGGGCGGGTCGTCAAGAATCCGTGCAAGAAGTGCAAGGGCACGGGTCACACGCGTGTCAGCCGCAAGATCGAGGTCAAGATCCCTGCGGGCATCGACGAGGGGCAGCGCGTGCGCATCTCGGGCGGCGGTGAAGCAGGAAAGCGCGGCGGCCCGAACGGCGATCTTTACGTCTATATCTATGTGAAGCATCACAAGCTCTTTAAGCGAAGCGGCGCGGACGTCATCAGCGAAGTGCCGATCTCCTTCGTGCAGGCGGCGCTCGGCGATACGATCGAAGTGCCGACCATCGACGGCAAGGCGGAACTCAAGATTCCTGCGGGCATTCAGTCGGGCACGGTTCTCCGCATGCGCGGCAAGGGCATCCCGCATCTAAGGGGCACGGGACGCGGCGATCAGCATGTGCGCGTCAAGGTCTTGACACCGCAGAAGCTTACGAGCAAGCAGAAGGACGCCTTGCAGGCATTCGGCGACCTCTGCGGCGAAAGCGTCAATCCCGAGCAGAAGACGTTCAAGGATACGCTGAAGAGTTTCTTCAAATGAATATTCGGCGCGAAGTGATTGGGCGCGAAAAGGCATAGAAAATGGGAGCTGCTCTGGCAGCTCCCATTTGTGCTTTCAATATTGGCTTTTTGTTCAAACGTTATATGCACGTTGCCTTTGCTTTTGCGATGTGTCCGTTATTTCTTTCGCGCGGCCGGATCGCTCAATCCCTCGATTGCGCCGCCTGCAATCGCCCATAGGTAGAGGCTGGCGGTACTTGCGTAGGGTGAGTACCGCTTCTTGTAGCGCTCGAATCTCTTGCGGTCGATTTTCTTGTGCCGGTAGAGCATTCGAAGGCCGCGCTGTATGCCGAGGTCGCCGAAGCTTAGGATGTCAGGACGTCGGAGCGTGAAGATCAGCAACATTTCCGCTGTCCAGGCGCCGACGCCTTTGAGTGAGGAGAGAGCGCGGATGACTTCGTCATCGGACATCATTTCCAAGGCGGCGATATTGAAATCACCGCGCGCGACCTTCTCGGCAAAGTCCATGATGTAGTCGGCCTTGCGAAAACTCGTGCCGACGGCCTGCAGTTCCTCGCGTCCCAGGGAAAGCAGATGCGCCGCATCCACCGTGCCGACCTTCTCGCAGAGCCTTGCCCAGACGGCTTCCTGCGCTTTCGTCGAGATTTGCTGCCCGATGATGTGATGCACGATGGCGGAAAATACGCCGTCATGCACGGGACGCTCCAGCACGCCGAGGCTCTTGATGACAGCGGCGAGTTTCTTGTCCTTGGATTTCAGGTAAGCGAGTTCCTTTTCGCCGCAGGGAACATACATCATGTGTGTCCTTTCTACAGTATGGCGATGATCAAGCTGCCGAGTGCGATGAGAAAGATGCCGATGCCGTGCGTGAGACTGACTTCTTCCTCAAAAATGAGTATGGCAAGGAGAACGGCGAAGACGACGCTGAGCTTGTCTATGGGAGCGACGCGCGAAACGTCGCCAGTCTTCAGAGCCATGAAGTAGAAGAGCCACGATGTCGCTCCGGCAATACCGCTCAAGGCGACGCATGCCAAGGCCCTGTGGTCGGCAAACACCTCGGGCAGATGTGAGGCATGCCCCTGCACGACCATGACTGCGACGAGGAAAATCGCCATGATGATGCCGCGTACGGCGGTGGCAGCGCTGCTGTCCAGCCCTTCAAGGCCCATCTTGCCGAAGATGGAGACGAAGGCAGCGGAGAGTGCGGAGAGGAGAGCATAGAGAAGCCAAGAGGACATGAGTGAAACCTTTCTTTGTGGACAAAAAGAAATAACCGCCCCTCGTTAAAGGATAGCGGTTAAATATTTAACCAACTTATTGGAAGATGCAACCGTTTAGGATAGTTTTCTTCCTATCCGTATCATAACAAATCCGTGATACGACTGCAAGTCTTGACGCACATAAAAAGGAGCTATCCGAGCTGTGTTCGGATAGCTCCTAAATATCCAAGCTGGTCGGAGCGACGGGATTTGAACCCACGACCTCTTCCACCCCAAGGAAGCGCTCTACCAAGCTGAGCCACGCCCCGACTGCTCTAGTATAGCAGACTTCTTCTGAAAAAGCTAGGGGAAATTTTCTTTTTTTAGAAAAACTTTGCGGTGGCAGGATTTTCGGATGAGGGAGGTTGCTCGGCCGATCCATAATGGAAAGTATTTGAGATCGAACAAGTACAAAAGTATAGGAAGAAAGATTCTCACTGAAGAGAATGAAGGACTTTTTTCGTTTTGGTAACAAGTGTTACCGAAGGGGCATCTTCTCTTTGCTATGATAAGGCTGTCAAGAGGAACTGCGTCGCGGTTCCCGTTACATCGAAAAGAGAGAGGACGGTATATATGGAGAACAAGATGTTTTGCTTTCAGTGTCAGGAGACGGCGGGCTGCAAGGGCTGCACGCAGGTGGGCGTTTGCGGCAAGAAACCGGAGGTCGCAGGACTTCAAGATCTCTTGATCTATGTGACGAAGGGGATTTCTGCTGTTTCGACGGCTCTGCGCGAGGCGGGAAAGACGGTTTCTCAGGCAGTCAATGATCGCGTTACGCTGAATCTCTTCATCACGATTACGAATGCGAACTTCGACGATGCAGCGATTGCCGATGCGATCGAAGAGACGCTGCGCATGAAGGCGGAGTTGCTGAAGGATGTAGCAGATGCGTCGAAGCTGCCGGCAGCAGCTCTTTGGAATGGTGCTAGGAGTGAATTCCAGGCGAAGGCGGCTTCGGCAGACGTCGGCGTTCTCGCGACGGAAAACGAGGATGTTCGCAGCCTTAGGGAGCTTGCGACGTACGGCCTCAAGGGCATGGCGGCGTACAATCATCATGCGAATGTCGTCGACTACCGCGACGAGGCGATCGATGCCTTCATGCAGAAGGCGTTGGCGATGCTCTTGGATGACAGCCTTTCGGGTGACGATCTCACGGCTCTCGTGTTGGAGACGGGCAAGTACGGCGTCGATGTCATGGCTCTCTTGGACAAGGCGAACACGGAGACTTACGGCAATCCGGAAATCACTAAGGTTGATCTCGGCGTGCGCAAGAACCCGGGCATCTTGATCTCGGGTCACGATCTCAAGGATCTGAAGGAACTGCTTGATCAGACAGAGGGTACGGGCGTCGATGTCTACACGCACGGCGAAATGCTGCCCGCGCACTACTATCCGGCCTTCAAGAAGTACGCACACTTTGCGGGCAACTACGGCAATGCTTGGTGGCAGCAGAAGGAAGAGTTCGAGGCGTTCAACGGTCCGATCCTCATGACGACGAACTGCATCGTGCCGCCGAAGGCGAGCTATCAGGATCGCATCTTCACGACGGCTGCTGTCGGCTTCCCTGGATGTCCGCATATCGAGGAGAAGAACGGCAAGAAGGACTTCTCCGCTGTCATCGAGTTGGCGAAGAAGTGTGCGCCTCCGAAGGAATTGGAGCAGGGCGAGATCGTCGGCGGTTTTGCGCATGAGCAGGTCTTCGCGCTTGCCGACAAGGTGGTCGAGGCCGTGAAGTCGGGCGCGATCAAGAAGTTTGTCGTCATGGCTGGCTGCGACGGTCGTCATAAAACACGCAACTATTACCGCGACTTCGCCGAGGCTTTGCCGAAAGACACAGTCATCCTGACGGCGGGCTGCGCGAAATATAAGTACATCAAGCTCAATCTCGGCGACATTGGCGGTATCCCGCGCGTTCTCGATGCGGGTCAGTGCAACGATTCGTACTCCTTGGCGCTCATCGCACTGAAGCTCAAGGAAGTCTTCGGACTCGCCGATGTGAACGAACTGCCGGTTGTCTACAACATCGCATGGTATGAGCAGAAGGCGGTCATCGTCCTCCTCGCGCTCCTGCATCTCGGTGTAAAGAACATCCACCTCGGACCGACACTTCCTGCGTTCCTCTCGCCGAATGTTGCGAAAGTGCTCGTCGAGACCTTCGGCATCGGCGGCATCACGGATGTCGAGAGCGACATCAAGAGCATGATCGGCTGAGTGCCGTATATGCCCAGGTAAACTGCAGCGCACAATGTCCACTTCGTGAACATTGTGCGCTGCTCTTACAGAGGCTGGCCTAATTGGTCTGCACCTTCGGCTTGACTTCTTGGGTTTCATGCTAAAATAACGGAGTAAGGAACGGGCTTCTCTTGCAGAAAAAGCAAGAGAAGCCCGTTTTGTGTATGTGATGTGCGTGCCTATCATGTCATTCCATCAGCTTCGATGCTGCTTCCTCGATATAGGGCATCTTTTTGTCAACCTTCAGGATATGCTGTACGAGCCAGTTGAGAAGGAACTTGATGAGTTTGTCGAGCGCGTCTTCCTGATCGCGGTCAATTTCGTCGAAGTCGATGTTGTTGAGCTTCTCGACAAAGGCCGTGTGTGCGGCGACTTGCTCGGGAAGACCGTCGTAGTTGATGCTCTTCATGTAGCGCTCCTCGTCGGCGAAGTGCTTGATCGTGTAGTCGCGCAGTTCTTCGATGATCTCGATGATGTCGTCGAATTTATCGACGCGGAACTCGTCATGCACGAGTTCGTATGTCTGGCGCACCAGGTTGAAGAGTGTTTCGTGCTCCTTGTCGACGAGCGGAATCTGTGTGTGGAATTCGTCGGTGAAGGCGAAGGGGTCGGCGGGCGCCTTCTTCGCCTTGATGACCGTCGTCGTCGGCTTCGCTGTCTTAGGAGCGGTTGCCTTTGCGGCAGGTTCGGCCGCAGAAGCAGGCGCAGCGGCTTTTTTCTCCGTCGGCTTTCCTTCGACGTTTTTTTTGACTTTTTCCGCGGGTTCGGCTGCTTTCGCGGCAGGTGCTTCGTCCTTGCCGCTTTCGGCAGCAGGCGTGGCAACACTGGCTTGCTTCTTCGCGGCTGCGCGCTTCTTCGTCACTTTTTTTGCAGGGGCGGCGAACGCTTCTGTCGGCTGAAGCGCTGGTTCTTCTTCTCCACTGCCTGCTTTCACATCCCCATCAGCAGCGGTTGTTGCTTGACCTTCCTTGGCTACTTCGTCCGCTGCTTCTCGCGTCTTGGCGGCTTCCTCGGCATGCGCTGCTTCCGCTGCTCGCGCTTCCTTTGCCGCCCTCGCCTTCGCCTCGACGGCGGCGGCCTTTGCCTTCCGCAGTGCGCTGCCAATCAGCATGTCGCTCGATAAGATGTGCTGCAGGAACCATTCGTTGAGGAAGTTTAGGAGGCTCGTAAGTTCCTCATGGTCGTTCTGGAAGTTCATCGAGGATTTGTGCTGGTCGATGACTTCGCGAAAATGTGTGTGCGCCTCCTTCTGATCTGCAAGCTCACCGTCGCGCGACATGGTCATGATTTCTTCTTCGTAGACGTGCTGTTTGACGATATGATCGTGCATCGTCGCTAGGATCTGGCCGCTCAAGCGGTGATAATCGTCCTCATGGCCGGCGGCGAGCGCCTCGCGTGCTTCTTCCATGTCCTCCAAGAGGCGGCGGTGCCCGTTGTCGATAAAGGGGATGCCTGTTTCAAAATTTTCCAGGAAGCGGTACATAAAGTTCACTCCATTTTTTACATAATAATTCTCTTCTAGGATATATCGTAGGTTGGGAAGTTTGTCTTAAGCGCGTCTTTTGACCCATAGCGATATCTGCTATAATGGAAGGAAATGAGGTGTGGAGGATGGAAATGGAACAGGAGTCACTTTTTCGGCGCGAGGTTGATTTGCCGTTGGCGGCGCGGATGCGCCCCAAAAGTCTTGCGGATTATGTGGGACAGCAGCACCTCGTGGGCAAGGGAAAAATGCTTAGGAAGCTCATCGCCGAGGACAAGATCTTCTCGATGATCTTCTGGGGGCCGCCAGGTGTCGGCAAGACGACGCTCGCACGCATCATTGCGCGGGAGACGAAGGCTCGCTTCATCGACTTTTCTGCCGTGACGAGCGGCATCAAAGAGATTCGTACAGTCATGCAGGAGGCGGAGAAAAATACCGCCTATGGCGAGCGCACGATCCTCTTCGTCGATGAAATTCATCGCTTCAACAAGGCACAGCAGGACGCCTTTCTACCGTTTGTGGAGAAGGGCAGCATCATCCTCATCGGCGCGACGACGGAGAACCCGTCGTTCGAGATCAACAGCGCTCTTCTGTCGCGCTGCCGCGTCTTTGTGCTCAAGGCCTTGCAGAAGGAGGACATCCTAGGGCTTCTGCGCCGTGCACTCGCCGCGCCCGAGGGCTTCGGCGAGCAGAAGGTGGAGATTGCCGATGATCTCTTGGAAGCGCTTGCGATATTCGCTAACGGTGATGCTCGTACGGCTCTTTCGACCTTAGAGATCGTCGTTTTGAACGGCGAAGTCGAAAAGGATGCGATCAAGGTCACGCGTGAAACGGTGGAGCAGTGCTTGGAGAAGAAGTCGCTGCTCTACGACAAGAAGGGAGAGGAGCATTACAATCTGATTTCTGCGCTCCACAAGTCGATGCGAAATTCCGATGCTGATGCTTCGGTTTACTGGCTCGCACGCATGCTGGAAGCGGGCGAAGATCCCTTGTATATCGCGCGGCGCATCGTGCGCTTTGCGAGCGAGGATGTGGGACTTGCCGATCCGCGTGCCTTGGAGCTTGCCGTCGCGGCGTATCAGGCGTGCCACTTCATCGGCATGCCCGAGTGCTCGGTTCATTTGACGGAGGCTGCCGTTTACATGGCGCTCGCGCCGAAATCAAACGCGATGGAAGTCGCCTATTTGAAGGCAAAGGCCGATGCGATGACGCGCCTCGCTGAGCCTGTGCCGCTCGTCATACGAAACGCCGTGACGCGGCTCATGAAGGACGAGGGGTACGGTAAGGGCTATCAGTATGCGCACAACACGAAGGAAAAGCTCACGAACATGCAGTGTCTGCCCGATGATCTTCTGGGGAGCGTCTACTACGAGCCGACGGAGGAGGGGCTTGAGGGCCGCTTCAAGGCGCGACTCGCCGATATCAAGCGCTGGAAGAAGGAGCACGGCGCGAAGTGAACAAGGGCGGAGTGCACCGTGCGGAAATTGAAACGATGGTGAAATAAAAGAAGCATCGCGTCGGTGTTGCGTCGAGCGATGCTTCCTTTTATCTCATGACAGCAGCAGGCTGTCGTTCGTCATTTCATTGCCCGCAGCCTTTTCAAAGAGTGCGAGCAGGTCGCGCACTGTGAGGCGCGATTTTTCTTCGCCTTTGACATCGACGAGGATGTTTCCTTCGTGCATCATGATGAGGCGGTTGCCGAGGCGAAGGGCGTCCTTCATGTTGTGCGTGATCATGAGAGTTGTGAGCTTGCGCTTTTCCACGATATCCTTTGTGATGTCGAGAACTTTTTCTGCCGTCTTGGGATCGAGTGCCGCCGTATGCTCGTCGAGGAGCAGGAGCTTAGGCTCGGCCATTGTTGCCATGAGGAGCGTCAGCGCTTGACGCTGACCGCCCGAGAGAAGGCCGACCTTGGATTCGAGACGATCTTCGAGGCCGAGGTCGAGTCCTGCCAGAAGCTCGCGGAAGCGTTCGCGCTGCGCTTTGGAGAAGCTCCAGCGAAGGCGCGGTGCATTGCCGCGGCGTGCGGCAATGGCGAGGTTCTCTTCGATCATCATGCCCGCAGCCGTGCCCATCATGGGGTCTTGGAAGACGCGTCCGATGTATTTGGCGCGCTTGTGCTCGGGCCACTTCGTGATGTCTGTGCCCGCGATGACGATGCTTCCCGCATCGACGCGGAAGGTGCCGGCGATGGAGTTCATCAGCGTCGATTTGCCCGCGCCGTTGCCGCCGATGACAGTCACGAAGTCACCGGGCGAAAGGTGCAGCGTGACACCTCGGAGCGCGTACTTTTCTGTGATTGTGCCGGGATTGAAGGTTTTGGCGATGTTTTGAAGTTTGAGCATCAGCGAGAGCCTCCTTTCGCGCGGCGGATGCGCGCCTGGATGAGAGGCAGGGACAGCGCGAGCGCGACGAGCGCCGCCGTGAAGAGCTTGAGGTCGTTGGGCGGCATGCCGAGTTCAAGGACGATGGCGATGACGGCTCGGTAGACGATAGAGCCGCCGATGACGGAGAGAAGGCAGTTTTTGAAGCTGCGCGTACCGAAGAGTACCTCGCCGATGATGACGGAGGCGAGACCGATGACGATCGTGCCGACGCCCATGCCGACGTCCGCAAAGCCGTTCGACTGCGCGACGAGCGCTCCCGAGATGGCGACAAGACCATTTGAGAGCAGGAGGCCGAGGATGATCGTCATGTCGGTATTGACGCCGTTCGCACGGATCATGTGCGGATTGTCTCCCGTCGCACGAATCGCCGCGCCGAGTTCCGTACCGAAGAAGTAGTAGCACGCGACGCTGATGACGACGACGACGAGAAAGCCCATGGCGAGCACGGCGACTTCGCGCGTGAGGCCGAAGCTCTGCGCCTGCGTGAAGATCGTCTCTGTATTGAGGAGCGGCAGGTTCGCCTTGCCCATGATGCGAAGATTCACGGAGTAGAGCGCGATCATCGTGAGGATGCCGGCGAGGAGCGCGGGAATCTTGAGCTTTGTCGTCAGAAGTCCCGTGACGACGCCTGAGATCATGCCCGCGACGAAGGCCGCGAAGATGGCGAGAAGCGGCGTGACGCCAGCGGCAAGGAGGCTTGCTGCCGTCGCCGCGCCCAGAGGGAAGCTGCCCTCGACGGTGAGATCAGCGATGTCGAGGACGCGGAAGGTCAGGTAGACACCGATGGCGAGGAGCGCCCAAAGGAGTCCTTGGGAAATCGTTGGTATGATGAGATCCATAGAGAGAAATTCTCCTTTTTGGAAAAGCAGCCGCAAGGAACTGCTTGCGGCTGTTTCTTGGTTTTGATCGGGGACAGGAGCTGTAGTTATTCGAAAATCTGTGCATCCTTCAAGATGTCAGCAGGAATCTGGATGCCGAGCGTTTCCGCGTTTTTCTTGTTGATGCTGACCTTCAGTTCCTTCGCCATCTCGATCGGCATGTCGGCGGGTTTCTTCTTGCCTTCGAGGATGTCGGCGGCCATGTGACCCGTCTGCACGCCGAGCTTGTAGTAGTCGATGCCGTAGGTCGCAAGTGCTCCCGCCTTGACCCAGTTGTCCTCGCTGCAGAACACGGGCTTCTTCGCTGGATTCGTGATGGAAAGAAGCGTCGGGACGGCAGAGGCCATGATGTTGTCTGTCGGCTCGAAGAAGGCGTCGACGTCGCCGACGAGGCTGTTCGCCGCCTGCTGGATGTCATTGACGGTCGAGATCGTCGCCGTGCGAACCTTCAGCCCGCGGCTCTCGGCGTATTCGGCAATCGCCTTCGCCTGTACCTCGGAGTTGACCTCGCTCGAGCAGTAGATGATGCCGATGGTCTTGACATCGGGGCAGATCTTCAGCATGAGGTCGACCTGCTCCTTGATGGGGCTCATGTCGCTTGTTCCCGTGACGTTGCCGCCGGGCTTCTCGTTCGAAGCGGCGAGCTTCGCGCCGACGTAGTCCGTGATCGCCGTGCCGACGATGGGAATGTCGTGCGTCGCGTTCGCCATGCTCTGTGCGGCGGGCGTCGCGATCGCACAGACGAGATTCATCTTCGCGTTGACGAAACGCTGCGCAATGTTCTGCAGGTTCGATTGATCGGCCTGCGCGTTCTGGCGGTCAATGGAGATGTTTTTGCCTTCCTCGAAGCCGCGCTCCTTGAGTCCGTCGGCGAAGCCCTTGTTCGCCGCATCGAGTGCATTGTGCTCGACGAGCTGCACGACGCCGATCTTCACGTCCTTCGTGTCGGCGCTTTGGCCGCAGCCGACAAAGCCGAGGCTCGCTGTGAGAAGAGAAGCGCCAAGGATGAGCGCCTTGAACTTTTTGGAAATGTGCATGAGGATTCCGCCTTTCTTCTGTGTGGGCAACGCATCTGAGGCCGCGTTGCCGAACAGTTCTTGATAAAGATTCCAGATGGATACATGTAGAGAATGTTGACGCAATATGGATATTATACATGTTTACAGAAAGAAATGCCATAGCTCTATGGAAATCAGGACAAAGCTTTTGGTTGACAATTGCCCATAAGAGATATATTCTAGTACTTAAGGCGAAAGCATATTTGGAATTCGCTCGGTAACTAGTATCATTGGAGGAGATTTTGATGTTTAGCATGAAAAAAGCTGCGGCCGCTCCGAATGACGGGCAGAATCTGGCGGCAGCCATTCAGAGAGTTGCGCAGAGGCATGAGAAGAACCAGCTTTTCTCCAAGGCGGATTCACGCGAACCATGGGCGGACGCGTTCAATGCGCTCATCGACAAGGTGAATGAGGAGATCGAGTACCAAAAGTTCCGCATCCGCACGATCAATGATGCCGTCCATTCGGGGCTTTGGTATATGAAGATCAATGCGGACTTTAGCATAGCCTATGCCATTTGGTCGGATGAGTTCCGTCGTATGGTCGGCTTCCATGACGAGAACGATTTCCCGAATACGATCGAGGCTTGGAGTTCGCGCCTGCATCCCGACGATGTGGATGGTACACTTGCTTCCTTCACGCGGTGCATCAAGGATCTGAGCGGCAATACGCCTTATGACGTCGACTACCGCATGAAGGTACACGATGGCAGTTACAAATGGTTTCATGCCTCAGGCAACGTCGTGCGCAGCCAGAGCGGACATCCCGAGGAGATCATTGGCGTCTTTGTTGACATCGATGAGGAAGTCAAGAACAAGGAATATCTCGATTACACACTGAAACGCTATGAGGCAATCGACAGCATCCTGGCGGAAGGCTCGTGGAACATGAAGGTCATCGGCGATGATCCGACGAATCCAAACAATGAGTTCTGGTGGTCGGATCGCTTCCGCCACCTCTTGGGTTTCTCCAATACGACGGACTTCCCGAACAAACTGAACTCGTGGGCCGATCGCCTGCATCCTGAGGACAAAGAGCGCACCTTGCAGGCGTTCCGATCGCATATCATGGATCGCAGCGGCAGGACGCCGTTCGACCTTGAGTATCGCTTGAAGACGAAGACGGGCGAATACCTGTGGTTTCACGCCGTGGGCAAGACGATCCGAAAGCCCGACGGCACGCCCGTCCTGGTCGCCGGCGCCATCGAGGACATCACGCTGCTGAAGACTGGCAAGGAGCAGTTCTACAAGGAATTTGGCTCAAGGATGGACGGACTGTACAATTCGATCGAGACGATCACGACGCGCGTGGGCGAAACGACGCAGCGCACGACCGAGATCACCGACGTACAGGCGGAAATCACGCGGGCAGCGGAAGATACGCGTGCGCAGACCGAGAATACGCTGAAGATGACGGAGCTCATCATGAACATCTCGAAGCAGACGAACCTCCTCGCGCTCAATGCCTCGATCGAGGCGGCACGCGCGGGCGATGCGGGCAGGGGATTCTCCGTCGTCGCCGAAGAGGTGCGAAAGCTCGCTGACAGCAGTCAGGAGGCCGTCGGCAAGATCGTTGAGGCGCTCGGCTCGATGGAAAAGGCGTCGGCCAACATCGAGGAAAAGATCAAGTCGATCAACCTTCTGCTTGAAGAGCAAGCGGCAAACATGAAGGAGATCAATACGTCCGTAGTGCAGGCGAAGGAGATTTCAGGCGACATCGAGAAGCTTTCGAAGAGCATGTAAGGAAACGTTGATCATCGGAAAAACGCCGCGAGGGAGCATGGTTTCATGCTTCTTCGCGGCATTTTCACGCAGTTGGGGAAGAAAATAGAAAATCATGACGAGATTCCCCCTTGGCAAATCCTCGCTGTCCATGTATAATATCACTATGATAATACTTTAACGGAGAAAAGGAGTGCTTTGTTTTGAAGAAAATTTTATTCGTCTGTTTGTCCCTCGTGCTCGCGGCAGGCCTTATGGCAGGCTGCGGCGGACAGAGGGCGGCAAACGATGCGCCGAAGAAGATCGTCATCGGTCTGGACGACAACTTCCCGCCGATGGGTTTCCTCGACGAGAAGAACGAGATCACGGGCTTCGACGTAGAACTGGCGAAGGAGGCAGCGAAGCGTCTCGGCACGGAGGTCGAGTTTAAGGGCATCGACTGGGCAAGCAAGGAGGCTGAGATTCAGAGCGGCCGCATCGACGCACTGTGGAACGGTCTGGAAATCACGGAAGAGCGCAAGAAGAACCTGCTCTTTTCCGAGCCGTACATGAACGATCAGCAGGTGATCTTCAAGCGTGCGGACGACACCTCGATCGCGAAGGAAGACGACCTCAAGGACAAGATCGTCGCGACGCAGAGCGCCTCAGGCACGGCGGAGGACTATGTGGATGGTCACAAGGACGTGACGGGCTACAAGGACGTCAAAAAGTACGCGGACTATTTGTCGGCATTTATGGATCTTGAAAACGGCCGCGTCGATGCGATCGTCTGCGATGAGATCATCGGCCGCTACTACATGTCGAAGCATCCCGACAAGATCGCCGCGCTCGACGGTCATGTCGGCCCCGTGACGCAGTTCGGCGTCGCTTACCGCAAGGATGATACGGCGCTCAAGGAGAAAATGCAGAAGGTTCTCGACGAGATGCGCGCCGACGGCACGATGGCGAAGATCTCGGAGAAGTGGTTCGGCAAGGACATCACGAAGTTGTAGGAAGCGCTGATAAAATGAGGTCGCCCAGATTTGCACAGATGCGCTGTATCTATCGAGGAGACAAACCACAGGCGTAGCGGTGCTACGTCGAGGATTTGTCGACGACGAGAGGACAGCGTAGATGTGTGAAGATGGGTGGCTGGATTTATCAGTGATTCCTTTAATGTTTTAGCTGGTTTGGAGGCTGTGCGCGAGCTTGGGGCTTGTGCACAGCCTTGCTGTATCTTGAGGTTTTGGGAGATAGATCATGGAATTGGATTTCATCAAGCTGAGTCCGTTGGGAAATACGACGGTGTTTTTGCGCGGGGAAGCCGCACAGGAGGCGCGTGCCGCGCTTCTCTCTGAGGCGATGGATTACGATCATCTGGCGGCGGAGCAGGCGGCTTTCCTCGTTGCGCCGCATTCCGAGGAGGCGCTTCTTCGCATCGAGATGTCGGGCGGCGAGTTCTGCGGCAATGCGACGCTTTCAGCGGCGGCTCTGGCGGCAGCTGAAGGTGCTGAGTCACCTTTTTTTATTGAGTGCTCGGGTGCGGAAGGGCCTCTTCGGGCGGAGGCGCGTCCGCTCGGTGCAGGACATTGGCTGGCACGCGCCGAGATGCCGCAGGCGCATGAGCTGAGGCGGTTTTCGCTTGCGGGGCTTTCGTTTGGGGATGCGGCTATATGTGTATCGATTCCGGGCATCACGCATCTCGTTGTCGAAGCTGCAGACCTTTCGGCGTCAGATTACGACGCGCTGCTTGCGCGCCTGATGCGTGAGACGGGCGCTGATGCTTACGGAGTCGTGCCGTTTGAGCGCATGGGACGCGATCACTTTCGCATCCGTCCCTACGTCGCTGTGCCGAGCGCTAAAAGCTGCGTCTTTGAGCGTGCCTGTGGTTCGGGAAGTCTGGCTCTTGCACTTGCCGAAGGAAGTGAGTGTGGGCGCATTGCCGTCGAGCAGCCGGGTGGCACGCTCTTCGTTGAGACGGGTAAGCAGTTTTTCCTCGAAGGCGAGGTACTCATTTCTTGCCGTGGTACGGTGGAACTGGGAAACGTGGGACTGTGAGATGACGGAGGCTCATATCCACAATCGATCCTATGGGTTCTCAGAAAGGTTGTAGGAAGAGTACAGCCATGGACATTTGTTGAAATATAAGGAAAATGTTGATATAATCAACTAAGAGAAAATATGTACGCATGGATGTGAGCTTGCTGCTGCATTTGATCGTGTATGAGAGGGGGATCTTGATGGAGAATTTGCAGGTGGCGCGTTGTTTTTCTATTTTGGACGGACGTTCGCGCAGCTATGTGTTGGAAGCATGTCGTCCTTTGCAGCTTACGTATTCGGAGTACGTCCTGCTGTTGCGCCTTTTTGACTGCGAGGGGGCGAGTCAGGAGGATTTGTCGCGTGCTCTGCAGACGGACAAGTCCGCCGTGGCGCGCACGCTCAAGCTCCTGGAGCAGAAAGGCTTCATCTGTCGCGAGAAGGACACGGAGGATCGCCGCATCAAGCGCATCCGCCTGACGGAGTACGGACGCATGCAGCATCCGTTCCTGCTGTCCGTGATGAACTCGTGGGTTAATTATCTGATCGATACGTTGTCGCCGCAGGATGTCTCCTGTGTGGAACGCAACTTCCGGATTTTGGCGGAACGCTCGTCGAAGGCGGATTTTCGCGAGCTCATTGGGAAGATGGCGCGGTGAAACCCGCAATGCGGAGAGGGGGAAACGATGTGAGATATGGGGCACGCAGTATTCTGACGCTCCTTTTGGCAGGGCTGCTCGTCAGTGCCGCAGGCTGCGGCGATACGCCGCCCGAGAAGGTGAAGCCGCCGTTGGTGCGCACCGAGCGCGTCGAGACGAATGAGGCGGCGCACGCGGTCAACTATGCGGGCAGTGTGCGCGGCCGCTACGAGAAGAATCTGGCATTCCAGGTAGGCGGCCGAGTCATCGCGCGTGCGGTCAACGTCGGCGACCGCGTGGAAGCGGGAGCGCCGCTCCTGCGCCTCGACGCCTCCGACATCGTGCAGAGGTCGAGGCAGGCCGATGCCGCAGTCGATGCAGCGAAGGCGCAGCTCGATCTCGCGGCGGCAAATGCGGCGCGCTACCGCGAGCTTTACGCGGCCGAGGCCGTGCCCGCCGCCGTGCTCGACCAGTACGAGACTGCCTATGAGGCGGCGGCGGCGAGCTACCGGCAGGCGCTCGCCCAAGCGGCAGAGGGGCACAATGCCGTTTCTTACACGGAGCTTCTTGCTGATGCGCCCGGCGTGATTTCTGCCGTGGCAGCAGAGGCAGGACAGGTTGTCGCCGCAGGACAGACGGTCGTGACACTTGTCGAGTCGGGCGACCTTGAGGTCGAGATCGCCGTGCCCGAAGATCGTCTTGCCGATGTGCCGCCGGGCAAGGAAGTCGCCGTCTCCTTCTGGGCGCTCGGCGCAGGCGTCGTTTCCGGCACGGTGCGCGAGGTCGCGCCGATGGCGGACGCCGTCTCGCGCACCTACCGCGTGCGCGTCTCTGTGCCCGCACCGCCGGCCGGCATGGCGCTTGGCATGACGGCGAATGTGGCTGTGGGACGGGCGCAGACTTCTGCTGTGCGCCTGCCGCTCGCTGCCATTTACCAGACGGGCGGCACGCCTTCGGTCTGGCTCGTCGGTGCGGACAACAAGGTGTTCTTGCAGGAGGTCGTGGTCGACGGCTATGATGGCAACGACGTGCTCGTCCGGGGACTTCCCGACGGCGCTCTTGTCGTGACGGCGGGCGTCCACAAACTGCGCGAGGGCGACGAAGTGCGGACGGGGGATGCGCCATGAGGAATCTTACGGAAATCTCCCTCAAGCACAAGGGTCTCGTCTGGTATTTCATTCTCGTCGTCTTTATCGGAGGCATTTTTTCCTATGGCAAGCTCGGCAGGATGGAAGATCCCGACTTCACGATCCGCCAGATGGTCGTGTCCGTCGCCTGGCCGGGTGCGACAGCGCAGCAGATGGAAGAGCAGGTCACGGACAAGCTGGAGAAGAAGCTGCAGGATGTGCCGGGACTCAAGGAGCTCAAGAGCTATTCACGCGAGGGACAGGCGGTCATCTATGTGACGCTGGACGACGCTGTGGCGAAGGAGGATATTCGTCCGACGTGGCGTGACGCACGCAATCTTTGCGAGGATGAGAAGCGCAGCCTGCCCACAGGCGTTTACGGCCCTTTCTACAATGACCGCTTCGACGATGTCTTTGGCTCGGTCTACGCTGTGACGGGAGATGGCTGGTCCTACGAGGAGATGCGCGAGCAGGCGGAAAAGACGCGCCGTGCACTGCTTGCGATCGAAAACGTGCAGAAGGTCGAATTGATCGGCGTGCAGCCGGAGAAGATCTACGTCGAGGCCGCGCGCGAGCGTCTCGCGGAGCTTGGCATACCGCCCGACGCGATTCTTTCTGCCATTCGCACGCAGGAGGAGATGACGCCGGCGGGCATGATTGAGACGCAGACGGACAACGTCTACGTGCGCGTCTCGGGCGCTTTCGACGACCTTGAGGCGATCCGCGCCCTGCCGATCGCCGCCAGCGGGCGCACCTTCCGCCTCGGTGACGTCGCGAGCGTCACGCGCCGCTACGCCGAGCCGGCCGAGCCGAAGATGTACTTCAATGGCGAGCCTGCCGTGGGCATCGCCGTTTCCATGCGCCCGGGCGGCAACATCCTGACGCTCGGCAAGGATTTGCAAAAGAAAATCGCCGCGCTCAAGGACGACTTGCCGCTCGGCTTGGAAATTCATCAGGTGTCCGACCAGCCGCAGGTTGTCGCCGAGTCGATCGATGATTTCGTCGACACGCTCAGAGAAGCCGTCATCATCGTGCTCGCCGTGAGCTTTCTGACGCTCGGCCTTCGCACGGGTTTCGTTGTCGCCTGCTGCATCCCGCTCGTACTGACGGGCGTCTTCCTCTTCATGTACGGCGCAGGCATCGACTTGCAGAAGGTGTCTTTGGGTGCGCTCATCATCTCCCTCGGGCTTCTGGTCGACGATGAGATCATCGCCGTCGAGATGATGAGCGTCAAGCTCGAAGAGGGGCTTGACCGCTTCAGCGCCGCCTCGCACGCCTTTCGTGCGACGGCGCTTCCGATGCTGACGGGCACGCTCATCACATGCGCGGGCTTCATCCCCGTCGCTTTCTCGAAGGGCATGGCAGCGGAGTTTTGCGCCTCGCTCTTTCCCGTCATCGCCGCCGCGCTGCTGCTCTCTTGGATCGTTTCCGTCATGGTCGCGCCGCTCCTCGGTTATCACATCATCCGCATTGAGCCGAAGCGCGATGAAAAGGGCGAAGCCTTGCTCCATCAAGGCCGGTTCTATCGCGTGTTTCGCCGTGTGCTGGAGGCATTTTTAGCACATCGCCGTCTCGTGCTCGGCGCGACGGCGCTCGTTTTCGCTGCATCCATCGCGCTTTTGGGCGCTTGCCGGCAGGACTTCTTCCCGCCGTCTTTGCGACCTGAGATCATCGTCGAGATGCACCTCGCCGAAGGCTCTTCCATGAAGAATACGGACGGCGAGGCGAAGCGCTTCGCTGCCTTCCTCGACGGCCTTGCGGACGAGTATAGGAACTATTCCGTCTATGTGGGTGAAGGTGCGCCGCGCTTCGTGCTGACCTTTGAACCCGTCTTGGCTGCGGACAATTACGCGCAGTTCGTCATCGTCGCGAACGACAAGGAGTCACGCGAGGATTTGACGGCGAAGATCCGCAAGGAGCTTTCCGAAAACTTCCCGAACGTGCGTGCAAACCTCAAGTTCATCCAGACGGGGCCGCCTGCGGCGTACCCCATCATGCTGCGCGTCGAGGGAGAAGACAAGGAAAAAGTCATGTCGCTTGCCAATGAGGTTGCCGACCTCGTGGCGAGCGATGCGAACACGCGCGACGTGAACCTCGACTGGCAGGAAAAGAGCAAGGTTCTGCACCTCGCGCTCGATCAGGACAAGCTCAAGGCGCTCGGACTTTCGACGCAGATGGTGCAGCAGATGCTTTACACGGAACTGGCGGGAGTGAAAGCGGCGGAACTCTACGAGGGTGACCGCACGGTGGACATCGTGCTACGTCTCAGGGAGGAGGCGAGGGACGACCTCTCGCGCCTCGAAGAATTGCCGATCTACCTGCCGCGGGCGGGCTACGTGCCGCTCGCGCAGGTGGCGAAGATTTCCTATGATGCGGAAAACGGCATCATCTGGCGGCGCGACTTGAAGCCCGCCGTGACCGTACGCGCCGACATCATCGCGGGCACGCCGACGGATGCGGCGAAAAAAGCGTACGCGGCGACGAAGGAACTACGCGAGAATCTTCCTGCAGGATACGCCATCGAGCCGGACGGAAGCCTTGCAGACAGCGAGGATTCGATGAAATATCTTCTCGTGCCCGTGCCCGCCATGATCTTCCTCATCATGACGCTTTTGATCTTCCAGGTGCGCGAAGGCCGCGCCATGCTCATCACACTCTTGACAGCTCCTTTGGGCATCATCGGCGTCGCCTGCGGCATGTTCCTCACGGGCGAACCGATCGGCTTCGTCGCCGACCTCGGCATCCTCGCTCTCTCGGGCATGATCATAAGGAACTCAGTCATCCTCATCGACCAGATTCAGAAGCATATCAAGGCGGGCGAGTCGCCGTGGCAGGCGGTCATCGACTCCGCCGTGCTGCGCTTTCGTCCTATTATGCTGACGGCCGCTGCTGCGATCCTCGGCATGATTCCGCTGATGACGAGTTCCTTCTGGGGACCGATGGCGGTGGCGATTGCGAGCGGGCTTTCTGTGGCCACCGTGCTGACGCTGCTCGTCCTGCCCGTCATGTACGTCACCGTCTATCGCGTGAAGCGGGAGACTTGAATGTGACGGGAGAAAAAATGCTCTCCCAATCGCTGGACTTTTGTACTAATATGTGATATATTATGGCAAAAGGGTCTTGCTTTTGCAGGAATGACGGTTGGAAGGCTTTCGCGGTCAGCAGCGAGAGGGCGGTGCATGGCGATGTTGGGGAAAAGAGGGCGCAGAACGGCGCACGATTTTCTGCGGATTCTTGTGTTCGCAGCTGTTCTCTTTGTCATCGCCGCCTCCCTGCCGAAGGCTTTGCCTGCAGTCGCCGCGCATGGTCTCTCTCCAGATTCCCACGAAATGGCCGGATTTTCCTTGCAACATTCTGCTAAAGAGGAAGCTGAGCCTACGGAACTGCACTATTGGCAGAGCGCGAACCTTCCAGATGAGGAAGAAATGCAGGAGCTTCTGCAGAAGGCGCAGGACGGCGCCGAAGGATGGCAGTGTGTGACTTATCCCGCACAGCCGCTCCTTTCGAGCGAGACGCGCTATGTCTATCTGACAACGAGTCTGCCCGAAGAGGGGCGCAGCGGCACGGGCCTGTTCTTCAAGACGACGAACCAGTCGGTTCGCCTGTGGCTCGACGGCAAGCTCCTTTACGAATATGGCTCGATGGAGGACGGCGACTACAGCTACGGCACGCGCTGGCATCTCGTTCCTCTGCCAGAAGGATATGCAGGGAAGACACTGACCTTCGGAATGCATTCTTTGAGCACGGTCGATCTCGGACGCTTTGACCACCTGCGTCTGCGCGACATGCGTGCGAGCGTGGCGGAGCTTTTCTTCGCCGATCTGCCCTTTGTCTTCGGACTTTCTTTGATCTTCATGATGGGGGCTATCGTCGCCATCTACAGCTGCACCTTGCGCCGCAACCGAGGCGCCTACGTCTTTCTGTTGCTGTTCTTCCTCGTCTACGGCGTCTGGATGGTCAGCGTGATGAATGTGAAGTATTTCCTTTTCGATTCGCCGCGCTTCTGGTGGTTCGTGCAGCTTACGGCAGTGTATGGCATAGCGATCTTGGCGTTTCAGTTCCTCGCAGGCTTCCTGCCCACCGCGCAGCGCCGCACGATGCGTCTCTTGGCCGTCCCCTTCGTGCTCCTTTTGGCTGCGTCTGCTCTCAGCGAAATCTTCGTCGCACGCGGCAGTTTCTTCGCCTGCATGAACTTTTACTATCCGCTGGCGGGCATCTTTGCGCCATGGGCGAGCCTCTTGCTCTGGCGCGAGGCGAAGCGCGGCAACGAGTACTGCCGCACGGCGCTCGTCCCGCTCCTTTCGATCGCGCCGCTCGGGCTTTTCGACGGACTTTGGTTTCAGTACCATCTGTTTGCGTGGGACACGTACATCACGCCTTTCGCGCTGCTGTCCTTCGTCGTCTTCGTCCTGAGCACGATCCGCATGCGCATCCGAGACGAGGTGCGCAGTGAAGCGGTGCAGAAGTCTCTGGAGAATGAAATTGTCGAGGTGAAGGAAAAAGCGCAGATCGATCCCTTGACGCGCTGCTTCAACCGCTACAAGTTCAACGATACGTTCCCCGAATGGGTGAAGGTGGCGCAGAATACGGACGGACATCTCGCGTTCATGATCCTCGACATCGACTTTTTTAAGCGCGTGAACGACGACTATGGACACGACGAGGGCGATCATGTGCTGCGCTCCTTCGCCGGGATTTTGCACACCTCGCTTGACCGTCGTCACCTTCTGGTTCGCTGGGGCGGTGAGGAATTCGTCATTCTCTGCCTACACTATTCGCTGAAAGAGGCGGAAGTTTTCGCTAATCATCTGCGCGAGCGGATCGCACAGGCACCAATTTGCAATTATCGTCCTATCCAGTGCAGCATCGGCGTTTCACGATGGCATGGCATCCAGAAGGACACGGTGGAGGCGCTCTTGAAACGTGCAGACGATGCGCTCTATCGGGCGAAGCAGGAAGGGCGCAACTGCGTGCGCATCGAGCAGATGGAAAGCTCTTCGCCCGATGGCGAGAGGTCGAAGAGCGCAGAAGGCTCGCTGCTCGACAGCGAGAAGACGAAATGCACCGAGAATCCAATGGTTGCCGGCGAGCGTGCGGAGTGCACCGAAAGCGTGCCCGTGCATTGAGCAGGAAAACAAGAGTCACATGGAGAAATAACAGGGGTCGGCTGTATGCCGCGAAGTTTCGCGAAAAGCGTCTTCGCGCTGCAGGCGGCTCCTGTTTGCTGTT
The DNA here is from genome assembly GCF_963528755.1 of uncultured Selenomonas sp. Lineage (GTDB taxonomy): Bacteria > Bacillota > Negativicutes > Selenomonadales > Selenomonadaceae > Selenomonas. Next base: position 126,525 of record NZ_CAURXA010000001.1, read on the forward strand.
TCTGGCAGACGCCGATCAGACGGGGATTCCCGCTGATACATTTGGGGAGGAGACTCCTCAAGGAGAAAGGAAAATCATACAATGACAACAAAAGAGAAGTACCGTCAGGTAAGGCGCGAGGCCATAGCCACAGGACTGGCACTCGTCGCTCTCATCGTCTATTGGCTCTTCGCTGGTTTCGGCACGGCGAATCTTCTTGACAATAGCATCCGCATCGCGGGGCTGCCGCTCTGGGTCGTCCTTGGTACGTTCGGCACATGGGCGATGGCGCTCGTCATCGTCACACTCCTGCTGCGCTTCGTCTTCCGCGACATGCCGCTCGACGACGAGGAGAGGCGGAAGGGGGGCGAGGCATGATGGAAAAGCTCTCTGTCCTCTTGCCGCTCCTCGCCTTTATGGGGCTGATGCTCGCCGTCAGCTTCGCCGTGCGCGTGCGCAGGGAAAAGGAAGGCGCAGGCTTCGTCTCGCAGTACTTCATCGGCAATCGCGCGATCGGCGGCTTCGTGCTCGCCATGACGACGGTCGCGACATACAGCTCCGTCAGCTCGTTCGTCGGCGGCCCCGGCATGGCGTGGAAGGTCGGCTTCGGCTGGATCTACATGGCGGTCGTGCAGGTCACGGCGATCTTCCTCGTGCTCGGCATCTTCGGCAAGCGCGTCGCGCTCCTCTCGCGCCGCCTTGACGCCGTGACCATCGTCGACATCATCCGCGCACGCTTCGGCTCGGATATGCTCGCGAACCTTTCCGCCTTCGTCATCGTGCTGTTCTTTCTCGGTACGATGACGGCGCAGTTCGTCGGCGGCGCGAAGCTCTTCGAGGCGGTTACGGGCTACAGCTATTTTACGGGACTCGTGCTCTTCGGTGCCGTTGTCGTCATCTACACGGCGATCGGCGGCTTTCGCGCCGTCGCCTTGACCGACACGCTGTGCGCCGTCATGATGATGGTCGGCATCGTGCTGCTCTTTTACTTCGTGCTTGAGGCGGGCGGCGGCTACTGGGCGATCCTGGAGACGATCGAGCGCGAGCATCCGGCGATGCTCACGCCCCTGTCTGCCGGCGACATGCCGCTCGGCCTCTATTTCACGCAGTGGCTGCTCGTCGGCATCTGCACGATCGCGCTGCCGCAGTCCGTCGTGCGCGGCATCAGCTACCGCGACACGCGCGGACTGCATCAGGCGATGCTCATCGGCACGTTCGTCATCGGCTTCATGAACATCGGCATCAACTTCACGGGCATCCTCGCGCACGGCGTGCTGACAGGTCCTGTGACGGACTATGGCACGGTCGACAACATCATCCCGCAGGCAATCGCACGCTCGATGCCGCCCGCACTTGCAAGCATCGCCATCATCGGCCCTCTGGCGGCATCGATCTCGACGATCTCGGGGCTTCTGATCGTCGCTTCGTCGGCGATCATCAAGGACGTCTACATGCACGAGAAAATGAAGAAGGGGCGCGTCCCCTCGATGCGCCGCCTGCGCCTCCTGTCCATGACCTCGACTGTCGTCATCGGTGCGCTCGTCTTCTTTCTCGCGGCTTCGCCGCCGAACCTCATCTGGCTCATCAACATGTTCGCCTTTGGCGGACTTGAGACGGCGTTCCTCTGGGTCATGCTCTTCGGCCTCTATTGGCGGCGTGCCAACAGGGCGGGCGCGATGCTCTCGATGGCGGGCGGCACCGTCGTCTACTGCGCGGCGCAGGCGCTGAAGATCCACGTCTTCGGACTGCATCCCATCGTGCTGGGGCTTTCGTCGTCGCTCGCCTTCTTCCTGCTCGGCACGTATCTGGGCAAGCCGACCGCCGCGGAAAGGCTTCGCGTGTTCTTCCCCGACAAATAAATCCGCCTTGCGGCCATCTCGCGCCGCCTTCGTATGAAAGGAAGGTTTCCCATGCGCTTCATCCATACCGCCGATTGGCATCTCGGGCGGCTCTTTTTCGGCCGCCATCTGACGGACGATCAGGCGCACGTCCTCGACGAGCTTGTGCAGCTCGCGAGAGACGCACGCGTCGAGGCCGTCGTCATCGCGGGCGACATCTACGATCGCGCCGTGCCGCCCGTCGAGGCGGTCGAGCTCTTCGACGATACGCTCTCGCGCCTTTTGCTCGACGAAAAGCTCAAGGTGATCTACATCGCGGGCAACCACGACAGCGCTGCGCGTCTCGGCTTTGGCAGCCGCCTCCTTGCAGGGGGCGGCGTTTTTGTCGCGGGGCAGCTGCAGGCGGATGCCGCGCCCGTCGTCCTCGATGACGCGCACGGCAAGGTCGCCTTTTCGCTCCTGCCCTACATGGAGCCGGCGACGGTGCGCTTCGCTTACGGCGAGGAAGCGCAGGACCTCATGGGTTTCGACGAGGCGACCTCGTTTGCCGTCGCACGCGCGGCGGCGCTCGTGCCCGAGGGCTGCCGCAGCGTCGCCGTCGCCCATGCCTTCATTGCGGGCGGCGCATCGTCCGAGTCGGAGAGGCCGCTTTCCGTCGGCGGCTCGGACAGCGTGAGTCCCGCGTGCTTCGCGCGCTTTTCCTACACGGCGCTCGGGCATCTGCACGCGCCGCAGCAGGCGGGGGCGGCAAACATTCGCTACGCAGGCTCGCTCATGAAGTATTCGTTCAGCGAGGCGGGGCAGAGGAAGGGCGCGACCATCGTCGACCTCGCCGCCGACGGCTCTGTGAGCGTCGAGAAAGCCGCGCTCGCCGCGCCGCACGACCTCCAAGTCGTGCGCGGCACGCTTCAGGAAATCCTCGAAGACCGCGAGCGCTTTCCGAAGAGCGAGGACTATACGGCCGTCGAGCTTATGGACAAGGGGCCAGTGCTCGACGCGCACGGCAAGCTCAGCCGCATCTATCCGAATGTCCTGCAGGTCACGCGCCCGGGACTCATGGAGCAGGCCGGCGCTCTGCGCGAGCAGGGCAGGAAGAAGCTGGAGCGTCCCGACGACGTGCTCTTCGGTGAGTTCTTTGCCGACATGACGGGCGAGACGCTCGACGAGGCGCAGAAGAAGGAGCTTTTTGATGTGCTCGAAGAGCTGCTGCGCGAGGAAAGGGAGGCGAAGATATGAGGCCGCTGCGATTGACTATGGAGGCGTTCGGCTCGTATGGGAAGAAGACCGTCGTCGATTTCACGGAACTCGGCGAGAGGAGCTTTTTCCTCATTCACGGCCGCACGGGATCGGGCAAGACGACGCTGCTCGACGCCATCTGCTTCGCCTTTTACGGCGAGGCGAGCATGGCGGGGCGCACGGGCACGATGATGCGCACGGACGAAGCGCCGCGCGAGGCGAGGACGAGCGTCGACTTCGTCTTTGCTTTGGGAACGCAGAAGTACCATATATGCCGCACGCCGTCCTATGAGCGCATGAAGAAGGACGGCACGGGGCTGACGCCGGTGCAGGCGTCGGCGATGCTCTGGCAGGTTGAGGAAGGAGAAGCAGCAGAAAATGAGGAGCGCGTGCTCGCACAGCGTCCGTCGTCGGTGACGCAGAAGATGACGGAACTTCTGGGCTTCGGCCCTGCCGAGTTCCGCCAGGTAGTCCTCCTGCCGCAGGGCGCGTTCCGCGATCTTTTGACGGCGAAGGTGGACGAGCGCGAGGCGCTCCTCGCGATGCTCTTCAAAACGGAGCGCTACCGCAGATTGGAGGAACTCTTCAAAAGCCGCGCCAAGGCGATGGAAGCGCGAAGAGCGGAAATCAAGGCGCAGGAAGGGGCTCTCCTCGCGGGCGGTGCGGCAGATTCGCTCGACGCGCACCAGGCGGCGAGCGAGGAGAAGGAAAAGGCGCTCGCCGTCCTCGAAAAGCAGGCGGTAGCGCTGCAGGAAAAGCAGGAAGCGGCGCAGCGTGCCGAGCAGGAGGGCATCCGTGCGGCGGAAATCCTGACGCGCTGGGAAACGGCGCGAAAGACGCTCGCCGACCATGAGGAGAAGCGCGGCTCTGTCGAGCGCTACCGCGCACAGCTCGAAGAGGCGCAGCGTGCGGCACAGATCGAAGACGTGGCGGCGGGCGCGGCGCGTGACTGCGAGAAGGCGAAGGAGCGCGAGGCTGAGTGCGCCGCGCAGGAGAAGCGGCGCGAGAAGGCGGCACATGAGCTGAAGCGTGCCGAAGACGCGCTGACGCACGAGAAGGCGCGGGAAGGCGAGCTGGAAGAGGGTAAGGCGCAGGTGCGCAAGCTCGAAGAATACGGCGCGTGCGCGATCGACTTGGCACAGGCGCGGGCGCGTGCGAAGAGCCGTGAAGAGGCGGCGCATGAGGCGGCAGAGAAGGCGGCGCAGGCGAAGGCAGCGCAGGAAAAGCTCGCCGCCGATCTTCTCGCGCTCGGCACGCGCGAGAAGGAGCTTGCCGAGCGTGCGGCAAAGGCCGAAGGGCTTTCCCTTGCGCTCGCGCAAAAGGAAAAGGAGCGCGAGGCGCGGCAGAATCTCGCCCTATTGCAGAAGCGTGCAGCAAAGGCGCAGGAAGCCGCCGAGAGCGCAGGCGAAAAGGCGCGTGCAGCGCGAGAGGAGCACGAGACGAAGCGCAGGAATCAGCGCGCCTTGGAACACGTCTACATGGAAGGCCAGGCGGCGCTCCTAGCACGCAGTCTGGAAGACGGCAAGGCCTGCCCCGTCTGCGGCTCGACCGCGCATCCGCATCCGACGGTGAGCAAAGATGAAGTGCCTGAAAAGGCGGATGTGGAGCGCGCGCGAAGCGAGGCGGAAAAGGCGGAGAAGGCGCGCGAGCAGGCGGAAAAGGCGCAGACGGCGGCAGAAGCCGACCTCGCCGCCGTGCGCGGCGAGTTGGCGGCGGCGCAGAAGTCGCTGACGCAGACGACGGAGGACGAGGGAAGCCTCGCCGCCGCCATTGCCTCCTTGCAGGCCGAAGTCAAGGCGGCCGAGCAGGCGGCAGCGGCACAGAAGGAGGCCGCCGCCGGGCGCGAGACGCTTGCCGCAAGACTCGCGCAGGCGGAAGCCGCAGAAAAGGAGGCGGCGAAGGGCGCGGAAGCAGCCAAAGCCGAGGCTGCACAGGCGGCGGGAGCGCTGCAGGAAAAGAGCGCGTCTCTGCCCGAAGCATACCGCGAGCCGAAGGCGGTTGAGACGGCGCTCACGGCGGCAAGACGCGGCATCGCAGAGCGGGAGAAAGCGCTGGCCGCGGTGCAGGACGCCTTCTCCGGCGCAGAGAAAGAGCTTGTCGCAGCCAAGGCAGCCGCCGAGGCGGCAAAGACGACAGCGGCGCTCGCGCAGGAAGAAGCGCGAAAGAGCGAGGCGCTTCTCGCCGAGCGCTTGAAGAGCGCGGGATTCTCGGATGAAGCGGCGTTTCGTGCCGTGCTCACAGGACACTTCGCGACAGCAGAAGGCCGCAAGGAAGTCTCCGATCGTATCCGCGCCTATGAGGACAAGCGGACGGCCTTCGCCGAGGCAGAAAAAAAAGCCGCCGAGGAGGCGGCAGGCATCGCTCCGCCCGACCTCGCCAAGCTCAAAGTAGCGCGGGAGGAAGCGGCTGCCGCGTGGACGGCAGGCACGCGCGAAGCCGCTGCACTGGCACAGGAGCTGAAGGAACGCAGGTCGCGCGAGGAGCAGCTGCAAAAGCTCGCTCTTGAAGCGGCTTCACTTGAAGCCGCCTACCATACGACGGGCAGGCTCGCGGAAGTCGCCGCCGGGCAGAACGCCCATCGCATGCACTTTCAGACGTATGTCCTGCGCTCCATTCTCGCCGACGTGGCGGACGCCGCGAACATGCGCCTCCTGCGCATGACGCACGGGCAGTACCGCCTGGAGCGCAAGGAAGGCATCGCCGATATGCGCAGGAGCGCGGGACTTGACCTCGAAATCTTCGACGAGAACACGGGCTACGCACGCCCTATGGCGACACTCTCGGGCGGCGAATCCTTCCTCGCCGCCCTCGCCCTTGCGCTTGGCCTCGCCGACGTCGTCACCAACTACGCCGGCGGCATCCGCCTCGACACCATCTTCATCGACGAAGGCTTCGGCACTCTCGACGCCGAGACCCTCGACCTCGCCATAAAAACTCTCATGGACCTCCAAAAAGGCGGCCGCCTCGTTGGCATCATCTCTCACGTGGAGGAACTAAAAAACCGCATCGACGTGCGGCTTGAAGTGGAAAAGGGCGAGGACGGGAGCACGGCGAGGTTTGTTGTGGGGTAGGGAGATTGCGAGTACATACGCACTATGGAGGCGATACGATGGACAATAAGAAGGAAATGGAGCGGGCGGAGCTGCATCGGGCGATTTGGCAGATTGCGAACGATCTGCGCGGCTCGGTGGATGGCTGGGATTTCAAGCAGTATGTCTTGGGCACGCTCTTTTATCGTTATATCTCGGAGAAGCTGACGAACTACCTCAACCGTGAGGCGCAGGAGGCGGGGGAGGCGGATTTCGACTACGCCGCTCTGCCCGATGAAGAGGCGGAGACGGAGCGCGAGAATCTCGTGGAGGAGCAGGGATATTTCATCCTGCCGAGCGAGCTTTTTGCCAATGTGCGAAAAAGTGCGCCGACGAATGAAAACCTCAATGAAACGCTGGAAAAGGTGTTTCACAACATTGAAGCCTCGGCGACCGGCACGGCGAGTGAAAACGATCTTGCGGGGCTTTTTGAAGACCTCGACGTCAACAGCAACAAGCTCGGCGCTACGGTCAAGGAGCGCAATGCAAAGCTCGTGAAACTCCTCGATGGCATCGGCGAAATGCAGCTTGGGCACTATCGAGACAACACGATTGATGCCTTCGGCGACGCCTATGAATATCTCATGGGCATGTATGCTTCAAACGCCGGCAAGAGCGGCGGCGAATACTACACGCCGCAGGAAGTCTCCGAGCTTCTGACGCGCCTCACGGTCATCGACAAGGCGCGGGTGAACAAAGTATACGATATATTCATACCGTCTTTGATACAATCGCATATTGCACAAAAAGCCCGAAACCGCATGGTACAAGCGGTCTCGGACTTTTTGTGTTTTTTTGCGAAGCACGCGGAGGTCACTGAAGCTTTGGAAGGAGTCAAATTTTACTTTCCCCCACCACATCATCCTTGGGAACGAGGATCAAACGAGAATACAAATGGACTGCTTCGCGAATACTTTCCTAAAGGACAAGACATCACCGACATACCGGATGCATACATTCAGGAGATGTTTGATAAATTAAATCGACGTCCACGCAAATGCCTAGGATACAGAACTCCCTACGAGGTCTATTATTCAAAGACGTTGCACTTGACTTGACAATTCACGTCACAAAAGTATAACATAGGAACCGTGCGCATGTTTTGCCCCGGTATAATAGCTTCACGTTATGCAAGAAAGGTTCTGAAAGCAATGTCTATCCGCGTCAAACTCCTCTCCATTCTCATCACGCTCTTTGTCTTCATCGTTGCGCTCGTCGGATTCAACTTCCACACGTTCGATCAGCTCAAGGGCGACTCGCCGATGGTGAACGCTTCCGGCTCGCTGCGCATGAAGGCGTACCAGCTATCGTGGCTCTCCGCGCGCCTCGTCTCGGCGGACGGCGCGGATGCCGAGACGATCCGAAAAAATATTGAGGAATTTATCGCCCAGTACGACAAGATCCTCAAAGGGCTCGATGCGGGTGATCCTGCGCTGAACCTCACGAAAACGGAAGATCCTGCCGCACGTGCGCAGCTCGATGTGGTAAAGCCGCGCTGGGAGGCCTACCGCGCGCAGGTCACCGCCGTGATGAACGCGGACACCCCCGAGGCACGCGCATCAGCGGACGCCAAGGTCGCCGCCTCGGTTGCAGACTACGTTGCCGAGGTCAATAAGCTCGTCGGCGCGTACGATGCCGCAAGCCAGGAAAAGATCGCCGCCTCCAAGACCGTACAGGAGATCGTCATCCTGCTCGCCCTCATCATCGTAGGCGGTGCATTTTTCGTCATATTCACGCAGATTCTCCGCCCGCTCGCCATGCTGACACACTCTTTTGCAGATATCGCAGAGGGCGACGGCGATCTCACACAGCGGATGCACGCCGAGCGCGACGATGAGATCGGGCAGATCGTGCAGTATTTCAACAAATTTGTCGCGAATTTGCAGACCATCATGCGCGGCGCACAGGACGCCGCCGAGCAGGTCTCCGCACTCTCGACGAACCTCTCGCAGGCGAGCAGCGAAAGCAGCCGTGCCGTCGAACATGTCGCGCACATCATTACGGATGTCGCGGGCGACGCGAACGCACAGAATGCAGACATGCAGGGGCTTGCCGACCGGGTCACTGCGATTGCGGGCAACATGACGCAGATGCTTGACTATGCGCAGCATTCGTCCGAACTCTCGGTCGGATCGAAGGAGAATGCGGAAGCAGGACGCACGAACGTCAGCAATGTCTCGGCGCAGACGGATCGACTGCGCGGCATCGTTGACGAGATGAACGAAAATGTCCGGACGCTCACCCAATACGCGGAGGACATCAACCAGATCGTCGACATCATCAAGGAACTCTCCGGGCAGACCAACCTCCTCGCCCTCAACGCCGCCATCGAGGCCGCACGCGCGGGAGAGTCGGGACGCGGCTTTGCCGTCGTTGCCGAGGAGGTGCGCAAACTCGCCGAGAACTCCGGCAATGCCGCCGATGAGGTGACGAAAAAAATTGCCGACATCCGCGGTCAAGTCACGCAGACGCGCACGGCAAACGATACGCTCGTGCGCGAGCTCGACGAGATCATCACCGTTGTGAAGGGGCTCACAGGCGCACTTGACACCATCCTGGAGAGCTCGCGCGCCAGTGCCGACGCCGTTGCCGAGATCAGCGCGCTCAGCCGCTCGACTTCGTCCGATACGAAGGACATGGAGACAACGACGCAGGGCGTCGCAAAGAGCGCCACGCATATCGCGAGTCTTTCCGAGGACTCCGCCGCCGCCATCGAGCAGCAAACCGCTTCCATCGAAGAGTTCACCGCCACCGCCGAAAACCTCGCACAGCTCGCGGCGAACCTCGAGGGGCTGGTCGGCAAGTTTAAGGTATGATATTGCAATCGTCCGACACATAGAAAAGAGCGCAGGCAACAATGTCCGCGCTCTTTTTTTATGCCGGAACAGGTTCGCGTCTCAGAGCTCTTTGGTCAGCCAAATGCCTTTACCGATGCGGTACTGTGTCAAGAGCATCTTGAGCGCTTCGTCGATGAGCAGCGCGCCCCATATCCCATAGAGCCCCATCCCGAGGGGAAAGGCTAAAACATATGCAATGCCGGAGCGCAGGATCGCGCTGACAAAGAGCGAATACTGCGCGATGAAGCGGCTGTCCCCCGCCCCGCGCAGTGTGCCCGCAAGCACCTGCGCCTGCGTCTGCGGCACGACGAGAACAGCGACAATGGCGAGGATGCCCGCACCGAGCGCGACGGCATCCATGTCTGCAATCATCGCGGAAAAAATTGTTCCGCGCAGCAGCAGAATCGCGGCGGCGACGGCGAGCGAGATGATAAGCCCCGACTTTTGCGCCGCTTTCATATAGAGACGCGCGAGGTCGCGGCGCTTCTCCCCGAGCTTTCGCCCGGCAAAGGATGCGCTTGCCGTACTCATGCCGCGCCCGAAATAATAATAGAGATCCCACAGGATGATGCAGTAGTGGTGCGTCCTGACGGCAACCGTGCCGAGCTCGGCGATCAGGCGGGCAAAGACGAGCAGTCCGAACCGCTCAAAGATCTGCTCCAGGAAGGAATTCGTGCCGACCTCCAGCACGGGGGACAGGGTTTTCCGCTCGAAGGCAAATGTTCCCTGCTCGCGCAGATCGACGCCTTCTTGTCGCTGCCGGAGCACGGCATAGAGGAGGACGAGGACGATCACCGCTTCCCCGATGATCGTCGCGATCGCCGCGCCCTTGATCTCCATCCGCGGGAAGCCGAATGCGCCGAAGATCAGCACATAGTTCAGGCAGACGTTGACGAGGTTTCCTGCGACGCTCGCCTGCAGGATGATCTTCGTTTGCCCGATGCCGATCTGCACGGCAGTGAGGATCGCCGACATCGCCTTGAAAAACAGCGCGCCGATCAGATATGTGAAATAGACGAGCGCGTATCTGATGTATTCGTCGTTCGCGCCCATGAGCCGCAGAATCTCTTCGCGGTATATATAGCCAAGGCTCGCAAGCACGGCGTAGACCGGAACGGTCAGCGCCAGCGACTGCTTGATGCAGCTGTTGAGCGAGCGGTAGTCGCGCGCGCCTTTTCTGCGCGCAGTGACCGCCGTGACACCCGTGCCGAGCGCCTTGCCGAACATCTGCATGAGCATCTTCGGCTGGCTGACGATCCCGATCGCCGCCGCCTGCGCGATGCCGAGACTCCCGACCATGACGAGATCCGCGAGCAGGATGAGGTTGATGAAGATGCCCTTGAGCGCCGTCGGCCACGCCACGCGCCAATAATCCCGGTACAGCGCCTTTGCCGGCGGGATATTGCCCTGTTTTTCACCTGCACCCAAATGGGGTTCGAGTGCAAAGAACCGTACGATCGGATTCATGTCCCGCCCTTATACTTCCGTGCGGCAGGGCGAAATAGGAACTATTACCGTATGCCCTGCGGCAGTTCGGCAGAACTCCACGTCCATCCGGTACACATCGCGGAACATGCGCTCCGTGAGGATGTCCTTGACGGATCCCTCCGCATACAGCTTCTTTTCGTGCAGGACGACGACCTGATCTGCGGCGGATGCGAGCAGATTCAAATCGTGCAGGACGATAATGCTCGGCGAATGTACAATCTAAGTGCAACAATTGTTGAAATAAAAGAATGACACAAGGGTGCTTCTGGTATAATGGTGGTTTTGATATTGTCAAGATCAGTTGACAAATTCCCCACAAGGAAATGAAATCTTAAGAAACTACGTCCAGGGAATCATAGAACTGTTGGCGTTTCACCATCGGAGGAAGTCCGCCATTTCTTGAACAAATTCGGCGGTTGTTCCAATAGCTCATGAAATATCGCCAAATTAACACCTTCAATTCTTCCGTCGTCACCTTTTGCGTGTCATAACGACCATAAAGCAGTTCCGACTTCATTCGAGCCCACATGCTCTCACAGCGTGCGTTGTCATGACAGCGACCACCAGCGCTGTTCATGCTTTGCTGAATCCCGTAGTCTTGAACAGCTTTTCGATATAACTGACTCGTATATTGGCTGCCGCGATCGGAATGCAGAATTGCCCCTTTGAGTTTCGGATAGGAAAGCATAGCGTTAGCGAGCATCTTGACACACAAGGGGGCTTTCATGTTCGTATCCACGGAAAGACCGAGTACACCAGAGTCAAAGCAATCGAAGAGCGCTGAAATATAGAGTTTTCCATCACATGCCTTGATTTCCGTCACGTCCGTAATGCATTTGGAAAGAGGCGTATCGGCATGAAAATCGCGCCGCAGAAGATCTTCCGACATTTGTGCCGCTCGATCTGCTTTGGTGATACCGTTCGGCTTTCGGTTGGGGCGATGGCTAAGTCCGATTTCTTCCATGACGCGGTAAACCGTTCGCCCGCTCGGGATATGGACGCCTTCCGGCTGCTTGATTTTGAGTGCTTGCCACATGCGGATTCTTCCGTAGGTGTCATTGCATTCATCCTCCGCATGAATCTGCATCATGGCATCGGCTAGCGCCTGATATTTCCACGGACGATCTTTGTTTGACAAGTACTGATAGAATCCCTGCCTCGTGATATCGAGAATCTTGCAATAGAAGCTGATGTTTCCTTTGATTGCGCCATCTGAGGTCTTGATCGCGATGAAATTCATGCGTTCGTTTTTGTTGACTTCAGACGGCTGGCGGCGAAAAAAGCGCTTGCTTCTTCCAGAAAGTCGTTCTCTTTCTTTAGCCGCCGAATCTCTTTATCCTGCGCTTTGAGTTGTGCACGAAGCTGGGTGATTTCTTCATGCAGGGACATGGCGCTCGTGGGTGTTTGTGTACCGTGTCCAAGATCAAGATATCCCATACGGTGGGCACGGCTCCACGTGTACATGGTGTTTTTTGAAATCCCCAATTCACTAGCAGCCTTCGCCTGACCGATTTCTTGGGCGAGTTTTACTGCTTGAACTTTGAACTTGTGATCATATTGCTTGTTTGTTGCCATTTTGACCTCTCCTTCTCAGCGTTAATTATACATCAATTCCTTGCGAAGAAGTTGTCAACTTTATTTATACAACATCAGAATATTATATGACGCCATTCAACACATACATCCTTCTAGTATAAAGAGCAGTCTATATCCTGCAAATTCTCTTTTGATGGCAACCACTGCCACGATCGGCGAATATGCGTTACTTATGAAGCCATCTTTATCTAACCAGCAAATGACAAATTTCTCGATAAAGGAGGGATTTCAAGAAATACTTAACATAAAATTCGCGTTTTATTATTTTCATGTGCTTGCAGTGTGGTGCAAGAAGAACGCCAACCAGAGAGGTGGAATGCCAATTATTACTGTTGCAAAACTAAAGACCTTTTCATTCCCCATCCCACCGCTCGAAGTCCAGGCAAAAATCGTCTCCATCCTCGATCGTTTCGACACGCTCTGTAATGATCTCACGCAGGGCCTCCCCGCCGAGATCGCCGCACGCAAGAAGCAGTATGAATACTACCGTGACCGACTGCTGACCTTTCCAAGAAGCAAGCTCGAAGAGCGCAGCTGATTGGCGAAAAGGTCGTATGCGAAAACGCCCCAAGAGCGCAAGCCGAAAGCGCGGCGCGATTGGCAGGCGTTGAAAGATAGCAACGATATAGGAACACGGCAAGCGATATGATAGATTTGATTATATTCCTCAAAAGGAATATAATCAAGCTGAGGAGCTGTTTTGGTGTTTGAAATAATTTTTTTCTCAACTGATTCTGGGAAACAACCAGTGAAAGAGTTTCTTGATGAATTGGATGTCAAGATGAGAAACAAGATTCTTGATAATCTCAAACATTTGCAGATTCACGGGACGTTCTTGCGTGAACCCTATTCCAAGCCGTTGGGGGATGGGATTTTTGAACTCCGGACAAGATGGGGAAAAGATATTTACGCGCGTGCTGTATTTCTTCTTTGCGGAAAAGAGGATAGTTTTAACGCATGGATTCATTAAGAAAACGCAGAGGACTCCGGTACGAGAAATCGAACGTGCGAAAAGATATCGTGTGATTTATTGCGAGAGAGAGGGGAAATGACATGGACGATTTAGATCGCTATATTGCAGAGCAGATGAAAGATCCCGCTTTTCGCGAAGAACACGAACGGACACGTTTGGAATTTGCCCTTACAGAACTTCTTATTACGGCACGCATGGAGCAGGATTTGACGCAAAAAGAATTGGCGGAGAAATCGGGGGTTCGCCAATCGAACATCAGTCGCATTGAAAAAGGACAGGCGATGCCGTCTTTGGTGACGCTCGATAAGATTGCAAAGGCACTGGGAAAGGAAGTCCGAGTGAGTTTTGTCTGATGGGGGTGAGGAGGTCAGTATATTGTACTATAACCTGATTGCAAGCGCAGAAGAGAGCACGGTGCTTGCGCAGTATGTTCGCGAGGAGCGTGCGCCGTATGCGGCGTATCAGTCGGAGGCGGCGCTTGAGCGGGCTTTGATCGCTCTGCTGGAAGAGGAGGGCTATACGTATCTTCGGATTCACGACGAGGCGGAGCTGATCGCGAATCTTCGGGAGCAGCTTTCGGCGCTCAACGAGTATGCGTTCAGCGATGCGGAGTGGGAGCGGTTCTTCAAGGCGTCGATCGCGCCTGCGGGCGACGGCATTGCAGAGAAGACGCGGCGCATTCAGACGGATTACATTCAGAATCTTCGGCGCGATGACGGAACGACGAAGAACATCAAGCTGATCGACAAGGAGAACATTTACAACAATCGTTTGCAGGTCATCAACCAATATGCGGTGAAGGGCGGCGCGGACGCTCAAGCAGAGACGGCGGCGGCTCATGCGAACCGCTACGATGTGACAATTCTCGTCAACGGCTTGCCGCTCGTGCATTTGGAGCTGAAGCGGCGCGGCGTGGAGATTCGGCAGGCGTTCAACCAGATCAACCGCTACCAGCGCGACAGCTTCTGGGCGGGTGCGGGGCTGTATGAGTATGTGCAGGTGTTCATCATTTCGAACGGGACGAATACGAAGTATTATTCCAATACGACGCGTGCAAGTCATATCCGCGAGATGGATGCGGCGGGGCGCAGGGCGAGCAGGAAGACGAGCAACAGCTTTGAGTTCACGTCGTTTTGGGCGGATGCGAGCAATCGCCTCATCACGGATCTCATGGATTTCGGACGTACGTTCCTCGCGAAGCATACCCTGCTCGCCGTCTTGACGCGCTATTCGATCTTTACGACGGAAGAGGTGCTGATGCTCATGCGTCCGTACCAGATTGCGGCGACGGAGCGCATTTTGTCGCGCATCAAGATCGCGTCGAATTACAAGACTTGGGGCAAGATCGAGGGCGGCGGCTATATCTGGCACACGACGGGTTCGGGCAAGACGCTGACTTCGTTCAAGACGGCGCAGCTTGCCGCAGGGCTTTCGGATATCGACAAGGTGCTCTTCGTGGTCGACCGCAAGGATCTTGACTATCAGACGATGAAGGAGTACGACCGCTTTGAAAAGGGCGCGGCGAACGGCAATACGTCGACGCGCGTGCTCGCGGGGCAGCTCGCGCATGACGCGGCGCGAATCGTCGTCACGACGATTCAGAAGCTCGCCATGTTCATCAAGCAGAACAAGACGCACGCGATTTACGGCAAGCATGTCGTGCTGATTTTCGATGAGTGCCATCGTTCACAGTTCGGCGACATGCACACGGTGATTGCGAAGGCGTTCAAGAAGTATCATATCTTCGGCTTTACGGGAACGCCGATCTTCGCGCCGAATGCGTCGGGCGCGGGCAAGCCTTCGGCGCGGACGACGCCGCAGCTTTTCGGCGACAAGCTCCATACCTATACGATTGTGAACGCCATCAACGACGGCAATGTACTGCCGTTTCGCATTGACTACATCAACACGATGAAGAGCAAGGCGGAGATCGAGGACAAGGAAGTGCGTGCCATCGACCGCGAGAAGGCGCTCGCCGCGCCCGAGCGCATCCGTGTCGTGACGGAATATATCCTCGCGCATTTCGATCAGAAGACGATGCGCGGCAAGGCGTATTCGCTCAAGGGACAGCGCGTGCTGGGGTTCAATTCGATGTTCGCGGTCGTGTCGATTCCTGTCTGCATGAAGTATTACGAGGAGTTCAAGCGTCAGCTTGCAGCGGCGGGGCGCGACCTTGCGGTTGCGACGATTTTCAGCTATGCGGCGAACGAGGACGATCCCGAGGACGCTTTGCCCGATGAGGATTTTGATACGGCGGGGCTTGACCGCACGAGCCGCGACTTTCTTTCGGACGCGATTGCGGACTATAATGCGCGTTTTTCTACGAATTTTTCGACGGACAGGGATTCCTTCCAGAATTATTACAAGGATCTTTCTCAGCGCATGAAGAAGCGCGAGATCGATTTGCTCATCGTCGTCAATATGTTCCTCACCGGCTTTGACGCGACGACGCTCAACACGCTTTGGGTGGACAAGAACCTCAAGTACCATGGGCTGATTCAGGCGTTTTCACGCACGAACCGCATTTTGAATTCGGTCAAGACGTTTGGCAATATCGTTGCTTTTCGCAATCTGGCGAAAGCGACGGACGATGCAATCTCGCTTTTCGGTGATGAGAATGCCGAGAGCGTCGTGCTACTGCGCGGTTTTCGTGACTACTACGACGGCTATGACGATGCGAGCGGTCGTCACCACAAGGGCTATGCGGAGCTTATCCTGGAGCTGCGCGAGAAGTTCGCTGTCGGTGAGCCGATCTTGGGCGAGCAGGCGCAGAAGGATTTCGTGCGCATCTTCGGCAACATTCTGCGCCTCAGGAACATTCTCACGGCGTTTGATGATTTTGAGGAAAATGATCCTCTCCTGCCGCCGCGCGATTTGCAAGATTACCAGAGCATGTACTTGGACATTCATCGCGAGATGATGGGTGCAGGAAATGCGGAGAAGGAGAACATCAACGACGATGTCGTGTTCGAGCTGGAATTGATCCGGCAGGTGGACATCAATATCGACTACATTCTTCTGCTCGTGGAGAAGTATCATGCATCGAACGGCCTCGATCAGAGCATCATCGGCGCGATCGACCGCGCGGTCGGCGCAAGTCCCGAGCTTCGGAGCAAGAAGGAGCTGATTGACGGCTTCATCAAGACGGTCAACACGAGTACGAAGGTGATGGAGGACTGGCGCACCTATGTCGATGCGGAGAAGGAAAAGGCGCTTGAGAAAATCGTGCAGGAGGAGAAGCTGAAGCCCGAGGAGACGGAGAAGTTCGTCCGAAGTGCGCTGCGCGACGGCAGGTTCAAGACGACGGGCACGGCGATCGACACGATTCTGCCGCCCGTGCGCCGCTTCGGCGGCGCTCGCGCCGAGAAGAAGGCGGGCGTCATCGAAAAGCTCAAGGCGTTTTTCGCGACGTTTATGGGGCTGGTGGAGGAGTGAGGGAATCGCCTGCAAAAAACAGATGCGGTCTGTATTGAAACTATACAGACCGCATCTGTTTTTTATTTTTGCACTGCACTAGAACAGATCCTCCATCAGGCGGATTTCGTAGATTGTGTCGTCTTCATGGGTGTAGAAGATGAGGGAGGAGTCGGATCTTTCATAGCTATAGGCATAGTCGGGTTCGCCGCTGTTGCCTTCAAGTCCCTCGGGCAGATAGCTGAAGGCGCGCTCGATATCGGCGGTGGTGCTGCCGACATGCAGACCTTGCGGCGTCTCGATGTCGTTGGTGACGGCAGAGGGCGTCTGTTGTCACTTCAACGGATAAGCCTCGGTGAAAAGCTCGGGGGCGTCCGCGCGCTCGATGGTCAGCGTGAAGTCGCCGGAGGCGTAGGGGGCGAGAGCGTAGGGCGGGTAGAGGAAGACGAGTTCGCCGCGCGTACCCATGTACCAGGAGAAGGTATCAAATCCTTTTTCCGGCCTGTGGAATCGTTTGAGCTGCTCTTCAATGTCGTAGGCGAAGAGATCCTCCTCGCGTCTAGGGTATTGGGTGCGGAAGGCGGCGGCGAGCGCTCGGAGCAAAGCTTCGCGGCTTGTGACGATGGAGGCGAGGGGGACCTCTTTTCCTGTCTTTGCGTCGAAGGTCGTGCCGCCTTCGCCGTGCATCGGGTGTATGCCGCCGGTGTAGGAGATGCCGAAGCTGCGGAAGCTGATCATTTGTTTGTCGACGCGTCCCCACTTCGTGATGACAGAGTAGTCGAAGTAGGCGATGTCTTCGAGGAAGCCGCCTTGGCGGTCGCCGTTCTTGCATTCATAGGCGAAATCGAAGCCCTTTTTTGCAGCTTGCGCCTCGTGCTTGTTCCAGGCGTCGAGGGCGCGAGAGAGCGTTTCGCGCTCTTCGCCTTTGACGTGAAGTACAGGATGACTGCTGTAGGTCACGCATTTGCCGTTGGCATTCAAGGCCTCGATGCGATGGTCTTCGACGAGGAGCCACGGCACGGGAGCTTTGACGGAGCGTTCCTCGTCTTTGTCGGCGGAAGTCTTTGCCGGACGCGTGTACTCTTTGATTGTATCTTGCTGCGCTGCCGCATGGGCGGTGGATGCAAGGGGCAAGGTGTCTGAGACAGGCGCAAAAGGAGCGAGCAAGAGGACGGTTGCGAGGGAGAGTGCGTGGATTTTTTTCATGGGATGAACCTCCTTTTTGATGGCTCTGCAATATATTTTACTTTTTTCGTGTGCAAAATCGTATGTGAAGTTGCAGCAAGACTTCGTTTAGGCTGCTGTTTATCGGTTGACAAGCCATCGGGAATGTGTTAGTCTCCCCTAGAACAAGGGGGTTGAATATGCAAAACAACAGTTTGCCCGTTGATCGCTCGCGCAGTTTGCTGCATCGCGCCAATCAGGCTTTTTTCTTTGTCGGCGGCTTCGGCGTGGCATCTTGGGCGCCTCTCGTGCCGCTTTTGAAGGCGCGGCTCGGCGTCGCTGAGGATGTGCTTGGACTCTTGCTTCTTTGCATCGGCGTCGGCTCACTGGTGACGATGCCTTTTGCAGGAGTATTGGCCGGGCATTTCGGCTGCCGCCGCGTGATCGCTGTCGATTCGCTCGTCTTTGCGGCGCTTCTTGTGGCTCTTGTCAGGGTGGACAATATCGTTCTTGCTGTGCCGACGCTTCTTTTGTTCGGCTCTTCCATGGGAATTATCGATGTCACGATCAATATCCATGCCGTGCGCGTAGAGCAGCTTTTGAAGAGACGCGTGATGAGCGGCATGCACGCGCTTTGGAGCGTGGGCGGTTTCATGGGGGCGGGACTTTTCGGCGTTTGGATGGCGCTCGGATTCACCCCCTTGGGCGCGACGGCGTGTTCGGCGGGCATCATCGTGCTCTTGGTGCTCGCATTCGCGCGATTTTTGCTCGCGGGCAGGAGTGCACCCGAGGGCAGAGCGCTCGCCGTGCCGCACGGCATCGTCGCCTTTGTCGCGGCGGTCGCCGGTATATCCTTCCTCGTCGAGGGCGCTGTCATGGACTGGTCGGGCGTGTTTCTCACGGAGGTGCGCGCGATGGACATGTCTCTTGCGGGCACGGGCTTCGCTGTCTTTTCTGCGGCGATGCTCCTCATGCGGCTCTTGGGTGATGCGACTGTCAATCGCCTGGGTGCGCGCCGCGTCGTATTCTTCGGTTCGGTCATTGCCATCGCGGGTTTCTTGCTCGTGATTGTTTCGTCTTCCGCGTGGCTCATCTTCCCTGGTTTCTTCGCGATCGGGTTCGGCTGCGCGAACATCGTGCCGATTTTCTTCTCATTGATGGGAAAGCAGCAGGATATGACGATCAATGCGGCGGTCGCGGCGGTGTCGACGTGCGGTTACCTCGGCGTGCTCATGGGGCCTGCCGCCATCGGTTTCATCGCACACAGCACGAGCCTTTTGGCGTCGTTCGCACTATTGGCTGTGCTGCTCTTCGTACAGCTTCTCATTGGGCTGCATGTGTTCCGTAAGGTGGCGTGAGAAAAATTTCATCGGCGTGCGCTTCCAAAGGCGGCGCAAGGGCAGCAGCAAAAACTCTTGCGCCGCCTTTTCGCTTATGGGCGATGCTCTTTGATGCACGCGAGAAAAGCCTCGCCGTAGCGCGCGCATTTTCTTTCGCCGACGCCCTTGACGTGCAGGAAGTCGTCGAGCGTTTCGGGCAGTACTTGGCACATGTCGCGCAGTGTTGCATCGGAGAAGATGACGTAGGGCGGCACGCGGTCGCGTGCGGCTAGCTTTTTTCTGAGTGCGCGGAGGTAGTCGAAGAGTGAGATGTCTACGGGCTTTTCCTTCTGTTTTCGGGGGAAGTTTTGGAAGACTTGCTCCTTGCCGCGCAGCACAGCGTAGGCGGGTTCTGCGAGCTGCAGCACGGGGTATTCGCTCTCGGTGAGCGAGAGATACCCCGTGGCGATGAAGCGTTGAATCGAGCGCTTGATCTCGGCGAGCGTCTGCTCCTGCATGATGCCGTAGGTCGACAGTTCGTCGAGGTGCAGCGTGCGCACGCGCTGCTCGGCGGAGCCTTTGAGCACCTGCGCTGTCAGCGTCATGCCGTAGCGTCCTCTCATGCGGTAGACGCACGAAAAGATTTTCTGCGCATCAAGCGTCACGTCTCGTCGCTCGAAGTCGCCCTTGCAGCTGCTGCAGCGCTCGCACGAGACGGCGGGGCTTTCCTCGCCGAAGTAGCGCAGGATGAAGGAGCGCAGGCATTCGGGCGTGTGGCAGTAGTCGGACATCTTCTGCAGGCAGCCGAGTTCGTGCGCCTTACGCGCGGCATCCTCGGTCGAGATGTCGATCAGGTATTTCTGCGTCATGACGTCCTGCGGCGAGAAGAGCAGGATGCATTCGCCCGGTTCGCCGTCGCGTCCCGCGCGTCCCGCCTCCTGATAGTACGACTCGATGTTTTTCGGCATGTTGTAGTGGATGACGAATCGCACGTTCGACTTGTCGATGCCCATGCCGAAGGCATTTGTCGCGACGATCGCCTGCACGTTGTCGTAGAGAAAGTCGTCCTGCGCCTTTGAACGCTCTTCGTCGCTGAGTCCCGCATGGTAGGGACTGACGGCGAATTTTTTTTGCTGCAGAAAGCGGCTCAGGGCGTCCGTCTCCTTGCGCGTCGCACAGTAGATGATGCCGGCTTCTTCGCGATGCGTGCGCAGGTAGTTCGCAATGAAGTCCCTGCGGTCGACGCCTGTGAGGACGCCGAAGAAGAGGTTTGGTCGGTCGAAGCCTGCGACGTGCACGGCGGGGCGGTGAAGCGCGAGGAGTGAGATGATGTCGTCTTTGACGCGCGGCGTCGCCGTCGCCGTGAAGGCGCCGATCAAAGGACGCTTCGGCAGACGTTCGATGAAGGGCGCGATGGCGCGATAGCTTGGGCGAAAGTCGTGCCCCCACTGAGACAGGCAGTGCGCCTCGTCGATGGCGATGAAGGAAACGGTCTGCTCTTGCAGCAGGGATTGGAAGAAGTCGGTTTCGAGCCGCTCGGGCGCGACATAGACGATCTTGTACGCGCCTTGTGCGATGGCACTGAGCCTTGTGCGAGCCTCCGCCTGCCCAAGCGAGCTGTTGATGAATGTCGCGGGCGCACCGGCCTCCGTAAGCGCGTCGACCTGATCTTTCATCAGCGAGATCAAAGGCGAGATGACGAGCGTGATGCCCGGGAGCAGCAGCGCGGGCACTTGGAAGCAGATGGATTTTCCCGCGCCCGTGGGCATGATGGCGACGGTCTCGCGGCCTTCGAGCAGGCTCTTGACGACGGTCTCCTGTGCAGAGCGGAAGCTCTTGTAGCCGAAGGTCTGCTGCAGGATCTGCAGCGCACGGGCGAAGTTTTGCTCAGGCATGGATGGACTTCCTTTCCTTATTTTTTATTCTACACCTTTCGCGAAAAATCGTTAAATCCCTCTAAAGCTCAGCGATTTCTTATTGTTAGACGAGGGAACGGGCAGTATAATAAGCAACATAAGTGGAAATATATCCCTTGGGGAGGAGAGAGACGATGAAGAAATGGCGCAGGAAGCCTTGGTCGCTTTTGTTGGCGGGAGCTTTCCTTTACAGCATGTCATCCGTGGGAGCGGCAGCTGACCTTTCGCTTGCGGGAGCGGTCGAGCTTGCGCTTTCGCAGAATGCGGATCTGAAGATCACGAAGCAGGCGGAGGAGTCGGCGCTTGCTTCACTCGGCGAGGCGAAGAGCGAAAAAGGCTTCTCCGTCAGCGCTTCGGGCGGCTATTCCGTAGGCAGAAATTGGAATGATCGCGGCAACACGACGTCGTCGGGACTTAATGCATCTGTCAAGGGCGGCATCAATATCTGGGACGGCGGCAAGGCGAGCGGCGGTATCGACAGCGCCAAGATCGCCATCTTGACGGCGCGCCTCAAGACGGCACGCGCCGAGGAAAAGCTGCGTCTTTCTGTCATTGAGGCGTATTACAACGCGCTACAGGCGAAGAAGACCGTCGGTGTGAACAAGGCGTCCGTCGACAATTACCAGGCGCATTTGACGAACGTCGAACAGCTTTTCTCGGCGGGCAGCAAGGCGCGCATGGACGTGCTGCGTGCCTCCGTGGAGCTTTCCGATGCACGCCAGACGCTCATCAAGTCGGAGAACGACTATGAAATCAGTCTGGCGAAGCTTAGGAATCTTGTGAACATGGACAGGGATGAGCCGCTTCGCCTCACCGACGATGCCGTATACAGCCCGTTCGCCTCTGCGCTTTCCGACTGCCTCGCCTTCGGTGTCGAGAACCGTAAGGAGCTTTGGATTGACAATTACGATGTTGTACGCAAGGAGCTTGACATCGAGGTGGTCAAGGCCGGCTATACGCCGCAGGTCGACTTCTCACTGAGCGCGTCGGCGAACAAGGACTTTGAGCCTGCGTCGGCCAGCAGCCGCGGCGTGACGGCAGGCATCAATATGAATTGGAACATCTTTGACGGCGACAGGAAGAAGGCGCGCATCGAGGCGGCGGAAGCGGCGCTCGATGCGGCGCGGCTGCAGCTGGAAAAAGACAGGAACGATGTGGATTACGACATCCGCGCGGCGTACTTCTCGATGAAGGAGGCGGAAAACCGGCTGAACTCGACGCAGGACGCCGTAGACAAGGCGAAGGAGGACTACTTCATCGCACGCGAGAAGTACCGCGCGGGTGAAGGCATCATGCTCGATGTCATCGACGCGCAGCTCGCGCTCTCGAAGGCGGAGACGAACCACATCAGTGCACAGTACGACTTTGCACGCGGCAAAGCGCAGGTGGAAAACGCCATGGGGCAGAGCCTCACGGAGAGCGAGCAGCGTGCGGCAGACGCCATGGATGCCGTGCCGCTGGCGAGAGGAGAGATCAGCCGCAGGGATGCGGTGCGTGCTTACGAAGAGAATGAGAAGGCGATGAAGGAGCGTCAGGACAAGACGGTCATTCCCTTCCGCGCGTCTGAGGTGGATGCGGCGAAGCAGCCCGCCGTGCAGAAGGAAAGAGTGGCAGGCGCGAAGGATTCGAATACAATGAATACAGCGAATGCGGCAAGTGCGGCAAATGCGACGCATGCAGCTGATCCAGACAGTGCAGCGAATGCGGCGGCAGCGGCAGCTGGAAATGGAGGACGGGCATGAAGATTTTCGGCAAAGACATCACCTTCGGTACGAAGGCGAAGATAGCAGTGACCGCGCTCGTCCTCGCTGGCTGCGCTTTCGGCGGCTACAGCTACTATGAGGCGCAGCAGGCGGAAAAGGCCATGCGGGAGTCTGCGGGCGAGACGGCGACAGCAGTGCGCATGGAGATGAAGTCCACCGTGTCGGCGACGGGCACGATCATTCCTGTCGATTCCGTCGAGGTTAGCTCGAAGATCACGGCACGCATCAAGAATGTGCTTGTCAAGGAAAACGACATCGTGACGGCGGGCGAGACGGTTGCGACGCTCGACGCCAAGTCGCTCGTGACGAAGCGCGATCAGGCACAGTTCAAGGTCACGAATGCAAAGGCGAAGTACGACCGCGAAGCCTACCTCTACAGCATCGGCGCGAATCCGCAGACGACGTTCGAGGACGCGCAGTACAACTACGATGCTGCCAAGAGTGTCCTGGAAGAGACGGAGTCCGATCTCGCTGAGACGATCATCCAGGCGCCGATCAGCGGCATCGTCGTCGGAAAGCCCAAGACGGCGGGCACGATGGCGACGGCGGGCACGGACTATCCGACTGTCATCATGCGCATCGCCGACCTCTCGAAGAAGCAGATCATGGCGAAGGTCGATGAGACGGACATCGGCAACATCAAGGTCGGCCAGCAGGCGACGTTCACGGTCGATGCTCACTCGGGCAAGACCTTCACGGCACGCGTCTCGAAGATCAGCCAGACGGATACCGCGAACACTTGGCAGACCGTGTCCTCTTCGAGCAGTACGACGACTTCGACGGCGAGCGTTATCTACTACTATGTGACGCTCGATGTCGACGATCCCGAGAATCTGCTGCTGCCGGCCATGACGGCACGTCTTGAAATCGAGACGGCGACGAAACCCAGCGCACTCGCCGTTCCCATCGCCGCATTGAAGACGGACGCCTCGGGATCCTACGTCGTCGTTGAGATGCCCGACGGCACGAAGGAGAACCGCCCTGTCAAGACGGGCATCTACAGCGATGATTATGTGGAAATCCTCGATGGTCTCATCGAAGGCGAAACCGTATCGATTTCCTACACGGCGACGCAGCCACAGGTTGTGATGGGCGGCGGCCACCCGCCGATGTAAGTGCGGAAAGGAACGATCATGGAGCAAAAGGCGAAGGAAGAGCGAGCGGCGCAGGAAAAGGCAACGATTGAGCTTCGGGGCATCAAAAAACTCTATCCGATGGGTGATCAGATCGTCGCCGCGCTCGCGGGCGTCGATCTTACGATACGAAAGGGCGAGTTCGCCGCCCTCATGGGGCCATCCGGCTCGGGTAAGTCGACGCTCATGAACATCCTCGGCTGCCTCGACCGTCCGACGGAAGGCTCTTACAAACTCGACGGCGAGGAGGTCGCGCACCTCTCGGATGACGCGCTCGCTCTCACGCGCAATAAGAAGATCGGCTTCGTATTTCAGAACTTCAACCTGCTCTCGAAGAGCAGCGCGGCTGAAAACGTCGCCCTGCCGCTCATCTATGCGGGCGTTGGAAGAGGCGAGCGGCGTGAGCGTGCCATGCACCTCTTGGAGGCCGTCGGTCTCGCTGACCGCGCCGACCACCAACCCAACGAGCTTTCGGGCGGACAGCGCCAGCGCGTCGCCATCGCCCGCGCCCTCGTCAACGATCCGCACATCGTCATGGCAGATGAGCCGACGGGCAACCTCGATACGAAGTCGACGCATGAGATCATGGAACTCTTCGAGAAGCTTCACGCCGCCGGGCGCACGATTATCCTCGTCACGCACGAGCCGGACATCGCCGCCTGCGCGAGTCGGCAGCTCCTCGTGCGCGACGGTCTCATCACGCGCGACGAGGGCAGGGGCGTCAAGATGGATGTCGTATAGGAGGGAAGTCGCTTGTTAATTTGGGAAAGCATCACCATCGCCCTGCATGAACTCTTTGCGAACAAAATGCGCTCCATCCTCACCATGCTCGGCATCATCATTGGCGTCGCCGCCGTTATCGCCATGGTCTCCATCGGCATGGGGGTCAAGAGCAACGTTGAGGACTCGATGGCGAGCCTCGGCAGCAACATGCTCATCGTCACGCCTGGCGCGGCGAACTCGGGTGGTATTCGCGGTGCGGCAGGATCGCGCGAGACGCTCAAATACGACGATGCCGTAGCGATCAAGAAGAAGATCAAGAACATCGACTACGTTTCGCCCATCGTGCAGCGCTCCTATCAGATCGTCTACGGCAATCAGAACTGGAACACCGTCGTCATGGGCGTGACGCCCGAGTACATGGCGATTCGCTCGCTCACGCTGACGGTCGGCACCTTCATCTCGCAGGCCGACAACGACAAGCGTCAGCGCGTCGCCGTCATCGGTCCGACCGTCGCCGCGAACCTCTTCGGCAGTGAGAACCCCATCGGCAAGAATATCCGCGTCCACAACCAGCCGTTCAAGATCATCGGCGTCCTTGCGAGCAAAGGGCAGTCCTCCATGGGGCAGGATCAGGATGATGTGGTCATCGTGCCTCTGATGACGGAGCAGGAGCGACTTCTCGGCATCACGCACATCCAGATGATCAATCTGCAGGTCAGCGAGGCCTCGAAGATCGTCCAGGTACAGAGCGAGGTCGAAACGTTGCTGCGCCAGCGTCATCACATCCTGAATGGCAAGGAGAACGACTTCACCGTCAACAACCTCACGAGTCTCGTAGAGACGATGTCGCAGCAGACGACGATGCTGACGATCCTCCTCGGCAGCATCGCGGGCATCTCGCTCCTCGTCGGCGGCATCGGCATCATGAATATCATGATGGTCTCCGTCACGGAGCGCACGCGCGAGATCGGCATACGGAAGGCGCTCGGCGCGACCTTCGGCAACATCATGCTGCAGTTCCTCATCGAGTCTGTCGTCATGGGCGTCGTCGGCGGCATCCTCGGTATCTGCCTCGGCTGCGCCATCTCCGTTGCCATCTCCCACCTTGGCGAATTCAAGACCGTCATCACGGCGACTCCGATCCTCGTATCCTTCTCGTTCGCCGTCGGCATCGGCCTCTTCTTTGGCATCTATCCGGCAAGGAAGGCCGCGAAGCTTGATCCGATCGACGCGCTTCGTTACGAGTAAAAAGTTGCTGGAAATAGGGAACTGAATAAGTTCGTTGCGGTGAGATGCGTGAAGAACTCGGTGCAGCAGCGCATAGAAGAATGGGGCTGTGACAAAATACGAGAGCATGTTGTCACAGCCTCTTTTTCTTTGGAAAACACTATTGACAACTTGGCGAAAAAGGTTTACATTGAATCCGTAAACATGTTTCAACAATAGTCCGAATATTGCCTATATGAAGGAGAGGAGGGGCGGCACGACGGTCTATAGACTGACGGACAGAAGGAGAGTGATTTGCGATGGTTACATTTTTGGTGGCATTGCTCGCTTTGATTCTGGGCTACGTCATCTACGGCAGGGTTGTCGACGTGATTTTCTCGCCTACGGACAAGCCGACGCCTGCATTGGTGCACGATGACGGTGTGGATTACATTCCTCTGCCGACGTGGAAGGTCTTCATGATCCAGCTTTTGAATATCGCTGGTCTCGGACCTATTTTCGGCGCTTTGCAGGGGGCGCTTTGGGGGCCGTGCGTCTATTTCTGGATCGTTCTCGGCACGATCTTCGCGGGCGGTGTGCACGACTATATGTCGGGCATGATTTCTCTGCGTGAAGACGGCAAGAGCATCTCAGAGGTCGTCGGCAGTCACATGGGCAAGACGATGCTCTTCATCATGCGCATTTTCTCAGTTGTGCTTCTCGTCCTCGTCGGCACGGTTTTCGCGACAGGACCTGCTATGCTTATTGATGGCAAGCTGTTGTCACTCGGCTCTATCGGCGCGATCAAGATCTGGCTCATCATCATCTTGATTTATTACTTCCTTGCGACACTTTTGCCGATCGATACGTTGATCGCGCGTTTCTATCCGATTTTCGGCGTCTGTCTCATCGTCATGGCGTTCGGCATCATGGGGGCGATGCTTGCGGGCGTCGGCGGTCACGTCATGCCGGAGATGGTTTTGGCGAATCTCCATCCGCAGAATATGCCGATCTGGCCGCTGATGTTCATCACGGTCGCCTGTGGCGCTATTTCGGGGTTTCATGCCACGCAGTCGCCCATGATGGCGCGCTGCCTGAAGAATGAGCGTCTCGCGCGCCCTGTCTTTTACGGCGCAATGGTTTCTGAGGGCTTCATCGCTCTCGTCTGGGCGGCGGCGGGCGTGACCTTCTACGAGAGCACGGGCGGCCTCGGTGCCGTGCTTTCGTCCGCGGGTCCTGGCGGCGTCGTCTACGATATCTGCGTCGGCTTCCTCGGCCCTGTCGGGGCGGCTCTCGCACTGCTTGGTGTCGTCGCCTGCCCGATTACTTCGGGCGATACGGCGTTCCGCTCGGCGCGCCTGACGATCGCTGACTGGCTCGGTCTTGATCAGAAGTCGACGAACAAGCGTCTCGCGCTTGCCATGCCGATTCTTGGTGTCGGCGCTGTCCTCACACAGATGGATTTCTCGATCATCTGGCGCTATTTCTCATGGACGAACCAGACGCTGGCCATGATTGTCCTGTGGACGGGATCGGTCTACCTCTATCGTACGTTCCGCGGCAAAATCTACTACATCATCGGCATGATTCCTGCGACCTTCATGTCGGCCGTCACGGTGACGTACATCCTGCAGGCGAAGGAAGGCTTTGGCCTTTCAACGGATGTTACATATCCCGTCGGTATTGCCGCCGCTGCGCTCTTTTTATTCCTCTTTTTGCGCACGACGGTGTTGCGACATGAGTGAATCCCTCTTCTGCCCGTGCGGCAGAGGCGGACGAGTCATGGAATGACAAGAAAGAACAGCGAATTAGAAGCTGCCGAGTCACCCGAAAAGATTCGGCAGCTTTTTTTGTCTGCTCTACACATAATGCATTTCGGGGTGTATAATAGAGTGCAGGGTTTTAGTAAAATTGTAGGTATAGCTAAAGGAGAGCAACGAATGAGACGAGATGTGATACGAGAAAAGGCGAGGGAGACGCTGGCGATGGAAGCAGCGGCGGTGAGGAAATTGATGGAGAATGTGGATGAGGAGTTCTGCCGCGCGGTTGAGTGTGTGCTTGACTGCACGGCTCGCATCATTGTCACAGGCATGGGAAAATCCGGGCATGTCGGGCGCAAGATTGCCGCGACACTTGCGAGCACGGGCACGCCTTCGTTTTTCATGCATCCGGCGGAGGCGTTTCACGGCGACCTTGGTATGGTGACGGACAAGGATGTAGTCCTGGCGATTTCCAACAGCGGCGAGGTGCAGGAAGTCGTGAAGATCCTGCCCGTCATCCATCGCATCGGTGCGACCATCATCGCCATGACAGGTAACCGTTCTTCGCAGCTCGCCGAGTACTCAGACTACGTCGTCGATATCGGGCATGAGCCAGAGGCTTGCCCCTTGGGACTCGCGCCGACGACGAGCACAACGGCAACGCTCGCCATGGGCGACGCCATCGCCGTCGCCGTGATGTCCGTGCGAAATTTCAAGAAGCAGGATTTCGCGCTCTTCCATCCGGGCGGCGCCCTCGGTCGACGCCTCTTGCTCAAGGTGCAGGACGTTATGCACACGGGCGAGGAAAACCCTGTCGTCTCGGGGGAGAAAACGGCGAAGGATGCGCTCTTTGTCATGACGGAGAAGGGCTTGGGCGCCGTCTCTGTCACGAATGAAGAGGGCCAATTCATCGGGCTTCTGACCGACGGCATCATTCGCCGCGCACTTGCGAAGGACTATGCTTTCCTCGATGAGCCTGTGCACGAGATCATGTTTACCGAGCCGCTGACGATCCGTGCCGATGAACTGGCGACGGCCGCGCTATCCGTCATGGAGAAGCATGAGCCGCGCCCCGTGACGGTGCTGCCCGTCATCGACGAGAAGGGGGCGCCGGTCGGCATGATCCATCTGACCGATCTTTTGAAGCAGGGGGTGGTTTGAGCCGCATTCTGCCGTTGGGAATGGATGTGCCATGTAGCGTCGCAGCGTGTCGTCGCTATGTTGAGAGAATGGGTTCAGCGCGGGAGAATTTTGCGATAAATCTAGGATATGATAAGTTCCGTCTATGATAATATTTCTAAGAAATCACTAGACAAACGAGCAAAAAAATTATACAATATAGTTGTTTATGGGATGAAATCAGAGGAAGTAATATCCTCGTCCCGAGAACCATCAACAGGGAGGCATGGTTATGAATATTCATGAGTACCAGTCCAAGCAAGTCCTGCGGGAATTCGGCGTCAATGTGCCGAACGGCCTGCCGGCGTTCAGCGTGGAAGAGGCGGTCGAGAACGCGAAGAAACTCGGCGCCGCTGTCACGGTCGTTAAGGCGCAGATCCACGCGGGTGGCCGCGGCAAGGCGGGCGGCGTCAAGATTGCCAAGTCCGTTGAAGAGGTCGAAGGCTACGCGAAGGAGCTGCTTGGCAAGGTTCTCGTCACGCATCAGACGGGTCCTGAGGGCAAGAAGGTCGGTCGCCTCCTGATTGAAGAAGGCTCGAATATCAAAAAGGAATACTACCTGAGCTTTGTCGTTGACCGCGCCACGGCGAGGATCGTCATGATGGGTTCCGAGGAAGGCGGCGTTGAGATCGAGAAGGTCGCTGCCGAAACTCCGGAAAAGATCATCAAGGAATATATCGATCCGGTCATCGGACTTGCTCCGTTCCAGGCGACGCGCATGGCGTATGCCATCAATATCCCGGCTCCTGCGATTCGCAAGGCGGCGGCTCTGATGGAGAAGCTTTACAATGCGTTCATCGGCAAGGACTGCTCGCAGGTTGAGATCAATCCGCTTGTCGTCACGGCCGAGGATGATGTGATCTGCCTCGATGCGAAGCTGAACTTTGACGACAGCGCACTGTTCCGTCATCCCGACATTGTCGAGCTGCGCGATGAGACGGAAGAGGATCCGAAGGAGCGCGAAGCTGCGGCTGCCGGCCTCAACTACGTCAACCTCGGCGGTGATGTCGCATGCATGGTCAACGGCGCAGGTCTTGCTATGGCTACGGTCGACATCATCAAACATTACGGCGGTGAGCCTGCCAACTTCCTCGATGTCGGTGGCGACTCTGAGCCTGAGAAGATCGCTAAGGCGTTCAACATCATGCTCGAAGGCGGCCAGGCGAAGGGCATCTTCGTCAACATCTTTGGTGGCATCAATCGCTGCGACAACATCGCGAACGGCATCATCGAGGCCGCGAAGATCATCTCCAAGGACGGCAAATCCCTCCCGGTTCCTGTCGTTGTCCGTCTTGAGGGCACGAAGGTCGAAGAAGGCCGCGAGATCCTGAAGAACACGCCGATTGCCAACGTCTTCCCCGCACCCACGATGGAGGGCGGCGCCGAGCAGATTGTCAAACTCGTTGCTGAGGCGAAGGCTTAAATCGAAAGGGAGGTCAAACACATGTCAGTTTTGATTGATAAAGATACAAAGGTTATTGTGCAGGGCATCACGGGCAAAGCGGCGACGTTCCACACGAAGCAGATGCTCGACTATGGCACGAAGATCGTTGCAGGCGTAACGCCGGGCAAGGCGGGTCAGAAGGTCGAGGGCGTTCCCGTGTTCAATACGGTTGCGGATGCTGTGAAGGCTACGGGCGCGACGGCTTCAGTCGTCTATGTTCCCCCTCGTTTTGCGGCGGACAGCATCATGGAAGCGGTTGATGCCGATCTCGATCTCGTCGTCTGCATCACGGAGCATATCCCTGTCCTCGACATGGTGAAGGTGCGCCGTTACATGGAAGGCAGGAAGACGCGTCTCGTCGGCCCGAATTGCCCAGGCCTTTTGACGTCCAAGCAGTCGAAGCTCGGCATCACGCCGGCTACGGTCAGCAAGCCCGGTCATGTCGGCGTCATCTCGCGCTCCGGTACCTTGACGTACGAGGCTGCCTTCCAGCTCACGAACGCTGGTATCGGTCAGACGACGACGGTCGGCATCGGCGGCGACCCCGTCAAGGGCACGGACTTCATCGACGCTCTGCAGCTCTTCAAGGATGATCCCGAAACGTTGGCCGTTCTGATGATCGGTGAGATCGGCGGCACGGCGGAAGAGGATGCTGCGAAGTGGATTCAGGAGAACATGAAGGACAAGCCAGTTTCTGCCTTCATCGCAGGTCGTCAGGCGCCTCCGGGCAAGCGCATGGGTCATGCTGGCGCGATCATCTCGGGTGGCAAGGGCACGGCGGCTGACAAGGTCGCGGCTCTGAACGCTGCGGGCATTCCTGTTGCCGATACGGTCGCTCACATCGGTGAGACGATGGTCAAGCTCCTCAAGGAGAAGGGTCTCTTCGAGAAGTGCCACACCTGCTGATTTCCAGCGAGATGAAGAAGTGCTGATGGGAGGAAGCTGCCCAAGTTTGCGCAGCTGGATGTATCCGTGCTTCCTAAATAGCGAGAAGCCACTGCGATCTGCGGTGGCTTCTTCTTTTACTTTGAGAAAAGAAGCGTCACATGTGATAAATCTGTCCACATGCGGCGCTTTGAGATTTTTGGACTGCTCCTCAAAATACGGACAGTGAATAAGAATCCCTCCTGTTATAGAATAAGAACTACAACAGGAGGGATTCGTTATGCCAAGACAATATACAAAAACTGAGCAACTATCCGATGAAATCTTCCGTCTCAAGGCAGAAGGAAAAACACATCCATATACCAGGAGGGAACGATGGAAGCCCTGCGCAAATTCATCGGCGAAATTCCTTACGATGATGAATTTGCGCTCGATGTGTCGTGCGATATGACATCGCGCTGTCAGTCTTCCTGATCGACGAACCTCGATGCGAGCAGTTTCTTCTCCTGTGCGATTTTGTTGCGCTGGATTTGTCTTGACCAGAAGATGCTGGGAATAGCGACGCCGATGGCGATGCCGGCGATGATGGTCGCGGCTTCGACGCCGTTTCTAAGAGCCGCGAGCAGGAGGGGGGTGCTGACCTCGTTGATGTTTAAGAGTGTGAAGAAGAAGCGGTAGAGAAGAACGCCGGGAATCAAAGGAATAGCGGAAGGGATCGTCAGCACGATGTTTGGCGTGTGAAACCAGTGGATGGCGAAGAGCGCGAGAACGCCGACGAAGGCGGAGGCGAGGAAGGTACCAGCCGCCTGGCTCATGCCAAGCTCGAACATGCAGAGGTTCCGAAGGAGGATCGTGATGATGCCGCCTGTGGAGACGACCCACAGCAGGCGGCGCGGCACGCTGAAGATCAAGGAGAAGCCGCCGGCTGCGATGGCGGCGGCGAGTGGATGGTAGAGGTAGATCTCGCCGGGACTGAGGCTCACGGTCGTGAATGAACTGACATGTCCAAGACGCAGGGCAATCGCCATGCCGAATGCCGTGCTGCAGACGATGAGGAGCGTGTCGAACGCCCGCGTCATGCCCGAGGTGATGAAGTGGTTCAGAAGGTCGTTTGCCGCGTTGATCAGAGGCACGCCGGGCACGATGAAGAGCGTGCAGGCGACGATGGGCAGCATGGGCGTCGCAGACAGATCGAGGTCTTGCAACAGCACGGCGGCGAGCGTCGCAGTAAAGGCGGCGATGGCGATGCTGGCGTAGACGTTGAAGCCGTGCTCGTTGCAAAAGCGCCGTGCATAGAAGCCGAGGAAGGCACAGAGCGCCGTGAGGAAGAAGGCGGCGAGATCGCAGCCGAAGAGGGCGCATGAGCCGGCGCACGCGAAGCCCGCACCGAGCGCCGTCAAGAAACCGTTGTAGGGGGATTTTCGTTTTTCCAGGGCTTCGATCTCGCGCTCGAAAAGTTCGAGCGACCAGGCGTCGCGCATGGCGCGCCAGATCATGCGGCTGACGGCGGAGAGGACGAGCATGTTCACGCGATGCGTGCGGCACTTGCTGAAGCGCGTGTAGGTACGCTCTTCGTCTTTGATGTTGAGCATGATAGTCGTGTAGGCGATGTGGCAACTGACGTTTTCCGCAGGGATGCCCATGTATGCCGCCGTGCGCATGATGTACTGCGAGGTGCGGTCGGAATCGGCGCCGTTTTCCATCATCGTGCGTGCGACGAGGAGGATCAGATGCATTTTGTAGATGATCTGGGAGAAGGGGTGGGTGAGAACATGTTCTTTCGTTTCTGCCATGGGGAGACTCCTTTCCTGTCCAAGGGATGGCGTGGGATCTGCTATGCCTTAAAGGTATTTTATGATAATAGTTTGGAATATTGTGACGATTCTTCATAGACTGCCCAGCGGGCAATCTATGAAGCGGTCAGTCCTCCTGATCGACAAATCTCGACGCGAGCAGTTTCTTTTCCTGTGCGATCTTGTTCTTGCGGATCTGACGTGACCAGAAGATGTTTGGTATGGCGACGCTGACGGCGATGCTGATGATGATGGTCGCCGCCTCGATGCCGTTTCTGAGTGCGCCCAAGAGGACTTCCGTGCTGACATCGTTGATGTTGAGGAGCGTGAAGAGCAGGCGGTAGAGCAGGATGCCGGGCACGAGAGGGATGGCGGACGGCGTCGTGAGGACGACGTTCGGCACGTGAAAGCGATGGATGGCGGAGAGCGCGGCGATGCCGACGACGCCGCCGCCGATGAGCGTTCCCGTCGCCTGACTGAGGCCGAAGTCAAACATGCAGATGTTTCGGAGCAGGACGGCGACGGCACCGCCGACGGATACCGCCCAGAGGACGCGCTTCGGCACATTGAAGAGCAGCGAGAAGCCGCCCGCCGAGATCGCTGCGGCAATCGGATGGTAGATGTAGATGTCGCCGGGACTGAGGCTGATCGTCGTGAATTCGGTGATGCGACCGAGGTGCAGCGCGATTGCCGTGCCGAACGCCATTGAACCGATGATGAGCACGGTGTGGAAGGCTCGTGTGATGCCCGCCATGATGAAGTTGTTGAGCATGTCGTCTGCCGCATTGATCAGCGGCACGCCGGGCACGATGAAGAGGGCGCAGGCAACAATGGGGTGCATGGGCGTCGCGGAGTGGACGACGCTCTGCGAGAGCGTCGCCAAGGAGGTCGCGACGAAGGCGGCGATGGCGATGCCCGCATAGTTGTTAAAGCCGCGCTTGTTGCAGAGGATGCGTGCGTAGAAGCCGAAGAAGGCGCAGACCGCCGTGACGAAGAAGGCGATGAAGTCACCGCCGAAGAGCAGGCATGAGCCGCCGCAGGCGAAGCTGGAGCCGATGGCGGTCGCGAAGTTCGAGTAGGGATTCTTGCGGCTTTCTACGGTTTCCAGTTCTTTTTCAAAGCGTTCGAGTGACCAATTGTCGCGCATGGCACGCCAGATGACGCGGCTGACGGCGGCGAGGACGGTCATGCTCACGTTGTGCTTGCGGCATTTCGTGAGTTCCGTGTAGGTGCGCTCCTCGTTCTTGACGTTGAGGAGAAGCGATGTATACATGATATGGCAGCTGACGTTTTCGGCAGGGATGCCCATGTAGGCCGCCGTGCGCATGATGTAGCGCGTCGTTCGGTCGGAGTCGGCGCCGTTTTCCATGAGGAGTCTGCCGACTGTCAAGATCAGGTGCATCTTGTAGGTAATCTTGTAAAATGGGTCTTTGAATACTTGTTCAAGGGATGATTGCATAGTTTGTTAACCTCTTTGCTTAGGAATGCTCGTGTGCTTTATTTTTGTATGTGGGTATAGCTTATTTCGTCGTTGGCATTCTAGACGAAATCGTATTTCTATTTTGCCTTAAATCTTATCCAATAGCAAGGAAATATGATATTATTTCTAAAAAAGGGGGCGCAAGCGCCCCCTCATCGTATTCTTGGCAGAAGATCTGCCGCGCTGTCTTCGTTATTTTCCTGCGCCCGTGAAGTCGTAGAGCTTCTCCGCCTTGTGAAAATGGGTGTGCAGCAGTTCGTGTGCCTTGCCTTCCAAGGGTGCGCCGAGGAATTCTTTGTAGATGCGCACAACTTCAGGATTTTCATGCGATTTTCTCACGGGGAGATTCTTGTCGATTTCATAGAGAGCCTTCATGCGCTCGGCGCGGCGCGCGTTCGTCGTATTGAGAGGCTGTCCTCCGCCGCCTTGGCAGCCGCCGGGGCAGGCCATGACTTCGATGAAATCGTAGGGACTTTTGCCGGCCTTGAGTTCATCCATGATGTGCTTGGCATTCTTGAGCGTGTGCGCGACGGCGACGCGCACCTTGCGCTCGCCGAGGTCGACGGTCGCTTCCTTGATGCCGTCCATGCCGCGCACGGCGAGAAAGTCAATGGAGGGGAGCGTCTTGCCCGTCGCCTTTTCGTAGACTGTGCGCAGCGCGGCTTCCATGACGCCACCCGTCGTGCCGAAGATTGCGCCCGCGCCCGAGCATGTGCCGAGCGGGCTGTCAAAGTCCTCTTCGGGCAGATCGTGGAAGGTGATGCCGACGTAGTGGATGAGTTTGGCAAGCTCGCGCGTCGTGATGACGATGTCGACGTCCTGATGGCCGTCCCTGCCCATCTCGGGACGCGCGGCTTCGAACTTCTTCGCCGTGCACGGCATGACGGAGACGGTCACGATGTCCTCGACGGGGATGCCCGACTGCTTCGGATAGTAGGTCTTGGCGACAGCGCCGAAGATCTGCATGGGCGACTTTGCCGTCGAGAGGTGGGGCAAGAGGTCGCTGTAGTGTTTTTCGACGTAGTTGACCCAGCCAGGGCTGCACGAGGTCATCATGGGAAGCGTGCCGCCGTGTTCCAAGCGGTGCAAAAATTCATGACCTTCTTCCATGATCGTGAGGTCGGCGCCGAAATTCGTGTCGAAGACGCGGTCAAAGCCGAGGCGCTTCAAGGCGGCGATCATCTGTCCCGTGACGATGGCGCCAGGCGGCAGGTGGAATTCGTCGCCCAAGGAGACGCGCACGGCGGGCGCGACCTGCACGATGACATGCTTCTTCGGGTCTTGCAGGGCGTCGAGGACGCGCTGCGTATCGTCTTTTTCCGTGATCGCTCCCGTCGGACAGACGAGGCTGCACTGGCCGCAGAGGATGCAGTCGGTCGCTTCCAACGGGCTGTCGTAGGCGGTCGTGACGGTGATCTTGTCGCTTCGGCCAGCGAAATTCAGGGCTTCGATGCCCTGCACGTCCTTGCAGGCGCGGATGCAGCGGCCGCATTTGATGCACTTCGTCGGGTCGCGTGCGATGCTCGGGTTGTTCGCCGCGTCCTCTTTGCTTTCGACGACGATGGGCAGTCCCGTATGGCCGATGTTGAAGCGGCTGCAAAGCTCCTGCAGGTCACAGCGGTGGTTGCGCGGACAGTTCAGGCAGTCCTGGTTGTGGTTGGCGAGGATGAGCTGAAGGATGGCGATCTGCGTGTCGCGCACGATCTGCGTGTCCGTATGGACTTCCATGCCTTCCCAGACCTCGGTCGCGCACGCTGCCATGAGGCGGCGGCTGCCCGTGACTTCGATGGAGCAGATGCGGCAGCGAGCTTTGACGCGCTGATCGGGGTGGTAGCAGAGATGCGGGATATTGATGTGCACCTTGCGTGCGGCGTCGATGATCTTCGTGCCCTTGGGAACTTCGACGGGAATGTTGTTGATTTTCAGGTGTACGAGTTCTCTTTCTTCTGCCATCAGTGTACGCCTCCGATCCGGAATGTTTCAGGGAAGAGCTTGAAGGCGGCGGAAAGAGCATTTTCGGCGCTTTCGCCGAGACCGCAGAGGGCGGACATGGGCATGATGCGCGCGATCATCTTCATGTTTTCGAGATCCTTTTCCATCGCTGTTCCTTGCGCGAACTTTTCCAAGATGAGCTTGATGTGGAGGACGCCCTCGCGACACGGCGTACACTGGCCGCAGCTCTCGTGCGAGAAGAACGCCTGCGTCATGCGCAGAAAGTCGAGGACGCTCGTGCGCTCGTCGACGACGAGGATCGCGCCCGAGCCTACGGTCACGCCGGCCGCCTTGAGGTCGTCGTAGGTGTAGGGGACGTCGAGGATGGATTCGTCGGCGATCTTGCCCGACGCGCCGCCGAACTGGATGAGGCGGATGCGGCGGCCGCCCTGGATGCCGCCCGCAAGGTCATAAATGATTTCGCGCACGGTCGTACCGAAGGGGATCTCAAAGACGGCAGGATGCTTGACGTTGCCGCCGACGGAGACGAGCTTCGTGCCGAGGGATTCACCCGAGCCGTAGCTGATGTATTCCTTCTTGTCGTCGAGGAGGAGATGCGGCACGATGGAAAGGCTCTCGACGTTGTTGACGCACGTCGGCAGCGCGAAGAGACCGCTCTGCTTGATGAAGGGCGGCTTCATGCGCGGCCGGCCCGCCTTGCCCTCGATGGAGCGGATGAGGGCCGTGCCCTCGCCGCAGACGTAAGCGCCCGCGCCCGAGCGGAGGTGGATGTGAAAGTTGAAGCCTTCCTTGCCGAGAATGTTCTTGCCGAGGAAGCCGCAGCGCTCCGCCTCTTCAATGGCGTTCTTGAGGCGCGAGCGAAGGTGCGCGTATTCTTCGCGCAGGTAGATGTAGCCGTCCTGTGCGCGGATGCTCCAGGCGCCGATTGTCATGGCCTCGATGAGGTTGAAGGGGTCGTTCGTGATCAGTTCGCGATCCTTGAAGGTGCAAGGCTCGCCCTCGTCGGCGTTGCAGATGATGACCTTGTGCTCGCCCTTGACGGCACGCGCCTGCGACCACTTGCGTCCCATGGGGTAGGCGGCGCCGCCGCGTCCCTTGATCTGGGCTTCGGAGAGAAGGGAGGCGATGTCCTCGCCGTCCATTGTCACGGCCTTTTTGAGAGCGTTGAAGCCGCCAATCTTGAGGTAGGATTCGATGGACATGGGATCGTAGCGGTGGAAGTTCTTTGTCATGAAAGAAACCTTGCTCATATAGTCTCCTTTTGTGTGTATGTCGTTTTATTTCCGGTCCTTTTTGTGCGCCTCGCAGAGAGGAGGCGCGGCTGCAAGAGGTGGAGCGCTCTTGCAGCATGGGTTTGGTAAAGATGTGCAGGCCGCTTACTGCAGCGTGTGCAAAAGTTCCTCGATCTTCTCGCGGCTGTCAAGATGCCCGTAGACTTCGCCGTTGACGCGCACGGCGGGCGCGATGTCACAAGCGCCGAAGCACGGCGTCTTTTCGAGCGTGAAGCGTCCGTCGTAGGTAACTTCACCGACGTCGATGCCGAGGAGGCTCTTGAGCGCAGAGAAAAGCGTTTCGTTCTCGTTGATGCGACAGACGACAGAGTCGCACACTTGGATGGGGTATTTGGCGCGCGGCACAGGCGACAGGCTCGCGTAGAAGGTCAGACAGTCGTAGATCAGAGAGATCTTCAGCGGCAGTTTCTCCGCCACATAGTAGGCGGCAGGCTCGGGCACATAGTGGCGCTCGAAGAGGTCCTGCACGTCGAGCAGGATGCCGACGATCTGCGTCGGGTCGTAGGAATGAGCCTCAAGCACGCGGTCGATCTTCTCGCGCGTCGCGAGTTCGAGACTCTTGGGGTCGGCGTTCATGGCAGCATCTCCTTTTCTTGGAAGAATATACTTTCTCTTCTATCATTATACAGGAAAAATGGATTCATTCAAGAGAAAGGAGTACATGAGTATGTTTCTCCGTCCGTTTGTGCTATAATGTCTGCGATATCATCTGTTTGACTTTCG
Source organism: uncultured Selenomonas sp. (assembly GCF_963528755.1). GTDB lineage: Bacteria > Bacillota > Negativicutes > Selenomonadales > Selenomonadaceae > Selenomonas. The sequence continues at coordinate 164,708 of NZ_CAURXA010000001.1, forward strand.
GAGGTGCAGCTTGGTCTCCTTTCTCATCATCTTGGTCACCGTTCTTGCAGTGTTCACCGTGGCGGCGCTTTGGGCGCTGCGCTATCTTCTCGCTGGGCGTGTGCTGTTTATTTGCCGCGTGCTGGTTGGCGTCGTGTTCACCATTGCGGCGGTGTCCTTCTTCTTGCGGCGCAATCCGTTCGCAGGGATTCTTTCGGACGGTGCGACGATTTCTCTGGCGTCTGTCTTCTTCCTCGCTTTGATGTTCTTGTTTCTCTTCGTGTTGGCAACCGTCGCCCTTCGTGCCGTCTATCGCAGGACGCTCGCCGTGCCCGAGGATGCGGGGCGGCGCAGGGTTTTGAAGGCGGCGGGTGCGTATCCTGCGGCGGCGCTCGGTGCGGCGCTCTACGGCAATCTCTACGAGCGGAATGCGACGGTTGAGCGTCGCTACGACATCTCCGTTGCGGCGTCGGCACTCGCGGGCTATACGGTCGCCCAGCTCAGCGACGTGCATCTCGGCATGTTTTTCTCTCTTGAGCGATTGGAGCGCCTTTTGCAGCAGGTCGCCGACGCTGCTCCCAACGCACTCTTGCTGACGGGCGACATCTTCGACCATCCCGAGTGGACGGTGGACGCCGTGCGCCTGATCGACGGCTTTGCCGCCGCCTTTCCTGATGGTATATGGTACTGCCACGGCAATCACGAGCATATACGCGGCATTGCGCTCGTAGAAGAAGCGCTGGCGACGTCGAAGATTCACTTTTTGAAAAATGAGGCGCAGTGCGTGAGGCAGGGAGCGCAGCAGCTCTACTTCGCGGGCGTCGACTACCCGATGTCGGAGTACAGGAAGAGACTCGATGCCGAGGCATTCCAGCGCGAGAAGGCGGCGTATGCGAAAGCGGCGCTCGAAACGATTCCAGAAAACGCCGTGACCGTCCTGCTCGCGCATCATCCCGAGTTCATCGACGATGGTGCTGAGTACGGCGCACGTCTCGTGCTCACGGGGCACACGCACGGCTCACAGTTCGGCATCTTCGGCCTGCCTCTCTTCCCCGTGTTCAAGTACACGCGCGGCATCGTCGAGAAGGGGAAGACGACGGGCTACGTCCACTCGGGCAACGGCAGTTGGTTCCCGTATCGCCTCGGCTGCCCGCCCGAGATCGCGTACCTCGTCTTGCGCGCTTAGGAGGAAGCAATGAAAATACTCGTGACAATACCGCATTACTATGCACATGACCCACAAGGCATCTATGCTTCGAACGGCGACCCTGAGCGCAAGGCAGGGAATCTTCGGAAACTCATCGTTCATCTGAAAACCCTGTTTGAAAGTCCACAGGCATATTGCCGCTACGATCTGCAGAATGCGGACGGCTCGCGCTTCACGGATGCCGATTTGCAGGCGGGCAGGCCGATTGCACGCTCACTGGCAAACTACTATGCGGCAAACGAGGCGCTTCATGCCAAGGTCGATATCGTGCTATCGACGGCGGGCGAGCGTCATGTGCTCGATCGGCTTGGCTTGCCGCAGGGCATGTACGAGCGAAAGGATTTTCCCGATGTCGATCCGAAGCTTCTGGGATTCACCTGTCAGGATGTACTCAAGGAGAGACGCGGCGAATACGACTACTACTGCTACATGGAGGATGACCTCGTCGTGCACGATCCGCTGTTCTTCCAAAAGCTCGCGTGGTTCGATGCGCTCTTCGGTGCGGAAGCCGTTCTTTTGCCGCATCGCTTCGAGTACAATGAGCAGTGCGTATTCCCCAAAGGGTATGTGGAGACAGACGGTTTCGAGGCGGGAAGCGAGCTGGTGGAGCGGCTTTCCTTCGCTCAGAAGTACATCGACTTTGCCGAGCGTCCCGTATTGACGGCGGCGCTGCCTGGCGGCGAGGTGCGCTTCGTCAAGGCGCGCAATCCTCATGCGGGATGCTTCTTCTTGACGGCAGCGCAGTTCGAGCTATGGCTGAGCTGTCCTTACTATGGCGAGCGCACGGGGGAATTTTCCTCGACGTTCGAGAGTCCCGCGACATGGGGGCTCATTCGCACCTTTGGCGTCTACAAGAGTGATTTTCCCGTGGCGGCTTTTTTTGAGATCGAGCACGCAGGGGCGCGCTTCCTGGGGCAGAGCCTTTCCAAGGAACCGCAAAAGCGCATCGATACGGCGTCGTTTGCGCGAGAAGGCATCCATTTTTCATTTTGATGCAGGAGGTGCAGCCAGACTTTGCGGCATGCTACACCGTCCGACGTGAGCACGGGGGGTTCGCAAGCTAAAGCCTGCCGCATAGTTGATATACCAGTCGCGGTCTTTCGGTGTGACGAGGAGAGTGAGGGTACTGTTTTCTGCACCGACTGCGAATTTTCCGATGTTGATTCTTTTTGCAAATGTAGAAGAAATGGATATAATATAGAAGAGACGGCGTGCTTCGTCGTGGAATTTTTGTCGGAAGGAAAGACTCTTTAAGGGAAGGCGGTCATTCGATTGAAGAAGATTACGGTGCTCTATATGGACGGCTGCCCGTATTGCCGCAACGCGGCGCGGGCGATGGACGAATTGGAAAAGGCGTATTCGGCCTACGAGGCGGTTCCCGTTGAATGGATCGAGGAAACTCGTGAGAGAGAGAAGGCGCAGGCGTTTGCCAAGGAGTATTACTATGTGCCATCGATGTTCGTAGACGGTGCGAAACTCTATGAAGCGAAACCCGGCGAGAGCTATGAAGAGTGCAAGCGTTGCGTCGAGGCGGTCTTTCAGGCGGCTGTAGAATGACGGGCGGAGATGAGGATTGCACTTTACGCAATGTTTCGGGCATAGAAAAATCCCATCTCCATAAGCAATGCGTTTTCGCGTTGCTTATGGAGATGGGATTCTATCGTGTCACTGGTGAGTCTACGCCATGGCGTTGACCTTGCGGGCAAGGCGCGACTTCTTGCGGGCAGCGCAGTTCTTGTGGAACACATGGTTCGCTGCAGCCTGATCGATCGTCTTGCAGGCAGCCTTCAGGAAGGACTTCGCTTCATCAGCGTTTCCTGCCTCAACGGCGTCGAGTACATGGCGGGAAGCCGTACGAACGCGGGACTTCTCCGCAGCGTTCTTGGCGCGGCGCTTCTCATCCTTCTTGACGCTGCGGATGGATGCTTTGATGTTCGGCAAATGTTTCACCTCCCTTGAAGGAAATTACACTGTAGTATATTAGCATGGATGGGGGGAAAATGCAATATTTAATTTTGTGGCAGGGAAATTGGAAATAACTGCGAATGAATAAAAGGGATTCAATAGCCGGATCAAGGGAGGTACTTCGATGAAGAAAACAATCGTCATAGGCGCAGATCATGCGGGCTATCCCATGAAGCAGTTCTTGCTGCAGCAGTTGACGGAAGCGGGCTGCAGCGTCGAGGATGCGGGCACGTATGATGAAGCGTCCTGCAACACGCAGCCCTATGCGCAAAAGGTGGCGGAAGAGGTGGCGAAGGGCGAAGGGAAGCTTGGCATCCTCGTCTGCGGCACGGGTGCGGCGATGTGCATCATGGCGAATAAGGTCAAGGGAGCGCGTGCCGTCGTCGCGCACGACCTGTTTACGGCTCGCATGACGCGTACGCACAATGACGCTAACATCCTCTGCATGGGGCAGCGCGTCATAGCGAACCATATGGCCTGGGAGATAGCAAAGACGTGGCTCTCCTATGAGCCGCTTGGAGGCAAGTATGCTGAGCGGCGCGAAACCATCGCAAGGTATGAGGAAGAGCATATGAAATGACGAGGGTCTGTGCGCATTGCCGGAAAAAGTGGGAAGTTGTAAAAATAATGCTTGCGCCCCCTTTCATAATCGTGTATAATATCCCTTGCTGGTGCATGAGCACCGCATGATTCCTCGATAGCTCAGTAGGTAGAGCGCCTGACTGTTAATCAGGTTGTCGCAGGTTCGATCCCTGCTCGAGGAGCCATTCTCGGCGCGTTGGTCAAGTGGTTAAGACACCGCCCTTTCACGGCGGCTTCACGGGTTCGAATCCCGTACGCGTCACCATAAGGCAGAAGCAGCACCGTCCAGTCGGGCGGTGCTTTTTTGTGTGCATCCTTGGATGATTGTTGAAAAAGATAGAGAAAAGCATGCGTTAATTTTAATGAAGAGGATGCTCGCCTTTTAGGAAGGATTTTTTCTTTCCGCGACGAAGTGTTTCAGCGAACAGAGAAGATTTGACATTTTTTGAGAGAAATTCGCGAGGAGGGTGAGGAACTGCTATGCTCGTCGGTGGTGTTGTTTGTTCTATGGCGTTTTATTGTCAGCGCTGCGGCAAGATTCATGTGCACGATGTGCCGTATTTTCTCGGCGTAAAGCGCTTCTCTCTTCGCTGTGCAGGCTGCGGGCACGAGCAGGCGCTGCTGGTGCGTGGGGACAAGGGCTGCTTTGAGGTCCATGTGCCGTGCGTCGCCTGCAATAAGGAGCATGTGATTGCTTGCAGTCTCGCGCAGCTCAGGCACATGGATCTTGAGAAGGTCTATTGCAGTCGAGATCGCTTCGAACTGGGTTACATCGGAAAGCGCCGTCGCATCGAGGAACTTTTGGCGTTCAATCAGGCGGAGTTTGACAGGCTTCATCCTGCTGACGGCGCAAATTTCATCGGCAAGCAGCAGCTTCTTCTTGAGGCGGTCAACCGTGTGCATGAGTTTGTCGCTGCGGGTGATGTCGTCTGCCCGTGCGGCAGTCATGATTTCATCGCACATGTCGATGGCGCGTCCGTGTTCCTAGAGTGTAGGAATTGCGGCAGCAGCGCCGTGATTCCTGCTGAGAGCGCGGCCGATCTTCGCCGTCTCCTGTGCGGTTCATCGATCCGCTTCCTGGCGCCGACGGTGCACAACAAGCGCTAGAGAATCAGAGACCTCGCAGAGACGAAAGGTACGTTTGTGGAGATAGAGACTTGCGGTGCAATCTTTGCAAAAAGATGGTCGCAGGTCTTGTTTTTTTACCGAAAAAGGATTTTCATCGAATATCGTCGAAAAGGTGTTAAAGAGTAAACTATTGTTTATGGGTTTATGCGTAGCCGCTTCTTGATGAAAGCAAGGGAGATGATGTGAAAATGAATACTTGGAAAAAACGTGTGGCTGCAGGACTTACAGCGGGCGTGCTCGCCTTCGGAGGAAGCTTCGCCCTGCAGCCTGCTCCTGTGGCGGATGCGGGTTGGGGCGATCTCATCGGTACGGTCATAGGCGGCTTCCAGGCAAAGGCTGAGGCGGAGAATCAAATCAAGGAACTCGACCAGACGGAGGAGGGGCGGCAGGCGCTTTTCGCCTCGTACCAAGAAGAGCTTGGCGTAGAAGAATATTCTCCGTGGGAGGGACTTTGCAGCCGTGCGATTGAACGCGTTTCGGCTGGTATCGCTAAGAGCGATCCTTCTGTCCGCGACAAGCCGTTTCTTTGGTTCATTAATCAGGACGACACCTTCAATGCCTTTTGTTCGCTCGGTCATGTGATGTCGATCAACCGCGGACTTTTCTATTATCTGCAGAATGAGGACGAAATTGCCGTCGTCTTGGGGCATGAGATGGGGCATGGAATGAAGAACCATGTGGCGGATGGTTGGCGCAAGAAGATCGACGTGGCGATCGGTGCGCAGGTTCTTGCCGATATGACGAATGCGTCGGCGGTTAGAAACGTCGTGCTCAATACGGTTGTCACGCAGATCAACCAGGTGTCGATCGGCCGTGCGCACGAATGGGAAGCAGACGGACTTGCACTCAAGTATATCACGGACGCGGGGTACAATCCCGGTGCTGCAGCCGCCGTCTGGCAGCGCTTCATGGAGCAGATGGGCGACAATCGGCAGAATTTCGTCAGCGAGATGTTCGATCCGTCCGATCATCCGACGAACAAGGAGCGCCGTGACAAGTACATGCAGAGCGTCAAGGAGTACAGCGGCGGACATGTCGAGGTCAAGGACGGCGTCGTTTATGTCAAGGGCAAACGATTCGTCGTTCCCGCTGAGACCGACAATATGTCGAGCGCCGAGCGCGCCTACTTCGTGCAGGGCAACTTGGCGGCGGCATACCACAACGGGCATAACAAGGAGAGTGCCTATGCGGACGGAAACGTCGTCATGCTCGGCGCACAGCCGGTCATGACCTGCCTTAGAGGCGACGACTCCGCAGCGGCGCTCGCCGAGAAATTGAATCAGGTAAAGTGAGGAAGATGTATGGATTTCAAGCGTTATCTCAAGGAATATCCGAACAAGGAGGGGCGTTTCGGCAAGTTCGGCGGCGCCTACCTGCCAGAAGAACTCGTGCCTGCTTTTGCGGAAATCAACGAGGCGTATCTGACGATTTGCCATTCTTCGCAGTTCATCAATGAGCTGCGGCGCATACGCCGCGAGTTTCAAGGGCGGCCGACGCCTGTCTACCACTGCGAGCGCCTTTCGCGCAAGATCGGCAATTGCCAGATCTATTTGAAGCGTGAGGATTTGAATCACTCGGGTGCGCACAAGCTCAATCACTGCATGGGTGAGGGGCTTCTGGCGAAGTTCATGGGCAAGAAGCGCATCATTGCTGAGACGGGCGCGGGACAGCACGGCGTGGCGCTCGCGACGGCGGCGGCCTTCTTCGGGCTCGACTGCACGATCTACATGGGCGAGGTCGACATCAAGAAGCAGGCGCCGAATGTGGCGCGCATGAAGGTGCTCGGCGCGAAGGTCGTGCCCGTTTCGCGCGGTGCGAAGACGCTCAAGGAAGCTGTCGATGCGGCTTTTGAGGATTATCTGGCGAACTACAAGGAGACGATCTACTGCATCGGCTCTGCTGTCGGACCGCATCCGTTCCCCATGATGGTGCGCGATTTCCAGACGGTCGTAGGCATCGAGGCGCGCGAACAATTCAAGGAGATGATGGGGTTCCTGCCCGATGTTGTGACGGCGTGCGTGGGCGGCGGCAGCAACGCTATCGGCATGTTCGTGCCGTTCCTCGACGATCCTGTGGAGATCGTCGGCGTCGAGCCTCTGGGGCTTGGCAAGAAGCTCGGCGATCATGCGGCGTCCATGTCGTATGGCGAAGAGGGCGTCATGCACGGCTTTGACAGTATCATGCTCAAGGACGCGGCGGGCGAGCCGGCTCCTGTGTATTCGGTAGCAAGCGGACTCGACTACCCATCCGTCGGCCCCGAGCACGCCTTTTTGCGCGAGATTGGGCGCGTCAAGTACGATACGGCGACGGACGAGGAGGCGATCGGCGCCTTCTTCAAACTTTCGCGCTACGAGGGAATCATCCCCGCGCTCGAAAGCTCTCATGCGGTCGCCTACGCCATGCGCCGCGCCAAGGAGATGGATACGGGCTCGATCCTCGTCAATCTCAGCGGCAGGGGCGACAAGGATCTCGACTACGTCATTGAGAAGTACGGTACGGGCGAGAAGTATCTGGAATTTGCTTGAACGCTTGGATGAAGGAACATTAAGAGGCCTTTGGGAATTACCCACAGGACTCGCATGCAAAAGGAGCTGCTTTACGGCAACTCCTTTTGCATGCGGGTCCTGTGTATGCTCTTATAGTATATTTCTTTCTATACACATGCTTTCCTGCTGGAAAAGTTAGATTGTACGACTTCTTACCGGGCTGACGGTTTTTGAGCTGGGAGGTTCGATATGATGGTGAAGGGCTCGAAAATATTCATGAAACATGGTATGCTTCTATATAATGAAAGTATCCCGATGCCCAGACGAAGGAGATGGTTTGTTTGGCTTGGAATAAGCTGAAAGATTTTTTTGATTTGCATGGCGACATCGCGTCGATACGGGAAATTACAGATCGGATCAACGCCGGCGTGCGATTTCGGGGGACGAATCTCTGTGTGCTGATATTGGCCATCTTTATCGCCTCCATCGGACTCAACATGGACAGCACGGCGGTCGTCATCGGCGCGATGCTGATCTCTCCGCTGATGGGGTCGATCTTGGGTATCGGCTATGGCCTTGCCCGGTATGACAGCACATATATCCGCTCTAGTGCAGGCAGTCTGTTGGCCCAAGTGCTCATTTCGGTTGCCACATCGGCACTTTATTTTTCCCTTACGCCCATAGCTACACCTTCGTCGGAACTGCTTGCACGGACATCACCGACCATCTGGGATGTTTTGATCGCTGTTTTCGGTGGACTGGCAGGCATCATCGGTATAACACGTAAAGAAGGTGGAAATGTCATCCCCGGCGTTGCGATTGCGACGGCTCTCATGCCTCCTCTCTGTACCGCAGGATATGGCATTGCTACGGGTGTGACTGCATATACCGTAGGTGCGTTATATCTTTTCTTCATCAATAGTTTCTTTATCTGTTTGACCGCATTCAGTGTCCTGAAAATCATTGACATTCCATCCAAGATCAAGCGGGACTCCGTGGAATTTTCAAGACAGAAACGCTACCTGCTGACATTTGCCATACTTGTCACATTGCCCAGTTGTTTCTTTGCGTATCAGAGCGTGCAGGAAAATCTGGAGAGCGAGCAGGCGAAGATTTATATCGAGGAGAATTTCAAAGTGCCGCCTCATCTGGCGATCTCCTATACCTTGGATAGTGAGAAGAAAATATTGACGGTATTTACGATTGCCGGAATATCGGAGGATGATTTGACGGTATTGACGGAGAAACTGCATGAAAAGGCATATCTCAAACCTTTCCGTCTGGAGGTTTTTTCTGCAGAAACGGTGGAAGAGCGGGAAAAGATGGAGGCGATGATCGATCAGAGACTCAGCGAGGTTGAAAAAAGAGCCATTCCTTCCGTACAGGAACAACAGACAGTGACCGCACTCAAATCTGCTCGAGAGGAAAGTGAAAAGCAGGGCACTTATATATTGGACTGGAATCGTGAGGCACGTATCGTGTTCCCGGAAATCTCCCGCATCGTCGTTGGGAGTGTGCGCGGCCCTGCTGCGACTGCAGATCCATCGGCTTCTCTGAGTGAAATGCCGATTGCTTTTATATACTTGAAGGCCAATATGGACGAAGCGTTGCGTGCTCGTTTGACCGAATGGATTTCCACTAAGGCGCAGCGCCGTGTACAGGTGCAGTTCTTCCCCGAATCCACACAGGCAGAGGGAAAAACGTAACGATATTGCCGAGTCTATGTTCAGCGAGTCGTTGGGCAGACGCCAAAAAGCCCGCTCAGTCCCCGTGAGTAAGAGGAATGGGTGGGCTTCAGTTTGTGAAATCTCGTGTTCGTTTCGACGGTGCGGTGTGAAGAAGGTCGTGTACTGCAGCTTAGAGCAGTTCGTCCTTGGCGACGTCGTAGAAGGCGTGCTCCGCCTTGATCTCGCGCTTGCCTTGGCGAATCCTCACGTTGTCGTCGAACTGTGCGACCTGAGTGTCCCAGTTGAAGAGGCCGCTGTCCGACTGAATCGTGACCTTGGGACGCTCAAGGAAGACGTTGCCTTCGACGACAGCCTCGTGCGTCTTGCCGATGACATGAGCCTTGTCGCCCGTGAGTTTCAAGCCGTCCTGCGAGACGCTGACGTTGCCCTCGCACCAGACCTCGAAATCGGGGGAGTTGACGCCACTCTGGGCATCGAAGGCGCCGTTTTTCAGGTACTTGAGCGCCGTCGCAAGGTCGACCTCGGCATGGTCGGCCTGGAAAGTGCAGCCGTTGGCGACGATGCGAATGTTGCCGTCGAAGACGCAGCGTCCCGAGGAGAAGTCGAGACGGTAGGAGTCAAAGGAGAAGTTCGGTGCGGCAAGAGCCGTCGCGCTCAAGGCGAGCAGAACGAACATCATGAGAACCGAAACAAGTTTTTTTTCCATAAAGACGCTTCCTTTCATTGGCGTGAAAAGTATTTTCCATGCAGGTCCTTTTTCTATCATACAGCATGAAGGCGGGTTTTTCCAGCGAATTTTCCTTAAAGGCTAAGTTTCAGCAGGATAAAGCGGTGCTCTTGCCGTATTATTTCATCATATAATGGAGGAGAAGCAGGAAGAGGAGGCGGACAAATGACGATACGGGAAAAACGTGAGGCGTTGGAGTATGAAATACTTTCCCCCCTTGCGGCGAAGAGCAGGGAGAGCCGGCGGCGAGCACCGATCGTACCGTGCCCTTTCCGCACGGACTTTCAGCGCGACCGCGACCGCATCCTGCACTCGAAAGCGTTCCGGCGTCTGAAGCGCAAGACGCAGGTTTACATCGTTTCGGGCGATCACTACCGTACGCGCATGACGCACAGTTTGGAGGTGTCGCAGATCGCCCGCACGATCGCGCGAGGACTTTGCCTCAACGAAGATTTGACGGAGGCGATCGCACTCGGTCACGACGTCGGTCATACGCCTTTTGGTCATGCGGGCGAGGCGGCGATGGCGGAGATCATCGGACACTTCGCGCACAACGAGCAGAGTCTGCGCGTCGTCGAGTATTTGGAGCGCGATGGCGCGGGTCTCAATCTGACCTTCGAGGTCAAGGACGGCATCGTCAACCACACGGGAAAGCACTTGCCGAAGACACTTGAAGGGCGCATTGTGCGCATTGCCGACCGCATCGCCTACCTTTGCCACGATTACGACGACAGTCTGCGCGCGGGTATGCTTGAGGCGGGCGATCTGCCGACGCTCGTTTACGCGAAGCTCGGGCATACGACGTCGGAGATGATCACGGGCATGGTCTCCGACCTCATTGTGCATTCAGAGAAGCGGGAGGACATTGCGCTCTCTCCTGCCATGCAGGAGGTCATGGATGCTTTTCGGGCCTTCATGTTCGAGCATATCTACCATTCGGAGCGGCTGGCGCGTGAGAGGAAGCAGGCGGTGTTCGTGCTGCGCGAGCTTTACGCGCACTACATGGAACATTTCGAGGAACTGCCCGAGGAGTTTCGTCGCTATGAAACGCGCTGGGGCAGGCAGCAGACCGTCGTCGACTATGTGGCGGGACTCAGTGACAACTATGCCGTGCATACGTTTGCACGCATCTTCATGCCGCCCGTCGGCTTTTCCGTGCCGGGCGATGCGTGATTTTCAGGACGGAACTTTTGTGGTTTTTCGTGCTTGTACCGCTGCAGCAGATTTCGGCAAAATTTTTTGGCGTAACGGAAAAAAAGAGGATATTTTCAATTTATAGGGAATATAAAATTTAGTGGAATTTGAGTGGATGTTCCGCGTGGCTCGTTCGTTTCAAGACGGTAGAAAAATCGCAGAAAATCAAGGAGAGGGAGCAGCGAAGGGTGAAAAAGCATGAGGAATGAGGCGATGGACGCCTTTGTCGAGCGCGTACGCGCAGATTCCGACATCGTTGCCGTCGTTTCCTCCTATGTTGCATTGAAGAAAAAAGGAAATCGTTATTGGGGCTGCTGCCCGTTTCACCACGAGAACACGCCGTCTTTTTCGGTAGTTCCCGAGCAGGGATTTTTTTATTGTTTCGGCTGTCACGTCGGAGGAAACGTATTCAAGTTCCTCTCGCTTATCGAGAACATCCCCTATTTCGAGGCAATCAAACTGCAGGCGGAAAAGCTCAATATTCCTTTGCCGCAAAGAGAGAGAAGTGCAGCGGAAATCGCGCGTGACAAGAAGGCGGAGGAACTTCGCCGCGTGCATGAGATGGCGCAGACCTTTTTTCACAACTGTCTGACCAAGACGCATTACGGCGAGGCGGCGAAGGCCTACCTCGCGGGGCGCGGCATCGGCGAGAGCGTCATCGAGGCTTTCGGCATCGGCTATGCGCCGCCCGCATGGGACAAGCTCGCCGTCGCCTTCGAGAGGCGCGGCGTGCCTGCTGCGCTCCTTGAAGAGAGCGGCTTGGCGGCGAAGCGGCAGAAGGGCGCGGGTCATTACGACCGCTTTCGCAATCGCGTGATCATCCCGATCCGCGACGCGCGAGGGCGCGTGGTGGCGTTCGGCGGACGCATCTTGGGAGACGGCGAGCCGAAATATCTGAACTCGCCCGAGACGCTGATCTTCAACAAGCGACGGCTGCTCTTTGGTCTCGATCGAGCGCATCGCGCCATCGCGCGCGCGGGATTCGCTATCGTCGTCGAGGGCTATATGGATGCGATTTCCGTTGCGGCTGCGGGCATAGAGAACGTCGTCGCCTCCCTCGGCACAGCTTTTACTGCAGAGCAGGCGAAGCTTCTGCTGCGCTATGCGCCGGAACTGCGCTTCTGCTATGACAGCGATGCTGCGGGACAGGAGGCGACGCTTCGCGCGCTTTCCGTCGCGCGCGCGGCGGGGGCGACGGTCAAGGTGCTGCGCGTGCCCGACGGCAAAGATCCCGACGAATACATCCGAAAACATGGCGAGGCGGCTTTTCGAAAACTCGTCGAAGCGGCGCTTCCCTTCATCGAATACCGCATGGTGCGCGTATTGGAGACGGCGGACAAGGAGAGCCTGCAGGGCAGGCTCGATACACTCGCGGCGCTTCTGCCCGTGCTCGCCGAGGTGAAAAGCCCTGCGGAACTTGATGGTTATATCGTGCGCACGGCGCGTGAACTGACGCTCGACGAAGGGCTCATACGCGCCGAGCTTGGCCGGGCGGCAGGATCTTCTGCGCCGCCCGCTGCCGTGCGAGAGATGACGCGGCGCGCCTTCGAAAAGGCGGACGATATCCTGCAGCGTGCAGGGCGGATCGTGCTTCGGACAGCGTGGCATGATCCGGCTGTCACGGAGCATATTGTCTCCCTCGTGCCGTTCGAGGCTTTTTCGACAGAGGAACAGTCAAAGGCACTCGCGTGGCTCTATGGACTTCATCTTGCGGGCGAGAGGCCGACGGATGCGCGTGCGCAGGCGGAGCTTTCCGAGGCGGTCGCGACGGAGATCAGTCGATCGCTTGCCGAGGACACGGGGACGATGGACGCGCTGGAGGCTTACGATGACTCCATGCGACGCTTGCGCAGGACGTATCTTGCGCAGCTCTTTGAGGAGCATACGCGGCGCGCTGATCGATGGGAAAAGGAAAATGATGCGCGGTTCTTGCAGGAATTAGCGCAGATTCAGCGAATAAAGAACGAAATGGAAGGGCTATGAGCAAAACAAAGGCATTTTCCCAAGCGGGCGTCCTTGCCCGACATGACGAAATGAGCAGCAGAAAGGAGGCGCGATTCCATGGCTGAGAAAGCGAACAAGACGGTTCTCGACGTGGAGAAGAAGCCGACGCAGAGCTCTGCCATCGTGTCGAGCCTTCTCACAAAAGGGCGGGGCAACGGCGGCGTGCTGACTTACGGTGAGCTGATGACGGCATTGCAGGAGCAGGAACTCACGCCGGATGAAATCGACGACCTTTATGAGACGTTCAGCAACAAGGGCATCGAGATTGTGGATGATTCGAACCGTGCACAAGCGGAGGTAGACGAGGACAAGGCTGAGGAAGAAGTGGATATCGATCTCAGTATTCCCGAGGGCATCAGCATCGACGATCCCGTGCGCATGTATCTGAAGGAGATCGGCCGCGTGCCTCTCCTTTCCGCAGATGAGGAAATCGCTCTTGCCAAGCGCATGGAAGCGGGCGACGAGGAAGCGCAGAAGGAATTGGCGGAGGCGAATCTGCGTCTGGTCGTGAGCATTGCCAAGCGCTATGTCGGCAGGGGCATGCTGTTTCTCGATCTCATACAGGAGGGGAATCTCGGCCTCATCAAGGCGGTCGAGAAGTTCGACTACAACAAGGGCTACAAGTTCAGTACCTATGCGACGTGGTGGATTCGGCAGGCGATCACGCGGGCTATCGCCGATCAGGCGCGTACGATCCGCATCCCCGTCCACATGGTCGAGACGATCAATAAGCTCATTCGCGTTTCACGCCAGCTCCTGCAGCAGCTTGGCCGGGAGCCGTCGCCCGAAGAAATCGCCGAGGCTATGGAGATCAGCGTGGAGCGCGTGCGCGAGATCATGAAGATTGCGCAGGAGCCGGTTTCCTTAGAGACGCCGATCGGCGAGGAAGAGGACTCCCATCTCGGCGACTTCATCGAGGATCAGGACGCGCCTGCGCCGGCGGAGGCCGCATCCTTCATGCTCCTCAAAGAGCAGCTCGAAGAAGTCCTCGACACGTTGACGGAGCGCGAGGAACGCGTCCTGCGCCTGCGTTTCGGTCTGGACGACGGCAGGGCGCGCACGCTTGAAGAGGTCGGACAGAACTTCGGCGTGACGCGCGAGCGCATCCGTCAGATCGAGGCGAAAGCTCTCCGGAAGCTGCGGCATCCGAGCCGCAGCCGCAAGCTCAAGGACTTTCTCGATTGATTGGATGCCGAAAAAGATGAAAAGGGGCGGTGACGGTGCCAGAACTCGATGAGCGTCTTGCGGCCGTCGCCGCTTTCGTGCCTTTGGGTGCACGCCTTGCCGATATCGGCACCGATCATGCGAAACTGCCGCTCGCCCTCGTCGTTGCGGGAAAGATTGCACACGCGATCGCCGTCGATGTGAACGAGGGGCCTTTTGAGGCGGCGCGGCGAGCCGTGCGGACGGCAGGGCTGGCGCGGACGGTCGAGGTGCGCCTCGGTGATGGTCTTGCGGCGCTTGCACCTGGCGAGGTCGACAGCGTCGCTGTCGCGGGCATGGGAGGCTCGCTGATCGCGCGCATCCTCACGGACGGTGCTGCCGTGCTGCAGACGCTGGAAACCCTCGTCCTGCAGCCGCAGAGCGATGCGGCGGAGCTTCGCACCTGGCTCTATGACAACGGCTGGCACATCGCGGAGGAAAGCCTTGTGCGTGCGGGCGGCAGGCTCTATGAGATCCTTCTGGCAAGGCGAGGGAAAAAGGAGAAGCCAGAGCCGATCCTCTTGGAGATCGGCCCTTGCCTTTGGCAGAAGAAGCCGCCGCTCTTGAAAGAACATATCGAGCAGCTGCTTTTTCGTGTGCGCCGTGCGAGAGAAGGCATGGGAAAGAGTGCGCGTGCAAGGGAAGGGGCGGCGTATCGTGCACTCGGAGAAAAGGCCGCTGCATTGGAGGAAAAGCTTATATGGTAAAGTTGCAAGACATTATGCAAGCGATGGAGCGCATCGCGCCGCGCCGCTTGGCAGAGGAATGGGACAACCCCGGACTCCTCGTCGGCTCGCCGCACGATGAAGTGAGGAAGATCCTCGTCGCGCTCGATGTGCGCGAGGAAACGGTGGAATGTGCAATCGAGGATGGCTGCGATCTGATCGTCGCGCACCATCCTCTTATTTTTCGCGGACTCAAGGCAGTGCGCACGGACGATGCGACGGGACGCAAGATCGCGCGTCTGATTAAGGCGGACATCGCTGTCTTTGCCGCGCACACGAACCTCGACAGTACGGTGGGCGGCGTCAATGATGTGCTCGCTGAAAAGTTGGAATTGAAGGGAGTTGTGCCGCTTGCCGAAGGCGCGGCAGACAGCGAGCCGGGTCTTGGGCGCATCGGCTCGCTTGATGCGGAATTTTCCCTGGATGATTTTGCTGCACGCGTCAAGGTGAAATTGGGGCTTTCGTCGATGCGCATTGTGCGTGCAGGCGCTCACAGGATTTCCCGTGTCGCCCTCTGCGGCGGCAGCGGTGCAGAGTTCATCGGCAGGGCGGCGGCCAAGGGCGCCGACGTCTATGTGACGGGCGATGTCAAGTATCACGATGCCGAACGCGCCATAGGTCTTGGGATCCATATTCTTGATGCCGGGCATTTCGCGACGGAGCAGCCGATCGTTGCCCGTCTTGCTGAACGGTTGAAGAAGGAACTTGGCGATGGTGTGGAAATTGTCGCTGAAACAAAATCTAGTGATTTTTTCAAGTTTATTAACTAGATATATGATAAATGGAGAAAATAGAATTAGTGTTCTCTTATAATAATTGTTTGCATGTGCCTCGAATCGTTTGACAAATCCTTGGGCAACTGGTATAATGGTCACGTTGTGAGTTTGCTGAGCATCCGGGCAATCGCGGGCGTTTCGCCTGAGGAAAGTCCGGGCTTCAGAGGGCAGCGTGCTGGATAACGTCCAGCGGGGGCAACCCTAGGGAAAGTGCCATAGAGACTTAGACCGCCGCATGGCATAAGCCGTGTTGGCAAGGGTGGAAAGGTGCGGTAAGAGCGCACCAGCAGTCAGGTGACTGGCTGGCTAGGCAAACCCCACGCGAAGCAAGACCGAATAGGGAAGGGATGAGGCGGCCCGCCGACCTTCCGGGTAGCGTCGCTTGAGCCGTCCGGCAACGGGCGGTCCAGATAAATGATTGCCACTGCCGTAAGGCAGCACAGAACCCGGCTTATAGGACGCCCAGCGAGCAAAACAACGAGGAGCTAATACGCATCAGCGAAGAAAAGCCGAATCCAGCTCAGGAGCGGGGGAACCATAGTTTTTGGGGTGAATGATGAGGCGGCAGAAGGACGGCAGGGATAAGGTTGCTCTCCAGTCGCGTCAAAAAGGGTGTTCTCTTCCCTAACCCGGCAGCTAACCTCGTAGGCGAAATCAGAGAGGGAGTGTCTATTTGAGTAGAGTAATGCGTATTTTCGTGCTGACCATGGTTTTGATGTGTGGGTTTTCTGTTGCGGGGGCTTCGGCTTTCCGAATCGGAGACCAGGGAAGCGATGTAGCGGAGATTCAGGGACGGTTGGCGAGCCTTGGATATGACGTGGCGGCGGACGGCGATTTCGGCCCCGCAACGGCAGAGGCGGTCAAGGCTTTCCAGAGTGCGCACGGCCTTGAGGCGGACGGCCTCGTCGGCTCGGCGACATACTCGGCGCTTCTCGGCAAAAACATGCCGGAAGTGAGCCGCGGTTCGAACTATATTTCACGCCGCATCATCTCGGATTCGATGCAGTATCTCGGTGTGCCGTATGTATTCGGCGGCACAACGCCGAGCGGTTTTGACTGCTCGGGCTATGTGCGTTATGTGTTCGCTAACGCCGGCATCTATCTGCCGCGCATGGCGGATGAGCAGTTCGAGGTGGGTACTCCCGTTTCGACTGATGAGCTTATTCCCGGCGATCTCGTGTTCTTCACGACGTACACTTATGGTGCATCGCATGTCGGCATCTATCTCGGTGACGGCAACTTCATCAACGCATCATCGAGCCGTGGCGTGGCGATTGATTCGCTTTACAGCTCGTACTGGGGGTCCTGCTACATCGGGGCTCGCAGGGTAATGTAATCTTTTTTGGGGGAGGCTGCAAGCCTCCTTCTTTTTTTTGTGCGCATAGATAGGATGTCCGGCGTCTCAGCTTATGAACTTGACAAATATCCTAGTCCTATGGTATTCTTTCTAGCAGAAGAGCAGTCTTTGGGGCGGGGTGGAAGTCCCCACCGGCGGTATAGCCCGCGAGCCTTTTGGCAGATTCGGTGTGATTCCGAAGCCGACAGTATAGTCTGGATGGGAAAAGACGTGCAAGTTGCGTTACGGAGACTGTGAAAAGAGTGTTCTTTTTGCGGTCTTTTTTTGTGCAAAAACTACACGCACAAACGTCCACTTTGTGGACATTGTGCGCCGCCCTTACAGGAGCCTAGCCAATCGGTCTGCGCCTTTGGCTTGACCTCTTGGGGCTTCATGGTAAGAACAGGAAGGAGGTGGAGAGATGCAGCAGGACGAGGACTTTATGCGCGAGGCGCTTCTGCTCGCTAAGAATGCCTTGGGGCGCACCTCGCCCAATCCGCTTGTCGGTGCCGTCATCGTGCGCGAGGGGCGCATTGTCGGCGCAGGCTGGCACCGCAAGGCGGGTACGCCGCACGCCGAGGTGCACGCGCTCGCCATGGCGGGCGATCTCGCGCACGGCGCGACTGCCTATGTGACGCTGGAGCCATGCTCGCACCACGGGCGCACGGGGCCATGTGCCGAGGCCTTGATCAAGGCAGGCGTCAAGCGCGTCGTCACCGCCATGCTCGACCCGAATCCGCTCGTCGCAGGGCGCGGCAAGGCGATGCTCGAAGCGGCGGGCGTCGAGGTGACGGTCGGTGTGCTCGCCGAAGAGGCGCGGCGGCTCAATGAAGCGTATCTCAAATGGGTGACAGAGAAACTGCCCTTCGTCACGCTCAAGACGGCGATGACGCTCGACGGTAAGATTGCGACGGCAGCGGGGAAATCGCAGTGGATCACGGGCGAAGCGGCGCGGCGGCGCGTGCATGAGATGCGCGACGTGGCGGACGCCATCGTCGTTGGCATCGGCACGGTGCTCGCCGACGATCCATCGTTGACGACGCGTCTGGCGGACGGTACGGGCAGGAATCCCGTGCGCGTCATCGTCGACAGCCGCGCGCGCACGCCGCTCGCAGCGAAGATCGTACAGGACGGTGCGGCGAAGACGCTCATCGCCGTGACATGCGCCGCGCCCGAGGAGCGTTGTGCAGCTTTGGAAGCGGCGGGCGTCGAGATCGTCCGTGCAGGCGAGGGTGAGCGTGTCGATCTTGACGCGCTTATGCGCCTGCTCGCGGCGCGCGACCTGACCTCTGTATTCGTTGAGGGCGGCGGCACGCTGAACTTTTCGCTCTTGGCGGCGGGGCTGGTCGACAAGATTCATGCCTTCATCGCGCCGAAGATTGTTGGCGGCAAGGAAGCTCTGACGCCCGTCGAGGGCGCGGGATTCGCCGAACTTGCCGATGCCGCACTTCTGACAAGACTGACGGTGGAGCAGGTCGGTGCGGACATCCTCCTCACGGGCTATGTGGCGAAGGGAGCGAGGTAGCCTTTGTTTACAGGAATCATTGAAGAGGTCGGCGCATTGGAGCGCCTTGCGGGCGGTGAGATTGCCATACGCGCTGAAAAGGTGCTCGAAGACGTCGCGCTCGGCGACAGCATCGCGGTCAACGGCATCTGCCTGACGGTCACGCACTTCGATGCGGCGCATTTCACGGCGGATGTCATGCCCGAGACGGTTCGGCGCACGTCGCTTGCAGAGCTGAAGCGCGGCAGCCGCGTGAACTTGGAGCGCGCCCTGACGCTTCGAAGCCGCCTTGGCGGTCACATCGTCAGCGGCCATATCGACGGTGTGGGCACGATCGCCGCCATGCAGGAGGAGGGAAATGCCATCCTCTTGACGGTACGCGCAGATGCCGACATCCTGCGCTACATTGTAGAAAAGGGTTCGGTCGCGCTCGACGGCATTAGCCTTACGGTGGCACGCGTGAGTGCGGCGGACTTCACGGTCAGCTTGATTCCGCATACGCGGGAGATCACGAATTTGCGCGAAAAGCGCAGCGGCAGCCGATTGAATATCGAGACGGATATCCTCGGCAAGTATGTGGAGAAACTTTTTCCGGGAGCGCGCATAAAGGGAGAAAGCGACGCGCCGAAGAGCGCGGGCAAAATAACGATGGATTTTCTGCGACAGCAGGGATTTTAAGGGAGTGCGGAAATTATTCGTACTTCCCAGAGATAAGGAGATGCAGTAATATGTCAGATTTTGCAACGGTGGAGCAGGCAATCGAGGATATCAAGTACGGCAGGATGGTCGTCGTCGTGGATGACGAAGATCGTGAGAACGAGGGCGATCTCATCGTCGCGGCGGCGACGGTCAAGCCTGAGGACATCAATTTCATGGCGAAGTACGCGAAGGGGCTGATCTGCACGCCGATCGACGGCAAGCGGCTCGATGAGCTGAATATCGGGCAGATGGTCGTGAACAACACGGACAATCACGAGACGGCGTTCACGGTTTCCATCGACGCCTACAATACGGATACGGGCATCTCGGCTTTCGAACGCTGCCAGACGATCAAGCTCTTGCTCGATCCGAAAGCGAGGCCATCGTCCTTCCGCCGTCCTGGTCATGTATTCCCGCTGCGTTCTGTCGAGGGCGGCGTGCTGCGGCGCACGGGCCACACGGAGGCGACAACGGATCTCGCACGCTTGGCAGGATTCTATCCCGCGGGGCTTTGCTGTGAGATCATGGCGGACGACGGGCACATGATGCGCACGCCCGAGTTGAAAGAATTTGCGAAAAAGCACGGACTCAACATCATCACGGTCAAATCGCTCATCGAGTACCGCAAGCGCACGGAGAGTTTCGTCAAGCAGGTTGCCGACGTCGACTTCCCGAGTCGTTACGGTCACTTCCGCATCAAGGCGTATGAGAGCACGCTCGACGGCAAGTGCCACATCGCTGTCATCAAGGGCGATGTCGCGGGCAAGAAGAACGTGCTCGTGCGCGTCCACTCCGAATGCCTGACGGGCGACGCGCTCGGCTCGCTGCGCTGCGACTGCGGCGACCAGCTCGCCATTGCCTTGAAGAATATCGAGAAGGAAGGCGAGGGCGTCGTGCTCTATATGCGCCAGGAGGGGCGCGGGATCGGCCTCGCGAACAAGATGCGCGCTTACGAACTGCAGGACAAAGGCGCGGATACCGTCGAGGCGAACGTCGAACTGGGCTTCGCGCCCGACCTCCGCGACTACGGCATTGGCGCACAGATCCTTTCCGATCTCGGCCTGACGAGCATCCGCCTCATGACGAACAATCCCGCCAAGCGCGCGGGACTTGAGGGATACAACCTCGAAATCGTTGAGCGCGTGCCGCTTGTCGTCAAGGCGAACAAGTTCGACAAGCGCTACTTGAGCGTCAAGAAAGTCAAGATGGGACACCTTTTGAACGATGAAGATCTGGGGAAATGATAATGACTTCGTGGTTTGAAGCATGGGAGAAAAATAATGGAAACAATTCTATTGGTGCTTCTTGAAGAATATGCTGATTGGGAAGCTGCGTATATCTCGTCGGGGGTTCACCTGCTTGGTCAAGGAAAATTTGAAATCAAGACGGTTTCGCTTTCGACACAAAGTGTGCGCTCCATCGGTGGACTTCAGACGATACCAGACTATACGATAGATACTGTGCCAGACGATTATGCGGCATTGCTTTTGATTGGAGGAATGCGGTGGCGTGAAGAATGCGCACGGAAACTGTTTCCTCTGGTAACGCATTGTTCGCAAAATGGCAGATTGTTAGGCGGTATTTGTGATGCAGTAGGATTTTTGGCTGCGGCGGGTGCTTTGAATGCTGTGAAGCACACGGGAAACAGTTTGTCTGAGCTGCAGTGGGGAGATTCGCAGTATAAAGGTGCGGTGCATTTTCAGTCCAAACAGGCGGTTTGTGACAAGAATACGGTTACAGCCAATGGTTCTGCACCGTTGGAATTTGCCCGAGAAGTCTTGCTCGCATTGCATGTTGCGGATGAGGCTCTGATCGAGGACTGGTATGCTCTACATAAATTAGGGTATTATAATACGGCTATGCGTAATCGTTTTACAGCGATAGAGCAGAATTAAGGAGAGATAATCATGGCAAAAACGATCGAAGGTTTTATTACAGGCAAGGGGCTTCATATCGGCATCGTGGCGGCGCGTTTCAATGAGTTCATCACGAGCAAGCTCTTGGGCGGTGCGCTCGATGCGTTGCATCGTCACGAGACGAAGGAGGATGACATCGACGTCGCCTGGGTGCCGGGCGCGTTCGAGATTCCGATTGTTGCCAAGAAGATGGCCGAGAGCGGCAAATACGATGCCGTGATTTGTCTCGGCGCGGTCATTCGCGGCGCGACGACGCATTATGATTATGTCTGCAATGAAGTGTCGAAGGGCGTCGCGCAGGTCGGGCTTTCGACGGGCGTGCCGACGCTCTTCGGCGTCCTGACGACGGAGAACATCGAGCAGGCGATCGAACGTGCGGGCACGAAGGCGGGCAACAAGGGAGCGGACTGCGCCCTGGCGGCGATGGAGCTTGCAAGCCTGCTGAAGAAGATCGGCTGAGGGGGCGAGGTCATGAAAATCGGCATCATCAGCGACACGCACGGCTGCGAGAAACGTTGGCAGCTTGCCTACGAGAAGCACTTTTCCGACGCCGACCTCATCATCCACGCGGGTGACGTGCTCTATCATGGCCCGCGCAATCCGATGCTCGAAGATTACAATCCCGCCAGGCTCGCCGACAAGATCAACGCGAGCGTGCCGCCCGTCCTTATTTGCCGCGGCAACTGCGATTCCGAGGTCGACCAGCTCGTGCTCAAGACGCCGATTCAGACGCCTTACGCCTACGCTTTTGCGGGCGGCAAGCGCATCGTCGCGACGCACGGGCATCTTATCGAGAGCGACGCCGCCAAGGATGAGGCGGCACGCACGATGTGCGCCGACGTCTTCATCACGGGGCATATCCACACGAACGTCCTCGAAAAGCGCGGTGCGACCGTGTTCGTCAATCCCGGCTCGCCGTCTCTGTCGAAGCGCGAGGACGGCAGGGCGACCATCGCTTTAATGACGGATGAAAAGATCACGATCCTCGACCTCGATATGGATGAAGTGCTGATGGAATTGAAATTTTGAAAGATGCGGCGCAGGAGAGGATGAAGTAAATGATCGGCGCTGTCGTCTATCGGCTGCGGGCAGAAGATACTGCCCATGTGCCAGTTTTTCACGGACGTTGGCTGCATGGGCTGTTCTTCAAGATTATGGAAGGATATTCGGCGGAGCTTTCCACCTATGTCCATGAGGCGCTTAACGTAAAGCCGTTCACCGTGTCGCTTCTCAAGTGGCGGCAGGAAAAAGACGAGGGCGGTTATCGCGCGATCGCCAGGGGCGAGAGCCTGAGCTGGCGCGTCACGGCGCTTCGGGAGGACGTATTGCAGGCAGCGCTCTATGTTCGCACGGGCGAGGTTCTGAAAGCGGGGAATTTGCCGCTTCGCGTCGAGAAAGTCAAGGCGGACGGCACAGAGGATTCGGGCGTCGTCGATGAGATGGAGCTTGTCGGCGCGGCGCTTGGCGCAGGGCGCATCACGGAACTTCGTCTGCGCTTCCTCTCGCCCGTCGCCTTTCGCCGCGACGATAAGGACTATCCGACGCCCGATCCCGTCTTCATCTTTTCGTCGCTTGCCGACAAGTGGCAGCAAGCCTCCATGCCCGTGGAGATGGATCGCGCCTGGGTTCGCGAGGCGGCGGCGAAGGCGCTTCTGGCAGAATGGCACGGCAGCTCGCGCCGCGTCTACTTCGGCGGCGACCGCGGCATGCTAGCGTTCTCGGGCAGGTTCAGCTACGATGTTACGGCTTTGAATGAAGAAGAGCAGCACGCACTCCTTCTTCTCGCCCAATTCGCCAACTTCTCCGGCGTCGGCAGACTTACGGGACAAGGATTCGGCGAGACGAGGGTTGTGTGTCGGTGAAAATGGTGAGCCGATCTCTCTTTCGAGCTCGGCTCATCATTTCATTTATGACACACGAGGCGCAGTGTACATAAAAATGCCGATAAAATAAAGTGTTGACATAGTTTTTCCCTTTTGTTAATATATATAGGTGCCTGACACTGAGCAGGAATCGTGCGTTGGGAGGGAAGCTGCATGACGTTGAAATCGCTGAGGGACGCGGAGCGGGTCATCGGGGTCAAGCAGGTCACGAAGGCCGTGCAGAAGAGCCGTGCGGACGCCGTTTTTTTGGCGGACGATGCGGATGAGCGCGTGACGCAGCCGCTTCTCGATCTCGCGAGTGAGATCGGCGTGCAAGTCGTGCATGTCCCCACGATGCAGGAGCTTGGAAAGGCTTGCTCCATCGAGGTCGGCGCCGCTGCGGCGGCCGTACTCAAGAGCGATGCCTCAGGTCGGTAAATGCTTCGCCTGCCGCAAGGCGAGCGGCTCAAGGAGCTGCGGCGGAGTAATTATAAATAATAAATTCTCAATATGAAGGAAGGAGGTGCATCAAATGCCTACAATTAATCAGCTGGTTCGCAAGAGCCGCAAGAGCATGCAGGAGAAATCGAATGCACCGGCACTGAAGAATTGCCCGCAGAAGCGCGGCGTCTGCACGAGGGTCTACACGACGACCCCGAAGAAGCCGAACTCGGCTCTCCGTAAGGTCGCCCGTGTTCGCTTGACGAACAGCATCGAGGTGACGGCATACATTCCCGGTATTGGCCATAATCTGCAGGAGCATAGCGTTGTCTTGATCCGCGGCGGCCGTGTCAAGGATCTGCCTGGTGTCCGCTACCACATCATCCGTGGTTCGCTGGATACGGCAGGTGTTCAGGATCGCGGTCAGGCGAGGTCGAAGTACGGCGCGAAGCGCGCGAAGAAGAAGTGAGACGCTTTTTCTGAGAAGAGATTATAGCCAGGAGGGGTAAGTATGCCAAGAAAAGGTGCCGTACCCAGACGTGACGTGTTGCCGGATCCGGTATACAAGTCCAAGACGGTTACAAAATTTATCAACAAGGTGATGCTCTCGGGCAAGAAGAGTGTTGCCGAGCGCGTCGTTTACGATGCGTTTGAGACGATTCGTGCCAAGACGGGCAAGGATCCTCTGGAGGTTTTCGAGACGGCGCTGAAGAATGTCATGCCGGTTCTCGAGGTGCGCGCGCGCCGTGTCGGCGGTGCGAATTATCAGGTGCCGGTCGAGGTCCGTCCCGATCGCCGCATGACGCTCGGCATTCGCTGGCTTGTGAACTACGCGAGGCTGCGCGGCGAGAAGACCATGGATGAGAGGCTTTCGGGCGAGCTCATGGACGCAGCGAACAATACGGGCGCGGCGATCAAGAAAAAAGAAGATACGCATAAGATGGCTGAGGCTAATAAGGCATTCGCTCATTATCGTTGGTAATCCCAAGCAGTATCTCAACTAGTTAAGGAGCGATAATAAGTGGCAAGAGAGTTTTCTCTGGAAAAAACTCGCAATATCGGCATCATGGCTCACATCGATGCCGGAAAGACAACGACGACAGAGCGTATCCTCTTCTATACGGGCATTACACATAAGATCGGTGAGGTTCATGATGGCGCTGCCACGATGGACTGGATGGCGCAGGAACAAGAGCGCGGCATCACGATCACGTCGGCTGCGACGACCTGCCATTGGAAGAATCATCGCATTAACATCATTGATACGCCCGGTCACGTTGACTTCACAGTCGAGGTGGAGCGCTCGCTGCGCGTTCTCGATGGCGCTGTTGCCGTCCTGACGGCCAGAGGCGGCGTCGAGCCTCAGACGGAGACGGTCTGGCGTCAGGCGGAGAAGTACAATGTCCCGCGCATGGCTTATGTCAACAAGATGGACATCACGGGCGCGGACTTCTTTAACGTCATCAAGATGATGCAGGAGCGCCTGCAGGCAAATCCGGTGGCAATCCAGCTGCCGATCGGCTCGGAGGATACGTTCTCCGGCATCGTCGATCTCATCAAGATGGAAGCGATCATCTATGAGGACGACCTTGGAAAGGTCGCCGATGAGGTGGCGATTCCCGATGATATGAAGGATATCGCCGACGAATACCGCGACAAGCTCCTCGAAGCCGTCGCCGAAGAGGATGACGACCTCATGGAGAAGTACCTCGGCGGTGAGGAAATCTCGGAAGATGAGATCCGTAAGGCCATCCGCAAGGCGACGATCGCCTGCAAGATGACGCCGGTGACATGCGGCTCTTCGTACCGCAACCGCGGCGTACAGCCGATGCTCGATGCGATCGTCGACTTCATGCCCGCACCGATCGACATCCCTGCGATCAAGGGTGTCAACCCTGATACGGGCGAAGAGGATCATCGCGATTCGACGGACGACGGCCCCTTTGCGGCGCTCGCGTTCAAGATCATGGCCGATCCTTACGTCGGCAAGCTCGCGTTTTTCCGCGTCTACTCGGGCACGCTTTCTTCCGGCTCTTATGTCTTCAATTCGACGAAGGGCAAGAAGGAGCGCATCGGCCGCATCCTGCAGATGCACGCGAATCACCGTGCCGAGCTTGATACGGTCTACAGCGGTGACATCGCTGCTGCCGTCGGCTTGAAGGACACGACGACGGGCGACACGCTGTGCGATGAGTCGAAACCGATCATTCTTGAGTCGATGGAGTTCCCCGACCCGGTCATTTCGGTCGCGGTCGAGCCGAAGACGAAGAACGATCAGGAGAAGATGGGCATCGCCTTGCAGAAGTTGGCGGAAGAAGATCCGACGTTCCGTGTGCGCACGGATCAGGAGACGGGTCAGACGATCATCTCGGGCATGGGCGAGCTTCATTTGGAAATCATCGTTGACCGCATGCTGCGTGAATTCAAGGTCGACTGCAATGTCGGCAATCCGCAGGTTGCGTACCGCGAAACGATCCGCAAGTCTGCAAAGGCGGAAGGCAAGTTTGTCCGTCAGTCGGGCGGTCATGGCCAGTATGGTCATTGCTGGCTCGAGCTCACGCCGCAGGAGCCGGGCGAAGGCTTCACATTCGAGAACAAGATTGTCGGCGGTGTCATTCCGAAGGAGTTCATCAACCCGATCGAGAACGGCGTGCGCGAGGCTATGGACAACGGCGTCATCGCGGGCTATCCGATGGTCGACGTCAAGGTCACGGTCTACGACGGTTCGTACCACGAGGTCGACTCTTCGGAAATGGCGTTCAAGATCGCCGGCTCAATGGCGTTCAGGAATGGTGCTGAGAAGGCGAATCCGGTGCTCCTCGAGCCTTATGTAAAGGTCGAGGTCATTGTGCCGGAAGAGTATATGGGCGATGTCATGGGCGACATCAATTCACGCCGTGGCCGCATCGAGGGCATGGAAGCGAGAAACGGCGCCCAGGTCATCAATGCGTTCGTTCCGCTGTCCGAGATGTTCGGATATTCGACGGATCTGCGCTCCAAGACACAGGGTCGAGGGAACTACTCCATGGAAGTTTCTTACTATGATGAAGTTCCTAAGAATATAGCCGAGGCTATCATCGCCAAGAACAAGGGCGAGTAACGAGGGAGGAAAAAACAATATGGCAAAGCAGAAGTTTGAGAGAACCAAGCCGCATGTCAACATCGGTACGATCGGCCACGTCGATCACGGCAAGACGACGCTGACGGCAGCAATCACGAAGGTTCTGTCCAAGAAGGGCATGGCTCAGTTCGAGGACTACGCGGACATCGACAAGGCTCCGGAGGAGAGGGAGCGCGGCATCACGATCAACACGGCGCATGTCGAGTACGAGACGGACAAGCGTCATTATGCGCACGTCGATTGCCCGGGCCACGCCGACTACGTTAAGAACATGATCACGGGCGCTGCTCAGATGGACGGCGCGATCCTCGTCGTCAGCGCCGCCGACGGCCCGATGCCGCAGACGCGCGAGCACATCCTCTTGGCCCGCCAGGTCGGCGTTCCGGCGATCGTCGTCTTCCTCAACAAGGTTGACCAGGTTGATGATCCTGAACTTCTTGAGCTTGTCGAGATGGAAGTCCGCGACCTCCTCACGGCTTATGAGTTCCCTGGCGACGATATTCCGGTCATTGCAGGTTCTGCGCTCAAGGCTCTTGAGGACGATGCGGAGCAGGAGAAGAAGATTCTCGAGCTCATGGATGCTGTCGATGAGTACATTCCGACGCCGACGCGCGATACGGAGAAGCCCTTCCTCATGCCGGTTGAGGATGTCTTCACGATCACGGGCCGCGGCACGGTCGCAACGGGCCGCGTCGAGCGCGGTGAGCTGAAGCTCAACGATACGGTTGAGATCGTCGGTCTCGAAGATGAGACGAAGCAGACGGTTGTTACGGGCATCGAGATGTTCCGCAAGATGCTCGACACGGCTGTCGCCGGCGACAACATCGGCGCTCTTTTGCGCGGTGTCGATCGCAAGGACATCGTCCGCGGCCAGGTTCTCGCGAAGCCCGGCTCGATTAACCCGCACACGAAGTTCAAGGCTCAGGTCTACGTCCTCAAGAAGGAAGAGGGCGGCCGTCATACGCCGTTCTTCACGAACTATCGTCCTCAGTTCTACTTCCGCACGACGGATGTCACGGGCGTTGTCCGCCTGCCCGAGGGCACGGAGATGGTCATGCCTGGCGATAATGTCGAGATGGAAGTTGAGCTCATCACGCCGATTGCCATCGAGAAGGGTCTGCGCTTCGCGATCCGCGAGGGCGGCCATACGGTCGGCGCCGGCCGCGTGACGGAGATCGAGGGCTAAAGCAAAGGTTTCCAACATCATAAAGGCTTTTATAAGGGCTGCGGTCTCGCAGCCCTTTATAAAGGCTTTGTGTATTTATCTCATTTCTGGAATCACTGACAAGTTCAGCGCTTCCTTATTGCTCCCATGCGATGACGCGGCAGATGGCTCGGCAGAGCCGAGGGAACTGCTGCGGAGAAATGTTTGGGCCATGGAGTCCGGACGACAAGGAGGAAAAAACATTGTCGAAACAGCAGAAAATCCGTATTCGTTTGAAGGCCTACGATCACAAGGCTCTCGACCAGAGCGCGGTTAAGATTGTCGATACCGCGAAGAGGACGGGTGCTCGTGTGTCGGGTCCGATTCCGCTCCCCACGGAGAAGAACATCTACACGATCCTGCGCTCCCCGCACGTCAACAAGGATTCGCGCGAGCAGTTCGAGATGCGCACGCACAAGCGCCTCATCGACATCCTCGATCCTTCCAACAAGACGGTGGACGCACTGATGCGCCTTGACCTGCCGGCCGGGGTGGACATCGAGATCAAGCTGTAAGGGGAGGTGGAATTTATGTCGAAAGCTATTTTGGGAAGAAAACTTGGCATGACGCAGATCTTTACGGAAGAGGGCACTGTCGTCCCTGTCACGGTTGTCGAGTCAGGTAACAATGTTGTCATCATGAACAAGACCGTGGAGAACGACGGCTACAACGCCGTCCAGATCGGCTTCGGCGAAGTCAAGGAGAAGAGGGTTACGAAGCCTCTGAAAGGTCACTTCGCCAAGGCGGGAGTCGCGCCTGTGCGCTTCATCCGCGAGATGCGTCTTACTGATGCTTCGGAATATAACGTCGGTGACACCATCGGCGTTGACATATTTGCTGCCGGCGACCTCGTCGATGTGACGGGCACCTCGAAGGGTAAAGGTTTCGCTGGTACGATCAAGCGCCACAACTTCGCGCGCGGCCCCATGGGTCACGGTTCGAAGTCGCACAGAGAACCCGGCTCGACGGGTGCGATGATCAGCGGTCATGGCGGCCGCGTCTTGAAGGGTAAGAAGCTTCCTGGCCAGATGGGTCATGCGAGGGTCACGGTGCAGCGTCTTTCCGTCGTCCGTGTGGACGCGGAGCGCAACCTCATCCTCATCAAGGGCGCAATCCCGGGCCCGAAGAAGGGTCTTGTCGTGGTTCGTGCCACGGTCAAGCCGGACAAGCCGAAAAAGGCGGAAAAATAATCTGGAAGGAGGATTGCTAACTTATGCCAAAAGTAGCAGTTTATAATAGCGCAAACCAGCAGGTTGGCGATATCGAATTGAATGACAGCGTCTTCGGCGTGGAGATGAATGCCGGCCTCGTGCATCAGGCCGTCGTCATGCAGCTCGCATCGCGCCGTCTCGGCACGCATGCGACGAAGACGCGCGGCCTCGTGAGGGGCGGCGGCAGAAAGCCGTGGAGACAGAAGGGCACGGGTCGTGCAAGAAGCGGCTCGACGCGCTCGCCGCTGTGGGTCGGCGGCGGCACGGTCTTCGGCCCGCAGCCGCGCTCGTATGCTTTCCGCATGCCGAAGAAGCAGCGCCGCCTCGCGATCAAGTGTGCGCTCTCGGACAAGGTGGCGAGCGGTGATTTCATCGTCCTCGACGACCTTCAGTTCGATGCCCCGAAGACGAAGAGCGTCGTCAAGATGCTCGGCGATTTCGGCGTCGATGCGAAGAGCCTCATCATCACGCTCGATGAGAACGAGAACGTCGAGCTTTCTTCGCGCAACATCCCCGGCGTCAAGGCGATCAACACGATGGGCCTCAACGTCTACGACATCCTGAACCACACGAAGCTCTTCATCACGAAGGCTGCGATAGAAAAGATTGAGGAGGTGCTCGCATAATGGACGCACGCGATATCCTCATCCGCCCGCTGATCACAGAGAAAAGCACCCAGCTCATGGAGGAAGGCAAGTATGTCTTCGTCGTCGCCAAGAAAGCGAACAAGATCGAGATCGCCAAGGCGGTCGCTGAGGTCTTCAACGTGAAGGTCGCAAACGTGAACACGGTCAACGTCAGCGGCAAGATGAAGCGCATGGGTCGCTTCGTCGGCAAGCGCTCGGACTACAAGAAGGCGATTGTGAAGCTCGCTCCGGGCGAGACGATCGAGTTCTTCCAGGCATAAAATCGAGCAAAGGAGGTAAAAAGAAGTGGCAATCAAAAGTTTCAAACCTTATTCCGCAGGCCGCAGGTTCATGACGGTCGCGTCGTTTGACGAAATTACGACGGACAAGCCGGAGAAATCCCTCGTCGAGAGCCTTAAGAGCCATGGCGGACGCAATCAGCAGGGCCGCATGACGGTTCGCCATCAGGGCGGCGGTCACAAGCGCCGCTACCGCATCATCGACTTCAAGCGCACGAAGGATGGCATCCCTGCCCGCGTCGCGACGATCGAGTACGATCCGAACCGCAGCGCACGCATCGCTCTTCTGAACTACGCGGATGGCGAGAAGCGCTACATCCTCGCGCCGAACGGTCTCAAGGTCGGCGACAAGGTGGAATCGGGCGCAGAGGCTGACATCAAGGTCGGCAACGCGCTTCCCATCAAGAACATCCCCGTCGGCACGATGATCCACAACATCGAGCTGAAGATCGGCAAGGGCGCACAGCTTGCAAGAAGTGCCGGCAGCGCCGTCCAGCTCATGGCGAAAGAGAACGACTATGCGCTCCTGCGCCTTCCCTCGGGCGAGCTTCGCAAGGTGCACATCAACTGCCGCGCGACGATCGGCCAGGTCGGCAACCTCGAGCATGAGAACATCACGATCGGCAAGGCGGGGCGCAACCGCTGGCTCGGGAAGCGCCCGGAGAACCGCGGCGTAGCGATGAACCCGAACGACCATCCGCACGGCGGCGGCGAAGGGCGCAGCCCGGTCGGCCGCAAGCATCCGGTCACGAAGTGGGGCAAGTGCGCGATGGGCGCCAAGACGCGCCGCAAGAAGGCGTCGGACAAGCTCATCGTGCGTGGCCGCAAGTAATTCGTGGGGGAAGGCAGCTCAGGCTGCCTGAGCGGAAGGAGGATATATTTTGTCGAGATCAGTCAAGAAGGGACCTTTCGTACAAGAAAGTCTCGTGAAGAAAATTGACGCGCTCAATGCGGCGAACGACAAGAAGGTCGTGAAGACGTGGTCGAGAAGTTCCACGATCCTGCCGGATTTCGTGGGTCACACGATCGCCGTGCACGACGGCCGCAAGCACGTTCCTGTATATGTGACGGAAGATATGGTCGGACACAAGCTCGGAGAGTTCGCTCCGACGCGCACGTTCAAGGGCCATGCCGGCGAAGAGCGCAAGACTTCGCTGAGATAAGAGCGAAAGGAGGCATTTCCCCTTTGGAAGCAAAAGCTACAGCCAAGTATGTACGGATTGCGCCGCGCAAGGTGCGTGTCGTCATGGATCTCATCCGTGGCAAGAACATCGCCGAAGCTTTCGCAATCTTGAAGTTCACGCCGAAAATCGGTGCGGACGTCATAGAGAAGGTATTGAAATCCGCCGTTTCCAATGCCGAGAACAACTTCGACATGAATGTCGACAAGCTCTACATCAAGACGGCTTATGTCGATCAGGGCCCGACACTCAAGCGCATCCACCCGCGTTCGCGTGGGCAGGCGTTCAAGATTTTGAAGCGCACGTCCCACGTCACCGTCGCCGTGGAAGAAAGATGAGGAGGAGGGAAAAGGTTTGGGTCAGAAAGTAAATCCGAACGGCATCCGCATCGGCATCGTCAAGGATTGGGATGCAAAATGGTACGCAGATAAGGACTTTGCAGACAACCTGCATGAAGATATTAAGATCCGCAAGTATTTGAAAGACAGCCTCGGTGCTGCCGGCGTCTCGAAGATCGAGACGGAGCGCTCGAAGAACCGTCTGAAGCTCACGATCCATACGGCGAAGCCCGGCATGGTCATCGGCCGCGGCGGCTCGGGCATCGAGCAGATCAAGGAAGGCCTCAAGGGCAAGACGGAAAAGACGGTCGACATCAACATCTCCGAGATCCGTCAGCCCGATCTCGACGCGACGCTCGTCGCCGAGAACATCGCGCAGCAGCTTGAGCGCCGCATCGCGTTCCGCCGCGCCATGAAGCAGTCGGTCGGCCGCACGATGCGCCTTGGCGCCAAGGGCATCAAGGTCAAGGTTTCGGGTCGCTTGGGCGGCGCGGAAATCGCCCGAAGCGAGGCGTATCGCGAGGGCAGCATTCCGCTGCACACGCTGCGCGCCGACATCGACTACGGCACGGCGGAAGCCCGCACGACGTACGGACGCATCGGTGTCAAGGTCTGGATCTTCAAGGGCGAAATCCTTCCAGAGAAGAAGCAGTCCAAGAGGGCTGCCGCTGAAGGGAGCGAAGCTTAATGTTATTACCGAAGAGAGTCAAATACCGTAAGCAGTTCCGCGGCCGCATGAAGGGCAAGGCACATCGCGGCAACACGGTCAGCCACGGTGAGTTCGGCCTTGTGGCTCTGGAGCCGGCTTGGATCACGAATCGTCAGATCGAAGCCGCCCGTATCGCCATGACGCGTTACATCAAGCGCGGCGGCAAGGTCTGGATCAAGATTTTCCCCGACAAGCCGGTCACGGCGAAGCCGGCCGAGACCCGTATGGGCAGCGGCAAGGGCTCGCCCGAGTACTGGGTGTGCGTCGTCAAGCCCGGTCGTGTGCTCTTCGAGATGGACGGCGTGTCGAAGGAAGTCGCCATGGAGGCCATGCGCCTTGCAGGCCACAAGCTGCCGATCCGCACGAAGTTCGTCACGCGCGAGGAGTCACTGAAAGCAGCAGAGGGCGGTGAAGTAAATGAAGGTTAATGAGATACGCGACTTGAATGCCGGGGAGCTTGTTGAAAAGCTCGCTTCGCTCAAACAGGAGCTGTTTAACCTCCGTTTCCAGCACGCTACCGGCCAGCTGGAGAATCCGATGCGTATCAAGGAAGTCAAGAAATCGATCGCGCGCGTCAAGACGGTGCAGCGCGAGCTTGAGAATCAGGACGTTTGCTTGGCGAAGAATTGATTGATATGCAGAGGAAGGAGGCTCTTTGATGAGTGAGAGAAATGAACGCAAGACGAGAGTCGGCAAGGTCGTAAGCGACAAGATGGACAAGACCGTCGTCGTCGCCGTTGTCGACATTGAGCAGCACAAGCTCTATAAGAAGGCCGTCAAGAAGACGGTGAAGTTCCAAGCGCACGACGAGAACAACGAGGCGCATGTCGGCGATACGGTGGCTCTGATGGAGACCCGCCCGCTCTCGAAGCACAAGCGCTGGAGAGTCGTGAAAATCGTCGAGAGAGCGAAATAATTTCGCTGCGATCTCGAAAGGGAGGTTCATACATTGATTCAACAGCAGACCATGCTGAATGTTGGCGACAATACGGGCGCGAAAGAGATCATGTGCATCCGCGTGCTCGGCGGCTCGTACCGCAAGTATGCCAACATCGGTGATGTTATCGTGGCTGCCGTCAAGGCAGCAGCCCCCGGCGGCACGGTCAAGAAGGGCGATGTCGTCAAGGCTGTCGTCGTCCGAAGCGTCAAGGGCATC
This sequence comes from uncultured Selenomonas sp., assembly GCF_963528755.1. GTDB lineage: Bacteria > Bacillota > Negativicutes > Selenomonadales > Selenomonadaceae > Selenomonas. The sequence continues at coordinate 197,975 of NZ_CAURXA010000001.1, forward strand.
CGTCGTCCGGACGGCTCTTTTATCCGCTTCGACGAGAACGCCGCCGTGCTCATCAAGGAAGACAAGACGCCGAGAGGAACCCGTATTTTTGGCCCCGTGGCCAGGGAGCTGCGCGAGAAGGATTTCATGAAGATCGTTTCCTTGGCTCCTGAAGTTCTTTGATAGGAGGCGCTATTTTGTCACAGGTGAAACTGCACGTAAAGAAAGGCGACACGGTCGTCGTCCTCGCAGGCAAGGACAAGGGCAAAGAGGGCAAGATCGTCGAGGCTCTGCCGAAGAAGGGCAAGGTCGTCGTCGAGGGCGTGAACAAGGTGAAGCGCCATACGAAGCCGAGCCAGAAGTACCCGCAGGGCGGCATCATCCAGAAGGAAGCCCCTCTGAACGCCTGCAAGGTCATGCTCGTATGCCCGGCCTGCAAGAAGGCGACGCGCACGGGCAAGAAGGAAGTCAACGGCAAGATGGTTCGCGCCTGCAAGAAGTGCGGCGAAGTCATCGACCAGACGAAATAATTGAGGAAGGAGGAGCACGGTTTGGATAGATTACAGGAAAAGTACAAGAACGAAGTTGTGCCTGAGCTCACGAAGAAGTTTGGCTACAAGAACATCATGCAGCTTCCAAAGATCGAGAAGGTCATCATCAACATGGGCGTCGGCGAAGCCGTCGGCAATCCCAAGGCTCTCGACTCCGCCGTCAATGATCTGACGATCATTGCGGGACAGAAGCCCATCCTGACGCGCGCGAAGAAGTCGCTTGCCGCCTGGAAGCTCAGGGAAGGCATGCCGATCGGCACGAAGGTCACGCTGCGCGGCACACGCATGTACCAGTTCCTCGACAAGTTCATCAACGTCGCCCTGCCGCGCGTCCGCGACTTCCGCGGCGTGAGCAGCACGGCTTTTGACGGCCGCGGCAATTATGCGGTCGGCCTCAAGGAGCAGCTCATCTTCCCCGAGATCGAGTACGACAAGATTGACAAGCTGCGCGGCATGAACATCGTCATCGTCACGACAGCAGAAAAAGATGAAGAGGCGCGCGAGCTCTTGAAGCTCATGGGCATGCCCTTCAAGGCTTGAAGAAGGAGGTATGAACTGTGGCTAAGAAATCGATGATCGAAAAGTGGAGCCAGCAGCCGAAGTTCAAGGTGCGCCAGCACAACCGCTGCAAGATCTGCGGTCGTCCGCATGGCTACATGAGGAAGTTCGACATGTGCCGCATCTGCTTCCGCGAGCAGAGCTACAACGGCGCCATTCCCGGCGTGACGAAAGCCAGCTGGTAAACTACACGCACAAACGTCCACTTCGTGGACATTATGCGTCGCCCTTACAGAAGCCTAACCAATCGGTCTGCGCCTATGGCTTGACCTCTTGGGGCTTCATGGCAAAAAAAATTCGCTTTTGAGCGAAAGGAAAGGAAGCCGTTCCGCATCTTTTGCGCGGCGTCTTCCTCGAAACATATGAAAGGGAGGATATCGGTTCCATGGTAATGACTGATCCTATTGCAGATATGCTGACGCGCGTTCGCAACGCGAACTCCGTCTACCACTCCAAGGTGGAGATTCCCGCCTCCAAGATCAAGAAGGCAATCGCCGAGGTCTTGAAGGAAGAGGGTTTCATCAAGGATTACACCTTCACGGCAGACTCGAAGCAGGGCATGCTGACGGTTTTCCTCAAGTACGGCCCCGCACGCGAGAAGGTCATCACGGGCATCAAGCGCATCTCGAAGCCCGGTCTTCGCGCTTATGCGAAGCACGATGAACTGCCGCGCGTCCTCGGCGGACTCGGCATCGCCATCATCTCCACATCGAAGGGGATCATGAGCGACAAGGAAGCCCGCAAGGCCGGCCTTGGCGGCGAAGTCGTCGCCTATGTCTGGTAAACGTCTGGAGGTGAAAAGATGTCGAGAATTGGCAGAGCACCGATTGAGATTCCCACTGGCGTAACCGTCAAGATCGAGGAAGTCAACAAGGTGACAGTAAAGGGTCCGAAGGGCGAGCTTTTCCGCGAGCTTCATCCGGACATGAAGATCGCGGTCGAGGGCAATGTCCTCACAGTCACGCGCCCGTCGGACGACAAGGAGCACCGCTCCCTGCACGGTCTTACGCGCACGCTCATCAACAACATGGTCATCGGCGTGACGGAAGGCTTCAAGAAGACGCTCGAAATCAATGGCGTCGGCTACCGTGCCGCGAAGCAGGGCAAGAATCTGAACCTTTCCTTGGGTTTTTCCCATCCCGTCATTGTCGAGCCGCCCGCAGGCATTACGCTTGACGCGCCCAGCGCGACGAGCATCGTCGTTTCGGGCATCGACAAGGAAGCTGTCGGCGCCATCGCTGCAAAGATCCGCAGCTATCGTCTGCCTGAACCGTACAAGGGCAAGGGCATCAAGTACGAGGGCGAGCACATCCGCCGCAAGGTCGGTAAGGCCGGCGCCAAGGCGAAGAAATAAGGCAGCTTAAAGGAAAGGAGTGACCATAGTGCTGATCAAGGCAGACAAGAACAAGGCAAGGCAGAAGCGCCACCTGCGCGTCCGTAACCACGTTTCGGGCACGGCAGAGCGTCCGCGCCTCAACGTATACAGAAGCCTCGCGAACATCTACGCGCAGGTGATTGACGACGAGAAGGGCGTGACGCTCGTCTCGGCAAGTTCGAAGGACAAGGGATTCTCGGACTACGGCGGCAACATCGAGGCCGCGAAGGCTGTCGGCGCTGCTGTCGCGAAGCGTGCGCTTGAAAAGGGCATCACCGAGGTTGTCTTTGACCGCGGGGGCTACATCTACCACGGTCGCGTCGCGGCGCTCGCAGAAGCAGCGCGCGAGGCAGGCCTCAAATTCTGACTTGCAAGGAGGTAAATGAATGGCTAGAATGGACAGGAACCATGACAGGGACCGGGACAGAAACAACGAGACTCCTGAATTTGAGGAGAAGGTCGTTTACATCAACCGCGTTGCCAAAGTCGTCAAGGGCGGCCGCCGTTTCTCCTTCAGTGCTCTCGTAGTCGTGGGCAACAAGAAGGGCAAGGTTGGCGCAGGCCTTGGCAAGGCGAGCGAAGTGCCCGAGGCAATACGAAAGGGCATCGAGGACGCGAAGAAGAACCTCATCGAGGTTTCCTTGAAGGATACGACGATTCCGCACGAGATGATCGGCATCTTCGGTGCAGGCCGTGTGCTCTTGAAGCCTGCCGCCAAAGGTACCGGCGTCATCGCGGGTGGTCCTGCACGCGCCGTTTTGGAGCTTGCGGGCATTCGCGACATCCTCACGAAGTCTCTTGGCTCGTCGAATCCGAACAACATGGTTCGCGCCACGGTCAAGGGTCTCGAGCAGCTCAAGCGTGCTGAAGCGGTCGCTGAACTGCGCGGCAAGACGGTGCAGGAACTCTTAGGTTAAGGAGGAAGTTCGATGGCAAAGGTCAAAATCACTCTTACGAGAAGCCTCATCGGTCGTCCCGAGACGCAGAGAGCCACCGTTCGTTCGCTCGGACTTCGTAAGCTCAACTCGTCGGTGGAGCGTGAGATGAACGACGCATTGAAGGGGCAGATCCACAAGGTCGAACATCTCGTGAAGGTCGAGAATATATAAGAAAGAACAAGGAGGTGCAAGCAGTATGAAGTTACATGAATTGTCTCCGGCGCCTGGCTCCAAAAAGACGCGCAACCGCGTGGGTCGCGGCATTGGCAGCGGCAACGGCAAGACCGCAGGCCGTGGGCACAAGGGGCAGAATTCGAGGAGCGGCGGCGGTGTCCGCACGGGCTTCGAAGGCGGCCAGATGCCGATCTACCGCAGGCTTCCAAAGCGCGGCTTCAACAATGTGTTCCGCAAGATTTATGCGGAGGTCAACATCGAAACCTTGAACCGCTTTGAGGATGGCGCTGTCGTCGATCCTGTCGCACTCGTCGAAGAAGGCATCCTGAAGAACGTCTGCGACGGCATCCGCATTCTCGGCAAGGGCGAACTCACGAAGAAGCTCACGGTTCGCGCCAACGGCTTCACGAAGTCGGCGGAAGAAAAGATCAAGGCGGCAGGCGGACAAGTCGAGGTGATCTGATTGTTTTCAGCCCTTGCGAACATCTACAAGATTCCGGAGCTAAGACAGAAGGTCATCTTCACACTCATCATGTTCGCCGTGTTCCGGCTCGGTACGCACATTCCTGTGCCGGGCGTTGATCCGTCGGCCATTGAGCAGCTGTTTGCTACGGGCAACCTGTTCGGCCTGTTGGATCTCTTTTCCGGCGGTGCATTCAGCAAGTTTTCCATCTTTGCGATGAGCATCACGCCGTACATCAACGCGTCGATCATCATGCAGCTTCTCACGGTTGTCATTCCGACTTTGGAACAATGGTCCAAAGAAGGGCAGGAAGGGCACAAGAAAACGACGAAGGTCACACGCTACCTGACCGTAGCGCTCGCCTTTTTCCAGGCTGTCGGCATGTCGATCGGCCTGAAGCAGGCGATCTTGAATCCCAATCCCGTCTCTATTCTGATCATCGCGATCACCTTGACGGGAGGCACGATATTCCTCATGTGGATCGGCGAGCAAATCACGGCGAACGGCGTCGGAAACGGTATATCGCTCATCATTTTTGCCGGTATCGTCGCAGCATTGCCAAAGAATCTCGGCACGATCTACAGTTATTTGCAGGCGGGGACGATCAGCTATTTCAACGCATTCGTCTTTGCCGTCATCGCTCTCTTGATGATCGTGTTCGTCATTTACATCCAAGAGGGCAACCGCAGAGTCCCGATTTCCTACGCGAAACGGGTCGTCGGAAAAAAGACGTATGGCGGAAGTTCCAGCCATATCCCGCTGAAGGTCAATCATGCGGGAGTCATCCCAATCATCTTTGCGTCATCCGTGCTGATGTTTCCAGTAACCGTCGCCCAGTTTATTGAAGTTCCCTGGGTGACCACACTCGCCGGTTATTTTGCGTGGGGCACACCGCTGCAGACCAGCATCTACGCGCTGCTCATCATCTTCTTCACGTACTTTTATACCGCGGTTACTGTAAAGATATCGGATATGGCAGAGAACCTGAAAAAATACGGTGGCTTCATCCCGGGTATACGTCCGGGCAAGCCGACGGAAGAATATCTCGATACTGTCATGACGCGCATCACGCTGGCAGGCGCGTTCTTCCTGGCATTCATCGCAGTGCTGCCGAACCTCGTCGCGGGCGCGACCCACATCGAGGGTGTGTACTTCGGCGGCACGGCACTGCTCATCGTCGTCGGGGTTGCGCTGAACACGATGAAGCAGATCGAATCCATGGTGGTCATGCGCCATTACCAAGGTTTCATGAAATAGGAGGAGTCCTTTGATGCATATCCTGTTAATGGGTCCGCCGGGTGCCGGCAAAGGCACGCAGGCGGCCAATCTCGTGAAAGAGTTCGGCATTCCGCACATCTCGACGGGCGACATGTTTCGTGCCGCCGTGAAGGAGGGGACGGAGCTTGGGCTACAGGCGAAGGCCTGCATGGACGCCGGCAAGCTCGTGCCGGACGAGGTCACGATCGGCATCGTAAAGGAGCGGCTCGCGAAGCCCGACTGCAAGAAGGGCTTCATCCTCGATGGTTTTCCGCGTACGGTGGAGCAGGCGGATGCTCTTACGGGCATCCTCAAAGAGCTGGGGCTATCCCTCACCGCAGCCCTCAACATCACGGTGCCGGCAGCGGACCTCATCGAGCGTGCTGTCGGACGCCGCATCTGCAAATCCTGCGGCGCGACGTACCATGTGAAGTTCAACCCGCCCCAGAAGGCGGGGGTTTGTGACACATGCGCGGGCGACCTCTACCAGCGTGCAGATGACAGCGAGGAGACGATGAAGAATCGCCTCTCCGTTTACGAGGCGCAGACGAAGCCCTTGATCGCCTACTACGAAAAGGCAGGCGTCTACAAGGAGATCGACGGCAGGAAGGCCATTGACGAGGTCAAGGCCGCCATGATCGCCGCCTTGAAGGACTGAGCTGCGTGTCCGAGAGCCACCGAACGATAAAGACGCGAGAGCGTCACGGCGGGCGCGGGTTTGGCGTCCGAGAAAATACGATGTTGGGCATGGGCAATTCCCGATGCGGAACGCTCCTTTCACGGAAGATGGACAGCTTTCGCCCAACCCAATTTCAGAGAGGGAGAAGCTCATGTCAAAACAAGATGTAATCGAAGTTGAGGGCAAAGTGCTGGAAGCGTTGCCCAACGCGATGTTTCAAGTCGAGCTGGAAAACGGTCACGTCGTTCTGGCGCACGTCTCGGGGAAGATCCGTATGAATTTCATCCGCATCCTTCCCGGCGACAAGGTCACGATTGAGCTTACGCCTTACGACCTGACGCGCGGCCGCATCACCTATCGTTTCAAGTAGACGCGGCCGCTATTCGGCAGGCAGCGCAGAAGGAGGCAAAGTCAATGAAAGTCAAGCCGTCCGTCAAACGGATTTGCGAAAAATGCAAGATCATCAAGCGCAAAGGACGCGTCATGGTCATTTGCGAAAACCCGAAGCATAAGCAGAGACAAGGTTAAGGAGGTGCTTTTCTATGGCACGTATCGCCGGTGTGGATTTACCGCGTGACAAGAGAATCGAGATTGCTTTGACATATATCTATGGGATCGGCCTGACAACCTCCCAGAAGCTTCTGAAGCTGGCAGGCGTCAACCCCGACACGCGCACGCGCGACTTGACGGAAGATGAGGTCGTGAAACTGCGCGACGTCATCGACAAGGAAGCGATCGTCGAGGGCGATCTTCGCCGTGAGCGTCAGATGGCGATCAAGCGTCTCGTCGATATCGGCTGCTACCGCGGCCGTCGTCACCGCTTGGGACTTCCCGTGCGCGGACAGAACACGAAGAACAACGCCCGCACGAGGAAAGGTCCCCGCAAGGCCATCGCAGGCAAGAAGAAGGACAAATAAAAGGGAGGGTCATTGAGTGGCAGTAAAGAAAACGACGCGGACGAAGAAAAAAGACCGCAAGAACATTGAATATGGCGTTGCGCATATCAGCTCCACCTTCAACAACACGATCGTCACGCTGACGGACAAGAGCGGCAATGCCCTCTCGTGGGCGAGCGCGGGCGGCCTCGGTTTCCGCGGCTCCAGAAAGAGCACGCCGTTCGCTGCACAGATGGCGGCGGAAGTAGCGGCGAAGGCCGCGATGGAGCACGGCTTGAAGCAGGTCGAGGTCTACGTCAAGGGCCCCGGCGCTGGCCGTGAAGCTGCAATCCGCTCCCTGCAGGCGACGGGCCTTGAAGTCAACATGATAAAGGACGTCACCCCGATTCCGCACAACGGCTGCCGTCCGCCGAAGCGCAGAAGAGTTTGATGGAGGTGCAGAAGAAATATGGCTATTGATAGATCCGCAACCCTCAAGCGCTGCCGTTCGCTCGGCATCGAGCCGGGCATGGTCGGCATCAGCCGCCAGTCCAAGCGTCAGCCGCGCCGCCAGGCCCGCAAGGTCAGCGAGTATGGCATGCAGCTCAAGGAAAAGCAGAAGGCGAAGTTCATCTACGGTGTTCTTGAGAAGCAGTTCCGCAAGTACTATGAGAAGGCGAAGACGATGCCGGGCGTCACGGGTGAGAACCTCCTCGGTCTCCTGGAGCGCCGCATCGATAACGTTGTATACCGCCTCGGTCTCGCGCAGACGCGCCGTCAGGCTCGCCAGCTCGTGACGCACGGTCACATCCGCGTCAACGGCAAGCGCCTCGACATTCCGTCTGCGCTCGTTCGCGCTGAAGATGAGATCACGATCGATGAGAAGAGCCGCTCGAATGCGTTCTTCAAGACGCTCGCCGAGAACTACAAGCCTCTGAACCTTCCCGCATGGCTCACTGCCGACGGTGCGAAGCTCAGCGGTACGGTCACGCGCTATCCGAGCCGCGATGAGATCGACGTCCCCGTCAACGAGCAGGCGATCGTCGAGCTGTACTCCAGATAATCTCTTGCCGGTATTTTCAATATGATTGACTGCATGAGAACAATGGAGGAGGGTTATCCCAGATGATCGAGATCGAAAAGCCAAAGATCGAGATAGTGGAAATCAGCGAAGATAATCGTTATGGGAAGTTCGTCTGCGAGCCTTTGGAGCGTGGCTACGGCACGACCCTCGGCAACAGCTTGCGGCGCATCCTCTTGTCATCCCTGCCGGGCGCTGCGATCACCTCGATCCGCATCGACGGCGTACTGCACGAGTTTTCCACCATTCCGGGCGTCCGCGATGATGTGACGAACATCGTGCTGAACCTCAAGTCGCTCTGCTTCAAGATGTACAGCGAAGAGCCGCGCGTTCTTCGCCTCGATGTCAAGGGTGAGAAGGAAGTCACGGCGGCGGACATCATCACCGATCCCGACGTTGAGATCTTGAACCCCGATCTTCACATCGCGACGCTTAACGAGGACGGAGAGCTGCACATGGAAATGACCGTTGAACGCGGCAAAGGCTATGTGGCGGCGGAGAAGAATAAGAAGCCCGATCATGTCATCGGCGTCATTCCGATCGACTCCATCTTTTCTCCGATTCAGCGCGTCAACTACACAGTGCAGGATACGCGCGTGGGCAACGTCACTGACTATGACAAGCTCATCCTCGAAGTGTGGACGGATGGCTCCATCCGCCCTGAAGAGGGCGTGAGCCGTGCGGCGAGCATCCTCATCTCGCACTTCAAGCTCTTCCAAAACATGGCGGGTATTCCCGAGATTGAGGAAGAGGAGGAGATTGTTCCTCCCGAGCCTGAGGAGCCGGACGCTTCCAAGGTTCTTGAGACGACGATTGACGATCTTGACCTCTCCGTTCGCTCTTTCAACTGCTTGAAGCGCGCGAACATTAATACGGTCGCAGATCTTGTCTCGAAGACGGAAGAAGACATGATGAAGGTCAGGAACCTCGGCAGAAAATCCTTGGAAGAAGTCAAGAAGAAGCTCGAGGAATACGACTTGACATTGAAGAAAGAAGAAGAATAAGAGAGGGATAAACCATGAGCTATAGAAAATTAGGGCGTAATTCGAGTGCCCGTAAGGCACTCTTCCGCAGCATCCTGGCCTCCTTCTTCAAGCATGAACGCATCGAGACGACGGAAGCGAAGGCAAAGGAAGTCCGCAGCCTCGCGGAAAAGCTCATCACGCTGGCAAAGCGTGGCGATCTTGCCGCCCGCCGTCAGGCGATTGCCGATATTGGCGATGAAGAAGCAGTTCGGAAGCTTTTCAGCGATATTGCAAGCAAGTACACGGAGCGTCAGGGCGGCTACACGCGCATCCTGAAGCTCGGTCCCCGCCGCGGCGATGCCGCGCCGATGGCGCTTTTGGAGCTTGTCTGAAGATACGCTGAAAGTAAGAAAGCAAGGAACAGGGGCCCTGCCCGTAAGGTGGGGGCTCCGCATCCTTGCTTTTTTGTTATGACAGGAAAGAGGCGGCTCAATCTTTTCAGGAGATTTTCTATGAAATGTTTTGTGTAGGAAAGATGAGAGGCTTTGCGAGTGGTACAAAAAATGATGAAAAATTATGTGATCGGACGATTCCTGCAGATGGTGCCGATGCTTTTGTGCATTACGTTTTTGGCGTTCGCCGCGATGCGGTTGGCGGGTGACGACGCTGTTGACTTGATGTATGAGAAGTCGGGCGGCGTGACGGAGGAGGTCAAGGCGGCGAAGCGTGCGGAGCTGGGCCTTGATCAGCCGTTCCTCGTGCAGTACGGAGCATGGCTCAAGGGAGCTGTCACGGGGGATATGGGAAAATCGTATATTTCGGGCAAGCCGGTATGGGAGACGTTCATGGAAAAGCTGCCGACGACGCTCTACCTGATGCTTGCTTCCGTTCTCATGACGCTCGCTTTCGCCGTGCCTCTCGGCATCTTGGCGGCGGTGCAGCAGAATCGTTGGGTAGATGTTCTCATTCGCATCGGCACCTTTGTCGGCAACTCCCTGCCGAATTTTTTCGTGGGGCTTTTGCTCATCTATGTCTTTGCCGTGCGACTTGAGTGGCTGCCGATCTTGGCGAAGACGGGCGACGGACGCGCCGTCCTTCTGCCTGCGCTGACCTTGGCAATTGCCATGGGTGCGAAGTACACGCGCCAGATTCGTGCCGTGGTCTTGGAGGAGTTGGCAAAGCCTTACGTCGTGGGGGCGCGTGCACGCGGTGTGAAGGAACGCACGATCCTTGTGAAAAGCGTGCTGCGTAGCTCTCTCGTGCTCATCGTCACGCTGCTCGCACTGTCGATGGGCTCTCTTCTCGGCGGCACGGCGATCGTCGAGACGATTTTCCTTTGGGACGGTGTGGGAAAAATGGCGGTCGAGGCGGTCTTGGCGCGCGATTATCCGCTGGTGCAGGCGTATGTGGCATGGATGGCGGTGATCTATGTCGTGCTGAATCTTGCGGCGGATATTTTTTACCGTCTGCTCGATCCGCGCGTCGGCTATGAAAAGGCAGGGGCATTATGACGGTGCGCAGGTATCGCCCGCTGCTGCCGTATGCAGCGGCCGTGGGCGTCGTGCTCATCATCGCCTTCTATGCGCCGCTCTTGACGCCGTACGATCCCTATGCACAGGATTTGGAGCGCGCGCTTCTCGCACCGAGCGTCGAGCATCTTCTGGGGACGGACCGCTACGGGCGTGATCTCTTGTCGCGCGTCCTCGTGGGCGCACAGACGACGCTCGGTTCGGCGCTGGCGTTGCTGCTCTTCGTGAGCTGCACGGGCAGTTTGATCGGAGCGGTCTCGGGCTATCGCGGCGGGCGGCTCGACGCCTTTTTCATGCGGCTCGCCGATATGCTGCTCGCGTTTCCGCAGCTCGTCTTTGCGATCGCAATCGCGGGTGCTTTCGGCGGCGGGCTTTTTTATGCGGCGGCGGCTCTCGCGTTCCTTGGTTGGGCGAAGTATGCACGCATCGCACGCGGCTTGACGCTCTCTTTGTGCGCACTGCCGTACATGGAAGCGGCGCGCATGGCGGGCGGCAGTTCATTCGCCGTTCTTCGCCATCACGTTCTGCCGAATATCGCGGGACCGATTCTCGTCACGGCGGCGCTCGATCTCGGCACGCTCACGATGGAGCTGGCCGGGCTCTCGTTTCTCGGACTCGGCGCGATGCCGCCGACGGCGGAGTGGGGTTCGATGATGAGTAGCGGGCGCAGCATGCTGCAGACGACGCCGTGGGTCATCCTAGCGCCGGGAGCGGCGCTCACTCTCACGGTGGCGGCGTTCAACCTGTTCGGCGACAAGCTGCGCGATGTGTTGGCGCCGAAGCAAGTAAGCAAGTAGGAAAAAGAGGAGGCTACAGGAAAATGAAGATGAACAAGAAGAGATTGGCGACAGCTTTGGCAGGGCTTTTTGCGGCGGCGGTTTTCGCGGGCTGCGGTGCGGACAAGAACGAGGCGGAAGGGGAGAAAGTCTTTACCTACGGCACGATGTCGTACGGCGCGGCGATGGAGAATGCGGGCACGAACCCGCATGTTTCCTATAACGGTTGGAGCACCCTGCGCTACGGCATCGGCGAGACCTTGTTCCGATTCAATGAGAAGATGGAGCCTGTGCCTTGGCTTGCCGAGAGCTTTGAGCAGGTCGATGAATATACGATGAAGATCAAGCTGCGCGACGATGTCGTGTTTTCCAACGGCAAGAAGATGACGGGCGAAGCGGTCAAGGCGTGCTTGGAAGACCTCGTGGCAAAGCATGACCGCGCGCCGAAGAATCTGAAGCTCAAGTCCATCACGGCGGACGGGCAGACCGTCACCCTCGTATCGAGCGAGAAGATGCCGACGCTCATCAACGCATTGGCAGATCCCTATGCCTGCATCATCGACATGGAAGCGGGAGAAAAGGATCGCATCGTCGTCGGCACAGGCCCGTATGTGGCGCAGAAGGTCACGGATACCGAAATGGAACTTTCGAAAAACGAGAAGTATTGGGGCGCTGTCAAGCCGAAGCTCGACAAGATCATCGTCAAGAGCATTGCCGACGGCGATACGCTGACGATGGCGATGCAGAGCGGCGAGCTTGATGCTGCGCAGGGATTGCCCTATGCGAGTTTGGAGCTTTTCCAAAAGGACAGCGCGAAGTACAAGATCAGTCAGGCCGATACGTCGCGCGTCTATCAGGCGGCGTTCAACTACAAGACGCCCGAGTTGCAGGACGTGCGCGTGCGTCGGGCGATTTCCATGGCGCTCGATAAGGAGAACTTCTGCAAGGTGCTGCTGAAGGGCAACGGTACGCCTGCGGTCGGCCCGTTCCCCAAGAGCATGCCGTTCGGCGGTGATGCCGTGCGGGCGGCCGCCTACGACTTGGAGGGGGCGAAGGCGCTCTTGAAGGAGGCTGGCTACGAGGATACGGACGGAGACGGCTATGTGGATAAGGGCGGCAAGAACTTGGAGCTTCGCTACCTGACGTATCCGTCGCGTCAAGAGCTGCCGATTCTCGCCGAATCGCTGCAGGCGAATCTCAAGAAGATCGGCATCAAGCTGAATGTCAACTCGACGGATAGCTACAAGTCGTTCTTGAAGAGCGGCGACTATGATATATTCGCCAAAGCGCTCGTAGCGGCGCCGACAGGTGATCCCGAGTATTATTTCCTGGGCAATCTCCTCAAGGATTCTGTCGATAACAGCGGCTTTTACTACAGTCCGCAGGTGGAAGAGCTCGCCGCTAAGCTGCACAACACCTACGGCGCCGAAGCGCGCGCTACGCTTGCCGTCGCCATGGAGCAGCAGGTCTTGGATGACTGCGCCGTTCTCTACGCATCGCACCTGCGTATGAGTCTCGTGATGAAACCGGGCATCGAAGGCCTCAAGGCGCATCCATCCGATTACTATGAAGTAAGCGCGGAGCTGGAGAAGAAGTCGTGAGTGATACGCCGCTTCTCGCCGTACGCAATCTCACGGTTTCGTACGGCGAAAAGCAGGCGGTGCGCGGCGTGAATTTCTGTCTGCATCGCGGGGAGATCCTCGTCCTTGCGGGGGAGTCGGGCAGCGGCAAGAGCACGCTTCTGCGGGCGGTCATGGGCATCTTGGACGCGAGCGTCTGCACGGGAGAAATCCTTTGGGAAGGGACGGATGTTCTGCAGCTCTCCAAAGATGCACGGCGAAAACTCGCAGGCGAGGAAATCGCGATGGTTTTTCAAAATGCAGGCGCGTCCTTCTGCCCCGTACGCACGATTGGCAGCCAGCTCTATGAGAGCGTATGCGCCCATAGGGCGTGGAGCTATGCCGAGTTTCGCGAACAAGCCGAGGCGTTGATGGTGCAGATGCAGCTTCCGCGTGCAGTACTCGATGAGTACCCGTTCCGCCTGTCGGGCGGCATGGCGCAGCGCGCAGGCATCGCAGCCGCGATGCTCCTGCAGCCGAAGCTCATCTTGGCGGACGAGCCGACTTCGGCGCTCGACGCGCTGACGCAGGTGCGCGTCGCGAAGGAGCTCATGGCGCTTCGCCGACGCACGGGCGTCGCGATGCTTCTGGTCACGCACCACATGGGGCTGGCGTATCACATGGCGGATCGCATTCTCGTCCTGCGGCGCGGCGAGACGGTGGAGCAAGGTACGCGCGAGGAAATTTTCCGCCATCCGAAGGAAGCCTATACGAAGGAGTTGATCGCCGCCGTGCCGAGATTGTAGGTGGAATGAAGCGTGGAAATGATTTTGAGAGCCGAAGGGCTGGTAAAGTCCTTCGGCAAAGGGGCAGAGCGGCGGCGCGTGCTGGACGGCGTGGACTTTGCCGTTGCGGCGGGCGAGTGTCTGGGCATCGTCGGGCAGAGTGGCTGCGGCAAGAGCACCGCCATGCGCATCGCCGCACGCCTTTTGGATGCGGACGAAGGGCGCATCTCCTTTTGCGGCAAGGACATCACACATACGCGCGGGCGCGAGCTTCGTGAAGTGTACGGCGCGATGCAGATGATCTTTCAAATGCCCGAGGATTCCTTTGACCCCAGAAAGACGCTCGGTTGGAGCATCGCCGAGCCGCTTATGCGGCACGGTTGGAAAAAGGAGCGGCGCGAGGAGCGCGTGGCGGCGCTCTTGCAAGAGGTGGGGCTTTCTGCGAGCTTTGCCGCGCGCTATCCGCACGAGGCAAGCGGCGGCGAGTGCCAGCGCGCCGCTATCGCGCGCGCCTTGACGCTCTCGCCGAAACTTCTGATCTGCGATGAGGTGACGAGTGCGCTTGATGTCACGGTGCAGGCGCAGGTCGTGCGCCTCCTGCGCCGCATCTTGCAGGAGCAGCGGGCGGCGTGTCTCTTCGTCACGCACGACCTCGCGCTTTTGCCTGCAATCGCTGACCGCGTCATCGTCATGCACGGCGGCAAGGTTGTGGAGGAAGGAACGGTGCAGGAGGTCGTGCGGCAGGCGAAGTCGCCTCATACGCAGGCGCTTTTGGCGGCAGATTTTTTCCGTTTGCCGCGAGAGGAAGATGGAGGGGAGACAACATAGGATGAAAACGAAGGAAATGATAGCGAGAGAAGAAGCGCTGGGAAAGCGGATTGAAAGCTACTGGGACGCGAGGAGCCCGAAGTTCTCTGCCGTGCGGCGAAGGGAACTCGAAGGCTCCGACGCTGCACGTTGGCAAAAGTTCATAGCGTCTCATTTGCCCGAGAAAAAGCCGCTGCGCATCCTCGACGTCGGCACGGGTGCAGGTTTCTTTGTTGTGCTGCTTACGCGCATGGGACATGAGGTCACGGGCATCGACATGTCGGCGGGCATGATCGATGAAGCGCAGAAGAACCTCGCGGCGTTCGGCTGCCGGGCCGATCTTCGGAAAATGAACGCGCAGCAGCTTGACTTTTCGGACGAATTCTTCGATGTCGTCATCAGCCGCAACCTCACATGGACGCTGCCCGATGCGATGGAGGCGTACCGCGAGTGGCATCGCGTGCTCAGGGCGGGCGGCATGCTCTTGAACTTCGATTCGGATTACGGAAAGACGACATTTTCGGCGGCGGATGCTCGGGATTCTGTACACACGGGCATCGGCGAGGCGCTTCTCATTGAATGCAACAAGATCAAAGACGAGCTTCGCGTCAGCACGCATCGCCGTCCTCTTTGGGATGCAGATCTCCTCGAAAAACTCGGTTTTTCCGTGCAATACGACGCCGACATCGCGTCCCTTGTGCATGGTGACGAGAGCCTTCGCTACGATGATGTGCCGCTCTTCGGCATCTATGCGAAGAAAGTGAAGTGAGATGCGGGCGGTTTCTCGGCTTTTGTCTTTGTATATGCTATAATAAGGGAGGTTTGAAAAAAGTCGAAGGGAGATATGAAGAAATGCAGAGGAAAATGTGGATGAGTCTTTGCGCCGCAGTGCTTCTTGTCTTGGGAGCGATGCTTGGCGCGGCAAATGTTGTTTCAGCGGAGGAGGCGCCGCCGCGCATGCGCAATCTTGGTTATATCTGGCGTATCGACGCCGATAATGTGCGGGGACTGCCGCGCAACTTCCGCACGATGGAGGATGAGTTCCATGCTCCTTACAAGAAGGACATGGACGATTCCTATGTGCCGACGCGCGAGGGGCTTGAGCGTCTCCATGCATCGGGCAGCGGAGAGTTTTCTGCGAGCGGCTTGCATTCCTTGCTGGAAGCGCTTGCCGAGAAGACGCAGATGCCGATCTGCATCGTCGACCTGCGTGAGGAGTCGCACGGCTTCTTCGACGGAATAGCGGTCAGCTGGTACGGCGAGCACGATTGGGGCAATGTGGGCTTGACGCAGGAAGAGGCGCTCGCCGATGAGGCGGAGCGCATCCATGGTGCGGCAGGGCAGATGACGGCGGTTGCGCACCTCGGTGGGGAGAAGAATCCCCTCGATGAGCACGAGATCTTCGTGGAAGAGGCGCAGACGGAGAAGGAGCTTGTCGAGGCCGCAGGGCTTCGTTACAAGCGCATTGCGGCGACCGATCATATATGGCCATCGCCTGCTGCTGTCGATGAGTTTGTACAGTTTTACAAGAGCTTGCCCGAGAACATTTGGCTGCACTTCCATTGCCAGGCGGGCGAGGGACGCACGACAGAATTTCTCGCGATGTACGATATCTTGAAGAATCCTGCGGTGCCCTTGCAGGACATCCTTTATCGTCAATGTCTGCTCGGCGGCAGCTATGTCGCGCATGTAGAGCCTGAGGATTCAACGTATTGGAAAGTGCCGTACTATGCGGAAAAGGCGAAGCACATCGCACTTTTTTACCGCTATGTGCAGGAGAACGAGTCGGCGGGCTTCGCTGTTTCATGGTCGGATTGGCTCGCTGCGCACGAGTCGGATGACGATGCCGATGAATAACTTTTGGAAAAGGGATTGACGGCGCAAAGAGTTCGATGTAGTATATTCACAGGATTACAGAAGGATGGCTGTGACAGTGGATGGAGATTCCTCCTGAGTAAACAGATGTCTTTTTGCTGATTCGGAAATGTATGCCTTTTCTTGTGGCATGAACTTGGGAGGAATCATTATGGAGAAGAAGAATATCGATTGGAGCAGCTTGGACTTTTCCTATCATGTGACGGAACAGCGCTACGTTGCCAATTATAAGAACGGCGCTTGGGATGAGGGCGGACTCACGGGCGACGACAAGATCGTGCTGAGCGAAGATGCGGGCGTCCTGCAGTATTCGCAGTCGGTCTTCGAGGGACTCAAGGCGTACACGACGGAGAACGGCAGGACGGTCTGTTTCCGCCCCGATCTCAACGCGCACCGCATGTACGAGTCGGCGAAGTATCTTGAGATGCCGCCGTTCCCCGAGGAGCGCTTCCTCGATGCCGTGCGTCAGGTC
The DNA here is from genome assembly GCF_963528755.1 of uncultured Selenomonas sp. GTDB lineage: Bacteria > Bacillota > Negativicutes > Selenomonadales > Selenomonadaceae > Selenomonas. Next base: position 214,673 of record NZ_CAURXA010000001.1, read on the forward strand.
GTCAAGGCGAATGAGGCTTGGGTGCCGCCTTACGGCAGCGGTGCGACGCTCTACATCCGTCCCTACATGTTCGGCTCAAGCCCCGTCATCGGCGTTGCGCCGGCAGACGAGTACCAGTTCCGTATTTTTGTCACGCCCGTCGGCCCGTACTTCAAGGGCGGAGCGAAGCCCATTACGGTCAAGGTCAGTGACTTCGACCGCGCTGCGCCGCACGGCACGGGTCACATCAAGGCGGGGCTCAACTATGCGATGAGCCTGCATGCTATCATGACGGCGCACCGCGAGGGATTTGCCGAGAACATCTACCTCGATGCGGCGACGCGTACGAAGGTCGAGGAGACGGGCGGCGCGAACATCATCTTCGTCGATGCGGATGGCAATCTCGTCGTGCCGAAGTCGCCGAGCATCCTGCCGTCGATCACGCGCCGCTCCATTACCTATGTCGCTGAGCATTATCTCGGTCTCAAGGTGGATGAACGCGAAGTGCTGTTCTCCGAGGTGCCGAACTTCAAGGAATGCGGCCTCTGCGGCACGGCGGCGGTCATCTCGCCCGTCGGCAAGATCAATGACCACGGCAGGGAGATCTGCTTCGCGAGCGGCATGGAGAAGATGGGGCCCATCACTCAGAAGCTTTATGATACCTTGACGGGCATTCAGATGGGTCATATCGAAGCGCCCGAGGATTGGATTTACGAGATCAAATAAGCCTTGTGCGAGGGGCGTATACGAGAAGCCGGGCGGGAGTCTTCCCCGTCCGGCTTCTTTGCAGGAAGGGGGAGAGCCATGATTTTGAATACGGGGAGCCGCACGGACATCCCTGCCTTTTATGCCGAGTGGTTCGTGCGGCGCCTGCGCGAAGGATTCGTCATGGCGCGAAGCCCCTATGACCCGCAGCGCATCACGCGCTATGTTCTCGATCCTGCCGTCGTCGATCTCATCGTTTTCTGTACGAAGAACCCTGCGCCGCTTCTCACGTACAGGGACACACTCGCATCCTTTCGCCAGTTCTGGGGCGTGACAATCACGCCCTATGGAAAGGACGTCGAGCCAGAGACGCCGCCCGTCGAGGCGGTGATCGCGAGCCTTGCCGCCTTGTCGCGCATGGTTGGCAGCCGCGCCGTGCATTGGCGCTATGATCCCGTATTCATCACAGAGAAGTACACGCTCGACTTTCACAGGCGGACTTTTCGCCGCATGGCAGAGAAATTGTCGGGCGCGACAGAGAACTGCGTCGTGAGCTTCGTTGACCTCTATAAGAAGACGCAACGCAATTTTCCCTCTTTGCGCGAGGTCAGCGCAGAAGAGCGTCTCGCGCTCGGTGAGACGTTCGCAGCAGTTGGACGCGAGTTCGGCATCAAGGTGCGAACCTGCCTCGAAGGAGACGATCTCGCGCCCTTCGGCATCGACACGCAGGGCTGCATGACGCAGGCTGTCCTCGAAGAAGCCGTCGGCTGCCGCTTCCATATTCCGCGCACCTCGGCGGCGAGAAAAGGCTGCGCGTGCCTCCTCGGCAACGACATCGGTGCTTACAATACCTGCGCTCACTTCTGCCGCTACTGCTATGCAAACGCGAGCGTCGCCGCCGTCAGAAAGAACCGCACCCGCCACGACCCGGCCTCGCCGCTCCTCATCGGTCATGTAGAACCGGGCGACATCGTGCAGGATGCGAGGCAGGTTTCGTATGTGGCGAAGAATGAGCAGCTGGGATTATTCGAGTGAGACGTGCGTTGTATTGGCGAAAATATGGTATAATCATGGGGGAAGGAAGTGAGTGCACGAGGCATGTGTATGGACAAATACGATGAAATTCTCTTGGCATGGCAGAAGCTGAACATTAAGAATGTCGCCGAACTTGAGGCGGCGCTCAATGGCTATGTCGTTCAGTTTGCTTATCATTCGGGGAAGATGGAAAATCCCAATATCACGTACCATGATACGCGCGAGATCTTTGATCGCGATGGCGTCACGAATTTTACGGGAGATGTTCGGACGATCTTTGAGATACGCAATGCCAAAGATGCCAGCAATCTTGTTCTGGACGCCTTTGCCCAAAGAATGGCCTTGACGCCGGAGTTCATCTTGGAGCTTCATCACGAACTGACGAAGAATACGTACGATCCGCGCAGATGGCAGGTTGGTGAACGGCCGGGCGCTTTCAAGAAGCATGATTATGTCACGGGGAGATATGAGGTCGGCAGTGCACCGGAAGATGTGCAGACAGAGCTTGCAGATTTGCTTGATGAGATTCATCAGGAAACGATTCGCACGAATGAAAATATTTTTACGGCCGCAGCCTACCTTCATGCGAGGTTTGAGAACATCCATCCTTTCGCAGACGGCAACGGCCGTGTCGGTCGACTGGTCATGAATTATTTCCTGCTGCGGAACAATCATCCGCCAATCGTTATTCATGAGGAGGATCGGAAACTCTACTACCAATCTCTCGAAGCCTTTGACGTCAAAGAAGAGATCGCCCCGCTCAAGCTCTTTTTGAAAGCGGAGCTTGTCAAGACATGGGATCGTCCGCGATTTTTGCGCCATGCGCATGTATCACGGTGAATGCGGGGAAATTTAGGGGAACGGGTGCAGAAGAGCAAAGGAATTGTCTTTTCCCGTATTCTTCTGCTATAATGATACAGGCACTTCTGGAAGGAGGCAGCTTTTGGAGATTGCATATTTATTGAACAGCGGCTTTGCCGTGCGGCTTTCGCGCACTTTGCTCGTCTTTGACGACTATCTCGACCCCGCGCAGGCGGTTGAGAGTCTCTTGACGGGGGCGGAGCGCGTGTATTTCTTTGTGTCGCACGCGCATTTCGATCACTTCGACGCGCATATCCTCGACTATGCGCCCTCGGTTACGCGCTACGTCATGGCGGCGGAGATTCGGCGCACGAAGCGCGGCAAGCGGTTTCCCGCGGAAAAGACGGTGTATCTTGAAAACTACAGCCACTATGAAGAAGAGGGGCTTCGCGTCAATACGTTTGACTCGACGGACACGGGCACGTCGTTTCTCGTGGAGGTCGAGGGCGTGCGCATCTTCCATGCGGGGGACTTCAACTGGTGGCATTGGAAGGGCGATACGGAGGAGAACAACAAGTTTGCACGAAACGGCTTCATGAAACAGATGAAGAAGCTTGACGGGCTGACTGCCGATGTCGCATTCTTCCCTGTCGATGGGCGGCTGGAGGAGTTCGCCGACATTGGGGCGAAGGAGTTTTGCGCACGCACGAACATCAAGGCTCTCGTGACGATGCACAGCGTCGGCTATCCGGCATGGCGGCCGGCGGCGGACTTCTTCGCTGAAGGGCGTGCCGTGCCGTATTGGACGCCGCTCGAAGCGGGGGAGAGGCGGCGCTGGACGGCGGAAGGAGGATTCACACGATGAAGAAGGCTCTCGTTTTTTTGCTGGCGACGTTCGTCCTCTTTACGACGGGCTGCTCGGCGGCAGGCATGAATGACAAGGATAAAGGAGCGAAAAAAATGGCAAATCCCATTGCAGTTTTTGAGACAAATCATGGCACGTTTGAAATCGAACTTTTCGAGGACAAGGCGCCGATCACAGTGAAGAATTTCATCGACCTTGCGGAGAAGGGCTTCTACGACGGCCTGATCTTCCACCGCGTGATCGATGGGTTCATGATCCAGGGCGGCGATCCGAACGGTACGGGCACGGGCGGTCCTGGCTACGTGATTCCCGATGAGTTCCATAAGGATCTGAAGCATGACAGCGAGGGCGTGCTGTCGATGGCGAACGCAGGGCCGAACACGGGTGGCTCGCAGTTCTTCATTACGCTCGCGGCGACGCCGTGGCTCGACGGGCATCATTCGGTCTTTGGCAAGGTCGTCAAGGGCATGGATGTCGTGCGCGAGATCGGCAAGGTTGACACGGATTTCCAAGACAAGCCGCTCGCGAAGGTCGTCATGGAAAAGGTCACGATTCGCCGCGAGGAAAAAGAGTGAGGTGAAGGCGTTCACTTACATCCTCGTCTGTGCAGACGGTACGCTCTACACGGGATGGACGAACGACTTGGAGAAGCGCCTTGCCGCGCACAATGCGGGCAAGGGCGCGAAGTATACGAGGAGCCGCCGTCCCGTGCGGCTCTTTTACTATGAGGAGTTCGAGGAAAAGTGCGAGGCGCAGCGTCGCGAGTGCGAGATCAAGCGATTGCCGCGTGAAAAGAAGATCGCGCTTGCCGCGCATTTGCCGCAGGCGGGGCCTGGCGTCGCGCTTTCGGCTGAAGCGCGGATTTTTAGCCGCGGCCTTCATTGACAAGGCGCGGCTTGCTACCTATAATGATAGGATATACGGGGCAGTATCAGACGGCGCTTCTTCCTGCGGGGCGGCCGGGCGCGGAGCGTGCCTGGCGAGGCTGCTTGCGAGAGGAGCGTCAAGTGCTGGGAAAAGGGGAATTTTGATGGCAGAAAAGCGTGTAATGCTGACGGAAGAGGGCTACAAAAAGCTGCAGGAGAAGCTCGACTATTTGAAGAGCGTGCGGCGCATCGAGGTATCGGAGCGACTTAAGGCGGCGATCGCGCTCGGCGATCTCTCGGAAAACTCGGAGTACGACGACGCGAAGAACGAGCAGGCGTTCCTTGAGGGCGAGATTCTCGATCTTGAGGCGAAGATAAGAAACAGCGACATCATCCAGGGCGGCGCATCTTCTGACACCGTGCAGATGGGAAGCACCGTCGTCGTCAAGGATGTCGAGTTCGATGAGCAGGAGACGTATACGCTCGTCGGCTCGGCAGAGGCAGATCCGACGGAGTTCAAGATCTCGAATGAATCGCCTGTGGGCGCAGCGATCATCGGCAAGAAGGTCGGTGATCGCGTCGACGTTCATGCGCCGGCTGGAATCATTCAGTACGAGGTTGTAGAAATCAAGTAAGCAAGCGATATATGAGTTAGGAGAGGAAATATTGGCTGAGAACAAGCAGCAGAATGCGGCGCAGAAGGAAGATCTGAACGATCTCATGCGCGTGCGCCGCGAGAAGATGGAGAAGTTCCGCGAGATGGGCGTCGCGCCCTTTGGACATCGCTACGAGGTCACGCGCCATGCGGACGAACTGCTCGCGGAATTCGCCTCACTCAGCGAGGAGGCGGAGAGCGAGACGGAGGTCAGCATCGCAGGGCGTTTGATGGCGATCCGCGGCCATGGCAAGGCGAGCTTCGCCGTGCTCATGGATCTTTCGGGCAAGATTCAGATCTACTTCAAGCTCGACGTTCTGGGCGAGGAGAAGTACAAGGAGTTCAAGCTCCTGGACATCGGTGACATCATCGGCGTCCGAGGCGTCGTCTTTCGCACGCGGCGCGGCGAGCTCACGGTGCGCGTCGACGATTTCACGCTTCTCTCGAAGTCGCTGCGCCCGCTTCCCGAAAAGTTTCACGGTCTGAAGGATGTGGAAATGCGCTACCGTCAGCGCTACGTCGATCTCATCATGAATCCAGAGGTCAAGGACACGTTCATCGCGCGCACGAAGATCATCCAGTCGATCCGCCGCTACCTCGACGAGCGAGGCTTCCTCGAAGTGGAGACGCCCGTGATGTCGACGATTGCGGGCGGTGCAGCGGCGCGTCCTTTCGTGACGTATCACAACGCGCTCGACATGAAGCTCTACCTGCGTATTGCGACGGAGCTGAATCTCAAAAGGCTCATTGTCGGCGGCTTGGAGCGCGTCTACGAAATCGGGCGCATTTTCCGCAATGAGGGCATCGACGTGCGCCACAATCCCGAATTTACGTCCATCGAGATTTATCAGGCGTATGCCGACTATAACGATCTCATGGACGTGACGGAGGGCATCTGCTGCCAGGCCGCGAAGGACGTGCTCGGTACGACGGCGCTGACCTATGAGGGCACGGAGATCGACCTCTCGAAGATCCGCCGCGTCAGCATGAACGACGCGGTCAAGGAGGCGACGGGCAAGGACTTTATGAGCGCCAAGACGGTCGAGGAGGCGCGTGCCATGGCGGATGCGATCGGCGTCGCCTACGAGGAGAAGCACGGCATCGGAGGCATCTTGAACGAGGCGTTCGAGGCGAAGGTCGAAGAGTCCCTGATTCAGCCGACGTTCATCACGGGTCATCCGACGGAGATCTCGCCCTTGGCGAAGCGCAATCCCGAAGATCCGCGCATCACTGATCGCTTCGAGTTCTACGTCTACGGGCGCGAGCTTGCGAACGGCTTCACGGAGCTCAACGATCCGATCGATCAGAAGGAGCGCTTCTTGGAGCAGGTGAAGCAGCGCGAAGCCGGCGACGACGAGGCGCATCCGATGGACAGCGACTACATCACGGCGATGGAGTACGGCTTGCCGCCGACGGGCGGACTCGGCATCGGCATCGATCGTCTCGTGATGCTCCTGACGGACAGCTCGTCGATTCGCGACGTGCTCTTCTTCCCGCACATGCGTCCCGAGGCTGCATCGCGTGCGCAGGAGAGTACGGCGGAGTAACAGAGCGAAGTGCAGACGTTTTCACAAAGAAAGAAGGCTGATTGCATGAATATGAACGGAGTGCCAGAAGTCTCTTCGCGTCCGCTGAAGATGCGTTCGCAGGCGGAGGTCAAGGCGCAGTACGAGGTGAAGATCAAGAAGTACAACGAGCTGATGCAGGCGCAGGGCGACCATCGCGAGCAGCGCATGGAGCTGTATGCGGAGATCAAGTTGCTCGGCTGGGTTCTCGGCAAGAAGGAAAAGACGATCATCGACGACCTCGGTTCGCATCACATCAATCGCTAGACAAGGGTGCAAAAACGTAGGGAACTGCTGTACGAAGGCGTGCGGCAGTTCTTTTTGTGTGCAGTTTATATGAAGAAATGATTGGGAAATCGCTTGGTTTTCTGTGATATAATTAAGGGAGTGAAATTAGGAGAAGTGTGCTATAATAAGTAAGAATGCCAAAAATAGGCACTTGGTATGGGGGAATTCACTGCAATGATTTATATGAAGGATGTTTCCAAGGTTTATGACAACGGCACGGTGGCGCTCGATCATGTGAATGTCAGGATCGAGAAGGGAGATTTCGTCTTTCTCGTGGGGGCGAGCGGTGCGGGCAAGTCGACCTTTGTGCGAATGCTGCTCCGGGAAATTCTGCCGACGAGCGGCAGTCTGCGCGTCAACGGGCACGATATGATGAAACTTCGCCCGAAGGATGTGCCGTACATGCGGCGCGGCCTCGGCGTGATCTTCCAGGACTATCGCCTTTTGCCTGACAAGACGGTTTATGAAAATGTCGCGTTTGCCATGGAGGTTATCGAAGCGCCGCGCCGCCTCATGCAGCGCAGTGTCAACGCTGTCCTCGATATCGTGGGGTTACGTGAAAAGTGGAAAAATTTTCCTTCGCAGCTTTCGGGCGGTGAGCAGCAGCGCGTGGCGATTGCGCGCGCCATCGTCAACGATCCCGCGCTCATCATCGCCGATGAGCCGACAGGAAATCTCGATCCCGAGACGTCGTGGGAGATCATGGACATCTTCCGCCGCATCAACGATGCGGGAGCGACGATCGTCATGGCGACGCACGACAAGAACATTGTGGATACGATGAAGAGGCGCGTCATCGCCATTGAGAGCGGGCGCATCGTGCGCGACGAGGTGAAGGGGGGGTACGGCTATGAAGCTTAGAACGACGGAGTATTTCGTGCGCGAGGTCTGCATATCGATCAAGCGTAACAACTGGATGTCCTTCGCTTCCATCAGCACGGTCGCCGTATCACTCTTCGTGCTCGGCATGTTCCTCATCATCGTGCTCAACATGAACCGCATGGCGTCGATGCTTGAATCACAGGTGCAGATCAACGTCTACTTGGACGACAAGCTCAAGGGATCGGAAATCGACGATCTCGAAGATGACCTGAAGAAGATGCAGGGCATTGAGAGCGTGCAGTATGTGAGCCGCGAGGATGCCATCGTGCGCCTGAGGGAAAGGCTCGGTGACCAGAAGTATTTGCTCGATGCGCTCGGCGACAAGAATCCGTTGCCGAATGCCTTCGAGGTCACGGTCAAGCAGCCGACGATGGTGGAGACGGCTGCGAAGGCAATCGAGAAGTTCGGCGGCGTCGAATCAGTGAAGTATGGACAGGACGTTGTCGAACACCTCTTCGACATGACGCGTCTCGTGCGTATCTTCGGCTTCACGCTCATGCTGCTCCTGGCGGGCGCGACGCTTTTCATCATCTCGAACACGATTCGTTTGACGGTCTTTGCACGCCGCAAAGAAATCGCCATTATGAAATACGTCGGCGCGACGGATTGGTTCATCCGCTGGCCGTTCCTCTTGGAGGGCGTCGTGCTCGGCTTCTTCGGCGGTGTCCTCGCTTCCATCGCGCTTCGAAGCATTTACGGGCTGATCACGGCGAAGGTTTACAGCACGCTGGCGTTTCTGCCGCTCATACCGCAGTATCCGTTTGTCAACTTCATCAGCCTCGTGATGGTCTTGAGCGGCATGGGAATCGGCGCCTTGGGCAGCACGATTTCCTTGAAGCGATTCCTCAAGGTATAGGAGGCTTTTCTCATGGTTTTTTATCCCGCAGGAGGGAAAAAGGGGAAGAAAGCGGCGGCGGCGCTTCTTTCTGCCGTCTACTTGATGACGCTTGCGCCGCTCGCTCAGGCCGAGACCCTGGAGGAGCAGCGCGACGCGCATATCGAAAAGGCGGAGCAGGCGCAGAAGAAGAAGAACGAGATCGAGTCCAGGATCGAGGGGCTTTCCGAAGAGAAGCGTGCTGTCGATGAGGCGGCAGACGAGGCGACGAAAGCCTATAAGGACGTGAGGAAGGAACTTGACGCGACCGAGAAGCGCATCGATGAGAACGAAGACAAGCTCAAGGTATTGAATAAGGATTTTGCCGTGAAACGCGACCAGCTCGCCAAGCGCGTGCGCGACATTTACATCAACGGTCAGATCAACTATCTCGACGTCCTCTTCGGTGCGAAGGACTTTCAAGACTTCTTCACGCGCATGGATCTCTTGAAACGCGTCATTCAGCAGGACTACGACCTCGTGCAGGTCGTGTTTGCGGAAAAGACCGCGATCGAGACGTCGCAGAAGGAATTGGAACAGGACAAGACGGCGAAAGAAAAGCTCGTCGCGTCCGCTGCTGACCGCAAGAAAGAGGCGGAAAAGAAGCAGGCGGCAAAACAGGCGATCATCGATAAGATGGAAACGGATCGCGCGACGCAGGAACGCATCATCAACGAAAATCTTGCGGCGTCTAAGGAAGTTGAGCAGATGATCCGAAACAGTCGCTACCAGCCGGCGTCTCCCGCTCTTTCGGGCAGCGGAGCGCTCAACTGGCCGATTAGCGGGCCGATCACCTCGCCCTTCGGCTGGCGCGTCCATCCGATCACGGGCGCGAGCCGCTTCCATTCGGGTATCGACATCGGCGGCGACTACGGCGATACGATTCACGCGGCTGGCGCGGGCATCGTCTCTTATGCCGGCTGGATTTCGGGCTATGGATATGCCGTCATCATTGACCACGGCGGCGGCATATCGACGCTTTACGGGCACAACCAAGCGCTCCTCGTCAGCGAGGGGCAGAGCGTCTCGCAGGGACAGGCGATCGCCGAATGCGGCTCGACGGGGAATTCCACAGGGCCGCACTGCCACTTCGAGGTTCGTGTTGACGGCGAACCTGTCGACCCCATGGGGTATCTTTGATAGGTGGAGGATATTTTGAAAAAGAAAACGGTTTTCCTGCTCGTCGTCGCGACGGCTGTCGTGACGCTCAACGCGACGATCTTCGGATTCTACGCCTTGATGGGGTTCAATAATCAGAAGACGAAGGACATCCTGCGCTTCTTCGGCGCTCTGCGCTTCATCGAGACGCAGTATGTGCGCGACGTCGACTATACGAAGCTTATCGACGGCGCCATCTCGGGCATGGTCAAGACACTTGATGATCCCCATTCCATCTATCTCGACCCCAAGATGTACGAGCTCATGCGCTCGCATACGGAGGGGAGCTTCGGGGGCGTCGGCATCGTCATGGGCTTCAAGGACAACAAGATCACGGTTATTTCTGTCATGGAGGGGACGCCGAGCGAGGCGGCGGGCATCAAGACGGGTGATGAGATTATCGCCGTCGACGGTGTGCCTACAAGCGAGATTGAGCCGGAAGAGGTCGTGCTGCACATCCGCGGCGAGATCGGCAGTGAAGTGACGCTCAGGGTTCGCCGCGCGGGCGAAGAGGACAAGGACTACGTCGTGCGCCGTGCGACGATCCAGGTGCATACGGTCGCAGGGCAAATGCTGCCCGATACGGACGGCATCGGCTACATCCGCATCGCCTCGTTCTCCGAGCATACGGCAGATGAGTTCAAAGATGCCTATCATGCGCTGGAAAATGAAGGCGTCAAGGGCATGATCATCGACTTGCGCGAGAACCCCGGCGGACTTGTGACGAGCTGTGTGGCGATTGCCAACATGGTCGTGCCGAAAGGGCCGGTTGTCTCCGTCGTGCAGAAGGACGGAAGACGCGAAGAATATGAATCGGAGCTCTCGGAAGAGAAATATCCGCTCGTCGTGCTCATCGACGGCAACAGCGCCTCGGCGAGCGAAATCCTCGCGGGTGCACTGCAGGATACGGGCGCGGCGACGATCGTCGGCCAGACGTCGTATGGCAAAGGCTCGGTGCAGGTCATCTTACCGCTCTACGATGACGATGCACTGAAGCTCACGATTGCCAAGTATTACACTCCGTCGGGCAGAAGTATCGACGGCACGGGCATTGAGCCGGACGTCCGCGTCGAGCCGCAGGCGGACGGCTCACAGGACGTGCAGCTCTTGAAGGCGATCGACGTCATGAAGGGCAAGCTTGCCAGCTAATATATGGCTAAAAGCGCTGCGTCAAAATGCGCAGCGCTTTCTTATTTGGGACAAATGAGGAAAATGGATTCATTTTTACGATTTTTATATAAATTTTGCTATATGTTCTATAAATATGTGCTATAATAGATAAGCATCCATTCGCCTGCTTCATGGGCGCAAATTACTATAGGGAGCGATACTATGAAAAATGAACACAACGAGTTCATGCAGCATGAACTGCGACTGCCTGAGCTTACCGTGCGCGGTATGCTCTTGGGCGCCGTATTGACAGTGATCTTTACGGCATCGAACGTCTATCTGGGGCTGAAGGTCGGTCTGACGTTTTCGTCCGCCATCCCGGCAGCTGTCATCTCGATGGCCGTTCTCAAGATGGCGAAGGATTCTAATATCCTGGAAAACAACATGGTGCAGACACAGGCCTCGGCGGCCGGCACCTTGTCCGCGATCATCTTCATCATTCCGGGCATGCTCATGATCGGCTACTGGCACGGCTTCGAGTTCATGCAGACGCTTCTTGTCGCGGCCTGTGGCGGCTGCTTGGGCGTGCTGTTTACGATTCCGCTGCGCCGCGCCATGGTCGTGCACAGCGACCTCGCTTATCCCGAGGGCGTTGCGGCGGCGGAGATCCTGAAGGTCAATGCGCATGATGAAGATGGCAAGGGCAAAGGTACAGGGCTCAAGGAAATTCTGTCGGGCAGTTTCGTCGCGGGTGTCATCGCGCTCTGCACGAGCGGCTTTCAAGTACTGTCAGGTGCGCTTTCCGTATGGATTCCCATCGGGCGCGGCATGACGCAGTTCCCCATCGGCTACTCGTCGGCGCTCGTCGGCGCGGGCTACCTCATCGGCATAGCGAGCGGTTTCGCCATGCTCGTCGGCATCCTCATCGCTTGGGCGGGCTTTGTGCCCTTTTACACGATTACGAGTACGCCGCCCGATGGCGTGACGATGCAGAAGTTCGCTGCCGCTGTCTATCAGGAGCGCGTACGCCTCATCGGTGCGGGCGCCATGGGCGTCGCCGCCATCTGGACGCTGATTACGCTCGCGCGTCCCGTCATCGACGGCATGAAGGAATCGCTTGCCGCCATGCGCATGCCCGAGACGATCAAGGATAGGCATCGCATGGACATCGACATGTCGATGAAGAGCATTGGCTTCGTATTTCTGCTGACAGTCGTCGGCCTTCTCGCAGTATTCTACGCTTTTGTCAGCCCCGAGGGACTGCCGCAGGGTCAGGTGCTCACCTTCACACTTGTCGGCGTCGGCGTCGCCGTCTTCATGGGCTTCTTCGTCGCCGCTGCCTGCGCCTACATGGCAGGCCTCGTCGGCACGTCATCGAGTCCGATCTCGGGCATTGGCATTCTCGGCATCATCGTCGCCTCGCTCGTCATGTACGCGCTCTGCTCCTCGTTTGGCATCTTCGATTTGCCGGGCGGCGAGAAGTTTGCGACGGCGACGGCGATTTTCACGACATCGATCATCCTCGCCATCGCCTGCATCTCGAACGACAATATGCAGGACCTCAAGACGGGTTGGCTCGTCGGTGCGACGCCGTGGCGTCAACAGGTCGCGCTCCTTTTGGGCTGCATCGTCGGTGCGCTCGTCATCGCGCCTGTGCTGAATCTCCTCTATGAGGCATACGGCTTTGTAGGCGCCTTGCCGCGCGAGGGAATGGATCCCGCGCAGGCGCTCGCCGCGCCGCAGGCAGTGCTCATGAAGACGATCGCCGAGGGCATCTTCTCGAACAACCTCGCATGGGAGTACATCTACATCGGTCTCGGGCTCGGCGTCGTCATCGTGCTCGTCGATCTCTTCCTGCGCCGCACGACGAGGAATCTCATGCTGCCGCCTCTGGCCGTTGGCATGGGCATCTATCTGCCGCCGAGCATCCAGACGCCGCTCGTCATCGGCGCGATCCTCGGCTATGTGCTCGATAAGGTGCTGAAAGGCCGCGGTGCGGAAGAGGGCAAGGCGGCGCGCCGCCGCGGTACGCTCTTTGCCTCGGGACTCATCGTCGGTGAGTCCATCGTCGGCGTTGCGCTCGCCGGACTCATAGCCATATCCGTATCAAGTGGCGGCAGCGAAAGTCCGCTGGCACTCGTCGGTGCGGATTTCGCCAACACGGCGGAAATGCTCGGCCTCGCCGTCTTCGCGCTTGTGGTTGTCATCCTAAGCCGCGTCGTGCTCGCGAAGGGAAAATAAAAGCAAAAGAAAAAGCATAGAAAAGCTGTCACATTTTGTCGATGTGGCAGCTTTTCGTCTTTTCATCAAGTGGCGTCTGTGATATAATGCAAGTAGAAAGAGGATTCAGAACCTTCGTTCATTCAGAACTTTCATGGAAGGAGGTTTTCCGAATGGATGTCCAGGTGGAACGGCTGCATCGTGTGAAGCCGCTTGCGCCGATTTCCTTTTTTGAAGAGACCGCGCGGCGCGAGAAGAAGCAGGAGACGCATGAGGCGAGGAAACCTCTGCGCGGCACGGAATCGGACGCTTACAGTGTGGAGATTTCGGCAGCGGGCAGGCGTGCGGCAGCACGCAGCGAGACGGGCGGCATGGTGGTGGAAGGTTTTTGATGTTTTTATGGGATGATGGGAAAAGCCCCGCTTGAGCGCTTCTCGAAAGAGAGGGCGCACAAGCGGGGCTTTTTTGTGCTTATTTCCGATGATTCTTGAGAAAGTTGCCGATTCTTGCGAGAGCCTCGGAGATCTTGTCGATGGAGGTCGCGTAGGAACAGCGGATGTGTCCCTTGCCGCTTTCGCCGAAGGCGCTGCCAGGGACGAGGGCGACGTGCTCCTTGATGAGCAGGTTTTCGGCAAATTCTTCATCCGTATAGCCGCTCGACGTGATGTTCGGGAAGATGTAGAAGGCGCCTTTCGGCTCGAAGCACGAGAGGCCGAGTTTTTGGAACCCGTCGTAGATGAGGCGGCGGCGGCGGTCGTATTCTGCGACCATCTTTTTCATGTATTTCTCGCCGCGGCGCAGAGCCTCGACGGCGGCAATCTGTGCCGTGATGGGTGCGCAGAGCATCGTGTACTGATGGATCTTCGTCATGGCGGCGATGAAGTCGGGGTTGCCGAGCGCATAGCCGATGCGCCAGCCCGTCATGGCGTAGGCCTTGGAGAAGCCGTTCAAGAGAATCGTGCGCTCCTTCATGCCGGGCAGCGAGGAAAACGCCGTGTGCTCCATGCCGCCGTAGGTGAGGTCGCCGTAGATTTCATCGGAGACGACGATGAGGTCGTGCTTTTCAGCGAAGGCGGCGATCTTCTGAAGGTCGTCCTTCGCCATGACGGCGCCCGTCGGGTTGTTCGGGTAGCCAATCAGAAGCGCCTTCGTTCGCTTCGTCACGTGCGGCTCAAGTTCTTCGGGCGTGATGCGGAAGTCGTTTTCAAGCTTCGCGGCGACGGGTACGGGCTTGCCGCCCGCAAAGGTCACGCAGGCTTGATACGAGACGTAGCAAGGCTCGGGAATCAAGACTTCATCACCGGGTGAGAGTATGGCGCGCATAGTGATGTCGAGCGCTTCGCTGACACCGACGGTGACGAGGATGTCTTTGGCCGGTTCATAGGAAATGCCGTAACGGCCCGCGTAGTGCGCGGCGATTTCTTCACGCAGTTCGAGCATGCCGCGGTTCGCCGTGTAGGAGGTGTAGCCTTGTTCAAGCCCGTGAACGCAACTTTCACGGATCGACCACGGCGTGATGAAGTCCGGCTCGCCGACGCCCAAGGATACGACGTCCTCCATCTCGGCGGCGATGTCGAAGTACTTTCTTATGCCCGAGGGAGGCACGGCATGGACGGCGGGTGAGATGCGCTCCTTCCAGTTCGTCATGGCGACACCACCAGTCGGCGATCCTTCTCCTTGTCGTTGATGATCGTGCCGTCCTTCTTGTACGCCTTGAGCATGAAGTGGCTACGCGTCTGCGTGACGCCATCGATCGTTGAGAGGCGCGTCGCGACGAAGTTGGCGACATCCTGAAGCGATTTTCCTTCGATGATGACGAGGAGATCGAAACTGCCGCTCATGAGGTAGACGGTGCGCACCTCTTCAAAGCGGTAGATGCGCTCGGCGATGGCGTCGAAGCCGACTTCACGCTCGGGCGTGAGGTTGACCTCGATGATCGCCGTGACCGTGTCATCGCCGAATTTCTGCCAGTTGATCAAGGTGTTGTAGCTGAGGATGATCTTGTCCTGCTCCAGCCCCCGGATGTCCTTTTCCACCTCGTACTCGCTTTTCTTGAGCACGGCAGCAATCTCGCCGATGGGACGGCGGGCGTCACGCTCTAAGAGTTCCAAGAGTTCGCGCATAGTCATTTCTCCTTCTCTGCCCCAATTCACTTGCGGATATTGGTCTTTCATCATATAATATAAAAGAAACGCTATAAAGGATAATAGCATAGAATAAATAGGGAAATCAATCGCTTTTTTGGGGAAGCGCTGAATTTGTCAGTGCTTTCTATAGCGAAGGAGGATTGCTTATGATGACGGGTATCATCGGGGTGTCGAAGGATGAGCAGAAGGGATATTCGACGGCTCTGATGAAAGCGCTTGCCTTTTTGCGCACACAGGACTTCCGCAATATGCCGGAAGGACGTCACGAGATCGACGGCGACAAGATCTTCGCGCTGCTCTCGCGCTATACGACGCGGCCACAGGCAGAGTGCGCCCCCGAGGCGCATCGAAAGTTCGTGGATGTTCAGTATGTCGCGGACGGCGAGGAGTTTCTCGGCTGGTGTCCGATGAGTCCCGACCTCGTGGAGATGGAGCCTTACGATGAGGCGCGGGACATCATCTTTTATCGCGCCCTGATTCCCGAGAGCAGCATCCTGCTCAAGGCGGGAAGCTATGCCGTGCTCTATCCGGAGGACGTGCATCGCCCGGGCGTTTCGGTGCTCGACGAGTATCCAGCGGACGTGACGAAGGTCGTCGTGAAGATTGATTTGGAGTTGATGAAGAACTGACAAGATGCAAGAAGAGATAAGGGAACTGACCAGAGAGGATGGTTTGTGGGCATGAGTGTAAGAAGACTTTTTGTAGAGAAGAGGCAGGGATATTTCGACATTCCCGCGCAGCAGCTTTGTGAGGACCTGACGGAGACGTTCCGTCTGGCGACGGAGCTCAAGGCAGTGCGCATCTTCATTCGCTACGACATCGAGGGGCTTTCAGACGAAGAATACAAGGCGGTGCGCGATATCGTCTTCGTTGAGCCGCCCGTCGATACGGTCTACGAGGAGAAACTGCCCGACTTTCCCGAGTCGAAGGCGTTCGCTGTTGAGTATCTGCCGGGGCAGTACGACCAGCGTGCTGATTCGGCGGCGCAGTGCGTGCAGCTTGTGACGCAGAAGGAGCGTCCGGCAATTCGCACGGCGATCGTCTATGTGATCGTCGGCACGATTTCGGCAGATCTTTTGGCAAAGATTAAGGCGTACTGCATCAACAAGGTCGAAAGCCGCGAGGCCGATTTGCAGAAGCCGACGACGCTCGTGGAGAAGATCGAAGAGCCTGCCGATGTGGAGACACTTGCGGGATTCTGCCGCATGGATGTGACGACGCTCGGAAATTTGTCGAAAGAGCGCGGCTTTGCCATGAGTCTGGAGGATCTGCAGTTCTGCCAGAAGTATTTTGCCTCGGCGGAGAAGCGTGAGCCGACGATCACGGAGCTTCGCGTCATCGACACGTATTGGTCTGATCACTGCCGCCATACGACGTTTACGACGGTCATCGACAAGGTGGACTTCGGCAACGGCAAATACGTACCGATGCTTGCGCAGGCAGTGAAGCTCTACATGCTCGACCGCGAGAAGATTCATGCGGGAAAGCAGGCGGACGTATCCTTGATGGATCTTGCGTGCATCGGCATGAAGGCGCTGCGTCAGCAGGGGCTTTTGGAAGATCTCGATGCCTCCGATGAGGTCAACGCGTGCAGCATCGTCGTGCCTGTGGAGATTGACGGCAAGGAAGAAAATTGGCTCGTGATGTTCAAGAACGAGACGCACAACCATCCGACGGAAATTGAACCGTTTGGCGGTGCGGCGACGTGCCTTGGCGGTGCGATCCGTGATCCCCTGTCGGGGCGTTCCTACGTCTATCAGGCGATGCGTGTGACTGGCGCCGCCGACCCACGCGGCAAGATTGCCGATACATTGCCGGGCAAGCTGCCGCAAAAGAAGATTACGCAAGGGGCGGCGGCAGGCTTTAGCTCCTACGGCAACCAGATCGGTCTTGCGACGGGCGAGGTGCATGAGTTCTACCACGAAGGCTACATGGCGAAGCGCATGGAGATCGGCGCCGTCATTGGCGCTGTGCCGCAGGCGGACGTCGTGCGCCAGACGCCGGAGCCGGGCGACGTCGTCGTCTTGGTCGGCGGCCGCACGGGACGCGACGGCTGCGGCGGCGCGACCGGCTCGTCGAAGGTACACACGGAGGCTTCTTTGACGACGGCGGGCGCCGAGGTGCAGAAGGGAAATGCGCCGACGGAGCGCAAGCTTCAGCGCCTCTTCCGCCATCCCGAGGTCAGCCGTTTCATCAAGCGCTGCAACGATTTTGGTGCAGGCGGCGTCGCCGTCGCCGTCGGCGAACTTGCGCCGTCCTTGGCGATCGATCTCGATGCCGTGAAGAAAAAGTACGAGGGACTCGACGGCACGGAGCTTGCCATTTCCGAATCGCAGGAACGCATGGCCGTCGTCATGCGTCCCGAGGCTCTACCTGTTCTCACGGCGTTCGCTGATCGCGAGAATCTGGAGGCGACGCCGATCGCTCAGGTCACGGATACAGGCAGGCTTGAGATGGTCTGGCGCGGGCAGAAGATTGTGAGCCTCGCGCGCGTCTTCCTCGATACGAACGGCGTCAAGCAGCATGCGCGCGTGACCTTGAAGTCGCCCGACGTGGAGACGAACTATCTGCGCCAACTGCCGCCTGCTGTCGTCAAGAACCAGCGCGACCTTACGGCGGCATGGCATGCAAATCTTGCTGATCTCAATGTTGCCAGTCAGAAGGGACTTGCCGAGCGCTTTGACTCTACAGTCGGCGCGGGCACGGTTCTGATGCCGTTTGGCGGCAAGGATCAGTTGTCGCCGCAGCAGGGCATGGTTGCAAAAATTCCCGTGAAGAAGGGCGAAACGGATACGGCGACGGCGATGACCTTCGGCTTCGATCCGTATTTGTCGGAGTGGAGTCCGTTCCACGGTGCGCTCTATGCCATCGTCGAGGCGGTCACGAAGATGGTGGCGCTCGGCGCGGATGCAGCGACGGTGCGCCTCTCCTTGCAGGAGTACTTCGAGAGCCTCGGCAAAGATCCCGAGAAGTGGGGTATGCCGTTTGCGGCACTTTTGGGTGCACTATGGGCGCAGCATGAGCTTCGCGTGCCTGCCATCGGCGGCAAGGATTCGATGTCGGGCACATTTGAGAGTCTCCATGTGCCGCCTACGGTCGTCGCCTTTGCCGTCAACGTCATGAAAGCGAGCGAGGCGATTTCCGCCGAATTCAAGTACGCGAACAGCAAGGTCTATGCTGTCGAGGTGCCGATCGATGCAAACGATTTGCCTGTTTTTGCCAACCTGCGCCGCAACTATGAGCGCGTGCATGCACTGATGCAGAGCCGCCGCGTGTTTTCGGCGGCGAGCGTCGGCAGGGGCGGCATCGCGGCAGCCTTGACGAAGATGTGCTTGGGCAACGGCCTTGGTTTCAAGGCAGCGCCTGGCGCGATCAAGTTTGAAGATCTCTTCCGTCCCGCCTACGGTACGATTCTCTTGGAGATGAGCGAGGCGGTCAACGTGACGGATGCGCTCGCCGGCGTCAAGTGGACGCTCCTCGGGCGCACGACGACGGTTGCGAGCATCGTCTGCAACGGGATGGTGCAGACACTCGACGAGCTTCGCGAGTCTTATGTGGGTGCGCTTGACGGCATCTTCCCGGCGACGGTCAGCAGCAAAGGCAGGACGGCCTCGGCAGCCGCGCCGTTCCGCCGCGGCGTGCGCCAGCGAGCCAGTGATCACTATACGAAGCCACGCATCTTCATGCCTGTTTTTCCCGGCATCAACTGCGAGTACGAGACGCAGCGCGCCTTTGAGAAGGCGGGCGGCGAAGTCGATGCGCTCGTCATTCGCAATCTCACGCCGCAGACCGTCGAAGAATCGGTGCAGGCGATCACCTCGGGCATCAACAAGGCGCAGATCCTCATGCTGCCAGGCGGTTTCTCGGGCGGTGACGAGCCGGACGGCTCGGGCAAGTTCATCGCGGCGACGCTCAGAAATCCGCGCATCGCTGAGGCGATCATGGAACTTCTGCAGAAGCGAGAGGGGCTGATCCTCGGTATCTGCAACGGCTTCCAGGCGCTCGTCAAGCTCGGCCTCCTTCCTTACGGCAAGATCATGCCGCTTGATCCAGAGTCTCCGACGCTCACGCGCAATACGATCGGCAGACACGTCTCGTGCATGGTGCAGACGCGCATCATGTCGAACCTATCGCCGTGGTTCAATAATGTCTCAGTCGGCGATATTCATACGATTCCTGTCTCGCACGGCGAAGGAAGGTTTGTCGCCGACAAGGAAGTCATCGCGAGGATGCGCATACGCGGGCAAATCGCGGCGCAGTATGTCGACGATGCAGGCGAGCCGACGATGGAATCGCCGTTCAACCCGAACGGTTCGATGGAAGCGATCGAGGCGATCACAAGCCCCAATGGCCGCATCCTCGGCAAGATGGGGCACTCCGAGCGCGTCGGCGATAACATCTCGAAGAACGTGCCGGGCAACAAGGATCAGGGACTCTTCGACGCAGGTGTGCGTTTCTTCCGCTGAGATGGTGTCGAAGCAAAGGTAATAAGGAAGATGAGACTGCCGCATGAGTTATTTTTGCTTGTGCGGCAGCTTTGATAGGAGGAAATACATGAAGCATTTCAGTATGCAGGAAAGCCGCATCGTCATCAGCGAGGTCATGATGCCGAGCCAGGCGAACCCCAACGGCAACGTCCACGGCGGCGAGATCATGAAGCTCATGGATTCGGCGGCTTACGCGGCGGCGCGTCGCTATGCGCGCTCGAACGTCGTGACGGCGCGCGTCGATGAACTGGAATTCCATCTGCCGATCCGCATCGGCGATCTCGTCGTCGTGACGGCGGACGTCGTCTACGTCGGGCACAGCTCTATGGAGATCGCCGTCAATGTTATCGTCGAAGATCTCGATGACGGCAGCGAGCCGCAGCTCGGCCTGTCGGCGTATTTCACAATGGTGGCGCTTGACCGCAACGCACGGCCGAAAGCCGTGCCGCCCCTGGAGCTCGATACCGAGGAGGCGCGCGTCGCTTTCGAGGAAGGAAAGCGACGCTATGAGGAGCACAAGGCGCGCAAGAAACGCAAAGCGGCAGTGCCGGCGGGAATTGTCAAGAGCGGTCAGGGGAAGTCTGAGGACAACGGGAAATAGACAAAAAAGAAGGGCAAGCCGCAAGGCGAGCCCTTCTTTTTCGGGATAGAGAAAGAATTAGATTTTCAAGCAGCAGGGAGGCACAGAAGTGTGGAAAGGGCCACCGTTGCCGCTGGCATCGAGCCGGCTGCTGGATTCCCGCTCGATACGGAAAGTATAGCATGGTAAGATTAAAGGAAAGGGGCAATTGCAGTTAAAAAGCAATTAACAATTCCGACTGAAATAGAAGGGATTGTTAATTGCTTGACACAGTTGATATAATGATAGGACAACAGGGCAAGAAAATTGCTGAATCGTGAGGTTTTGCAGCGGGAGTTCATGCGAGAAGAATGCGCATGCTTCTTGTTCGCAGAACCTTGGTGACTAAGCGAGAGAGGAATGAGCATCATAAATTTCAAGGTTTTGCAAAAAGAGGACAAGCCGCTGCTCGACTGTTTTTTTCGGGCGCGTTACTATGAGAATTCACACTTCAATTTTACGAACCTCTACATGTGGCACGAACCGTATAAAATTATGTGGGCGAAGGAAGACGATGTGCTTTATATGAAGGCTGAGTGGGAAGGGCGAGAATTCGCCATGCAGCCTTTCGGCCCAGAGGAAAAGATGGCGGCTGCCGTCGGACGCTTCATCGACTACTTCAAGGCGAAGGGAAAGCCCGTGCGCTTTTCGGGCGTTGAGCGTTCCTTCGCGGACATCCTTGAAAATTACGAGGGAGCGGACTTCGCTGTCGAGTCTGACCGCAACAACTTCGACTACGTCTACCTCGCCGACGATTTGATGAAGCTGGCGGGGCGCAAGTTCCATTCGAAGAAGAACCATCTGAACAGCTTCCGCAAGAATTATCCCGAGGCTGAGTATCAGCCCATTACGGATGAGATCGTCACGCAATGCAAGCTGACGATCAACAGCTGGTATAAGCAGCATGCGCAGGAAGTTCCCGACGATCCGTTCATCGCGCTTGAGCGTCAGGCGATCATCGAGGTCTTGAACAACTTCGAGGATTTTCAGCTCAAGGGCGGCGCGATTCTCATCGGACAGCGTGTCGTCGCCTTCACCTTCGGCGAGCAGCTCAACGATGACACGGCGGTCATCCATGTGGAAAAGGCAGATCCCGAGGTGCGCGGCGCGTACCCCGCGATCAATCAGGCATTTGTTGAGCATGCGTGGTCCGACATGACGTACATCAATCGCGAGGAGGACATGGGCATCGAGGGGCTTCGACAGGCGAAGGAATCATACAAGCCCGTGAAGCTCATTGAGAAGTTCAATGCTTGGATGAGATAAAGAAGCGGGGGTGAGATCTGTGCGTCTGCGCGGCAGCTTGGCACTCTTTGTCGCCGCCTTCATCTGGGGTACGACGTTCGTCGCTCAGTCCGTCGGCATGGAGGGCATCGGCCCTTTCACATACGGTGCGGCACGCTATGTCGTCGCTGTCCCCGTCGTCTTTCTCCTGTGGCTCTTTTTCGCGCCCAAAAGACGCGCGGCGAAGGCGGCGGGTACGTATCGTCCGGGCTTTAAGGCGGGCGCGCTCGTGGGCGTGATCCTCTTCCTGGGAACGACTTCGCAGCAGGTGGGCATGCAGTACACGACGGTGGGAAAGACGGCGTTCATCACATGCCTTTATCTCGTCTTCGTGCCGCTTGCCGCCGTATTTTTCGGCAGCCGCATCCGTCCGCTTCATTGGGGCGGCGCGGTTTTGGCGCTCAGCGGACTCTATCTGCTCTCGATGAAGGATGGCTTTTCCCTCTCTTACGGCGATGCGATCATGGTGGGAAGTTCGCTCCTCTGGACGATGCACATCCTCTGCGTCGGCCGTTTCGCTTCCTTCGTCGATGCGGTGGAGCTTTCCCTCGCGCAGCTTTTCGTCTGCGCCTGTGCGAGTCTGGCACTCGCCTTTCTCTTTGAGCAGCCGACCGTCTCGGGCATCGAGGGCGCGGCGACGGCGATCCTCTATGCAGGGATCATGAGCTCGGGCGTCGCCTTTACGCTGCAGATCGTCGGCCAGCAGTACGCTGAGCCTGCCTTGGCGGCCGTCATCATGAGCCTTGAGTCCGTGTTCGGAGCGCTTTCGGGCGCAATCCTCCTCGGTGAGTCGATGAGCGCTGCCGAGCTTTCCGGCTGCACCTTGATGCTTGCGGGCATGCTTTTCGCTCAGCTTGCGGGAGTTCGCGGGATAAAACGTCCTCAAACAGAGGAGGAGAACGGGACAAATTAAGCATTTTCCCTCTTTTTGCAGGAATGGCGAGAAGAATGGCGAATAAAGGCAAATGGATAATTGACAAAGAGGGATGGATCTGCGAGGCATAGAGAGGGGGAACCGCTTCCATGATGACGGACGATACGAAGATCAAGAGAGCGGTAGTCACGATAAAGATCATCGGCGTGGGCGGCGGCGGCAACAGCGTCATCGAGCGTATAGCCGAGGGAAACGAGCTTGATGTGGAGCTGATCGCGATCAATACGGATGCGAAGCAGCTTGCCTATATGGAAGAGGCGGGCATCAAGGCGCTCGCTATCGGACGGGATCTGACGAAGGGGCTCGGCACGGGCGGCGTGGCGGATCTCGGGGAAGCAGCGGCGAAGGGCGACGAGGCAAAAATTAAGGAAGTTTTGAAGGGCGCCGACCTCGTATTCGTCACGGCGAGCATGGGTGGTGGCGCGGGCACGGGCGCGGCGCCCGTCGTTGCAAAAATCGCCAAGGATATGGGCATACTGACGGTCGGCGTCGTGACGGTTCCCTTTTCCTTCGAAGGCGCGCGCAAGAAGCGCGTCGCCAATGAGGGCATCGCGAAGATGCAGGGCAATCTTGACGCCTTGATCGTCGTACATAACGACAACCTCATGAAGCTTCCCGAAAACAAGCACATGACGCTCGTCAACGCGTTCAAGGCGGCGGACGACGTCCTCCGGCAGGCGATCAACTGCATCGCGGAATTGATTCTGACGACGGGCGAGATCAATGTCGATTTCGCCGATCTTACGTCAACCTTCCGGCAAAGCCAGAGCGGCGATGCGCTCCTCGGCATCGGCGAGAGTCAGAGGAGTGCGATCGAGGCCGTGCAGAAGGCAGTAGAAAGCCCGCTCGTCGAGAAATCTCTGACGGGCGCACGCGGCTTGATCCTGAACCTCAGTGGCAGTGAGCGCATGACGCTCGACGACGTGGGCGAAGCGACGAACTACATCCGGGAAAACACGCACCCCGATGTGAATATCATCCTCGGCACGGTCATCGACTCTTCTATGGGACAGACGATCCGCGCGACGATCATTGCGACGGACTTCGTCGACGGCGTCGTCATGAAGGCGCAGCGCATGGAGGCGCCCGAAAGCAAGCTCAAGACGGAGAGCATCGCCTCCTTGGAACCGCCGTCTTTCATGAAGCAGCCGACGGAGAAGGTTCCGGCCCTCGCCTCGCACAGCGATTTCGCTCTGCCGAAGTTCGATCCGTTCCATCCGAAGAAGTGAGCGGTGCGTCGATGCGTCATCATCCATGCAGCGGAGAAGCTGCGTTTGCTTGGAGAGGAGCGAGTTTTTATGGAAGAGTGCTTTTGCCGCACGGCGATGCTCATCGGTGAGGCGGGGCTTGTGCGACTCAAGGCGGCTCGTGTCGCTGTCTTTGGCATCGGCGGCGTTGGCTCGTTTGCGGCGGAGGCGCTCGCACGCGCGGGCGTAGGGCGTCTCGTGCTCATCGACAACGATGCGGTCGCCGCCTCGAATCTCAATCGTCAGCTTGTGGCGCTCTATAGCACGCTCGGGCGCAGCAAGGCGGCGGTCATGAAGGCGCGCATTGAGGACATCAACCCTGCTGCTGAGGTCGAGATCGTTGAGGACTTCTTCCTGCCCGAGCGGGCAGGTCTTTTTTTTCACGGGTCTTATGATTACATCGTTGATGCCATCGATACCGTCGCGGGTAAGATCGGGCTCGTCATGGAGGCGAAGAAACGGACGATCCCCATCGTGAGCAGCATGGGGGCGGGCAACAAACTTGATCCGACGAAGTTCGAGGTCGCCGACATCTATGAGACGAGCGTGTGTCCTCTGGCGCGCGTCATGCGCCGCGAGCTGAAATCGCGCGGCGTGGAAGCTTTGAAGGTTGTCTATTCCAAGGAAAAGCCGCGAAAACCGCTCTTCGCGCTGCGAGAAGAAAGCGCAGAAAAGGGCGAGCAGGCTTTTACCAAGCAGCCGCCGGGCAGCATCTCCTTCGTGCCATCCGTCGCCGGGCTCATACTTGCGAGCGTCGTCGTGCGCGAACTTGCGGGGCTGGAGTTGGAATGAGCTGTCCTTCCGTGTGCGTGGTATCTGCAGGCAAGTAGATACGTGATTTGTACGGAAAATTTGCATGGATATGCAAGATATGTTATAATAGCATACGTAGTATATAATAGAATTATATTTGTAGGAGGTATGAATCATGCATTTGGGCAAACTAGGGAGAATCCTCGTAGCGGCGGCGCTCCTGATTTTTTGTACATTGCTCCTCGTCGGCTGCGGTGGCTCGGGAAGCAACAAGTTCATCAACATCGCCACGGGCGGCACGGCGGGCACGTATTACCCGATTGGCGGCGCAATGGCGGAGATTCTGAACAAGACGATTCCCGGCATGAATGCGAGTGCGCAGTCCACGGGAGCAACGGTCGCGAACATCAACATGCTGAAGGAAGGCTCGGTCGATCTCGCCATCGTGCAGAACGATATCACCTATTATGCTGTGAACGGCACGGAGATGTTCAAGGACAAGAAGGTCGAGAACCTGCGCGGCATCGCAGCGCTCTACCCCGAGACATGCCAGATCGTCACGCTTGAGTCGACGGGCATCAAGAGCATCGCCGACCTCAAGGGCAAGCGCGTCGCCGTCGGTGCGGCGGGCAGTGGTGCGGAGGCCAATGCGCGTCAGATTCTTGAGGCGTACGGCATCACGTATGATGATATCGATGAGCAGTTCTTGTCCTTCGGCGAGGCGGCGAGCGCCCTGAAGGACGGCAATGTCGACGCGGCTTTCGTCACGGCTGGCTTCCCGACGGCAGCAGTGCAGGACATCACGTCGCAGAACAAGGTGCGTCTCCTGCCGATCGAGGCGGACAAGGCGGACGCCTTGATCGCGAAGTATCCGTTCTACACGAAGACGAAGATTCCGGCGGGTACCTATGCGGGCTTCGATGAAGACGTCCCAGGAATCTCTGTCATGGCGATGCTCGTTGCGACGGACAAGGTGGACGAGAAGCTCGGCTACGACATCACGAAGGCGCTTTTCGACAATATCGAGAAGCTGCAGGCGGCTCATTCGGCGGCGAAGCAGATTACGAAGGAGAGCGCGAAGGACGGCATGTCCATTGAGTTGAATGCCGGCGCAGAGCGCTACTACAAGGAATAAATGAAGAAGCGGCTGAGTGTGAGGCTCTTCCTTGCGGCTCTCGTGCTCGCGGCGCTTGCAGATTTCTTGGCACGCCCCCTGCTCGTCGTGGAAAGCGAGCAGGGGGCGCTCCTTTATGCGGAAAAAGCGTACGCGGGGATGCCTGTCGTGATTCGTTTCATCCATTCGGTGCAGAAGACGCCCGTGGAGGAAGACCTGCGCGTAGATGACGAAGTTTCGGGATTCGTGCTCGACAGGACGCGCTACCAATCGTTCGGCGTGGGCCTGCCCTTTCTCGCGAGCGAGGGCGAGTTCCGAGTGGACGGCGACTTTTTCATCATGGATGGCATGGAGCGCCGCTTCCCGCGTCTTTCCCTGCGCACGGGGGCGGGTACGGAACTGACGCTCGTGCTCGACGGCACGGAGGAGAGACTTTTTGAGAAGCTTCCAGTAGGAAGCCGCGTCGATCTCACAGTCATCGCCCCGTGGCGCTGGGGTATGGAGAAGTTCTTCGGTAAGGAGCTTGGAGCCGCTGCTGCGGCAGGAAAGGAATGATGTTCATCATGCCGGATAAGAAGCATGAGGAACTTGCAAAAGAAGTTCTGAAAAAATACGATAAGGAATCCGACGTCATCGAGCACAAGGGCTTCATGGCGAAGGTCGTGGCGGTTCTCGCCATCGCATTCTCCCTCTTTCAAATCTATACGGCGGTCTTCGGCGTGCTCGATGCGCAACTGCAGCGTGCCGTTCATTTGGGCTTCGGCCTGACGCTTGTCTACCTGCTCTTTCCCATGCGGCAGGTCTGGTCACGCGAGAAGGTGCATGTGGTCGACGTCGTCCTCGCCATCTTGGGCGCGGGCGCTCCCGCCTACATCATCTTTGCCTATCGAAGCCTCGTGATGCGAGCGGGAACGGTCAATTCCCTCGATCTCGTCGTAGGTCTCATCGGCATCGCGCTCGTCATCGAGGCGACGCGCCGCGTCGTCGGCATGCCGATGGTCTGCGTCGTGCTCTTCTTTCTCGCTTATGCATTCGCAGGGCCATACCTCCCGGGCGTTCTCGCACATCGCGGACTGAATCTCGACCAGCTCGTCTCACATCTCTTCTTCACGACGGAGGGCGTGTTCGGCATACCGCTCGGCGTGTCCTCGACCTTCATCTTCCTCTTCATCCTTTTCGGCGCTTACCTGGAATCGACGGGACTCGGCAAGTTCTTCATAGACCTTGCGAATGCTGTGGCGGGCTGGGCGCGCGGCGGCCCGGCGAAGGTCGCCGTGCTTTCGAGCGGCCTCATGGGTACGGTCTCGGGCAGCTCGGTTGCTAACGTCGCGGGCACGGGAGCCTTCACGATTCCCATGATGAAGAAGCTTGGTTACGAGCGCAACTTCGCGGGCGCAGTCGAAGCGGCTGCTTCGACGGGCGGACAGCTCATGCCGCCCGTCATGGGAGCGGCGGCGTTCCTCATGGCGGAGTTCGTCGGCGTGCCGTACTTCGACGTCGTCAAGGCGGCGACGATTCCTGCGATCCTTTACTTCCTCGGTATCTGGCTCGGCGTCCATTTCGAAGCGCGCCGCAGCAATCTCAAGGGCGTGCCGCGAAGCGAACTGCCCAAGCCGTGGGAGATCTTGAAGGAGCGTGGTCATCTCGCGATTCCTCTCATCGTCATCATCTATCTGCTCGTCTCGGGCTTCACGCCGATGCGTGCGGCTCTGTGGGCGATCGTGCTCGCCATAGCGGCCTCGTCTTTGCGCAAGTCAACGCGCATGAAGCCCGTAGAGATCGTGCGCGGTCTTGAAAACGGTGCGCGAAACGTCCTCGGTGTCCTCGTCGCCTGCGCTTCAGCGGGCATCATCATCGGCGTCGTGACGAAGACAGGCGTGGGCCTGAAGCTCGCATCGGCTCTGCTCGATCTTTCGGGCGGCATGCTTTTGCCGACGATGTTCTTTACGATGATCACGTCGATCATCCTCGGCATGGGCGTGCCGACGACGGCGAACTACGTCATCACCTCGACGATTGCCGCTCCCGCGCTCGTCCAGATGGGCGTGCCCGTGCTCGCAGCGCACATGTTCGTCTTTTACTTCGGCATCATTGCCGACGTGACGCCTCCCGTAGCTCTCGCTGCCTTCGCTGGGTCTGCCATCAGCGGCGGCAAGCCGCTGAAGACAGGCATCAATGCCTCGAAGCTCGCGATCGCCGCCTTCATCATTCCGTACATCTTCGTGCTGTCGCCTGTCATCCTCATGATCGATGCAACGCCCATATCGCTCATCACCGTGCTCGTGACCTCGATCATCGGCATGATCGGTTTGAGCGCATCGATGATCGGCTGCCTCGTGAAGCCGTTGAACGGACTTGAGCGCGTTATACTGTTTGTCGGCGGTCTTTTGATGATTCAACCAGGACTTGTGACCGATCTCGTGGGATTCCTTCTCCTGGCGTTCGTGCTCTTCTTCCAGCAGAGGCGCAGTAAAGCGGAGGCGAGCAGCCTTGGCTGAGGTTGGGAATTACGAGTAGAACGAAAAAGCGTTGATAAGTGAGGTCTGTACATCTCAAAGCCTTCGATTGCCATTCCGGCGTCGGAGGCTTTTTCTTGGGTCGGAAGATGGATTTCCTCCATAAAGTTTTATGGAGGAAATCTTTGTCAAGTCTTGCATTTAGGAAATTTGTCGGTTATTATATATTCATAAGATCATCGGGTACACCCGACAACAGGAGGTCGCTATGCGCCGAGCACCTAGAACTGCATTGAGTCCGCTTTTGAAGCGGCTGAAGATTTATTTTGATGTGCTGAAGAGGACGACGTCCGGCTATCTTTATGTGGTGGATCTGCAAAACAAGGTGGCGATGACGTCGCCAAACATCGTGCGGGATTTCAGCATACCTGCGGAAACGATGGGATTTTCTGACTTTCGCCAGGCGTGGCAGGAGATCATGCATCCGATGGAGCGCGAAAAGGTCATGAAGGTCTTCGACGATGTGCTGCAGGGTCGTACGAAAGAAGGCTGTATCGAGTTTCGTGCGAGGACACGCAAGGGCGACTACGAGTGGATCGAGTGTCGCTGCGCCGCCGCACTTGACCGTGAGGGGAAGAGGATGCTTTATGCGGGAATTTTCCGGCTCATGGGGCAGCGCATCCGTGCGGATGCCGTTACGGGACTTTTGAACAAGTATCGCTTGGAGCAGCGAATGAAGGCGGCGCTTGACGAGGCACGCGAGACGGGCAGGGGCGGTGCACTGATGATTCTTGGCATCGACAATTTCAAAATCGTCAACGAAGCCTACAACCGTGCCTTTGGTGATCAGGTTTTGCGCGAGGTTGCAAAGCGCATCAAGAAAATTCTCTCGACGGATTTTTGTCTCTATAAGCTCGACGGCGACGAGTTCGGCATCGTTTATCCGGGAGCGGACGAGGCGGAGGTAGAGACCCTCTACAGGAGTATACAGACGACTCTTTTGGAGCCGCAGCAGATCAACGATCACAAGTATTTCTGTACGGTGTCGGGCGGCACGGTGTTCTTCCCGCAGTTCGGCAAGGACTATCTCGTGTTGCACAAGTATGCGGAGGCGGCCCTGACACTGGCGAAGCAGGGAGGCAAGAACAAGAACTGCATTTTCTCGAAGGAGCTTTACAACCGCTGGCTGCGCTCTTTGACAGCGCGCGAGGACATACGCTGCTCAGTGGAGGACGGCTGCCGCGGTTTCAGTCTGTGCTTTCAGCCGCAGGTGGGGGCGGACAGTCGGCGCATCATCGGTGCGGAAGCCCTGCTGCGCTGGCAGAATTCCAAGGGGCGCATGGTCGCGCCGATGGAATTCATTCCTCTGCTGGAGGAGTCGCAGCTGATGATCCCCGTTGGCAAGTGGATCGCCGATACGGCGGTGCGCATCTGTCGCGAGTGGCAGAAGATTGTTCCCGATTTCTGTATGAGCATCAACCTTTCTTATGTGCAGCTGCGTGACCCGTCCTTCAAGGAGGCTGTCAGGGAATGTATTGAGCGCTATGGCGTAAATCCAGCGAGCATCGTTTTGGAGCTTACGGAGCATACGGTCATCTCGGACTGGGATTTTATTAATCGTCAGTTTGCCTCTCTGCGCGAGTATGGTTTGAAGATCGCCATGGATGATTTCGGTACGGGATGCTCCTCTTTGGCGATGTTCAAGAACCTCTCATGTGATATTGTGAAGATTGACCGGGTCTTCGTCAAAGAGATTCTGTCGTCAGATTTCGATCGCCGCATCGTGGACTACACGGTGGAGCTTTGCCATAGCATGGGCATGAAGGTCTGCATCGAGGGCGTAGAAACGCAGGAGGAGTATGATCTTTTGACGAAGACGTGCAAGGTCGATTCCATTCAAGGCTATCTCTTCGGACGGCCAGAATCAAAGGAAGGATTCGAAGAAAAATTTTTGATGCGCCAAGAAGCGCATGGAAAGGAGCAGCCATGTCACGTACGAGCGATGAGATGAAGGGTGTCACGCATCTCGGTGAAAAGAACACGCAGTATGCGGTGGACTATGCGCCTGAGCTTTTGGAAACCTTCGAAAACAAGCATCCCGACAAGGATTATTGGGTCAAGTTCAACTGCCCCGAGTTCACGAGCCTCTGTCCAATTACGGGGCAGCCAGATTTCGCGACGATCACGATCTCCTATGTTCCCGAGCGGCGCATGGTCGAGAGCAAATCGCTGAAGCTCTATCTCTTCAGCTTCCGCAATCATGGCGACTTCCACGAGGATGTCGTGAACATCATCCTCAAGGATCTCGTGCGCCTCATGGAGCCGCGCTACATCGAGGTCTGGGGCAAATTTCTGCCGCGTGGCGGCATCTCCATCGATCCTTACACGAATTACGGCAAGCCGGGTACGAAGTATGAAGCGCTTGCCGAAAAACGATTCGCCGAGCATGACCTCTACGCGATGGATAAGGTGGACAATCGATGATCGAGGTCTATACGGGTGCGGGCAAAGGCAAGACGACAGCGGCGATCGGCCTCGCCGTGCGCGCCCTAGGTGCAGGACTTCGCGTCTACATCATGCAGTTCATGAAGAGTCTCGCCTACAGCGAGCAGAAAGTCCTACAGGGATTCGCACCACAGCTTGCTCTCTATACGACGGGAAAACCGTTCTTCATCGCGAAGGAGGGCATGCTGACGGAAGAGGAGCGTGCGGCATGGGGAGAAGACGTTGTCGTGTTTCCTGAAGGTGAGCCGCCCGCTGACTACCTGCAGCTGATGCAGGACGGCTTCGCCAAGGCTGCCGCAGCCGCACGCTCGGGCGCTTGGGATGTCGTCATCCTCGACGAGCTGAACGTGGCGCTGTTCTTCGAACTCATCTCGCGCGAGGCGGTCGAGTCCCTGCTCAATGATCTGCCGCCCGCGCGAGAGATCGTCCTGACGGGCAGAAATGCGCCCGATTGGTTGATCGCGCGAGCCGATCTCGTCACGGAGATGCAGGAAGTGCGCCACTATTATGCGAAGGGCGTGGCGGCGCGCAAGGGCATAGAGAATTGAAACGAGATGAAGCATGATGAGAGGGGGGCGAGAGCCGCTCTCTTTTTTTGGACTTTCCTTGGAAAAACTGTTATACTATAGCGTAGAAAACGGATGGCAGAGAGGTGCTGAATGTGCAGGAAGAAATGGCGGGGGTTCGCGGCGATTTCGTGGAGCAGATCGTGGCGGAGAGCGGATCTTTTTTGAATACAGCCGTGGCTTTTGCGAACGGACGAGGCGGACGCATCATCTTCTACGGCGAAAGCGGCAGGGGATTCTCGGCAGAGGCGGAGATCATTCCTTATATCGATGATATCACGCGGCGAATTTTCGACAGCTGTGAGCCGCGCATTTTCCCGCGGGTCGGTGTGGAACTGCAAGACGGACGGCAAGTCGTTGTCGTGGAGATTTTTCCCGGTATGGAAAAGCCGTATTTCGTCAAGGAATTGGGCATGATGGATGGCACCTACGTGCGCGTCGGCGGTGCGACGCGCCTCGCCGAGCCGTACCAGGTACAGGAGCTTCTTCTTTCGGGCACGAACAGCAGCGCCGATCAGCTCGCGGCCGAGAGCACAGTCAGTGATGTGGAGATCGAGGAATTCTGCCGCATGATGTACCGTGAAGCGGGGAAACGCCGTGTGGATGGCGAGGACGTCGTGCGCCTGCAGAAGGAGGATCTCCTGGCATGGAAGCTTCTGCGTGAGGAGGAGGGTGAGTGCCGCGCGACGGGCGGCTGGCATCTGCTCACAGGCTCGGCGGAGGAACTTTTCCCCGAAGGATTCATCCAGTGCGCCGAGTATCTCGGTGCGACGCGTCTTGATTTCGTCGGCGGCGAAGAGTTTGCCGGTTCCTTGACGGAGCAGGTGGACGGTGCGGCGGACTATGTGCATGCGCATCTTTTGGCGCGGGGCGTCAAGGCGCGCGGATTGGAGGAACTTTCTGAAGACCTCATGCGCCGCCTGCTTGCTCGTGCTGTCTGCCAGAGAAACTATGCAGCGCCGGGGCGCATCTCCCTCGTGCTTTACGAGGACCGCTTGGAAATCACCGTGCCGGGATTGCTGGAAGAGGATATGACGATCTGGAAGCTCAAGACGGGCTTCTCCAAGATACGCAACCGCGCGATTGCGGCGGCGTTCCTCTACATGGGCATGATGACGGGATTTCAGAGTATCCTGCCCGAACTTTATCGTGCGGCAAAGCGGGCGCGCCTGCCCGAGCCTGCCGTCATCACGCTCGGCGATTCCGTGCGCATCAATCTCTATTGCCGTGCCGAGGAAGAAGCACAGCAGCACGAAGGTGTTGCCGAGGAAATTGAACTTGTGCAGACTGTTGAGACCGCTAAGGAGGCTGAGCCTGTCCAAGAGCAGGAACTTGTCGGGGAAGCCGAACTCGTACAGGATGCTGAACCTGTTGAGATCGTGGAGTCTGTTCAAGAGCATGAGCCTGCCGAGGAAGCTGAATCTGTGCAGGAAATAGAGCTTGTAAAAGAAGCTGAACCTATACGGGAAGAAGAGCCTTTGCCGGAGGGAATAGAGGAAGAACAGGCACCGCTGCAGGAAGAAAGCGGTGCAGGCGATGTTTTGGCATCCGGGACTTCGTTGGAAGATGGACAAGATGCGAGACTTGTTCAAGAAGTGGAAGTTGATCATGAGCCGGATCTTGAGCCTGCGCCCGAGTTGAAACTAGAGCTTGAATCCCTTGCGGATCTCAAGGCGGATGCTATTTCCCTTGAGGAAGGGCCGGCAGAGCCGCGGGCAGAAAAGGTGAGCGCGGGGCAGCAGGAGCTTTCTTGCGATGCAGCAGAATCTGCAGAAGCGATTGCGGAGGAATCTACGAAAGAAACCGTGAAAGAAGTTTTGGAAAAGACTGTGAAGGTTTTGTCAGAAGAATCTATGGAAGAAAGGCTTCTCCATGTGATTCGTGAGAACCCCAAGGTCACGCAGAAAGCTTTGAAGGAAGCGCTCGGCGTATCGATCGCCACGGTCAAGCGCATGACGACGGCGTTGCACAAGGCGGGCGTCATCGAGCGCACAGGAACGAATCGTAGCGGCGAGTGGCATATCCTCAAGGATTGAGAAGGCGGAAAGCAAAGAGAAGCAAAGAACCCACCACGCCGAGCGGGCATGGTGGGTTTCTGTATCAGGCAAAGTATTGGAAGTAGCAGATGGCCGCGAAGAGGGCGAAGGAGAGGGCGATGAAGAACATGCTGGCGCGCGTCATCCAGAGTTTTTCCCTCTCGCCGAAATTTCCCTGCTTATAGCCGTAAATGAGGAGGAGGGAGGCGGCAAGGGAGCCGTACATCGAGCGGTTCAGCCACGTCATTTCCGACCAGCCGATGAACGCGATGAAGAACGTGAGCGCAATCATGATCAGGAGAAAGGTGTCCTTACCCTTCTTTTCAGGGTGCTTCTCCGTGTTCGTGCCGCCCGCCTGCGGCTTCAGATTCCTGCGGATCTTCTTCAGTTGTTTGGCCATATCGAATCCCTGCTTTCTATGCAATAATTTCTTTTTTCATATCTTTCCTATTATACATAGGATATGAGAACTTGGCAATGTGCTTGTCGCTCTTAACATTTCGTAGTAGAATGAGATAGTGTGATACGGGGGGAAACGAGATTGTTCATTCATAGAATACATTTGGCTGGGACGGAGGAGAGATATGATACGGGAGCAGCGCAGCAGGGGGAAGCTTGAGGCGTATTACCAGAGGTTTCGCGACGAAGGTGAAATCGACGTCAACGTGCATCCGTGGGTGGCCGAGGCGTGGCGTGAGAGCAGGCGGCTCGACGTGCCTTCGATGGGGACGGAGCCGAAGCGCGTGCTTTCTGCAGAGGATTTCTGTGCACTGCAAAAGAGGCATACTCCTGCCATCGACTGCCTTCTGCAGCTGACGGAGGGCGTGCAGGAGTTCTTTGCGCGTTACGGCTTGAGCCTCTTGCTGCTCGACGCTGAGGCGCTCGTCCTGAAGAGCTGCACGCTGCCCTTCATGCGTCTGCCTCCCGGTAAGGTCGAAGGCTCGCGCCTTGGCATCGAAGAGATCGGCGCTTCGAGCATCAGCATAGCGAAGGAGAAGCGTGTGCCGTTTTGGGTCTTCGGACCAGAGATCTGGCGCGAGGCGTCTCACGAAAGCGACGCTTGTACAGCGCCCGTCCTCGTCGGCGGCGAACTGCGCTATCTCGTAAACATCGTCGTGGATGATCCGAAGCTCGTGCCGCAGGATGCCGTCATCGCTCAGCTTCTGATCATCGCGCGTTCGCTTGAGGCCGCCTTGGCGCGTGACCTCAGACTGCAGGCGCAGGAGGCGATCTTGGATGCCGCGCCGTTTGCCGTCTATCATATCTTGCCGAGCGGTGAGGTCGCTTACGCGAATCGCTTGGGATTGGAGCGTCTCACGCGCATCGGAGCGCGCGATAAGGCGACGAGCCGTCTGTCGAACCTCAACGATATCGTTTTGAATTATCGTCACACGCCGATCTATCAGGGATTCAGCGGCACGCCCTGCTACAACAAGGAGGTCACATGGATCACAGAGGCGAAGACGTATGAGGACGTCACGACTGTCGTACCGATCAAAAGCCCTGTGACGCGCGAGGTCAATGGCGTCGTGACCGTTTCCATGCCCATTGAGGATCTTAGAATGCTCGTCGCGCACACGGCGGGCTATACGGCGAAGTACAGCCTCGCCACGATGGCGGGCAAGGGACAGGCGTTCCAGGCACTGCGTGAAAAGGCGCTACGCGTGGCGAGGGGAAAGAATCATGTGCTGCTGCAGGGCGAGGGCGGCACGGGCAAGCAGCGTCTGGCGCACGGCATACATCAGGCGTCGGCGCGTGCGGCGGGACCTTTGATTTCCTTCCGCTGCGGCGATGTGCAGCCGGAACTTCTGGACGAGGAGCTTTTCGGCGCGGCGCTTTCCCCCGACGTCAGCCGTCCTGGCAAATTGGAGCTTGCCTTTGGCGGCACGCTCTTTCTCGATGAGATCGAGAAGCTGCCGAAGAAGACGGCGGCGGCTCTCGCGGCGGCTCTGCGCGAGGGCAAGGCGCATCGTCTCGGCGAAACGGTCGTGCGCCCCATCGACGTGCGGATCATCGCCGACTGTGACGGCGATCTCAAGCGCTTGACGGAGCGAGGCCTCTTCGACCGAAGTCTCTACGACATCGTTTCGCGCAGTGTCATACGCATGCCGGCGCTGCGCAACCGACGCGAGGATATCCCCCTGCTCGCCGAGCAGATTATCTGCGAGCTCGCCGAGCAGCACCGCATGGAGAGGAAGCGGCTTCTGCCGGAGACGCTGACGCTTCTTGAAGAGTACGATTGGCCCGGCAACATCAAGCAGATGCAGAGCATCTTGGAGCAGGCGTTCTTCCATACGGAGGGCATGGCAATTTCGCCCGAGAATATCAATCTCATGGGCGACGTCAAGCCCGATGATGACTGGAAGACGGATCGGGAAATATTCCTGCGTGCATGGCAGGCGGCGGGCGGCAACGTCAGCCGCTTGGCGAATCTTCTCGATGTCAGCCGCGTCACGCTGTATCGCTATTTGAAGAAGTTTCAGTTGGAAAAAGTGTAAGGAGGAAGTTCTGTGCGACTGCGCAGGAAGCCGTGGGTGGATGAGGCCATTCACGCATACGATGATTTTGTCTATCCGAAGGATCGCCCGGCAGGTGAGGTGGAAAGGGGACGTTGGAAGGAGATCTTCGGACGCGAGGCGCCTCTCTTTGTCGAACTTGGCACGGGCAAGGGCGATTTCATCCGTCAGATGGCTGAGCGCTCCCCTGAGGTGAACTTCATCGGCATCGAGAAGCAGCAGGATGTGCTCATCGCGGCGGCGAAAAAGGTGCGCGAGAAGGAGCTGAAGAATGTGCGACTGCTCGTCTTCGACATCGCCCAGCTTGAGAAAATTTTTGCGCCGGGGGAAGTTGATCGTTTCTTTGTGAACTTCTGCGATCCGTGGCCCAAGGCGCGCCATGCGAAGCGCCGCCTCACGCACCGCAGTTTTCTCGCTCGCTACAAGGAACTCCTCGTGCCCGGCGGCAAGCTTGTCTTTAAGACGGACAACCGCGCGCTCTTCGACTTTTCGTTGGAGGAGTTTCGCGAGATGGGGCTTTCACTGCACGACGTTTCCTATGATCTGCACAGCGAGTCACGTCCCGACAACGTGATGACGGAGTATGAAAAGAAATTCAGCGGCAAGGGCGAGAAGATCAACCGCTGCGAGGTCACGTTCGCGTGAAGGAGGGGACTATGGAAAGACAGGAAGCCGCAGAAGACAAGGGCAAGAAGAGCTTCTGGGTCAGCGACATGGAGGCGGTGCTCGCCATCTTCATCGTGCTCCTCGTCTTCGGCAGCATCAACGTGTTCAGCTCAAGCTTCATCTTGGCGGAAACGACGTTCGGCACGCCGTACTTCTTCTTGCAGCGTCAGCTTTTCAATCTCGCGGCGGGCTTCTTCTGCTTCTTTCTTGGCTGCCGCGTGAATTACCATCGCTGGCGTGCGTGGATCGTGCCCGTCGTCATAATCACGATCCTCTCGCTCGTCGCAGTCCTTCTCGTGGGCGCGGAGGTCAACGGCTCGAAGCGTTGGCTCGGCACGGCAGGCTTCCAGATTCAGCCGGCGGAAATCGCGAAGCTCGTTTCCCTGATGCTCATTTCTGCTTATGCGGCGTACCGTGTGCGAAATGACAAGCCCATCGACATTCTCTTCCCCAATCCGCAGTATCTGCTCGTCCTCTTCATGGGATTGTTAATCGAGCTGGAGCCGGACGGCGGTACGATGTTCATCGTCATCTTCGTGCCCTTCATGCTCCTTTGCATTGCCGGGCTTCAAAAGACGAAGTTTATGATGACAGTCGCCGTCTTTGCGGCGGCGGGCACGGCACTGTCCATCCTGCAGCCGTACCGCCTTGCACGCCTCAAGGTTCTGCTCGATCCGTGGGCGGACTCGCAGGGCATCGGCTATCAGACGGTGCAGTCTCTGTCCGCCATCGGCTCGGGCGGCCTCACGGGCATGGGGCTTGGCATGGGCGTGAGCAAGTACAGCTACCTGCCCGAGGCGCATACGGATTTCGCCTTCGCCATCTTTAGTCAGGAGACAGGCTTTCTGGGCGTCATTCTCGTGCTCGTGCTCTACTCGGCATTCACCGTCTACGGTGCACGCATCGCAAATGCCGCCTCTGACGCTTACGGGCAGTTCCTCGCGACGGGCATCCTGCTGCTCATCAGCGGTCAGGCGGTCATCAACCTTCTGATGGTCGGCGGCCTCCTGCCCGTCATTGGCGTGCCGCTGCCTTTCATCAGCTACGGCGGCACGTCACTGATGATCAGTATGGCGAGCGTCGGCATCCTCTTGAACATTGGACAGCATGGCACGGGCGCGTCGAATCGCAGCAAGCTCCGGGAGGCTTTGGAGCGCGACGTGGCAAAGAAGAAAGCGGAGCATCATCTGCGCCTCGTGAAGAAGTAGCAGGGGAGGGATTCTCTTGGAAAGCATCTATGGCAAGCAGGGAGAGGCGCTCCCTGAGATTCTCGGCGCGTTTCGCACGCGCATCGAGGAGATCAGCGCACGCGTCAAGGAGCGCACGGGATCGGCGCCCTACGAGCATCTGATCTGCCGTGTCAAGTCGGACGAGAGCATGCGCGAGAAGTGCCGCCGCAAAGGACTGCCCGAGACGCCGCAGTCGGCTCTCTGCAAGGTTCATGACGCCATCGGTGTCCGCGTCGTCTGCCGCTTCATCGATGATGTCTACCTCGTCGTGCGCACGCTCAAGGCGCTTTCGGGCGTGACGGTCTTCGAGGAGAAGGACTACATTCGCGACGTGAAGCCGAACGGCTATCGCAGTTACCACATGATCGTTTCGATCGAAGCGCCGTTCGAAGATGTGGAAGGGAGGAACCCCGGGTATTTCTTTGTGGAATTGCAGCTTCGCACGCTCGCCATGGACTCTTGGGCGAGCTTGGAGCACGAGATGATGTACAAGCACACGGTCAAGAATCGCAAACTCTTGGCGGCGGAGCTCAAGCGCTGCGCCGATGAGCTTGCTTCGTGCGACCTTTCGATGCAGACGATTCGCAACTTGATTCGAGAGTCCGATGTGATGGGCGAGGTGATGGCATGAAGCTTCTACTGGCGGAAGATGAAAAGGATATGGCGTCGGCGCTCGTCGTAGTTCTGGAGCATTCAGGCTACGAGGTCGACGCCGTTCGTGACGGCAGAGCAGCTCTGGCGCTCGCGCACAAGGGCGCTTACGCCTGTATGGTCTTTGATGTGATGATGCCCGTGATGGACGGCGTGACGGCCTTAAAAGAGTTGCGTGCGGCGGGCGATACGACGCCCGTCCTGCTGCTGACAGCGAAGGCGGAAGTCGGCGACCGCATCGAGGGGCTTGACGCGGGTGCGGACGACTACCTGCCCAAGCCTTTCGCGATGGGAGAACTGCTCGCACGTCTGCGCTCTTTGACGCGCCGTGCCGAAGCCTATGCGCCCGCCGAGCTGTCGCTCGGCTCGGTCACGCTCGACATCGGAAAGCAGGAACTGGCGGCGAAGAGTGCCGTGCGCCTTGCGAGCAAGGAGACGCAGCTCATGCAGCTCTTGATGATGAATGCAGGAAAGCGCGTCACGACGTCGGAGATTTACGAGCGCGTGTGGCAGGGAGCGGAAGAGGGCGCGGACATCGTCTGGGTCTACATCTCCTACCTGCGACAGAAGCTCAAGGCGATTCATGGCGACGTTGCGATTCGCGGCGAGCAAGGGGGAAGCTACACGATCTGCGAGGTGGGCTAGATGGAAATGGTATCGCGGCTGCGGCGCAAGTTCATCGCCCTCGGCACGGCTGCTGTCGTCCTCATCGTCTTCGTCGTGCTCGCCGCCTTAAACCTCGCGAGCTTCTACGACGAGGGAAGCCGCATCGAGGCGGTGCTCTCCTACATCACGCGTCACGACGGCAAGCTGCCTGAAAAACGTATCGTCGACGAGGGATTTGACTATACGCCAGAGTTCGCCTTTCAGACGCGCTACTACTGGGCAAAGTTCAGCGAGGATGGCACACTCCTTGCAGCGGACGCGAGCCACATCGCCGCCGTCACCGACGAGGAAGCTGAGGCGCTGGCGACGCGCCTCGTCCATGGCGCCAATCTGCGCGGCAACTACGAAGCTGACAGCGCTTACTACGCCTATCTCGTCACTCATCTTGAGGAAGGCGGCTCTTTCGTCGTCGTCATGGATTGTACGCGCGAGATGCAGATGGTCTGGAACGGCGTGCGCTTTTCTGTTCTCGTTGGTATTCTCTGCGTGCTGCTCTACATCGCGCTCGTCGCGTGTTTCTCACGCTGCCTCGTCGCGCCCTTCGTGCGCAATCTGAAGAGCCAGCGCCAATTCGTCACGAACGCGAGTCACGAGCTGAAGACGCCGATCGCCATCATCTCGGCGAATACGGAAGTGCTTGAGATCACGATGGGCAAAAACCAGTGGACGGAGACGATCTTGAAGCAGGTAAAGCGACTCTCGGGTCTCGTCAACGACATGGTCGCGCTCGCAAAGCTCGAAGAGCGCGTCTCGGATCATTTCCACCCGATCAATGTTAACTGTGCGGAGACGGCGCGTGAGGTTGCCGCCTCCTTTGAACTTCCAGCGAAGGAGCAGGGCAAGCGGATCGTGATGGAAATCGAAGACGGCGTTCATGTGCTTGCCGATCAACGCATCATTTACACATTGATGAACGTCCTCGTCGACAATGCCGTCAAATATGCGGATGACGGCGGCGATGTGCAGATCGCTCTCGCGAGCGGCAGGCGCGGGCGCGGCATGGTCTTTTCTGTAACGAATCCCTATGCGGCGGGCGAGGGCATAGACTATTCGCGCTTCTTCGAGCGTTTCTACCGCGAGGATGCGTCACATAACAGCGAGAAGGCTGGCTACGGCATCGGCCTGACGATCGCTGCTGAAATCGTCAGCTATCTCAAGGGAAAGCTCGCGGTTCGTTACAAGGATGGTGCGATCACTTTCGAGGCCGCACTGAAGTGAGGAGAAAAAGATTGAAGCTCATTTCCATCGTTGTCCCTGTATTCAACGAAGAGGACAATCTCGAACATTTTTATCAGGCGATTTCTGAAGTCATGGCCGCGACGAAGTACGACTTCGAGCTGATTTTTGTCGACGACGGCTCGTGTGACAAGAGCCGTGAGATCCTGCGCCGCTTGGAGGAAAAGGATGCACGCGTGCAGCCCATCTTCCTCTCGCGCAACTTCGGGCATCAGCTTGCCTTGACATGCGGTCTCGACCACGCGGACGGTGCGGCGGTCATCATGATGGACGGCGATATGCAGCATCCACCTGCGCTGATTCCGACGCTTCTTGCCAAGTGGGAAGAAGGTTTTGACGTCGTGCAGACGATCCGTGAGACGACGGAGGGCGTCGGCTTCTTGAAGCGGGCGACGTCGTATTGGTACTACAAGGCGCTCAACAAGATCTCGCGCGTCCACATCCAGGAAGGTGGCTCGGATTTTCGCCTCATGGATCGCAAGGTCGTGCTGGAATTTCGCTGTTACCGCGAGCGTGCACGCTTCATTCGCGGCATGATCGGCGCCATGGGCTACCGTCAGGTGCAGATCCGCTTCGTCGCGCCCAAGCGCTTTGCGGGCGTTTCCAAATTCTCGCCGCGAAAGATGCTGCACTTCGCGCTCGACGGCATCCTCGCCTATTCGACGGTGCCCCTGCGGCTGGGGCTTTACTCGGGGTTCATCTGCGGCATATTGAGCATCTTGCTGCTCCTCCATGTGCTTTACATCAAGTTCATCGAGGGAAGCGCCGTGCCCGGCTGGGCGACGATCACGGCCTGCGTGCTTCTCTTCGGCGGCCTGCAGCTCGTCGCGCTCGGCATTCTCGGCGAGTACATCGGGCGCATCTTCGAGGAGGTCAAGCGGCGGCCTCTCTACCTCGTCGCACGCGGCAAGCCCAAGGAAATCGCACGCATGGCGAGCGAGGACGCTGGGAGGGAGAAGGGAAGTCGTAAGGAGAGGGAAGGACATGACGATGAAGAAAAAGGAAATCATCCATGAGGTGCGCCGCTACTTTGTAATCCTTTTCGGCTGCGCCGTCTGCGGCGTTGGCATCAACCTCTTCATATTGCCGGCGAATTTGCTGACAAGCGGCCTTGGCGGCATCGCCATCCTCCTGCACTACTTCGTCGGCTGGCCTGTCGGCGCGCAGCTCCTCGTCTATAATCTGCCGATTCTCTACCTCGCGCATCGCTTCGTGGGAAAGCGCTACGCTGTCGATACGATTTTGGGCACGGTGCTCTTCTCCCTCGGCATCGACGCTTTCAGTTCGCTTTCGGCGCTGCATCCCGTACATGACACAATGCTCAACGCCATCTTCGGCGGCGTCGTCTCGGGCATCGGATACGGCGTCATCTTCCGTTTCGGCTCGAATACGGGCGGCGTCGATGTGCTCGGCGCCATCTTGAAGAAGTATTGGTCGATTGACGTCGGTACGGGCGTATTCCTGCTCAATATGCTCGTCATCGCAGCGTCGGCGGCGCTCTTCGATCTGGAGACGGCGCTCTTCACGCTCGTCTGCATCTATGCGACAGCGGAACTTACGAACCGCTGGGCGGCGGGATTCAATCGCGAGAAGGCGATCTTCATTATCTCAGAGGAAAGCGAGAAGATCGGCGATGCCATCATGGAGAGCCTGCACCGCGGCGTCACCTACCTCGAAGGCCGGGGCGGCTTTCTGCAGGAAAAGAAAGCTGTCGTCTTCGTCGTCGTCTCCCTGACGCAGCTCGCACGCGTCAAGGCAATCTGCGATCGCTTGGACAAGAATGCGTTCCTCATCATCGCGAACGCTTCCGAAGTGCGCGGCAGGGGCTTCTCGCGCGAGCGCATCCTCTATCAGTTCGCGCAGCGCAAAGAGCTGATCGAGGCGCGGGAGAGGGAGAAGGGCGGGACGCGATTCAAAGGATGATCTCAGCAACGACAACAGGCAGAGCCGCATGGGATGGCGGCTCTGCCTGTTGTCGTTTTTGCTTATATCTTTTTGCGGAGACGCCGGCTCGATTCGTCCCGCTTCGGTCGTCTTGTCAGCGAAGCCTCATTTCGCGCCGCGCTTTTCGCGCAGGTAGGCGTCCATCGCCTCCGCCACATGTTTGGCATCGTTGACGACTTGAACGACGTTGCACGGGCCGAGGACGACGTCACCGCCCGAGAAGACGCCGGGGCGGGTGGTGGCTCCGGTTTCATCGACCTCGACCAAGCCTTTCTCGTTCGTCTCTATGCCCGTGGTCGTGCGCACGATCTTGTCTTTCGGATCTTGGCTGACGGCGATGACGGTGCTGTCGGCAGGACACAGGACAGGATCTCCTTCGCCTGTCAGTTTGCCTTCTTCGTCGAAGTGGCGGTCGCGCATCAAAGGCCCTTCCTTAGTGATGGCTTCGACGCCCTTGCAGAACTCGAATTCCACGCCGTCCGCCTGCGCGTACTCGAATTCGCGCACACTGGCAGCGACCTTGTTGCTGCGCGAATAGACCGTGACGTAGCGGCAGCCCTTGCGGATCGCGGTGCGCGCGACATCCATGGCGGAGTTGCCCGAGCCGATGACGGCGACGCGGTCGCCGAGAGCGAAGGAATCAGGATTTTGCAGATAGTCGACGGCGAAGTGGCAGTTGCCGAGGCTTTCGCCCTTGACGCCGAGGCTGCGCGGACGCCAGACGCCCGAACCGATGAAGATGGCGTCGTGCCCGTCGGCAAAAAGCGTGTCGAGCGTCAGAAGGCCGCCGATCGTGCGGTTGGGACGGATGCAGATGCCGAACTCGCGCAGCTTTTTCTCATAGCGGTCGAGAATGCTCAGCGGCAGACGGAAGTCGGGAATGCCGTAGCGCATCATGCCGCCGATCTTGTCCATGCGCTCGAAGATCGTCACGTCGTAGCCCTTCTGCGCGAGCTTGATGGCGACGGTGATGCCGGCAGGACCCGAGCCGATGACGGCGACGGTCTGCCCCGTAGAAGGCGCACGCTCCAAGGCGACGCGGTCGAAGTAGGTATTCGAGATGTAGTGCTCAATGCTGGAGATCTGGATGGCGGATCCTTTGCGCAGTTGGATGCAGTTGCCCTCGCACTGCTTCTCATGGTCGCAGACGAGCGAGCAGATGATGCTCAGGGGATTGTTCTCGAAGAGCATGGCGCCCGCCTCGTTGATGCTGCCTTCAAGAAAGAGGCGGATCATCTCGGGGACGTTCGTCTGCACAGGACAGCCCTTGATGCGGCACAGGGGCTTTTTGCATTGGAGGCAGCGGCGCGCCTCATCAATGACATGGATTGCCATGAAGATCACCTATCCTTTGTTGAATTGAAATATATTCCACCCTTCAGGCTACTTCAACGCGGGGATATTGTCTGTTGCTATTATCACATTTTCTTAGAAAAAATACAGATTCACCCGTTAGCCGTATGTGCGGCGTCCTGCCTTGTGCCCGCCGTCTCGTTGGAGAGGCCGAGCCGCTGCAGAAGAGCCATGTCCTCGGCAATGGTTGTGCCCGAGGTCGTGAGCATGTTGCCCGTGATGGAGGCCGATGCACCGTAGAGGAAGGCGGGCGTGCCATTGTCCTCGATGAGCTTGCGTCCCGCGCCGAGGCGGATGTTTGCCGTCGGGTTGATGAAGCGGAAGAAGGCGATGGTGCGCAGGATCTCATCGCTCGTCAAAGGCGTTCTGCCCTCAAGCGGCGTGCCGGGAATCGCCATGAGGGAGTTGATGGGAATGGATTCGATGCCGAGTTCGGCAAGGCTCACCGCCATGTCGAGACGGTCTTCCCACGTCTCGCCCATGCCGATGATGCCGCCCGAA
Source organism: uncultured Selenomonas sp. (assembly GCF_963528755.1). Classification (GTDB taxonomy): domain Bacteria; phylum Bacillota; class Negativicutes; order Selenomonadales; family Selenomonadaceae; genus Selenomonas. The sequence goes on from NZ_CAURXA010000001.1 coordinate 258,586, forward strand.
CAGACGCAGAGCCCTTCGCCCTGTGCGAGACGGATCGTGCGGATGCGGTCGTCGTAAGTGTGCGAGGTACAGATCTCGGGAAAGAAGCGGCGCGACGTCTCGATGTTGTGATGGTAGCTCGTGACGCCCGCGGCGCGAAGCGCACGGAACTGTTCGCGCGAGAGAATGCCGTGCGAGGCGCAGAGGTCAATATGGAGCTTCTTTCGCATGGCGCGGTAGCAGTCGAGCGCGGCGTCGAACTCCTTGCCCGCGAGCGCCCTGCCCGAGGTCACGATGGAGAAGCGGTTGACGCCCGCCTCTTCGTTGGCGCGTGCGTTGGCGATGATCTCTTCCTGTGCGAGAAATGCGTATTCCTCGACGCCCGTCCTGTGGTGCGCGGATTGGGCGCAGTACTTGCAGTCCTCGCTGCAGTGACCGCTGCGCGCGTTGATGATCGTACAGAGGTCGATGTGCTTGCCGCAGAACTGCCGCTGCAGCTCGTGTGCGCCCTCCTGCAGCGCTTCAAGCGGCGCATCGAGGAAGATGGAGAGGTCGTCCTCGCGCTTGATGCGGCGGCCGCAGAGAATTTCTTTCGTGAGTTTTTTAACGGCGTTTTCCTTTGTCATGGCAGAGCCTCATTTCTTTCAAGAAGTTTGCATTTCCTCCCATTATATTTCAGACGGCGCATATAGTCAACTGATATGAAAATCCGGGTTAACCTTGGACTGCTATTGCTTCCTCGACGGCTGCAAGGTATAATGGGAACGATGAATTTAGAAGAGAGGAGTCTTTCTTTGCAAAAGGTTTTGGAGGAGAAGATCGCCTTTGCCGATCAGCGCGAGGCGATGGCGCTTCTCGGCGAGCACGACGAGTACCTGCAGGTGCTCATGGACAATTTCGACTGCCGCTTCATAAGCCGCGGCGAGGAGCTTGCGATCGATGGCGAGGCGCAGATCGTGCGGGCGGCGGCGCAGGTCGTGCGCGAGCTGCAGTACCTGCACCGGCAGGGCACGACGCTCACGATGCATGAGGTGCGCTACAGTGTGGGACTCGTCAAGCGCGGCAAGGGTGAGGCGCTGCACAGCCTTTTCAGCGACACGATCCTCGTGACGAGCCGTGGCCGTCATGTGCGCCCGAAAACGCTCGGTCAGCGCATCTACCTCGACGCCATTCGCAAAAATTCCATCACGTTCGGCATTGGACCTGCAGGCACGGGAAAGACGTACCTCGCCGTCGTCATGGCGGTGGCGGCGCTTCGTGCGAGGCTGGTGGAAAAGATCGTGCTCACGCGTCCCGCTGTCGAGGCGGGCGAGCGGCTGGGCTTTCTGCCCGGCGATCTGCAGGAGAAGGTCGATCCGTACCTGCGCCCGCTTTACGATGCGCTGCACGACATCCTCGGCTTTGACACCTATCAGAAGCTCCTCGCCAAGGGCGTCATTGAGATTGCGCCGCTCGCCTACATGCGCGGACGCACGCTGGAGGACGCCTTCGTGATTCTCGACGAGGCGCAGAATACGACGCCGAGCCAGATGAAGATGTTCTTGACGCGCCTGGGCTTCGGCTCGCGCATGGTCGTGACGGGCGACTTGAGCCAAGTCGATTTGCCGCGCGGCGTGTTCTCGGGACTTTCTGAGGCGAGCCGCATCCTGCGCGATGTGCGCGGCGTGGGCGTCGTGCGGCTGGAAGCGCTCGACGTCATCCGTCACGACGTCGTCGCACGCATCGTCGAGGCGTATGACCGCGCGGACAAGGCGCGTCGGGATTCTGAGAAAAAGCCGGCAGAGCTGCAGGAGAAAAAGACAGCAGCGCAGGAAAAGGCTGCGGCATCAAAGATAGGGGAGGCGGACGCATGAACATCCTGCTCAGTCACGAGGTGGAAGATCTGCCTCTTGACGCAGCTATGGAGGCGGAGATTCGCCGTGCCGTGGAAAAAGTCGGCGAGCTTTACGACGTGGCGGGCGCCGAGGTCAGCATCACCTTGACGGACGATGCGCACATCCATGTGCTGAACCGCGAGTACCGCAGGGTCGATCGTCCGACGGACGTGATTTCCTTTGCGCTCAACGAGAGCGAGGAGCCGGCGATCGCAGGCGGTCCCGCCGTCAACGTCCTCGGCGACATCATCCTCTCGGTTGAGCGCGCCGCGGCGCAGGCGGCGGACTACGGGCACAGCCTGCGCCGCGAAATCGTCTTCTTAACGGTGCACGGCATGCTGCATCTCCTCGGCTACGACCATGTAGAAGAGGCGGAGCGGCAGGAGATGGAGGAGGAGCAGCGCCATGTGATGGCGGCGCTCGGCGTGACGCGCGAGGAAGCGGCGGAAGGCTCTGCAGGATGCACGGAGCAAGTGACAGCGAAAGGGGAGAACGATGGAAAAGGTAAAGCATAGATCGGGCTTCATCGCTGTCGTCGGGCGGCCGAACGTCGGCAAGTCGACGCTCATCAACAGCCTCATCGGGCAGAAGATCGCCATCATGAGCGATAAGCCGCAGACGACGCGCACGCGCATCCTCTGTATTCTGACGGAGCCGGACGCGCAGATCGTCTTTCTCGACACGCCGGGCATCCACAAGCCGCGCCACAAGCTTGGCGAATACATGGTACGCGCAGCGGAAAACACCTTGAAGGAGGTCGACGCCGTCTTTTTCGTCGTCGATGCGACGGAGAAGATGGGACCGGGCGAGCGCTATATCTTAGAGCGCCTGCAGGCGACGAAGTGCCCGTGCATCCTCGTCGTCAACAAGCTCGACCTCATCGAGAAGCCCGCCGTGCTGCCGATCCTTGAAAGCTACATGAAGGCCTATCCGTTTGCGGGCGCCGTGCCCATATCGGCGAAGGAAGAGGTGAACCTTGACTCACTTTTGGCGGAAGTCAAGAAGTATCTGCCCGAAGGACCTGCCTACTACCCCGAAGACATGGTGACGGATCAGCCCGAGCGACTCATTGTGGCGGAGCTCGTGCGCGAGAAGGCGCTTCTCGCGACGCGCGACGAACTGCCCCATGCCATCGCCGTTGACCTCGATGAGATGAAGGAGCGCCCCAAGGGGGGCTTCTATATCCGCGCGACGATTTACGTGGAGCGCGAGTCGCAGAAGGGTATCGTCATCGGCGCAAAGGGCGCTCTTCTGCGCGAGATCGGCGCACAGGCGAGAAAGGACATCGAGATGCTCCTCGGCTCGAAGGTCTTTCTCGACCTCTGGGTCAAGGTGAAGAAGGATTGGCGCAACCGTGAGGGCGTTCTGCACAACTTCGGTTTTGAATGAGAGGAAATAGGGAAAGGGCGGCAGCAGGATGAACAAGGTATCGAAGCGCTTTATTAACGGTCTTATCCTTCTCGTGCCGCTGGCCATCACGGTTTTCGTCGTGACAGAGGTGCTGAACTTCACGGAGATCGTGCTCGGCAAGCATTTTCCCATCTATTATCCGGGCATGGGCATCGTGACGGTGCTGCTCGTCATCTATCTCGTGGGCTGGCTCTCGTCGTACTGGTTCATGAAGCGCGTGATTTCCTATGGCGAATGGCTGCTCGGCAAGATTCCCGTCGTGAAGTTCATCTACAACAGTGTCAAGCATCTTTCGACCGCCGTTTTTGAGTCGAACAACATGTTTGACCACGTCGTGCTCGTGCCGTTCCATCAGTCGCGGGCACTTGGCTTCGTCATGGCAGAGGTGCCGGCAGTCTTGCGCGAGAAGCTCGGCGACGACTACGTCTGCGTCTTCGTGCCGTGGAGCCTCAACATGACCTCGGGCACGAACCTCTTCGTCAAGAAGAGTGACGTCATCTATCTCGACATCAGCAACGAGTCGGCGCTGCAGTACATGCTGACGGCGGGCGCCGTCATGCCGCAGCGGCAGATGGCGACGAAACCGCAGGAGACGGGCAGTGCGACGAGGCTGGCGGACGAGGTCGTGGCGGCGTCGAAGACGCAGTCTGCGCGTGCAGTCGGGGAAGCGTGCGAGGAGGCCGAACCGCATGGCACGCCGCAGCGCTGAGGCGCTCGTGCTCGCCACGAGGAACTGGGGCGAGGCGGACAAGATGGCGTCGCTCTTGACGCGTGAGTGCGGGCGCGTCGAGGCGGCGGCGTTCGGCTGCCGCCGCCCGAAGAGCGCACTTGCGGCAGGGATGCAGATGTTCAGCCACCTCGATGTGGAGCTTACGGAAGGCGGCAGGGTCTGGACGGTGCGGCAGTGTTCACTCAAGGGGCGGTTTCGCCATCTCTCGGAAGACCTCTCGGCCATGGCATACGGCTCCTTCGTGGCGGAACTGGCGCTTGAGCTTTTTCCCGAGCACGAGCCTGCGCCCGATGCTTTCGACCGTCTGCTGCAGATTTTCTGTGCCTTTGAGGAGCGCAATCCGCGTCTCGTGGCGCTGGCGGCGGCGTATCAGCTCCTCGCTCTCGCGGGGCTTTCGCTTCATCTTGAAAGCTGCGTCCACTGCGGTGCGCCCTTTGAAGAGCCGATGTCCGTTGACATCGGTGAGGGCGGTGCATTGTGCGCGGATTGCCGCAAAGAGGATATGCCGCTCTTTTCTGCCGAATTGAAGGAGTTCATCGAGAAGCTGACCGCTCTTGATTGGCAGGCGTTTCTCTCGCCGCAGAAGGCGGCGGGCGTGCGCTCTCCGGCGCCGTTTTCCGTCAGAAAGCAGGAACTTTTGGCAGCGGAAAGCCTGCTGCTCGCGTACCTGCGTGCGCTTTTCGGCAAACCTCTTCGCTCGCTCGCCTTCATCGCACAGATCGGTGGCGCTTGAAGCGTTTGCTGTGTGCTTATGGGCGAGCCGTTTCTTTTTTTCCTCAATCGTTGTATAATAGAATGCGGCAAGAAAATTCAATCGGAGAAAAGGAGAGAGTCTTATGTATACGCTTTCCAGCACGGAATTTCATGGCATCAAGCCGCAGATTGATGAGGAGGCTTTCGTTGCGCCGCAGGTGTTCCTTTCGGGCGATGTGCGCGTCGCGAAGTATGCGAGCCTTTGGCCGGGTGTCGTTGCGCGCGGCGATGTGAATTACATCTCTGTCGGCGAGTGCTCGAATGTGCAGGATCTCGTCTGCCTTCATGTGGCGGACGACAATCCGTGCATCATCGGCGATTATGTGACGATCGGCCACAGCGCCGTCGTGCACGGCGCGGAGATCGGTAACCATGTCCTCATCGGCATGAATGCGACGGTTCTGACGGGCGCAAAGGTTGGCGAAGGCTCGATCATTGCCGCAGGGGCACTCGTGCGCGAGAACGAGGTCATTCCGCCGAATTCCCTTGTTGTCGGCATGCCGGGCAAGGTCGTGCGCACGATTGACCGCATCAAGACGATTCATGCGCAGGCGATCAAGTACAAGTGCGAGTGGGCGATCGAGTACGGCGTCTATCCCGAGATCGGCGGCGAGAAGTACCACGGCGAGCACATTATCTGACGTTTGCCGCTTTACAGCTTTGCACCTTATGATATAATGAAAGGCACAGCCTTCGTTTTGGCTGTGCCTTTCATTATATTTTTCAGGAGGTTTGATTCATGGCGCGAGAAACGCTCAAGAGCCGCTTCGGCTTCATTCTCCTCAGTGCCGGTTGTGCGATCGGCATCGGTAATGTCTGGAAGTTCCCTTATCTTGTCGGGCAGAACGGAGGCGGGGCGTTCGTTCTTATCTATCTTTTCTTCCTCATCGTGCTCGGCATCCCTGTCATGACGATGGAATTTTCTCTTGGCCGCGCGGCAAGGCGCAGTCCCGTGCGCATGTACCAGAGACTGACGCCCGAAAAATGGGGCTGGCATTGGCATGGCTACGCATGCTGGTTTGGCTGCATCATGCTCATGATGTTCTATACGACGGTCGCGGGCTGGATGCTGCTCTACTTCTATCAGACAGCGTGCGGCACGTTTGCGGGACTTTCTCCGAAGGAGATCGGCGCGGCCTTTGGCTCAATGCTCGGCGATCCTATCTTGCAGGTCGTGCCGATGGTGATCGTCGTCATCAGCGGCTTCCTCATCTGCTCGCATGGCTTGCAGTCGGGGTTGGAGCGCGTGACGAAGGGCATGATGGTGCTCCTGCTCCTCATCATGGTCGTGCTTGCCGTGAACAGCATTTTTCTCGACGGCGCGTCTGAGGGCATCTCCTTCTACCTGCGCCCTGACATTGCGAAGATGGAGGAGATCGGCTTTACGAACGTTATCGTCGCGGCGATGAATCAGGCGTTCTTTACGCTGAGCCTCGGTATCGGTGCGATGGCGATCTTCGGCAGTTACATCGCGAAGGATCACGCGCTTCTCGGCGAGTCGGTCAACGTCGCCATCCTTGATACGCTTGTTGCCATTACGTCGGGACTCATCATTATCCCCGCGTGCTTCGCTTACGGCGTCGAGCCGGACAGCGGGCCGGGACTCATCTTCATCACATTGCCGAACATCTTCAATCACATGGCGGGCGGCATCCTCTGGGGCAGTCTCTTTTTCCTTTTCATGACGTTTGCGGCTTTTTCGACGGTGCTCGCTGTCTTTGAAAACATCATGGCCTGCACGATGGATCTGACGGGGTGGAGCCGCAAGAAGACGGGACTCGTGAACTGTGCGGCAATCCTTGTGCTTTCTTTGCCCTGCGCCTTGGGATTCAACCTCCTCGCGGGCATTCACCCGATGGGCGGCGAGAGCAGCTTCCTTGACATCGAGGATTTCATCGTGAGCAACATCCTCTTGCCCGGTGGGTCGCTCATCTTTGTGCTCTACACGATGCATCGTTTCGGCTGGGGCTGGCAGAAGTTCTACGAAGAGGCGAATACGGGAAGCGGCTGGAAACTTCCTCGATGGGCGCGCGGCTATTTCGCCTACGTCCTGCCCCTTGTCGTCGGCGCGATTCTCGTGCTGGGATTGATGTGAGCTGCATGCACAAATTTCTGTGAATGCTTATGCACTCTTGTGAAAGCGAAAGAAAGAACCCGACGCACGGCAAACGTCGGGTTCTTTTCTTTCAGTATGTGCCTATTCGCTTGCTGCGCTTTTTTCGCGGCGCAGCCGAAAGATGAGGCGGAAGGACAGCGAGAGGATGATGGCGATGACGGTCGCGAGCGACATGCCCCTGAGCGTCACCGTGCCGAGTGTGAGGCTTGCCGTCGATACGCCGACGCCCATGACAATAGAGGTTAGCAGGAGATTCGTGGGTTTGCCATAGTCTACCTTGGATTCGACGAGGATGCGGATGCCCGAGGCGGCGATGACGCCGAAGAGCAGCATGGAGACGCCGCCCATGACGGGCGTCGGGATGCTCTGGATGAGTGCGGCGAGCTTGCCGAGGCATGAGAGCGCGACGGCGAAGACGGCGGCACCGCCGATGACCCATGTCGAATAGACCTTCGTGATGGCGAGGACGCCAATGTTTTCGCCGTACGTCGTGTTCGGCGTCGAGCCGAAGAAGCCCGAGAAGATCGTCGATATGCCGTTACCGAGAAGCGAGCGGTCGAGTCCCGGATCCTTCGTGAGGTTGCGGCCGACGATGTTGTTCGTCACGATGAGGTGGCCGATGTGCTCGACGATGACGACGATGGAAGCCGGCAGGAGTATGAGGATCGCGCCCGGCTCGAATTTTGGCGTGTAAATGGTCGGGATGGCGAACCAAGGGGCGCTTTCGACGGTAGAGAGGTCGACGATGCCCGCTGCATAGGCGATGACGTAACCCGAAACGACGCCGATGAGGATGGGGATGATGGCGAGGAAGCCGCGAAACGCGATGGAGGCGAAGATCGTGACGGCGAGCGTGGCGATAGAGACGAAGACGACGGTTGGATCCGCCTCGGCATCGGTCAGACCTGCCATCTTCGCTGCCGTCGGCATGAGCTCAAGTCCGATGACGGCGACGATCGCGCCCATAGAGGCGGGCGGGAAGATCACGTCGATCCAGCCCGTGCCGATGGCATGGATGATGAAGCTCACGAGGCAGAAGACGACGCCTACGACGATGAAGCCGCCGAGCGCCGCCTCGTAGCTGTAGTCGGCGAGCACGAGGAATACGGGCGAGAGAAAGGCGAAGCTTGAGCCGAGATAGGCGGGGATCTTGCCCTTGCAGAGGATCAGATAGAAGAGCGTGCCGATGCCGTTGAAGAGCAGCACGGTCGCAGGGTTGACATGAAAGAGGATCGGCACGAGCACCGTCGAGCCGAACATCGCGAAGAGGTGCTGCAGGGAGAGCGGAATCGTCTGGAGGAGCGGCAGTCGCTCCTCGGGGGCAATGGTTCTTTGTGTCATGGCAATGCTCCTTTGGAAGATAGTTATACCAAAGAAGAATTTAGCACAGAATGAGCGCTTTGTCTAATGGATTATTTGACGATGCGGATGCTTTTGGAATCCAAGTATAATGTGTGTGCAGCAGGAAAGAATGAAACGGAAGGCGAATAGGCAAAGAAGGGATAGGGCGGTGATGATGGAGGTGCAGGTATGGGCGTAAAGGACATGGGCCAGAGGCTCTGCCGGTCGGTGCAGGGCGGCTATCAGCGTTTTCGTACGGCGATGATTCTTGACATCGTGCTGTTCTTTTGTGTGGGTGTGCTTACGTACCGCCATGTGTATGAGATGCAAGATTGGTATACGGAGGAGATTGGCTGCGCGGCGGCGGCGGCGGCGATCGGCTGCATCTTCGCTGTCGCCCTGCGGTTATTCTTGGAGAGGCGCGGACAGGAGCGGCATGGCTTCGAGGCGCTGCTGACGGTTGTCGTATTTGTGTTTTTCTTCATTCTTGTGCAGGGACATGATTGGACGGATCCCTATATTCTGCTCAAGACGGCAGGGCCGGCGCTTGTTTTTGCTTCTGTCGGTCTTTACTGCCTTGAACCGCAGAACGAAGGCGAGGAGCCGGCACTTGTCGTGTTTTTCGCAGTCTCTAAGGCATGGCTTGTCGGCACTCTTTTGATCGTGTCTCTCAATACATGCTTGACGGCATTCGATTCACTGCTTTTTTCTTTGGAAAGCAGATTGCATACGACGCTGTATTTTCTCATTGCAGAGTTTTCTTTCCTTTTTATCGGGATACAGGTCTTTCTCGCGAGCTTGCCTGAGCGGGGGAAAAACATGGAGACACCCGCGCTCTTTCGTGCTCTCCTCATGCGCGTGCTTTGGCCCGTCTATTTGATCCTGCTCGCGATTCTCTATCTCTATGTGGCAAAGATCATCTATGTTTGGGCGATACCCGTCGGCATGATGAATTGGTTTGCCTCGTTGGCTCTTCTAGCCTTCAGCGTGTTTTTCTTCTGCTTTGCGAATGATGCGCGCTATTCGCTGCTGCAGCGTTTCCTGCGATGGGGTCTTTTACTCTTTCTGCCGATTCTTGCGGTGCAGGCTGCCGCTGTTTGGCAGCGAGTCGAGCCGTACGGCCTGACGGTGCTGCGCTATACGTCGATCCACTGCACGATTTTTGGTATCTTTTTGCTCGTGCTTGCTTTCCTGCGCCGCTCGCCGCGTCCTGCGCTTCTTGTCTTGGCATTTATGATTGCCGCATTCACTCTGACGCCGCTCAATATCGTCGATGTGCCGCTTCGCACGCAGGAAGCGCGCCTTTGGGGCGTGCTTGAGGAAAACGGCATGCTGCAGGATGGCGAAGTCGTGGAGAATCCTGCGCTTGCTGAGGGGGCGCGTGACAGGCTCTTGAGCGCTTCGGAGTATCTGACCGATCAGAAGAAGACATCGTTTCTCGAAACGCCGGGCATGCGTGAGACGCTTGCGAAACTGCGTGGGATGCAGAAGAGGGGAAAAACTACCGAATGGTTCGAGTTCCAAGCGGAAAATCCTGTCTGCATTCCTGTAGATGGTTGGAAGGAAGCTTATCGGATTGATAATCCGGCCGTGGAGGATGGCGTGATTTTTGTGGATAAGGGCGACGGAACAAAGGAACGATTCGATGTTTCTGTGTATCTTGAGGAGCTTTTGGCATACGCGCACAAGGAGGATGCGAGAGGAACGGGAAAATTCACGCGGGAGCTTAGAATAGATATAGATGAAAACACTTGCCTTTGGCTGTATGATGTCGGCTTGTCCGTCCGCAATCATAAGGGCAGAGAGGATATAACGGCGCAGATCAAGGGTGTGCTTTTGAAGCGATAGGCTGCGACAAGGGAAAGAAGGAAGTTTTTTTGCTGGGGATTCATCGAAAAGAAATCAATATGCTTGAAGGTTCGCTGTGGGATAAGATCATCGTCTTTGCCTTGCCCATCGCTTTAACGGGCATTTTGGAGCAGATGTTCAATGCGGCGGACGTCGCGGTGCTCGGGCGCTTCGTCGGGACGGAGGCGATGGCGGCAGTCGGCAACAACGTGCCCATTGTCGGACTCATTGTGACGCTCTTCCTCGGACTTTCGCTCGGCGCCAATGTCGTCATTGCGCAGTATATCGGCGCACGTCACCTCAAGGAGGCGAGCCGTGCTGTCCATACGGCTCTTGCACTTTCGATCCTTGCAGGCATAGGCGTGGCCTTGCTGGGCGAGCTTTTCGCTGCGCCATTGCTTTCCTTGCTTGACGTGCCTGATGCCGTCATGCCGCTGGCGGAGCTTTACTTGCGCGTATTTCTTATGGGAATGCCCTTTATGAGCGTCTATAATTTTGCATCGGCGATCCTCCGAAGTCATGGCGATACGGGCACGCCGCTCATTGCGCTTCTGGCGGCGAGCGCTCTCAACGTCGTCCTTGACTTGGGCTTCGTGCTCGTCCTGGGGTTGGGCGCTGACGGCGTGGCGTGGGGCACGGTGCTCTCGTATCTCGTGGCAGCTTCCCTGCTCATCCGCGCCTTGCGCCGTGAAGAGGGCGTCCTGCGGCTCGACTTCCGGCTCCTGCGCGTGCGCCGTCACCATGCGAAGCGCATCTTCGTCATCGGTATGCCTGCTGCCGTGCAGGGTATGGTCTTTTGCTTTGCGAACCTCGTCATTCAGGCGGCTTTGAACAGTCTCGGCGCGGAGGTCATGGCGGCGTCTGCGGCGGCATTCACGATCGAGATCAACATGTACTGCGTGATCGCGGCCTTTCAGCAGGCGTGCACGACGTTTGTCAGCCAGAACTACGGTGCGGGAAATCTGCCGCGCTGCCGCGAGGTCACGCGTTGGAGCCTTCGTCTGAACATCATCGCCATGCTCGTTCTCGGCGCACTCATCCTTCTCTTCATGCGCCCGCTGCTGCGCATCTTTAACGGCGATCCTGCCGTCGTCGAGATCGGCGTCATACGCATCGTCTATGTTGTCGTACCCGAGATTTTTGCCGTATTCATCGACATTTTCTCCGGCTCGATGCGTGGCTATGGCTACTCTCTGATGCCGGCTGTCGTCACGCTCGTCTGTATCTGCGGCGTGCGCCTCTCGTGGGTCTGGCTCGTCTTCCCGCATTGTCCGACGTTCGAGACGCTCATGGTCATCTATCCGATCAGCTGGGCGGTGACGTCGCTGTGCATCTATTTTTTGTATCGTTTCTACTTGAAGCATCTGAAGGTGATGCGCCTGACATAGAGAAAGAAAACATGATTCCTTGCACAAAAAAACTCGGTCGAAGGCGAAATTCGACCGAGTTTTTTCGCGTTTTTCGTTTTGTCGGAAACAACGTCAGACGTGGAAGCGACCGACGGTCTCCTTCAGCTCGTGGGCGAGCTGCGACAGCGTCTGGCTCGCAGCGGCGATTTCCTGCGTTGATGCGGCCTGCTCCTCAGAGACAGCAGAGACGTTCTCGGCCTCCTTGCGCACATCGTTCGAGGCGTTCTTGATTTCCTGTACGGAGGAGACGGTCTGTGCACTGCCCTGGCGCACGCGCTGCGCCAACGTCTCGATGCTCGTGACGCGCTCGGATAGTTCTTGTACGAGTTCGGCGATTCGGTCAAATTTCTTGCCCGCTTCATTAACTTGCGTGACGCCCTCGCCGACGCGCTCCTTTTGCTGCTGCATGATGGAGAAGGTGCGCTCGATCTGAGAAGAGTTTTCCGTGATGAGCGTCGTGATTTGCTGCGCTGCTGTTTCCGACTGCTCGGCGAGCTTTCGCACCTCTTCAGCGACGACGGCGAAACCCTTGCCCGATTCGCCGGCGCGTGCAGCTTCGATGGCGGCATTCAAGGCGAGGAGGTTCGTCTGGCTGGCAATCTGGGTGATCATCTCGACGATCTCGGATATGCGCTTTGAGCCTTCATAGAGAGAGTTGACAGCATCGGCAACCTCTTTCGTGCTGCCGTTGATGGTCTCCATGCCCTCGACGGCGACATGAAGGCCGCTCTGGCCTTCCGTCGTAGCCTTGTGCGTCTCGGCGGCGGAGGCGGCAACATCGTGAATGACATTGACGACCTTGCCCATTTCATCGGACATTGTGTTAACAGAGTCGATGGAGCGGTCGACGATGTCATTTTGCTGCTGTGCGCTCTGGGCGATGTGGGTTACAGCTTCCGCCGCGCTCTGCGAAGCGTTGGCGGACTGGCCTGCCGATGAGGTCAATTCTTCGGAGGATACGGCGAGCTGATCGGCGGCCTTGAGGGAGCGCTGCACGAGGTCGTGCAGGTTTCTGGACATCTTGGCAAAGCTTTGATGGAGCCGGCCAATTTCATCTTGACGATCCGTGTCGTTGAATTTATGCGACAAATTACCCTCTGCCACTTGCTCGGCAATCTTGCCGAGTTCCGTGATCGGCGTTGCAATCGAGCGTGTGATGTAAAGGATGATGGCGATGAGCATGGCGATCGAAAGGAGGATGACGACGGCGACGATCGCGCCCATCTTCATGATCGGAGCGAGGATTTCCGACTTCGGCACCTCGAGCACGAGCACCCAGCCCGTATCGCCGACCGGAGCGGAAGCGAAGAGCATCGTCGTGCCGTCCTCGCTCCATGAGGCGATGGTCGGTTTGCCTTTGAAGAAGGCTTTGATCGCGTCAGCGTGGTCCTTCTGATCGAGAATCGTGTCGTCGATTGTCTTCGACTTGTGCGAGATGAAGTTGCCGTCCTCGTTGAGGAGGAAGGCGCCGCCCGTTTCTCCGACCTTGATGGCGGAGACGAAATCTTTCACGGCCTCGAGCGATAGGTCGAAGCCCGCGACGCCTGCGACCTGACCGTTTTGGCGAAACGCCGAGCTGAAGCTCACGACGGGCTTGTGATCGGTCTTGGTCAGGTAGATCTTCGAGATCATGACGTCCTGAGAGCCTGCTGCATCCTTGTACCAGGCGCGTCCCGTCGCATCGAAGGTGGGATCCGATGTCTTGTCCGCGCCGTCGATGAAGGGCTGGTTTGGAAAGCCGATGAAGAAATCCCCGATGCCGTTCTTGTTGGCAAAATAGTTCGCCGTCGTCTGCATGTCCTCGTGTGAGGGAAGCTTCGCATCCCAAGCGCGCGTCACTGCGGCGAGCATTTCTTTCTTGCCGATTAGCTTGCCGTTGATGTCGCTCGCGTGATGGGTTGCCATTTCTGTCATTTCCTGCTCCATGGAATCCATGAGGATCTCATAGACGATGCCAGCCATGACGATGAAGACCAAGAGGACAGGCGTGCCAATCAGGGCGATCATCCTTGTTTTCAAATTCATGATAGTGACTCCTTTCTTTTCCTTTGCGGTGTCTTGGATATCGGGAAAGGGGTCATCTTTCGCTCGAAATTCCAAGTGTTCATGGCAGAAATGTCATGATGAATACGATGAAACATAAGAAAATTGACTCGTATTCGCTTATATTCTTATTACGAGATTAAACTCTATTTTCCTGCCGACGATATATAAAATATGAGAAATCTCCCATAGAAAGAATTTGCTGGGGTTTTTGGCAAAAAGAAGGAGTAAAATTACCATCAAGTCGATAAGTCAAGTCGAAAGCCCAGACGGATGGCTTGGGTTTCTATACGACCAGCCACAATGTTCTTAAAGCAGACATTTGTGTGCATAGCTTTCTTGGAAGATTACACTTGGCTTTTTTATTGTTTTGCGTTATCATTAGGGTTGGAAAAAGGATATGAAATGCTGAAAGAAAGCTGGCAGGAAAGTACGCCTTCATCCTGTTTCGGGATGGAGGCTTTTTTATAGGAGGGAAAATCTTGCTGTACAAGAAGGTAGACACGACGTTGAATTTTGTTGAGCGCGAGAAGGAGGTTGAAGAATTCTGGAAATCGCACGACATCGCACAGAAGGCGATTGACCAGCGCGCAGGCAAGGAGAACTTCACGTTCTATGATGGGCCGCCGACGGCGAACGGCAAGCCGCACATCGGTCATGTGCTGACGCGCGTCATCAAGGATATGCTGCCGCGCTACCAGTCGATGAAGGGAAAGCGCGTCCTTAGAAAGGCGGGCTGGGACACGCACGGCCTGCCTGTAGAGCTTGAGGTGGAGAAGGCGCTCGGACTCGACGGCAAGGATCAGATCGAGAAATACGGCATGGAGCCGTTCATCAAGAAGTGCCGCGAATCCGTCTGGAAGTACAAGGGCATGTGGGAAGAGTTCTCTGACGTCGTCGGCTTCTGGGCTGATATGGAGCATCCGTACATCACCTATGAGAACGATTTTATCGAGTCGGAGTGGTGGGCCTTGAAGGAGATTTGGAAGCGCGGACTGCTCTACAAGGGCTACAAGGTCGTGCCGTACTGCCCGCGCTGCGGCACGCCGCTTTCTTCGCACGAGGTCGCGCAGGGCTACAAGGACGTCAAAGAGCGCTCCGCCATGGTCAAGTTCAAGGCGAAGGGGGAGGACGCGTACTTCCTCGCCTGGACGACGACGCCGTGGACACTGCCATCGAACCTCGGTCTCTGCGTCAATCCCGACGTGACTTATGTGAAGCTGCGCGTCGGCGATACGGTCTACTATCTCGCGGAAGCGCTTGTCGATGCGGTCTTCGAGGGCGTCGAGGGCGAGCGCGAGGTTCTCGCGCGTATGAAGGGCAAGGAGCTTGAGCATCGTGACTATGAGCCGCTCTATCCGTATGCGCAAGGAAAAATCAAGAAGAAGGCGTTCTTCGTTATATGCGACGACTATGTCACGACGTCCGACGGCACGGGCATCGTTCATACGGCGCCGGCGTTCGGCGAGGACGACAACCGCGTGTGCCGCAAGTACGACATGCCTTTCGTGCAGTTCGTTGATGCAAAGGGCGAGATGACGGCGGACACAGACTGGCCGGGCGTCTTCGTCAAGGACGCCGATCCGCTGATCTTGCAGGACTTGAAAGAGAAGGGCCTTCTCTTCAAGGCGCCCGTTTTCGAGCATAGCTATCCGCATTGCTGGCGCTGCGACACGCCGCTCGTCTACTACGCACGCGAGTCGTGGTTCATCAAGATGACGGCGGTGCGCGACGAACTGATTGCGAACAATGACACGGTCAACTGGATTCCCGAGAGCATCGGCAAGGGACGCTTCGGCGACTGGCTTGAGCATGTGCAGGACTGGGGCATCAGCCGCAACCGCTACTGGGGCACGCCGCTCAACATATGGGAGTGCGGCTGCGGACACCAGCATTCGATCGGCTCGATCGAAGAACTGAAGTCCTTGTCAGACAACTGCCCGGAGGAGCTTGAACTGCATCGTCCCTACGTCGACGCCGTGACGATCCGCTGCTCCGAGTGCGGCGAGGAGATGCACCGCGTGCCCGAGGTCATCGACTGTTGGTTCGATTCCGGCTCGATGCCCTTTGCACAGTGGCATTACCCGTTCGAGAACAAGGAGATTTTCGAGCGCCGCTTTCCGGCGGACTTTATCTCCGAGGCGGTCGATCAGACGCGCGGCTGGTTCTATTCGCTCATCGCCATCTCGACGCTGCTCTTTCACAAGGCGCCGTATAAGAACGTCATCGTCCTCGGTCATGTGCAGGACGAGAACGGCCGCAAGATGTCGAAGTCGAAAGGCAACGCCGTCGATCCGATGGATGCGCTGAGGAAACACGGTGCGGATGCGATTCGCTGGTACTTCTATGAGAACAGCGCACCGTGGCTGCCGAACCGCTACCACGACGGCGCCGTGCAGGAAGGGCAGCGAAAGTTCATGGGCACGCTGTGGAACACCTATGCCTTCTATGTGCTCTATGCCAATATCGACAATTTCAATCCGCTCGATCATGTGCTCGACTACGAGAAACTCGCCGTCATGGACAAGTGGATTCTGTCGCGCCTCAACACGATGGTCAAGGCAGTCGACGAAAATCTCGCCGCTTACAAGGTCACGGAAGCGGCGAAGTCCTTGCAGAGCTTCGTCGATGAACTGAGCAACTGGTATGTGCGCCGCAGCCGCGAGCGCTTCTGGGCGAAGGGCGAGGGCGAGGACAAGGTCAATGCCTACATGACGCTCTACACAGCGCTCGTGACGACGGCGAAGGCTGCCGCTCCGATGATTCCTTTCATGACAGAGGCTATTTATCAGAACATCGTCTGCAGTATCGACAAGGAGGCGCCCGAGAGCATCCATCTTTGCGATTTTCCTGCCGTGCATGAAGAGTATATTGACGCGTCGCTGGAAGACAACATGGAGATCGTCCTTGAGATCGTGGTCTTGGGGCGTGCGGCGCGAAACGCTGCGAACATCAAGAATCGTCAGCCCATCGGCAGGATGTTCGTCAAGGCGGCGCATGCGCTCGGCGACTTCTTCCGCGAGATCGTCGAGAGTGAGCTGAATGTCAAGGAAGTCATCTTCAAGGATGACATGGAAGAGTTCCTGAGCTACAGCTTCAAACCGCAGTTCAAGGTCTTGGGGCCGAAGGTTGGCAAGAGGATCGGCGAGGTCAAGGTGGCTCTTTCAAAGGTCAATGGGCACGAGGCAAAGGACGAGCTTGACCGCACGGGCAAGCTGAAGCTCGCGCTCCCCTCGGGTGAAGTCACACTGGAGGCCGAAGACGTCGAGGTGTCGATGGCGCAGACCGAAGGCTTTGTCACAGAGCGCTACGGCGCAGTCACGATCGCCCTGGAGACAACCTTGAGCCCTGCGCTCATCGAGGAGGGCTTCGTGCGTGAGATCGTCAGCAAGGTGCAGACGATGCGCAAGGAGAACGGCTTCGAGGTCACCGACCACATCAAGATCACGGCGGGCGGCAACGAGAAGATCGCAGCACTCATGGCGAAGAACGAGGAGTACATCAAGCGCATCACGCTCGCCGACACAATCTCCTATGAAAAGGAGTTAGAGGGCAAGGCGTGGAACATCAACGGCGAGAAACTGACACTCAAGGTTGAGTGAATCGAGGTAAGGAAGCCGGATGGAATTGCAGCGCATCGGCGTGGTGCATAGTCCCTACAAGAGTTTGCAGCAGATACCGCGCCAGGGATTTTTCAGCGAGGAGGAATCTGTCATCGAGATTGACGAAGCGTATGCGCCGGCTTTGGCGCATGTCGAGGAGAGCGAATGGCTCACGGTGCTCTACTGGGCGCACCTCGCCGAGCGCGATCACCTCGTGGTGACGCCGCCGAGCGGCACGCGTTCCTGCGGCGTCTTCGCATGCCGTTCGCCGCATCGTCCGAATCCTCTGTCGCTCTGCGCCGTGAAACTTCTGCGGCGCGAGGGAAGGCGGCTTTTCGTGCGCCATCTCGATGCCTTGGACGGCAGCGTTGTCATCGACATCAAGCCGTATGTCGATGCGGTTGGACTGGTAAGCGACAAAAGCGGCGGCATTTGATTTGACCGCGCAGAATGG
The DNA here is from genome assembly GCF_963528755.1 of uncultured Selenomonas sp. GTDB lineage: Bacteria > Bacillota > Negativicutes > Selenomonadales > Selenomonadaceae > Selenomonas. The sequence continues at coordinate 276,145 of NZ_CAURXA010000001.1, forward strand.
TTGATTGGAAACGTTGGCGAAAGGAGGACGCTCCTTGAAAGAAGAAGCGTGCAGGGCGGCGGGCATCGACTATGCGAAGGGTTTGGAGCGTTTCATGGGAAACGAGGCGCTTTACCTTGAATTCCTGTCGAAGTTCCTCTATGACGGCTCTTTTCAGGAATTCTGGGCAGGTGTCGAAATGGGTGACATCTCCATGGCGGAGAAGGCCATCGATACGTTGAAAGGGACGGCAGCGAATCTCAGTCTCGTCAAACTCTCGACGTTGGCGGATGCGATCGGCAAAGAGCTTCGCTCGGGCAAGGAGGTGGAGGAAATCCGGCCTTTGATTTACGAGGTGCGTGAAATCCACGAAAAGGTGTGCGACGCGATTCGGCAGAATGGGTAGAAAGTCGGTTCTTACAAAAAGGAAAGAATTTCCCAGTACGATAAAGGATTTCCGACTTTTGTAGAGAATTAAGCATAGAGAAAGTATTCGGATGGATTCCGAATCGATTCATGTACGGAAGAAACGCGACTATGGGAATCACGGATAAATTCAGCTGTCCATCTTCACACATCTGTGCTGTCCTCTCGTCGTCGACAAATCCTCAACGTAGCTGTTGCTACGCCTGCGGTTTGTCTTCTAGACAGAACGAGCACATCTGTGCAAATCTGGACGACTTCATTTTATCAGCGCTTCCCATGATATATGCCGTTTCCCAAAGGAGGAGTTTACTTTGAAAGCCGTATCCATCGAGGATCTGCATCCTGGAATGACCTTGGCGCGCACCATCGTCAACGACAACATGATCGTTGTGCTCTCGGAGAACACTGTTTTGACGAAGGCGCATATCACGCGTTTGGGATTCTTGAATATACCGGCCGTCTATGTCAAAGATGATTTTGAACTGACGACGACGCCTGTCGTCGGCGAGCCGTTGACGCGCAGCCATGCTTTCGTCGCCGAATACAAGGAAGTCGTCTCCGAAGCGCAGGACATCTTCAGATCTGTCGCCAAGGACAACGAGGTGCCTGTCGAGCGCACGACGGCGATGGTGCAGCGAGATCTCGCGCCCATGTCGAAGCAGAGCGGCGCTATTGACTATTTGTATGAACTTAACCACCTCGCGAGCGACGTCTACAACCATTCGTTGCGCGTTTCCATCCTCGCAGGCGTCATCGCCAAGTGGATGCGCATTCCTCAGAAGAAGACGCATGACATCATCATGGCGGGTTTCATGCACGATATCGGCAAGACGAAGTTTACGGAGCGCCTCTTGGAAAAGAACATCCAGACGCTCAAGGGCGAAGATCTCGAAGCATACCGCAATCATGCGCGTGATGGTTTCAATATCCTCAGTGCTAATAAGGACGTGTCCGAAGGCGTGCGGCTCGCCGCGCTGCAGCATCACGAGCGCATGGACGGCTCGGGCTTCCCGTCGGGACTCACGGGCAAGGACATCCATGAGTATGCACGCATCATCGCCGTCGCAGACATCTACGACAATATCACGACGGAGCGCGAAGGCTATGTGAAGCAGACGCCGTTCAGCGCCATCGCGCAGATTTCCGAGGACATGTTCAGCAAGCTCGATCCTGCTGTCTGCATGCCGTTCCTCAACAACATCAAGCACGTGTTCCTCGGCTCGACCGTCACCTTGAGCAACGGTCTCCAAGGCATCCTCGTCGGCTATCCCGAGGACTTCGCGGCACATCCGCTCATTCGCATCACACAGGATCAGGTCGTCGATTTGAACGAGCACAAGAATATCAAGATTATCGAGTACAATCCGAAATAAGAAAAAATAAGTAGAATATGAATCCACTGGGGGAGCATTTGCTGAGAGGCTTGCGTATGACGGGGCCGACCCTTGGAACCTGTTGGGGTAATACCTGCGTAGGGAAGTGGTGGTTTTCCGGGAATCTTGAGGGAGCTGCCGCACTTTGCGGGCAGCTCCTTTTTGCTGTTGCTCTGCTGTGGATTCGCCGAGAGAAAATAGTTTTGTGCAATTTGCAAGGAGGAATATTATGGCAACTCAGATGCAGCATGCAAGAGAGGGCAAGATCACCGACGCCATGCGGCAGGTGGCGGAGGCGGAGCAGCTGACGGCGGAGACGATTCGCGAGCGTGTGGCAAGGGGATCGGTCGCTATCTGCGCCAACGTCAATCACGCGGGATTGAAGCCGGCGGGCGTCGGCGAGGGACTGCGCACGAAGGTCAATGCGAACATTGGTACATCGAGCACGTTCCCTGACATTGAGCCAGAACTGGAAAAGCTCGATGAAGCCGTGCGTTCGGGAGCGGACGCCGTCATGGATCTCTCGACGGGCGACAATATCGACGAGTCGAGGCGGCGCATCATTGCTCATTCGCCTGTTATGGTCGGCACGGTGCCGCTCTACGAGGCGACGGTCACGGCGATCAAGCGACACGGCGCCGTGGTCGAGATGACGGCGGATGACATCCTGCAGACGATTGAGCGACAGGCGAAGGATGGAGCAGACTTTATGACACTGCATTGCGGTCTGACGCTTGAGGCCGTGCACAATTTGCGCGAAGAGGGGCGTGTCATGGACGTCGTGAGCCGAGGTGGCTCCTTCATTACGGGTTGGATGCTCCACAATGAGAAGGAAAATCCTCTCTACGCGCACTTCGATGATATTCTCGATATTTGCGAGAAGTACGATTCGACGATCAGCCTGGGCGATGGTCTGCGTCCCGGCTGCCTTGCCGATGCGACGGATCGTGCACAGATTACGGAACTCGTGAATCTCGGCGCACTCGTCGACCGCGCGTGGAAGCGCGGCGTCCAGGTCATGGTGGAAGGGCCGGGGCACATGCCGTTCGACCAGATTGCAGCGAACATGAAGCTCGAAAAGAGGCTGTGCCACAATGCGCCGTTCTACGTTCTTGGCCCCTTGGTGACGGACGTCGCGCCGGGCTATGACCACATCACGGCGGCGATCGGCGGCACGCTCGCCGCCGTGAGCGGCGCTGACTTTCTCTGCTATGTGACTCCCGCCGAGCACCTTTGCCTACCGACGTTGGAGGACGTACACGACGGCGTGATAGCAAGCCGCATTGCCGCGCACGCAGCCGACATCGTCAAGGGCATACCAGGTGCAGCGGAGTGGGATCGGAAGATGGCGGAGGCGCGAAAGACGCTCGACTGGGAGGCGCAGCTCGCGCTCGCCATTGATCCGGCGCGTGCGCGGGCACGTCGCGAGGCGAGAAACGACGCGGGCGAAGGGGCCTGTTCCATGTGCGGTGACTACTGCGCGGTGGAGATCATCCAGAAGTATTTCGACAAGCCGACCGGAGGCTGCTGCGACTGAGGATAGGAAAAGAGCCTGCCGCATTTCGCGGCAGGCTCTTTTCCTATATAGTGGAATTACGCCAGTTCTTCTTCACGATGTTTTCCCAATTCCTGCTGATCGCGATAGATGTCGGCGATTACGAGCTTTACGATGACGATGAAGGGGACGGCAAGGAACATGCCAGCGGGTCCGAGGATCTCACCGCCGAAGATGACGCCTAGGATGATGGCGACCGGGTGGAGATTTAGGGATTTGCCGATAAGAAGAGGGTAGACAAAATTGTGGTTGATCTGCGTGAGCACGATGTAAAATAGGACGGTCTGCAGCACGAGGGTGCTCGACTCGGTAGCGGTCAAAAAGACACCGAACGCCGAGGCGGCAGTCGGGCCGAGTACGGGGACGAATTCGCCCGCCCCGGAAAGGAACGCGAAGACAGAGGCGTAGGGAAGCCCAGTGAATTCAAAGTAGAGGAAGACGACCGTGCCCGTGATGGCGCACATGACAATTTGGCTGAAGATATAGACGCGCAATGCTCGAAGGATGTCATTGAAGAGATTCAGCACGCGTTTTTTTGAGGCTTGCGGGAAGAGTCCTGCAAGCCAGATTTTTATGCTCTTGCCGTCCTTAAGAAGATAGAAGGTCACGAAGATGATGATGACGAACGCCATGAATTTTCCGAAGATTTCCAAGAGGAAGGACAGCGAGGATTTCAGCAGATCTGTGCTCAGGCTGCGAAGATTGGCTAGAACGTCGCCGAGTTCACTGCGCAGAAACTCGGACTCTGACACGAAAGGAATGTTCTGCAGGCTCAGCGTGATGGTTGGCAAGTCGGCGACAAAGTTTCGGAAGGTAGGAACGAAGGAGAGCGAGAGCAGGACGATCATTCCTGTGAGAAGTGCGATGAAGGCGATGACGACAAGGCCAGCCGCAAGTGTGCGCGGCACCCTCTTGCGCTGCAGAAAATCGACGGGCGGCTGCAGGAGAAGCTGCAGGAGGAGCGAGAGGAAGATGATGAAGGCGAGATCGGGGAAAAACCAGAAGGCAGAGAGCAGGAGCGTAAAGGTGATACCTAGGATGATGGATGTGCGGTAGTTTGCCAGATGCATGGGAAAGCCTCCTTTTCCATTTATATATTATAGAGAATGGGGAAATTTCCTGCATGAAGGGATGGGACGGGAATTTTTTTGTCGTCGCTCCCTAGGTCTTTAGGGGGGCTTTGGAGGATAATTCTTGACAGGTCATGGGAAACAGCATACAATAGGAAAGTATAGTTTTTAGCCACATACGAAAAACATATCATAGAAGGAAGAGTCGAAGAAGAGTTTTGGCGAATCCTGAACGACTTAGGAGGTGTTAGTTATCATTGAGATAGTTTTGGCGGTCATCCTCTCGTTGGTCGCCGGCGTGGGCGGCGGTTATCTGCTGCGCAAGAGAGCTGCGGAGGCGCAGATCGGCTCTGCCGAAGATGAGGCGAGACGGATCGTTGCCGAGGCGGAGGCCAAGGGCGAGTCCAAAAAGAAAGAGGCTTTGCTTGAGGCGAAGGAGGATATTCATCGGCTCCGCCAGGAGCTTGATCGCGATACAAAGGAGCGGCGCAGTGAGCTGCAGCGGCAGGAACGCCGCATCGTGCAGAAGGAAGAGAATCTCGACCGCAAGCTCGATTCCTTGGAGAAGAAGGAAGAGGTCCTCTTGAGCAAGGAAGCGAAGATCGACCGCACGCGCGCGTCCATCAATGAGCTTCGCGACAAGCAGAAGGAAGAGTTAGAGCGCATTTCGAGCCTGACGGCGGAGGAAGCGCGCACGATGCTCCTGACGGAGGCAGAAGAAGAGCTCAAGCACGAGAAGGCTCTGATGATCAAGGATTACGAGCAGCAGGCGAAGGATGAGGCGGACAAGCGTGCGCGCGACATCGTCTCGCTCGCCATCCAGCGCTGTGCTGCCGATCAGGTGGCGGAAACGACAGTTTCTGTCGTCTCGCTGCCGAACGATGAGATGAAGGGTCGCATCATCGGACGTGAGGGGCGCAACATTCGCACGCTTGAGACGTTGACGGGCATCGACTTCATCATTGACGATACGCCCGAGGCTGTCATCCTTTCGGGTTTCGACCCGGTGCGCCGCGAAGTGGCTCGCATCGCACTGGAGAAGCTTGTGACAGATGGGCGCATCCATCCGGCGCGCATCGAGGAGATGGTCGAGAAGGCGAAGCGCGAGGTTGACCAGCGCATCAAGGAAGCGGGCGAGCAAGCGACGTTCGAGACGGGCGTACATGGGCTTCATCCCGAGCTTGTGAAGCTCTTGGGGCGTCTGCGCTATCGCACGAGCTACGGACAGAACGTGCTCAACCACTCGATCGAGGTCGCTCATCTCGCTGGTGTCATGGCATCGGAGATCGGTGCTGACGTGATGCTCGCAAAGCGCAGCGGCCTGCTGCACGATGTGGGCAAGGCGGTTGATCACGAGGTCGAGGGATCGCATGTGACGATCGGTGCCGATCTTGCAAAGAAGTACCGCGAGCATAAGGACGTGATCAATGCCATCAGCGCGCATCACGGCGATGTGGAGCCGACGACGGTCGAAGCTGTGCTCGTCGCGGCGGCGGACGCCGTGTCGGCGGCAAGACCGGGCGCGCGTCGGGAGAGTCTGGAAGCGTATCTGAAGCGCCTGACACGTCTCGAAGAGATTGCCGAGTCGTTCGACGGCGTCGACAGTTGCTTTGCCATCCAGGCGGGGCGCGAAGTGCGCGTGATGGTCAAGCCCGAGAAGGTCGACGATACGGCATCGGTCGCGCTCGCGCACGACATAGTGAAGAAGATCGAGTCGGAGCTTGAATATCCGGGTCAGATCAAGGCGACGATCATTCGTGAAACGCGCGTTGTTGATTACGCCAAATAGTTGTATAATAGGGGTGTTGGGAGGATGCTTCTCAGCACCCTTGGTTTTTAGAAAGCGCGGTGCACAGCGCAAGGCGTACCGCGAGTATTCTGGCTGTGATTAGGGAAACGAGGTGTTTGCTTTGGGCAGATTCATGACAAGTGCGAAGAAGCCGAATAAGGATGGGATTAATCTATTGGTGTCCATTCTCATCTGTTATCCGGAGATCGGCATGGTGAGCTATGAGCCGGAGAAGGAGGCTCTGTACTTCTCTTTCACCCTGACGAAGGTTCCTCCTCGGCAGGAATTCGAGGAGACGGCGGCCTTTCTTGAAGAGAGCATTCTCACATACCACGACCTTGAAGGATTGATTCCAGGGGAGATTGATTTTTCCCTCGAAGGACAGGGCAATACGGCGTTCTTTCGCGTCCTGCGCGATGTCCGCACGCTTTCTCGCGGCGAGATCGCCCTTCTGGCAGACCTTATGTACGAACGCTTCGGCGACGCACTCGTTTCCGATGATACGCGCGATGCCTACGAGGAGGATAACTTCCTGCGCGAGGAGGCGATTGACCACATCATTGGCAGCCTCAAGGGCAGTCGCATGTCTGACCGCATGATCGGCATCCGTGAGGAAGGCCGCGTCATGGTGTTCAATAAGTAAACCGTCCGGCAAAAGAAAATATGACGCAAGCGGCAGGAGTGCCGCTTGTCGTTTGTTGAAGGCGCGTGAGTACGAGAACGTGTCCACAAGATTCGTGCCCGTGGTGAAGATCTCGGGCGCACGAGAGGTGGTTATGTTTTGAGAGTCATGCTGGTTGGAGATGTTTGCGGCAGAGCGGGCAGAGAGGCGTTTGATCGCTTCACGCCGGGAATCCGCAAGGAAAAGGCGGTGGACATCGTCATCGTCAACGGGGAAAATTCTGCGGGAGGCAAGGGGTTTACGCGCAAGTCGCTCGATGCGCTCTATCATGGAGGCGCCGACATCGTGACGTCGGGCAATCATGTCTGGGACAAGAAGGACGTTTTGGAGTTCATCGACGACGAGCCTTTTCTCATTCGCCCCGCCAATTACCCGGACGGAGCGCCGGGGAAAGGCTATTGCATCTATCCTCATCGCGCGAAGAACATCGCCGTCATCAATATGTCCGGCCGCGTCTTCATGCCCGACATGGATTGTCCGTTTCAAAAGATCGAGGGAATCCTGCGCGAGATTCGTGAAGAGGCGGATGTCATCTTCCTCGATTTCCATGCGGAGGCGACTTCGGAGAAGGCTGCTATGGGCTGGTATCTCGACGGACGCGTCAATGCCGTCGTCGGCACGCATACGCATGTGCAGACGGCGGATGAACGTCTTCTGCCGGGGGGGACCGCCTATATCACGGATCTCGGCATGACGGGGCCTTGGGACTCGGTGCTCGGCGTGCGCATCGACCGCGTGTTGGAGAAGTTTACGACGTGCCGTCCCGTGCGCTTTGAGGTGGCGGAAGGTCCAGTCGTCTACAGTGCCGTGATCGTCGAAGTGGACGATGCGACGAATCGGACGCTCTCCATCGAGCGCATCATGAAAAAAGGCTAGAAAAGCGCGGATAAAATGAAGATGGGCGACTGAATTTATCCGTGCTTCCTTGGAGCAGGATTTTTCTTTTTTGTATAGAATACATGGAAAGATAAGTTGCATGGTTCTTCTGATAATGAATGAAAAATCTGAATCGGCAGAAAGACACTGCAGGATTTTTGGGAGGGAAGACGATCATGGAAGTCTTGAAGGTTTCAGCGAGGTCGAATCCGAACGCCGTTGCGGGGGCTTTGGCCGGAGTCATTCGGGAATCAGGTGCGGCCGAGATGCAGGCGGTTGGCGCAGGCGCCCTGAATCAGGCTGTCAAGGCAATCGCCATTGCGCGCGGCTTTGTCGCGCCGCATGGCATCGATCTTGTCTGCGTTCCTGCTTTCGCCGATATCGAGATCGACGGCGAGGAGCGCACGGCGATCAAGCTCATCGTGGAGCCTCGTTGAGAGCTTTGCATGGGTTCAGCAAGGGAGTGAGGTTCCAGTGTCCAGCGATCTGCATACGCATACGTCATATTCCGACGGAAAGATGACGCCCGAGGAACTTGTGGCGGCGGCAAAGGAAGCGGGGCTTCGCTACGTCGCGATCACGGATCATGATACCGTGGATGGCGTTACGCATCTTTATGAGGAAGGGCTTTTGCCTGCGAAGGGCATCGGCATCATACCGGGCATTGAGTTCAGCGCCCATCATGAAAAGCGGGAGATCCATATCCTCGGCTACAATGTCGACATCTATCGCCGCGATCTCCTGGACCGTCTGAACGATGTGGGAGAGGCGCGTTGGAGTCGCTTTGCTGAGATGGTGGAGAAACTGCAGGAACTTGGCTACGGCATTACGGAAACGGATGTGCTGAAGATAGCAGGTACGAGCAAATCTATCAGTCGCTCACACATCGGACGGGCGCTCGTGCAAAAGGGTTTTTTCACCAGTGTGCGCGAGGCGTTCGATGCCGTGCTTTCCAAAGGTCGCCCTGCTTATGTCTCACACTATCGCTTAGAGCCAGAAGAAATCGTCGCTCTGATCAAGGATGCGGGCGGTACGCCCGTCCTCGCTCATCCGAAGCTTGTCGGCGACGATGCGCTCGTCGAGCATGTGCTCGACCTCGGCATTGAGGGCATCGAAGCGTTTTATCCGCAGCACGATACGGTCGATACACAGCGCTATCTTGGTATGGCGGAGCGTCGCCATCTGCTCGTGACGGGCGGATCAGACTTCCACGGCTTTGCTTCGCGCTATCCGCAGGAACTCGGCATCTTCACGGTGGAGGATTCGTTCGCGGAGAAGCTGTATAAGCCGAGAATGAACCTTTAAGGAGGCTGGATTCCTTTTTGCAAGGATTTCGCAGGAAATTCCCCTCGCTGTAGTTTCTTAAAGAAGCAGGAGAGAAAGATATGGACGTCATAGCATTCGTAGGTCCGAGCGGCACAGGCAAAAGCCACCGCGCCTTGCTCGTGGCGCATCAGCATCAGGCGGACGCCATCATTGATGATGGCATTCTGATCAAGGACGGCAAGATTGTCGCCGGCTCTTCCGCCAAGATGGAGAAAAGCAAGATCATGGCAGTGCGCCGCGCCATCTTCGTCCTGCCTGGACATGCGGAAGAGGTGCGTTCTGCTATCGCCGAGTGCAGGCCGCATCGCATCCTCATCCTTGGGACTTCCGAGAACATGGTCTATAAGATCGCGCGTATACTGAAGCTGCCGACGATCGAACAGATTATCCACATTGAAGACATCGCGACGCAGCGTGAGATGCAGAAAGCACGGGACAGCCGACTGAAGCAGGGCAAGCACATCATACCCGTTCCGACGATCGAGCTGAAGCCTCATGCTTCGGGCTTCCTCATCGATCCCATCCAGTCCTTTTTCCGCCGCAACCGCACGCGCCGCCGCAAACTCGGCGAGAAGTCCATCGTGCGCCCAGTATTCAGCTATTACGGCAAGCTCATTATTGACGATCTGGCAATCCGCGAGATGGTCGTGCGCATCGTATGTGAGAAGGAATACATCTCGAAGGTCGGTTCTGTGCGTGTGCGCCACGTCTGGAAGGGCGATGAGGATCGCGGCCTTGAGATTTCCTGTTCCGTCGTGCTGACCTATGGCAGCCATATTCCGACACTCATCAAGGAGACGCAGCAGCGCGTGAGAGCGAAGGTCGAATACATGACGGGACTTTTCGTGCGCGAGGTCGACATCATGGTGCAGGCGCTTTATATCGAGGCGTAAGCTGTACGTGCAGATGTTCACTTTGTGTACGTCGTGCGCCGCCCTCTCATCGAAAAGAAAGGGCGCTTCCCTTACTCTTCAAGGGGAAGCGCCTTTTTCCATGCCTTTGCGAGGTCGTCGAAGCGCCAGCGCGCGTTGGCAGCACTCGTCGAGGGCAGTGCATGAAAAGTGAGATCGTCGCGTTTCAGAAGCGACTTGTTGGCACGGCGAAAAGTATCGGCGGATTTACCGCCGTTGAGGCAGAAGGTGGAGAGGCGCGGATAATGCGCGAGGAGCGCGCTGAAGTCGTTGGGCTTTGCCGCGCGAATCGCTGAGTCCAAGCTGCCTTCACGTTCGCATGAGGCGATGGAGTCCCAAAGCGCGATATGGTGGCGGAGCAGCATCTGGAGCCGTGCCGCATAGTCTTGCGGCGGCTCATCGCCCTCCAACAGATACGCCATGAGCCGCCAGAAGCGATTCTGCGGATAGGCATAGTATTGCTGCGCTCTGAGCGACGCCGCGCCCGGCATCGAGCCGAGAATGATATGCGTGCAGTTTGCGTCGATGCTCGGAGGAAAGCCGACGCAGGTGAAGGGAGAATGGGGCATGAGCAGGACTCCTTTGCAGCGGAATTTGACGAATCTGCCTTTACGTCGTATAATAGGCGTAGAAAAGGTGCTACTGGTAACGGTCAGCCCCGCTAGAGAAATTTGGGTTAAGAAAGCCCGCCTCTTCCGGCAAAGACTAGGCGGGTTTTCTTATGCTTTCAGAACGATAAGGATGAAAAGCGTTACCAAGAGCAACGCAATCAAATCATTAATCGTCATAAGCAACGCCCCCTTTCGAGGGCTAAGAATCGACCGCCACCGTTGTAGTAGCACCGTCTATATTATAGCACACATCCAATCTTCATGGGAAGATTCCCGAAAAGGAAGCGCCTTAAGGAGTTCTCCGATTCTTTCGATACAGAAAACGGAGGTGTTTTCTATGAGTATGATCGGGAAGATTGGCGGGCATGGCTTCGCATCTGCTGCAGGTGCGGCATACAAGAAGCCCGAGGCGGCAAAGGACGCTTTTTCCGCCATCCTGCGTCAGATGGAAACGGGCGGCGGCGCACCGCGCGGCGAGAATTCCAGCGACAAGAACGAGGAAGAAACGACGACCGTGACGAAGGTGATGGCGGACGGTTCCGTGCTCGTCACCGTCTATCGTGGGACGGAAATCATTTCGGAGAACAAGACGAAGGCGACGACTGCCGAGAAAGATCCGACGGTCATCAGCACGAGGACAGAGCACATTGGGGGTGCGAAAGAAGCCGAGCTGAATGGTCGAACTGGTGCTGCGAGCGGAGCGAGCGCAGCGATGCTTCTGCAGTCGTTGGGCTGAGCATAGCTTTCATAGGAGACGAAGGGAAGGGGCTGCCTTTTGGCAGCCCCTTGTCGTTCTTCTTAAAGTGCATTGACAAGCCGAGAGTTTTGCGGTAGCATAGGGTCTGAATTAAGTCTATTTATAATTTCATAAGTTACAGCGGAGAAAATCACGCTGTGGAGCAGGTACCCGCAAGGGTCTAAGAGAAAATCCGGTTATGCCGGAGCGGTCCCGCCACTGTGAGGGGAGCGAAGCTGCAAGGATGTCACTGGGGCATTGCCCTGGGAAGGCGCAGCCGAGCGATGAACCGAGCCAGGAGAACTGCCTGCTTGACGATCACCGTTTGACCTGCGAGCGATGGGAAGGGGATTCTTCTTTGCATCCGTGCGCCTTTGCGCCGCTGCATAAGGGAGCTTTTCTCTTCGAGGGGGAAAGGCTCTTTTTTATGGATGATTTTCCTCGCAGAAAGTTGGATTTTACCGCTATGGAAGCTCTGTCGCAGGCGGTGGGAGGAGGAAAGGGTTTGAAGAAAAGTTTCTTTGTTCTAGTCCTAGTCGTCGTCTGCTTGCTGCTGACGGCGTGCCGTACAGTGCCGGAGACGGCGCAGGGCGGCGCGGGAAGCTATACAGTTACGGACAGCCAAGGGACGGTCATCACCGTGCCGGCAAAGCCACATCGCATCGTCACGCTTTCGATGAGCACGGACGAGGTCATGCTCGGTCTCGTGCCGCCCGAAGATATGGCGGCGGTAAACGGCCTCCTCGACGATCCCGTAAGCTCGAATGTTGTCGATCTTGCGAAGAAGGTGGAAAAGCGCGTCGGTAATCCGACAGTGGAAGAACTCGTCGCGCTCTCGCCCGATCTCGTCATCGTGCCTGACTGGGGCGACCTCGCCATCGTGCCGTCGCTTCGTGAAGCGGGGCTTACCGTCGTCGTCTGCAAGGGCGCGAGGAATCTCGCCGAGATCAAGGAGACGATTGTGCTTCTCGCACAGGCGGCAGGCGTGCCCGAGCGCGGGGAAAAGCTCCTTGCGATGATGGACGAGCATCTCAAAGGCATAGAGAAGAAGGTCAGCGCCATCCCAGAGAGCGAGCGCAAGACCGTCGTCTTGATTTCCCTAATGTCGGGCTATGGCGGCATCGGCTCCAGCTTTGACGACGCCTGCCGCTATGCGGGCGTGAAGAACGGCAGGTCGGCGCTCGGCATCCGCGACGGGCAGGTCATGACGAAGGAGCAGCTCGTCGAGATCAATCCCGACATCCTCTTCGTGCCGACGTACAACGACCATGGGAAATTTGACGTCGACAAGTTCCGCAAGGAATACTTCGACGATCCGTCCCTGCAGACGGTCAAGGCCATCCGCGAACATCGCCTCGAAGAGCCGACGGAAGCTTACATCTACAACTGTTCGCAGGACTTCGTGCTCGGCGTGCAGGAAATCGCCTATCGCGCATACGGGGATGCCTTCGCCCAAGGGCGTGAAGAGCATCTCTCGGCGGTGGAATAGAAGAGTACTTTTATGTAATTTCAGGAGGATTTTTTCATGGACGCAATTATGACAGGCATAGAGTTTTTCCACAAGGGCGGCTCCATCATGTATGTGCTGCTCCTTTGTTCGATCTTCGTCGTGACGATCGGCATTGAGCGTGCGATGTACTTTTCGCGCATGGACACGGGACGCGCCTTTGCGCGGGAGTTTTATCAGTGCATGGCTAACGATGATTTTGCGGGGGCGAGGAAACTTGCCGAAGATCATCGCGGCGCACTCGCCAACATCCTTTTCGGGGCGATGAAGCTCGTAAAGAAGGATTCATCTCGCGTCTCCTCTTACATGGAGATTCAGTCGGGCATCGCGCTGTCGAAGCTTAGGAAACGGCTCTATTATTTGAGCGTCATCGTGACGATGGCGCCGCTTCTGGGACTTCTCGGCACGATCAGCGGCATGATCTCGGCATTTTCCGTGTTCAATCTTCAGTCGGGGCAGGCGACGGCGATCACGGGCGGCGTCGGAGAGGCCCTGATCGCGACCGCCATGGGGCTTTGTGTCGCCATCATCGCCCTTGCCGTGCATGCGTACTTCACGCAGCGCATCGAAAGCATCGTGACGGACATGGAGCAGTGCTTCTCGCTCGTCGAGGGTGCGAAGGACGCGCTTTCTTCCTATGAGGGGGCAGCGCGATGAGGCTCAGGGACAGGAAGGGTTTCGACAAGCCCGAGATCATTATTATCCCGATGATCGACATCATGTTCTTCCTTCTCGTCTTCTTCATGCTCAGCACGCTCTACATGGTGAATCTCAAGACGGTCGACGTCAATATGCCGAAGGCGGCAAATGTAGAAACGCAGATGCGCGTGACTTATGTCGTCACGATGAAAAAGGACGGCAGCCTTTTCCTTGAGGATCAGCCCATCGCGGAAAAGACGCTTCTTGAGCGCGCCAAGGCGGAGAATGCGAGGAACGGCAACTTCTCCCTCGTGCTGCGCGCCGACCAGGATATCGACTATGGCATGGTCTATGCACTTCTCGACAAGTTTAAGGGCGCGGGCATCACGCGCTTCGGCCTTGCCGGTGAAAGCGCAGGGGGCAAGTGACGAATGGAGAATACGAGGGATAAATACAAGGCTCTCCTCGCGTCTCTCGGTGTGCATCTCATCATCTTCCTCATTGCGGCAGTTGCCGGGGTCTTTTCCGTGGCGACGATGAAAGAGAAGAGCGATAACGTCGAGGTCGTCATTTACGACGAGGTGCAGGATGAGGGAAGTGAAGGCGGCGGCTCGCCGCCGCAGGTGGAAGCGACTCCGGCCGTCGACGAGGTTGTGATACCCGACAAGACTTTACCTCCCATCGAGCAGAAACCTCCCGAGGAGTCGGACAAGCCGAGTCAGAAGCGAGAAGCACATGCGGGCAATCCCCTGGGACAAGGCGGTGAAGGGAAAGGCGTCGGCACGGGAGTCGGCGATGGCAAAGGACCGGGCACGGGCGGCAAGGGTACGGGAGTCAGTCAGTCTGAGCCGCCGCCTCCGCCTCCGCCGCCACCCCCACCACCTCCGCCGCCGCCCAAGGAGCGCATTGAGGCGAGCCTTCGCTCGGAAGCGCGCCCTGACTATCCGCCTGACCTCATTGAGGAAGACGTCGAGGGCAGCGTCACGATCAAGATCTTCGTTGCGTCCGATGGCTCGATCGAAGATGTCGCCGTCATCTCGTCCTCGGGCTACGCCGCGATGGACAGTGCGGCAGTGGCTGCAGGCTACCGCTTCACCTTCAACCCCGGCGACGGCGGTGCACGCGGCGTCTGGACGAAGACGTTCCACTTCCGCTTGAACTGAATTTATGGAAGAAGGCTATATTTTGCAAAGCAAGAAAAAGAAGATGCTCACTCTCGCCATCGCGGCTGCATTTATGGCGACATCCGTCCCCGCTTGGGCGGCGCAAATGCCGCAGCAGACGGGGAAGGCAGCAAAGGAAGAGTCTTCTGCTGTGCCTGTGGCAGCGGCAGAAGACGATCATGCGCTTGAAGATACCGTCGTGACAGCGACGCGCCGCGAAAAGCGCGACATCGACGTGCCGGCGGCGACCATGGTCATCACAGGCGAGGCCATCAAGGAGAGCGGCGCCGCTGATGCGGCGGACGCGCTCGCCAAGGTCAACGGCTTTGCCTACAAATCCTTCGGCCCTTCGGGCGCCTCGATGGGAACGATGAACAACGAGCTGAACGTGCGCGGCTTCAAGAGCGGCACGCTCGTGCTCATGAACGGCAGCCCCATCTCGTGGCGCGGCAAGTACAACCTTGACCAGATCCCTGCCGATCAAATCGAGCGCATCGAGGTCGTCAAAGGGTCGGGATCTGTCCTCTACGGCAGCGAGGCGATGAGCGGCATCGTGAACATCATCACGAAGAAGGGCGCGAGCAACACGGCACATGTCGGCTTTGGCAACTTCGGACAGCGCCAGTACGGTGTGAGCGCAGGCGACGAGCGCTTCGGCGTCTACTACAATTACGACAAGTGGGGGCATCTGAACGGTCTTGCCGAGACGGACGTCATATCTACGAAGTTCAACGGCTCGACGCGCACCGACTTGCGCGACGTGGAGAAGACGAGCGCGGGATTGACATATCATATCAATCCTCAGTTTGATTTCCTCTTCGGCTATTACAAGACGGAAGCGACCTATCTGCGCTTCGTCGACCGTGTGGATCGCACGTCCTCGGGCGTGCGCCTCGGCGATCCGTTCCATGCGCGCACCTACACGACGGAGCAGTACGTGAGCCAGCTCAATTACCACGATCATGCGTGGAAAGGAAGCCTCTACTTCAATACGGGGACGGTGGAAGCGAAGGGGCCGACAGAGATTTCGCGCACGGGTGCGAAGACGCCCGGCGATTGGTACAACACGCGTGAGCGCAATACGACGTACGGCGTCGATCTGCAGCGCACATGGAAGATCGATCCGAAGGCGACCGCCGTGCTCGGTTTCAGCTTGGAACATGAACTCTACAAGGCGCTTCCTGCGCCGTCGACGAAAACCCCCGCGAGCTATATGCGAAACAACTGGGGCGTGTTCGGTCAATGGGAGCAGAAGTTCACCGAGCGCGATACAGGCATCTTTGGCATGCGTGAGACGTGGACGACAGCGGCGATGCGCGATGAGAACTATCATAATTTCAGCGCCTCGGGTCAGTGGCTGCACAAGCTCGACCACGAAAACAGTCTCTATCTTTCCGTCAGCCAGTCCTTCATCATGCCGAAGTTCGCGCAGATGTACGGCGCGAGCAGCCGCCTCGTGCCTGCGCCGGATCTGAAGCCGCAGACGGGCGTTACCTACGAGATTGGCTGGAAGGCGAAGCACGCAGGGCATACGTGGACGGCGGCGCTCTTTCACATGGACGTCAAGGACAACATCACGGCGACTTGGAAACCGCGGGAGGACAGGTACCAGTACACGAACGAAGATTTTCGCAACACGGGACTGGAACTTTCGTGCGAGACGCAAGGAAAGCACGGCTTTTCGTGGAACTGGGGCGTTACATGGCAGAATCCCGAGACGAAGGGCAGCAAGGGCGCGGATTGGGAGCGCACCTTCGGCAAGCTGCAGCTTACGGGCGGCGTCCTTTACAAGAAAGGCAAGTGGAGCTCGTCGCTTACAGGATCCTACCTCGCAGGCCGCGTGCAGTCGCCTTCGAGCGAGCCGGCCTATGCGTGCAAGCCGTACTTCCTCACGAGTTGGAGTACAGCGTACCATCCCGACGAAAGAAGCGAGATTCGCCTGACCGTGGAAAACGTGCTTGATCGCGCGGATGTGACGTCGCATACGGGCGCGAACTACCGCGTCGCGCCGACGAATTTCATGCTGAGCTGCAACTATACGTTCTGAGGATAGTTTCTCATTTCCCCGTGGATAGAGTGAAAGAAAAAGGTACGGCAGAAAAACTTTGGGGAAGTGAAGCATAGGCACAGAAAAAACGTAGATTGGCTGTTTTTACTGTTGTATAGGAGAAGGAGTGTATTTTCATGAAGTTGAAAAAAATTGTCTCAAGTTTGCTGCTGGGCGCGACGCTCGCCGCTGGAAGTGCCGTATGCGGTGCGGAAGGGCTCGATTGGATCACGCCGCAGGATATGTCACTTGGCGGCGTGGAGCCGGGAATGTCACTTGACTATGTGGAGAGCATTTACGGACCGATGAAAGATGTGCAGTCGCATTACGTCGAGCATCTCTTCGGCTACGGCGACACCGTGAAGATCGTGCCATCGGCGGATGGTATGAGCGTGAAGTCCGTCCTCGTCAAAGGAAACAACGGCTGGGCGACGCCTGCAGGTGTGACCGTCGGTATGGATGCTTCGATCCTGCAAAAAATCTATGGCACGGGTGCAGTTGACTCGACGAAGCATAAGAAACACCGTATGCCAGGCTACGACTACTACACGTATTGGCAGACAGACAATCCGTTTCACTATCTGACCTTTGGTGTCAAGAACGGCAAGATCGCCTTCATCAAGGTCGGTTTGATGCAGCGGTAAACTATGGAAATCCGTGTAGAAAATCTCGAAAAATCGCTTGATGGTCGCAAGATCATCGAGCGCATCAATCTCGCAGTCAAGGACAAAGAAACCGTTGGCATCATTGGGCCGAACGGCAGCGGCAAGAGCACGCTCTTGAAGTGCATCTACCGCGTGCTTGAGCCGGAACTCGGCAAGGTGTTCTTGGGCGGCGATGAGCTGCGCGATCTCTCCGTGCGTGAATCGGCGATGCGTCAGGCCGTGCTCGCGCAGCATCACAGCACGAGCTTCGATTTTACGGTACTCGAAGTCGTGCTTATGGGCAGAAGCCCCTACAAGGGCATTTTGGAGCGTTACAATGAAAAAGATTTTGTGCTCGCTCATAAGTATCTCGCATTCACGGGTATGGAGAAGTTCGCCAAGAACTCCTTTGCGACGCTCTCGGGTGGCGAGCAGCAGCGCGTGATGCTCGCGCGTGCGCTCACGCAGTCGACGCCGTGTCTCATCCTCGATGAGCCGACGAATCATTTGGACATCCGCTATCAGCTGCAGGTCATGGAAAACGTGCGGCAGATGAACCTCACGGTCATCGCTGCCATCCACGACCTCAATATTGCCGCTGCTTATTGCGATCGTTTGATTGCCATGCGGCGCGGTCATATCATTCGTGAGGGAACGCCGAGAGAGCTATTGAATGAGGAGTTCATCTATGAGCTTTACGAGGTTCATGCACGTGTTGTAGAGCTTGATGATGGTACGGTCGTGATATCGTATCGTTTGTAGAGGAATCGCTGAGTTTATCAGTGCTTCCTCAGGGGAGGAGGAATCCACCATGATGGAAAAAGAGTGGCTGCTGAACAATCCGCATCTGACGGCGGAAAAGATGAGTCCGATCGAGGAGCGCATCCCTGCGGCTCGCG
The DNA here is from genome assembly GCF_963528755.1 of uncultured Selenomonas sp. Taxonomy (GTDB): domain Bacteria; phylum Bacillota; class Negativicutes; order Selenomonadales; family Selenomonadaceae; genus Selenomonas. The sequence goes on from NZ_CAURXA010000001.1 coordinate 294,378, forward strand.
CGGAGGTGCATGAAGGACTTTCGCGTGCGAAGGGCATCCTCGGGGAAGAGGGCTACAAGAAGTACCTCGCGCCGCTGCAGAATCTCGCGAAGAGTGGTACGACGCTCCTCGTCACGGTGCGCACGGCGCGTGAGCGCACGATGCTCGTGAAGGAGTGCCTGCCCGCCTTGAAGGAAGCCTTCGGTGCGAGCGTTGTCAAGGTCGTTGCCGTCTGATATGGGCGATGAGGGAATGCGCACGCAGCAGTTGACGCAGGAAGAGCGTGAGCGGTATTCGCGCCAGATGCTGCTTGCAGGCGTTGGCGAGGCGGGGCAGCAGAAGCTTCTCGCCTCGAAGGTTTTGATTGTAGGCGCGGGCGGACTTGGCTCGCCTGCGGCGATGTATCTCGCGGCATCAGGTGTCGGCGAGGTCGGCATCGTCGACGATGATGTTGTTGACCTCTCCAATTTGCAGCGCCAGATAGCGCATCGGTCAGCGGATGTTGGCAGGAAGAAGGCAGATTCGATGGCGAGGACGCTCGCCACTCTTAATCCCGCTGTGCGCGTTAACGTCTATCGAGAGAGAATCTCGGAGGACAATGCCGAGGATATTCTCTGTGACCGCAGCTATGACTTCGTTCTCGACTGCACAGATAATTTCCCTGCAAAATTTCTCATCAATGATGCCTGCGTGCACTTGCATAAGCCTTTTTCTCATGCGGGAATCACGGGATTCAGCGGGCAGATCATGACCGTCCTGCCAGGAGAAAGCCCGTGCTATCGCTGCATTTTTGAGGATGTGCCCAAAGAGGGGACAGTGCCGACGAGTCGCGAAATCGGCGTTCTGGGCGCAGCGGTAGGCGTCATGGGATCTTTGCAGGCAGTCGAGGCTGTCAAGTATATTCTGGGCATCGGAGATCTTCTTGTCGGGCGATTGCTGATTTACGATGCGCTGACGATGAAATTTCGTGAGGTGGAATTGCCAAAGCGGAATGAATCGTGCACGGCATGCAGGAATGCTTGATTGTGAAGAGATGAAGGAAAATATCGCAAGGCAGAGCGAGGCGGCGAATGTACATGGTGATGTGCATTCGCCGTCTCGCTCTGCCTTCTGGGTTTGACCTCTTGGGGTGTCATGGTAAACTACACGCACAAACGTCCACTTTGTGGACATTGTGCGCCCTTACAGAAGCCTAGCCAATCGGTCTGCGTCTTCGACTTGACCTCTTGGGGCTTCATGGTAAAATAAAGAGTGAGTCTGGAAGTGTGCATACATTCGACACTTCCTTGCAAATCAAAGGAAAAGAGGCTTTATCGTGAAGAAAATCATATTGACAGGCGACCGTCCTACAGGGCGGCTTCATCTCGGACATTATGTCGGCTCGCTCAAGCGGCGCGTGGAACTGCAGAATTCGGGCGAGTACGATGAAATATACATCATGATCGCTGATGCACAGGCACTGACCGACAATATGGACAATCCTGAGAAGATTCGTCAGAACATCATCGAGGTCGCACTCGACTACATGTCGTGCGGACTCGATCCGGCAAAGACCGTGATGTTCGTGCAGTCCGAAGTGCCGCAGCTCTTCGAGATGACGGCTTACTACATGAACCTCGTGACGGTTTCGCGCCTGCAGCGCAATCCGACGGTCAAGGCGGAGATTCAGATGCGCAACTTTGAGACGAGCATCCCCGTGGGATTCTTCACCTATCCGATCAGCCAGGCGGCGGACATCACGGCGTTTCAGGCGACGACCGTTCCCGTGGGCGAGGATCAGGAGCCGATGCTCGAGCAAACGCGCGAGATCGTGCGCAAGTTCAACGAGGTCTACGGTGAGACGCTCGTCGAGCCGCAGAGCTTGCTCGCCTCGCAGAAGGCGGCGATGCGCCTTCCCGGCACGGACGGCAAGGCGAAGATGTCAAAGTCTCTTGGCAACGGTATCTACATCTCCGATTCGGCGGCGGAAGTGAAGAAGAAGGTCATGTCGATGTACACTGATCCCGACCATATCCGCGTCGAAGATCCCGGCAAGATCGAGGGCAATACGGTCTTTACCTATCTCGACGTATTCTCGCGTCCCGAGCATTTCGAGAAGTTCCTGCCCGAGTACGAGAATCTCGATGCCTTGAAGGCGCACTATAGCCGCGGCGGCCTCGGCGACGTCAAGGTCAAGAAGTTCCTCATCGCGGTATTAGAGGATGAGCTGGCACCGATCCGCGCACGCCGCAAGGAGCTTGAAAAAGACATCCGCGCTGTCTACGCCGTGCTCGCTGAAGGCAGTGAAAAAGCGCGCAAAAAAGCCGCCGCAACGCTCGAAGCGATGAAGGCGGCGATGAAGATCAACTATTTCCAAGACGAGGAATTGATCGCTGAACAGGTAAAGCGGTTTACGAGCGAGGCGTAGGGGCTGCTTGATGATCCATCACGTTTGCAATCTGGATAAATCTCTGTTTTCTCTCGTTGAGGCGAATATACAGTCAGATGAAGTGGTATTTACTGAAGAGAGGATGGCACATGTTCGGATTCAGCATGGGAATGATTTTTTCCTATTCAAGGAACGCTTGGCAGAAGCGATTATGAATCCAGACTATATATTGGCATCTGCTTTTCCACATACGGCAATGATTTTGAAGGAATTTCATAGCGATGGAAAACGTTTGAATCTCATTTTGCGATTAGCCGTGGTGAGCGATAATTCGAAGAGGAAGAACTCGATTATTACGTATCATGTATTAAGTGGCAAGAAATGGGAGAAATATTTGCGAAATAAAAAAATCCTTTACAGAAAGGAGAGTATCATATAAGATAAAAGCAGAGAAGAAGACATCTGAGGTGGTAAATTTCGTGTCGACCACACGCTGATGGCATGACAGGGGAAACCCGAGAGATGCAGGGGCATGGCACGCCTGCCGGATGTTTTCTTGGCTCGGTTGCCGCTCAGAAATGGGCGGCTTTTGTTTTAGGAAATTTCTTCTTGCACAGTGACAACATATATGCTATCCTATAGAGCATAACTTCAAATTGCAAATGCGTTGCAGAGGAATAGTAGGCGTCGTGGAATGAATAGAGAGCCGCTGGCTGGTGGAAAGCGGAGAGGAAGCGCCGTCGAACTCGCCTTGAAGCAGCTCGCTGAAACCGACATGGAGTAGGCGGAGCCGGTGCCTGACCGTTAGAGCAGGAGGATATGATGGTATCCGTTAAAGTGCGCGCTTCGGCGCGAAATTGAGTGGTAACACGTAAGCATTGCCTTTCGTCTCTTTGGGGATGAAAGGCTTTTTTTATGAAAAGGCATGTAGGAGGCGTTATTTATGAAGAATTTCACAAAGTACGAGAAGCAGTATTTTCTGCCGCCTGAGATAGATTTGAGCTGGCTCAAGAAGGAGCATCCGACGAAGGCGCCGACGTGGTGCAGCGTCGATCTGCGCGACGGCAATCAGGCGCTGATCATCCCGATGAGCTTGGAGGAGAAGCTGGAATTTTACAAGATGCTCGTGAAGATCGGTTTCAAGGAGATCGAGGTGGGATTTCCTGCCGCATCCGATACGGAGTTCGCGTTCCTGCGCCGCCTCGTAGAGGACGATCTGATTCCCGACGACGTGACGGTGCAGGTTTTGACGCAGGCGCGTGAGCATATCATCAAGAAGACGTTCGAATCGCTTGACGGCGTGAAGAACGCCATCGTCCACGTCTACAATTCGACATCGGTGCCGCAGCGCGAGCAGGTGTTTCACAAGTCAAAAGAAGAGATCAAGAAGATTGCCGTCGAGGGAGCGAACCTCCTCGCGGAGCTTACGGCGAAGGCAGGCGCTGACTACCGCTTCGAGTATTCGCCCGAGAGCTTCACGGGCACGGAGCCGGAGTATGCTCTGGAAATCTGCAACGCCGTGCTCGACGTCTGGCAGCCGAAGCCGGAGCGCCCTGCAATCATCAACATCCCCGTGACCGTGCAGCTTTCGATGCCGCATGTCTATGGCATGCAGGTCGCCTATATTTCGCAGAATCTCAAGTACCGCGACGCCGTCCGACTGTCTCTGCATCCGCACAACGACCGCGGCTGCGGCGTGGCGGATTCGGAGCTGGGCATCTTGGCGGGCGCGGAGCGCATCGAGGGCACGCTTTTCGGCAACGGTGAGCGCACGGGCAACGCGGACATCGTGACGCTTGCCATGAACCTCTTCGCGCTCGGCGTCGATCCCGATCTGGACTTTTCCAATATGCCCGAGCTTGTCGAGCTTTACGAGCGCGTGACGCGCATGAGTGTCCACGCGCGTCAGCCGTATGCGGGTGAGCTGGTCTTCGCTGCTTTCTCCGGCTCGCATCAGGACGCGATCGCCAAGGGCATGAAGTGGCGCGAGGAGAAGCATCCGAAGTTCTGGAATGTGCCGTACCTTTATATCGATCCGAAAGATGTCGGGCGCGAGTACGACGGCGACGTCATCCGCATCAACAGCCAGTCGGGCAAGGGCGGCGTCGGCTATCTCTTGGAGCAGAAATTCGGGCTTGATTTGCCGAAGAAGATGCGAGAAGACCTCAGCTACTTCGTCAAGGGCGTTTCCGATCGCGGACACAAGGAACTTCTGCCCGAAGAGGTGCATGAGCTTTTCCAGAAGGAGTACGTCAATGTCGATGCCCCCGTGCGGCTCGTCGATTTCCTACTGCGCAAGGCGCCGGACGGCGTACGCGCGGGCGAGGTGCACATGGAAATCGAGGGCAAGCCCGTGACGTACCAGGCGCGCGGCAACGGCCGCCTCGATGCCATCAGCAACGCTTTGCAGGAAAATCTTGGCATTTCCTATAAAAATCTGACGTACAACGAGCACGCGCTTGAAATCGGCTCAACCTCGCGCGCTATGGCATACATCGGCATTACGGCGGAGAATGGCAAGGTCACATGGGGGGCAGGAATGGATACGGACATCATCACGGCATCGGCAATGGCGCTCGTCAGCGCCATCAACCGCATGAAAGCGGGCAAATGAGGACGCTTGCGACCATCGTCCTCACAAGTATCGTGACGACGCTTTTGCTCGCGGCACTCTCTGTAGGCGCTTTCGTCTATATTGTCGACGGCTACTTCGTCGACCTCGCCTTGGAGCGCGGCAGCGGCGGCGATCCGTTGGCGCCGCCCGTCATCGCCGCGAGTCTTTCCGACCCCAATGTCCATCTGCCGGAGAAGCCTAGGGCGAAGAGCGAGGATTGGACGCTTCGCTCCTTCGACGGATTGCATCTTGCGGCGACACACTTTTCACCCGCTGCACCGAGTCATCGCTGGGTCGTACTGCTGCACGGCTACGGGCGCAGTCAGGCAGATGCGTGGGATTATGCCGAAGCGTACATCGAGCACGGCTATCATGTCCTGACGCCGGATTTGCGCGCTTCGGGCAAGAGCGAAGGCAAATATGTGACGATGGGGACGTTCGAAAGCCGTGATGTTGCCGCATGGGTTTCGCGCATTGCCGAGGTTGACCCTGCAGCGCGTGTCGTGCTGCACGGCGTTTCCATGGGAGGAACGACGGCACTTCTCGCGGCAGGGCGGGACGATGTGCCGCAGAACCTTGTCGCTGTTATTGAGGACTCGGGCTATACGAGCGCTGAAGATATGTTCGTGCGAAAGATGGAGAGCTTCAACCTGCCGGCATCCGTCATCATGCGCGGCATGGATTACATGAGCCGCAAGAAGACGGGCGCTGCGCTCTCTGACGCCTCGGCGCTCGACGCCGTGCGCCGCATGAAGGCGCCGACGCTCTTCATCCACGGCACGTCTGACCTGCTCGTACCTTACAGCATGATGCAGGAGTTGGCGGCGGCGTCGAGCGCACCGCAGAAGGAAGTGCTGACGGTCGAGGGCGCGTGGCACGCAGCGGCGAAGGCGAAGGATCCGGAGAATTACTACCGCCATGTATTCGCTTTTGCCGATCGCTGGACGAACTGAGGCTTGGATGGCGGACGCCGCTTAGACTGTTGGCTTTGCGGGTGTTTTTCTGTTGGCGCGGTTTTGCTGTAGGAAGGAATGAGTTTATGCGGGCAGTCGTGACGAGGGTGAAGGAGGCTGCCGTCTCCATTGACGGCGCGGTGACGGGTGAGATCGGACAGGGCTTTCTCGTCCTTCTGGGCGTGGGGCCGGCAGATGGGGAAGAAGAGGCGAAGCGCCTCGCAGAGAAAATTTGCCGTACGCGCGTCTTTTCCGACGCGGCAGGCAAGATGAATCTCGCGCTCGAAGATGTCGGCGGCGCGCTCCTCGTCGTCTCGCAGTTCACGCTCTACGCTGACCTTTCGAGCCGCCGCCCGGGATTTTCCAAGGCCGCGAAGCCCGCGATTGCCGAGCCGCTCTACGAGAGTTTCATGGCGCATTGCCGCGCTCGGGGCTTTCGCGTCGAGCACGGCAGTTTCGGCGCAGATATGCAGGTCACATCGGTCAATGATGGGCCTGTGACGCTGCTTTTTGATACGGAGTGAGAGAATCCTCGCCCAAATTGGATTGCTCACTGCTAAGCGGACAAGAAAATAAGCCAATGTCGTAGAATCACGCTGATTTATGCGGTTTTGCTCCATATTTCGTATGGAGTAAAACCGCTTTTCTGTTGTATGAGCTTATGGTTGCAAAAGTGTATATATTGATCTGTAGGTGAGGTATTTTTATTGCGAAGAAGGGGATTTCATCCAATAGTGTGTTATAATACAGAAAGATATAAGAATCAGGACAGGAGGACGATTCCTTGAAAAAAACTTTGGAGGATGCCGTTGTCGTTTTGAACCGCGCCATATTGCCCGACATCTGGCAGATGGAACTTCTCTCGCCGAAGATTGCGGCGGGAGCAGAGCCGGGGCAGTTCGTCATGGTGAAGAAGACGAAGAGCGCGCATCTTCTGCGCCGTCCGTTCGGCGTGGCGGATATCGACGACGAGAAGGGGACGATCACGCTCTTTTACCGCATCTTGGGCGAGGGGACGACGGAGCTTTCCACGCTGCGGCCGGGCGAAACTCTGAGCGTCGAGGGCGCACTGGGCACGGGCTTTACGCTCACGGACGAGCCTGCGCTTCTCGTCGGAGGCGGCTTGGGGCTAGCGCCGCTCCTTTTGCTCGCACGTCGCCTGCGTGAAAAGCCCGTCGTCATCATCGCCGCCCGCACGGAGGCGGAGACGTTCTGGACGCGCTTCTTCACGCCGCATGCGAAGGCGGTCTACATCGCGACAGACGATGGCTCAAGCGGCTTCCATGGCTATCCGCTTCACTTGATGCCGCTCGTCCTCTGCGAGAATGAAGTGCATTCCGTTAAAGTCTGCGGCCCTGACCCGATGATGGATGGCATCGCGCGTCTGGCGCGGAGCGCGGGGCTTTCCTGCGAGGTATCGTTGGAAAAGCGCATGGCGTGCGGCTTCGGCGTCTGTCTGGGCTGCACCTTCGAGGGGAAGGCGACAGGTAGGAGGCGCAAAGTTTGCACGGAAGGGCCGGTCTTTGCGGCGGAGGAGGTTTTTGAATGAATAGGGAGAGGCTTGCCGTCGAGATCGCGGGCATCCGCATGGCGACGCCGATCATGGGCGCGTCGGGCACGTTTGGCTTCGGCATGGAGTATGAAGATTTCCTCGACCTCGCGGACGTCGGTGCCGTCGTTTCGAAGGGCATCACGCCGAAGCCGCGTGCGGGAAACGGTGGCGTGCGCATCGCCGAGACGCCCGCTGGCATGCTCAATTCCATCGGTTTGGAGAATCCCGGCATCGAGGCGTTCTGCCGTGACATCCTGCCCGAGGCGGCAAAACTGCCGACCTCGTTCATCGTCAACATCAGCGCGGGCACGGCGGAGGAATACGGCGAGATGGCGCAAATGCTCGACGTCGATGGCGTCGATGGCATCGAGGTCAATATCTCGTGCCCGAACGTCAAGGAAGGCGGGATCGTCTTCGGCACTGACCCCAGGCAGGCGGCACGTGTGACGCAGGAGGTCAAAAAGCATACGAAGAAGCCCGTGATCGTAAAACTTTCGCCGAACGTCACTGACATCCCGCAGATGGCGCGCGCCGTCGAGGAAGCAGGCGCGGACGCCGTATCGCTCATCAACACGTTGACGGGCATGGCGATCGATGTCGAAAAGCGCCAGCCGCTCCTCGGCAACATCACGGGCGGCCTTTCGGGCCCTGCCGTAAAGCCTATCGCCCTGCGCATGGTCTATCAGGCGGCGCAGGCGGTTTCGATTCCCGTCATCGGCATGGGTGGCATACAGACGGGTGAGGATGTGGCAGCGTTCCTTCTAGTCGGTGCGAGCGCCGTCGAGATCGGCGCGGAGAATTTTGCGAATCCGCGTGCCGTCGTCGAAGCCGCCGAAGGACTCGATGCGTATTTGGAACGCCAGGGCATTGAGTATGCGCGGGATTTGATAGGAGCGTTGGAACTTTGAGGCCAGGGAAAGGGCGTAGGATGCGCTTCGCCTTCCTCGTTGCGCTGTTCTTCCTGCTCGCGCTCTCTGCCGGCTGCGGCGGAAGGAGCGCCGTCTACCGCGAGCCGCCGCACCATCCCGAGTTCGTTGAAGGCGCGAAGTTCTCGGAGAATCCTGCGAAGTTCAAGGGCAAGGAAGTGCAGTTCGTCGCGCGTGTCGTTGATATCGACGGCGCGGTGATGCAGGCGGAGATGCACGAAGGCGGGCCGCGCCTTCTCGTCGAGGGCAAGGGCGTCAGCGCCGCCGAGCCGCGCCCGTCGCGCGGCGACTATGTGCGTCTCTATGGCAAGGTGGCGGAAGACGACAGGGCGGGCTACGTCGCCGTCATCGACTCCTACAAGGTCACGGTGCCGCGCTGGAGCGAACTCATGCGCACGTCGAGGAGTCTTAGAAGCGACGATGGTCATGTAGAGGTGCAGATTCTCTCGGCCGTGGCGGCACGCAATTCGCTCGAAGTCAAGGAGGGCAATATCTCCCTGATGCCTGAGAGTGCGACGACGAGGCTCTCGGACATCGCTTTCATCGGCATGACGCTGAAGATTCGCGGCGAGATCGACGACGACGGCGAGGGCGACTTCGACTACCTTGAGCGCAGCGGTCAGAGGATGCGCTCGGGCTTCACGCTCGACTTGGACGGTGATGGCACGGCGATTTTCAAGACGGAGGCGCTTTCCGTGCCTATGGAGTACAAAGAGGCACTGAAGGCGGTCGGCGCGTCGGGCGACGGCAGCGTCGCCCTGCCCGAAGGAAAGACGTACCGTCTGCGCTATCGCTGACGTTGGTACCGACAGAAAGACCCTGTATCGCGCAGGGGCAATGGATAGTCTAGGGTTTTTGGAAAGGAAGCAAGGCATGGAAGGTATGGACGAAAAGAGCCGAGAGGAACTTCTCGAAGAATATGCGCGGCTGATCGTGCGCATGGGCGTCAATCTGCAGGCGGATCAACCGCTCGTCATCAACGCGCCGCTCGCGTGCGCCGACTTCGCGCGCCGCGTCGCGGGCGCGGCGTACGATGCGGGTGCGCACGATGTGACGGTCGCGTGGAACGACGAACGGCTCGCGCGTCTGCGCTACGACAAGGCGAAGAAGAGCGTTTTTTCGGAGTTTCCCGAGTGGCGCCGCCGTCTCTACGAGGACAGTGCGGCAGAGGGGGCAGCCTTCGTCACGATTCATGCTTCCGACCCAGAGATCTTCAGCGGCGTCGAGCCAGAGCGCCTGACGCTCGCGCAGCAGGCGGCGGGCGCGGCGCTCCTCGAATACCGCCAGCGACTGATGAGCAACAAGAACTCTTGGTGCGTCGTCTCAATTCCGACGGAAAGCTGGGCGAGCAAGGTCTTTCCCGAGGATGCGCCTGACGCTGCCGTTGAAAATCTCTGGCAGGCGATCTTCGCTGCCGTGCGCCTTGCGCCCGGCGAGGATGCGGCTGTGCGCTGGCAGAAGCACATCGAATTTTTGGCGTGTGCGGCGAAGTTCATGAACGACCATGCTTTCTCGCGCTTGGAGTACAAGAACGCTCTCGGCACGAACCTCTCCATCGAATTGCCCGAGGGTCATATCTGGATGGGCGGCGCGGAAAAGACGCAGGCAGGCGTGACCTTCGTTGCCAATATGCCGACGGAGGAAATCTATACGCTTCCCAAGCGTGACGGCGTAAACGGCACGGTCAAAGCGACGCGCCCCCTGAACGTCAACGGCAATCTCGTCGAGGGATTTTCGCTGACCTTCAAAGAGGGCAAGGTCGTCGACTACAAGGCGGAGCGCGGTGCAGAAATCCTCAAGGAGCTTTTCTCGACCGACGAAGGTGCGAGCTATCTCGGTGAAGTCGCGCTCGTGCCTTACGATTCGCCGATCTCGAAGAGCGGCGTACTCTTCTTCAACACGCTTTTCGACGAAAATGCCGCGTGCCACCTCGCCTTTGGCAAGGCGTACCCGACGTGCATCAAAGGCGGCGAGGCGATGACCAGCGTTGAGCTTTTGCAGCGCGACGTCAACGATTCGCTCGTGCACGAGGACTTTATGGTAGGCTCAAGAGATCTCGCCATCGACGGAATCGAGGCGGACGGCACGCGCGTCCCTGTGTTCCGCGAGGGGAATTTCGCATTTGCTTGAGGGCGGCAGACTTCAAGTGCGTCGTATCAATAGAAAAAGCCCGGATTTTCCGGGCTTTTGTTCATCATCGTTGGTGCGGACGAGAGGGTTCGAACCTCCATGCCTTGCGGCACTGAATCCTAAGTCCAGCGCGTCTGCCAGTTCCGCCACGTCCGCATTGTACATTTGACGGTTCTTATTCTAGCATGGTGGTTGGATGCTGTCAAACATTGGGAATCATAATCCTATATTTGTTGAAATAGCAGGAGAAATATGAAATTCATAGAATATTCCATATATGGAAGAATGAATGCGAAATCGTCTTGCTAGAGGTGCAGTTCTGCTTAGGAGGCTGAAACCATGCCGATGTTCAAGAAGTCGATGCTTGTTCTTTTGGCTGTCGTTGCCCTTGCGGCGGGTGGCGCGTTCTATGCAGGGATTCATGGGCAGGAGGAAGTTGTCGAGCTGGACGCGGGCACGGCGCCCGTGCAAGAAGCACAGGCGAAAGAGATCGTTGTTTATGTTGCGGGCGCGGTCAATCATCCGGGCGTCGTGCAGCTCGCTGAGGGCGCACGCGCGAAGGACGCTGTCGACGCCTGCGGCGGCTTTTTGCCGACGGCGGACACGAACGGCGTGAACCTCGCGCAGAAGCTCAAGGACGGTGTGCAGATTACCGTGCCCGAGAAATCTCCGCAAGGCACGGCGGTGCAAGGCGCGGCGGCAGGAGCGCAGGCAGGGACGGCGAAGCCCCTGCCCGAAGGCATGGTGAACATCAACACGGCGGACGAGAAGGAGCTTGACAAGCTGCCGGGTGTTGGCCCTGCCATGGCGAAGCGTATCGTCGAGTACCGCACGGAGAACGGCGCGTTCCAAGCCCCTGAGGAAATCAAACGTGTCAAGGGTATCGGCGATGCGAAGTATGCGAAGATGAAGGACAAGATTGCATTGTGAGGGGAGCGATGGCGCTTCTTCGAGGAATGTGATGCGTATAAGGAAGTTGAGGGGCAGGGTTTGCCATGCGGTATGGACAGCAGCAGCTTGTTTTTCTCAATGGGCTTTTCCTTGCGCTTTTGCTCGGCATTTACGGCGAGGATTTGCTGCATGTCTCGCTTGGCACTCTTGCCCTTGGCATGGCGGGGTTCTTCTTTTTGTCGCTTTTTCTGCTCGTGCGCGAGAGCAGCAGGACGTGGCTGGCGTTCTTGCTGCTCTTTCTTTTTTTCGGCGCGTGGCGCTTCGCTTGGGGCGAGGCTCTGCCTGCCGATGATGTTTCGCATTTAATTGGCCGTGAGGCGGCGGTCAAGGGCGTGCTCGTCGAGGCGCCGCATGTGCGGCGGACGGCGCAGGGGACGTTCGTGCGCTATACGGTGGAGGCGAAGCGCGTGCGCCAGCGCGGCGAGGAGCAGGCGGCGTCGGGAGCAATCTATGTCTCGGAGATGCGCGAAAATGTCGGAAACTTGCCCGAGATTGGCGCGGAAATCACGGCTTTTGGGAAGGTCAAGGGCATCTACGGCTACGGCAATCCTGGGCGCATTGATGTGGAGCGTGCGGCGGCGGTCAAGGGCGTGCGCGCGCGTCTATCGGCAAAGAAGCCGGGCGTGGCATGGGAAGCGGGAGAGGTGCATCCCGTACTGCGTTGGAGCGAGCGGGTGCGCTCGGCATACCGCGCTTCGATGGAGAGCGTGATGCCCAAGGAAGATGCGGCGGCGATCTTCGCCATGCTCTTCGGCGGTTACGAGGGCATAAAGCCCGAGCTTGTCGAGGCGTTCACGGCGACGGGCATCGTGCACATCCTTTCGGTGTCCGGCTCGCATATCACGCTGTTGGCGGCGGTCATGGCATGGCTCGGCGCACTCCTTCGCCTGCGTCCCGTCGTGACGGCTGTTTTCGTCACCGTCGTCGTCGTGCTGTACTGCGTGCTTGCGGGCTGCGTGCCGCCGGCTGTGCGTGCGGGTGCGATGGGATTGCTCGCGTTCTTCGCGCTCGCCTTGGAGCGTGAGAGCGACGCGCGACGGCTCTTGGCTCTTGTCGGCATGGCGCTGCTCTTCTTCGAGCCGCTCATGGCGTTTGACGTCAGCTTCCAGCTGTCGTTCGCGGCGACAGCGGGGCTTCTCTACCTCGCGCCGCCTTTTTGCGAGCGGCTTTCGACCTTGCGCTTTCTGCCGCGCTTTGCGGCTCTGAGCCTCGCCGTCACGCTCGGGGCGCAGCTCGCGACCTTGCCGCTCCTCGCATGGTACTTCCATCGTTTGTCGCTTTCTTCGCTCGTCGCCAACATCATCGTCGTGCCCGTCGTGGAACTCGTCATCGTCGCGGGGCTTTTCGCGGGGCTTGCATCCTTCGTACTGCCGTTCTTGGCGAAGGCCGTCTTTCTTGCGGACAGTCTGCTCTTAGGGGTTGTTTATGAAAGTACTCGGCTTTTAGCAGTTATGCCCGGCGGCGAGGTGTATCTGCCAACGCTTTCTGTGCCGCTTGCGCTCGTCTACTTCGCCATGCTTGCTGTATTTGTGCAGCCTGAGGAGCGGCGAAAGATTATTTTGGCATGGTGCAGCGAGCGTCGCAAGGCGCTCTTTGCCGCAGTTCTGCTCGCTGCTGCCGCCGTCGCCTTATGGCAGTTTTCGCGCCCGCAGGAGATGGTGGTGCATTTCATCGCCGTGGGGCAGGGCGATGCGGCTCTCGTCGTGACGCCGCACGGCAGAGCCTTGATGATCGATACGGGTGGCACGCGCGACGGCGGTTATGACATCGGCTCGCGCGTCGATGTGCCGTACCTTTCGCATTACGGCGTGCGAAGGCTCGACTACATGATCCTCACGCATGTGCACGAGGATCATGCGGGCGGTGTGGGCGGCATCCTGCGCCATATTCCCGTCGGCATGGTCTTGACGGCGCACGAGCCGCGCAGCGAGTATGCACGCGTGCTCGGCTGTTCCCTCGATGCGCCTGAGATGCAGCATCTAGCTCCTGCAGAGGCGGGCGAGCATATCGATCTCGACGGCGTGACGGTCGACATCCTCTACGCGCCGCAGGTGGAGGGCGGTGCAGCGGAGGGCGCTACGGGAAACGAGTATTCGAACGTCATCCGCGTGAACTATGGTGCGGCATCATTCCTCTTCACGGGCGATCTCGTAGCGGAGCAGGAGAAGGCCATGCTCGCGGAGGGGAAGAATCCTCAATGCACCGTCTTGAAGGTCGCACACCACGGCTCGAAAACCTCGACGACGGAGGAGTTCCTCGCCGCCGCACAGCCGCGCTTCGCCGTCATCAGCGTCGGCAGGGACAACAACTTCGGTCATCCTGCCCCAGAGGTCATCGAGCGTCTACAGAAGGACGGCATAAAAATCTATCGCACCGACGAGGATGGTGCGGTCGTATGCAGGACGGACGGAAAGACGCTGCGAATAGAGACGTTTCGCTGATATAGGTGCAAGGACATGATTCGCATCATGAAAAGATTGAACACCACAATAGTGTACGCTATAATGTACACGGAGAGTTTACATCCTTGAAGTGGAGTGCGCCCTTCGGATTTGGCTCTTGGATTTTCACGCTAAAAAGAATAGATTTTGGTGGGTATGGAGGAAGATATGAGCTTTAATTATGGAGAAGTCATTGAAGTTCAGCCGGAAGGGGAAAGCTCTGAGATCCGCAAGAGGAATGCTTTTATCCGACGTGAAATTGTAGCAAATTTTTGTGTGGGAAAAAATCCGCCATTGGTGACCGTATGTTTTCAGGCGTATAATCATTTGGAAGATCAGACGAAGATGGCGATTCATGCGCTTCTTCAATATACACAGAATGTTGATTATGAGTTGATTCTTATCGATAACGGGTCGACGGATGGGACGTTAGAGTTTTTTCGTAGTATTCCGTATGAGAAGAAGCGTATTTTTCATGTGAGAGAAAATCGCGGAGCATTAGCTGGATACATTGCGGCGAAAAATTCGGCGGGTGGTGAATTTATTCGCGGGAGATACGTTTCATTCGTTCCAGGGGATGTTATTGTCACAAAAGATTGGCTTAAAAATCTCGTTACTTGCATGGAATCGGATCCGCGCATTGGGATGGTTGTTCCTGTTGCAAACTATACGAGCAATCATCAGCAGATCACGTTGCCATTTTCCAATTATGAAGAAATGCAGGAAGTAGCGGCTGCCCATAATATTAGTAATCCTAAAAAGTGGGAGGAGTGCCTGCGCGTTATTCCTACGACGTCGCTGCTTCGTTCATCTTTGCGGAAGCTGTACGAGCTGGATCATGCTTTTTATTATAATTTTTCTGATGACGATCTTTCCTTTACTTATCGCCGTCTGGGCTATCGCTTGATGATTTGTCGTGATACGTTTGTTTATCATGCAGAAGGAAGCACGATGACAGGCGAGGATTATCAGTTGGATATACAGACGGGACGTGAGATTTTCCGACGTAAATATTTTGGAATCGATCCTTGGGATGATACGCGCTTGGATGCGGAACTTCGAGATAAGTGCCTGAGCTTTGTTCCTGTACGCAAGGAACATCGCATTTTGGGGATCGATATACGCTGCGGTGCCGATTTGCTTCATTTTAAGAATGGGCTTCGGGGCGTTGGGTTTGAGCCTGTGAAGCTTTCCGCTCTTGTTCAAGATGCAAAATATTGGCAGGATCTCCAGACGGTTTGCGATGAGGAAGTTTTCTGTCGATCGCAGCGCGATTTTGCCGAGACTCTGCGTGGGCGTACCTATGATTATATTATTCTTGGTGAGCCGCTTTGCAACTATGAAGAACCACAGGCGATGCTTGAAATGATGCGAGATCATCTTTCCATGGGAGGAAGGATGACGGGGCGCATAGAAAAGGGCGGAGAAGTGTTTGTATTGGAACGCAATGCGTAGGGTCTGAGGCCTCGATTTCGGGATATTAAGATGAATAATTCCAGCAGTCCAAAAGTTGCTGGAATTATTTTATTTGTAATTGATCTATAAAATTAATGTATTATTAATGTCGAAGAAATAGAGCGGATGTGTGAAGATGAGTGGCTGATTTTATTCGCAATTTCTATAGCTATGATTTTGCTTCAATGATATAATGGAGCACATAGATAGTTCTTTTGCGCGATCGGCAGTCGTATTCATAGGAGGGGGCGAGCGTATGCGCTATCTGTGGCTGATTTTCGCAATCACTGCCTTGGGTGGTGGCGCTTGGCTCGGTTATGAGGAGGAATGGTGGAAGGCCGGCATGATGGTTTTTCTCGGCGGCTTTACACTTTTTCAGGTGAGAGGACTGCGCGGCGGAAAGCAGAGGCTGAAGCTCAAGAGGGCGCAGCTGCAGAAGCTGCCTGATGTGCGAGCGGAGCTTCTGGAAGCGAGTTTTGCCAAGGCGGTGGGCGACTACGATGTTCTGCAGGATTTGCGGCAAAAGGTAAAAGATCGTGAGATGTCACAGGAACTTGTCGCCCTGCAGCATGTCGCGGGCAATATGCTGCGCTATCTGGAGCGCAATCCTGAACGCATCGCGGCAGCGGAGGATTTCATCGAAATCTATCAGGAGAAGGCGGCCGTCATGCTGCGCCAGTATGTCGAGCTTGAGGAAACGCAGCTCGCCTCCGAAGAGGTGGTGCAGGCGAAGCGGCGTGTCAAGGAGATGCTTTCTTCCCTGCGCATGACGTATGAGGAAGAGTTTAGGCGTGTTATCAACTATCAGCTCATGGATCTCAACGCTGAGATCGAGGTGCTGCAGCACTCGATGAAGGGGCAGGCGATGGGGGCAGCATGCACCGTGTCTGAAGCGACGGAGCAGCCCTTCGTGAGACGAGGCGCGCAGCATCCGAGGAAGGCGTCGAACGCGACGCCGGTCTTCCTGCAGAAGGTCTCTAGTCTCGCGCGAGGCACGAGCGTCATACCGCAGGAGCTTTACTGGCAAGTCGTACGCCGCAAGATCAAGGCGTCGCTGCTCGGCATATTCCTCGGTGGTTTCGGTGCGCACAAGTTTTTTCTGGGCAAGAATTTTCAGGGCGTTGGCTACATCTTGTTCCTCTGGACAGGACTGCCGATCTTCGTCGGCTTCATCGAGGGCGTGCGTTGGCTCTTCATGCCCGTCGATGATTTTTATTTCGATTACTGTGATGAGGATTAGGCAGAGCAGATAAAGGAGAGGGAGAAATGGCGGAAATCAATCTGGACGATCTCTTGAGCAAACGTGTGCAGCAACCGCAGGAAAAGGCGCTGGAAATTGCGCCCGAAAAGGAGCTTGAGCGCATCGCGCAGGAGGTCGAGGAACTGACGCCTGCGGAGCGTGCTGAGGTGGAGAAGATCAAGGAGGGCCTCGACCTCACGGACTCGGCGGCGATCATCGACTTCGGCACGGCGGCGCAGAAGAACATTGCCGACTTTTCGGATAGCATTCTTTGCAACGTGCGTGCGAAGGACAGCGGCTATGTCGGCGAGCTTTTGGGCGAGCTTCTGACGAATGTCAAGAGCTTCGAGCCGAAGTCATCGGGCGGCGGATTTCTGAAGAAATTGCCGCTTGTCAGCTCCCTCGTCGGCAAGGCGGAGACGATGATGCAGGGCTACGAGAAGGTGTCCGTGCAGGTTGAGAAGGTCAAGACGTCACTGCAGAAGGCGCGCATGCTCATGATGAAGGACGTCACGATGCTTGATACTCTCTTTGCGAAGAATCTTGAGTATTTTAAGACGTTGGAGCTTTACATTCGCGCGGGCGAGGAGAAGATGCAGGAGATGCGTGAAGTCACGCTGCCCAAGCTGCGTGCGCAGGCCGCCGCTTCGAGCGATCCGATGGCGGCGCAGGTCGTCAGTGATTTTGAGAGTTCCGTCGAGCGCTTCGAAAAGAAGGTGCACGACCTCAAGATCAGCAAGACGATTTCCATCCAGACGGCGCCGCAGATCCGCCTCATACAGAACAACGACAAGGTTCTCATCGATCGTGTGCAGAGTGCGATCTACAACTCGATTCCGCTGTGGAAGAATCAGATGGTCATAGCGCTCGGTCTCGCGAACCAGAAGAAGGTTCTTGAGATGCAGCATTCGGTCAATGAGATGACGAACGACCTTTTGAAGAAGAATGCGGAAATGCTCAAGATCGGCACGATCGAGACGGCGAAGGAGAACGAGCGCAGCATCGTGGACATCGAGACGGTGCGCAAGGTGAACGACGACCTCGTGACGACGATCGAGGAAACGCTGAAAATCCAGCAGGAAGGCAGGGCGAAAAGACGCGCGGCGGAAGCCGAACTCGTTGCGCTGGAAAGCAGGCTTAAGAAAGCGCTCGAAAGCACGCTCGACGGGCGAAGCGGTTGACAGCGTTTCCTTTCATCTGCTATCATACACTAAAGAGAAAAGGAGATGGATCTTTCATGAAAGCAGCTCTTTTTATGGGCAGTGACTCAGATTGGCCGATCATGAAGCCGGCGGTGGAGTTTCTCAAGGAGTTCGGCATCGAGGTCGACGTCATCGTGGCATCGGCGCACCGCACGCCCGCGAAGGTGCATGAATATGCTGAAAACGCGCGTGAAAACGGCGTAGGCGTCATCATTGCAGCGGCGGGCGCGGCAGCGCACTTGGCGGGCGTCATCGCGAGCTACACGACGCTTCCCGTCATCGGCGTACCGATCAACGCGACGCCTTTGAACGGCCTCGACGCGCTCTTGAGCACAGTGCAGATGCCGTCGGGCATCCCCGTCGCGACGATGGCGGTCAACGGCGCGAAGAATGCGGCGGTATTTGCCCTTGAGATCTTCGGTGCGAGAGACGCTGCCGTCGCAAAGCAGCTCGAAGGGTATCGCGAGAAGCTCAGGGAAGGCGTAGCGAAGAAGGCGGCGCGTGTAGCGTCCCAGGTCAATCAGTAGAAGTTTAACGGAGGACAGGAAATCATGAGCAAGAAGGTTCTGTACGAAGGCAAAGCAAAGATCATGTATGAGACGGAGAATCCCGACGAACTGCTCGTCTATTACAAGGACGATGCGACGGCAGGCAATGGCGCGAAGAAGGGCACGATCGTCGACAAGGGCGTCATGAACAACAAGATTACAGCTTTTTTCTTTGACCTCCTGAAGAAGAACGGCATCGACCATCACTTGATCAGCATGCCGAGCGACCGTGAGATGATCGTCAAGAAGCTTGAGATCATTCCGCTTGAGGTCGTCGTGCGCAATATTGCGGCAGGCAGCCTTGCCGAGCGCCTCGGCCTTGAAGAAGGCACGAAGATGGCGATTCCCATTGTGGAACTTTACTACAAGAGCGACGAGCTCGGCGACCCGATGATCAACCACTACCATGTCAAGGCGATGGCGATGGCGACGGATGAGGAGATCCGTGAGATTGAGCGCCAGGCCTTGAAGGTCAACGAGATCATGCGCGATTATTTGAAGACGAAAAAGATCACGCTCGTCGATTTCAAGCTGGAATTCGGCAGGGACAAGAACGGTACGATCATTCTTGCCGACGAGATCTCGCCGGACAACTGCCGCTTCTGGGACAGCGATACGAACGAGAAGCTCGATAAGGACAGATTTCGCCGTGACCTCGGCAACGTGGAGGACGCCTACAAGGAGATTCTGCGCCGCCTGACAGGCGAGGAGAGATAATAGCCCGCAGCCCGCCGCCATTCTGTTGGATGGCGGTGGGTTTGTGTATTTCTTTACATTTTTTCGTTTTCGATTGTGTTGGAGGAGGCAGAATGGAAAAGAAACTTACCTATCGCGATGCGGGCGTCGATATCGACGCGGGCAATGAATCCGTCAAACTCATTAAGGACAGCGTGCGTGCGACGTACCGCCCCGAAGTGCTCGGCGACCTCGGCGGCTTCGGCGGCCTCTTTGCGCTGCAGGCAGCGAAGTACAAGGAGCCGGTGCTCGTTTCGGGCACGGACGGCGTGGGCACGAAGCTGCGACTTGCCTTCATGCTCGGCAAGCACGATACCGTGGGGCAGGACGCCGTCGCCATGTGCGTCAACGATATCCTTGTGCAGGGTGCAGAGCCGCTTTTTTTTCTCGACTACCTCGCCGTCGGCAAGCTCGTTCCCGAGCAGGTGGCTGCTGTCGTCAAGGGCGTTGCCGCCGCCTGCAAGGAGTCGGGATGTGCGCTCATCGGCGGCGAGACGGCGGAGATGGCGGGCTTCTATGCGGATGGCGAGTACGACATCGCAGGCTTTGCCGTCGGCGTCGTCGAGAAGTCGAAGATCATCACGAGCGAGCGCGTCCAGGAGGGCGACGTGTTGCTCGCGCTGCCGTCCTCGGGCGTTCACTCGAACGGCTTCTCGCTCGTGCGCAAGATCTGCTTCGAGCATAAGGGCTTCACGGGGGCTGAAACCTTCCCTGAGCTTCAAAAGACGCTTGGCGAGGAGCTTCTGACACCGACGCGGCTCTATCCGCGCGTGTGTCTGCCGCTCATCGAAAAGTTCGACATTCATGGCATGGTGCACATCACGGGTGGCGGTTTCTACGAAAATATCCCGCGCGCCCTGCCCGAGCATCTTGCGGCGGAGGTCGATGCTTCCGCATGGCAGACGCCGCCGATCTTTCGCCTGCTGCAGGAGTGGGGCAATGTCGATGGACATGAGATGTACCGCACGTTCAACATGGGCGTCGGCATGGTCATCATCGCCGCGCCTGAGGAGGCTGCGAAGATTCGCGCACATCTTGAGGCGGCGGGCGAGGAGGTCTACGAGATCGGCTGCGTCAAGAAGGGTGCGCACGATGTGACGATCAAAGGCGGGGTTCTCGATGCGTAAGGAAGTTCTCGGCATCCTGTGCTCGGGGCGCGGCACGAACCTCGAATCCATCATCAAGGCGCAGAAGCAGGGTGAGATTCGCGCTGAGATCGCCGTCGTCTTGACGGACAAGCCCGAGGCGAAGGCCTTGGAACGCGCGGCACAGGCGGGTATAGCACATCATTGCGTCGATCGCAAAGCGTGTGCGACGCGCGAGGAGTTCGAGGAAAAGCTCGTTGCGGCGCTTGAAGAGGCAGGCGTGACGCTCGTTGTGCTCGCAGGTTTCATGCGCATCTTGAGTCCGTACTTCGTGCGCAAGTTCTGCGGGCGCATCTTGAACATCCATCCGTCGCTCCTGCCGTCGTTTGGCGGGGCGCATGCCCATCGCGACGTGCTCGCCTACGGCGTCAAGGTCTCGGGCTGCACGATTCACTTTGTCGACGAGGGTATGGACTCAGGGCCGATCATCCTGCAGGCGGCTGTGCCTGTCATGGATGACGATACGGAAGATACGCTCGCCGCGCGGGTGTTGGAGCAGGAACATATCCTCTATCCGCGCGCCATCGCGCTCTATGTGGATGGGCGGCTCAAGGTGGAAGGCCGCCATGTGACGATTTTGGAATAAGCTATTTGTTTGTTGTAGATGAAAGGTGGAGGTTGACCATGAAAATCAAGCGTGCTCTCATCAGTGTATCGGACAAGACGGGCGTCGTCGAGTTCGCACGCAAGCTGCATGATGCCGGTGTTGAGATCGTCTCGACGGGCGGCACGATGAAGGCAATCCGCGATGCGGGCATCCCCGTGCTCTACGTCAGTGATGTCACGGGTTTCCCTGAGATCATGGACGGCAGGGTCAAGACGCTCAATCCCTACATCCACGGCGGCATTCTCGCCGTGCGCGACGATCCCAAGCATGTACAGCAGATGAAGGAGCACAAGATCACACCGATCGATCTCGTCGTCGTCAACCTCTATCCGTTCGATGCGACTGTGGCGAAACCAAACGTGACGCTCGCCGAGGCGATCGAGAACATCGACATCGGCGGCCCTGCGATGATCCGCGCTGCCGCGAAGAACTTCAAGTTCGTTGCCGTCGTGACGAACCCCTCGCACTACGACGAGGTCGCGGAGATGATTCAAAAGGACGGCTGTGTGCGCGGCATGAAACGCATGGAACTCGCTCGTGAGGCGTTCCGTCACACGTCGGTCTACGACGAACACATCGCCGCATATCTTTCGGAGCAGATTGAGAAATAGGAGCAACGAGATGAAGATTTTGGTCATCGGCAGCGGCGGGCGCGAGCATGCACTTGCCTGGAAGCTCAAGGATAGTCCTCAGACGGAAAAACTTTATGCGATTCCGGGCAATCCGGGCATGGCGGCAATCGCCGAATGCGTGCCGCAGATCTTTCCGACGGACAATACGGCAGTCGTCACTTTTGCCAAGGAGAACGACATCGATCTCGTCGTCGTCGGCCCTGAGGCGCCGCTTGCGGGCGGCCTCGTCGACGCACTGGCGGCGGAGGGAATCAAGGCATTCGGTCCCGCGAAGCTCGCGGCGGAGATTGAGGGTTCGAAGGCATTTTCCAAAGACCTCATGAAGAAGTACGGCATCCCGACGGCGAAATACGAAGTGTTTTCCGATGCCGCCGCCGCACGCGCCTACGTCAAAGCCGAGGGTGCGCCCATCGTCATCAAGGCGGACGGACTCGCGGCGGGCAAGGGCGTCGTCGTCGCCATGACCGAGGAGGAAGCGCTTGCCGCCGTCGACGAGATCATGGAGGGCGAAGCATTCGGCGCAGCGGGCAGCCGCGTCGTCATTGAGGAATTCATGGCGGGCGAGGAGGTTTCCATCCTCGCGTTCACCGACGGCAAGACGATTCGCGCGATGATTCCGTCGCAGGATCATAAGCGCGCCTACGACGGCGACAAAGGGCCGAACACCGGCGGCATGGGCGCTTATGCGCCCGCTCCCGTCGCGCCTCCCGCTCTCGTCGCCGAGGTGCAGCGGACGATTCTGGAGCCGACGATCCGCGCGATGGAGCAGGAAGGGCGGCTCTACAAAGGCTGCCTCTATGCAGGACTCATGGTCACAGAGGAAGGCGCGAAGGTCGTCGAGTTCAATTGCCGCTTCGGCGATCCTGAGACGGAGGTTGTGCTGCCGCTCCTCAAAGGCGACCTCGTCGAAATCATGCTGTCGTGCGTCGACGGCAATCTCGCCGATGTCGAGATTCCGTGGAGCACGGGCGCGGCGGTGACCGTCGTCCTCGCGGCGGGCGGCTATCCGAAGACCTACGAGAAGGGCGCGGAAATCACGGGTCTCGCCGATGCTGAGGCGGAAGGATGCCTCGTCTTTCATGCGGGAACGGCAGAGAAGGACGGCAAGATCGTCACGGCGGGCGGCCGCGTGCTGAACGTCGTCGCTGAGGCAGCGGACATCCGCGCGGCGGTTGAGAAGGCATATCGCGGCGTCGGGTGCGTACATTTCAAGGACGCCTTCTGCCGCAAGGACATCGCGCACCGTGCATTGGAAAGGATGAAATGAACCTCTATGAAGTTGAACCTCAAGGAAAATGAGATTCTCCACGGTTTCCGTCTGCTCAAGCAGCAGACGGTGCCGGAGATCGATGCGAAGGCCTATGCGTTCGTGCATGAAAAGAGCGGCGCCCGCCTTTTCTTTTTGGAAAACGACGACGACAACAAAGTCTTTTCCATCAGCTTCCGTACGACGCCGGCGGATGATACGGGCGTGGCGCACATCGTCGAGCATTCGGTGCTCTGCGGCTCCAGGAAGTACCCGCTCAAGGAGCCGTTCGTCGAGCTTGTCAAAGGCTCTTTGAACACCTTCCTCAACGCCATGACCTTTCCCGATAAGACGATGTACCCTGTGGCGAGCCGCAATGACAAGGACTTCCAGAACCTCATGGATGTCTATCTCGACGCGGTCTTTTATCCTTCGATGAAGGAGACGCCTGAAATCTTCCAGCAGGAGGGTTGGCACTACGAGATCGACAATGCCGAAGAGCCGCTTCGCTACAGCGGCGTCGTCTACAACGAGATGAAGGGCGCTCTGTCCTCGCCCGATGACGTGCTTGAGAACAAGATCATGCTCTCCCTTTATCCCGATACGACGTACGGCTTCGAGTCGGGCGGCGATCCCGATGCGATTCCGACGCTGACGTATGAGGATTTCTGCGCCTTTCACAGCCGCTACTACCATCCGTCGAACAGCTATATCTACCTCTACGGCGCGATGGACATTGAGGAAAAACTCGCCTATCTCGACCGCGAATATCTCGCCGCGTTCGACCGAATTGAGCCGCATTCCGAGATTGCTTTGCAGCAGTCCTTCCGTGATATGGCTCGCAAGGAGGACTTTTACTCCATTAGCGAGGGGGAGAAGGTGTCGGAGAAAACCTTCTTGGCGCTGAATTGGCTCGTGGGAGAGGCGGACAATGCCGAAGCGATGCTCGCTCTCGAAATTCTGCAGCATGCTCTCCTGCAGACGGAAGCCGCGCCCCTCAAAAAAGCGCTGATGGACGCGAAGATCGGCAAGGACGTCAGCGCTTCCTTCGAGGATGCGCTGCGCCAGCCTTACCTGAGCATCATCGTCACGAGTTCGGAGGCGGAGCGCGCCGAGGAGTTTTGCCGCCTGACGGAAGAGGCGATGCGCGGCCTCATCGAGAACGGCATCGACAAGACGCTGCTCGAAGCGTCGATCAACCGCCTCGAATTCAAGGCGCGTGAGGCGGACTTCGGCACGTTTCCCAAGGGGCTTGTCTACAATATCAAGATCATGAACAGCTGGCTCTATGATGCTGACCCTGCGCTCTACCTCTATTATGAGGAGCTTTTTCGGAAGATGCGCGAAGGACTCAAAGGGCGCTACTTTGAAGAGGTCTTGGAAAAGTACCTCGTGAAGAATGCGCATCGTTCTCTCGTCGTACTCAAGCCTAGCAAGACGCTTTCCTCTGAGCGCGAGGCGGCGCTTTCCGAAGCGCTGGAAAAGAAGAAGCAGGCGCTCACGCACGAGGAGATTGAGCGCATCATCGAGATGAACAAACGCCTGAAGGAACGGCAGGAAAGCTCCGAGACAGCGGAGGCCCTGGCGACGATCCCTCTTCTTGAACTCTCCGATATTCGCAGGGAAGTGGAGAAACTGCCGCTCACCGAGCGTGAGATCGAGGGCTGCAAGGTGCTCCACAGCGACATTTTCACGAACAAGATCGCCTACGTCAACCTCTATTTCGATGCGCAGGGCGTGCCGCAGGAACACATCCCGTATCTTTTTTTGCTGACCGAGCTTCTTGATGCGGTTGACACAGAGAGCCATACGTACGCCGAGCTGTCGAATCTCTCGAACCTCCATACGGGCGGCATATCGTACGAAAATTCCGCCGCCGTCCGAAACGGCGAGCCGGATTCCTGCATGCCGATGTTCCGCGTGCGTGCACGCGCCTTCGTGCGCAAACTACCCGAGCTGTTCTCGCTTCTCGCGGAGGTTCTGACCGAGAGCAAGTTCACGGACAAGAAGCGCATCGAGGAGCTTTGCGGACAGTGCCGCGCCGTCATGGAGGCTCGCGTCATGAGCGCCTCGCAGCGCAGTATGGCGGCACGCATCGCGTCTTATCTGTCGCCGGCGGGCGCTTACAACGAGCAGGCGATGCTGTCCTTCTATAGCTTCATCGCCGACCTCACCGATCACTTCGAGGAACGCTTCGAGGAGCTTTCTCAGATACTCGCAAGCCTCCTGCCGCTTGTGTTCACAAAGGGCAATTTGACCATCGGCGTGACGCTCGCCGAAGCCGAATATGCCACGTTCGCCGAGGAGGCCGCAAAGTTCTGCCGCCGTCTGCCGCAGGTGAAGTCAGAGCCGCAGGTCTATCACTTTGATGTGCGTGCGAAGAACGAGGGGATTCTGTCGTCGAGTCGCGTGCAGTATGTGGGCAAGGCGGCGAACTTCCTGCACCTCGGCTTTTCCTACACGGGCAGCATGAGCGTTCTGGAGACGATCCTGCGCTACGACTACTTCTGGACGAAAATCCGCGTGCAGGGCGGTGCCTATGGCGCATTTACGCAGTTCAGCCGCGTCGGCTTCCTGTTCTTCGGCTCGTACCGCGATCCGAACCTCAGGGAAACGCTCGAAATATTTGATAAGACGGCGGATTATCTGCGCGGGTTTGACGTGTCCGACCGCGAGATGGTGAAGTTCATCATCGGCACGATCAGTACGGTCGACGCGCCGCTGACGCCGCAGCTCAAGGGACTTGCCGCGCAGGATGGCTTCCTGCGCCATGTGACGGAAGCCGATCGTCAGAAGTCGCGCGATGAGATTCTTGCGACGCGGCAGGCGGACATTCGCGCTCTGGCGGATGTCGTCGACGCCTGCATGCAGGAAAACGTCCTGTGCGTCTTCGGCAATGAAGAAAAACTGAAGGAAAATGCAGGCCTTTTCGGCGGGCTTCTGCACGCTCTGGGCAGTGCGGCTGATTGACTTTCTTCCCTTGTCATGCCATAATGAAGAGAAACGCTGCACACGTCGGCGTTTCTCTCCAAATGAGATAATATCAAGGGGGACTTCGGAATGAAAGAACCAATCTTTACTGGTGCGGGCGTCGCCATCATCACTCCCTTTACGGAAGATGGCGTGAACTTCGAGGAGTTCGGCCGCATCATCGAAGATCAGATCGCGGGCGGCACGGACGCCATCGTCGTCACAGGAACGACGGGCGAGGCGGCAGCCATGAGCGATGCCGAGCACAAGGAAGCCATCAAGTTTGTCGTTGAGACAGTCGGCGGACGCATCCCCGTCATCGCGGGCACAGGATCGAACGATACGAACTACGCGATCCAACTTTCGCAGTATGCGGAGAAGGCGGGGGCGAACGGGCTGTTGCTCGTGACGCCGTACTATAACAAGTGTACGCAGGGAGGCCTTGTCAAGCATTTCTCGAAGATTGCCGACAATGTCAATATCCCGAGCATCGTCTACAATGTGCCGTCGCGCACGGGCGTCAACATTCTGCCCGCGACGTATGCCCGTCTCGCCGAGCATCCGCGCATCAACGCGACGAAGGAAGCGAGC
Source organism: uncultured Selenomonas sp. (assembly GCF_963528755.1). Classification (GTDB taxonomy): domain Bacteria; phylum Bacillota; class Negativicutes; order Selenomonadales; family Selenomonadaceae; genus Selenomonas. Next base: position 320,663 of record NZ_CAURXA010000001.1, read on the forward strand.
GGCAACCTCGCGGCAGTGGCGCGCATCCGTAAGGCTTGCGGCGATTCGCTCAACGTCTATTCGGGTAACGACGATGAGATCGTGCCGATCCTCTCCATCGGCGGCAAGGGCGTCATTTCCGTTCTTTCCAACGTCGCGCCGAAGGCGACTCACGATATGTGTCGTCTGTACTTCGAGGGAAAGGTTGAGGAAGCAGCGAAGATTCAGATTGACTACATGGATCTGATCGAGGCGCTTTTCTCCGAGGTTAATCCGATTCCTGTCAAGACGGCGATGCGCCTCATGGGCTACGAGACGGGGCACTTGCGCATGCCGCTTTCCGAGCTGGAGCCTGATCATCTGGAGCCGTTGAAAAAGGCGCTGAAGAGTCACGGCCTTTTGCAGTGACTTCATGCCGATTGAGAAAGAGTCAAGGAGGAAGATTCAATGAAGAAGATTGTCCAAGTCATGCTTTTCATCTGCCTGACCGTGTTCGGCATGCAGGTCGCTTTCGCCAATGCCGACAAGGTCACGATCCCGGAGGGCGCCGACATTGTCAGCGTCAAGCGTCTTGCTCTCGCAGCGCCGCTCTACACGCCGACGAAGGACGCTCCGACGAAAGATGAACTGCTCGCTTCGATGTATGAGGCAAGCAATGTGGCGCGCAGCTATGTGCTTTCCTATGATATGGTTGCCGCCGACATTCAGAAGAATACAGGCGTTGACATCAAGTCGCTTGACCGTCGCCAGGCCGCAAAGGTCTACAAGGAAAACGTGGCCGCCGATGCCGATGCTTATGTCGTCTTGACAGTCGCGAACAACAGTCGCATCGTCTTTTTCTTCGATGTCTATCGCTCGGGCACGAACGAGCTTCTCTACACCTATCAGATTGTAGCGAACAGAAGCCAGAAGGCGAATACGGAAACGTACAAGGCTCTGTCGGAGCAGTTCTACAAGAACTTCGAGCGCTCCGCCAACGAACAGGCAAAGAAATAAAAGGAAGGGGGGCTGCGCATAAGTCGATCGGACTTGTGCGGCAGCCCCTTCTTTATGCGGCAGGGTGCAGCTGAAAATCTGCACGGACAATACGGACAGAAAGGAAGATCGGATGATTTCAGCGAATCGCTTGATGCGCTATCTTTGGCTCGGTGTTGGCATGACCTCCCTTGCCTTGGGCACGGCGGGCATCGTTTTGCCGCTGTTGCCGACGGTGCCGTTCTATCTTCTGGCGGCATTCTGCTTTGCCAAGAGTTCGGAGCGTCTCCATCGGTGGTTTGCCGCCACAAAATTGTATCAGAAATACGTCGTCCCGTTCAACGACGGCAATGGCATGACGCGGCAGGCGAAGCTCAAAACCATGGCGCTCGTGACGGGAGTCATGAGCATCAGCGGTTACTTTCTTTTGGATAACCGCATGGGCTTGATGATGCTTGGCGGCGCATGGCTTCTTCAGTGCGCCGCGATGCTCTTTTTCGTCAAGACGAGGAAGTGTGAGAAGCCTCCTGTCGGTCAGTGTGCGAAGTAGAGCGGCTTGATCTTGGCGGATTCTGCGACGGATTCCGTGATGCAGCCCGTCCGTACCATGGCGTCGAGCACGACGATCTGCCGCTTCTTTGCAAGCATGAAGTCAACGTAGGGCGAATAGACGGAAGGCGCGTTGGGGATTCCTGCGAGCATTGACGTCTCGGGCAGGTCGAGTTCGTGCGGCTCTCTGCCGAAGTAGCCGACAGAAGCTTCGTGTATACCGTAAAAGCCTGAGCCGAAGTAGATCGTGTTGAGATACAGCTCCAGAATCTCATCCTTGGAGTAGTGCATCTCAAGATCGAGCGAAAGCAGCGCTTCTTCCAACTTGCGGTCGAGGGACTGCTCGTCAGACAGAAAGAGGTTTTTGGCGAGCTGCTGTGTGATCGTGCTCGCGCCTTCCTCGATGCGTCCATATTGCAGATTGACGAGCGTCGCGCGTGCGATCGCTTCGGGATCGAAGCCGTGATGCGAGTAGAAGCGGCTGTCTTCGACGGCGACGACGGCGTCGAGGAGCGAGTCGGGCATTTCGTCGATCGTCACATAGTGCTCGCGTTGGTGCACGCGCTCAGCGACCGCATCGCGCAGAAAGATGAGGCGGCGAGCTTCCTGCATCTTCGGCATGGAGTCGAAGAACGCGGGACGAAAGATTGCCGCACTGCCCGTGACGAGGAAGGCGAGACAGAAAACGGTGAGGAGAAAGAGGGAAAAGCGCAAGAGCCGCTTGATTTTCTTCATGATGGCAAAAGCGTCCTCCTTAAAGTATATTCGTCTTTATTATAAGTTATACCGTCCTTTTTTGGAATACATTTCGCAAAAACAGCAATGATACAATTTGTTTAGAAGATAAATCACCCAAATCTATTGCATAATTATGCAATAAAATGTATAATTATAAACGTCGTTCGACAAAGGAATTCGGGAAGGGGCGGTCGAGCACATGAAAGTGAGCATTATCGGAGCTACGGGCTACGCGGGGGCGGAGCTTCTGCGGCTTCTTTACGAACACCCGCAGGCGGATGTCGTGCACATCACGTCGGAGAGCCATACGGGGGAAAAGATCTCGAGCATCTATCCACATCTTCGCGGTATTTACGACGAAGCGCTCGAAAGCATGAAGGACATCGAGCGCATCGGCAGAGACAGCGATTTCGTTTTCATCGGCCTGCCGCACGGTCATGCGATGGCGGCGGGCAAGGCGCTCGAAGGCGAGAAGACGCGCATCATCGATCTCGGCGCAGACTATCGCTTCGCTGACACAGCGGTCTATGAAGCGTGGTACAAGGTTAAGCATACGCACAAGGAAGCCGAGCGCGTCTACGGTCTGGCGGAGCTCAATCGCGAGGCGATTCGCGGTGCGAAGATCATTGGCAACGCGGGCTGCTACACGACGGCGAGCATCCTCGCGCTCGCACCTCTCGCCAAGAATCACCTCGTTGACATGGCGAGCATCGTCGTCGACGCGAAGTCCGGCGTATCGGGCGCGGGGCGCTCGGCGAAGCAGGCGAATCTTCTGCCCGAGCTTTACGACAGCTTCAAGGCGTACGGCGTCGCTACGCATCGCCATACGCCTGAGATCGAGCAAGCGATGACGGAGCTTTCGGGCGAAGCGTGCATCCTGTCCTTCACGCCGCACCTCGTGCCCATGTCGCGCGGCATCCTCGCGACATGCTATGCGCGGTTGAAAGAAGGCATCGAACCCAATATGGTCGATGCAGCATACGAAACGATGTACGGCGAGGAATACTTCGTGCGGCTTCTCGGACGCGGCGGCTATCCGGCGACGAAGGCGGTGCGCGGTTCGAACTTCTGCGACATCGGCTGGCATATCGACGAGAGGACGCGTCGCGTCGTCGTCCTCTCTGCCATCGACAATCTCGTCAAGGGGGCGGCGGGACAGGCCGTGCAGAACTTCAACATCGCCTGCGGCTTCGATGAGAAGCTCGGGCTTGATCATATCGCAGTTTATCCATAATACAGGAGGGTATACAACATGTTTTCTGATACAGGAGCAAAAAAAGGCGTGACATTTCCCAAGGGATTCAAGGCGGCGGGCGTCAAAGCCAGCATTAAGAAGAGCGGCAACCTCGACGTCGCCGTGATCTATTCGGAGACGGAAGCTGCCGTCGCGGGCGTCTTCACGCAGAACGCCGTGGCGGCGGCACCCGTCTACGTTTCCAAAGCGGCGGTCGAGGACGGCAAGGCGCGCGCCATCGTGGCCAATGCGGGCTGTGCGAATGCCTGCACGGGCGAGCAGGGCATGAAGGATGCAAAGCGTACGGCAGAGATTGCAGCGAAGGCGCTCGGCTGTACGGCGGATGACGTCCTCGTCGCCTCGACGGGCGTCATCGGCGTGAATCTGCCGATGGACAAGCTTGAGCAGGGCGTCAAGGATGCTGTGGCAAGCCTTTCCACGGAAGGCAGCGTCGATGCAGGTAATGCCATCATCACGACGGACACATATTCTAAGGCGTGTTCGACGGAGGTCGAGATCGGCGGCAGGAAGGTGCGCTTCGGCGCGATTGCCAAAGGCTCGGGTATGATCCAGCCGAATATGGCGACGATGCTCTCTTTCATCACGACGGACGCGGCGATCGACAGCAAACTCCTGCAGCAGGCGCTTTCCGAGATCACTGAGGTCACGTTCAACATGATCTCGGTCGACGGCGACATGAGCACAAACGATATGGTGACGGTGCTTGCGAACGGTGCGGCGGGCAATGCGAAGATCACGGAGAAGAACGCTGACTACGAAATTTTCTATCGGACGCTCAAGGAGATCTGCACGGGGCTTTCCGAGCGCATTGCGGCGGACGGCGAGGGCGCGACGAAGTTCCTGACCGTGCATGTGACGGGTGCGGAGTCTTTCGATGCGGCGAAGCAGGTCGCGATGAGCATCGCGAAGTCGCCGCTCGTCAAGACGGCGTTCTTCGGTGAAGATCCGAACTGGGGGCGCGTCATCTGCGCCGTCGGCTATGCGGGTGTGCCTATGACGCCCGAGAAAACCGTCGTGAAGTTCGGCGGCATTCCCGTCTATGCGAACGGCACGGGCGCTTCCTGCGATGCAGACGCCTTGCGCAAGGTTATGGGACAGCATGACATCGTCATCGATGTCGAGATGGGCTTGGGCAGTGCCGAAGCGACGGTCTGGACATGCGACTTTTCCTATGAGTATGTGAAGATCAACGGCGAGTACCATACCTGAGGCGGTGAAGTGATGTTTGCGGCAAACGACAAGGCGGCGATCCTCGTCGAGGCGCTGCCTTATATACAAGAGTTTTATGGCAAGACTGTCGTCATCAAGTACGGCGGCAACGCCATGATCAATGAAGAGCTCAAGGAAAAAGTCATGCAGGACGTGGCGCTGATGAAGTATGTCGGCATACAACCCGTCATCGTGCATGGCGGCGGCCCTGAGATCACGGGATTTCTCGGCAAGGTCGGCAAGGAGACGGAGTTCATCAGCGGCCTGCGCGTGACGGATGAAGAAACGGTCGAGATCGCTGAGATGGTGCTCGACGGCAAGATCAACTCCGACATCGTGACGCTCCTCAATCGCCGCGGCGTCAGTGCCGTCGGATTGTCGGGCAAGGATGCGAACCTCATTCGCGCGCAAAAGAAGCTCGCGACGGTCTACGAAGGGGAAGAGAGCCGGAAGGTGGACATCGGCTATGTCGGTCAGGTCGAAAAAGTCGACACGCGCCTCCTGCAAGACCTCATCGCGCACGACTACATCCCCGTCATCGCGCCCATCGGCGTCGGTGCGGACGGCGAGAGCTACAACATCAACGCCGACTACGTGGCGGCAGAGATCGCGGGTGCGCTCGGGGCGGAGAAGCTCCTGCTCCTGACGGACGTCGAGGGCGTCTACAAGGACTATGAAGACAAATCATCCTTCATCTCGACGCTCACGGCAGCCGAGGCGCGCCGCTATATCGAGGACGGCACCTTGACGGGCGGCATGATCCCGAAGGTAGAAGCGTGCCTGAGGGCGCTCGATGCGGGTGCGGCAAAGACGCATATCATCGACGGCAGGCTCGGCCACTCCATCATCTTGGAAATCTTCACCTCGGCGGGCATCGGCACGCAGGTCGTGAAGTGACGGCGCATGGAAAAGCGGGGGAAATTATGAAAGAAACAGATGAAGCAATCTACGCGAAGGACGCGGCGGGCTATCTGCCCGTGTTCAACCGCTACAAGATCGTGCTCGACCACGGCGAGGGCGTCTACGTTTTCGACAACAACGGCAGGAAGTACATCGACTTCCTCGCGGGCATTGCGGTCAACGTACTCGGCCACGCCTATGCGCCGCTCGTCGAGACGATCGCCGAACAGGCGGGGCGCATGATCCACTGCTCGAATCTCTACTACACGCAGGCGCAGGCGGATGCAGCGGAAAGGCTCGTGCGCCTATCAGGGCTCGGCAAGGCGTTTTTTGCCAATTCGGGCGCGGAAGCGAACGAGGGCGCAATTAAGGTCGCGCACAAGTATGCGCACGCGAAAGATCCTGAAAAGTCGCAGATCATCACGGCGTGGCATAGTTTTCACGGACGCACGCTCGCGACATTGACGGCGACGGGACAGCCGAAGTATCACGAAGGCTTTGGTCCACTGCCCGAGGGATTCGACTATGTGCATTACGGCAATATCGAAGAGCTGGAAAAGATGATGAGCGCGAAGACGTGCGCCGTCATGCTCGAAACGATTCAAGGCGAGGGTGGCGTCCATGTGCCGACGGCAGAATATTTGAAGCGCGTGCGCGAGCTTTGCGACGAGCACGGCGCACTCTTGATCTTCGATGAGATCCAATGCGGCATGGGGCGCACGGGCAAGATGTTCGCTTACGAGCATTTCGACGTGCAGCCCGACATCGTGACGCTTGCCAAGGGTCTTGCGGGCGGTGTGCCCATCGGTGCGTTCATCGTGACGGACGAGGCGGCGGCTGCTCTCCATGCGGGCGATCACGGCACGACCTTCGGCGGCAATCCTCTCGCGTGTGCGGCGGCAAACGTCGTGCTCGACACGGTGCAGAACGAGGGCATCTTGGGTCACGTCGACAAGGTCGGTGCGTATTTCCGTGAAAAGCTCGAAGGCTTTCGAAAGAAGCATCCGGCACTCATCAAGGAAGTGCGCGGCATGGGGCTTCTTCTCGGCATGGAGCTTTCCATAGAGGGACGAGGCATTGTCAACGAATGCTTGGAGCACGGCGCAATCATCAACTGCACGGCAGGAAATATCCTGCGCTTCGTGCCGCCGTTGATCGTCAAGGAAGCGCATATCGACGAACTCTGTGCGATCTTGGAGCCGATTCTGGCGAAGTATGCCAAGGGTTGAAGGGGAGGAGAACGTATGTTAAAAGGCAGAGATTTACTTTCCATTCACGATCTTTCCGTTGAGGAGGTCGAGGCGATTCTCGCTCTTGCCGAAGAACTCAAGGCGATGCAGAAGGCGGGCATCGAGCACCGCGTTCTCGCGGGCAAGACGCTCGGCATGATCTTCGAGAAATCCTCGACGAGGACGCGCGTTTCCTTTGAGACGGGCATGTTTCAGCTCGGCGGACAGGCGCTCTTCCTCTCGAACCGCGATCTGCAGATCGGGCGCGGCGAGCCGATCAAGGATACGGCTCGCGTCCTATCGCGCTATCTCGATGGCGTGATGATCCGCACCTTCGAGCATGAGAAGGTGGAGGAGTTCGCCAAGTATGCCGACGTCCCTGTCATCAACGCCTTGACTGATCTCCTCCATCCGTGCCAGGCGCTGACCGACCTTCTGACGATTCGCGAGCACAAGGGAAAGAATCTCAAAGGGCTGAAGATGGCGTACGTCGGTGACGGCAACAATATGACGCATTCTCTGATGTATGCGGCGGCAAAGACGGGCATGAACTTCGTCGCCGCGACGCCTGCAGACTACGCGCCCGATGAAGGGGTGACGCAGAGGGCGCAGGAAGATGCGAAGGAGACGGGCGCGAGCATCGCGCTCGTGACCGACCCGTTTGCAGCGGCGAAGGACGCCGACATCCTCGTGACGGACACATGGGCGAGCATGGGGCAGGAGGCGGAGCACGAGGAGCGCAAGAAAATTTTTGCGCCGTACCAGATCAACGGCGACCTGCTCGCTGTCGCCGACAAACGCGCCATCGTCATGCACTGCCTGCCCGCCTATCGCGGCGAGGAGATCACGGAAGATGTTTTAGAGAGATTCTCCAACGTCATCTTCGACGAGGCGGAGAACCGCCTGCATACGCAGAAGGCAATCATGGCGCTTTTGATGGCGGACTGACGTCATCTTATCTGCGATCTCCGGCAGGAAAAATTTATGAAAGCGCGTATTCTTAAGGAGACGCTGAATTTATCAGTGCTTCCTTGATATAAAATATTTTAAGGAGCTGTTTTTCATGGCAAAGGCAAAAGTGAAGAAAGTCGTACTCGCATATTCGGGCGGTCTGGACACCTCCGTCATCATTCCGTGGCTCAAGGAGAACTATGACGGCTGCGAAGTCATCGCGGCGTGCGTGGATATCGGGCAGGGCGATGAGGTCGCGCCCGTGCATGACAAGGCGCTGAAGTCCGGCGCGTCGAAGGCATACGTCGAAGACCTCACGCAGGAATTTCTCGAAGATTACGTCTGGCCGACGCTCAAGGCGCAGGCGGTCTACGAGGGCAAGTACCTCTTGGGCACGTCGTTCGCGCGTCCCTTGATCGCCAAGCGTCTCGTCGAGATCGCGAAAGCGGAGGGCGCGGATGCCATCGCGCACGGCGCGACGGGTAAGGGCAACGACCAGGTGCGTTTTGAGCTGACGATCAAGGCTCTCGCGCCGAATCTCACGATCATCGCCCCGTGGCGCGAATGGGAACTTGGCGCGCGCACGGAGGAAATCGAGTACGCGAAGAAGCACGGCATCCCCGTCGCTGAGGAAAACAAGACGTACAGCATGGATCGCAACATCTGGCACCTGTCGCATGAAGGCTCCGACCTCGAAGATCCGTGGAACGAGCCGAAGAACGAGATGTTCCTGATCTCGAAAGCTCCCGAGGACGCGCCCGACAAGCCCGAGTATGTCACGATCGACTTCGAGAAGGGCATTCCCGTCGCCGTCAACGGCGAGAAGCTCGGCGCGGTCGAACTTCTGACGAAGCTCAACGAGATCGGCGCGAGAAACGGCGTCGGCATCACGGATATATGCGAGAATCGCCTCGTCGGCATGAAGTCGCGCGGCGTCTACGAGAATCCCGGCGGCGCGATCCTCTACTATGCGCACCGCGAGCTTGAGTATCTGTGCCTCGACCGCGCGACGTACCACTACAAGGAAGGTGTCGCCATCCGCTTCGGCGAACTCGTCTACGACGGCATGTGGTTCTGCCAGCTCAGGGAAGCGCTGCAGGCGTTCGTCGACAGCACGCAAGAGAGCGTCACGGGCACGGTGCGCCTGAAGCTCTACAAGGGCAATATCATCAGCGCCGGCTCGAAGTCGCCGTATTCGCTCTACAGTCAGGAATTCGTGACCTTTGAGCGCGACGAGGTCTACGACCAGTCCGACGCGACGGGTTTCATCAACCTCTTCGGCCTGCCCTTGAAGGTGCGTGCCCTCATGCAGGAAAAGGCAGGGAAGAAATGAGCGAACAGCTTTGGGGCGGTCGTTTCTCCAAGAGCACGGACGAGATGATCAACGATTTCCAGGCATCGATTTCCTTCGACAAGCGCATGTACCGCGAGGACATCGCGGGCAGCATCGCACACGCGAAGATGCTCGCCAATCGCGGCATCATCACGGAAACGGATAGAGATGCCATCATCTCTGGGCTGCGTGATATTTTGCAAAAAATCGAGCACGGCGACTTCGACTTTTCTGTCGCGCTCGAAGACATTCACATGAACATCGAGAAGCGACTGACCGACGCGATCGGCGAGGCGGGCGGCAGGCTGCACACGGCGCGCAGCCGCAATGACCAAGTTGCGCTCGACACGCACCTCTATATGCGCGGACAGACGCTCGCCGTGCTCGGCTGCATTGCCGACTTGCAGCGTGCGCTCGTCGAGACGGCAGAGCGCTATCCCGACGTGATCATGCCGGGCTATACGCACTTGCAGCGTGCGCAGCCGATCCTCTTCTCGCATCACATGCTCGCCTACTTCTCCATGCTCGCACGCGACTTCTCACGCTTCCTGGGTGTTTACGAGCGTGCGGACATCATGCCGCTCGGCGCGGGTGCGCTTGCGGGCACGACGTTCCCCATCGACCGCGAATTCGTGGCGGAGGAACTTCACTTCGATGCCGTCTACACGAACAGCCTCGATGCCGTCAGCGACCGCGACTACATCATGGAATTCCTCTCCGCCGCTTCCATCCTCATGGTGCATTTGTCGCGGCTCTCCGAGGAAATCATCCTCTGGTGCTCGCGCGAATTCTCCTTCATTGAGCTTGACGACGCGCACTGCACAGGTTCTTCGATGATGCCGCAGAAGAAGAATCCCGACGTCTCCGAACTCGTGCGCGGCAAGACGGGACGCGTCATCGGCCACCTCATGGCGATGCTCACGATCGTCAAGGGTCTGCCGCTCGCCTACAACAAGGATCTGCAGGAGGACAAGGAAGGCGTGTTCGACGCCATCGACACGGTGAAATTCAGCCTCGCCGTCTACACAGCGCTCCTGCGCGGCATGACGGTCAAAGGCGACGTCATGAAACGCGCCGTCACGGAAGACTTCTCCAACGCCACCGACCTTGCTGACTACCTCGTGAAGAAAGGCATGCCGTTCAGAAAAGCGCACGCCGTCGCAGGACGCGCCGTGCATCTTTGCATCGAGCAGGGCAAGTGGCTCGAAGACATGACCATGGAGGAATTCCACGCCCTGTCCGACCTCTTCGACGAGGACATAAAAGAAGCCATCCGTCCCGAAACCTGTGTAAAGAACCGCAATTCTTTGGGCGGCACCTCGTACAGCCAGGTTGCATGGCAGCTTGAAAAAGCGAAAGCGCTGCTTGATGAGGAAGGCAAGAAGCAGGAAAAATTGAAGAAGAAAGAGATTCGGCTCGATTGATGGGCAAGCCCCCTTGCTGGGCACGTTGTATTGAATCGTGCATCTCAACAGCAAAAAACGGAGTGTCGCTGTCGGCACTCCGTTTTTTCTGTTGAGAGGGCGTGCGTACGGCTTCGCAGGGGGAGGCGGATTTCGTCGTGCTGCATCCGAGGCACGGCATCCTCGCCATTGAGGTGAAGGCGGGCGGGATTGCCTACGAAGATGGCTCATGGCAGCAGACGAACCGTCGCACGGGCGAGCGGAAGGTCATCTATCCGTTTCAGCAGGCGGAGAACAGCTGTCAGCGCATCCTTGCGGAGTTGCGCCAAAGGATGCCGCAGCATGTGCCTCTCGTGGGCAAGGCGGTTTGGTTCACCTCTGTGGAGATTCCTCAAGGCAAGCCTTTACCGTTGGAATCGCCGCGCGACATCATCCTCGACGCGGGCGATTTGCGTGAGCCGAAAGCGAAATTGGAGAAGATTTACAGCTATTGGCGCAAGCTGTTCCATATTCCTGAACGCGTGCAGTCGCCGAGCGTGTTCAAACAAGTCATCCAGACATTGCAGCCCGTGTTCCGCATCGTGGAGACGGTTTCTGCCGCGTCGCAGGCAGTCGAGCAATCGATGGCGCGGCTGACGAATGCGCAGTTCGCGCTCTTGTGCTACGCGATTTCGAGATGTTTTTTTAGAATGAATTTGATGATACTCTGTGGGAGTATCCGAACATCGTCATCGATGAGGCACAGGACTTCCCGAGCGCATTGCTCGAACATCTTGCGCTCTTGGCTGAGCTTCATGACGAAGCGTTCTATTTATTTTATGATCGCGGGCAGACAATCATTTCGCGCCGCCCGACAGGGCAGACGCAGCAGATGGCGGCAGAGTGGATCGACGCACACATGGACTGCCGGCTCGTTCTCTATCGCAACTGCCGCAATACGGCGGAGATTGGGCGCACGGTGCAGAGCTTCCTTGCGGGCAGACACAAGAATTATCTCAATGCCATCCATGGCAAAAAGCCTCGTACCGTATTCGTTCCCGATGTAGAAGCGCTTGCAGCCGCCGCCGCCGATTTCGTGCGCCGTATGAAGAGCGAAGAGAAACTGGAACTTCAGGACATCGTGATCCTCACGGTGAGCACGCTGGAAAAGAGCATGTTCGCAGGCGTGATGTCGCTCGCAGGGATTCCTCTCGCTCATCAGCCAGCGGAGGGAAAGGTCTGGTTCACGACGGTGCGTCGCTACAAGGGCCTGGAGGCGAAGGCCGTCCTCCTCGTGGATGTGCATGTGTCGAAGCTCGTGAAGCCGACCTGCCAACGACTCGTCTACGTCGGCAGCTCACGCGCTTCTGCGTATCTTGAGACGATATTTCTTAGCGATATTTCGGCAGAGGAGTATCCAGTATTGGTTGAGCAGTTGGATACCAATATGGAACCGTCTCCACAAGGAGTTGCGAGGTGGCTTGGAATGGAGGCGCAATGATTTCCGCATCGTGCGCTTTGAGCATGAAAAATCCCGCCTGTTGCAGATTGTCTTCTGAACGGGCGGGATTTTTCATGTTGGGGGAATACGTGCTTTCGTGAGCGGTGGTCTCAATAGTACCAGTATTCCTTAATGTAATATGGCCAACCTAGAGAATCCATGCAAAACTCAAAGATCTGATCCCTGGGGAGGACGACCGTCGTATGGTCTCCGCGCATGGTGCTTGTTTCATATCGCCACATATCCGATTTGTATTTGCTGAAAGTCCAATGGACGATGCGTATCAGATCTCCGTTTCGCACCTCCTTGGTAGATACCTTGAAATATTTTATGTTGTCCGATGAACCACTTGTAAGCGTATCATCCATAACGTAGATATCGACATTCTCAGAATTCCAATGGTCGACCCATACGTCCTTTGCCTCGCAGACGTATGATGGTAGCAGAATGGCTGCAGATACGAGCAAAGCCATGAGAAAAAGTTTTTTCATTTTACACTCCTCCTGAGAATTCCTTAACCCCAGCGTATCTTGAGATGCTCATAAGAGAAATCTCCGTTTTGAGCAACCATTGTCCAGCCTGTTGTCCCATCGCTCTTGCGAAGGCAGTACCATGCCTCGATGGAAAGGAAATGCACCTAGGTACAGCTTGTCATTTATATTCGTATAAACCCCCTCCATAAAGCCTTTTATATAATGTATATTCTGCATATTATATGAGATTCCTCTAAATATTTCGGGGTAAAAAGCGGTGTTTTGAAAAATCCCTTGACGTACGGTGCATTGATATGATAACATAGGCAAGTAATTCAAGAAGAGGCCGCCGCTTCTCACCTGTCGACATGCGTCGAGCGGGTCTTATATGCAGGTTTTGCAAAGGAAGGGGTGGCGTCTGCCGCCCTTTTTATTTGCTCGTTCACCAGGAGGTGTTTTCCCATTAGCAGGGACTCTTTAAGAATCAACGAAGAAATCCGCATTCGCGAGGTGCGCGTCACGAGCGCGTCCGGCGAGCAGCTTGGCATCATGGCGACACGCGATGCCTTGCGCATGGCGGAGGAGCAGCATCTCGATCTCGTCGAGGTTGCGCCGAAAGCGAAGCCTCCTGTCTGCCGCATCATGGATTTCGGCAAGTACCGTTACGAGCAGCAAAAAAGGGAGAAGGAGGCGAAGAAGAAGCAGAAGATCGTCACGATCAAGGAGGTCAAGCTGCGCCCGAACATCGAGCAGCATGATTTCGACGTGAAGCTCAAGAATGCTCTTCGCTTTCTGGAAGAAGGAAACAAGGTCAAGGTCACGATCATGTTCCGTGGCCGCGAATTGTCGCATCCAGAGCTTGGCCGAGAGGTATTGAACAAGGTGGCCGACCGGCTCAAGGAGCTCGTTTCCATCGAGCGTGATGCGAAGCTGGAGGGCAAGAATATGACGATGATTCTCGCCCCGAAGGCGCAGACTAAAGGAGGAAAATAAACATGCCAAAGGTAAAGACACGCAGGGCCGCTGCCAAGCGCTTTTCGATAACGGGTTCCGGTGAGTTCAAGCGGAACAAGGCGTTCAAGAGCCATATCCTTGAGAAGAAGACGAGGAAGCGCAAGCGCAACCTGCGCAAGGCTACGCTTGTCGCCGCCGCTGACCACAGGCGCGTGCGCGATATGCTGAACAAGTAAGATTCGAGCGAAGATAATGGAGGAATAAGATATGCCAAGAGTAAAATCCGGCGTTACGGCGCATCGCCGCCATAAGAAGATCCTGAAGCTCGCCAAGGGCTATCGCGGCGCAAAGAGCAAGCAGTTCAAGAAGGCGAACGAGACGGTCATGAAGGCGCTCTACTATGCGCGTCGTGATCGCCGCGCGAAGAAGGGCGAGTTCCGCAAGCTCTGGATCGCCCGCATCAATGCGGCTGCACGCATGAACGGCATTTCCTACAGCCGTCTCATCAACGGCTTGACGAAGGCCGGCGTCGAGGTCAATCGCAAGATGTTTGCCGATCTTGCCGTGCACGATGAGAAGGCGTTTGCCCAGCTCGTCGCTATTGCTAAGGAAAATCAGTAAGAAGATTGACGAAAGGGGAGCTTTCCACAGCTCCTCTTTTTTTATGAAAGTCAAGAAGTCAAACTCGAAGGGTGCAGACTGCTTGGGAGGCTTTCTGTAAGGGCGGTGCACGATGTCATGAAAGTGGACGTTCGTGCATATAATATGTACAGTTTTTGCGGAGGAACGATGGAAAAGATCGAGAGCGCACAGAATAAGAGGATCAAGTGGCTTGCGAACTTGAAGAATACCAGGCGGCGGAAGGAAGAAGGCGTCGTCGTCGCCGAGGGTGTGCGGCTCGTCGAGATGGCGGCGGAGGCGGGCTGGGCGATGCGCTTTTGCCTCGTCACAGCCGAGGCGGCGCGGGAGGAGCGTACGGAGCGCATCCTCGCGCGGCTTGCGTCCCTCGGCTGCCCGCTCGCTGAGGTGACGCCGGAGGTCTATAAGAAGGCGAGCGATACCGATGCGCCGCAGGGCATTTTGCTTGTACTGGAAGAGCGGGGCGCTAGTCTTGCGGCTCTTGCGACGCGGCAGGAAATGCATGTCGTCGTGCTCGACGGCGTGCAGGATCCGGGCAATGCGGGAACGATCGTGCGCACGGCGGATGCTGCGGGCGCGGATGCCGTCGTCTGTCTGGAGGATACGATCGACGTGTTTTCTGCCAAGGCGGTTCGCGCAAGCATGGGATCAGTCTTTCATGTGCCCGTCGTGCGGAACGTGTCTCGCACGGCGCTGTGCGAGTTCCTGCAGCAGGGACGCGTGCGGCTCTTGGCTGCCGATCTCGACGAGACGGCACAGCCGTACTATGCGGCGGATTACAGCGGCCGGCTCGCGCTCGCCTTCGGCAACGAGGGCAACGGCGTGTCGGACGAGGTTCGTCGGATGGCTGAGGCAAAGCTCTTCATCCCGATGTTCGGCAAGGCGGAATCGCTCAACGTGGCGACCGCCGCCGCCCTTGTGCTCTATGAGGCGGCGGGCGTGCGCCGCGGCTTTCGGCGTCATTGCCAATAGAGATAGACGGCGAGCGTGCCCGCTTGCAGGCTGACGCGGAAGGAGGAGCTTCCTTCCGCCAGTTCGTTGCTCACGGCGTAGGGTTCTTCCTGGCGCAGGACGGCGTCTTCGAGCGGCCATTGTGTTCCTGCTAGAGAGATGCCGCGACATTCACCGCCCAAGGCGAGGAGAGAGAGGGCCTTGGGCGTTTGTTTTGCCGTGAAGGAAAGGCTGTCTTCCTCGTGCAGGAAGAAGCACGCTTCCTGCTCGTCCGCCAGAATCATCGGGATGCCGCTGAAGGCGCAGGAAAAGAACGTGCTCATGGCGTGATCGAAGCGGCCGCCGAAAGCCCCCGTGAGCAGGAGAAACGTGTCGGGGGATTTCTCCTTGATTTTGGCAAGTGCGAGCTGCGTGTCCGTGAGATCCTTCTTGACATCGAAGCGCTCGCAGGGAACGCCTTCGGCGAGCGCCCAAGACCAGGCGGCGGGCGAGGCGCTGTCTGCGTCGCCGAGCAGGAAGTCGGGCACGCATTTCATCGCGTGGCAGAGGTCGACGCCGTGATCGATCGCCCAGAGCTTGCCGCGCCGCGCCTTTTGCATCCAGTCGGCGGCGGGCGGGCGGCCTCCTGTGACCAAGGTGCAGATGTGTGCGGGAAGCGCACGAGAGAACGCGATCGTGCCCTGCGGCAGGGAAAATTCATGGGAGCGCATGTTTTTCCTCCTCCATTTCCGTTTGTAGGAAGGTTTTTCAATTTTTTTGTTTAATTATACAATATATAGCTTTTTTGTGCTCGACTAAAATGAGAGGAGTCAAATGCGATGATCAAGTATACGTATTACGGGCACGCTTCGTTCCTGCTCGACGACGGCACGTCGAAGGTTCTGACCGACCCGTTCCTCACGGGAAATCCGCTCGCTGCGATCCAGGCGGATGAGGTGGAGTGCGACTACATCTTACTGACGCATGCGCACGGCGATCATCTCGGCGACGCGCCTGCCATCGCCAAGCGCACGGGCGCGATGGTCTTAGGCATCCCGGAGGTTCTCGATGTCTGTTTGCAGGCGGAGAGCGACATCAAGACGCACGGCATGAACATCGGCGGCTCGGTCAAGCTTCCCTTCGGCAAGGTGCGCATGACGATGGCGCTGCACAGCTCGGGCGTCGCGGGCGGCATCGCCTGCGGCTACGTTATCCAGATCGGCGGCATCAACGTCTACTTCGCCGGCGATACGGCGCTTTTCAGCGACATGAAGCTCATCGGGCAGAAGGATCCGCTCGACTACGCGGTTCTGCCCATCGGCGACAATTATACGATGGGACTTGAGGATGCGGCTCTTGCCGCACAGTGGCTCAACACGAAGAACGTCATACCGATTCACTACAACACTTGGCCCGTCATCGCGCAGGAAGCGGGGCGGTACAAGGAAGTGACGGAGGGCATGACGCGTGCCGCCGTGCATATCGTAGAGCCGGGCGGTACGTTGGAGCTTGCATGAAGAAGGAGCGGCTCGTCGTCCTCATAGGGCCGACGGCGGTCGGCAAGACCGCGCTTTCCCTCGCGCTTGCCCGACGGCTTGATGCGGAAATCATCTCGGGCGATTCGATGCTCTTTTATCGGGGCTTCGACATCGGCACGGCGAAGCCGACGAAAGAAGAGCGCGCCGCCGTGCCGCATCACTTCATCGACATTCTTGCGCCCGAGGCGTCGTTCAACGTCATGGACTTTCAGCGCCTCGCGCGGGAGGAGATCGGGCGCATCGCCGCGCGCGGCAAGCTGCCTCTCGTCGTCGGCGGCACGGGGCTTTACATCAAGTCGCTCTTGGAAGGGTATGTCTTCAACGAGACTTCGGGCGATCGCGCTTATCGTGAAAAGCTTGAGAGGCTGGCACAGGAAAAGGGCAAGGCGTTTGTCCACGGCCTTTTGCAGGAAGCCGATCCGGAGGCGGCGGCTCGTCTGCATGTCAACGATTTCCGCCGCGTCGTGCGTGCCTTGGAGGTCGCTTCCTTGGGAAACGAGCATATCTCCGAGCAGCGCGAGGCGGCAGGCGGGGAGCTTGCCTACGATGCCTATGTCATCGGACTGCGGCGTGAGCGGCAGGCGCTCTATGCACGTATCGAGGAACGTGTCGATGCGATGTTGGAGGCAGGCTTTGCCGACGAGGTGCGCTCTCTCTTGGCGGAGGGCGTGCCTCGTGACTGTCCGGCGATGAAGGGCATCGGCTATCGCGAGATGCTTGCCTATTTTGCGGGAAGCATGGACTTGCCGCTTGCCACAGCGGAAATCAAGAAGGCGACGCGCCATTTCGCGAAGCGCCAGCTCACTTGGTTTCGCAAGATGCCGTATGTACATTGGTATGCAGCGTCGCAGGGGGAAGAGCTGCTGCTGGAAAAAATTTGTACGGATATAAGGAGGTCTTTCCATGCCGGTAAAACCGCTGAACCTACAGGATAATTTTCTCAATCAGATGCGCAAGGAGAACCGGGCAGTCAGCATCCATCTGCTCAACGGCTTCCAGATGAAGGGATATGTCAAGGGCTTCGACAATTTCACAGTGATTCTTGAGGTGGCGGGCAAGCAGAATCTTGTTTACAAGCACGCCATATCGACGATCGCGGCGACGAAGCTTGCGTCGGCCGGCGAGGCAGAAAAATAAGAAAAGAGCCTTCTCCCGCAGAGGGGGAAGGCTCTTCTTCGTGACGCGGCGAAGATATTAGGAGGAAATACTTTGCGAAAGCGTGGATTTGAAATCATCAAAGCGTATGAGGCGACAGGGCTTTCTCTGCCGCAGAGGAAGACGGCGGCGAGCGCGGGCTACGATCTCGCGGCGGCGGAGGACTGCGTATTGCCGTGCGGCAAGGTGACGATCGTGCCGACGGGACTCAAGGCGTACATGCAGAAGGATGAGTATCTCGGGCTGCACATCCGCTCGGGAATCTCACTCAAGCATCAGCTCATGCTCGTCAATGCGCAGGGAATCATCGACGCGGATTACTACGACAACGAGGAGAACGAGGGGCATATCATGGTGGCGATCCTGAATCTCGGCGCGGCGGATTTTCGTGTGGAGAAGGGCATGCGCATCGCGCAGGGCATCTTCTACAAGTATCTCGTTGCCGATGATGACGAAGCGGGCACGGGCGAGGTGCGCACGGGAGGGTTCGGCTCGACGGGCAAGCGCTGAAGCGGGCGGCTGTCAGCGCTCTTCGGGAAGCAGCCTTGCCGCATCTTCTGCTGAAGGCGTCACGTAAAGCGTCTTCTGGTGCGTGAAGATGACGAAGCCCGGACGTGAGCCGGAGGGCTTTTTCACATAGCGCCGGTAGGTGTAGTCGACGGGCACGTTCGAGGAATCCTGCGCTTTGCTGAAGTGTGCGGCGAGGATGGCGGCGTGGTGCAGGCCCTCTTCGCTCGGCTCTTCGCCCGAGAGGCGCAGGATGACGTGCGAGCCGGGGATGTCCTTGGCGTGCAGCCAAATGTCGTCGGGCGCTGCCGTGTGGAAGGTCAGGCGGTCGTTCTGGTAGTTGTTCTTGCCGACGAGGATGCTCTTGCCGTCCTCGGTCACGAAGCGAAAGGGAGCGGAAGGCTTGTCCTGCCGCTTTTTTTTCATGTTCTCTTTGAGGAAGCCGCTTTGAATCAGCTCATCTTTGATTTCTTCGATTTCGGGCAGTGTCGAGGAGGCGGCGAGGGAGCTTTCGACGCTGGAGAGGTAGCGGATGTTCTCCTCGCAGAGTGCGATCTGCCCGTCGAGCAGCTTCTGCGCACGCTTGAGCTTGTCGTACTTGTGGTAGAACGCCTGCATGTTCTGACTGAGCGTCAATCTCTGGTCGAGTTTCAGCGTGATCTTTTCACCCGCTTCGCTGTAGATGTTGTCGACGGTCAGCGAGGCGTCGGCGTGGTCTTCGTAGAGATGCGCATACGTCATGAGATTGTCGCCAAAGATTTTGTAGTCCTCGGCATTTTCTGCTTGGCGAAGCTCTTCCTGCAGGACGCCGAGCTTGTTTTCGGCACGCGTGAGCTCGGTCTTGACGAATTTCTTCAGACGATCCTTTTCGGGTGGCGTGTAGGCTCCCGCAAGCTGCGTGGCTTTTTCGAGCATCGCGCTGATTGTGGAAAAGGAGAGCTGAGTGCTTTCTGCCGGGAAGTAATGGAGCGGAAAGGGAGAGGTCGCGAGCACCTTGTTGTTCTTGTCAAGGGTGAGGCTGGGCGCCGCTTCTTCCTCTATGCAGGCAGCATAGACTTCAGCGAGGGCGCACTGTAGCGCTTCCTTGTCCTTTGCGTCCAAGTCGGCGCAGCTCATCTTCTCAGGCAGTCCAGCAGAAAAGATGACCTCGCGGGCGCTCACCGGGCCGAAGCCCAGACAGGCGTTCAAAAGTCCTTTGCAAAGCGTCGCTTCCGCATCTTGTGCGAGGCGTTCGACGATGATGTCGGGCTTCACGGTGCGCAGGTCGAGCTTTTCCTGAGCGGGCGGCGGCGCGTATTCGCGTGCGGGCAGAATGAGACGCGTGCGGCTGTTCGCGCTGCCGACTTTCTTGAGAGCGTCGATGACGACGCCGTCCTGCACGAGGATGATGTTGCTGTACTTGCCGATGAGCTCGACGATGAGCGTCTTCGTGACGATCTTGCCGCCGGCCGCGAGGGAGTCGAAGTCGAAGCAGAGGATGCGGTCGAGCGAGTGCTGACGGATGTCGGCGATGCGGCTTCCTTCGAGCTGTTTGCGCAGAACCATGCAGAAGAGCGGCGGTTCTGCTGGATTCTCGGGAGGCTTCGTCGCGAGGAAGACGGCGCTTGCCTGCGGGCTTGCCGCGATGTGCAGCAGGTGATTCCTGCCAGGCTGGCGTATGCTCAAGAAGACGGAGGCTTTCGTCGGCTGCGTGATCTTGTCGATGCGTCCGCCTAGCAACGCGGCGCGCAGTTCCCTGACTAAGGGCTGTGTGGAAAATCCATCGAGGCTCATGGTCGTCACCTATTCTTTCGTAAACTTAATACGAAGTATAGCATTGATGAAAGGAGTGGTCAACGGCGTGCATCTTGCATGGGCGCATGATGAGAAGCGCGCATTTCGAATTGGTCGTCATACGCTCCAGAAGCGTGCGCGCATTCCAATAACTGAATACGGACACCGCGAAGAAGATGATGCAGAAGGGAATTCCTACCCAAAGAAGAAGTTTTACTCGTAAATTCATTTCTGCATCTCTTTGCATATTTTATTGCAAGAATTACTTCGACGTAGTCAATTTACACTATAATATTTCGGAAAAAGCAAGACATTTACCCTATAAAATAGATATTTTACCTATTGCTTTATGAGGAAATGCTTAGGTTTGCAGGAAAATGATGCACAGATTCATTGGGCAGATCATCAAGAGCAGAAAATCTTATCTCTCTGCCAAGGAAAAAACTTGACAGGATGCCTCGCCTTGCTTATAATAGCCTAGTCGGGGGAGATTCCCCTGCGCATGTCCGTTTTGTAAACGTGCCTTGCAGGAAGGCGGGTGGAGTGATGCTCGAAAGACTCTTTCATCTGGCGGAACTGTTCGATATGTACGGCATGCTGCTCACAGAAAAGCAGCGGCGCTGTCTGGAACTTCATCTCTTCGACGATTTCTCCCTCGCGGAGGTCGGCGAAGCGGTCGGAGTTTCGCGGCAGGCCGCTTACGATATCATTCATCGCTCGGAGCAGGCGCTGGAAGGCTACGAAGAAAAACTCGGCCTGCTGCGGCGCCTTGCCAAAGAGCACGAGGAACTTGCGACGATCGGCGAGGCGATTCGTAAGCTGCGCACGGAAGAGAACGATGTCGCCGTAGAGGTGGTCTTGCAGCGAATTTCGCGTCTTTTAGGGACGCAGCGGGAGGTACAGCATGATTTTTGAAAGCTTGGCGGATCGCCTGCAGCAGACATTCAAGAAGCTGCGCGGACATGGCAAGCTGACGGAGGACGACGTAAACGAGGCGATGCGCGAGGTGCGCATGGCGCTCCTCGAAGCCGACGTCAATTTCAAGGTCGTCAAGGACTTCATCAAGAAGGTGAAGGAGCGCGCCGTCGGGCAGGATGTGCTCGACACCTTGACACCGGCGCAGGTTGTCGTCAAGATTGTCGACGAAGAGCTTACAGAACTCATGGGCGGCACGCAGAGCCGCCTCAATATCTCGTCTGTGCCGCCGACCGTCATCATGATGGCGGGACTTCAGGGCGCGGGCAAGACGACCTCAGCGGGAAAGCTCGGCCTTTCTCTCAAGAAGCAGGGAAAGAAGCCGTTGCTCGTTGCGGCCGATATCTATCGACCTGCCGCCGTCAAGCAGCTCCAGGTGTTGGGCGAGCAGCTTGGCATCCCCGTCTTTTCCATGCCGCAGGGCACGGATGCCGTGACGATTGCCAGAAGTTCGATCGAACATGCGCGTTCGCACATCAACGACGTCGTGATCATCGATACGGCGGGTCGTCTGCACATTGATGAGAAGCTCATGCAGGAGCTTAAGGACATCAAGGCGGACGTCAAGCCGCACGAGATCCTGCTCGTCGTCGATGCCATGACGGGTCAGGATGCCGTGAATGTGGCCGAGAGCTTCAACGAGGGGCTGGGTATCGACGGCGTCGTTTTGACGAAGCTCGACGGTGACGCCCGAGGCGGTGCGGCTCTGTCGGTCAAGGCGGTCACGGGCTGCCCAATCAAGTTCGTCGGCATGGGTGAGAAGCTTGAAGCGCTTGAGCCTTTCCATCCCGACCGCATGGCGTCGCGCATCCTCGGCATGGGCGATGTGCTCTCCCTCATCGAGAAGGCGCAGTCCACGTTCGATGCGGAAGAAGCCAAGAAGATGGAGAAGAAGCTGCGCAAGGCGGACTTCACGCTCGACGATTTCCTCGCACAGATGCAGAAAGTCCGAAAGCTCGGTTCCTTTGAGCAAATCCTCGGCATGATTCCGGGCATGGGTGGGCTCAAGAAGCAGCTGCAGGGACAGGACATCGACCTCAACGGCAAGGAAGTGCGCCGCATCGAGGCGATCATCAAGTCTATGACGCCGAAGGAACGCGCGGACATTTCCATCATCAACGGCAGCCGCCGCAAGCGCATCGCGCTCGGCAGCGGCACGCGCGTGCAGGATGTGAACAAGCTCTTGAAGCAGTTCAACGAAATGAAGAAGATGATGAAGCAGGTCAAGAAGATGCAGGGAGGAAAGAAGGGCAAGGGATTCCCCGGCCTCGGCGGCATGAAGCTGCCGTTCATGCACTGATCGGCTCATGGAAGATTCGTCGGCTGCGATGCGTCGCGGCTGACACAAAATTATCCTTTGAAGGAGGTGAAAACATGGCAGTAAAGATTCGTTTGACCCGCATGGGCGCGAAGAAGAACCCGTTCTACCGCATCGTCGTGGCGGATTCCCGCTCGCCGCGCGACGGTCGTTTCATCGAGATCCTCGGCAACTACGACTCCACGAAGGAGCCGGCCGTCATCAATGTCGATGAAGACAAGGCCATCGATTGGATGAGCAAGGGCGCACAGCCGACGGATACCGTCCGCTCGCTCTTCAGCAAGAAGGGCATCATGGCGAAGTTCGATGAGAAGAAGCGCTCGAAGAACTGATCGAGACGAGGCGACGGAGACGGCATGAAAAGCCGCCTCCCGCAGCTTCTCTTGAGAAAAGAGGATCAGCATGAAGGAAGTCGTTGAAATCATCGCCAAGGCGTTGGTCGATCATCCCGAAGACGTCGTTGTCGACGAAAAGCAGGAAGACCGCATGACATTGATCGAGCTTCATGTCGCTTCGGATGATATGGGAAAGGTGATCGGCAAGCAGGGCAGGATTGCGAAGGCGATCCGCACGGTTGCCAAGGCCGCCGGTACCCGCGAGAACAAAAAAGTCAAGGTCGACATCAATTAGTGAACTACGCGGCAGCATTCCCTTCGGGGGTTCTTGCCGCTATTTCTTTAGGCGCACGGATGAGGTGACGGTGTTGCCTCGCATCCATGCGCTCGATGAAGGAGAGAGAATATGGACAGCATTCAGGTGAAGGTTCCTTGCACGGTCAAGGCAAAGCTGACGGAAAAGCTCAAGAAGCGCATCATTGACGAGCTGGAAGACAGTCTGCAGAAGGTCGATCTCGAATTGCAGCAGATGGGCATCGAGGAAAAGCGCATCGTCTCTGAGGCGGCGCAGCAGGACATCCAGCGTGCGCAGGCGGCGCGTCAGCACTTCGCCATCGAGCGTCAAAAGCGCATGGATTTCAAGGAGCAGGCACAAGCGAAGCTCGAAGAGACGAAGAAGCTCGCCATCGGTGCTGAAATCGTGCAGGGCACGCTGGAGCGCACGGCGGAGCTGAAGGTCGGCTCGAACATGCGCGAGCTTATGAACGTCGAAGTCCTCGTCGAGGACGACAAGGTCGTTGCGATCCGTGGCTGACGGGCGCGTCGTCATAGGCAAGGCAGGTGCGCCGCACGGCCTTCGGGGCGAAGTGCGCGTGATACCGCTGACGGATTTTCCCGAGCGCTTCGAGTCCCTGCGTGAGGTCTTCATCGGCGAGCGCGTTTTCCACGTCGAGCACGTTCACTACCATCGCCAGTTCGTGCTGCTGACGCTCGCCGAATGCACGTCGCGCGAGGCGGCGGCAAAATTGACGAGTGAGCTTCTGCGCGTCGCGCGGGAAGATGCCGCGCCGCTCGCTGAGGGCGAGTTCTACACGTTCGACATCATCGGACTCGCGGTGCTCGATATGGCAAGGGAAAGGCTCGGGGAGGTCACGAACGTCCTCAAGACGGGCAGCAATGACGTCTATGTGGTGAAGAAACCCGACGGCGCGGAATTGCTCGTGCCGGCACTGAAGAAGGTCGTGCGCGAGATCGACATCGCTGGAGGCTTTTTGCGCGTCGACTTACAGGAAGAGTTGGACGACCGTGCGGATTGACATCGTGACGCTATTTCCTGCGATGTTTGAAGCGGTGTTCGGTGAGAGCATCATCAAGCGCGCGAGGGAGAAGGGGCTGCTCGACATACGTCTGACGCAGCTGCGGGACTTCGCCTTTGATAAGCACAAGCAGGTTGATGATTCGCCTTTCGGCGGCGGCAGCGGGATGGTCTTGAAGCCTGAACCGATGTTTCGCGCCGTGCGCTCGATCGTGGCGAACAGCGCGGCGAAGAGCCGGCGCATCGTGCTCCTGTGCCCGAGCGGCGCGACATTCACCCAGGCGAAGGCGAAGGAACTGGCGAAAGAGGAGCAGCTGATCTTCCTCTCGGGGCATTACGAGGGATTCGACGCACGCATCCATGCGCATCTGGCAGATGAGGCGATCTCCATCGGCGATTTCGTGCTGACGGGCGGCGAACTGCCCGCGATGGTCGTCGTCGACGCCGTGGCGCGCATGATCCCGGGCGTCCTCGGCTCGGAAGAGTCTGCGCCGACGGATTCTTTCTACGATGGCCTCTTGGAGTTTCCGCAGTACACAAGGCCGCGCATCTTCGAGGGAATGGAAGTGCCCGAGGTGCTTCTGTCTGGCGATCATGCGAAGATTCGCGCCTGGCGTCGCAGAGAATCGCTGCGCATCACGCGCGAAAGGCGACCAGAGCTTTTGGAAGGCGTGCAGCTGACGGAGCGGGAGAAAGACTATTTGGCGAATCTTATGGCGCAAGAAGAGAATTGTGAGAAAGATTAGTCGGGGCTAAAGGAAAGCTTTGACGGAGTATCGTTTTTTTGCTATAATAGTCCTCGTAGGAAAATCAGCTTTTCTGTGAGGTGGCGTCTATTGAGAAAAATGGTGATTTTTTCGTCCATCCTTTGCATTTGCCTGCTCTTGTCGAGTGCTGCAGCCTTTGCCAGCGGTTTTCTTGTCAAGGAAGGCATGCGGGGCGACAGCGTTCGTGCCGTGCAGAAGCTGCTGATCGGGCGCGGCTATCTTGCGGATGGAGAAGATGACGGCGTATGCGGCAAGAAGACGGTGACTGCCATCACGAAGTTCCAGCAGGAGAGCGGCTTGGATGCCGACGGCATCTGCGGACAGATGACGTACAGGGCGCTCTCGGGCGGTGAGGAGCCGCCTGTCATCGAGACTCCTGTGAGCCGCGGCGGCGGTCGTTCGCTGCTTGTGTCGGCGTCGGCGTACAGCCGCTTCGATCCAGGCCTTTCAAGTCATACGGCAAGCGGAACCTTGGTGAGAAAGGGTGTGATCGCTGTCGATCCTGCGGTCATACCGATGGGCACGCGCGTCTTTATTCCGGGATACGGCGAAGCGGTGGCTGAGGACATCGGTTCGGCGATTCGCGGCAATACGATCGACATCGCCTTTGAGACGGCAGAAGAAGCGATTCAGTTCGGCCGCAAGACCATCGAGATCTTCATCATGGATTGAGAAGCGTTTGCTGTTTTTGCAGCATGATGGCGGCAGAGCATCGGAAAGGTAGGCTTTCGGCGCGAAAGATTCGCGCTGGAAGCCTTTTTTCTTGTAGGAGGAGAGCATTTTGCGAAGGGCGGAAGTCTTTGTCAATATTCCCGTGAAGAGCATAGCGAAGGCGTACAGCTATGCCGTGCCCGACGAGATGTCTTTCCTTGCGGCGGGCTGGCGCGTATTTGTGCCTTTCGGCGGGCGTAGGGTCGAGGGCTTCGTCGTCGCCCTCTGGGATGACGAAGGGGAGAGGACGGGCTACGAGCTGAAGCCGATCATCGCCGTTGTCGACGAAGAGGCCTGGTTTACGTCCGAGATGCTGGAAACGGCACGTCGAATCGCGGACTTCTACCTGTGCTCGCCCGCTGAGGCGATGCGGCTCTTCATGCCGGGCAAGAGCGGCTTGAAGATCGAGGTCGAGTATGAGGCAAAAGAGGGGGAAGAGCCGTCTTTGACGGGCGCGGCGCAGCAGGTTTTCCGTTGCCTCCGTGAAAATGGCGTCATGCGGCTTTCCGTACTTCGCAAGGCGCTTCCTGCGCTTGCCGCAGAGATGCCTGTTCTCCTGGAGAAGCTCGTGCAGCAAAAGCAGGTGCGAAAGCTCTATCGGGCGCAGCAGCGCGACAAGGCGCGTTATGAGAATATCCTGTCGCTCGCGCGTCCGCTCGATGAGGCTGTGCTCTCACGCTATCGAAGGCGGCGTGCACAGAAGCGTCTGTTGGAGCTCCTTGCTGCAGAGGGAGAAAAGGCGGATGCTGCCCTGCGCGAGGCAGGATTTTCCGCCGCTGTCCTTCGCGCGGTACTCGAAGCGGGCGATGTGAAGAGCGAGAAGCGGCGCGTTCTGCGCGACAGTTACGGAGATATGACAGGCGTCGGGGCGATGGTCGACCTGACGGCGGAGCAGAGAGCGGCGGTCGATGCCGTGCTTCCTTACATCGGGCGGCGCGAGCATCGCGGCTTCCTCTTGCAGGGCGTGACAGGAAGTGGCAAGACTCAGGTCTATATCGAGACGGCGGCGGCCGCGCGCAGGGAAGGGCGCAGGGTTATCGTGCTCGTTCCTGAAATCGCCCTGACGAGCCAGATCATCCTCGCCTTTAAGGGATCTTTTCCCGAGGACATCGTCGTCATGCACAGCCAGCTTTCCCTTGCCGAGCGAAACGACGCGATCTTCCGCGTGCGGCGCGGGGAGGCGGGCATTGTCATCGGTGCACGCTCGGCACTATTCACACCCATCGAGAACGTCGGACTCATCATCCTCGACGAGGAGCAGGATATGTCCTATAAGCAGGATGAGGCGCCGCGCTACCATGCTCGTCCCATCGCCGAGGTCATGGCGAAGCTGCATCGCGCCGTACTGCTTTTGGGCAGCGCCACGCCGTCTCTTGAAACTTCGTACCGTGCGCGCTGCGGCGAGTTTACGCTGCTTTCGATGCCAGAGCGCATCGGTGCGAGACCGCTCGCGCATGTCGAATGTGTAGACATGCGCGAAGAACTGCATCGCGGCAATCGCACGATCATCTCCGTGCCTCTGCGTCAGCTCATTGAGGAAACGATGGCGAAGAAGGAGCAGATGATCCTCATGCTGAACCGCCGCGGCTTCTCGACCTTCGTCATGTGCCGCTCGTGCGGCGCCGTCGTCAAATGTCCTTCCTGCTCGCTGCCGCTCGTCTATCATCGCAGCGGCAGGCTCCTGTGCCATCACTGTGACATCGAGCAGGCCGTGCCGCTCCTGTGCCCCGAATGTTCGAGTCCCTACATCAAATACTTTGGCTCGGGCACGGAAAAGCTGGAAGCGGAACTCAAGGCGCTCGTGCCGACAGCACGCGTCGTGCGCATGGACAGGGATACGACGGCGCGAAAGCTCGCGCACCAAGAAATTCTCACGGCGTTTCGCGAGAAGAGGTACGACATCCTGCTCGGTACGCAGATGGTCGCCAAGGGGCATGACATCCCGGGCGTCACGGCGGTCGGCATCCTCAGTGCCGATGCGAGTCTCAACATGCCCGACTTTCGCGCGGCGGAGCGCTGCTTCATGCTCATCACGCAGACGGCGGGCCGCGCAGGCAGGGGCGAGGCTGCGGGACAAGTCGTCGTGCAGTGCTACAGCCCCGAGCACTATGCGGTGCAGGCGGCACTCAAGCAGGACTACGAGGCCTTTTATCGCGAGGAGATTGCCATACGCGAGCAGCTCTTTTACCCGCCGTTCAGCCGCCTTGTCAAACTCATCGTGCAGCATGGGGAAGAGGAGGCGGCGCGTCAGGAAGCGTGCCGCATTCAGGAAAACTTCCTCGCTGCCTTCGCAGGCAGGGAAGGGCAGCAGATCATCGGTCCTGCACCCGCCTTGATCGCCCAGTTTCGCGGCATCCATCGCTTTGTGCTTCTCATCAAGACGGCGGATCTCGCCGCCGTGAGGGAGTTCCTGCGCGGCGAGGGACTGGATCAGAGGAACGATGTGCTCATCGACGTCGATCCGATCATGACGATGTGAGCCATGCAAAAATACTTGTTGCAAAATTTCTTCAAAGGCAGTATACTATACATCCAAGCTGAACGGGCTTTTGAGAGTCTTTTCAGCGAGCGCTTCATGTGCATGCCAACGGGGACGTAAAGGTTTCGACGAGGGTAGATGGTGCATGGGCAGCGAGCCGGGGGTTCACCATCCCGTCAGCAAGGTGAAACTTTTATTTAAACATAAAAGCAAACGAAGACTACGCTCTGGCAGCTTGACGCCAGCCTCTGTCCGCTTGGCTCCCGCCTGAGCGGATAAGAGGACAACTGCGGGATACCTGAGAGTTGATTTTCGCAGGCTCAAAAGGGAATTTTTTGCGGAATCGGATGACGGAAGCCTGTCTGCGGGCGTCTGGATTCTTAAATAAAAACACAGACTGCGCTCGGAGAAGCCGATGAAACAATGCTTTCGGACAGGAGTTCGATTCTCCTCGTCTCCACCAGAGAAAAAGCGGCAGAGCCGTTGAAATAAAGAAGAGGACGCCTGCGGCATTCGTACCGCAGGCGTCCTCTTTTCGTGTTTGCACGTCGGCTTCGGTGATCGATGTGCGTAGGATTGTCTTCTGTTCATCCATGGGAATTCTACTTCTTTTTCTTTTCCAACAGGGCAAAGAAATCAGAAATCTCCATCGGCCGGTGGAAGTAGAAGCCTTGGATGTAGTCGCAGCCCGCCTCGAGAACGGTCTGAAGTTCCTGATCTGTCTCGACGCCTTCGACACAGACCTTCTTGCCGAACTTATGACAAGAGTAGACGATGCTCGATATAAAGTCGCTGCTGTTTTTGGAATAGGCCATTTCTTTCATCAAGCTGCGATCGAGCTTTACGATGTCGGACGGGTGTTTCAAGAGAAGTTCCAAGGAGGAATATCCCGTGCCAAAGTCGTCGAGCGCGAGACGAATGCCGAGGTCGCGGCACGCTTCAATGAAGGTCTGTAAAGTGGCGGGGCTTTCGTTGTAGTTCGTTTCCGTGAGTTCTGCAACGAGATTCTTGCCATCCATTTTGTGACGGGCAAGGGTCTGACGCATGAAGGGCAGGAAGTCGGGGTCCAGCACTTGATGATAACTGACGTTGAAGTTTAGGGAAAAGTTAGGGTTCGTACGGCGTATACGCTTGGCATGGATGACTGCCTGTTCGAAGATCCAGCGTCCGACAGCGCGGATTTGTTGAGTGCGCTCCAAGATGGGGATGAATACGGCGGGTGAGATGTTCGTGCCCTCGTGGGACCAGCGGCACAGAAGTTCGCCGCTGACGATGCCGAAATCGTCGGTGGTGACCGTCGGCTGGATGACCGTGCGGAAGTTGGCGCAACCATGCTCGACATCCTCATTGATGGCGAGCAGGAAACGGCTGAGGTTTTTGCGCGTTTCGAGATTCTTTGAGGAGAAAAGAACATAAGGCTCATCGGGGGATTCTTTTGCGAGATCCAAGAGGCTCAGCATGTTGGCGATGATCTCATCACATGCTGTATCGCTCGGTATGCCCTCCATCAAGGCGAGAGAAGAGGGCGTTTGTACAGCAAGACCGTAGATGGCATAGAGATTCCTCACCGTCAGACTGATGAATTCGAGTATCGTCCTCGGATCTTCAGTGATATTGGGCGAAAGGATTGCGAGGAAGCGCAGACCGTCGAGGCGGTAGATCAGAAGACCGTCGCGGAAGCGGTTCGTGAGTCCGGCTGCGATGTCTTTGAGAAGTGCATCGGAATGGCTTCGGCCGTGCATCTCGTTGATTTCGCGGAAGTTGTTCAAGCGGAAGCCGATGAAGGAAAGGGAAGGATATTCCTTTTGCAGTTCCTGCAATTTGATTTCCGCACCGTTCTCGCGTGCAAATCCTGTGATAGGATCGACGACAAAATCGAGTGCGAGGCGCGAGATGCTGCCGGAAAAGAATAGGGGATTCTCGCGTGTCGAATCCCATTTGAGGATGCCGCAACAACGAATCCAGAACTCGTTTCCTTTATGATCGCTCACACGGTAGCGCAGATCATGGGTATCGCGCTTGCTTTCGATGATGTCGGCAATGTCTGCCCTGTATGTGGCGAGATCGTTGGGGCGATGGATTCGACTTTCCCATTTCTTGAGAAAGTCCTTGACAACGTTGCTCTTGAAAGCAAAAGTTTCGCGCATCTGGTCGTTGATGTAGAATAGGTTCGATTGCATGTCGCCGAAGTAGATGTATTGGTCGGCGAGTTCAATGGAATCGAGGAAACTTGGGAAGTCGAAGCGATTCTCTCGAAGGAAGGTGGAGAGAGCTCCCTTGTCGGCATCGGCATCGATTTCTGCAGCAACGCCGCCCGTGCTGCGCAAGAGATCCCTCATGCGGATGATGCGCATTGCAAAGCGCCCGACAAGGTACAACGCTGCTGTGAGATCACGAACTTTTTCCCAATCAGGAACATCGGAGATGATGACGCCTGATGGCTCGCCATCCTTGAAGAGGGGGACAGCGGATAGGGAGTAAAGACCGAGCGAGGTGAAACACTGGCTGGCAAGAGGGTGTTTGGCAGCAATCGCCTGTGTATCCTTATAGAGAATGCACTTGCCGTTCATCAATTGATCATACGTCAAGGCGACAGCAGCGCGCACGAGGCCATCCTCAGGCTGCTTGTATGGTTCCATATCATTTGAACTCCAAGTGTAGGCGGGCGTAGAGCGCTCATCCAAGGGTTCGATGATCATGATGCGATGCAATGCAAAGATATCGCCTATATACTGAAAGAGCGAGCAGATGCCTTCGTCAGATTCTTCTGTATCGACGATTTTTTTCAAAAAAGCTGCAGAAAGTTCGGTTTTTTCACAGAATTCATCAAGCCATTCCAAAACGGAGTTCATGATTCTTCCCAACTCCTTTGTAGCGTTTTTGGGAATCGCTGATAAATTTAGTACAGTCATCTTGATGCATCTTTTCTGCCCGCTCTGCATCGACAAATCTTCACCGATCTGACGGACTTCGTTTATCAGAGCTTCCTTTACTATACGATGTCATTATACATGAAATCCCCCTATTCGTCTATTATTTATAGGAAAAAAGTTCATATTTTTGAAAATCTTTGAATCGCACTTCGCTTTTAAAAGCAGTGCGATGGACTTTGACGTGTGTTTTCGATCAACCGTGTATTCATGCAGGGAAAAAGAAGCTTTTCGCGAATAAAAAAAGAACAATAGTTGGACGATAGCAGAAAGGTGATTCCTATGCAATATAAAGCTGTGATCTTTGATTTAGACGGTACCCTTGTTGATTCCTTGGCTGATCTTTCGGACAGCGTGAATCTCATGCTGGAAAGTTACGGCTTTCCGACACATGAGGTGGAAAAGTACCGTTATTTCGTCGGTAATGGCTCGAAAAAGCTCATGGAGCGTACCTTGCCGAGGGATAAGGCGGCGTCCGCCGAATTTGTTGAGGAAGCGCTCGCGAAATATAAGGCGATCTACAAGGAGCATCTTCTGGAAAAAACGCGTCCCTACAATGGCGTACGGGAACTTCTGGAAGAACTGAAGAGTCGTGGCATTCCTTTGGGAGTCTGCACGAACAAGCATAATGATGCGGCGTTGACCATCGTGAAGATTCTTTTTGCACCTGGTACCTTTGAAGAAGTGCTCGGTGATCGCCCGGGTTTTCCGAAGAAGCCCAATCCTGCGACCCCATTGGAAATCGCTTCACACCTTGGCGTGAAGCCCGATGAGGTGGCTTATTTGGGCGACACCTCGGTTGACATGGAAACCGCTGTGCACGCGGGATTTTTGCCTGTCGGTGTCCTCTGGGGATTCCGTCCCGAAGAGGAACTTGTGAAAAGCGGCGCGAAGGTCTTGCTCAAAGCGCCGTTGGAACTCTTGGAAAAAGTGGAGTTTTGAATAGTTGCCAGACGATTGAAGGAAAGAGAAACAATGAGAAAAGAAATTCCCGTGCAACAGGGCGAAAAATATGAAATCACAATCAAGACCCTTGGCGCGAGTGGCGAGGGTGTGGGGCGTGCTGCCGATTTCACTGTATTTGTGCTCGGCGCTTTGCCTGGCGAGCGCGTGCTCGTGCGTATCGACGAGGTTAAGAAAACGTATGCGCGCGGAAAACTCGTGGAAATCTTGGAGAAAAGTCCTCAGCGCATTTCCCCCGCCTGTCCGATTTATGACTTTTGCGGTGGCTGTCAGCTTCAGCACCTGTCGTATGAGGGGCAGTTGCACTGGAAGCGTCAGCAGGTCGTCGATGCCGTCGAGCGCATCGGAAGGCTTTCCGGCATCGAGGTGCTGCCCGTTTTAGGTGCGAAAGAGCCGTGGTTCTATCGCAACAAGATGCAGTTTCCCGTAGGAAGGAAGCGGGGGAAGACGGTCATCGGCTGCTTTGCCAAAGGCTCGCATGATATTATCGATACGAGGGACTGTCGGATTCAAAAGGAAGGTAACAACACCATTGTCAACGTCATGCGCGAGGTCGTCGATCGTTTGCGTATTCCCATCTATGATGAAGATCGTCACACAGGTGTCCTGCGCCACGTCGTCGGCCGTATTGGGGAAAACGGCGAAGCGATGGTCGTGCTCGTCACAGCGACGAGGGATTTGCCTAAGGCGAAAGAAATCATACGGTTTCTTAAGGAGCGCGTGCCAAACCTCAGGAGCGTGCAGCAAAATATTCAGACGTACCGCAATAATGTCATATTGGGGCGCGAGACAAAACTCCTCTGGGGCAAGCCGACGATCCCTGACCGCATCGGCAAACTGCACTTCTCCATCTCCGCACGGTCGTTTTTCCAAGTCAATACGGAGCAGGCCGCCGTTCTTTATGAGAAGGCTCTCGAATATGCAGACCTCAATGGAATGGAAACCGTCATCGACGCCTACTGCGGCACAGGTACGATCACGCTCTTCCTCGCACAAAAGGCGCATCGTGTTTATGGCATCGAGATCGTCAAGCCCGCGATCGATGATGCGAAGAAAAATGCGCGTGACAATCGCATAAAAAATACGGTGTTCCTCGTCGGTGACGCCACAAAGCTCATGCCGCACCTCTATCACGAAAACGTTCATCCCAATGTCATCGTCGTCGACCCGCCGCGCGCTGGCTGTACGGAAACCGTTTTGAAAACCTTCGCCGCTATGCATCCTGATCGAATCGTTTATGTGTCTTGCAATCCCGCAACTCTGGCAAGGGACATGGCATTCTTGGCGACACTGGGATATATGGCGAAGGAAATACAGCCGGTCGATATGTTTCCGCAAACATCGCATGTCGAGTGCGTGGTATTGATGTCAAGAGATCAGAAGTAAAAGCAGGGAAAAGGCTTGAAATCAAGGGATTCCGAGAATATTGCTGGTAGCGTCGCCGGAGTCCCTTATTTATGCCCTTTGCCAACAGTTGCCACTACTGGTTTTTCAGTATTTGTAACAAGAGAACTGCTTTTGTCCTTGGCGTAACAAAGGAACTACTGTTTTTCGAGGTTCTGGAGAATGTGTGAGAAGGGAACTTATACCACCACGAAAACGAACCGTAAATTCGCAAAGTAACTTCCGCTGATGTAAGTCTGTGGGATTTAGTCTAAGAAAGCCGATAGGAGTAAGTGCGAGAAGCATCAGAATTTGTATGCAATGGATGACCTGAGCACAATATCGTCTTAAAAGCGACCGAACCATAAGGGATCATCTGGAAAAATGGACATGCTTCGCACTCCGAAAAGCGAGGCTTTTCAGAGTAAGTTCCACCCTAGCGGGATTTACTATGAGAAAGATGTGCAGCGCAAGATCAGCCCTTTAGAAGCCTAGGAGACTGCACGACATCTTCCGGCGCAACATACGAGATACCCAAAAGAGCAGCCAGTTCCTCGGAAAAAGCGAACGTAAACATCTCATAGGGAGACTTGCCGCTGTAAATGTTGCGACGGACGCCATTGATGTGAGAAAAAATCAAATTGACGGTATCCTGTGTGAAATGGTCGAAAGAAGACCCCTTCGGCACAATATCGCGAAAAAGTGTGTGATTCTTCTCAATTTGCGCCTTTTGGCAAGACTGCATGGGATCGCAGAAAAAAAAGGCAGGCCTCCTTTTCTCCCTCAAGATTGTTCTCAAAGGCGAAAACATCGGAGAACTCTCCACCGTTGTCCGTAAGCATCACGGGCATAAGGACAGGAAAAGAAAAACCGCCTGCAGTCAAAGTTCGTTTGACCTCTTGGAACTTCAAGGCAGCCTGCACAGCCGTCTTGTTTTCGAGCAGAAGCCCGAACATGAAATTGAACGCAGTGAAGTGGACGGTGAGGATGACTTTGCCGCCCGAAACTCCGATAACGGTATCAAGCTGCGTATGTGCGCTAAGCCCTTCCCGTTCCATATGAGCGAGGAAATCCGCATAGGTGCGTTCCTTCTTTATGGCGGAAGGAACGACATCCGCCCACTTCTTTTTGCGAGGCTTGAACTTTACGGCGCGTGGAAGGTGAATCTTGGAAGCCGAATAATATCCCTTGGAAAAATGCCGATAAACCATGCTGAGAGACACATTGAGCTCTGGGTGAGAAGCGACGATAATAAATGTGCGGCCCCTTCTCAATGCAAGAGGAAATGATGCGATCCTGCTTGTAAAAAGACGCACGGTTCAACGGAATGCCTTCGCGTGCATCGTGCAGGAGCGCTTCGTATTCGGCATGTGCCTGCGGAGCGACATAGAGAAGGCGGAGGAAGCGGCAGTTAGCGGAACGGCGCTTGGGGCAGGCGTTGCAGACGAAGGGCGTCTTGTCGAGCAAGGGGCAGAGTTCGTCCGTTTGCACGAACGCATTGCGGTGCTCTTTGCGATGTTGCTTCACTTCGTAAGATATGGTGGTAGGATCTTTCTGAACGAGCAGGGCGATCGCCTTGAAGGACAATCGCTTGTCGAGCCCGTTCATGATTTCCTGGCGGTCTTGTGCAGTAAGGTGCTTGTTCTTCTTGTTGTTGTCTGCTTGCTTCATGATGACAGCCTCCTTTGTGTAGAGAGATTTCTCACACTAAATTCAGCCATAAATTCTTCTCAGAGTAAATCCCGTCAGTGACCTATTATGTGAGATTTACTTTGGAAATTTACCAAATATAGTAAGGTGGCAGGTCAAGCTGAGTTTGATAAGTTTTAATTTAAGGCTTTGAGAAATTTTGGTATAATAGAATAATAGGATAATAGATAGAAATAAAATTGAATTTGGTGAGGTGATCACTTGAAGGAGCTTAGACCCAATTTCAGAGACATAAAATCATTTGAGGAATTTAGCAGATACTATTGGTATCGAGAAGAACTTTCAAAAATTTGCAAGTCTCTTGGATTAGAATATAGAAGTACAAAGCAAGAACTGAATCATATTATAGAACAATATTTTAATGGGAATAGAATAGAGAAGTCTCAGAGATTTGTAAACAAAAATCAAACGGAAGTTGTAACGTTAAGTACACCATTACTTGAGTGTAGTTTTTCTTTTAATAAAAAATTTCGAGAGTATTTTTCAGCTGTAACGGGTGTTAGTCCATTTAAGTTTAATGCTGATATGGCAACGGCATGGAGAAAAGTAAAATCAGAAAATGATTTAAATTTTAAAATTCAAGATATGCTGAAAGTATATTATGGAGAATCAGAATATGCTAAGTACGATAATTCAGCTTGTCAATGGAATCAGTTCCTAAAAGACTTTTTTTTGGATAAATTTAGCGAAAATTATTTCGATAAGTTAAAAGTGGCAGCTATCCTTTGGAAAGAAGTCAGAGATTCAAAGAGCAAAAAAATATATTCTAGGGAACTTCTAAATGAATATAGAAATAAAATTGAAGAGTACCATAAATAGTGAAATACCAGCTTGTCGATTGAATAAAATATATAACTAAGACATTTACAAAAAAGTAGATGTCTTTTTCATGCTCATTTTTAGGAAAGGAGGGATGTAAGTGGCTAACAGAATAAAAGGAATTACCGTTGAAATTGGTGGAGATACTACCGGCCTTGATAAAGCCTTAAAAGGAGTAAATTCTACAATAAAAAATACGCAGTCACAGCTTCGTGATGTGAATCGGCTATTAAAACTTGATCCTTCCAATGCTAAACTACTTGCTCAGAAACAACAGCTACTGCAAAAGGAAATTTCTGAAACCAGTGAAAAGTTAAATGCCTTAAAAGAGGCAGATAAGCAGGCAAAAGTACAGCTTGAAAATGGAGAACTTGGTCAAGATAAGTATGATGCCCTTTAAGGATAATTTTGTATATCCTATTGGAAGGTGAATTCTATGGTAAAGAATAATATTGAAGTGGATGTAAAAGTGAAATGCATTGAAGCCGGAAAGACGCAGGTGCAGCTTGCAGAAGAGATTGGCACTACTAGCCAGTATGTTAACCAGATCATTAAGAAAAAAGATGGGGTTGTTAATAAAACCTTTGTACAGATGATGGAAAAGCTAGGTTATGATATTGAGCTAACCTATGTGAAGAGGAAGGAATGCTAAGGAGGATAATATTATGGCATATGAGACACCATTAACAATAGCTGAGGTAATGAAGGACATTACTGCAAATAAATATGTTTTACCTTCTATTCAGCGTGAATATGTTTGGGATACCGAGCAGATTGAAGCTTTGTTTGATTCTCTTATGAGGGACTATCCGATTGGGACATTCCTTTTCTGGGAGATTAATAAGGAACATGTAAACGACTATGACTTTTATGGATTTATTAGAAATTATCATGAGTATAAAGGTGTACATAATAAGAAAGTCGATTTAAAAGGTTTGGATGGCGTGACAGCTGTTCTTGATGGACAGCAACGTCTCACCTCAATTTATATAGGGCTTAAGGGAACCTATGCCTATAAACTTAAATATATGGCAAAGAAAAATCAGGAGGCATACCCAGCTAGGAAATTATACTTAAACTTACTATCATATTCTACGGACAGTAGTAACGAGTATGAGTTTAAATTTCTTACAAATAAAGAAGTGCAAAATGATGAAAATACATACTGGTTCGAAGTCGGTGAAATCCTTAATATGAAACAAGATGGTGACGTTGCGATGTTTGTTACTAAAAATATAGGCTTTTCAAAGGAGTTTAAGTATACTGAAGAACAGACAATATTCGCTATCAATGCTCTGTCTAAGCTATATAACATTATTAATAAGGTTGGCACGATTAGTTATTATAGAGAGAAGACGGTAGAACTCGATAAAGTTCTAAATATATTTATAAGAGTCAACAGTGGAGGGACACCTCTAAGTTACTCTGACTTGCTTCTATCCATAGCTTCTGCACAGTGGGAAAACCATGATGCGAGAGAAGAAATTATTGAGTTTGTTGATGATGTAAATGCAGTAGGAGCAGGATTTAAAATCAATAAAGATTTTGTGCTGAAGACGGCGTTGGTTCTTAGTGATTTTACGAATATTGCTTTTAAAGTGGACAATTTTAACAAACAAAACATGATTAAAATTGAAAACAATTGGGATAATATAAAGAAAGCTATTAAACAGGCGGTTCTTTTGGTTTCATCATTTGGTTATTCAGGTGAAACACTAACATCAAATAATGCGCTGATTCCAATTGCATATTACCTTTTTATTAATGGTATGCCGGATAACTTTGTTGATTCAGGGATAAACAAGAATAATAAAGATAAAATAAAGAAGTGGCTTATACGTTCTCTGTTAAAGAAGACATTCAGTGGACAACCAGATAATGTGATTAGACCAATTCGTGAGATTCTAAAAGCAAACGGAACAAATGAGTTTCCATTAGACAGTATCATCGACAAGTTTAAAGGTACAAATAAATCCATACAGTTTACGGATGAAGATATTGAGGAGTTCCTTTTGAAACTTAAATATGGAAAGAGTGACACACTTTCAACTCTCATGTTGCTATATCCATCACTAGATTTCAGTAATAAATTCCATGAAGATCATATGTATCCGAAGAGCAAATTTACAAAAACTTATCTCCGAAAGCAGGGTGTTCCTGAGGAACAATTAGATTGGTACATTGCAACGGTTAATGATATAAGTAACCTTCAGCTTCTTGCTGCACAGCTTAATGAAGAGAAGCTTGCTACTGATTTTGATGAGTGGTTTAACGAACAACATCCTACAGATACAGATAAGATTCAGTATAGGACTGTGAATTATCTGCCAGATATGGAGTATTCATATGAAAATTATCCAAAGTTTATAGAGGATAGAAAAGCACTTCTAAAAAAACAGTTAAGTGCAGTTCTGCTTTAGGATAATATGGGTTGTTATACTAATAAAAGTGATATGTTCCCAAGAACTGACAAAGATATAAAAACATGGGTGATATGTTCCCAAGAACTATTAAATCAACAGAATGTGCCAATGTAAGCTATGGTATCAGCTCGTGTCACGTGGAAACGCTCACGAAACTTATCAGGAAAGATTTGCTGTAAAGAAAAGGCCTCAAATCGAATTAGACTGCACTCCAAAATACGGACATGGATAGCGATAAATCGTGATTTCTTTGTTTTATACCTAAGCGCATGATGTAAGAACTCAGTAAAATCAAGGGTCGAAGGGAATATGTATAATGATGAAAAATGATGTAGCGAGAGATATACCCATCATCCAATGGTATCCGGGCCACATGAAGAAAGCACGGGAACTGGTGGAGGAGAATTTGAAGCTTGTAGATGTCGTTGTCGAATTGCTTGACGCGCGGATTCCAGCGGCGAGCGCGAATCCCATGCTGCGAGAGATCGTTGGCGACAAGCCGCGCGTCGTGGCGCTCAACAAGAGGGATCTGGCGGACGAGAAGATGACGAAGTGTTGGCTGGAATATTTTCGTGCACAGAAGCTTCCGGCTGTTGCGCTCGATTCTGTGACGGGGAAGGGCATGCGGGAACTGTTGGCGCTCATTGAGA
Source organism: uncultured Selenomonas sp. (assembly GCF_963528755.1). Classification (GTDB taxonomy): domain Bacteria; phylum Bacillota; class Negativicutes; order Selenomonadales; family Selenomonadaceae; genus Selenomonas. The sequence goes on from NZ_CAURXA010000001.1 coordinate 359,411, forward strand.
AGGCTGCGAAACATCGTACGGAAAGGTTGGTATCGAAAGGTGTTGCAGCACGCAAGGCGCGTGTGATGATCCTCGGCATACCGAACGTCGGAAAATCGTCCCTGATCAACCGCTTGGCAGGCGCGGCGAAGGCGAAGACGGCGGACAAGCCCGGCGTCACGCGCGCGAAGCAGTGGATACGCATCGGAGCGGACGTTGATCTCTTGGATACGCCGGGGATTCTTTGGCCGAAGTTTGAAGACCGCGCGGTTGGACTTAAGTTGGCGTTTACCGGCGCGGTCAACGATGAGATCTACGATTTGGAGAATGTGGCGCACTTGCTCCTTGCGGCTTTGCGGCGCGATCATCCGGAACGCTTGCAGGAGCGGTTCAAGTTCAAGGAGGAGCTTCCAGAGACTACGGAGAAACTGATGGAGGCGATCGGACGCAGGCGTGGCTGCCTTTTGAAGGGCGGACGCATCGATTTCGAGAAGGTGCAGCATATCCTTCTGACGGAATTCCGTATGGGGAAGTTCGGCAAGATCAGCTTGGATGTGCCCCCGACGAAACCATCGGAGGAAGTGGACGGCGGTTAATGGATGGGGAAGAAATGACGATAAGAGAACTGGAGTGCCTTTATCGTGCAGGGAAGTGGACTGAGGAGCTGCAGAGGCAGTGCCTGTCGGATTCCCGCACAGGTGTGCAGCGATTGGTGCGTCGATGGGAGCGAGATGCGCAGGAGCGCGCCCGCGTCGAAGCACTGTACCATTACGAATTTTTGGCACGTGAGAAGGGCTGTCTGCTTGTGGCAGGCGTCGATGAAGCCGGTCGTGGCCCTTTGGCGGGACCCGTTGTAGTCGCCGCAGTCATCTTGCCGCTGGGTCTTTTTCTGCCGCATTTGAATGATTCGAAGAAATTATCTCCAGCCGTGCGCGAGGAACTTTTTTCTGCCATTATGGAAAGCGCTGTCGCTGTGGAAATCGTGAGCATTTCAGAGAAAATCATCGACGAAAAGAATATCTATCAAGCGACGAAGCAGGGGATGTACGAAGCTGTTTCCGCCTTGCGGCCGCAGCCGCAGCATGTCTTGCTCGATGCCGTGCCGTTGAAGCTTTCTATGACGTCTTCTCCCATTGTCCACGGGGATGCAAAGTCGGCGTCGATTGCGGCGGCATCGATCGCGGCCAAAGTTACGAGGGATCGCCTGATGCTGAAATATGACGAGGAATATCCGCAGTATGGTTTCAAAAGGCATAAGGGCTATGGGACGGCGGAGCATTTGGCGGCTTTACGGAAGTATGGGCCTTGTCCCATTCATCGAAGATCGTTCGAGCCGGTTCTTTCGATGGCGGTGAACCCTTGAGGCAAGGACGCGTTGATGAGGCCGGCATCAAACGGATGGATTTCATTTTAGCAGGTGTTCCTTAGAAGATTACACGGAGGATTCGTTTCATGGCAATGGAAGCAAATGCCGCCAATGCTGCGGGGTCTTTGCAGCGAATACAGCGGCCTCAGACGACAGGATCGACAGATGCCGTAACGCGGCGAGGGGACGGCGCTTCGTCCTCCCCTTTTGCAAAGGAGACGAATGTCTCTATACGAAATTCCATTGCGGATTTGTCATCCGTCCTCGGGAGGATTTCCCAAGGACAGGAGGATTCGGTGGAGGTTCTGCCCGATCACCTGCAGAAGGTGATTCGTAATGTCATGGAAAGCGCTTTTTCGTTAAGTGCGACCTTGGAAGAGGGATTGGGCAGTACGACGGAGAGCCAGCGTTTTTCCTTGGAGCAGTTGGGCACGCTTTCGCGCATGCTCACACAGCTGGGTGCACTCGCGGAAAAGGGCGTGCAGGTCAGCGATTTCAGTGAGAGCATGCAGACGTTGCTGCGAAATCTGAAATCGCTTCTGACGGCGCAGGAGGGTGGAAACTCCTTGGAGCCAGCGCTCTTGAATAAGCTGTCCTTCCAACTGCTTGACGCTAAGGCACTGGAGGATTTGCCGGCAGCCTTGCAGCAGGCATTGACGGTCTTGGCACAGACGCAGCCGCAGCGGGGTGCGAGCGAGACAAGTTCTTTTGACTTTCTGAAGTCCCTTGTGCAATATTTCATGCCGCGGCCCGGAGAGGAGAGTGTGTCGACGATCATGCAGGAGTCTGGGCAGACGACGCCCGAAGGCGACGCGGATGCTGAGACCAGTGCGAATCCATCGATGCGCGATATGAGTGAAGGCGGTGCGAAGGAAGTGCGGCAAGAGACGGCAGGGCAGATGCCAGAAGCCGCCAATGAGGAGACGAACGCTGCGCAGAAGGAAGGTGAAGCGGTACTTGGGAAGGAGGCGGCGTTGAGAAAAGCGGCGACGCAACAGCCCCAACGGAATGGCGCCGTTTTGCAGCAGAATGCCGAGGGAATGGAACCTGACTTGTTGCCAGACGCTGAGGATGGCGCTTCGGAAACAACACAGCAGCAGAAGGTTTCAGGGCAGGCAGAGACTACCGAGGGCAAGGGGCAGACGAAGACGTCTCAGGAGCAAAGCGGAGCACAGCAGCAAAAAGCCCTCGGACAGGGAAATGTTGCCGAGGGCAAAGGACAGTCGAGTGAGCAAATGCTACGTGGTGCGCAGCAAGAGGGAAAGTCGACGGAATCAGCGGTGTCGCGTCAGAATGCGCAGAGTGTGAATCCGCAGTCGACAAGACAGGAAGGCACCGAACAGAATATAGCGCAGGAAAAGTCTCTGCAACAGGGGCGGAATCCTGCCGGTCCATCGACCAACACATCGACCAATACGCAGGGAGAGGCGAAAGCTTCTGCGCGTCAGATGCCCGTGATGCAGAATACGCCTCAGCTCATGCAGAGTCTGAAGGAGACGGCGTCATTCATGCTGAAGAATATGCCGCTTACAGAGAAGGATGCCGCCTTGCTGCGCGACTTTATCAACAACGGGCAAAAACTCTTGCCGGACAAGGAAGCGAAGCAGCTGCAGCTTCTCCTGCGCCTCAGTCAGAATAATGTTCCTGCTGCCGTCAATCAGGCTGCTGTGCAGAAGAATCTCGGCGATCTTCCGCGTCTCTGGGCATTTATGCAGCTCTGTGATATGACGGCGGTGAAGGACATGAAGGAGCAGCAGCTCAAGCGAGCGGGTAAGGATGTCGCGGAATTTGCCGCTTCGATGAAGCGTTCTATGGAAGGCGGCAGTCTTTTTCAGACGGATGGCAAGGGCAATGTGCATCGGTCGCTGAATTTCATGTTGCCATTGTATATGGGGGAAGGCGAAAAACAGAGTTACCCCGCGTATGCCAATGTCTATAACGAGGAGAAGTATTCGCCCGAGGATGGGAGCATGCACAAGGAAACGTGGCTCAGGCTCTGCGTGCTTACAGATCATATTGGCGCCGTAGAGCTGACTTGCCAGGTGTACGACGCGAAGAGCCTCAACATGCGCGTGCTTTTCTCGGAGGCGTCCGCCGTGGAAGAGTTCAAGTCGTATATCCCTGAGTTCAAGGAATCATTTCGTACGATGGCATTGGAACTGACCGATCTCAAAGTCAGTATGGCGGGTAGTAAAGAATGATGGACACGAATATGGAAAATAAAGATTTGCCGCTGGAAGAGCGAGACGTTGCCAATCAAAGAGCTGTGGCTTTGCGCTATGAGCCGGAAAGACAGCAAGCTCCGAAAGTCGTGGCGAAAGGACGTGGTTTCGTCGCGGAAAACATCCTCGCAGCGGCACAGAAAAACGCGATTCCTGTCTACCAGAACAAATCGCTTGTCAACATGCTGATGGCCTTGGAACTCGACCGAGAGATTCCTCCGGAACTTTACCGTGTAGTAGCTGAGGTTCTTGCCTATGTCTATCGCATAGACAAACGCCATCAGAAGCCGGAGTTGCCGCGGTGACAACGAAGAGACTTGGTGACCGAGGCGAAGAAGCGGCGGCGCTGTATCTGGAAAAGCGTGGCTGCCGCATATTGGAACGGCAATTTCGCATGAAGACGGGTGAGATCGACATCATTGCTGAGGAAGATGGGACATTGCTCTTCATCGAGGTCAAGACGCGCCATCCGACGCGATTCGGCACGCCGGCTCAGGCCGTAGGACGCACGAAACAGCGGCGTATTTTTCGTACAGCCTTTTTGTATATGCAGAAGCATGGATTTATGGAAAGAGCCTGTCGATTTGATGTCATAGAAATCCTCGCGATGGACGAATCTTATGCGGTACGCCATTATGAGAACGCCTTTGAATTTGATGGCATTTAAGGGAAATTGATAAATTCAGTGATTCCTGAAGGGTTTGGAGAGAAGGCGCTTTTGTCGTTTGCGGCTGCATAAGCTACCAAAGTTTGGCAGAACGATGCGACAATTAAACTTGCAATCTTCCGGCAGAGCAGCGGCAAGAAAAAATGCTTGACAAGCTGTGCCCTTTTGAATAGAATATTTCTGTATGAGTCGTAGCAAGCGCATCCATTAGCCCCGGAGCGCCAGCGGGCCATCATCTATGAAAATAATGCATTACAATAGGTTGAGGGAGGATTCGCATGAAGACGACATTTATGGCGAATGCAGCGAATATCGAACGCAAGTGGTATGTTGTCGACGCTGCCGGCCAGACGGTAGGTCGCTTGGCGGCGGAAGTCGCCAAGGTGCTTCGCGGCAAGAACAAGCCGACCTTCACGCCGCATGTTGATACGGGTGATTTCGTCATTGTGATCAACGCGGAGAAGGCGGTCTTTACAGGCAAGAAACTCACGGATAAGATGTATTTCCGTCATTCCGGATATCCGGGTGGCACGACGTTCACAGCGGCAGGAAAGCTCATGGAGAAAGCTCCGGAGAAGGTCATTGAGAAAGCGGTGCGCGGCATGTTGCCGAAAAATCGCCTCGGTGCACAGATGTACCGCAAGCTCAATGTCTATGCTGGTTCGGAACACCCCCACGCAGCGCAGAAGCCCGAAGTGCTCGCGCTCGACATCCGTTGATTTCTGGAAGGAGGAGCTTTAATCCATGGCATTAGTCAGCTATTACGGCACGGGTCGCAGGAAGACCTCGGTCGCTCGCGTTCGCTTGGTTCCCGGTGACGGCAAGGTCACGATCAACGGCCGCGATATGGAAGAGTATTTCGGTCTCAAGACGCTTGAGCTCATCGTTCGTCAGCCGTTGAACCTCACCGATACGGTGGACAAGTACGATGTCATTGCTAACGTCAAGGGTGGTGGCGCCTCGGGCCAGGCAGGTGCGATTCGTCACGGCATCACGCGCGCCCTGATGGAGCTCGATGGAGAGCTTCGCCCGGCGCTGAAAAAGGCTGGATTCGTCACGCGCGATCCGCGCGAGAAGGAGCGCCGCAAGTACGGTCTCAAAAAAGCTCGCAAGGCCTCTCAGTTCTCGAAGCGTTAAGCAGCAAGAACCGAATAGAAAGTTACAAAAGCCCGTCAGTCCAGTACTGGCGGGCTTTTTCGGTTATCTCGACGTGCTGAAATTGCCCGTAAGATCGACAAAAATGCGCTGATTTTCAGGTTGAAAGTTATATACAAGTTACATACAAGTTACATACAAGTTACAAAAGATTTTTCCAACAGTCCGCTTCGGCGGATTATATTTTGTTATGGGTCGTGACACAATAAACCACCCGCTATCTTCGCAGATAAATAATGTGTTGTACTATGATGATGGTCTTGTCCTGTGTCAGCGCCTCGATTATCTCTGCGTATTTTGCGTGGAGGCAGGGATACGGCTGAGAAGAGCGGCGCAGCAGAGCGCAGCCGATGCGGCGCACACTTGAAGGGTGAGGCCATCCACATAGGTGGCGGGCGAGGCAAGAGATGCGCCGTCTCCCATGAGAAACTCGCCTGCAAATACAATTCCGAGCGCACCTGCAAGCTGCTGACCCGTCGTCAGAATGGCACCACCAACGCCCGCATCCGCCATCGGTAGATAGCGCAGAACAATACCTGTCGAAATGGGAATCACCGTGCCGTTGCCGATCCCGAGGACAAACAACGCGAGGAGGACAAAGGGAATTGCAGTGGACAGTCCCGTGATTGTGCCGAGCAACACGGCGAGGATGCCCGTGCCCGTGCAGAGCGTTCCGCAGATCAACACGTGCGACGGCGAGTATCTCCGCATGAGCATAGGACCTGCGGAGGAGGCGAGGACGAATCCCGTGCCGACCGCCATAAAGACAAGTCCCGCCATCTGCGGCGAGAGTTCACAGATGTTTTGTAGATAGAGGCCGAGAATGACAAAGAATGGCACAATGGCGGCGTACAGGCATACATTGAGAAGAATTCCGATTGTATAACCACGATACCAAAAGAGACGGAACGGATTTCCTAGCCGTTTTTGGTGTGCCTCGTGTACAGCTTTTAGATTCGGTGGCAGCGACCTGCAGCCAATGGCGGCGATCAGGCAGATCGGCACGTTGGCAAGGAAAATCATGCGCCAACCGAGTCCAAGAAAATCCCATGCAGGAATCCAGCCGCCAAGTACCTGCCCCATGATCTGCCCGAGTCCGATGGACACGCCGAATGCGGATAGTGCCTGCACACGTGCATTCTCTTCGTATGAGACACGAATCAGAGCGAGTACCTGCGGCACCATGACCGCGCCCGAAAGCCCTTGCAGAAGACGTGCGACAACAAGGTGTTGTGCCGTCTGAGCAACGCCGCAGAGCGCTGAGGTCGCGGCAAAAAGAAAAAGTCCGAGGCAGTAGATACGCCGCCGTCCGAAACGGTCGCCGAGGCGGCCGCCGACAATCAGCCCTACGCCGTAGACGAGTGCATAGCCGCTCATAATGCCCTCGAATTCTGCAGCCGACGGATGTAAGGAGGAAATGATGGCGGGGGCGGCGACATTGATAACGAACTGGTCAAAGATGGACAGAAACGAGCCGACCAGGATAAAGGGCAGAATATAAAGTGAGACGGATACCGTTGCGCTCGTTGAAGCAATGCTGTTTTTCCTATCCATGGTCATCTCTCCTGTGATATAATACATACAATTATTATGTTAAACTGCCCATTGTATGATTTCAACAGTAAAATTGTATGTATGACAATGTTGTAGGAGATATCCTATGCCCATCAATTCGTTCGATAATTATCCGATGACGTGGCGTCCCGCACGCGCGGAGCTCCATCCTCCGTTCTATCGTGCACTTGCTGCTCAGCTCGAATACGACATCCTCAGCGGACGGCTGCTGCCACATACAAAACTTCCGCCTCAGCGGGAACTTGCCGACTTTCTGGATCTTAATCTGAGCACGGTGACACGCGCCTTTCGTCTTTGCACGGACAAGGGGTTGATCTATGCGGTCATTGGGCGCGGGACGTTCGTCTCGCCGAATGCCGTACTGCATGATACGATGGGAGGAACGGAAAAGTCAATCATCGAACTCGGCAGCATTCATCCATACGAGGAGTTCAACGAGATTCTTGCAGATACTGCACGGGAGATTCTGCGCGGCAAGGGTGCAGCGCGGCTCTTCGCGCTTGGTGGTGTGCAGGATGAGGATCGTCATGCGCGAACTGCGTGCAGTTGGCTGGCACGCTTTTCTCTTGCGGCAGAGCCAGCGAATCTCCTTCTTACTTCTGGCACGCAGAGTGCACTTGCAATCGTACTCACTGCGCTGTTTGATGCAGGAGATCGAATTGCGGTGGACGGATATACGTATGCGAATTTCATCGGCCTTGCAAAACAGTTGAACATACGCCTCATCCCAATCGAGGGAGATGTGGACGGGATGCTGCCGGATGCGCTTGCACGGCAGCGTCAGCAGATAAACATCAAAGGTGTCTATCTTATGCCGTCCTGCGCAAACCCGACTGGCATCGTCATGCCTGAGGAACGGCGCAGAAAGATTGCAGCGGTGCTGCGTAAGCACAATATGTTTTTGATTGAGGACGATGCTTATGGCTTTACGGCACGCGAGAACGCTGTGCCCATGACCATGCTCCTCCCGCGGCAGTCTGTTTATCTGCACAGCCTGTCAAAACTTACCTGCCCCGGACTGCGCGTTGCCTACATGCTTGTTCCCGCGCATCTCAGGCCGCTCTTTCGACGGACAGTGCGCAGCATCAGCATGACGATTCCGCCGCTGAGTGCGGAGATCGCATCAGAGTTGATCGCCAGCGGCGCGGCGGAGCGTATAATGAGGGAGAAATGTCGGATGTCTGAGGAGCGCAATCGCATCTTTCGAGGGATCTTCCCTGCACATACGAGGAATCCACGCAGTTTCTTCCAATGGATGCCACTGCCTGTGGGATGCGGTGGGGCGAATGTCGAGGCACAGGCGCAGCATCGCGGTGTGCGTGTCCTCTCGTCGGATCGCTTTGCCGTCGGCGGGGAGGCGGAGCATTCCTTTATTCGCCTCGCCCTCTGCTCGCCGCCAACGAATGAGGAGCTGGCGCGCGGACTACGGATTGTTCATGATCTGATGGAGGAAAATACGATTCCGCCGCAGACGGAGACATTGATCCTTTAGGAAGAATAAAGGAAGAGGGGGGTGAATTGTCCTCCCTACAATTTTTACCTTGTTATGACGGATGGACGGTGCTATTGTAACAGCAGAGGTGATATGATGAAAACAATAGGACTGATCGGTGGTATGAGTTGGGAAAGTACGGTGACATACTATCAGATCATCAACGAAACGATTAAAAATCGGCTAGGCGGTCTGCATTCTGCAAAATGTATTCTATACAGTGTTGATTTTGATGGAATCGAGAAATATCAGACGAGGGGAGAATGGGATAAGAGCGCAGATGTTTTGTCTGAAGCCGCACAAGCACTGGAACGGGCGGGTGCAGATTATATTGTAATCTGCACCAATACGATGCACAAGGTAGTGCCTGAAATCGGCAGGAGAATTCATATCCCCATCCTGCATATTGCAGACATGACCGCTGTACAGCTAAAGAAACAAGGCATTCGAAAAGTCGGCCTGCTCGGCACGAAATATACCATGCAACAGGATTTCTATAAAAATATTTTGATCAGACAGGGGATTGAGGTCATCGTTCCGAATGATGATGATGTCGATGTCGTCAATCGCGTCATTTACGATGAACTGTGTCTCGGAAAAATTTTTGAGAAGTCCAAAGCTGCATATCTGGACATTATTCATAAACTCGCACGAAACGGGGCGCAGGGGATCATCCTGGGATGTACCGAAATCGGACTTCTGATCCAGCAATCCGATACCGATATTCCACTCTTTGATACCACACTCATTCATGCAGAACAAGCAGCACTTAAATCACTTGAGTGATAAAAAGAGATTCCGTTCGTCTTATTGACGTTTGGAATCCCTTTTCTACTTTATCGGACACGGTATTCTATTTGCAATTATTCCATCATGCGAGACAGTACATCGGCAACAATGGGGAGTGTTGTCACGCCGTCAGCGTCCAGATAGTGTCCGCCCGTCTTGGTCTCATAAAAGACTGCGTCGAACCGTTCGGCAAACGAGCGGCTGAACTCGTGGGTGACAATCGGATCGTCCCTGGCGGAAACAACGGCTCTATTTGGGATTGTTTTTGAAAGCAGTTTATAGTTTGGGATTGTGGCGGTGAATTCATCGAGGAACGAAAAGTCTGGAATTGACTGATCGAATCCGGAGACGAGCACGGCGCCGCCGATTGGTGCAGCGACTGTTTGTAAATATCGCAGCGTTGTAATGCATCCCAGACTATGGGCAACAAAATAGGTGTTTGATGTTATGCACGTGAGATGCTCTGAGAGAAATGATATCCATGTTTTGCAGTCCGGCTGTGCTGGTGTCGGCATATCGATGGATTCAGTGATAGCGCCTTTGTCTGTCAGAAATTCGTTCGGCCATGGAAACCAGTGCCGCGTGGATGATGCATCGAATCTGTGAATAATATATACGTTGTTATCATGTGCCTGATTATGGGGTCTTGACGCAGATGGTATGCTGAAAGCAGATTCGTTGACAGAAAGGAGCATACGATGCATCAAAGAATTGAGCGATTTGGGTTTTACTACGGTTTTCCCGTGTTTTTCATGACAACGAAGGACCGCGCGACCGGCGCGGACGATCTGACGCCGCTGTCCTCGTCTTGGACGCTTGGCAATACGATGGTGATCGGCATCGGCCAGGGAAATAAAGGCTTTCAAAATCTGGAAGAGGGTGCAGAGGCGACGTTCAGCGTGCCAGACGGCACGCTCTATGAACAGCTGAAGCGCATTGAAAAAACGACGGGCGTTCGAGAGCCCGCCGGCGTGAAAAAAGAGCTCGGCTATACTTATTGCTCGGATAAATTCGCCGCCGCCGGCCTCACGCAGCTGCCCGGTGAGACGGTGCGGACAGTGCGGATTGCGGAGTGTCCCATCCATATCGAGACCGTCGTGGAGAGCATCACGCCCAAGGATTGGTTCGCCGTCGTCGTCTGCCGGATCATGGCGATCTTCGTCTCGGATGAATTGCTGCGGGACGGACGGATCAACACGGCAAAGTGGCACCCGCTCATCTACAAATTCAAAGAATATACGACGACGGGCGATCGAATCGGTCTGAATTTCGGATTCGACGAGTACTGAGATTACAGTACGTGCGGAACCCCTCTTTGCGTGTCATCATCTTGTCCGCATAGGAGCAGAGCAAGACAATCTTCTTTCCTGCATGGCGCGTCTCGGCAATGATCTCCTCGTTGAGATGGTGGAGTATCAGGCGAAGCGCTCGCTTGAAATTGCAGCGGCAGGAGGGCATAATGTCCTGATGGTCGGTGTGTCCGGCTCAAGCAAGACAATGCTGGTACGTTAGATGTCTTCGATCCTGCTGGAGCTGAAGAAGGAAGAAACCATCGAGATTACGAAGATTTGCAGCATCTCAGGGCTGCCTGGCAAGAATACGGGGCTTATGACCACACGTCCGTTCCGAAGTCCGCATCATACATTGTCCACAGTGGCAATGATCGGTGGCGGCAGTATCCCGCGTCTGGGCGAGGTGACGCTCTCACATCAGATTGACGATACATGCTTTATACAACATCAATAGATTAGTTCGCTACTTTCTGTAATATAGCCATTAAAACCTCCACACGAGGGAGAAGCCGCAGGTCGCGTCCGGCGTGTGGAATCCTTCGGGTTTTTCTATGGACGCGGCAGCGAAAACATCGTAGGAAATATCGTTGACCGTTCCGCGAACGCTGAGCGCTGCGCCTGCGAGCACATGCCCGTTGTAGAGATCGGCGCCGTAGACGGCGCCGACATCGAGACCGAGGTAAAGTTCTGCCTTTTGCTTCGGGAACTGCAGCCGCTCCTGCCGTGCCGCCTCCTGCGCCCGCGACTGGTCAAGCTGCTCCTGTTGCGAGAGCGGAGCCGCTTGGGCGGGAGAGACGGATAAGGGGAGGGTGGCTGCCAATAGTTGCATTTAAAGCACGCTGCCGCCGGCATCTATTTCTCCTAGGGCTCCTGCGGCAGACAGACCCAATGTTCCGCCTACACCAGCAAGTGCTGTAAATGATCCAGACTAGCCGGAGATGTATGTTCTATAAGCATCAGATGTTTCTTCTTTACCTGATATTGCTAGCCATCCTGCACCAATGTTTAACGGTACAGCTGTAGCTGCTACGCCAGGCGCAAATGCTATTGTTCCGTACACGTTTCCAAATTTGTCGATTATACAAGCAACTGTAGCGGCTTTTATACCCTCTCCGATACTCATCTGGATAGTGGTATAGTCAGAGGGCATGTTTCGAATATCAAGCTGTCCAGAATCAACTAAATATTTGGCTTCATTCATAACCTCACTTGAAATATCATCAATAAGAGAATCTATACGATCATAGGCTTCTTGAAAATATGGAACTTCTTCTGGTGAAATCATGCTACGAAATAGTTCTTCGTATTCCGCATTCCATTTCGTTCCACTAGTTGCCGAAGTCGCACCAGAACCCGCATTCCCACTGACCGCCTTAGCAGCCGCAGCCCCTACAATCGCGCTGACGATCTGCGCTGTACCGGGATCCTTGATCTTCTTGATCTCGCCGATGATCGTCTCGGTTACGCCTGCGCCGATGGCGCCAGAAGCAAAGTCAGCTCCTGTGATTTAGCTTATTTCCTCCGTTTCAATATTTTCAAATCCTTGGTTTACTGCATTCGTATACAAGGCAGATATGATCTTATCATCAACAGAAGAAATATCTACATATACACTATCTGTTACAATAACTTCTAAATAAGCTCCATTTAGCTTGTCCGTTTTGTTCTCGAGGGAAGATTTTAAGCTGAATATACCTGATACGATATAATACCTACGCGACATGAGTACTGAAAAGAAATCTTGGTTTGAAAAATACTTGAAATCAAATAAATCAACCATTTCACCGTTTATATTGTGCCATGCCTGAAGATCACCAATTATCGCTGTACCATAAACCTCCCATGTACCATCGACCATATCCTTTATGGGGGAAAGTATACGATATAAATATTGTCCCCATCCATTTGGAATGATGAAACTTATTTTTTGTATATGATTCAAAGTTCGCACCTATTTTCTGTCCACATTACCATCTGACGATTTGAGCCGTACCTGGATCTTTGCCATCAAGTGCCTTAATAACAGCTTCGTTGACTCCTGCACCAATGGCACCAGAAGCAAAGTCAGCGCCTGTGATCTGGCTCATGATGCCGCTGATGATGGCATGGACGGCGACTTTTCTGCCGCTGCCGTCATCGGGGAGGTTATGGGCGAGGCGGAAGGCTTCTTCACCGAAGGCTTTGGCAAGTTCTTGTTGTTCTTCGATCTTTTGCTTGTCAAAGATACGTTCAAGCTCATTCAGCGAGTTCGCTGTATCGCGGCTCAAGGCAGAGATGTCCTGCGTGGGATTTTCGCGAATGTCGATTGTTCCCGGTGCAACGGCAGAAGTTGTCGTGCTGTTCGCATCGCCCTTGTCGCCCTCCACACGAATGGCGGCGAGATTGCCAGTCTCGTATACCTTCGCACCGAGATTTACGCCGCCATACAACAGGTGACAGACAGGGATGCGCGTCGCGTGCTGCATCTTCGCTACAGGGGGTATCGCTCGTGGTCGGCGATAGCAGAAGAGATGAAGCTGAGCCTGCGGCAAATTTATCGGCTACACGGAGAAGGATTGAAAAAATTTTCGATTCGGGCATAGGATGTCACTAAATGGCAGTCGATGTCCTCTTGATGTCAATGGGTTGATTTTGATATGATAGAATCAGTGAGAATAGGAAGAAGCCATCGAGGGAGAAATCCCATCGGTGGCTTTTTTGATGGAGGGGAAGCGATGCCGAGGAACCCGAAACGCCCATGTTGCTACGGCGGCTGTCCCAATTTGACGGGCAGCAAGAGCGGCTACTGCGAGAAGCATGAGAAACCGATGCAGAGGTACTACGAACGTTTTGCTCGCGGCTACAGACAGCACGAGCGGTACGGCAGTGTGTGGCGAAAGATTCGTGACAGGCATCTGGCACGAGAACCGCGGTGCGAGATGTGCAAAGAGCACGGACGCTTCGTGGCGGCGACGCTCGTGCATCACATCAAGCCGCTCGGCGATGGCGGCAGGTATGACGAGAGCAATCTCATGTCGCTCTGCATTAGCTGTCACGAGAAAATTCATCGGAGAAGCCGAGAAAGATAAAAGCCGACTCAAAAAGAATCGGCTAGGAGAGATCAGAGTGTGAACCTGTGCAGGAAGCTGTTAGGATAAGCTGTCCCTTGTCGATGGCATAGACGAGCAGCCAATCGGGAGCGACATGGCATTCACGAAACCCAATGTAATTACCGACAAGCGCGTGATCGCGATGCTTTTCAGACAAGGGTTCTTCTGCGCAGAGCGTTTGCAGGACATCGTCCAGCTTTTTCATATTCGCCCCGCGTTTTCGCAGACGTTTCAAGTCCTTGCGAAATTGCGTGGTAGTTACGAGTTCAAGCATCGCCGTCCTCCTCACCTAAGTCTTTTAAAAGTGTACTTAGGGAACGATAGCGTTTTGCCTCGATTTTCCCGTCCATAATGGCGCGCGCTTCATCGATGGCTAGTAGCGTCTCTTTATTGTAGCGCGGCTGCTTCGGCTGGAAGGGAAAGCCGCCCTCCATGATGGATGCGTGCAGAAAGATGTTGATGGCATCGGTGATGGATATGCCGAAGCTGGAAAAGACATCCTCTGCATGGGCTTTCACCGTAGGCTCGATGCGCATGTTGATGGTGGCAGTTTTGGTCATGATACGATTCCTCCTTTCGTTTATTGTAATGCGAAAGTGAAGCAAATGCAAGCTGTGTTTTGGCATCCCCCGGGGGCGGAAAAATCTCCAAAACCGCGCCATTGCCGGACCGACGATGGGTCACGCGCAAAAAAAGAACGGTTCATGGAATTCCCCATGACGGAATTGGACGGAGCAGACCTTGCAGATGCCGCAGAGCTTTTCGGTGCAGATATGCCGAATCCGAGTGAGTACCTGTCTGCGCGGCAGTCTGCGCGAATTCGACTTCATCAATCCCGTCATCATTGACAAGAACTGCGGCATCCTCGCAGGTCACGGGCGCGTTGCCGCTGCCAAGGCGGAGGGCATGAAGAGTGTGCCAGAAGCGCATGGTGTATTTGCCGACGAACAGCTTCTATCAAGTGCTCTCAGCAGAGGCCTATTCAAAGCACGGATTCAACATCCACGGTGTCGTGTTCGACGAATTGCACACGCAGCCGAACCGCAAACTCTTTGACGTTATGACGAAAGGCTCGGGCGATGCGCGAATGCAGCCGCTCTATTTCCTCATCACGACGGCGGGGACAGATACACAGTCCATCTGTTACGAGACGCATCAGAAGGCGAAGGACATCTTAGAGGGACGAAAAATCGACCAGACATTCTATCCTGTCATCTATGGTGCAAAGGAAGATGAGGATTGGACAGATCCCGAGGTATGAAAACGGTCGAATCCATCGCTCGGCATCACGGTAGGCATCGACAAGGTGCAGGCGGCGTGTGACTCTGCGCGTCAGAATCCAGCTGAGGAGAACAGCTTCCGTCAGCTTCGTTTGAACCAGTGGGTCAAGCAGTCCGTGCGCTGGATGCCGATGGACAAATGGGATGCGTGCGCCGCGACTGTGGATGCCGGAGCCTTGAAGGGGCGCGTCTGCTACGGCGGTCTTGACCTCTCGTCGACGACGGATGTCACGGCATTTGTGCTCGTGTTTCCTCCGACGGATGAAGATGAGTCTTTTGCTGTGCTTCCGTATTTCTGGATTCCCGAGGAGAACATCGACTTGCGCGTGCGGCGTGACCATGTGCCTTATGACGTATGGCAGAAGCAGGGTTTTCTCATGACCACGGAGGGAAACGTCGTGCATTACGGCTTCATCGAGAAATTCATCGAAGAACTGGGCAAGACGTACAACATCCGCGAGATCGCCTTTGACCGCTGGGGTGCGGTGCAGATGGTGCAGAACCTCGAAGGAATGGGCTTCACCGTCGTCCCGTTCGGGCAGGGATTCAAGGATATGAGTCCGCCGACGAAGGAACTGATGAAGCTGACGCTGGAAAAGAAAATAGCGCACGGCGGGCATCCCGTCATGCGCTGGATGGCAGACAACATCTTCATTCGCACCGACCCTGCGGGGAACATCAAGGCGGATAAGGAGAAGTCCACCGAGCGGATTGACGGCGTGATCGCGCTTATTATGGCGCTTGATCGCGCGATTCGCTGCGGCAATGATGCGTCGGAATCGGTGTATAATGAGCGAGGAATTTTGCTGCTGTAAGGGCTTGCATGAATGATAGATGTCCTTATCCAAGAGCATCGGTCATGGTCAATCTGCCTCGTCAATACGTTCGATTTTGAAAATCACAGGACGGGTTCCGTCAGAACAGCAACATATGATGGTGTTCTCTTCCCTCATCCACCCTTTCATGATCAATCCACTCTGCAGTCCTGCATAGATGTAGCGAGAAATGGCATCCCATGCTTCCGAGCAATGGGGCTTTCGGGGGCCTCCCGCTACCGTATCAGGATTTGCTGTTGTTTTGACTAGTGTGTTAAGTCCGCCCTGGCAGAAATGGTCGTTTCTTTCATCCCTCTCAAAGATGAATTCATCTCCCACATTGTAGCAGGGACAGTCTCCGGAATTGGGATCGGCGCAATACTCCTTTTGCAATTCGGGATACAGCTTTTTGTCGATAACCGTAAGTTTCACCTTGTGCTTCATTACTCTTCCTCCCAATATTCGGCTTCACAGCCATATACACAGATTGTCATCAAAGGAGAACGATGCTCATGAACCTATTCAGCAAACTCTTTCGTTCGCGGGACAAGCCCATGAATCATCTCGGCGGCTTGTCTTTTTTGTTTGGACAGACGGCAGCGGGTAAGGCGGTCAACGAGCGAACGGCAATGCAGACAACGGCGGTCTATGCCTGTGTCCGTATTCTTGCCGAATCAATCGCAGGGCTGCCGCTTCACGTCTATGCCTACCAAGGGCGGGGCAAAGAGCGCGTGCCGGAGCATCTGCTGTACTTCCTGCTCCATGATGCGCCGAATCCCGAGATGACCTCCTTTATATTTTGCGAAACAATGATGAATCACCTTCTTTTATGGGGGAATGCCTACGCACAAATTTTGCGGGATGGCAGGGGCAAGGTTCTCGGACTCTATCCGCTGCTCCCGGACAAGATGGAGGTGAGTCGGGACAGCCGCACAGGAGAACTCTACTACACCTACACGAGAACCACGGAGGAGAATCCGAACTTCAAGGACAAAGGGCAGATTCGTTTGCGGCGTGAGGATGTGTTGCATATTCCAGGACTCGGCTTCGACGGTCTTGTGGGCTATTCGCCCATTGCTATGGCAAAGAATGCCGTCGGCATCGCTCTGGCGACGGAGGAATACGGCGCGGCATTTTCCGACATGGTGCGCGTCCGGGTGGTGTCTTGGAGCATCCGGGCGTATTGAAAGACCCGTCGAAGCTGCGGGAAAGCTGGCACGCCGTTTACGGCGGTACGATGAACACGGGCAGAATCGCTGTGCTGGAAGAGGGCGTCAAGTATCAGCAGATTGCCATCCCGCCCGAAGAAGCGCAGTTCCTTGAGACGAGAAAGTTTCAGATCGACGAGATTGCTCGGTTCTACCGTGTGCCGCCGCATATGGTCGGAGATTTGGAGAAATCGAGCTTCAACAATATCGAGCAGCAATCCTTGGAGTTCATCAAGTACACGCTGAATCCGTGGGTCGTGCGCTGGGAGCAGTCGCTGCAGAAAGCCTTGCTTACAGATAAGGAGCGATAGGAATATTTCATTCGCTTCGTGGCAGCCTTCGTACCAGATGGGCGAACCCGACCAGCTGCTCGGCTATCCCGTGTATTCCTCAGCATATATGCCCGCTATCATCGAGAACGCAGCACGGATGGGGCTTCCCGTTCCGCAGAAATTGCAGGACATGATGCACAGCATTAAAAATCAAGAGGGTACATAACAACTTCAACGCCCGGCGGATGATTGTCGGGCGTTGAAGTTTGTGTGAAGCATATTTTTATTCTGCAAGCTCTTTATATCTGCGCCCCCATTGTTTCATAGCTGCAATGATGGGATTTAGGGATTCGCCCAATGAAGAGAGCGCATATTCCACACGCGGCGGCACTTCAGGGTAAACGGTGCGCGTGATGATGCCGTCAGCCTCCATCTGTCGAAGACTGTCCGTCAGTACCTTCTGGCTGATCCCCACCAGAGCTCTTTGCAATTCGTTAAAACGCCAAGGACGCAAGATGAGATTCCTGATAATAAGAAGCTTCCACTTGCTTCCAATCATGCTGACTGTCGTTGCGACATCGCATTCTGGAAGATCTTCTTTTTTGCGCATGACAAACCATCTCCTCACATTATATATGCAGCACTTAAAATAAAATGTTACATACTATATATAATGTAACAGCCGCAAAATGTCAATAACCTGCCACCCTGTTATAGAAGAGTTTCTTTCGTTATACTTACTTTAAAGTAACGCAGGTTACAAAATTGTGCGTACTTGCGGCAGGTTGCATCCATGGATATAATCGAAATCACAGGAGGCAATGGTGCCTGCTGGATGTCGATAAGGAGGACGATTATGGCGTTATCAGACCTTTCCGGATGGGCGGAAGACAAGACTGCCAGCGGCTGCGGAGCAGCCTGCGGTGCAGGTGACAAGCCCAATGAGAAACCTGCTGCCTGCGGTGCTGATGATAAGCCTGCAGAAGCCCCTGCAGCCTGCGGTGCTAGCGACAAGCCACAAGAGAAGCCGTCGGCTTGCGGGTCTTCCTGCGGCGCAGGTGACAAATAAGATTGGGATAAAACCCCTTCTTGTTTGAGCAGAACGGGAATCCTCCAGCTTTATCAGGGTTGGAGGATTCTTTTTGAAAGAAAACAGCTGCGCAGATGATACAGATGAAACGGACAACGGTGAAAGATCATGAAACCATACTTTTCTTTTCAATGGCACATAACAGATGCATGTGACCAGAGGTGCAAGCACTGCTATATTTACTCCGCCGGCGACCATACCTGTATTCTTTCCATGACATGGAAGCAGATGGAAAGCACCTTCTACAACTGCCTTGATTTCTGCGAAGTATATGGAAGAATGCCCTATTTTTATATTACGGGCGGTGATCCGATCCTGCATCCTGATTTCTGGAAACTGCTTAAACTGATTCACGATCATGCGATCAAGTTCACGATTCTCGGCAATCCGTTTCATCTGAATGACCAGATTTGTCGGGAGTTAAAATGGTATGGCTGTGAGAAGTACCAGCTTTCTCTTGATGGACTCAGGGAAACGCACGATTGGTTCAGGAAGCCAGGCTCTTATGACTGTACCTTAGAAAAGATTGCCTGTCTCAACAAGGCGGGCATACGGAGCGTCATCATGACCACGGTATCCAAAACGAATCGTATGGAAGTACCAGGCATCATTGATGTGGTCGCGGAGGCCGGGGTGAATGTATTTGCCTTTTCCCGATACGTTCCGAGCGGCGGTGATCTGGATGTGTCCATGACAGCGCAGGAATATCGGGAACTGCTTGCTGTCTGCGATCAGAAGTTCAAAGATTATGCGGAGCAGGGATGCGATACCTACTTCAACAAAAAGGATCACCTATGGACGTTGTATGAATACGAGACGGGGGCATTTAAGATTCCCCAAAACGCGAAGACTGGTATGATCTACAACGGCTGCAACTGTGGAAACTGTCATATCACCATTCTTCCTTCCGGCGATATCTACGCTTGTCGCAGAGCAGCAGACAGCAAGGTCGGAAATGTTTTTGAAGACCGTCTTGCTGATGTATGGGTGACAAGCATGGAAAGTTATCGGGAATACGAGCGGTTTGGTAAATGTGCGCGATGCAAACTGCTTGCATGGTGCAGGGGCTGTCCTGCCGTGGCAAAGGGGACAAGCGGCAGTTTTTATGCCGAAGATCCGCAGTGCTGGGCAGATGAAAACGGAATACTGTTTCAATAAAAACTCAAGATAAGAAGGATATGCCACATGAAAACAATGAGAACGATTGTGATCGATAAGCCGACAACAGCAGAAGACATCGTGTTTTCCAAGGTTGCTGTTCCTGCCGTCAAATCGGGATGGGTGCTTGTAAAGATCAAGGCGTTTGGACTGAACCATTCGGAGCAGATTCTCCGGGAATATGAAATCCTGCGGGATTATATCAAGAAACCCGTCATCCCCGGCATTGAATGCGTAGGCGTGATCGAGGATGCGTCCGATACAGACCTGAGTGTTGGACAAAAGGTGGTCGCCCTTATGGGCGGCATGGGGAGAAGCTTTGACGGCAGCTATGCCGAATATGCACTTTTGCCGCGACATCATGTGTTTCCGGTCGATACGGAACTGAGTTGGATCGAGATGGGCGCTGTTCCTGAAACCTACTATACCGCATGGGGATCGCTGATGCAGCGTCTGCAGCTGAGGCGTGATGACACGCTTCTGATCCGCGGCGCAAGCTGCGCTCTGGGGTATGCCGCGATGCAGCTGGCCAAGGCACTTGGCTGTAAAATCATCGCAACCACACACCGGGACAAACACCTGCATTTGCTTCAGGAAGGCGGTGCGGATGAATCTGTCCTTGACGATGGAGAGATCGCCGACAAGATTTGCGGAGCAACGAAGGCACTGGAACTGATTGGTTGCAAAACATTATTTGATACGATGCGGTCAGTAGAACCCGGCGGCATCATTTGTCATACTGGCGTTCTTGGAAATGTGTTTGCATTCCAGAACTTTTCGCCGCTGAATCACATACCAAATGGCGTATATCTGACCGGGTTTCACTCGAATGATCCAACGGATGATGATTTGAGGGACATTTTCAGTTTTATAGACAAGTATAACTTAAAGCCGCTCACCGGAGCGGTATATTGTTTCGACGACATCAGGCAGGCGCTGATTGACCTTGATGGCCATAAGGTGCAGGGAAAGATTGTCATCTGCATGGAGTAATGTGGATACATGAATGTGAATACGAGATCAGGCATTTCTCTTCATCTCGAATGAAGGAATCTCGATCATCGAGAACGCAGCACGGATGGGGCTTCCCGTTCCGCAGAAATTACAGGACATGGTGCATAGTCTTAAAAATCAATAATTAGTTTAACCTCAACGCCCGGCGAATGATCGTCGGGTTATTTTTATGCCTCCAAAGGTGACCAAAAGTGCCGTTTTTGTCTGTTGTTCCATGAAGGGAGATGTTGAAATGAGCAAGGAAGAAGGACTTGGGGAAGTGATGTATCAGATGGTGATGCGTGCTTCATGGAAAATGCTGCAGAGCGGACTTTTGTCAGAGAACGAGTATATTGCCCTTGAAGCGAAAATGCGCGAGAAATATCGCCCCGTCATCGGGCTTCTATTTTCAGATATTGACTTGCTATCGTGCGGATAGTACGGGAATATGGGAGTGAAAAGGAGCGGATGAGATGAAAATACGAAGAATTGAACGAAACGTTCCTGTCATGCGCCCGAAAATGCGTGTAGCCGCATATGCCCGCATTTCTGTGGATACGCTTCACCACTCTCTTGCGGCGCAGGTCAGTTACTACAGCACCCTCATCCAGAAGAATCCTGAATGGGAGTACGCAGGTGTGTACGCAGATGAAGGAATCACAGGCACAAGTACCGCGTATCGGACGGAGTTCAAGCGGCTGATTGCGGACTGCAACGCCGGGAAGATTGATTTGGTGCTCGTCAAAAGCATCAGCCGCTTTGCCCGCGACACTGTACTGTAGATTGCCTTTATACCGTCCGACGCTTGAAAGAGAAGGGGATCGCCGTCCGTTTCGAGCGCGGGAACATTGATTCCACATCCGAGGACGGGGAACTCCTCATCACGATTATGTCTAGCCTGGCTCAGGAGGAGAGCCGCAGCATCTCGGAGAACACGACATGGGGCAAGCGCAAGCAGTTCGCCGAGGGCAAGATCAGTGTGGGCTACAGTGCATTTCTCGGCTATGACAAGGACTTCAAGGTGAATGCGGAACAGGTGAAAGTGGTGAAGCTCATTTACAAATTCTTCCTTGGCGGGCGATCCTTCTACGCTATTACCAAGGAACTGGAGAAGCGCGGTATCAAATCCCCGTCGGGAAAGGACAAGTGGTACATTTCTACGGTGCGTTCCATCCTTACAAACGAGAAGTACCGTGGTGATGCGCTGATCCAGAAAGAGTATACGGCAGACTTCCTCGATAAGACGCGACGGAAGAACACAGGCGAGATTCCGCAGTATTATGTGGAGGCGCACCACGAGGCAATTATCCCGCCGGACTTATTCGATTTCGTGCAGACAGAAATCAAGGCACGAGAAAACGGCGGCAAGCACAGTGGTGTGAGTATCTTTGCAAACAAAATCAAATGCGGCTGCTGCGGCGGCTGGTACGGGGCGAAGGTCTGGCCCTCCACGGACAAGTACCGCAGAGTCATCTACCGCTGCAACAAGAAATATGCCCACAGGGGCAAGCCGTGCAGCACAAGGCATCTGACGGAGGAGGAAATCAAACAGACTTTCGTCAAGGCACTGAACTCCTTGGTGGAGGTCCAAGAGAACGTGATTGCGGAACTCCGCTCCCTGATTGACGGCGTTTGCCAAACGGGAGAGTTGGTGGAGGAACGGGATAAAGTAGAGCAGGAACTCAGCGTTTTGGCAGAACGTCTTGAAACACTGATTCGTGAGAATGCACGGGTGGCACAGGATCAGACGGTGTATCTGAAACAGGAAAATGAGATTCACAAACGCTATCTGGAGAAGCGGGGGCATTTGGAAAAGTTGGATGACCAAATTGCCGAGAGGGAGAGCAAGAGAAACACCTTGGAGAGCATGATTCAAGTGGTATGTGGTATCAACGGGGAGCAGGTTGCGTTTGACGAGGAGCTGTGGGGCGGGCTGCTTGATTACGTTGTGGTCAAGGCGGATGGTGCAGTAGTCGTTGTTTTCAAGGGTGGGATTGAAATTAATGCTGGAAGATAATCTCCAAGGATGCAAAAAGAGATCCCATTCGTCATATTTGGCGCTTAGAATCTCTTTTTGCAAAGAATCATTAGGCAGCATCGCGTATTCTATGTTATGATTATTTTATATTTGACATGAAGGAGAGGCTCGTATTATATCAAGAGCTAGGAATGTCTGAAACTGTTGCGCGGCATACGGGTCTGCGCCTTTGCAACGCTTGATAGAAATGGTTTGCCCGCAGTGCGGATCATTGATGTGATGTTGAAGGAGGAGGGGCATCTCTTTTTTGCACGGCACGTGGCAAGGATTTCTGTAAGGAGCTTCTGGCGAATTCTATCGTTGCTGTAACAGGACTGAATGACAAGTGGCAGACGGTACACCTTATGGGGCGTGCCGAGCGGCTTGCAGATGCGGAACAACACGCGATGATTGACCGTATTTTTGAAGAGAATCCGTTGCTGAATGAGGTCTATCCGGGGATACGCATTATATCTCGAGGCCTTTGTTATTGCGGAGGGGCGCATTGAGTTCTTTGATCTTGGGCAAAGTCCCATCTGCTGCGAGAGTCTTGCGCTTGAAAAAGCTTCTGTTACGGAAAAAGACTTTTTCATCACGGAGGTCTGTATTGGTTGCGGTACGTGTGCAAGTCTTTGCCCGCAGCAGTGCATCGAGGACGGGGGTTCCCTAAGTGCACCCTTCTTCCAGAAAATTCCCGATAAAACGAGAATTTTCTGGAAGAAACGAAAGAAATAGGGGCATGATTTTGCACTTTTTACATGGGAAACTGTAGAATTGATGCCTGTGGATAACGCGAGTCTTATTATCCGTGGTTTATCAGCGTTTCCTTAGAAAAATCAACTTTGTTAACGGGAGAACAATATGAGACTATGGCATGAAAAACTTATCCATTTATTGCCCAAAAATCAGCTTCTTGGACAACATAGGGAATGTTGTGCTCTGAGGGGCAATGGATGGAAAAAGAAACATAAAACTGTGGACTATGTGTTTACATATTCCCCATATCATCTTTTTATTTACCATGTATTGGTTATGGAGGAGATGGAAAAAAGAGGATATAATGTTTCTGCAGAATGGAAGGATAAAAATTATAGAGGAAGGACAGCAGAAAAGTACGATAATCTTAAAGAGGAAATTATAGGCAGTCCAATTTACAAAGAGCATAATATTGAATATCTGGCTGATTGCATAGAAAATTTAAGAGATAAAGGTATACATTTAAAAGTATAGAAGTTGTGGAGGAGTAAGCGGAAGCCATAGGAGAACTCCTTCTTGGCATGGTCGTAGAGGCGGGCGAAAAGCTCCACCTTTTTGGAGCGGGTGCGATGGTAGATGGAATCGTCAAGGATGAGCACGTTGATGCGATCTGCATGAGTCAGGGGAGCGATGGTCGGTTGGATGATGGTGTGGCAGCTAGGGTTGTTGTGAATCTGCGCCAGTGGATATGGCAGGAATTCATGAAACGGTAGAGCGTGTCCTTGGCAAAGGGGATAACGCCGGGTTGCAGGTGGATCTGCATGAAGAAGGAACGCTGTGTGAAGATGGTGGAAAAGGCGACGATAAAGATGCCTAGAACAGGGAAGCCGCAGAGTTTGTAGGTGTCTGCAGAACGAAGAATGCGACTGACGTGGTAACGTCGAAGAAAATATTGCATTTTCTCGGAAAGCTGTTTCTCAGATTGGTTGGTTTGCGCTATACTATTCATGGCATGAGCCTCCATTGGATGTTTTTGTGGCGTACTTAAATTATACCAAATAGATGTCGCTCATGCTATTTTATTGTTTGGAAAGATTGATTTTTCAAGGCTTACAGCGGATTATTTATCTACGAAGTTTGAGGTAAAAGTAGTAGTGTTTTGGGCGATTCCTACTACTAAGCGTTTTCTGGGATTGATTATAGCAGAAAAGGGAGTGCTGCACAAAATATGCAGTACTCCCTTTTCTGTCAGCGGTCAACGGTTAACGGTCAGCGGCCGAAGGATGGAATCCGGACAGCGGGTTCATGGAAGGAGAAAAACGGAGTTCCACCCAATTGGCGTTGGGCGTTTATCTACCTTCCAGGGTCAGCTGTTTCCCCAGATCGAAGGCCTGCTGCATTTCTTCCGCATGATGCTTTTGGTAATAGGCTTTTTTATCCGCTTCAGAGAACACGGATGATTCATATTGACTGTAATCTTTGAACTGCAGGGTATTGAAAGCGCAAAGTTTGTGAGGCACCGTCCCCAGGATGTTTGTGGCGAACGTTTCATAGGGAGCCAG
The DNA here is from genome assembly GCF_963528755.1 of uncultured Selenomonas sp. Lineage (GTDB taxonomy): Bacteria > Bacillota > Negativicutes > Selenomonadales > Selenomonadaceae > Selenomonas. Next base: position 384,128 of record NZ_CAURXA010000001.1, read on the forward strand.
GCTGTCCTGCAGATGGTACTCTTTGGCATGTTCCACCGTAACGTTCATGGTATACACAAAAGCGGAAGGCAGCTTTTTACCTAATACGGAGGGAATTTCCCTGCTGTAGATATAATTTGAAAAAAGCAGTCGTTCCAGGAATGCCTGCATCCCGGAAGTCAGATTCATGAAATAGATGGGAGAACCAAAAAGGACTCCATCGGCCTGCTTCACTTTTTCCAGGACCGGAGTCAAATCGTCTTTGACGATGCATACGCCGTGTTCCTTATCCTTCCGTTTGCAGTAAAAACAGCTGAGGCAGCCTTTGTAATGCAAGGTATACAAATCGATGCATTCCGTCTCGGCCCCCACAGAGGCAGCCCCTTCCAGAGCCTTACGCAAATAGGCAGCGGTATTGCCGGTACGACGGGGACTTCCGTTGATGGCAATGATTTTCATAGATATTTCTCTCCCCTTGAAATGATTTGATACTTCCATTATGGTTCATTGTAAAATGAAATCGGACACATAAAAAAGTAGAACGTACAGAATCAATCTGGTAAAATATCTTTGCACAAACACCACCAGGAGGTTCTGTATGCCCCGCACTCATTCTACCACAAAACGCCGCACATTCAAACACTTAAACGCCTATCAGCGCGGGCAGATCGAAGCGATGCTGCGTCTTGGTGTCCCCAAGGTGAAAATCGCCAAAGACCTTGGCATCGCCCGCCCCACCTTGTACGAGGAAATAAAGCGCGGCACGGTAACGCAGAAGCGTTCTGATTGGGCGTACTACGAGCAGTATTTTACACAGTCCGGTCAAATCCGCTATGAGCACAATCGTGAGAACTCCGGAAAACCGTCCAAATTTAACGCAGCATAGGACTTCATCCGGTATGTAGAAAACGCCATTTTCAAAGACAAACACTCTCCTGATGCGATCTGCGGGCGTGCCAAGCGTATGAATCTGTTCGATGTGTCTGTCTGCACAAAGACCATCTACAACTATATTGCGATGGGGCTGCTCAAGGTCAAAAGCATCGACCTGCGCCAGAAGGTACGCCGTCGTAAGCGCAAAGAGAAAAAGAACCATGACGATGGCAGGACGCTCGGTGAGAGTATTGACTGCCGTAACCCTCTTGTTGACGAACGCTCCACCTTTGGAAATTGGGAACTTGACACCATCGTCGGGAAAAAGGGAACGGATCCTGTTCTACTTGCCGCAGATGAACGTAAGAAGCGAAAAAGACATCTTGTAAAGATTCGTGCAAAGACCGCAGAGGCGGTTGCCGAAGGGATTGCCAAACTAAGAGAGCTCTATGGGGCACAATTTTCACAGGTATTTCGTACGATCACTTGCGACAATGGGAGCGAGTTTGCTCGTCTGCAAGAAGCTGTTCCAGAGGCGAAGGTGTACTATGCTCATCCTTATGCCCCTTGGGAACGTGGAACGAACGAGAAGCAGAATGCACTCGTTCGGTATTTCATTCCGAAGAGCATGGATATGACGAACTTGAGCGAGGAAGAAGTGCAGCGCGTAGAGGATTGGATCAATACGCTGCCATGCAAAATTCTAGGTTATGAAACGCCACAAGAGCGCTTCGATGCCGCGCTAAAAAATCTTCGTCCATAAATTTTGATTCTGTTATGCTCGACTGTCCGATACGAGCGGTAAGGGCATCAACCGCTTCTTTGCTGCCAACGCTGAAAGCAACATGGATAAAGCCTGTTCTGGCGAGTGTTTTCTTTTCATCCGTCATTTCGGGTTTCTTCATAATTTCTAGTCTTGCCCCGTCGTCAAAAGAGATGAAATAAGAGCGGAAGTCCGTATTTTTTTGTGGTATCCATCGTTGGCATTACCGTTCAGATATTTTACGAAGAAATTCTTCGCTGCCTCCAAATCATTCACATACATTGCAATATGCTCAATCTTCATCGTATCCCCCTCCGTTCACTGATTTCATAATCTCATGAAGTGAATAATTCTCTGCGGCATCACGCTATTCCCGGTTTTTCAAAAAATTTCGGGTAGTGTCGACCGAGATTTCAATATCGATTTGACCGTCGGGATAGTGTTCGGAAAGAACAAGGATTGTACAAAGGTCTGGATGCTTGCGCAGTTCTTCCAGCCAGTGTTTATTGATGACAGATTCTCCGAGGTTCGGATGTGCGGTGATAATCAGTGACTTCATAGGGATACCTCCATTTCTATCTCAAGCTATAGTGCACGGTGGGGAGGGGTACAAGAGCGCACTTTTTTGTGGGGTACTTCATAAAGGCAAGCGTTCATTTCGTCTTGTTAGAAAGAATCATTAGGCATCTTCCTCTCTCCTGTGTTATAATTTTCTTATATTTGAAACGTGGGAGAGAGCCGTTGTTTGCAAGGATCTATGCTGCGACGACCCTCGGGATTGACGGACGGATTATCGACGTTGAGGTGGATGTGTCACCCGGGCTGCCGGGGTTTGAGCTGGTGGGGCTTCCCGATACGTCGGTGAAGGAGTCGAAGGGGCGGGTGACAGTCAATCTCGCTTAGCCATATTTGCAGAATGCAGAAGTGGGATTTTGGTATTCGCCGCAATTTTCCATCAAAAGCAGGAATACATTTCATAAATGGAGAAAAATAGCAAATAAGAAACACCATTCCAATCAAAAAGAGGTGCAGCCTTGTGTTTGCTAAATCGTATGGTGCGGTGACTTTCGGAGTCGATGGGAGGATCATCGATGTCGAGGTCGATGTTTCTTATGGATTTCCTGCGTTCGACATTGTCGGGCTTCTTGATACGGCGGTGAAGGAGTCGCGTGAGCGTGTGCGCACGGCGATCAAGAATACGGGCGTGAAGCTCAAGCCTGCGCGGGTGACGATCAATCTTGCGCCTGCGGACATACGAAAGGACAGCTCGGGACTCGATCTGCCGATCGCCGTCGGGCTTTTGGCGGCGTATGGGCTGATTCCAGCAGAGCGCATGGAGCGTGCCTTGTTTGCGGCGGAGCTTTCGTTGGAGGGGGAGCTTAGAAGTGTGCGCGGCGTGCTCTCCATGACGGTCGGGGCGAAGGAGCATGGCTTTCGTGAAATCTTCGTCGCGCCCGGCAACGGCAGTGAGGCATTGCTCGTCGATGGCATCCGCGTGTATGCGCCGAAAAACTTGCGCGAGCTGTACGATTTTCTCTTGGACAAAACGGAACTGCTTCCGTTGGAGGTGAAGCCCAGTACCGCAAGCGATATGGAAGTGCCTTCGGATGACTTTGCCGATGTACAGGGGCAGTTCTTCGCCAAGCGTGCGCTTGAGATTGCGGCGGCAGGCGGGCACAATCTTCTGATGGTCGGCGTTCCAGGCTCGGGCAAGACGATGCTCGCGCGACGCCTGCCGTCGATTCTGCCGCCGATGACGCGGCAGGAGGCGCTTGAGGTGACGAAGATCTACAGCATCGCGGGGCTCTTGAAGGACGGCAGCGGTCTCGTCGAGACGCGTCCCTTTCGCAGTCCGCATCATACGACGTCGACGGTGGCGATGATCGGCGGCGGCAGCATCCCGCGTCCGGGCGAGGTGACGCTCTCGCATCACGGCGTGCTGTTTCTCGACGAGCTGCCGGAGTTCGGCAAGTCGACGCTGGAAGTCTTGCGCCAGCCGTTGGAGGACGGCGCTGTGACTGTGGCACGCGTCAATGCGACGCTGACGTTTCCCTCTCGTATCATTTTGGTCGTGGCAATGAACGAAGTAACGTCGATAACGATACAATATGAGGATAAACAGGTAGCTATTTAAAAATTGTGACTATCAGTTATTCTTAAAAATTATTCTTTGATATGGGCGGTAGCACGCATGTTTTTGCTACTTCCTTATATTATTATTGACAGAAAGACAAAAGGATATGTCGTATTTTTGTCATGGTTTCCTATACAATATGTTATATAGTATAACTCAAACTTCGCACATCAAAAACATTCTACATACCTTGAAAACACTGACTTTATGCCAATGAAAACACTCTCCTTATGCACATTTTCGTAGTTTTTGCGACAACAGTACAGGAAGCTCTTTCAAGAAGCCTTGCAGCTGTTCATGGATCTCCCCTTCATCCAGCATGGGCTTCTCTTGGAGTCGTTCAACAAACAGCAGCAAAAGGAGGCGCATGGCTTCCACGAAGCACACATCCGGCAACTCATCCACAGATAGGTAGAACAGCTTCCCCAGACTTCGTGCATCCTTGCACTCGCGCTGCTCCAGTGCCAGGAACATGTACCGCGTGAACACGATGGAGACATGCGCTGTCATCGCGTCATACGAAAGAGAGCGGCAGTCCTTCTCCAAGCGCAGGAAACTCTTGCACACCTTGAAGAACACCTCGATGCCCCAGCGCTTGCCGTAGATGCGGATGACTTCTTCCGCCGTGAGGCTCATGTCCGTCGTCACCAATACCAGCCAGTCCTTCCGATGGTTGCGGTTGCGGACAAAGACAAGGCGCACGGGGAGAGATTCTTCGCCCTTGACGACAGCGGCTTCCACACTCAGCAGATACTTCGAGCGGCCACGCCGCTTTCGGTGTTGCTTGTAGATCGCCTTCACATCCTGCAGGCATCCTTGATGGATGTAGTGTATCTTTTCCGTCTTCTTTGCCATGGCGACCACATCGTAGCCAAGACCGTGAATCTTCAGGAGCGATGCCGGGGAGCAGAACCATGTGTCGAACAGGACGTGGCGCACTGGGATAGCGGCAGCCTTCGCTTCCTGTAGGAGCTGCAGCATCACCTCGGTTGCCTTCTGCTGGGCAAGTTTTCGCTGCTTGCCGCCATTGGAACGAGCGTCCACTTTCCGTGACGCCTCACGGAGGCGATTCTTCGTATTCTCGGTAGAGAGCAGCGTATGGCTGACAGGCAGAAGCGTATTGCCATCCGACCAGCAGAGCGTGAGCATGCGGAAGCCGTAGGAGAACTCCTTCTTGGCATGATCGTAGAGGCGGGCGAGAAGCTCCACCTTTTTGGAGCGGGCGCGATGGTAGATGGAATCGTCAAGGATGAGCACGTTGATGCGATCCGCATGAGTCAGGGGAGCGAGCGTGTCATGGATGATGGCGGCGGCAAGCTCTGTCGTGAATCTGCGCCAGTGGATCCGGCAAGAGTTCATGAAGCGGTAGAACGTATCCTTGCCGAAAGGCATGGCGGCGCTTTGGAGATGCATTTGCGTGCAGACGGAACGCTGCTGGAACACCATGCGGAAAACCAGCAGGAAGATACTGAGGACAGGGACGCCGCGAAGCTTGTACGCATTTGTCGCACGGAGAATGCGAACGACTTGATAGCGACGGAAAAAGACCTGCATTTTCTTAGAAAGCAGTTCCTCGTCTTGGTGGTTTTGTGTTATACTGTTCATAGCATGAGCCTCCATTGGATGTTTTTGGTTGACACTTAAAATTATACCAAATGGATGTTGCTCATGCTATTTTATTTGCCAAGAAGATAGATATTTCAAGGGTTACAGAGATTATTCATCTGCGAAGTTTGAGTTGAAAATGTAATCGTTCAAAAGTAGGTACAAAATAGCAATCGTTCAATTATGCACACTATCATAGAAGATGTTTATATGATGCTTTTGAGTTTCTTTGAATAGCAATAACAGATAGAAATAAATAACAATAAACGCTATTAAACATATTGGAAACCTAAAGAGAAAGTGATATAATGATATTTGTATAATTGCAACTAAATCGATGGAGGTACAAAATGACAGATTCGATAAATGATAAATGGATAAATATTGATGAAGCCGCAGAATATCTAGGTGTTAAGCCCGGTACTATCCGTGACTGGATTAGAAAAAATAAAGGCATTCCCGCTCACAAAATTGGAAAGCAGTGGAAATTCAAAGCATCTGAAATAGACGCTTGGGTTAAAAGTGGAAAAAGTGCAATTGAATAGGAGGTTTTGATATGGCTGATTTGGGCCAAGTTTTCACGAGGCAAGTTGTTGCCAAATACATGACATCTCTATTTGATTTACCGAAAGAAGCCGCTGTGTTGGATCCTTGTTTTGGCGCAGGGGCTTTTTTAGAAGCGCTTGAATCTGATGAATTTAAAAATGTTACTGGATGTGAAGTTGATACTGCTTTGTATGAAATGCAAAAAAATAAATTCGAAGAATATAAGTTATTAAATCAGGACTTTTTACAATTTGAATCTTCAGAGGGTTTTGATGGTATCATTATGAATCCTCCGTATATAAGGCAGGAAAAAATAGATGATTTGCAATACCTTGGGATAACAAAGGAAAAACTTCGAAAAAATGTAATTTTTAATACTCTTCCTAGTACTGCAAATATGTATATGTATTTTATTTTGAAAGCGATGGATTTATTAAAAATAAATGGGCAACTTGTTGTTATATTTCCATCAAGTTGGTTGAATGCCAAGAGCGGTCATCAATTTAAAAAAGCATTACTAAACACAGGAAAAACTGAAAAGGTGATTTACTTGCATGGCGATGTTTTTGAGAAAGAGGCTCTTGTAGACGTTGTAATTCTAAAAGTGGTAAAGACAACTGCAGTATTAGACACGATTGAAGAATATCTTGAAGTTGTAGGTGAAGATATTGAACCGATGCTTTTGAAAAGAGAAGGTATGAGAACTGTATTTGAATGCTCATTTGATAAATTGGCTTCAATTCAGAGAGGGATGACTACTGGATATAATCAGATGTTCATTAATCCGGACATAAAAGGTAGTGGTGCTCATTTTAAGAAAATTATATCTTCGCCTAAAAGCTTAATTAGTTACAGTACTGATAATGCAAAATTAGATCAATTACTTGATTGCACTGGTGAAGACTTGTCGGAACAGGTTAAATGTTATTTAGATATCTGGAAGAAAAAAATTTTGACTGATGGTAAACCTAAGACATTGTTGGCAAAAATTCAAAATGGGCAGAATTGGTATTCTGTTAGAATAGTGCCAAGTAGGGGAATTATTTTTAGCTATTTTGTTAGAAACGACATGAAGTTTATTCTCAATGATAGCGAGATGTTTGTGAGGGACAATTTCTATATAATTAGACCTTATGTTGACAAATTATTGATGATGGCATTATTGAATAATTATTACACATTTTATCAGCTTGAACATTTTGGAAAAAAATATGGGGCAGGTTTACTGAAATTGCAAAGGTATGACCTAGAGCGGCTGACATTTCCTTTTGTTGATCAGATGTCAGATGATGACATTATGAAGCTTAAGAACCTTGCACAAAGATTAGTTGGTTCTGGAAATAGTGATTTGATAGAAGAAATAACGAAAGTGCTGTCCGTTTATAGTGCTGTCGATAATGAAACTATTGAAAAAGATTATAGAGAAATAAAAAAACAACGATTGGAGGGCATCATAAATGAAAACTAAAGTTGTTAGTTTGTTTTCCGGAGGTGGCGGCTTGGATTTGGGGTTTGTGGCTGAAGGGTATGATGTTATTTGGGCAATTGATAATAATCCTAATGCAGTTACTACATATAAACAGAATATAGGAAATCATATTATTTGTGATGATATAAATAAAATTGATATGGAGACTATTCCTCATGCTGATGTTGTAATTGGTGGACCACCGTGTCAATCCTTTTCTTTAGCAGGAAAACGAAATGTGGAAGACGAAAGAGGACAACTTGTATGGAGATATATACATATTATTGAACAGGTAAAGCCGAAGGCTTTTGTGTTTGAAAATGTTACTGGATTATTATCTGCAAAAAACTCAAATGGTGAAAAAATAGTTGAATTACTAAAAACTGCATTTAAGGAGATTGGATATAATGTTACGCAACAGGTTATGAATGCAGCAGACTATGGAATTCCACAAAAAAGAAAGAGAGTTATTCTGGTTGGCTTGAAAAATGGAGAATTTGTTTTTCCAAAACCAACACACAGTGAAGATGGTTTGAAATTAAAGAAATATGTTAGCGTAGAAGAAGCATTAGGAGACTTGCCACCAGCTTCCTTCGATGAGAATGGTGTTGTTAAGTTTTTAAACACACCATCAACAGCATATCAAAAAAGTATGCGAAGAGGGGAAATAGTATCTGAACACTTTTTTTCACAGATGAGTGAATTGGACAGATATATAGTTAAACATGTTAAACCTGGTGGGAATTATATGGATATACCACCAGAGGTTAATTCTGAAAGAATTAGAAGACTGCAACGAGATGGCGGACATACAACTTGTTATGGAAGGATGGATCCATCAAAACCTTCGTATACAATTAATACCTACTTCAATAGACCTAATGTAGGATGTAATATCCATTACAAAGAAGATAGATTGATTACTGTAAGAGAGGCTTTGCGCCTACAGTCATTTCCTGATGATTACAAAATAGTTTCAACAAGTAAGCAAGGAAGAAATCTGATTGTAGGAAATGCGGTACCGCCGTTACTCGCAAAAGTAATAGCGAGTTGCCTTAAAAAATATTTAGAGGAGGACTAATGCTATGTGGATATCATATTCAGATTCAGAAGTAAATTCATTTCATCCCGTATGTGAGAGAGCACTGAATTATGCTTTGAAATTAAAGGGCTTAGACAAGGACTATGTTGCAAAACATCATCAGACAACAGGTTCATTAGAAATGGATTATGTTATACAGAATACGAATACAGGAAAATATCTGTGTGTTGTAGAAGTGAAAAGAACGCCAGCAGATGTACATAGCGCAAGATATCAATTTCAAGCTATGTCATATGTTCAAATGAATGCCGGCCAGAATGAGAAACCATTTTATATTTTGACTAATTTGGAATATGTATTTTCTTTTAGGTATGATTCTACTCGTCCAAGAGTATTCCAACAGATGTTAAAACCAGGACTTACGCATATGGGTGACTTTTCCTCTTATACAGAGCAGGACTTCATAGAAAAATTAGGGGATTTTTTTGCACAACAAATAGATGATTTTTTAAACGACAGATATGATTATCTAGTAACACTTGAAGATTTTGCAAACCACATGGAAGCAATTAAATCCAATAATAAAAGATGGAAAACTCATTTAGCCGTATTGCTATATGAGTATATTAGAGGTGCATTTAATGCAGTTAGTAGAAACGAGTTAAAAGATATTAGACTATTTCGAAGCGATGTGAAAAGAATATGTGACGAGGCTGTAAGAGTTAATTTTAAGGATATATTTACTTATTCTAATTCGAACTTTGAGAACACTTTTTCTATCAGTGGATCTATGTTGTCCGATATCTATAATTTCGGAGAGCAAAATATTAACGGAAATACTATCGCTGGAATACTGCACTCGATTATTTCCTCTGGACATGAACATGAGGGAGAAGTTCCTACGGATTTAGAATTGGCAAGAATTGTTGCTGTGTTGGCAAAGCACAGTAGCAATAATTTAAAAAATGGGGGTATTATTTGTGATCCAGCGGCGGGCAGTGGAAATTTAATTAATGAGGTAATACCGGAACTTAATCTGAATCCAACACAGATTCTGGTGAATGATGTTAATTCAAAATTACTAGAACTCTTGTCAATGAGAATTGGTTTGAATTATCCAAAAATAATTTCTAAGAGGAATTCTCCACAGATTTACAATAGAGATATTGCGGATATGGATAAAAGTATATTTAGCGATGTCGAAGTTGTAGTAATGAATCCACCTTTTTGTGCTGGCATTAATAGCATTCCAAGAAGAAATAAAATATATACAAGGATAAAAAAGCTTACAGGAAATAAGCCTTATACAGATGTAGGACAAATGCCTTTAGAAGCGGCATTCTTAGAGATGGTATTAGCTCTAGTGAAAGATGGTACTACAATTGCGTGTGTATTCCCGAAAACTCATTTAATAGGCAGGGGTCCAGAGTCACAGGTGATTCGAAGATTACTATTAAATAGTTTTGGCCTTCATACTGTATTTACATATCCAGGTGAAGATATTTTTGACGATGTTACAATGGATACATGCGTCTTAGTAGGACACGCACATACTAGGAGTGATGAAATAAAAGTAATTTCTAGTTATGATAGGATACCGGATATAGATACGCATCATTTTTATAATAGTTTATCTCAAAATATGACTGCATCTTTTTCGCAGATTACACCGGGAATAGTTGGTAAATGCATTAGTTTTGATGAATTGAGGGATTCTATTGATGACGGATGGAGGACTCTTAATTCTGAAATGGTTGAGGCGATTATATTTGTAGAAGGAAAAATAAAACTCAATACTAAAATAAAGTCATTAGAAGACTGTGAATTTCCAATAAAAAGAGGTGGAGCCGGAAATTCGGGTGGTAGTGATTTAGTGTTTATTGATAGTAGAGACGATTTTAAACCCTTGCTGGGGCACTTGACCATCAATACTGCTAGTGGAATGAGAAATGCAGTGTTGAATACTATTGACATAGGAAGAGGAGACAGCGAGTTTTTTGATACATCATTGAATGATGATAATACAGTAGATGAAACTATAAGAATATATAACGGACTTCCTGCAAGAAATGGAAGACAGCAACGAAATACCAAGACAAATGATGAGTGGAAAAGAATTTTAAAACGTGAGAGCAACGGCAGATTTTCTGCGAACTCTGTATTAATTCCACGTGGTATAAGAGTTGTTGGAAAAGTATATTTTTCAAAAAATCCAGTGTTTGTATCTACGAATTTTGTAGTTTGCTTATTACCTTCTTATGAAGATGCAATACTTATGGCATCGTGGATGAGTACAATATTTTACCAGCTGGTGTGTGAAGTATCTTCTAAAGATCAAGAAGGAATGAGAAAGATGGAAGTTGCAGATATTCTGAAAACGTACATTCCAGATAAAAATCTGGTCACACAAAATACAATTGATAAGATAAAAAACGAAATAGATAATATCGATTTTATTGAACTCAAAAATCCTGTGATTAGGGAAGTAGATAAAATATGGGCTGAGGAATTATTCGGAGCAGATAGTAGAGATAGCTTAGAAGAGGCAAATCGTCTTTTAAGTTATTTGACAAATAAGAGAAATTAAGGAAACAAGGGAGTGTATAATAGTTTGTGTAAATGCCAAGTTTGTTGATGTATTTCAAGCTCGACTTGAGCATCTACTAGGAGGGCTTTTCCAACATGGCAAAACGCAAAATGATTCTCACTCCGCCAGATAATATCGCCAAACAAATCATGGAAACCTACCAACCCCAAGATGCACAGGAAATCCAAGATGTTGTCAAACGCATCTTCGCGCCCATCTTCGAGGCGGCGCTCAAAGGGGAGATGCAAAATCATCTCGGCTATGCGCCAACCATGAACGCACGGATTCCAGTGGCAATACTCGCAACGGATACTCCGAAAGACTCTCAAGACGACCTTGGAAGAAGTCCCCATCCACATGCCCCGTGACCGTCAAGGCTCCTTCGAGCCGCAGATCGTCAAGAAGCACCAGCGTGATGTCTCTTCCATTGAAGGCAAGGTTTGTTGTGGCAAACTGAAGTTGTAACAGAGGTGTCTAAAGAAAAACATCGAATGAAAGGAGATTTGATTCTTGTCACAACAACACTATGAACCAGAATTCAAGCAACAGATTGTCCGTCTTCATATCGAAGAGGAACGCACATACCGAAGCCTAACGGCAGAGTATGGAGTTTCCAAAGCAAGCATCTGCAAATGGTGCAAAGAATTCAGCGAAGAATGCCAGCAAAACGCCTCAAAAAACCAACCGCCCAGAATGATCTGGAGCTTATGAAGAAGAACCGTCGCTTACGCGAAAAACTTGCAGAAGCGCGAAAAGAAAACCTTTTTCTAAAAAAAGCGGCGGCATTCTTCGCAAAGGGAATCGACGAGAGGCATATCGATTCATCGATGAACATCGGAATCTGTTCGGCGTCCGGTGGTTGCTGCGACGTTTGGAAATTTATCCGAATGCTTATTACAATTACCGAAAGCACAGACGCGCAAAAGCGATCGCCCAAAAACGGGATATCCTGCATCAAATTCAAACCATATATCATGAAACCAACGGCGTTGTCGAATATCGCAGGAGGCGGATTTATTTGGTACGCAAGGGCATCGATCTTTCTGCCCTCACAGTTCATAAGTATATGAATACGGAACTGGGGCTGCGCTCCATTGTGCGACGAAAAGCTCCGAGATATCAAGGGGGCACGCAACATAAGAAGTCCGAAAATCTGCTCAAGCAAGATTTTACAGCACCACAAATCAATCAAAAATGGGCGACAGATTTCACCTATTTATTTCTCCACGGAGGCGATGTTCGATATAACTGTACGATTATTGACCTACATGACCGCAGCGTTGTCGCAAGCCTGACGGATCGGCATATGACGAGTGCCTTGGCACTCCGAACGCTTGGCAAAGCACTTAGTGGTCAACGCAAGAAAATCAAAGGTCTGATTCTTCATAGCGATCAGGGCAGCCCGTACACATCGAAGGCGTTCACCGACTTTTGCGAGGAACATGACCTGACGCAAAGCATGAGCAAGGCTGGATGACCGTATGATAATGCCCCTATGGAGCGCTATTTCAATACGCTGAAGAACGAAGAAATTTATCTTCATGAGTATCGAGATGAGGAATCTCTCTATCGCGCAGTGGAGCATTTTGCTTATACCACATACAACCATGTACGACCGCATTCTTATAACGGCTATCGCACGCCATTCGAAGCGAGGTATTCGACATAAGTTGATTGGACACTCGTGTTACAAAAACGCTTGACCACAACAGTTTGACACTTAAAATTATACCAAATGGATGTTGCTCATGCTATTTTATTTGCCAAGACGATAGATATTTCAAGGGTTACAGCAGATTATTTATCTGCGAAGTTTGAATTTAAAAGCATTACGGCAGACAATGGTTCAGAGTTTTTGGATGGTAAAGGGCTGCAAAAGGCAGCCAAGTGCGATGAAGTGTACTACGCTCATCCGTTCAGTAGTTGGGAGCGCGGGAGCAACGAGAACGGGAACCGTATTCTGCGCAGATTTTTGCCGAAAGGAACGGATTTCAGCACGCTGAAACCAAGAGAGCTGAAACGGATCGAAGATTGGGTAAACAACTATCCGCGCAAAATCTTCGGTTATAAGACTGCAAATGATATGTATGCTGCGGCTGCATAAGATACCAAAGTTTGGCAGAACGATGCGACAATTAAACTTGCAATATTCCCATTCATATTGGGTACAAAGTAAGAGTTGCAATTGTTTGTGAGGTTGAATATACTAATGGAGGGTGTAGCGGATAGCTTACTAGTGCAACTTGAATTACAATTTGAAAACTAAGGGGTATTGAAGTGCGAAAGCTATATGTTGGAATTACAAATGATGAATGGTTTTATAACTTGAGAGATATCTCCCCTGAAGTCGTTAATTTTTGGACTCCGGGAGCAAAAAAATTTAAAGCACTGTGCAAGGGAGAATGGTTTCTTTTTAAGTTACATGCACCACAAAATCACATCGTAGGCGGTGGGAAATTTGATTTTTTCTCAGTTATGTCACTAGAGAATGCATGGAAAAAATATTCAATTCAAAATGGTGTATACGCTTTGCAAGACTTAACATCAAAAGTGCGAGCTTATCGAAAAAATACTGGGGGAGATTTGGAGGGAAATACCATTGGATGCATTCTCTTAAAAGATGTCATTTTTCTCGCTGAAAGAGATTGGTTTCTACCTCCTGCGGATTGGAGTCGCTGTATCGTACGCGGAAAAACATATGCAATAGATTCTGAAAGTGGAAATTATATTTTTGAAAACTTTATAAAAGGAATGAACAGGCTGGCATCGAAAAAAACGCCTTAACGCCTATGGTCTGTATGTCCATTTATTATATCAAAGGGACTGCTCCCTATTAAGCGGACAAGAAAATAACCCCTTGTCGTAGAATTACGCTGATTTATGGGGCTGTCGCACATGATGTATGTGCGACAGCCCTACTTCTGTTGTATATATTTCTTATTTGGTTCTTATTCTCGGTCTAATGCTTTCCAATGCCTTCATTTCTGCTATGCAAGCTCATTTGTTCTCAAGAAACATCCAAAATTCAAAATCATCGTACCGTTATTTGTCAGATTAAGATTGTTGGTTCCATGTTGCACCACATTCGGCTGCTGATGAATAGCGGTCGTTTTATCGTCCGGCTCGGCATCCAGAATCGTTGTTTTTCCATCATTCGCATCTTCATGTATCCTCTCAGAGATTTTTTCCTGTGAGGATTTTCTTGTTTTTGCGGCTTCATCACGGAGAATACCCGCAAATAAGGCAGCAAGTTTCTCGCCAATATCTTGAGTGTCAGCGCCGGGGAAAATATCGGAGAAAGAATTGCATAGCGCATATAAAACGGCATCCGTCGGCAGGTGATTGATATAGGAGACAAATGCTTCCGGCTCAACATACATAGCTATTCTTTTAGCGAATTTCTGGATGGAGTTCGTATCGTTGAAATAGGACTTGTAAGTGTTTTTCGAATAGCTGTCGAGGATTTCTTCTGCATCTTCTGTGATGGAAGCTAACAGAGATTTTGTAAAAGCACCCGTGTTGCAACCTTCACCAACAATTGGATAAAGTCGTTTAGCAAATGATGAAAATGTCATAAATTCTCCTTTCTGCTGAAGGCTATCTAAGCATACCCAACCCAATCCGCAGGGTTTCGTATACTGGTGCTAGCCCGAGATAGAACACATCTATAAAGTGAATGTTTAGAGTATAGCACGAAAAAAATATTCTGTTTAAATTTTAGAAGAAAAACGAAAATTTTTTCAAAAATTATGGAAAGTTTCTTTTGCAGCGAAATGTCCGCGAAATAAATCTGGATAATCGCTCTTTAGAAAGGGGAATGCGGTGATGGGATATGTACGGAAAATCAAAGAGATGACAAAATCCAATAATTTCCATCCAATGCTCGTCAAGGCGCAGATGTATTTTCATCAGCAAAAAGCCTGCGAATTTGCGCTTGAGCTGTTCGGTCTTATGCCGTCTGAGGCGAGGAGCAGCGGAGCCGCTTTGCTGATGGAAATGGGCACTGGCAAAACGATAGTGAGCATCGCCGTGGCGGGCTGTATGTATCAGAGAGGCAAAGTCAAGCGTGTCTTGGTAGTCGCACCGCTCAGTATCCTCAGTGTATGGAAAGAAGAGTTCGAGAAGTTCGCAGATTTCCCATATACACTGACCGTACTCAAGGGCACGGCGGCAAAGAAGAAGGAACAGCTCTCCCACTTGCCTGGCGATGGACTGCAGGTCGTGGTCGTAAATTACGAGAGCGCATGGCGGCTCGAAAAGGAGCTGCTTTTCTACGATGCTGACCTCGTGATCGCCGATGAAGCGCACAAGTTAAAGGAGAACCGCACTTCGCAGAGCAAGGGGATGCACCGCATCGGCGATAAGGCAAGATACAAGCTGCTTCTCACGGGAACGGTCATCACGAACCGCGAACTGGATGTATTTTCGCAGTATCGTTTCCTCAATCCGGCGATTTTCGGCACATCGTTCTATACGTTCCGCAATCGGTACTTCGATATGTGCGGCTACGGAAACCATACGCCGATCTTTCGCAGGCAGATGACCGATGAGTTCCTGCAAAAACTCCATTCCATTGCCTATCGCGTGACGAAGGCGGAGTTCTTGGATTTACCGGCAGTCACTGAAGAAGTCCGAACGGTAGAGATGGAAGCATCCGCCGCGAAGATTTACGGCAAGATCGAGGCGGAAAGCTATGCGGAACTTGAAGCGTCGGAGGTCACGACGGTGAATATTCTCACGCGCCTCCTGCGCCTGTCGCAGATTACGGGAGGATATCTGACCGACGACAACGGCACAGTAAACGCCGTGAGTCGTGCCAAGCTGGAGGCGTTGTCGGATATCCTTGACACCGCGATGGCAGAAGACAAGAAGCTCGTCGTCATGGCGCGCTTTGTGGCAGAGCTCGACGCCATACAAGAGCTTCTGGAAAAGAAAAAGATCGGTTATGCCGCAGTGCGCGGCGGCGTAAAAGATCGGGGAGAAGAAATCCGACGCTTCCAGCACGATGAAAACTGCCGCGTGTTCGTGGGGCAGATTGCAGCGGCAGGTCTCGGTATCACCTTAACGGCGGCAAGCGTGATGGTCTTTTACTCGCTCGACTACAGCATGAGCAACTTCGAGCAGGCGAAGGCGCGCATCCACCGAGCCGGGCAAAAAGAAAAATGTCACTACATCTATCTTGTCTGCAAGGGAACCATCGACTGCAAGGTTATGTACGCACTGCAAAAGAAAGTGAACCTCGCCAAGATGCTCGTCGACGATTACCGCAAAGGCGGCAATCCCTTGAAGGACAACGGGTTTTCGTAAGGGGTTGAATCATTCGGCAGTAAGTGAAGGAGGCAAATACCCAATGGATAATACACAAATTTTTGCCATGGCAGATCGGCTCAAGGCTCTGCAGGAAGAGAAGAAATCTCTGGAAGCAAACGCCAAGGCCCTGGGGGCAGAGATTACCGATTTGGACAATCAGCTTTCCGACGCTATGGCGGAAGCCGAGCTCGACCGCTTCTCGCGCGGCGGCTGCACCTTCTACTTGAAGAGCCGCCTCTTCGCCTCTCCGGCAGCAGGGCGCAAAGAAGAGATGATGCAGGCGCTGAAAGGCCACGGCTACGGCACGCTGGTCGTCGAAACGGTCAACGTCAATACGCTGGCCTCGTTCCTCAAGGAGCAGAGAGAAGCGACGGGAGAGGATATTCCGGCATGGCTTGAGGGCATCGTCAACACCTATGACAAGGTGTCGGTCGGCATCCGCAAGTCGTAGATGCTGAAACATCGCATCAATGAAACGCATCAAAACAACCATTTAACAGGAGGAAAAAGAAAATGATGAACAACAAGAAAAACATGCAGAAGGCAAACAACGAGGGATTCGCCGTTCTCGCCCAGCAGGATGCGCTCAGCGAAGTCATGGCGGAGGACTGCCAGGGACTGGAGTTCTCCTTTGACCGTGTAAAACTGCCTGCGGGCGGCGGCACGACCTTCGAGATTCCCTCCGCCGAGAACGAAGAGGGCGAAATGGTGAAAGCCATCACGGGCGTCATCGTCTACAATCATCCGGCGTATGCCTACTATCGAAGCAAGTATGCAGGCGGGAACAATCCGCCGGACTGCGGCTCGTTCGACGGCAGGACGGGCGTGGGAAATCCCGGCGGCAGCTGCACGGACTGCCCGTATAACAAATTCGGCAGCGCCGAAGGGCAGGGCAAGCTGTGCAAGAACAAGCGCACGCTCTACCTCCTGCGCGAAGGAGAAATGTTTCCGCTGATGCTTTCTCTGCCTGCAGGCTCTCTGAAACCCTTCACGCAATATGTGAAGAGTCAGCTTTCCAAGGGAAGGAAACTGAGCAGTGTCGTTACGAAGATCACGCTGAAAAAGGTCGTCAATGCGTCCGGCATTGTCTATTCCCAAGCCGTGTTCACTTTTGAGCGCCTGCTGACGGCAGAAGAACGTGCGGCACTCACGAGTATGGTGGAGATGGTCAAGGCGTATGCGGCGAATCTCACGACGGCATCGCTTGCAGAAGATGGTGGTATGCCTTATGCGGGCGCAGGGGAAGTCATCGAGCCTTTGAGATAAGATGACAAGAACAAAGCTCGGAGGGGTTCGCTCCTCCGAGCACATATCAACGGAGGAATGCATCATGCAAACAACATATCAATGCGTAACTACTGTGGAAAGCATACGTGACTACATCGGCGACAGTCGTTTGGTGGCGTTCGATTTTGAAACCGCGCCCGACGAGGCGTATCGGGACGAAGAAAAGGCGGCGCTCGATTCGGCGAAGGCGCACATCGTCGGCTGCTCCTTTTCCGTCAAAGAAGGTACGGGCATTTACGTTCCCGTTGCCCATCGAAGCGGCAAGAACATCAATGAAGCGGAGTTTTTCACATTCCTATCTGCGTTTCTCGCGGACAGGAAAATCATGAAAATCGCCCACAACATCGCCTTTGAATCCGCTATGGCGTATGCGAAGGGGATCTCAATCCAAGCGCCTGTTTACGACACGATCTGCGCGTCGCAGATGAGCCTCAAAAGCTCCTATGAATTTCGCAAGCTGAACGAAAGCGGCTTGAAGCGTTTGGCGGAGGAATTGTTTGATGAACAACTGCCGTCCTTTATCCGCGTGACGGATGGCAGGCACTTTGACGAACTGGATGCGAATGACGCGGAAACGGTGCGCTACGGCGCTGCCGATGCGGACTTTGCCCTGCGTCTCTATCATACGTTCAACGACTGGTTTGACCGTTATCTCCCGAAGCACAGAACTCTCGTGGAGGAAGTGGAAAGCCCGACCGCCGTATATCTCGGCATCATGAAGAAGAACGGCATTCCCGTAAATCTTTCCCTCATGGAGCAGAGAAAGACGGAAGCGGAAGCCGAGATGGAGCGGCTGCGCAGGGAGATCGCCTTCATCATCGGCGATGTGAACATCGGGGCGAACTGCTCCACGCAGGCATTCAAGAATTATCTCTATCGAGATTTGCACCTGCCCGTATTGAACACCACGGAAACCAACCGTGAGGCGGCGGACGACATGGCCATGACGCTTCTCAAGGAATGGTGCGACAAGAACCGCCCCGAGATGTCGAAGCTTTTCACGTTGGTGCAGGAATACCGCAAGTGGGGCAAGATCAAGTCCACCTACATTGACGGATATTTGAAATACGTCAACTCCGTCACGGGGCGCATCCATCCGGAGATATTTGCGCTTTCCACGGACACCGGCAGGATGAACTGCCGCAAGCCCAATGCACAGAACATGCCGCGCAAGACGAACGATCCCGTCGGCGTGCGAAACTTCATTCAAGCGCCGGAAGGTCAGCTCGTCCTGTCGCTCGACTTCTCGCAAATCGAGCTGCGCGTGGGTGCATTCTACTGCCGCGATGAAGTGATGCTCAAGACATACCGCGAAAACGGCGACATTCATGCCGCCACGACATCCGTCATCTTCGGCGTGAGCGATGAAGAAGCTAAGGACAAACATGCGGAAGGTTACAAGGAGCGCCGAACCATTGCCAAAAACGTGAATTTCGGCACCTTCTACGGACTCTTTCCCAGAGGATTGCAGAAAACGTTGAAGTTCAAGGCGGGTGTAGAAAAATCCCTTAATGAATGTGAGACGATCATCGCCAACCTCAAAGCCGGTTATCGCAGACTGTCCGCATGGCAGGAAGAAACGAAAGCGCAGGCGGCAAGGCGGATGTATTCGGAAACGTGGCTGGGCAGGCGCAGATATCTCCCGCAAATCCGAAGCGACAACTGGGGCATGAAGTCCTTTGCCGAAAGGTGCGCTCTGAACACACCGATTCAGGGGACGGCGGCGGATATTTTGAAAATCGCTGTCACGAGGATTCTTGCGGGACTTCCCAAGCGTCCATGGCTTAAGCCCATTCTTCAGATACACGACGAACTGACATTTCTCATCCCCGAGGAAAAACTCTCGGAAGCCGTAACCTTTATACGCGCCTGCATGGAAGCGCAGCCCTTTCTGGACTTCGATCTTCCGTTGCTGGCAGAAGCCGCAGCCGGAAAGAACTTCGGTGCGATGGAAGAGTTGGAGGATTGACCGATGCACAGAAACAGCGAAGGCTATGCCGATCCCACCGCAGGGGCGGTGATGCAGCGGATTCTGTATCAGCAGTACATCGAGCGGCAGAAGAAGCGGAATGCTTACAAGAACCGCAGGAAAATCTACGTGGCGTCGAGATATGCGGGCAGCATAGAAGCGAATGTTAGAGCGGCGATACGCTATTGCCGCCGTGTCATCGAGGCGGGATATATGCCGATCGCGAGCCATCTGCTCTATCCGCAGATGCTCGATGACAGCGACGTTGAAGAGCGCGAAATGGGGCTGATGTTCGGTCTGGCGCTCCTTCGGATGTGCGATGAGGTCTGGGTGTTCGGCGAAATATCGCGGGGCATGGCGGAGGAAATCAAGGAAGCGAAAGAACGGAAGAAAACGCTTCGGTATTTTAGGGAGGAAACAACATGAATGTAACGGCGACGGATGTTCTCGGTGCGCTCTTCAATCCGACCGATACGGTCTGCTTTCGCGTATTCGAGGACAAGAAGACGGGTGTTTTCCGAGGCGCGAAGCTGTCCTGCGAGTGCGGAAAGTACAAGAGCATCGAGGAAACACTTAAGAATCACAATGCCATGCAGCGGGGCATCTTCTTCGTGGTCAACTACGGCGGGCAAGACGATGCCGCGATTACGAGAATCAATGCGCAGTTCTTCGAGATGGACGACGGCACCTTTGAAGAACAGCAGAAAAAGGTCGATGCCTTTCCCTTGCTGCCATCTATGGTAATCAAGACGCAGAAATCCCTGCACGTTTACTACTTCATGGATTCGACCGCCAAAGTGGAACGCTTTCGCGAGATACAGAAGCGGCTCGTCAAGCAATTCGGCGGCGATCCCGTATGCGTGAACGAATCGCGCGTCATGCGTCTGCCCGGATTTCAACACTGCAAGAAGGAGACACCCGTCGAAGTGACCTGCATCTCCTTTCACCCGGAGCGCAAGTACACGCAGGAGCAGCTGGCAAGCGTTCTGCCGGAAGTCGAAGGTGCGCCCGCAGAACGCAGGAACGGTACGGCAAAAGGTTTGGAGCAGGTATGCCGCTCCTGTGATTTCATCAAGCACTGCCGAGAGAATGCGTCGACGCTCTCCGAGCACGACTGGTATGCGATGATTACCAACCTCGCGCCTTTTGACGGCGGGAC
The DNA here is from genome assembly GCF_963528755.1 of uncultured Selenomonas sp. Taxonomy (GTDB): domain Bacteria; phylum Bacillota; class Negativicutes; order Selenomonadales; family Selenomonadaceae; genus Selenomonas. Next base: position 404,850 of record NZ_CAURXA010000001.1, read on the forward strand.
GGCAAGGATTCATGAAATGTCGCAGCCTTATCCGAGATACTCGGAGGCAGACACGCAGAGGAAAATCAACCACTTTCTGGAGAGCGGCACAAAACCCATGACGTGCCGGACGATTGCTGAAAAAGGCTTCAAGTGCTCGAAGGCAGGGAAATGTTCGGTGAAATCCCCGGCGGCGCTTTGCTTCCAGCCGATGGAAATCCATGTGCTGTTGGAACTCCTGCAGGGGCTTCCCGTAACGGGCGAGCCGGTCAAAGACTTGCAGACCGCCAAGGCATTCATGCTCGATTATCTCTACAATCAGGACATGGTGACGGCGGACGCCATGATTCAGTCGAATATCCGCGACCACTTCAAGCTGCCGCCGACCTTTCTGAAATCGTTGCAGACGGCATTCAAGACGGAAAACAAAGCCTTCCGAAAGAAAATGGAGGCACGGAAGGCGAGGGCGCTCAAATCCCTTCCCGAGTGGTACGAGGTGATTGATGCGGGAGTTCGTTTCCTGCCGGGTGTGCTTGCAAAGGCGTTGGCGAAAAACGAAAAGGTTTTTTATGCGGCGGAGCAGCACTTTCGTTACCAAGGCGGCGTGTATGTCGAGATGGCTGAGATGGAAGCGCAGCGGCTCGTACAGGAGCAGATGCTGATTCGTGAGACAAAGATGAGCCAGATCGTCGATGCGGAAAAACAGTGGCGGCTCCTCGTGCAGAGGGATATTCGGGAACTGAATGCCAATCCCTACATCATCAACGTTCGCAACGGTCTGTACAATATCTTGGAAGATACTTTGACGGAGCATACGCCGGACTATTTCTCGACGGTGCAGCTCGATGTCGCCTACGACAAGGCAGCGGGATGCCCATTGTTCAAGAAGTTTCTCGCCGAGTCTATGGGAGGCGACATGGAGCAGGTCGGACTGATTCAGGAAATGCTCGGCTACTTCCTCATCCCCGTCAACTCGGCGCAGAAATGCTTTGTCATTGTCGGCGCGGCATCGGCGGGAAAATCCGTGCTGCTGCGCGTGCTGAACGATGTCCTCCTGGGCAGGCGGAACGTGAGCAATGTGTCGTGGCAGGCGCTGAACGAGCGGTTCAAGACGGCGGAACTTTTCGGCAAGCTCGCCAACATTTTTGCCGACCTGCCGACGAAGAACATCGACGACAACGGCATCTTCAAGGCGCTCGTGGGAGAGGACTATCTGACTGTGGAGAAAAAGAACAAAAATCCGTTCAGCTTCCAGTCAAGCGCAAGGCTCCTGTTCTCGTGCAACAGCATACCGAAGAATTATGGCGACCGCTCCGAGGGCTTTTACCGCAGGCTTGTCATCCTGCGCTTCAAATACACCGTGCCGAAGGAAAAGCGCGATCCGGAGCTCTTGGAGAAATTCCGCATGGAAGCGGACGGCATCTTCCTCTTTGCCTTGGAAGGGCTTCGCCGTCTGATGGGGAATCGCTACATCTTTTCGGAAACGCAGGTCAATGCCGATGAACTGCAGCAATACAGGGAAGAATCGGATTCCGTGCTGTCCTTCGTAAAGGACTGCTGCGAACTTTCTGCAGAACATTCCGTCGGTTCGACGGAGCTGTTCAATGCGTACAAAGGCTACTGCGAAGAATGCGGCTTGCGTCCATATGCACAAAAGAACTTCGTGCAGCAGATCACCGCGACGTTTTCCAGCGTAACGCGGGGGGTGGACGCCCTCGGGAAAAGGCGGACTCTCATAGGCATCAAGCTCGGTGAATGCCTTGGATGAAACGCGGATTTCCTGCCGGAAATATCACCACAATCTGACACGTTTGACATGTAAATCCTATCTCTTTACATATACACATATTTATTATACACATCATATTTTATAAAAATTTACAGTACAATAGGATTTTTGCTGTCAAATGTGTCAGAAGCCTTGAAAACAGGGAGGTTTGTTTGACAGATGAAAGAGTCATACATCGTAAAAGCTGTTTTGAAGCACCTAAAGAGCGTGCCGGGATGCTTCTGCTGGAAGGAACATGGCGGCATGTACGGGACGGCAGGCATTCCCGACATCATTGCCTGCATCGGCGGCCGGTTCTTCGCCTTCGAGGTCAAGACCGAGAGTGGCAGAGTGACGAAGCTGCAGGAAGCGACGATTCGGAAAATCCTCGCGGCGGGAGGCATCGCCTCGGTGGTGCGCTCGGTGGCTGAAGTGCAGGCGGTCATAGAAGATGCTCTGCACAGAGATAAAGATTGCAAAGAAACGATTCACAAAAAAGGAGGAGATTCCAGATGAACTGGATGAAAGAAATGGCTGTAATACAGCTGTATGAGAATCTGGCAAATGCCATCATCGAGCAGGCGGTGCATGACTTCCGAGAAGCGAAGCTCCGCCTGCAGAAAAACGCAAGAGATGCGGAAGCGGAGAAGACCTACAGGGAAACCAAGCGTTTCTTCCGCTCAGAATGGTTCAGCCAGTTGACGACATTGGACGGCGAGCTTCTGCTCGAGTTGACGACATTGGACGGCGAGCTTCTGCTCGAAAAGCTGGAGGAGGAGTCTGAATGACGGCAAAAGAGTATTTGGCGCAGGCGAGGAACATCGACCAGCGTATTAATGACAAGCTCGCCTATATGGCACAGCTGCATGATATGGCAACGAACGTTAGCGCGGTCATCAGCAATATGCCAAAGAGTCCAAGTCCGAACAATCAGAAGATGGAAAGCATCATTGTGCGGCTAGCGGACACAGAAGCGGAAATCAATGCAGACATCGACCGTCTGGTGACTCTGAAACTTGAGATTATGAATACGATCTGGCAGGTCGAGGACGCGAAAGCCTGTGCCATCCTTGAGCGACGCTACCACAGCTTCAAATCGTGGGAGGAAATCGCTGCCGATTTAAATGTCAGCGTGCGATGGGTACATAAGATCCACGGCAAGGCGCTGGAAGATGTAGAAAAAATTTTGAAAAAGGACATAAAAATGCACTAGACTGCACATGAGTTCACAAAGGTTCGTATTGCGTTCACTAGGTTGATTTTGATATGATAGAATCAGCAAGAATAGGAAGAAGCCATCGAGGGAAAAGCCCGTCGATGGCTTTTTTGATGGAGGTGCGAGATGCCGAGAAAACCGAAACGCCCGTGCCGCATGACAGGCTGCCCGAATCTCACGGATAGGAAGAGCGGCTACTGCGAGAAGCACGAGAAGCCGATGCAGCGACACTACGAACGATTCACTCGTGGCTATCGGCAGCATGAGCGGTACGGCAGTGTGTGGCGCAGGATTCGCGACAGGCATCTGGCAGCGCATCCGCTCTGTGAGAAATGCAAAGAGCAGGGCAGATACGTCCTAGCGACGCTCGTGCATCACAGCAAGCCGCTCGCCGATGGCGGCACGCATGACGATGAGAACTTAATGTCTCTGTGTATTAGCTGTCATGAACGGATTCACAATAGACATGCAAAAAAGCCATAGCATAGTGCTATGACTTGGCTGGTATTTGCTTTTTTGGAACGTATGGTGCGATTTTATTAATCCCACTTAAGTACAACAGCTTTTGTATCTTCCTTTAAGACAATTGCATCTTCGTTGTGATAGTGGTTACACTTCTTACAAAGAGGGATAATTAGTACCTCATCCCCGCTTTTAAGATTCGTATGGAGTTTGGAGGTAACTACATGAGCTCCAACGATGTCATCAAAATCGAAGATGTCATTGTTGGACTGACAATTTTCGTTGGTGCAAGAAACTGCAACGTCCTTAGTTAATTCCTCCCACAAGTCAATCATGGTGTCATATATTTTCCCATTATACGTTACAGAATCGCCAGATGTGTTTTTTGCATTATACAGTTTAGTTCCCTTTTTTAAGTCTTTAACTTTTCTTTTTGGAGCTGTAGGAAGAGAACTAGATTCCGTAAGAATTGTTCTTTTACCATGTTTATACAATAAATATTCTACTGAAATGAGCATTCTACTACATCCTCTCCTATAAAAATAAACATTAATAGTATACACCATCTCTCTCTATTTTGTCTAGTATCATCGAAACGTGTAGCTGTAATACCTCCCGGGGGAGGTAAAATCTCCAAAACCGCGCCATTGCTGGACCGGCGATGGGCTTGACAGAAAAATTCGCATAACTTTTCGGGCAGTTA
>NZ_CAURXA010000002.1:0-398800 GCF_963528755.1 uncultured Selenomonas sp.
CCGAAGATGACAGATTTACAGTCTGTTCCCTTTAACCACTCGGGCACCTACCCATATATCAAAACGGCATGCGCCGCATCTCGCGTTGGTTGCGGGAAGAGGACTTGAACCTCTGACCTTCGGGTTATGAGCCCGACGAGCTACCAACTGCTCCATCCCGCGATATTTTGTCACACCGTAAACCATCGGCTGACAGGAAACAATTATACTATAGTGAAAGAACTTTGTAAAGGGTGCAAAAAGGAAAAAGTCGCCGAAACATGCGGCATCGGCGACTTTTTCATCAAAACCTCATCCCAATCACTCAAAAAGATAGGCATACCTCTCCTTGAACTCGTCTCTTTCCATATGATAGGCATTAGCGAGGCCAGGATCGTCGAGATCCTCCTTTTCCATGCGCATCATGAAGCCACGCGCAATTTTGTAGTGGACGGACTCAATATTGACCTTGCGCACCTTCGTCTTGCCCGTTTCAGGATCCTTGATCTCATCGAAGAAGAGCGGCTTCGCCTGGTTGTCCTGCAGAGTGATGAGCGCTCCCGTCTCACCGCGCATGAGAAACTGCACGGCCTCGTAACCCAGAGAGCGTGCATAGTCGATGTCGTAGGCGATCGGCGCGGCACAGCGAAGCTCGTAGCCGATTTCCTTGTCCACGATGGCGATCTTGATGCCGATCTTCTTGACCTCGGCGAGCACCGCCTGCTTTAAGATTTCGCCGAAGTCCAATTCCGCGTAGCGAATGTGGCCATGTTCGTCGAGCACGAGATTGCCAAGTTTCTGGAAATCCTCCTGTGCGATCTTCTCGATAACACCCTCGGCGATGACGGCGACGCCGTAGTTGTGCCCCGTCAAGTAGCGCTTGACAATCGACCCCGTGATGATGTCGACGACCTGCTGCAGAGGAATCGACTGCGCCGCGAACTCCTCGGGAATGATCGTCAGAGCCGCGCCCGCTGAGCGTCCCATACCGAGCGCCAAGTGTCCCGCAGTGCGCCCCATGGCGATCGTGAAGTACCAGCGATTGTTGCTCGTGCGTGCGTCTTCCATGAGGTTTTCAATTTCCTCCGTGCCGAAAGCACGCGCTGTCTCGAAACCGAACGTCGGGATGCCCTCGGGCAGTGGCAGGTCGTTGTCGATGGTCTTCGGCACATGGACGACGTTGATCGTCTTACCGATCTGGCGCGCGTAATTCGACACCGCCATAGCGCTGTACGCCGTGTCATCACCACCGATCGTCACGACGTGCGTAACGCCAAGTTCCGTCAAAGTATCGACAACTGTGCGCAGGTCGGATTCCTTCTTCGTCGGGTTATAGCGCGACATCTGCAGGATGCAGCCGCCTGTCAGATGGATGCGGTTCACGCGCTCCATGTCGAGGCGCACATATTTCTTCTCGCCGCGCGCGAGGCGCGAAAAACCATCGTAGATGCCGAGTACGTCCCAGCCATGGCGGTCAGCCTCGATGGTCACGGCGGAAATGACGCTGTTGATGCCGGGCGCTGGCCCGCCGCCACAGATAATGGCAATGACATTCTTGATTCCGATCATGAAAAAGCCCCCTCTTCCATTTCGCGCATAAATTTTATTGCTTCATATTGAACATACTTCCTTTATTCTGTCAAAAAGGTAAATTTCCTGCCGCAAACGAGGAGAAGTCGAAAGAAAGTTCCCACGCGAAAGAGAAGAGCGGCAGCATCGTCAGCCGTCGCTCTTTCGCATGTTCCAATAAAACTACCGTTTGCCGAGGTGCGAACGCCTGCCGGCGTTCGTCTTCGTACCGCTCTTGGAGCGTGCCGCAGGACGCCCCGCGCGCTTCTTGGCGACACGGCGTGCACGCTGCGCCGCCTTGCCGCGCTTGGGCGGCGGTGCGCTCTTCGCTGGCGCTGTACACTTTTCGTCTGCATTCTCCTGCTTCGCCGCTGCCGCTTTCGCCGCTGTCTTCCGTCGTACGTTCTTGCCGCCGCTTCTCTCCGACTTTTCCTTGGTGAGGCGAGCCTTGATGCCCGCCTCGATGCGGCGCAGCTGATCGTACTGATGCGCATTGACGAAGGTGACCGCAAGTCCCTTTGCCCCCGCACGCCCCGTCCTGCCGATGCGGTGAATGTACCATTCCGTATCCTGCGGCAGATCGTAATTGAATACGTGCGTGACGCCCTCGATGTCTAGTCCGCGCGCCGCGATGTCGGTGACGACGAGGATCTGCAGCTTCGCCTCGCGGAAACGGCGCATGACGAGGTTGCGCTGCGTCTGCGTGAGGTCACCGTGCAGCTCGTCGACGAGATAGCCGCGCCCCGCGAGTTCCAGCGTCACATGCGCGACTTTCTGCTTCGTATGGCAAAAGACCATCGCAAGGTACGGCTGGTATTTGTTCAGCAGTTCACAGAGCTTGTCAAGCTTCGTCTCCTCGCGCGTGTCGACAATGACCTGCTCGATATTCGCGAGCGTCACACACTCGGGCTGCACCGTAATCTCGCGCGGCTCTTTCATGTAGCGGCGCGTGAGTGCCCGTATGCGCTCAGGCATCGTAGCCGAAAAGAGCATGAGTTGGTGGTCACCCGCCAGCGCTTCGAGCATCGTTTCCACATCCTCGACGAAGCCGAGGCGCATGAGCTCGTCGGCTTCGTCGAAGACGATCTTGTTGACCTGCGAGAGTTCAACCGAGTGGCGGCGCAGGTGATCGAGAAGCCTGCCGGGCGTCGCGATGATGAGCTGCGGCTTCTGGCGAAGCTTATCCTTCTGCCGCTCGATATCTTGTCCGCCGTAAACGAGCGCCGTTCGTATGCCGGCCGCATCCGCAAGCATCTTGGCAACGTGCGCCGTCTGCATGGCCAGCTCGCGCGTCGGGCTGACGACAAGAGCCTGCGCTATCTGGGCATTTCCCTTGATGCGTTCGATCAAGGGCAGCAGGAAGGCGAGCGTCTTGCCCGTGCCCGTCTGCGCCTGCACGATGGCGTCGCGTCCTGAACGCACGGCGGGAATCGCCTGCTCCTGCACAGGAGTCGCCTCGCGTATACCTTGACGCGCGAGAGCATCTACCAACACTTCCGGGCAGTGAAGTTCTGAAAAATTCAACTCGAAAGTACCTCCGTTCCCGTCTCCGTGATGAGAATCGTCTTTTCCCACTGCGCCGAAAGGGAACCGTCCTTCGTGCGCACCGTCCAGCCATCCTTCTTGTCGACCGTCACCTTGTACTTACCTGCGTTGATCATCGGCTCGACCGTCAGCACCATGCCCGGCACGAGCAACATGCCCGTGTCGACCTCACCCACATGCGGCACGAATGGCTCTTCGTGGAAATCCTTGCCCACGCCGTGTCCGCCGAGCTGCGTCACGACGGAGCAGCCGTTGGCGCGCGCGTGCGCGTCACACGCTGCGCCGATGTCACCGAGGAAGTGCCACGGCCTGGCCGCCTCAATGCCAAGGTTCATGCACTCCTTCGCCACCTCGACGAGACGCGCCGCTTCTGGCGTCGTCTTGCCGCCGACGATGTACATGCGCGACGCGTCGGCATAGTAACCATCCAAAATCGTTGTGATGTCGACGTTCACGATGTCACCTTCCTTCAGCACCGTCTTCTTCGATGGGATGCCATGGCAGACGACATCATTGATCGAAATGCAGACGCTCTTGGGGAAGCCCTCGAAATTCAGGCACGCGGGAATGCCGCCGTGATCGGTGATATAGTCGTGCGCCGCCTTGTCGAGCGTCGCCGTATCGATGCCCGGCTGCACCATTTCGCCCATGAGGTCGAGCGCCCCGTCATTGACGACACCGCTCTTTCGGATGCCCTCAATGTCCGCCGCATTCTTGATGATACTGTGCGGCGGGCGCACCTGCCCGCGATAGATATCAAATTTCATCGAACGAATACGCTCATCGAAGTCCATATGGCATTTCTTATACTTCTTGCCGCTGCCGCACCAGCACAAATCGTTTCTCGTCATTTCATTGCTCCTCGCACGCATGACGCAAAGCGTCATGCAAAAAATCGTCGCGCATCGAGCCTGGATCTCTCATGCGCTTTTCTCCCATTATAACATATTCCTTCTTGCACTGCGAAACATTATCTTTAAAAGATCAAATGCCGCAATCCCCTCTCACGAGGGAAACTGCGGCATCAAACAGCAGCGCTGCCTCTTTCATACAGGGCGGCGTCAGGTAGTTGCTACGGAAATGTCAAGCTCGACGATATGACCGCCGAGATCCATATCGACGGCAAGGTAGCTGTCACTACTGATCTTGATCTGGAAGTCCTCGCCGATGGAAAGCGACGGCGTGGAGATATCGACCTCCAAGCCAAGTCCTGCAATATGCGTCGCCGTGTTCGCCGTCAGCATGTTGCTGAGCTCGGAAATCGCGCTCTGCGCCATCTCGTCGAAGTTCTCGACGGGCATGCCCATCATCATCGTGGAGGCGATGAATTTCGCCGTGCTCTCCGTCATGTTGTAAACGACATTGCCGCGAATCTGCTTCGTGAAGCCGACGATGACGGAAACGCCGAGACTCACGGCATTCTTCTGCTTTACCGTGACCTTGGCACGCTTCGGCTCTGGGAAGCCGATCTGCGGCATGACGGCGGTGAAGGCGTCAATAAAAGGATTGACAAGTTTTGCATCCATCTTTCTTTATTCCCCCTCCGCAAATCCGAGATTCAAGCAGATATTTCCGATCTCCGTCTTCGCGACAACCTCGAACGAGGTGAGCTTCGGATTGGCGATGCGGATATTCGCGCCGCTGATCGTCCCCGGCGGAGTCAAGCGCATTTCCTTATCGCGGAAGATATCATTGACCTTTGATACGCCACGGCCGACGATAATGTTCGCCGACTCTTCGACCGAATCATTGATCTCGTCCTCCTCAATGTCATCATGCTCATCCATCGCGAGCATGCGCAGAGCAAACCGGCGCATGGTATCAGTATCCATATGAATGACGGCACGTCCCATGGGCGAACCCGTAAGTCCGATGATGACCGCGATGCCCTTGATCATCAGATAGGGGCTTTCATCAACGGAAATCTCGATCTCGCTCTCCATGCCGAGCAAGCTAAACAAACTGCGCTGCAGTGCCTGCGCAAATGTCGTCACGTAGGAATCACGCAGCATGGTGACGGCAGCACCGCCCTTCTTCTGGCACAAAATGATCAGTATGTCGATGATCTCATTGGGCTTCACGGGCTTCTGCAGGAAAGCATGGATACCCGCCTCGCGCCCCTGCGTCATGAGGCTCGCATCTTTCATCGCGCTGATCATGACGATCGTGGCTTCAGGATCGAAGGCGAGGATACGGCGGCTCGTCTCAATGCCGTTGGCATCGGGCAGGTTCATGTCCATCGTCACAGCGGCTGGACGCGTCTCCTTGTATTTCTCAACGGCCTCGGCAGCGTTGCTTGCTATGGCGCAGACCTCGAAGCCCGCCTTCTTGAGGATGCCCTCAAGCATCGCCTGGCTGACGCGCGAGTCGTCGACAATCATGATCTTGATTTTATTCACTAAGCTCACCCTATTCTTTCCGTCCAATAAGATATTGCCTAAAAAAAGAACATACTCCCTTATATTATCCTATCGGCCAAAGTCACTAAAAGATTAAGCACTTTCTCAATCTGCGCCCATGCGCGAGAGTATGACGCGGGCGACGTGCACGCCGCTCGCGCCCGCCTGCGAAAGGCCGCGCGTAACGCCGGCGCCGTCGCCGACGGCAAAAACGTTCTTAAGGCGCGTTTCAAGCTCATTGGACAGCACGATGCGCGAACTGTAGAACTTGACCTCGACGCCATAGAGCAGCGTGTCGTCGTTCGTCATGCCCGGTGCAACGGCGTTGAGCGCCTGCACCATCTCCATGATGTTGTCGAGATGACGCTTGGGCAGAATCAGCGAGAGATCGCCGGGCGTCGCATGAAGCGTCGGCTCCATGAAGCTGTGGCTCATGCGGTGCGCGTTCGTGCGCCTGCCCTTGACGAGATCGCCGTAACGCTGCATGATGATGCCGCCGCCGAGCATATTGGAAAAAGACGCGATGCTCTTACCGTACTTGTGCGGCTCGTTGAACGGCTCCGTGAAATGGTTCGACACCAGGAGCGCAAAGTTCGTATTGTGGCTCTGCATTTTTGGATCGCTGTACGAGTGACCGTTGACCGTCATGATGCCACCCGTGTTTTCCATGACGACATGACCGTGCGGATTCATGCAGAAGGTTCGCACGGAATCGCCGTAGCGCTTCGTGCGATAGACGAGTTTTGCCTCATAGACCTCCGACGTGATATGGTCGAAGATCTCATCGGGTACTTCGACGCGCACACCGACATCGACCTGATTGTTCTTCTGCTCGACGCGCAGCCGCCGACACTCCTCGGAAAACCATTCGGCGCCCGAGCGCCCCGGCGCGACGACGAGATATTCAGCGGCGATGCGCTCGCCGCTTTCCAGTTCCAAGGCGTTTTCTCCCTCGCCGTCGGAAAGGATATTCCTGACGGGTTCATGGAAGCGGAACTCGACGCGATCCTTCATGTACTCGTACGTTTTTTCGAGCATTTTCAAGTTGTTTTCCGTGCCAAGGTGGCGCACACTCGCTTCCAAAAGATGCAGATCATGCTCCAAGGCAAGCTTGCCGATGCGGCTTCCCTTCGTGCTGAACACCTTTGCAGGAGCACCGTGGCGCATGTTGATCGCATCGACGTACTCGATGAGACGCATGACCTCAGCGGAACTGATGTACTCGCCGAGCCAGCCGCCGAACTGCGTCGTAAAGTTGTACTTTCCGTCAGAAAAGGCGCCCGCGCCACCAAAGCCACGCATGATGCTGCAAGGCTTGCAGCCGATGCAACTCTTGACCTTGCCCGCCGCAATCGGACAGCAGCGATGATATATGTCGTTGCCGCTCTCTAAGACGACGATGGAAAGGCCGGGCTTCTTCTCTGCCAGCTCATACGCCGCGAAAACGCCCGCCGGACCCGCGCCCACGATGGCGACATCGTATTTTTTCACCTCGTCGCCTCCCATCCGCTCACTCTTCTACAATTGGTATTATATAGGAAGAAGTTCCTTTATGCAAGGGATTCGTTGCATAAAGGGACGCTTTTCATTATAATAAGAAAGTATATCCGTAGAATTCATCCGTACTTCCTTTAGGGGGATTTATCTTGACAAACAACATGGCGATCGTCATCGCATTCATCGTCTACCTCGGCCTCATGATGCTCATCGGCATCTACTACTATCGGCGCACGCGTTCCATGGCGGACTACATCCTCGGCAACCGCAAGCTCGGTGCGTGGGTCACCTCCTTGAGCGCCGAGGCCTCCGACATGAGCGGCTGGATGCTCATGGGGCTGCCGGGCTTTGCCTACATCGCGGGACTCAATGCGGGCTGGATCGCCTTGGGGCTTGCGCTCGGCACCTATGCGAACTGGAAGTTCGTTGCTGCACGTCTTAGAAAATATACGGAGCTTGCCAACAATTCGCTGACGCTGCCCGATTTTCTGCAGAATCGCTATGAGGACAAATCAAACCTTCTGCGCATCATTCCCGCCGTCTTCATCTTGCTCTTCTTCATCATCTACACATCGTCGGGCTTCGTCGCAGGCGGCAAGCTCTTCGAGACGATCTTCGCGCTTCCCTACACAGAAGCGCTATTTCTCGGCGCTTTCGTCGTCGTCTTCTACACGCTCGCGGGCGGCTTCCTCGCCGTCTGCTGGACAGACTTCATTCAAGGCGTCATGATGTTCTTCGCCATCCTGCTCGTGCCCGCTGCCGCCTCCTATCTGCTCGGCGGTCCATCTGTGACGCTCGCCGCCATCTACACGATGGAGCCGTCGTTTTTCAATCCTTTCCAGAAACCCGACGGCTCGACGCTCGGTTTCATCGAGTTCATCTCGCTCATGGGCTGGGGACTCGGCTACTTCGGTCAACCGCACATCCTCGTGCGCTTCATGGCGATCCGCTCATCCGCTGAGCTTGAACGCGCCATGCACATCGCCATGACGTGGGTCGCTATCTCGCTTGCTGCCGCCGTCCTCGTCGGCATGGTCGGACGCGCCTACCTTACCGAGCCGCTCTTCGGCACAGCAACGGAGACGGTCTTTCTCGTGATGACGGATTCGATCTTCAACCCCTTCGTCGCCGGACTCATCCTCTCCGCCGTCCTCGCCGCCATCATGAGCACAGCATCGGCGCAACTCCTCGTCGCAGCTTCAGCCTTCGCGCAGGATTTCTACCGCTCGCTGCTTCATAAGAACGCGAGCCAAAGCGAACTCGTCTGGGTCAGTCGCCTCTCCGTCCTCGCGATTGCCGCCCTCTCTCTGACGCTTGCCATGAACCCCGAGAGCCTCATCCTCGACATGGTCGCCTACGCCTGGGCAGGCTTCGGCGCCGCCTTCGGCCCCGCATTGCTCGCCTCGCTCTTCTGGCGCCGCGCCACGAGAAACGGCATCCTCGCGGGCATCATCACGGGCGGCATCACCGTCCTCGTATGGAAGCAGTTCGCCCTCTTCGGCCTCTACGAGATCATCCCGGGCTTCGTCCTTGCCCTCTGCGCCATCTATGTCGTGAGCCTCTTGGATAAAGAGCCTGCAAAGAGCATCACGGACACGTTCGACGCCGTGGGAAAGAGCGAGATATAGATATAGTTCCGAAACGAGAAAAAGAACGGTCGCCGGAAGCACCTCAGGAGCTTCTGATGACCGTTCTTTTTTCATGTTTCAATGTTTCGCCGCATAGCGAGCCATGGCGATGCGGACGGCTGCGCGGGCAGCGGGCGATGCAGTCGGGGCAGCGGTGCCGGCAATCTTGCCCTTGTCTTTTCCATCAGCATCATCGGTGTCGGCATCTTCCTTCTGCTTCTTTTCAGGCGGCAGAGGCAGAAGACCTTCTTTCATTTTCGCGATTTCCTCGAGCTTTTTCTGCTCTTCCTTCATCTTCTCGGTGGCCTCATCCGAGTCTTCCTGACGACCGCATTCGGCAAGCTTCAGAAGCGTCCACTCCAGATCTTCCGCCAAAGCCTGTGTGTCCTCAAGCCATATATTGAGTTTTGAAAAACTCGCATCGAGTTCATCAAAGTCTCTCTGTTCTCTGCCCCGCAGCCCTAGAGGATCCTCTATACGCCGGCCTGCCATCCGCGCCTCCTCTCTTTTGTTTATCTTCTCAATCATCTTTTCCACTTCTTCGTGGCTGGCTTCAAACCAATTGAAATCCTCGTCCTCATCCTTCGGCAAAGGCGCACACAGGCGGTCTTCCTCGACTTCTGCACGCGCTTCAGTCACCTTCTTCTCCAACTTTGTTTTAAGGTCATAAATCATGGAGATCTTGTCGTCGTACGAGGTCGCGACGATGTGTGACAGGAGCTTTTCCTTCTCCTCCTTGAGCACCTTTCTTTCATCGTCGGTCAAGGTATCATCCTTGAGCAGTTCCTTGATGGCAACGACGCGCTCCTTCTCCGCCTTGACGACATCCCGCGTGTCCTCCACACTTTCGATCCTGCCGCGTGCCGACATGTCGTCCCGCTCCTCGGCGTCGCGCAGAATCTCCTTCGCGTCCTTTTCCCCAAGCTGCAGAAGCCGCGCCTTCCTGCTGATCCATACCTCCGCTGCACTGCCGAGATGCGTCTTCTCCTTCTCCTTGCCCTTCAATGCCATGGCAGAGGAGGGCTCAGATACAAAAGAAGCGCTCGCCTCGCGCCCGCGCACGACAGTTCCGATTCTCATGCTCATTTCCTCATCCCTTCCCTATGCTGAGAGGTAATCTTCCGCTGTTCTTCTTTATTTCATCGAATTTTTTTTGTTGTCTCTTAAACTGCAAGCATGATACGATGAAGATCGTCCAATGCGGCTCTCACTACAGAGATAAATGACCGTCTTACAGCAAACAAAAGGGGCTGTCGCACTTAGATCATGTGCGGCAGCCCCTTTTCCATAGAGAAATATCGCTCCTCATCCCGAAATCATCGGGATTATTCTCACAGAAGGTCTGTCATGCGCTTGAGCGGCTTCGATGTGTCGAGATGACCGGCCAGAGAGTCGACTTTCTTTCCTTCGAGAAGGATCTGCACGGACTTCACCTCGGGGAACTCGGTCAAGGTGTTGACGATGGAGCCGACGAGCATTTCTTCGCCCGTCGAGCCTCCTGCAAAGTTCTTAACGAGGTCTTCGTTAAAATCGACGGTCGCAATTCCGTCCTTGACTGCGACGCTTTTGAGTTTCGCCTTCTTGGGGATGATCGTGACGACGCCCTTCGCCTTCGTGCCCGAGAGCAGGGATTCCATCGCTACCTTGTACTTGCCGTCCTGCGTCGTCTCGACCGTGCGCGTCTCAGCTACGAGTTTCATGCCGTTGTCGTCGGGATAGTAGACCTTGATGCCAATCTTTTCCGCCTGCTTGGCCGCACCGTTCTTCGTCCCCGCGTCCTTCTTGTCCGTCGCCGCTGGCTTGTCTGCCGCCGACGTGTCCGCGCCCTTGGATTTATCGTCTGCCCCGCAGCCCACAGCAAGGAGAAGCATCAGAAGCATGAAGAGCGCGAGCATGGATTTCATGATTTTCATTCTAAAAAACCGCCTTTCTTTTCACTTATTCGCCCACAAAGAAGCGGCTCAGCCCCTTCGCTATGGCAAATGCCATCTTATTTTGAAAATCCTCCGAGGTCAGCAAGGCTTCTTCACGTTCGTTCGAGATGAAAGCAAGCTCGACAAGAGAGGCAGGTATGCTCGAATGCTTGAGCACGTAGAGGTTTGCCTCCTTCGCACCGCGATCCTGCAGGCCACCTGCTGTAAGAAGCTCTTCCTGCAGGATCGCGGCGAGTCTGCCGCCCTCGATCGAGCCATAATACGAATACGTTTCCGTACCGTTCGCCATCGGGTTGGAAAAAGCGTTGCAGTGGATGCTCAAGAACAGATCCGCTCCCGGCGTGCGCTCGGCGACGTCGACACGTGCCTGCAATTCCTGTCCATCCGAAGCATTTGGGCCGTAGACGTCGCGATCCGTCGTGCGCGTCATCACGACGTGCGCACCTGCACCTTCCAAGAGCCGCTGCACCTTCTGCGCTACCTGGAGAGTCACATCCTTTTCACGCACGCCGTTTGGGCCGACCGCACCCGAATCGCTGCCACCGTGCCCGGGATCGAGCACGATCGTATGCCCAGCGACGCCTTCGATGCCATCGGGTGCGACGAATGCCGGCACAGGAAGAGCGACGGGCGTCATCACGTCGATGACGAGGCGATCCGGCTTCTTCGCGCTGCGATCGGCAGGCAGCGTGTAGACGGCGTAATTCTGCTCTTCCACCTCCGAGGCGAAGGAAACCATGATCTCCACGCCGCGCCGCCCCTCCTCGCGCAGCGTCATGAAGCGTCCGAGTGCGCCGTCGAGCGTCGCGTCCGTGCGCATGGCGCCGAGTTTCGCATCCTGCACGGCCACGATCAGATGCTTGGGCTTCGCCGGATCTTTCTGAACCATATAGGAAGCATCCGCACGATTCATGCCAATCTCGATGCGCAGCACGCTGCGTCCATCCTCCTCAACCACCTGATACTGGAGGTCATTGAGCTCAAGTGCCCTCGCGGCGAAAGCCTCGGGGGCAAAGAGCATGAGCGCCATCAGAAAAAGGCTGACGGATAAAAAAAATCGTTTGAACAAAAAAACCACTCCTATCGTCAATCTCATAAGAGCGTCAAGCTCCGAATTTCCATCTCACTTCTCATTCTCCCTTGAGGCTCCTTAAGAGATCCGCCGCTTCTTCACGCGCTTCTCTCGTACGCTCTTCGTCAAAGGAAATCTCCCAGCGGATGTAATCGCCCTCCGAAAGCCCCGCGGGCAGTTCGTCCGCAGGAAATACAACTTTCTTCTCTTCCTCTCCCACGAGGAGAACCGCCTTTTCTTCCTCGAAGCGATCGATGACGGCAAACGCCATTTACTTTTCCTCCTTCACGCTGTAGGCCTTGCCGTCCGAGGTTATGGCGATCGTGCCGCCTTGATCGGTGCGATAGACCTTGATGTTGAACTTCTTGTATCTTTCGAGGACTTCCTTGTGCGGATGCCCGTAGTCGTTGCCCGCACCGCAGGAGATCGCGACGACCTCGGGAGCCGTCGCCTTCAAAAACGCCACCGTCGACGAAGTCTTGCTGCCGTGGTGCGGCGCCTTGAGAACGAGGCTCTTGAGATCGGCCGCGCTGTGACGCGAAAGCGTCGAGTTCTCCGTCTCCTTTTCTGCATCGCCCGTGAAGAGCATCGTGAAGTCGCCGTATTCGAGCCTGCCGACAATCGAGTTGATGTTGAGATTCGGCTTGCCGTTCTTCTTGCCACCCTCCTTCACCATTTGCGCCGTCGGACTCAGAACGTGAAACGAAACGCCGCCGCCAAAGTCGAGCACATCGCCGTCGACGAGAGCCTTGTAGGGAATGTTCTTCGACTTGATGGTCTTCAGGTAGTCGCGGTAGAACTTCGCCGTCGTCGGCTCGCCGTTGTCATAGACCGCCTTGACCTCACAGTTCTTGAAGAGGACGGAGGCGCCGCCCAGATGGTCGGCATGGGGGTGCGTGATGATGAGCTTGTCGACCGTCTTGACATTTTCCTTCTTGAGCGCCGCTTCAAGCTTCGGATGCTCGTCGAGGTCGCCCGTGTCGATGAATATGGTCTGATCGGCCGTTCGTATGAGGATGGCGTCGCCCTGCCCGATGTCGAGCACTTTGACGTTTAGAGCGTCGACCTTTGCCTGCGCCGCTTCCTGCGCCGCGTTCGGTGCTCCCATGCAGCCTGTCAGCAATGTGCAGGCAAAAACGAGTGCGGCGAGCATGCCCAGCATTTTCTTCATAAGGATTCTCCTATCGTTCGTCTGAGCTGTCACATCTCAATCGTCTTGCAAGATACAGTGTTCGATTCCCCACGCCGCACCGTCTTCCAGCACCGTAGGCACGACGGTCTCAGCATGAGGCAACAACCTCTCGTTGGCGTTCCCCATGACGAGGGCGTGCGCGACGGTCTGCATCATCTCGATGTCGTTCTCGCCGTCGCCGAAAGCGTAGCTTTCTTCCACGGGAACGCCGATATGCTCGAGCGCATGAAGGATGCCCGTGCCCTTCGATTCGTGCGCGGAATACAGCTCGAAGTTCCTGCCGTGCGCCGCATCGACGAGACCCGTGACGCCCGGAAGCTGCAGAAAGGCTGCAAAGGACGTGCGCTCTGCGGCATAAAACTCCATCTTGTAGGTCACAACATCGCGCCAGGAAAAATCGCGGCGAAAGAAGTCAAGCGGAACATCGAAGCTCTTGAAGAAGGCTTCCAACCCCTTGCATTCCGCACCCATGTAGGTAAAGTCCACGCTCTCCTGGCAGAAGTCCAGGCCCTTCTCCTGCGCCAGGCGCACGATGCGGCAGACGAGCGGCGGCGGCAGAGGCTTCTGAAAAATGAGTTCACCGCCGACCATGACGACGGCGCCGTTCATGAGCACGAAACCGTCGAAGCCGAAGTCGAGCAACCCTTGCTCAATGAAGCTGTACGGACGCCCTGTGGCAACGAAGGCATAGTGCCCTGCTTCTTGCAGACGACGAATCGCCGTGCGCACCGCCTCGGTGGGCAGCGGCCTCTTGTGCATGACATCGATGATCGTGCCATCGAGGTCGAAGAAAACCGCCTTTCTCATTTCTCTTCGCCGACCTCGTTCTTCTTCTCATGCGGCAGATCGAAGACGACGCGCATGATGAGGAACACGGTCCACAGCGCCATCGAAACGAGATAGGCGATGTCGATGGTCTGCAAATTGTCATAGTCAAGCGTGGCCATGAGCCAAACGGCCACGACGAGGATGAACCAATCGAGCTTGCGTATTCTTTTCAGTTTTTCCATGCATTTCACCTTTCCCCTTGCTTTTCCTGCACGCTTTTGCATCGGAAAGCTCACGCGAACCCACCGTCAAGAGGCGCTCGCCGTCCGATTTCCGAGCGCCCTCCCCCTGTATGCGAAAAAGCCGCTCCCATGCCAAGCGCCTTGGCTGAAAGCGGCTGCCCTCTCTATTTCCGCTGCATCTGGGCGTCAAGGGCATCGTGCATACGATGATTGATCGTGCTCAAACCTCGGTAGACCGTCGTGATGTCAACCTCGTCCCCGCGGTTTTCCATATAGCGCTCCAACTTGCGCTTCACGCGCTGCAGCGCATTGTCGATGGACTTGACATGGCGGTCAAGGTCGACGGCGATTTCCTGATACGACTTGCCGTCGAGGTAGCTCATGAGCACGCGCCATTCGAGATCGCTCAGAATCTCTTCCATCTTTTCCTCGATGTCGACGAACTCTTCTTGACTGATGACGAGCTCCTCGGGATTTGAAACGCGTGCTCCTGGCAGAATATCGAGGAGCGTGCGGTCAGAATCCTCATCGTAAATCGGCTTGTTGAGCGATATGTATGAATTCAGCGGGATATGCTTCTGGCGCGTCGCCGTCTTGATCGCCGTGATGATCTGGCGTGTCACACAGAGCTCAGCAAACGCGCGAAAGGACGAAAGGCGGTCGTTGCGGAAATCACGAATCGCTTTGTAAAGGCCGATCATGCCCTCCTGCACGATATCCTCACGGTCAGCACCGATGAGGAAGTAGGAGCGCGCCTTTGCGCGAACGAAGTTACGATACTTGTTGATCAAGTAATCCAGAGCGATGTTGCTGCAATTTTCCTTGATCCGAGAAATGACTTCCTCATCCGTCAGGCCGTCAAATCCTTCAAACCGTGTATCATTGCTGCTGTCTCTCATTTCCGCTTCCATAGCATCGACCCCATTCGTGTTGTTTTCCACTTCTGAAGAAAACGATGTCCCCAGAGGGGGGCCAATTCTTCAGCCTCCCCTCGACTGCTTTGATTATACTCCACAGATGCCCGAAACGTCAAGCGCGGCGCGGCTTTTTCCGCCTTTGGCGCATTTTGCTGCGCATATTTCTCATTTGTACGCACCTTTTCCCGTACATTTCAGCGTCTTCGCTTTCGCAGAGCGTCTAGCTTCGCCGCCGTGCAGCTGTCGATGCGCGAGCCGACTTCGTTACGCGAAAGGGGAAGCGTCACTTCGCCCAAGTACTCGTCGGCAATTTTTTTCTTCGTCTTCTTCACGCGCCGCCAAAGCTCCGCCGATGAGATGCGATAGGCGCCCGCACCGAGGATCGCCGACTGCTCGGCACCGTCGGAGGTCACGACGTGCACCTCGCGCGAGGTGCGCACGGATTCGTAGGCAAGGCGCTCGATGCAGCTGTCCGCCGTCACGCCTTCGCCCGTGTAGATGACCTCGAAGTGCGGCGCGACCTGTTCCTTGTGCTCCTCACCGCTTGCAAAGAGAGCGTCAAAGACAACGGTCATATCGTATTTTTCGTAAGCGCCGTACTCCATGAGCAGGTGAAGCAAGCGGTCACGCGCTTCTGCAAGGTCGCCCGCAAGGGAGGCCAGCTCGGGCAGCGCATGGATGACATTGTAGCCGTCGATGATGAAGTGTTCACGCTTCTTCGCCATCGCCTTACCCCTTGCCCAAGAGGCGTGCGCGCCTCGCCTCGTACATGAGGAGCGCCCCGGCGACGGAAGCGTTGAGCGAGTTGATCGCTCCATGCATCGGGATGCGCACGAGAAAGTCGCACGTCTCCTTGACGAGGCGGCCGAGTCCCTTACCCTCGCTGCCGATGACGATGCACAAAGGCCCCGTCAAGTCGGCATGGAACATGTCCTCATCGCCCGCCATATCGGCGCCGACGAACCAGAGGCCGCGCTCCTTGAGACGCTTCATCTCCTGCACGATGTTGCCGATGCGCACGACGCGCACATGCTCGACGGCGCCCGCCGAGGTCTTGGCAACCGTCGCCGTCAGCGCGCAGCCGCGGCGCTCGGGCACGAGCACGCCGTGCACGCCCGCCGCGTCCGCCGTGCGCAGGAGTGCGCCGAAGTTGTGCGGATCTTCGATCTCGTCGAGCAGCAGGAGGAGAGGCGGTTCGCCCTTTTCCTCGGCGCACGCGAAGACGTCATCGAGCGAGGCGTAAGCAACGGGCGCAGCGTAGGCGATGACACCCTGGTGGCGCATGTCGGGCGCGAGCTGATCGAACTTCTCTCGCTTGCTCGCCCGCACGGGCACTCCCTGCTCGCGTGCAAGCGAGAGGAGCGGCGCGAGCGCCGCCTCCTTCGCGCCCTGTGCGACGAGAATGCGATTGATGCCGCGCCCCGCCTTCAGCGCCTCGAAGACGGCGTTCCTGCCGACGAGAATCTCATCGGCAGAAGGCGCATCGCGCCGCTCTTCCTGTCTCCCGTCGCGTCTCAAGGCTGCCCTCTCCTCCTTTGCAGTCCGTTTCTTCTGCTTCGTTTCCATCACTTTGCACCATCTTCTGCTCTTCATTCAGCGCGCTTCAGGCTTCACGATGTACCTCGCGAGCCACGGCTCTTCTTCGACGAGGAGGTCGCGCATCCGGAGCATCATGTCGCGAATCTCCCACTGTGCGCCCGGCGTCGTCACGCGCTTTTCGTAGACGTCCATAAAGGAACGCAGGTTGAGCGTCGTCACGAAGTTCGTGCACGCCGCGCCCGGCAGAACAAAGCGTGCATCCTGCTTCGCCACGCCGAGCGCGAGAAGATCGTCGTAGGCTCTCTGAATCACCTGCATCGTCTCAAGATAGCGCGCATACGCCGCTTCCTTCTCACGAATCGTCTCGGGCACGACGTGGGCGAAGATGCCGTCCGCCTGCTTTTCCGACTGCTCCGAAACATAGCGCTGGCTCTGGACGCTTAAGGACACGCCGATGCGGTGGCGCGAATACTGCGCGAGAAGCGTGCGCGAAACGCCCTTGACGGCAAACGTCATCGAGCAGTGCTCGACGACCGAGAGGTGCTTGCTCGTCATGATGCGCTCCAACAGGCGCAGCATGTCCGCCTCGCTCTTTTCCTCAGCCAGAAGCTCGATGGGCGAATCCGCGCTGTAGCAGGTACGCGCTGCCGTCCAGCACGTTTTGAGGTAATTCGGCGTCTTTGCAATCAACTGTATTTCCAAGGCTCTTTTCCTTTCCTCTTCGTAAGGCGTGCCGTCATTCAGCCGCCCCTTTTTTCACGCGCTGTCCGCGTTTAGCGGCAATCTCTGCCATCATGTCCTGCGCGATGGCCTGAAACGCCCATTCGGCGATCTCGTCAAGACGCTCCGTATCTTTTTCCAAAAATAGCGTGCCAAGAAGCGCCTCGAAGCCCGTGCTCGCATGATACTCGGCGACGCTCGCGCGGCGCGGCGCATGACTCTTCGCGTTCCTGCCGCGGCGGAAGATGCCGCGCTCGCGCTCCGTCAGGCGCTCCTCAATCGCGTGATATGCCTTCGCCTGCCAAACCGCCGAGACGATCTGCGCGGCGAAATCGCTCAGGATGTGCACCTGCGACTGCTCGAAGGATAGAAGGCGCGTGCGCACGAAGAGATGGAAGTAGGCGTCGCCGATGTAGGCAAGCACGAGGGGGCTGGCAAGGCGCACATCGATTCCTTCGTAGCGCTCGGCGATGCCGCCCTCGCCGTCGGGCGTGAACATCGAGCCGACGATGGCGCGAAAGCGATCGAACCTCATGCGCGCTTCCACCGTGCGCCCTGCGGCGTATCCTCGATGACGACACCGCGAGCCTTGAGTTCGTCGCGCAGATGATCGGCGAGCGCCCAATTCTTCTCCTCACGCGCCTTCTGGCGCAGATTGAGGAGAAGTTCCATGAGGCTGTCGACAAGCCCGTCGTCCACCTTTTCTTCCTTCGCCTCGAAGATGCCGATGACTTCCGCCATCTCGGCGTAAACGGCACGAACCTTGGCGAAGTTCGCCGCGTCGAAAGCAGCTGCGCCCGTCGTGACCTCGTTATAATAGATGTTGATTTCCTTCGACAGGGAGAAGATGTGGCTGATGGCGAGCGCCGTATTGAAATCGTCGTCCATCGCTTCATAGAACGCCGCCTTGGCTTCCATCGCCGCTGCCAAAAGCGACTTCGCGCTGCCAGCGCCCTCGTCCTTGCGCGACGAGAGTTCCGCGGCATTGTCCCACGAATTCTTGAGGCGTGCGAGGCTCGTCTTCGCCTCCGCCAGACGCTCGTCGGTGAAATCGAGCGGACTGCGGTAGTGCGTCTGCACGATGAAGAAGCGCACGACCTCTCCCGCGTATTTCTCCAAAATGTCCTTGACCGTGAAGAAGTTGTTCTTCGACTTCGACATCTTCTCGTCATGGATCGTGATGAAGCCGTTGTGCAGCCAGTAGCGAGCGAAGCTATGGTCGTCGCCCGTGCATGCCTGTGCCTGCGCGATCTCGTTCTCGTGATGCGGGAAGATGAGATCGCTGCCACCGCCGTGAAAATCGAACGTCTCGCCCAGATACTTCATCGACATCGTCGAACACTCGATGTGCCAGCCTGGACGCCCCTTGCCCCACGGACTGTCCCAAGACGGCTCTCCTGGCTTCGCCGCCTTCCACAGCGCGAAATCCATCGGATGATGCTTGCGCTCGTCGACACCGACGCGCGCGCCCGCCTGCATGTCGTCCAGTGAGCGGCCGCTAAGCTTGCCGTAGCCCGCGAAGCGCTCCACGCTGTAGTAGACGTCGCCGTCGAGCGCATAGGCGTAACCCTTCTCGATGAGCTTTTCGATCACGGCGAGCACGTCCGCAATATGCTCCGAAACGCGCGGATAAGCGTCGGCGCGGCGCACGTTGAGCGCGTCGATCGCCTTGAAATATTCCGCGATGTAGTGATCGGCGAGTTCCTTCCACGTCTCACCCGCCTCCTTTGCGCGGCGGATGATCTTGTCGTCAATGTCCGTGAAGTTCTGCACGTAGCGCACAGCATAGCCCTTCTTCTCCAGATAGCGGCGCACGACGTCCCATGTGACAAAGGGACGCGCGTTGCCAATATGCGGGTCGTTGTACGGCGTCACGCCGCAGCAGTAGATGCTCGCCTTGCCCGGCTCAAGGGGCTTGAACTCCTCTTTCTCGCGCGTCAGCGTATTGTAAACCCTCAGCATTTATTTTTCCTCCATTCGCTCCAAAGAAGCGACAGCGTAGGCGGATATGCCTTTCTCCTCGCCCGTAAAACCGAGCTTTTCTTCCGTCGTCGCCTTCACGTTCACCTGATCAAGCTCCAAATCGAGCTTTTCGGCGATGTTTCGGCGCATCTCCTCGATGTAGGGCGCGAACTTCGGACGCTGCGCCACGATCGTCGCGTCGATGTTGCCGACGCGATAGCCCTTCGCGCGAATCATCTCCGCGACATGCTCCAAGAGCTTCATGCTCGACACGCCTTTCCAGTGATCGTCACTGTCGGGAAAGTGCCTGCCGAGATCGCCGAGCGCCGCCGCGCCCAAGAGGGCGTCCTCGACGGCATGCAGCAGCACATCGGCGTCCGAATGTCCCAGGAGCCCATATTCATGCGGGATGTCGACGCCGCCCACGATGAGCTTGCGCCCTGTCACCAGGCGGTGCACGTCGTATCCCATGCCAAATCTCGTCATATCGTCACCTTCATTTCATCCACAATTCCTGCAGAATGCGCCAAAAGCGCCTCCGCCATCCACAAATCTTCAGGCGTCGTGATCTTCAGATTGCCGTAGTCGCTCTCGACGACGAAGACCGCCGCGCCGATTCGCTCGACGAGACTCGCGTCGTCCGTGCCGAGGAAGCCGTCCTGCGCCGCCTTCTCATAGGCGCGCTGCAAAATCTCGCGGCGAAATCCCTGCGGTGTCTGCACCTCCCAGAGACTTGCACGCGACGGCGTCGCCTCGACGCGCCCGTCCTCGCCGACGACCTTGATCGTGTTCTTCGCACGCACGGCAGCGATGGCCGCGCCCTTCTCACGCGCCGCAGAGATGACCGCCTCGATTGCAGCAAGGCTCACTAAAGGCCGCGCCGCATCGTGCACGAGCACAATGTCGGCATCTGCGGCGAGATGCGCCATGCCGTTCGCGATTGAATACTGGCGCTCAGCGCCGCCTTGAGCGACGCGCCAGGGCTTCAAGCCCTGCGCCTTCTCCAGCATCTCCTCGACAAAAGCGACCTCGTCCTTGGCGACGACGACGATCAGTTCGGCGACTGCAGGCACGGCGGAAAAGCGCCGCAGCGTGCGAAGCAGGATCGGCACGCCTAAAAGTTCCAGAAACACCTTGTTTCTGTCCGCCTTCATGCGCCTTCCTGCACCCGCCGCCGGAAAAATCACGGAAACCATAAAGCCTCCTTGCATATACTGCCTTATAAACGCGCCGCCGATAAGTCGCATGACCTATCGGCGGCACTCTCATTCACCAATGTCTGGGCTTTGCAAAAATCATGCGTCCGGCTGCTGTCTGCAGCGCCGACGTGACCTCCACTTCAATCGTATTGTTGATATGGCGGCGACCGTTCTCGATGACGATCATCGTGCCGTCATCGAGATAGGCGACGCCCTGTCCCGGCTCCTTGCCTTCCTTGACGACGGAAACGCGCATCGTCTCGCCCGGAATGACGACGGGCTTCACGGCATTGGAAAGCTCGTTGATGTTGAGGACGGGCACGTCGCGCAACTCTGCAACCTTGTTCAGGTTGAAATCGTTCGTGATGAGCTTGCCGCCCACGACCTGCGCGAGGCGCACGAGCTTCGAGTCGACCTCGGCGATGTCGTCGAAATCCTGGCTCGTGATCTCGACCTCCATCTTCGATTCCGTGCGTATGCGCTGCAGGACATCGAGTCCGCGCCTGCCGCGCACGCGTTTCAACGCATCTGAGGAATCGGCAATATGCTGCAGTTCTTCCAAGACGAACTCAGGGATGAGCAATGTACCGTCAATGAAGCCCGTCTCACATATATCGGCGATGCGTCCGTCGATGATGACGCTTGTATCGAGCAGCTTGTAGAGCTTGGACGATTTCTGTTCCTTACCGATTTGCCCCAGTGCTTCCTTAGCCTTCGCCTGCGCCTTCGCCTCGCGGCTCTTGCTGATCAGATTCGGCAACGTGCCGAGAAGGTCGCCGACTTCCTTGCGCTTTTTGATCGTGATATGAATGCCGAGATAGCCGAACACGATGCTGAAAACGACAGGAAAATATGCACCGACGAGCGGGATCTTGGAAAACGCCGCTCCCAATAAATTTGCAATGATAAGTCCGATGGCCAGCCCCGCTGCGCCTGCGATAACATCATGAATCGGCATCTTGCTCAGCTGCGTTTCGACCCAATAGGTGAAGCGCTTGAGCGTAGCCGTGAAAAGTGGCGTCGTGATGAAGCCGAGAACTCCGCCCAAAACAGCACCGACAAGGATGCAGACGAGCGAAGCGAGCGTCAGGCCGAAGAGTCCGAGATCCAGTTTGAGAACTTCCGTGCTCAGAAACAAGGTCAGAAGCGGACTGGCAAGCTGCATGAGCGCTCCGCCGAGAATGGCGAAGATCAGCGTGATGAAAAAACGCAATACTTTTTCGAGCAATAAACATCCCTCCCCATATAATGGAAATGACAAAGCCAAACAGATTTATCATACTAAATCTATTCGGCTTTGTCAAAAGAAATCACTCTCGAATCGCTGGGGTCTTCCCGGCGATCGTCAGCATCAGGCAAAATCGTTTTCCGCAAGGATGCCATCCATCCACGACTTGACTTCCTCGGGCGATTTGCTGCAGGCATAAACAAGCTCACTGACGATGATCTGCCGCGCGAGATCCAGAAGGCGCCGCTCGCCGCTCGAAATCTTGCGCAGGCGATCCTGCAGGACGAGATTTCGCGCGACAGCCGCCACATCGCAGATGTCACCGCTCTTCATACGCTCAAGATTCGCATGAAAGCGCTTGTTCCAGCTTCCCGTCGCACGCTCGGGAGCCATCTGCAGAATGTCCTTGACCTCTTCGACCTGCGTTTCGGGAATCACGTCTCGAAGACCCATATTATCCACGTTGTCCGTCGGTATCATGACCTTCATGTTGCCCAATGGCATTTGAAGCACATAATAGGATTTGCCCTCGCCGAGCACCTCGCAATCCTCTATGCCGGAAATCACGCCCGCCCCATGCATCGGATAGACAACCGTGTCACCAACCTGAAGCAATGCTACACCTCCTGCCCTTTCCCCATGCAAAACGCATGGAATTAAAAAACTATCCGCATACATTATAGCACAAATCTTCAGAAGTTGGAAGAAAATAATCAGTTTATCATATCCCTCATTTCCTGTCAATTATATTTTACCATATTGGGGACAATCCTCTTACATTATGAGTCCAGATCATGTCCATGCCTATGCCCCAAGGCTGCCGCCCATTCATGACCGATGAGTCCGCCATGGGTAAAAAGTTCGACGATGTGCGCATTCGTCTCACGGATCGCTCGCGCCTCTTCTTCCGTGCCGCCGTTTCGGATGCAGGCATGGTAAGATTTTTTCAGCTGACGGTTGATGTGATAATATTGCTGTGTGCGAAAATACATGAGTTTTCCCCTCTCTTCTGCGCTTCTTACCAGCGCGGCAGTCGGCATGCCCTTCCAAGACGCACCGATAAAGTCAGTACTTCCCTTTTAGTATAGCAAACTACACGCACAAACGTCCACTTTTTGGACATTGTGCGCCATCCTTACATGAAAAAGCAGCCCGATCGACCAAGCGAAAATAAATTTTCTCCAAATGCTTGACAACCTTCTTTCCGAGGAGTATATTATGCTTCATCGAGGTTACAACTTAACAAGCTACGACGCAAACTTTCAGGACACATGTTCAGCCGTGAAGCAGAGCGGCAGGACTTGCTTCCACCGCCGCTTCTGACAACGGCGTCATCAAGGAGTCACGCTGTACATATGTCCTCACGCCTTACAGAAGCCTAGCCGATCGGTCTGCGCCTTCGGCTTGACCTCTCGGGGCTTCATGGTAAACTACACGCACAAACGTCCACTTTGTGGACATTGTGCGCCGCCCTTACATGAAAGAGCCAATCAGTCTGCGCCTACGGCTTGACTTCTTGGACTTTCATGGTAAAAGAATACATCGCCAAAATTCTATGACGGGAAAGAGTATTCGTGATACGCTGTCTTACAGAGAGCCGCTCCTGTGCTGAAAAGCGGCAGAAAGCCTCACGAAGAAAATCCTCCCCGAGAAGCAAAGCTGAAATCGAGTAAGCCGAGCCGTCCCTTCCGCGTTAGAGGAAGCGCGTATGACTGTACGCGGAAAGCGCCCGCTTCATGCGGGAATCTGGGTGGTACCGCGGATAATTCTCCGTCCCTTTCAAGGGGCGGAGTTTTTGTTTATCATCCCGCATTATTTTAGGAGGAATCATTATGGAAAATTTAGATCTCGCTCGTCTCAGACGAAAGCGCGACCTGCACATCATCCTGCCCGTCTTCCTCGTGTCCATCATCGCCTGCATCGACCGCGTGAACATCGCCTATGCAGCGCTGACGATGACGCAGGATCTCGACTGGATCACGCCCGAAATCTTCGGTGCAGGTGCGGGCATTTTCTTCATGGGCTATCTGCTCCTGGAAATCCCTGGCGCACTCATCGCCGCCCGCTTCTCCGCCTCGAAGTGGATTGCACGCATCATGTTCACCTGGGGGCTTGTCTGCATCTTCATGGCATTCATGCAGACGCAGACGGAGTTCTACCTTTGCCGCTTCCTGCTCGGCGCCTCGGAAGCGAGCCTATATCCCGTCATCTACTCCGTGCTCTTCGCACGCTGGTTTTCCGAAAGGGAGAGAGCACGCGCCAATTCCCTCATGTTGACGTCACTTCTCATCTCAACGATCATCGGCGCACCACTCGCGGGCTTCCTGCTGCAGACCTCTTTCTTCGGCATGCACGGCTGGCAGGAGCTGTTCATCTTGGAGGCAGTGCCCGCCCTCGCTTTTGCCGTATTTTTCTTCTACTTTGTCAAGGACAAGCCCGACCAGGTTTCTTGGCTCAGTGCAGAAGAAAAGGAATACTTGAACCGCCAGTACGAAGAAGAGCAGGCGCGTATGCAGAGCGTTAAGAAGTACACGATCTTCCAGGCTTTCTCCGATCCCAAGGTCTTGAAGCTCTGCTTCATCTACTTCATGTGGGTCATCGGCTTCTGGGGCTTCAACTTCTGGATGCCGACGGTGCTCAAGGGGCTTTCAGGCTGGTCAACCGGATTCCTCGGCGGCGCCATCGCCATTCCGATGACGGCGGCGCTCCTCGTGCAGGTCATCATCGGCAAGACCTCGACGAAGACGGGTGATAAGGTCTGGCACGTCGCGGGCGCTCTCCTCGTCGGCGCCGTCGGCCTCGGACTCAGCCCTTTTGCTGATGACATGTATACGGCGCTCTTCCTCGTCTGCCTGTCCGCCATCGGCATCTACGCCGCCATGGGCGTCTGGTGGACGATCCCGACGAGCTTTCTCTCTGGCTCCGCCGCCGCCGGCAGCGTCGCCCTCATCAACTCCTGCGGCAATCTCGGCGGCTGGGTAGGCCCCTACATGATGGGCTGGCTCAAGACGGAGACAGGATCCTTCGACACGGGATACTTCCTCATGGCGCTCTTCATGTTCGTCGCCGCGCTTACGGTGCTGACGATCCAATACCACTGGAACGGTGAGCGAAAGACACCACAAGCGGAAAGCGAACATCCGCTTTCTCTGCAGCAGGAAGCATAAACCAACCAAACAAAACCGCCCTTGCAGTCGGAAATCGACTTGCAAGGGCGGTTTCTTATGCAGCTTCTGCCGCGCCCAAATTACTTGAGCTCGACCTTTGCGCCAGCCTCTTCGAGCTTCGCTTTGAGCTCTTCTGCCTCTGCCTTCGCGACGTTCTCCTTGATCGGAGCGGGAGCGCCATCAACGAGTTCCTTCGCTTCCTTCAGACCGAGACCCGTAGCTTCGCGGACAGCCTTGATGACATTGATCTTCTTGTCGCCAGCAGCAGCGAGAACGACCGTGAATTCGGTCTTCTCCTCGCCGCCAGCAGCGGCCGGAGCAGCACCGGCAGCAGCAACAGCGACCGGAGCCGCAGCGCTGACACCAAACTTCTCTTCCATATCCTTGACGAGTTCGGAAAGTTCGAGGACGGTCATGCCCTCAATGGCCTGCAGGATTTCTTCTTTAGTCATGATTGTACCTCCATAAAATTGTTTTCTTCAAATGTATTCAGCTTGCAAGCGGCGGACATCTGCCCAACCGCTGCACTCTATAAGGTTCAGGCAGAAGCCTGCTCCTCCTTCTGCTTACGGATCGCCTCAAGCACATAGACCGCATTGCGGATGACTCCCTGGAGTACGTTGACCGTACCCGCAATCGGAGACTGCATGCTGCCCAAGAGCTTTGCGAGAAGAACCTCGCGCGACGGCAGATCGGCCAAAGCCTTGACCTCGGCGACGTCGATGACGCGTCCGTCGAGAAGACCTGCCTTGAGCGTCAGGATGCCGGCTTCATCGAGCTTGTTCTTCTTCATAAACTCGCAGATGACCTTCGCCGGCGCCACAGCGTCGTCAGTGGAAACGGCAAGAGCCGTCGTCCCCTCTAAGTGATCGCAAAGTTCGTCGAGCCCGAGTTCCTTCGCGGCGATGCGCGTCATCGTGTTCTTGACAACATGATACGAAACGCCTGCCTCACGAAGCGCGCGGCGAAGCGCCGTGTCCTGCGCTACCGTCAGGCCTTTGTAGCTTGTAAAAACGGCTCCCTTCGCCGTCTGAAGCCTTTCCTTCAGCTCAGCGACGACCGCTTCCTTCTTTGCATTTACCTTTGCATTCATTCTTGCACCCCCTCTCAATGAGATTCAACAAAATAAAACGGCTCCCAACTGTATGCCGGAAGCCGCATCTTTTGAAGCAATGCGCCTGAATCCGACCTCGGCGGGCGAGCAACTTGCTCGTTAGATGGAAGATCCATACCTGCTGTCTACAGTCATCGTATGCTGTTTTATCGGATTAAGCAAGCGTAGCAATCGGAACGCCGGGGCCCATCGTGGAGCTGACCGTGATCGCACGGATGTACTGCCCCTTCGCTGCTGCCGGGCGAACGCGGACGAGCGTGTCGATGAGCGCCTGATAATTCGCCTTGAGCTTATCGACATCGAACGAAGCCTTGCCAATCGGGACATGCACGTTGCCGGCCTTGTCCGTGCGGTACTCGACCTTACCGGCCTTAATCTCGCTGATCGCCTTCACAAGATCCATTGTGACCGTACCGAGCTTCGGGTTCGGCATGAGACCGCGAGGACCCAAGACCTTACCGAGGCGGCCGACCGTACCCATCATATCGGGCGTAGCGACGGCGACATCGAAGTCGAACCAACCGCCCTGAATCTTCGTGACGATCTCGTCCGAGCCGACGTAATCAGCACCTGCATCCTCGGCTTCCTTGACCTTCTCGCCCTTGGCAAAGACGAGAACCTTCTTCGCCTTGCCCGTGCCGTGCGGCAGAACCATAGCACCGCGAACCTGCTGATCCGCGTACTTCGGATCAACGCCGAGACGGACGTGCAGCTCGATCGTCTCATCGAACTTTGCCGTCGCAGTTTTCTTCACGAGTTCCATGGCCTCAGCGACACTGTAGAACTTCCCGTCTTCCAGAAGCTTCGCGGCATCCTGATATTTCTTGCCGTGTTTTGCCATTCAAAATTCCCCTTTCGTGGTCATAGCGGTTTTTTACAATGAAACCCCAAGAGATCAAGCCGAAGGCGCAGACCGATTGGCTGGTTTCATGTAAGAGCGGCGCACAATGTCCACAAAGTGGATGTCTGTGCGCGTAGTTTCCTGCCACGAGCATGAGCGCCTCGAATCAATCGACGATTTCGATGCCCATGCTGCGAGCCGTTCCCTCGATCATGCGCGTAGCAGCTTCGAGGTCTGCCGCATTGAGATCCTGCATCTTCGACTGCGCAATCTCCTGCGCTTTCGCGCGCGGCACCTTAGCGACTTTCGTCTTGTTCGGCTCACCGGAAGCTTTTTCAATGCCGGCAGCTTTCTTCAAAAGAATTGCGGCGGGCGGCGTCTTCGTGATGAACGTAAACGAACGATCCTCGAAGACCGTGATCTCGACCGGAATGACAAGACCAGCCTGTTTGGCCGTCCTCTCATTGAATTCCTTGACGAAAGCCATGATGTTGACGCCTGCCTGACCGAGCGCCGGACCTACCGGAGGAGCCGGACTTGCCTTGCCGGCAACAACCTGCAACTTGACGAGCTTTGCGACCTTCTTTGCCATACTTTTTAACACCTCCTTAAAAGGGGTTTATGCTGCTTCTCATATCGAGACACCGAGCGATTCCCTAGATTTTTTCAACCTCGTTGTACGACAGCTCAACCGTAGTCTCGCGTCCAAACATATCGACGAGGACTTTGACCATACCCTTTTCAGGGAAGACCTCCGCCACCGTAGCGGCGAAATTCTCAAAAGCACCTGAATTAATATGTACGGCCTGCCCGACCTCGAGATCGATGTGGGCGACGGGCTTCTCTTCCTCCGTCCCCATAGATTTCAAGATATGCTTTACTTCTGCTTCCGACAGCGGAATCGGCTTCGTTCCCGAGCCAACGAATCCCGTGACACCCGGCGTGTTGCGCACAACGTACCAAGAGCGGTCATTGACGATCATCTCAACCAAGGCGTAGCCGGGGAAAACCTTCTTCTTGACGAGCTTCTTCTTGCCGTCCTTGATTTCGGCCTCTTCCTCCATCGGGACGATGACGTTGAAAATATTGTCCTCCATCCCCATGGTATGGACGCGAGACTCAAGATTCGCCTTGACCTTGTTCTCATATCCGGAATAGGTATGAATCACATACCATTTCTTCTCAGATTCCATCGCGCCTCCAGCCTTCTATTGCAGAATAAGTTTAAACAGTCTTGCAAAAAACGTATCGCATACCCAAATCAGCGCACAGACGACAACGACCGCCACCCCCACGACACCGGTATACGTCACCAGCTCTCTGTGAGTCGGCCATGTCACCTTCTTCATCTCCGCCTTGACCTCGCCCAAGAAACGGAAAAGGTTGAAACCGCCCGAAGAAGACTGCGGCGCTGACGATCTTTCATCCGCCAAAGCATTCACACCCCGTATCATATTGCTGCAAGCCGCAGGGCTTACTTCGTTTCCTTATGCGGCGTATGCTTCTTGCAGAACTTGCAATACTTGTTGAATTCAAGCCGATCGGGATCGTTCTTCTTGTTCTTGTTGGTCTGATAGTTGCGGTTCTTGCAAACCGTGCAGGCCAACGTAACGGCGTTGCGCATGTTTCAGCACTCCTTCCCTTCCATAAAATCACTAACATACTTTATCACACTTAATACCGAGTGTCAACAATATGCAAGGAAAAATCCCCGAACTTCCCGCCAACATAACAAAAACCCCTCGCGGGGCTTGAAAATGGTGGCGGCACAGAGATTCGAACTCCGGACACTGCGGGTATGAACCGCATGCTCTAGCCAACTGAGCTATGCCGCCCTATTATGATGGAGCTGATGACCGGGATTGAACCGGTGACCTTATCCTTACCAAGGATACGCTCTGCCGACTGAGCTACATCAGCAAATCGACAACAATAGGATTATACACGATACACCATGGCTTTGCAAGGGATTCGCGAAAATTTTCTTTTCCCTGACGCAAAAAACCGCAGCACCACAAAGGCGCTGCGGCAAAAAGAAGAGTTGTTCCTTAAAAGTCATCGCCCATGCCCGTCGTGTCGACGCCGAAGATCAGCTTGTCAATCGTATGGATGAGCTGGTTGATCTCGGGCTTCGAAATCTGGGCGCTTGCACCGAGGTCGTCACCCTTGCGGCGCATTTCTTCGGAGATTAGAGATGAGAAGAGGATGAGCGGAATCTGACGCAGACGGTCGTCGTCGCGCACGAGCTTCAGCAGACGATGTCCGTCCATCTTCGGCATCTCGACATCGGAGATGATGATGCGCACCTTCTCGGGAATCTGCTGAGGCTCCGTCTTCTCCGCAACCTCTCTAAGGAAGTTCCACGCATCTTCGCCGTTGCCAAAGTCGCGCACGAACGTATATCCGGCGCCGTGCAGCGTATTGACAAGGAGGTCACGCAGGAGCACCGAGTCCTCCGCCACGATGATGTGCTGCGAGGCACGCCTCTGCTTGATGTCTTCCGACGTGTCGTCGACCGTCGTGAGTTTCTGGTTGATCTCGGGATTGATCTCCGCCATGATCGTCTCGAAGTCGAGCAGGAGGACGATCTTGCCTTCCATCTTCACGAGACCGACGACGCGCGACTGGTCGCCGACTTCCGGAGCCGGCTCCATGTTTTTCCACGAGATGCGATGGATGCGCGAAACATTGTCGACGAGGAAGCCCATGTCATAGCCGTTAATCTCCGTCACAATGATGTTCTGCGAGCGTCCCGCCGCCTGTCCGCTCATGACGCCGAGGCAGCGCGGCAGATCGACGAGCGGCACAGCCCTGCCGCGCAGGGTGAAAAGCCCGTTGATGTACGGATGCGCCTGCGGCATCGTCGTCACGGGGAAGTCCGAGGCCTTGATGACCTCGCGCACCTTCGCGACGTTGATGCCATAATCGACAGCGCCGATGTTGAACTCGATGATTTCAAACTCATTTGTACCGGTTTCCAGCAAAATGCCCTTCTTCTCGTCTTTTCCTTCTGCCATGAAAAATCCGCCCCCTATTTCATACTTCATAAAGATTCAATTCGTTAAAAAGCTCTGAAATCCTTCTTTTATTTGCAGGGAATCACGGATTATTTTCGCGCTTCCCCTCGCCCTCCTCAAGCGAAGCCCCGTCTCTAAGAAGCGTCCAGCCGTCCTTCTCCTCGATGCTTCCCGCCTTGAGCAGATGCCCG
Organism: uncultured Selenomonas sp.; assembly: GCF_963528755.1. Lineage (GTDB taxonomy): Bacteria > Bacillota > Negativicutes > Selenomonadales > Selenomonadaceae > Selenomonas. Next base: position 29,721 of record NZ_CAURXA010000002.1, read on the forward strand.
AGAGCGCGCTTGAACGCCGCCTTGCTGATCTGGAATTTCGCCTTGATGATCTCAGGCGTCGTCTTGTCGCTGTAGGGCATCCTGCCCTTGTGCTCCTCAAGATAGGTGAGGATCCTCTCGGCGTCCGTGACGAGCGCCTTCTCCTTCGGCTCACGCAGGGAGCCATTGAGCCTGCCGTCCGTGCGCACATAGGTGATGCGCACGGTAACTTCCTCGCCTACACGCGGCCGCTCGCGCATGTCCTTGTGGGGAACGAACACGATGTAACGTTCGTTCGTGAAAATAAATGCGCCGCTCTCCGTGATGTTGTAGATCGAGCCAGATAGACGGGCGCCAACACGCACATCTGTCGCGGGCTTCGAGGCGCGCCGCAGTTCGTCCTCAACCTCCATCGTCACAGCAAGCCTGCCCGATTTGTCCGTGTAGAGCTTCGCCCAGACGACTTCGCCGATCTGCGGCCTGCCGCGCATTCCCGCATAAGGCAGGAAGATGCCGCGCTCAGCGCCGACATCGAGAAAAGCACCGTCGCGACTCACATTAATGACCGTGAGCCGTGCGACCTGCCCTTCCTTCATGCGCGGCGTCCTCATGCTCGCCGTCAGGCGATGCTTGGGATCGAGGTAGAGGAACACTTCGACCTCTTCTCCGACGGAGAGTTCGCGCGTCTGCTGTGTCTTGTGCAACAGGATGTCATCCGATGTACTGCCTGTCTCAGCGTCAAGGAACACACCGAAGTCGCCAAGACGCGCGACGCGAAGCTTGGCGACTGTACTCGGTCCGTACTTCCTGCGCTTTTCTTCCGCCATCATCTAGTCCTCATAATGCTCGACCGGCGCATCGCTCCATAGCCTTTCCAAAGCGTAGAACGCGCGGCTTTCCGTCATGAAAACATGCGCGACACAATCGCCGTAGTCGAGGAGAACCCACTCGCCCTCGCGGTAGCCTTCCTTGTGCAGATACGGCTTCTCGTGCTTTTCCAGCATCTCGTCTTCGATATTGTCAGCGATAGCGCGCACCTGCGTCGCCGTATTCGCCGAGCAGACGATGAAATAGTCCGCCGCTGTCGTGAGCTCCGCCATGCGCATGATGACGATATCTTCCGCCTTCTTGTCACTCGCAGCTCTGGCGATCGCCCGACTCATTTCTTCCGGTGTGTTGCTCAAAATCCATGCCTCCTACTGCTCTTCACTTATTATCGTCATTTTCTCCCTCATGCTTTACCAATTCTGGGAATAATTCTTCAATCTTTTGCCCGATCGCCGCGCGATCCGGCAACCAATAGCCGTCGCGCTGCACGGTGGGAAGAAGCAGCGTCGTCGGCGGCTCATCGCCGAGATTCTTCAAGACCTTCGCAAGACGCGCCGAATCGAAAATCTCCGCACTCGTCGTCATGCGGTACTTGAAGATGTCCGCCACATCGGGCAGCTTCGGGATCGTGTCGACCTGCAGGAACTTCTCGTAGAGCGCCTTGGCGAAGCGCTGCTGGCGATGCAGCCTGCCGACCTCGCCAAGCTCCGAACTGCGGTAGCGCAGATACTTCTGTGCCGTGTCACCGTCTAAGTGTTGAAATCCCTTGGGGATGTGGATGGAAAGCCCCGCCTCGGGGTCGTCGTAGTTCATCTCGTCCTCGACGTAGAGGTCGACGCCGCCTAAGACATCGACGAGATCAGCGAGAGCGTGCGTATCGAGCGTCACATACTGATGAATGGAGACGCCGAGAAGATCCGACAGCGCCTGCACCATCGTCGGAGCGCCGCCGTGCGCATAGAGATCGGTTGCACGTATCTCGCCGCCCTTCTGCGGCAGCTGCACGATCATATTGGGAGGCACCGTGATGGCACGCAGACGCCCAGTCGCATTTTCCATGCTGAGGAGAAGGATCGTGTCGGCGTGCTGCCCTTCCGTGCCGTTCTCATCCGCGCCGTCGTCAATGCCGAGCACGAGGACGTTCGTGTAGCCGTCAAACTTCGCATCGATGTGACGGTCGCGCTCCTGTCGCCGCTCCTCGTAGCCCTGGTAGACGGCGTCGATCTCCTGATAAATGCTGTGTCCGATGCCGTAGAGAAAGTAGCCTGCGACGGCGAGCACGGCGATAAATATGGTAAGGAAGAACATCAGCACGAGGAAGCGTGCGCGAGCGATGCGGCGGCGACGTGCCTGCTCCTTGCGCTTCAATCGGATGTTTTCCTGCGTGCGGCTCCTCTTTTTCTGCGTCATGGCGCATGACCCTCTTTCGCACGGGCGCGAAGGAGAATTTCGTTGCGTGCCGCCACCGTCGCCGGATGAATGAGTCTCCCCGACTGCAGGACGAAGGCGATGGACTGGGAAAGCCCTTCGAGCACCATCACATCGAGGCCCGCCGTGCGTGACAGCGCACGCAACTCCTCGACCTCGGGATAGTCGCGTTGCGGCTCGATCATGTCAGCGAAGTAGATGATCTTATCGAGCTTCGTCATGCGCTCACCGCCGACCGTATGACGCCAGATCGCCTGCTGAATCTCCGCGTCCGTCACGCCGTACAGTTCCTCCGCACGCCTTGCGCCCACGTAGGCATGAAGGAGGAGCGGTATCGCGCGCTCAACCTCGCCGTAGACAATCGAGCGCCGCGCCGCCTCAGCGGGAAGATCCGCCGTCCGATATTCGCGTGCGCAGTCATGCAGAAGCCCCGCAATACGCGCCTTTTCCACGTCCACGCCGAAGCGCCCGGCGAGCATGGCGGCGGTGTCCGCGACGCCGAGGGAGTGCTCGTAGCGCTTCTTTTGCAGCCGCTGAGCGAGTTCTTCTTTCATCGCCTCGTAATTCATGAATACAGACCTTCTTTATAGATGTAGGCTTCGACCTTTTCGGGCACGAGATAGCGAATCGAACGCCCCTCCTGCAGGCGGCACCGGATGTCCGTAGAGGAGATTTCCAGCTCCGGCGCCTGCACGAGTCGGATGCGTGAGAGCGCTTCCTCGCCGAGATGCGTGCGCACCTCATCTAGGGAAAGTGACGAACCCTTGCGCCTCGCCGCCACAAAGCGACAAAGGGAGAAAAGCTCGGCGACGCGATGCCATGTGAGGATGGCGCTGATCTCATCGCCGCCGACAATGAAATAGAAGTCCACGCTCTCGCCATGCGTTTCGACGAGGTCACGCAGCGTATCGTAAGAATACGACGGACCCTCGCGCCGCATCTCCACGTCGAGCGCACGGAAGAAGGGATTGCCTTCCACGGCAAGCTGCACGAGACGCAGGCGGTGCACAGCCGCCGCCACCTTCCGTCCGGGTTTGTGCGGCGGCTGCGCCGCCGGAATGAAGATCACCTCGGAGAGCGCCAGTTCCTCCCGAGCCGCCTCCGCGATGACAAGATGCCCGAGATGGATGGGATCGAAGGTGCCGCCCATGATGCCGACGCGCTTCTTCTCCTGTGCCACGACCTCACCCCGCTTCCTATGCGACAAACGAATGCGACGAACAGATTCAGCGAGAGCTCCCTTCGTGAATCAGCCGAAGAGAAAGAACGCCACGGCCAGCGCCGCCGCCATGCTCAGGAAGATGACGAGGACGGCACGTACGGCATCGTAGAAATCGTACGCGCCCTTTTCCGTCGCCAGATACTGCCTGATGGCACGCGCATAGCCGAGGAGGCGCTTCATTCGCGCACCTGTCCTTCGCCGTAGATCAGATACTTCATCGAAGTCAGCTCCAGAAGTCCCATGGGGCCGCGCGCGTGCAGCTTCTGCGTGCTGATGCCGATCTCCGCGCCGAAGCCGAACTCGCCGCCGTCCGTGAAGCGCGTCGAGGCATTGACGTAGACCGCCGCCGCGTCGACTTCCGCCTGAAAGCGATGCGCATGTTTGACGTCGTTCGTGACGATCGTCTCCGAATGCCCCGTATTGTAGCGGTTGATGTGTGCGATGGCTTCTCCCAGATCACGCACGACCTTGACGGAGAGGATGAGATCGCCGTACTCCGTCGACCAATCCTCCTCCTGCGCCTCCCTGAACGAAGTGCAGACGGCACGCGCCTTTTCACAGCCACGCAGCTCGACGCCCGCCTCTTCCATCGCCCGCACGAGGCGCGGCAGAAATTCCTCAGCGATACTTTCGTGCACGAGCAGCGTCTCCATCGCATTGCAGACCGACGGGCGCGAAACCTTCGCATTCAGAGCGATCTTCTCCGCCATGGCAAGATCGGCGCTCTCGTCGACGAAGGTGTGGCAGACGCCGCATCCCGTCTCAATGACAGGCACCGTGCTGTTTTGCACCACAGCGCGGATAAGTCCCGCACCGCCGCGCGGAATCACGACATCCAAGAGGCCGTCGAGGTGCAGCATCGACTCGACCCCCTGCCGGTCGGTCGAGTCGATGAAGCCGATCGCACCCGCAGGCACTCCCGCCTCCTGCGCCGCCTGCGCGAGAAGCGACGCGATCGCCGTATTCGAGCGGATCGCGTCTGCGCCGCCGCGCAGCAGCACGGCGTTGCCCGACTTCAGGCAAAGCCCAGCCGCATCTGATGTCACATTGGGACGCGCCTCGTAGATGATGCCGACGACCCCGAGCGGCACGCGCACGCGACGGATTTCGAGGCCATTGGGGCGCACCGTCGAGAAGTCGCCGCGCCCGACGGGATCGGCAAGAGCCGCTGTCTCGCGCAGGCCCTGCGCCATCGCGTGAATGCGGCTCTCATCAAGCATAAGGCGGTCGAGGTAGGAGCGCTTGATCGCCTTCTTCATGCGCGCCTCTTCAAGATCTTCGGCATTCGCATCCAAGATAAGCTTCGCGCGCTTTTCGAGCATATCCGCCATGGCATAAAGCGCCCTGTTCTTGTCCTCAGGCTTCATGACTGCCAGAAGTCTCGATGCCTCCTTCGCCGCCTGTGCCTTTTCCCTGACCAACGCCTCAATGTCCATGATGAACCCCTCCCAATACTGCAGCCCCACCGCTATGCAGGCCTTCAGACCATCAGAACCATATTGTCGCGGTGGATGACCTCCTCGTGGATCTCGCCCTCGATAAGTCCTGCAAAATCACGACTCTTGCGCCCTGCAATTGTCTCGATCTGCTGCGCACTATAATTGACGATGCCGCGCGCAATCTCCTGCTGTCGCGCCGACAGCACGCGCACCGTCGTGCCCGCCGCGAAGCCGCCATCGACGGCGACGATGCCCGCTGCCAGAAGGCTTGAGCCATGCGTGCGCATTGCCTCCTCGCACCCCTCGTCGACGATGACGTCACCCGCGATGCGCTTGCCGAAGGCAAGCCAGCTCTTTCTGACCCGAAGATGCGAATCCTTCGCAGGGAACACCGTGCCCACAGACTCACCCGCAAGGACAGCGGAAATCACGTCATCCTTCGCACTCGGAGCGATGACAAACGTCGCGCCCGCATTCACGGCGATCTTCGCCGCCTCGATCTTCGTCGCCATGCCGCCCGTGCCGAAGGAAGAGCCGGCACCGCCCGCCATGCGCTCAATCTCTGGGGTGATCTCCGCGACCTCAGGAATCAATCGTGCTGTCTTGTCTTCCTGCGGATTTGCCGTGTAAAGCCCGTCAATATCCGAAAGAATGAGCAAGGCGTCGGCGTCGATAAGCGTCGCGACCGTCGCCGACAGCGTGTCATTGTCGCCGATCTTGATCTCGTCGACGGCGACGACATCGTTCTCGTTGATGACGGGCACGGCGCCCATGGCAAGAAGCTCCAGGAGCGCGTTGCGCGAATTGGCGTACTGGTGGTGACGCGCGGCATTCTCCTTCGTCAGGAGCACCTGCGCCGCCGTCTGTCCGTAGTCGGCAAAAAACTTTTTATAAAGCGTCATGAGGCTCGACTGCCCGATGGCCGCCAAGGCCTGGCGTGCGGGAATCTCCGCCGGCTTCTTCTGCAGGCCGATGCTGTCCATGCCGATGGCGATGGCGCCCGAGCTCACGAGAACCATCTCGCGCCCCGCGTTCTTGAGGTCGGCAATCTCGCGCACGAGGCGATCCATGCGCCGAAAGTCAGGCTTTCCCGAAGTGCGCACGAGCGTGCTCGTACCGACCTTGACGACGATGCGCTTCGCCTCGCGCAGACGTTCGCGTGCATTCATACATCATGCCTCCCTCGAAGAACCGCTGATACGTTCAGCCGCCTGTCTTCACACATTTGCGCTTCCCTTTTTACCGCTACTCGCGGTACTCGAACTCCATATCGCCGATATGAACCGTCATGCCTTCCTTGATGCCGCGCTCCTTCAAGAGCGCGTCGATCTTCTTCATGCGCCATATATACTGGAAGCGGCGCACCGCCTCGTCGTTGCCGAAGTTCGTCATGGCGACGAGTTTTTCCAACGCCTTGTTCGAGACGATGAAATCGGCGCGGTCGTTGCGCGTGATCGTCACGGCGTCCTCCTCTGCCGTTTCAAAGGACGCATCGTAGACGCGCACCTCTTCCGCCTTCTCCTGCGGCTCTTCCTTCAAGGTTTCGAGCGTCTCGCCCACATAGTCGATGAGTTCCTTCAAGCCTTGATGCGCGACCGCTGAAACGGCGAAGATGCGAATGCCCTCCTTCTTTGCGAGGGCTTCCAGACGAGGCAGATTCTCAGCCGCTTCGGGCAAGTCCATCTTGTTAGCGACGAGGATCTGCGTGCGCGAGGCGATCTTCTCACTGTACTTCTTGAGCTCCGCATTGATGCGGTAGTAATCCTCGACAGGATCGCGCCCCTCGATGCCGGAAGCATCGACAAGATGCAGGATGAGACGCGTGCGCTCGACATGGCGCAGGAAGTCGTGCCCGAGGCCCGCACCGTCCGCCGCGCCCTCGATGAGTCCCGGGATGTCCGCAATGACGAAATTCTTCTCGTAGTCCGTCTGCACAACGCCGAGCACGGGCACGAGCGTCGTGAAGTGGTAAGCGGCAACCTCGGGACGCGCCGCCGAAACCGCCGTGATGAGGCTCGACTTGCCGACGCTCGGATAGCCGACGAGTCCGACATCGGCGAGCAGCTTGAGCTCCAACAGAAGCTCCTTGCTCTCTCCCGGTTCGCCAAGCTCCGCAAACGTTGGCGCACGGTTCGCCGGATTGGAGAAGCGTGCATTGCCGCGCCCGCCACGCCCCGCCTTCGCAATGACGGCCTCTTGACCGACCTCCGTGAGATCGGCGAGCACCGCGCCCGTCGCCGCATCCTTGACGAGCGTTCCCGGCGGCACCTTGATGTAGCACGGTTCGGCGTTCGCGCCCGTCATATTCTTGATGTCCCCGTTGCCGCCGTCCTTGCCCTTGAACTTCCGATGATAGCGGAAATCGAGCAAGGTGTTCATATTGCGGTCGACGACGAAGACGATATCCGCACCGCGGCCGCCGTCACCGCCCGAAGGACCGCCCTTGGGAATGAACTTCTCGCGGCGGAACGCCGACTTTCCCTTGCCGCCGTCCCCTGCCTTCACGCTGATCTTCGCGCGATCGATAAACTGCATCGCTGCCTCCTTTCAAGAATGCCCTCGACGTCGTCCCTGCGCCCTTGATGCACATGCCTCAGCGCCGCAAAACCTGCGGCGCTGGAGCATGAGCGCCAAGCGCCCCAATCCTCAGATAGAAAAAGATACCTGCGTCGCAAAAGGCGCAGGTACTCTTTCTTGCAACATATTTAAGGAAGCGCCAATAAACTCAGCACCTCCTTAAGCCTTAAGCCGTCGGATAAACGCTGACCTGGCGGTTGTAGCGACCCTTGCGCTCAAAAGCGACCTTGCCCGCCACCTTGGCGAAAAGCGTATCGTCCTTGCCGATGCCCACGTTGTGACCCGGATGGAAATGCGTGCCGCGCTGACGCACGAGAATGCTGCCCGCCGTCACCACCGTGCCCGCGTGCTCCTTTACGCCGAGGCGCTTGGACTCGCTGTCACGGCCGTTGCGCGTGCTGCTCACGCCCTTCTTATGCGCGAAAAGCTGCAAATCAAACTTAAACATGGATCTCACCTCTCTTTGTATGAAATCTTTACGGCGTCGGGCTCGATCTTTTCGATCTCCTCCAACCCCAGCCGCATTGTTTCCAACACAGCTTCGGTGAAATCGTCGGGCGCTTCCTTGAGCTTCAGGAAAAAGTCCCCGCTCGCGACACGATAGCTTACCTCGCGATGCAGATGCTTTCCTATGCCGAGAAGAGCTGTCTGCACGATGGAGGAAACTCCCGCACAGACGATGTCGGCGCCATATTCGCCGTTGTGCCCCTTGACCCGGCAGCCCGATATTTTCCCGTCTTGACGCTCGATCTCGATCTCGATCATCAAGCTTCAATCTTTTCGATAACGACCTTCGTGAAAGGCTGACGATGGCCCTGACGACGACGGTAGTTCGACTTCGCCTTGTACTTGAAGACGAGAATCTTCTTGTCCTTGCCCTGCGCCTGAACCTTGCCCGTCACCTTCGCGCCCTCGACGAGCGGACGGCCAACCTTGACGGTATCACCGTCAACAACCGTCAGAACCTCATCGAACGTCACGCCCTCGCCCTCTTCAGCGCTGAGCTTCTCGATGCGGATGACATCGCCCTCGGCAACGCGATACTGCTTGCCTCCGGTCTTGATAATAGCGTACATGAAAACACCTCCCTGCGTGTTACTCGCCGACTACGGTACGGCAAAGCCGTTTCAAAACCTCGCCGAGCGGTTGAAAAATGCTGCGTGAAAGACGCACACATTTACCGTAAGATAATATCATAGGAGACGGGAAAAGTCAAACGCTTTAGATGACCAAATCCCTAGGGAGATTTATTGGGAAATTTACAACAAGCAAAAAGATGCCGCCTGTTGCAAAAAACATGCAGCAAACGACACCTTGCAACGACGGACTTCATCTATACTTCTTATATTTCTGCTCCAATTCCTGCTGCTTCTTAATCGTGGCAATCTGCGTCTCCAAAGCAGCAATCTGGCTCTTGTACTCCGCCTCGGTCTTCGTATTTCCTCCGCTGATGACACTTCCTTTCTTAGCTGCAGCAAGTTTGCGACGCAGCCCTTGAATGCGATCACGAAGGATATCGATCTGTGCATCAAAATAACTTCTGCCGCTCCGTTCATTGGCTCCCGTCAGATACGGAACTTCCGCATCACTCTTATCGAACAGCTCGTCAGCAAATTCACTCAGTCTGCGATCCTTTATCCAATGGAGACTATTCTCCCAGAAGAAGTCCTTCACTGAACGATGATTCTCATACGTATCGGTCAAACCGCGATCATAGCGGAATTCATTCCAAAAATCAAGCGCTGTCTTTCCCTCTTCTAAAGAGTCATACCCCCCTTTGCTCGCGCTTACACTCGGCGGTTGACCCACTGTGTTGTAAAGCCATCTTCTATGCTCTACAGAATCAATCAGCCCTCCTTTTGTGCCGCGCATCATCACCTGCCAATCGGCTTCCAACTGCTTATCTCCTGTTTGCAAGACAGCTTCATGAAGTTCATCAAACGTTGCATACTTCCCACGGACGGCATCTTCCCAGATATCGATATGCTCCTGATGCTTCGCCATAAACTGAAACGTGGTATTTCCCATTTTACAAAGCTTATCGCCAAAATAGCGATAAATTGCCAGACTACCATTGCCACCACGCGTTGTAACCGTGACGCCCGTATCCCGGCGCATCTTATCGGCAAATTCAAACATATCTTCATCGTAGACATCGAATTTCCGATAGGCTTTCTCCCAACGATACGCCTCTGCCGCCGCCATCAACTCGTCGACATCCTTCTGGCTTTTCGTGCCCCCCTGACCCATCATCTTGCTGTAGGCGCTCGAAAGCTGAAAATCATCCCAAAATTCCCGTGCATAGGAAAGATTCTTCGCATACTCATCATGTCCAGCGTAGTGAGCAAACGAACGATGACAAATATACGATTCATGGAGAATATAGTCATCCGCCAAAGCAGTGCGATAATACGTCTGTTGTGCCTGCCCATAGACACGATTAGCGACAGCAAGAGCATCATCAAATGTATCGTAGAGCTTGTCCCAACCAAGCTCTACCGTGCAGGCAGGAGTTTTCTGATGTGTTGAACGCACGCTGGCGCGCAGGCGCGGATCGTCCGCGACCCAGTATGAGGTTTTTCCCGTCTGCATATTACAAGACCAGCGAACTCGTGTATATGCCTGTTTCCATGCCCCCACATCAAAGCAAGTCATGTCAATTCCCTCCCTGGCAATCAAACCCTTTCGTCTTTTTTATCGAATAATCTCTTTTTTCTTAAACACACCTATTATTATAAGCCGAGAAACGGAAAATACTGGAAGGCGCTGACAAGTTCAGCACCCATCTTCGCACATCCGCGCTGTCCTCTCGTCGTCAACAGCTCCTTGATATAGCCCCTCGTCCGCAATGCAGCGCACCACGTCAAAAGCCCTTCCGCCGATGCGGAAGGGCTTTTGCCATGCTGTTTATCGCAAAAAATCAATCGCGTCCGAACTTGTCCTTCAGGATAACGTCGTGCGAGCCGCCCTCGACGATGCTCGTCGAGGATACGAGCGTGATCTTCGCTTTGTCGCGCAGTTCACTGAGGTTGAGCGCACCGCAGTTGCACATCGTCGAGCGGATCTTGCTCAGCGAGATGTGGATGTTGTCGCGCAGGGAACCGGCATAGGGAACGTAAGAGTCGACGCCCTCTTCAAACGACAGCTTGCGGTCGCCGCCGAGGTCGTAGCGCTGCCAGTTGCGCGCGCGGTTCGAGCCTTCGCCCCAATATTCCTTGTAGTAGGTGCCGTTGACCTTGACCTTGTCCGTCGGGCTCTCGTCGAAGCGCGAGAAGTAGCGGCCGAGCATCATGAAGTCCGCGCCCATCGCCAGGGCGAGCGTCATGTGGTAGTCGTGCACAATGCCGCCGTCCGAGCAGACGGGGATGTAGACGCCCGTCTCCTTGAAATATTCGTCACGCGCGCGGCAGACGTCGATGACCGCCGTAGCTTGACCGCGGCCGATCCCCTTCGTCTCGCGCGTGATGCAGATCGAGCCGCCGCCAATGCCAACCTTGACGAAGTCCGCGCCCGCGTCCGCGAGGAAGCGGAAGCCTTCGCCGTCAACGACGTTGCCCGCACCGACCTTGACATCCTCGCCGAACTCCTTATGGATGTACTCAAGCGTCTTCTTCTGCCACTCCGAATATCCCTCGGAAGAGTCGATGCAAAGGACGTCCGCGCCCGCCTCAAGGAGCGCCGGCACGCGCTCGGTATAGTCGCGCGTGTTGATGCCCGCGCCGACGATGTAGCGCTTGCGCTCGTCGATCAGCTCAAGCTCATTCTCCTTGTTGTCCGTATAGTCCTTGCGGAACACCATGTAGCGCAGACGCTGGTTCTCGTCAATGAGCGGCAGCATGTTGAGCTTGTGCTCCCAGATGAGATCGTTCGCCTGCGGCAGCGTGAGATTCGCATCCGCGTAAATGAGGCGTTCGAACGGCGTCATGAAATCCTTGACGGGCGTGTCGAAGCTCATGCGCGTCACGCGGTAGTCGCGGCTCGTGACAATGCCGACGAGCTTGCCGTTCGGCGTGCCGTCCTCCGTGACCGCCATCGTCGAATGTCCCGTCGCGTCCTTGAGCGCCAAGACCTCGCCGAGCGTCGTCGTCGGCTTGATGTTCGAATCGCTGCTCACGAATCCTGACTTGTAGTTCTTGACGCGCGAGATCATCGCCGCTTCCTGTTCGGGCGTCTGCGAACCGTAAATGAAGGAAACGCCGCCCTCGCGCGCCAAAGCGATCGCCATCGTGTCGTTCGATACCGCCTGCATGATCGCCGAGGTCATCGGAATGTTCATCTTGATTTTCGGCTCTTCTCCGCGACGGAACTTCACGAGCGGCGTCTGAAGCGAGACATTCGCCGGAACGCACTGCTCCGAGGAGTACCCGGGCACGAGCAAGTATTCACCAAAGGTATGCGACGGCTCTGTGAAATAATATGCCATTTTAACCCCTCATTTCTTCTAGCATCATTCGACCGTGACGGACTTCGCGAGGTTGCGCGGCTTGTCCACATCGCAGCCGCGCGTGATAGCGGCGAAGTAGGCGAGCAGCTGCAGCGGCACGACCGTCAAGAGAGGAATCAGAAGTTCATCCGTCTCGGGCACATGGATGACGTGATCGACGTACTTTTCGAGTTCCGTATCGCCCTCGGCGGCGATGCCGATGACAACGGCGTCACGCGCCTTGACTTCCTTGATGTTCGACAAGGTCTTCTCGTAGACGCTCTTCTGCGTCGCGAGCGCGATGACGGGCACGCCCTCGACGATGAGCGCGAGCGTGCCGTGCTTGAGCTCGCCCGCCGCATAGGCCTCAGCGTGAATGTAGGAAATCTCCTTGAGCTTCAGCGAGCCTTCAAGCGCCACATGATAGTCGAGACCGCGTCCAATGAAGAAGACGTCCTCGTTGAAGCCGTACTGCTTCGCAAAGGTCTTGATCGGCTCGACGTCGCTCAGCGTCTCGCTGATCTGCGCGGGAATCTTCGTAAGTCCCTCGATCAAAGCCTCGCTGCGCTCCTTCGCGAGCGTTCCCTTGAGGTCTGCCATGTAGACGGCGAGCATGAACATCAAGATGAGCTGCGTCGTATACGCCTTCGTCGAGGCAACAGCGATCTCCGGTCCCGCCCAAGTGTAAAGCACCTGCGCGGCCTCACGCGCGATGGACGAGCCGACGACGTTCGTGACGGCGAGGCTCTTCGCGCCCAGACGCTTGGCTTCCTTCAAAGCGGCAAGCGTGTCGCTCGTCTCGCCCGACTGGCTGACGACAATCATCAAGGTGTTCTCGTCGATAATCGGCGAGCGGTAGCGGAATTCCGATGCAACGTCAACCTCGACGGGGATGCGTGCGAGCTTCTCGATGTAGTACTTGCCGACAAGACCCGCATGATACGCTGTGCCGCAGGCAACGATGTAAACCTTATTGAACGAGTCGAGGAATTCGCGGCTCCAGCGCAGTTCATCCATGACGATATGCTTGCCGTCCTTGGAGATGCGCGGCGACATCGTGTCGCGTACGGCCTTCGGCTGCTCGTGAATCTCCTTGAGCATGAAGTGCTCGTAGCCGCCCTTTTCCGCCGCCTCGGCATTCCAGTTGACCTCGAAGACCTTCTTCGTCACAACTTCGCCGCGGCGATTCGTGATATGCACGCCGTCCGCCTTGACGACCGCCATCTCACCGTCATTGACGATGTAGGTGCGCCGCGTGCGCGCGATGATCGCGGGGATGTCGGACGCGATGAAATTCTCCCCTTCGCCGAGACCGATGACAAGCGGATTATCCTGCTTCGTGCAGATCAGGCGATCGGGATGCTCGCGCGACATGAATACGAGAGCGTAAGAGCCTTCGATGCGCGAAAGCACCTCGCGCACCGAGGCCTCGAAGTCGCCGTTGTAGACCTCCTCCAACAGGTGTGCGACGACCTCTGTATCCGTCTCCGACTTGAAGGAATGACCTTTTTCAATCAAATCTTCCTTCAGCGACATATAGTTTTCGATGATGCCGTTGTGCACAACGGCAAAATTGCCCGCGCAGTCCGTATGCGGATGTGCGTTGCTGTCCGACGGACGTCCATGCGTCGCCCAACGCGTATGACCGATGCCAATATGACCTGCCGGCTCATTTCCTTCGATGATTCGCTTGAGTTCAGCAAGACGACCCACGCATTTTTCCACGCGGATCTTCGCGTCATTCAAGACGGCGATGCCCGACGAATCATAGCCGCGATACTCAAGCTTCGTCAGCCCCTCGATGAGAAACGGCGTCGCCTGACGCTTGCCGACATAACCAACGATTCCACACATAGGCAAAAACCTCCCAAGTTTCCGGCAGGCAAACCGCCTGCCATTCCATATTCATTTCTGTTCCTGCCCATCTTATGAACTGCCTTGTCCCCCTCGTCACCAAGGGGCTTTGCAGCTTTTTACGACCGATGCAGCCGAGAGGCATCCGCTGAATGTTCGACAACCTCTTCCTCGTCCCCTTGCAGTACGCTCCTGCAAGGTCTCGCGCTAAGGCATGCGCCTTTTCCCGTTCTCCCATGCTCCTTCCCATCACCGCAGCCGACAGGCAGACCGCTCATATTCAGCGCATGAAAGCATTTTTTCCATGCACCGCATGATGTATATTTTTGCTATTTTAGTTTATCTTCCCTGATTTGTCAATAGGATTCACGCGCCCTCTTTCGCCGCTCGTGGTGCACCGTTTCTATAGGAATCACTGATAAATTCAGCCACCCATCTTCGCAAATCTGGGCGACCTCGTTTTATCAACGCTTCCTTTACATTTCATGAGGAACGTAGACAAAACATCTGCCTCCCTTTATAATAGAAGAAAGTCGCAGCTTGTCTGCGCCTTGGTTCATCAACTACAGCAAAGGAGCTGATCTCTTGAACAATCCCATGTTATCCAAAGTGAGCAGAGCAACGGACGCCGTCTTTTCGGGCGAAGCCGCAAGCTACAGCGGCATCGCCATAAAGAGCACGGGGCTTGTCCTCATCGTCGCGGCATCTGCCGTCATCACTTGGCTCACGGGCTATGCAACGCCGACGACGACGATGGTCACCGCCGTCATGGGGCTTATCACGGCCTTGATCGTTTCCTTCAAGCCCGGCACGGCAGGGCTTCTCGCGCCGCTCTATGCGATCCTTGAGGGCATGTGCCTCGCGTGCCTGTCCGTGACGGTCGCGTTCATCTCGCCGAGCATACTCGTCAATGCCGTCATGCTGACCTTCGGCATCGCCATCGCCGCCGGACTCGTCTACGCGCGCGGCCTCGTGACGGTCAACTCGAAGTTCATGCGTATCACGATGATCGCTCTGACGGGCGTCGTCCTCACGTACATCGCGGAAATGGTGCTCGGCTTCTTCGGCATCCACTTCCCCATGCTGCACGACGGTGGCATCGTCGCCATCGCCATCGAACTCGTCATCATCGGCGTCGCGACGCTGTGCCTCTTCATGGACTACGAGCTCATCAACCGCAGCGTGCAGGAAGGTCTGCCGAAAGACTACGAATGGTACTGCGCCTTCTCGCTGCTCGTGACGCTTATCTGGCTCTACGTTGAGATTCTCGATTTGCTGCGTATGCTGTCGGGAAGAGACTGAAATCAAAGCCTTGCACCAAAAGATGCCCAATTTGAATTGAAAAACATCATCAACCATCGGCGATGCAATAAAAATCCCGCGCACCTCAAAAGTGCGCGGGATTTTTATTGCCGTTTGCTGATTTTCCATCAGCGCCGAAAATCGCCGCTCTTGCCGCCGCTCTTGGCGTCTAGGTGCAGCGCGGTGATTTCCATGCGCTTGTCGAGCGCCTTGCACATGTCGTAGATCGTCAAGAGCGCGACGCTCACAGCGTGTAGCGCTTCCATCTCGACGCCCGTGACGCCGCGCGTCTTGACCTCGGCACGCGCTTCGACCGCAGATGCTTCGGGCAGAAGCCCAAAGTCGATGCTCACGCGCGTCAGCGGCAGCGGATGGCACAGCGGGATCGCGTCGCTCGTCTTCTTCGCCGCCATGATGCCGGCGATGCGCGCGACGCCGAGGACGTCGCCCTTCTTTGCCGTTCCGCTCCCAATCGCCTCGTAGACGGCGGGGCTTACGAGGATGCGGCCGCTCGCACGCGCGATGCGTTCCGTTTCCTTCTTTTCGCTGACATCGACCATGTGCGCGTTGCCCGCCGCATCAAAATGCGTCAATTCGTTTACCATGAAACGCACCTCATCCTAGCAACGGATTCCCGAACCCTTGCGGTCGTAGAAGTACCATGTGATGACGATGGTGCTGACCGTGAACGCGATGAGGATGTAGAAGGCGGGAGCGACGACGCCGTAGTTCGCGTAGGCGAAGCCGAAGAGCTTCGGGATGAAGAACGCGCCGTAGGCTCCGATCGCCGCCGTGAAGCCCGTGACGAGCGAGGAGTGGAACGGATTGTTGAAGATGTAAGGAATCATGCGGAAGGAAGCGCCGTTGATGAAACCCGTCGTCAAGAAGAGCAGCAGGAATGCGCCGAAGAACACAGGGAAGCGATGCGCCTCCACGCCGAAGAGCACGAGGAAGCTCGCGCCGAGCATGACGAAGAGCGAGATGAGCGTGACGCGCGAACCGCTGTTCATCTTGTCTGCCAGAAGACCGCCGACGGGACGGATGCCCGCGCCGATGAAGGGGCCGAGGAAAGCGGCGTAAGAAAAGGGCATCTCGGGGAACTCCTTCGCGACGAGCAGTCCGAGCGCCGCCGAAAAGCCAATGAAGGAGCCGAAGCCGCAGGTGTAGATCCAGCACATGAGCCACGTATGCTTGTTGCCGAAGATGGACATCATGCTCTTGGGGCTTTGCTTCGGCAGCGGCAGGTTGTCCATGAAGAGCCAGACGAGGACGAGCGTCAGCGCCGTCGGAATCGTCCAGAAGTAGCAGACATTCTGCACATACATCATGCCGTCAGGACCCGGCACGCCCTCGCCGAAGAACGAGGAGAGATTCCAGCCCAAGAGGATCGGCGTCGTCAGATAGATGAGCGATACGCCGAGGTTGCCGATGCCCGCATTGATGCCGAGCGCGAATCCCTTGTTCGCCTTGGGGAAGAAGAAGCCGATATTCGCCATCGAAGCGGAGAAGTTTGCGCCCGCGATGCCGATGAAAGACACGAGAAGGACGAACGTCTCATACGACGTTGTGGGATCCTGCAGAGCGCGACCCAAGCCGAAGAGCGGCAGCAGAAGAAGCGCCGTCGTGATGAAAGTGGAGTTCCTGCCGCCAATCAGCCCCGGCAGATACGTGTAAAACAGGCGTCCCGTCGCGCCGACAAGACCGGGCAGCGCCGCGAGCGTGAAAATCTGATCGTCCGAGAAGTTGAAGCCGATAAACTTGAGCTTCGCCGCGATCGTCGCCCAGAGCGTCCACGCAACGAAGCTCAGGACGAGCGCCCAAGTCGAGGTGTAGAGATTCTGCGTCGCGATACGCTTGCCATACTTCTCCCAAAAGCCCGCGTCCTCGGGATTCCAGCATGCAAGGATCTCCTTGCGCGATGGATTGGGACCGAGATTCTTCCATGCCATTTCATCAGCCATTGATTCAACACTCCTCATGAAAACAACTTAAATCTTCTTGCAACGAAAGCCTGCGAATGAGCCGATCGTCATGATGTCGACCTCGCCGTACATCGCCTGAAGCCTTTCCCGCAGGCTCTCCTCCGTCTCGTAGGGCGGCGAGAAGAAGCCGCGCCGCTCGCAGAACTGCTTGACGAAAAAATCGGTGCGCCGGCTCTTGCCGCGCACATACATCGAGCCGGAAAATATGCCGCCGCGCTTTAGGACGCGCTCCGTCTCGCGGTACGCCTTCTCCTTCTCGGGAAACGCGTGAAAGCCGTTGACGGACAATACGAAATCAAAAGTTTCATCCGCATACTGCAAATCGCCGACATCGCCGAGCGCAAAGTCTGTCGCGCCGAGAGAAAAGTTCGCCGCGTGCTTTTTCGCCGCCTCCAGCATCGTCTCCGAAGCGTCGAGGCAGGTGATCTGCGCCTCCTTCATCTTCTCATAATGCGGAAACGACAGCACGCCCGTGCCGACGGGAACTTCGAGCAGCCTGCCGCGAAAATCTGCGGGGAGTCCGCGATACGCCATCGCCAGAAACTCCGGATAGGAGGCGAAGCCCCAGAGCCAGCGGATGGCAAAGCGCCCCGCCCAACTCGTATTCGTCATCATGCCGTCGTATAGGCGCGCGATATTGCCGAGCTGGCGATACGCGCGCTGCACCTTGCGCTCTTTCTTTTCGATATCATTCATGCGCTATGTGCCTCCCTTTCCGCTGTGGCCGCCGTCCCATGCGATTCGATGCAGATCGAATCCTGCCTCCCGCCCCATCAGAAAAAGGACGAGATGTGCGGCGTCCTTCATAGCTTCGAGGTCAAGCTGCAAAATCCCTTCCACCTGCCGCTCATGGCAAGAGGAGAAGAGCGCCGCGACGCGCTCGTCGAGCAGCGGCTCTTCCAGCCCGCGCCAGAGCGACAAGGCGGGAAATACGCCGTGCGAGCGCGTCTCGATGAGCACGAGGTCGACGCCCGTCATGCGTGTGGCGGCCGCTTCCAGCGAGAGCTTCTCCTGCGTGCGCTCGTAGAGCCAGAAGCCCGCGGGCGCGACGACGGCGACGCTCGACGCGCCCGCCTCGCGGAAACGTCCGCTGTCCTTCGCCTCGTCGTTCAGGACAATGCCGTGCGCATCGCTCTTGACGACACCGACGCGCACGCCGCGCGAGGTCAAGAGCGGCAGGAGCTTTTCAACAAAGGTTGTCTTGCCTGTGCCCGAGGCGGGAGCAACGATGGATACGATGGGCACGCGGCGCACGAGGTTCGCCGCTCGGCCGCGCGCCAAGCGAAGGGCGGCGGGCGTGTTCACGTTGAAAAACCATGCGCCCGCGCGAACGGGAACGTCAAGCACGGGAAGCGCGGCGGCCGCTCGCCGAAGGCTGCGCTCGCCTGCCGCCATAGCTGCAGAGAACACATGCGCCGTTTCCTTGTGGTAGAGCGCGGCAAGCGGCTCGCACCGTCCTTCGGCGACGGGCACGACAGCTCGTGCCGCGCCTTTTGCCTTGGGCAGAAGTTCTCTCGCTGCGTCGAAGGAGAAAAGGGGCATATCCGCCGACACGGCGAAGGACCAAGTATGAGAACTCGCCGCCAGGCCGCGTGAAAGCCCCGCCACAGGTCCCTGCCCCGCCGTTTCATCGACGAGAATCCTCGCGCCATAACGGCTTGCCAAGGCCTGCAGGCGCTCGCTCCTCTCTTCGACGCACAGGAAGATTTCTGCAAATCCCGCAGCAGCCGCCTTTTGCAGCAATCCCTCCAACAGCGGCACGCCGCCGACATCGAGCCAACGCTTGTCCTCGCCCATGCGCCGGCTTCCGCCGCCCGCGACGACGAGAAGCGTCACATCGGCGAGGCTCTGCGGCCTCACTTTCTCGCGCACTCGCCCGCGTCGCCGCGCAGGATCTCGATGCCGTGCGCCAACTGCGGCAGGACGAAGCCGAGACACTCCTCGACCGCCTTGGCGCTGCCCGGCAGATTGACGATCAGCGTGCGCTTGCATATACCGGCGGCGGCGCGGCTCAGCATGGCGCGCGGCGTCACCTGCATCGAAAGGGCGCGCATCGCCTCGGCGATGCCCGGCGCTTCGCGCTCGATGACGGCTCGCGTCGCCTCGGGCGTCACATCGCGCTCGGAAAAACCCGTGCCGCCCGTCGTAGCGACGAGTGCGAGACCGAGATCGGCGCATTCCTGCATCTCCTTCGCGAGCGCCTCCTCATCGTCGGGCAAAATCACACGCCGTGCGATGCGATAGCCCGCCTCCTCCAACAGATGCTGCGCCAAGTCGCCGCTCTTGTCCTCGCGCTCGCCGCGCGCACCCTTGTCGCTCGCCGTGATGACGGCGGCATCAAGCGGCAGCTTGCCCTCGAAAAGGTGCAGCTCGTCGCCGGGCTTCAGCGTGCCGCCGTGCAGCACGCGTGCAAAGACGCCCTCGCGCGGCATGATGCAGTCACCGACCGCCGCGTAGATGGCGCAGTGCGCATGACACTCCTTGCCGATCTGCGTGATTTCGAAGATGACATCGCCCGCCGCGAGGCGCGTACCGACGGGAAGCTCACGGAAGGAGAAGCCCTCTGCGACGATGTTCTCGCCGAAATCGCCGTGGGAGACCGTCGCACCGCGTGCGCGAAACGCCTCGATCTCCGCCGCGCCCAGAAAGCTCACCTGCCGGTGCCATTTCCCCGCGTGCGCATCGCCGACGATGCCGTGCCCCACATGAAAGAGCGCTTTTTCCAGCGGTTTCTTCTTCGTGCCGCGCCGCTCGCTCGCGGCAATCGTTACAATCTTTCCCAATCCTCACCCTCCGATCTGGTACATGCGCCGCTTCTCCTCGCCCGCGCCGCCCGCCGCTTCAAAGTGATGCTCGCGCGGCTTTTCGGCAATCACCTGCCGCAGCTTCCTGAAGAGCGCCGCGTCATCCGCACCCGCGCGCAGAAGTGTGCGCAAATCAAGCCCTGCCTCCAACGCAAGGCACAGCTTCAGATAGCCCTCCGCCGTCAGGCGCACGCGGTTGCACGAGCTGCAGAACTTATGCTCCAGCGCGTCGATGAAGCCGAGCGCACCGCGAAATCCTGCCGGTCGAAAGCACGCGGCGGGACCGGTGAGCGCTTCTTTGACTACAGGAACGAGCGCACCGAAAGATTCCTCCAAGATGCGGCGCACCTCAGCGGTCGGCACGCCCGTCAGCCCCGCCTCCTTCGCCATGCCGATCGGCATGAGCTCGATGAAGCGCACGTCGATCGGGTGCTCCTTCGCGAGGGCGGCGAGCGAAACAAGTTCCGCTTCGTTGACTCCCTTAAGCGGCACGCAGTTGAGCTTCGTCTTCAGCCCTGCGGCGAGCGCCGCCTCCATGCCCTGGCGCACGGCAGGCAGCAGCGAAGCAGAACGGCGCGTGATGTCAGAGAAAGCGTCCTCTGCCAGCGTATCGAGGCTGATGTTCACACCGTCAAGCCCTGCCGCGCGAAGTTCCTCTGCGAGGTCGGCGAGGAGAACGCCGTTCGTCGTCAGAGCGACGCGCTCGATGCCCTCGACCGCCTTGATCTCGCGCACGAGATCGACGATGCCGCGCCGAAGGAGCGGCTCGCCGCCCGTCAGACGCACCTTGCGTATGCCGAGCTGCGCGAGAGCACGCACGACGCGCACGATCTCCTCGAAGGACAGAATATCCTCGTGGGAGAGCTTCTCCACGCCATCTGCCGGCATACAGTAACGGCAGCGCAAATTGCAGCGATCCGTCACGGAAATGCGCACATATTCGATTCTTCGGCGATAAAAATCAAGCATACGACGCCTCTCTTACCATGAATATCCGATAATCAGACCCAAAGGGCGCAGACGCATCGGCAGACTCGCAATCAACGTGCAACAACGTCACAACAAGATGACATCGACCTCCGCACCCGCCGCAAGGGGCGGCGAGCCGGCGGGAATATCGACGAGCGCGTTGCAGCCGACGGCGGAGAAGAACATGCCGGAAGCGTGCTTCTCGGGCAGATGCACCTCGCCCTGCGCATACTGCGCTCGCACGAAGCGCCTGCCGCGGCTCTCCTTGGAAAAGCCGTCCCGCAAGACGGCGCGGCGGCGCCTCGACAGGAGCACGTCCTGCGCCGTCAATTTTGCGAGCACGGGACGCACGAGAAGCTCGAACGTCGCCGAAGCGGCAAACGGATTGCCCGACAGGGCGATGCCGAGCGTGCGGCGCGAGTCGCCCGCCGCCGAAAACGTATAGCCGATTGCGGGCGCTCCGGGCTTCATCAGAACGCGCCAGAAAAGACGCTCGGCATTCAGTTCCTTGACGACGTCGTGCATGATGTCCTTCTTGCCCACGGAAACGCCGCCCGTCGTCAGAACGAGATCGGGCGGCTCGGCAGAACTCACGAGCGCACGCGCAACCTCCTCCGCATCGTCGGGCAGCGCACCGAGGATTTCTGCCTCGAAGCCCATCTCCTTAAGTCTTGCCGCGAGCAGGTAGAGATTGCTGTTGTAGATCTTGCCGGGGCAGAGCGGCTCGCCCGGCTCGACAAGCTCGTCGCCCGTGCTCGCCAAAACGATGCGCACGCGGCGCACGCAAGGAAGACGCTTCCTCCCCTGCCCTGCCAGGACGGCGATGTGCGCCGCCGTCAGACGATCGCCCGCCTTGGCGAGCACGGCGCCTTCTTCCACATCCTCCCCGCGAAAGCAGAAGTTCTCGTGATGCTTGAGCGCATAAGGCACGAGAATTTCCTCGCCCTCCACGCGCACGTCTTCCTGCCGCACGACGGTGTCCGCGCCCTCGGGCATCGCCGCGCCCGTCATCAGACGAAGCGCCTCGCCCGCGCCCACCTTGCCGGCGAAGAAGCTGCCCGCACACTCCTCGCCGATGACACGAAAGCGCGCGGGCGCATCCGCCGACGCCCCCTGCGTGCAGGCGGCCAAGAGCGCATAGCCATCGAGCGGCGAGCGGTCAAATGGCGGCTGGTCGAAAGCGGCGCAACAATCCTCGGCGAGCCTTCGTCCGAGCGCCGCAAGAAGCGGCACGGGCTCGGCTTCCGACAGCGGAATCTCGCGCACCTCGCGCAAAAGAAGCTCCTGCGCCTTTTCCAATGATATGTCCTGCATCGCTCCACCTACTCCCACTTGCCGAAGGTGCAGCGCGGATAGTGGCACGTCTCGCACGCGAGACACAGTCCGCCGAGACCGAGGCGGCGAATCTCGCGGCGCGTCACGCGCTCGCCCGCCAAGATGCGCGGCAGGACGATGTCGAAGATCGTCGCCGCACTGTACATGACGCAGCCCGGCAGGCCGAGCACGGGCACCGTGCGCCCGTCGCGCTCGGCATAGGCGAGAAGGAACATCGCACCGGGCAGGACGGGAGCGCCGTACGTCACGACCTCCGCACCCGCAGCGCGAATCGCGGCGGGCGTGCGGTCGTCGGGATCGACGCTCATGCCGCCCGTGCACAGCACCATGTCCATGCCGAGGTCAAGAAGCTCCTCGATCGCCGCCTGCGTGTGCTCCAAAGCGTCGTCAGAAATGCGGTGCTCGTTGACCGAAAGCCCGAAGGCGCGAAGCTTCGCCGCAAGGACAGGCGTGAACGTGTCCTTGATCCTGCCGTGCGCGACCTCCGATCCCGTCGTCACGACACCGACCTTCAGCGAGCGGTACGGCAGAAGCCGAAAGATCGGCTCCTCGCCGACAGCTCGCGCCGCCTCATCCATCAAAGCCTTTTTCACGGCAAGCGGAATCACGCGCATGCCCGCGAGCAAGTCGCCCTTCTTGACCGCCATGTACTGCGGCGCACAAGCCACCATGATGTCATCAAAATCGTTGAGCCGATGGAAGCGCTCAACATCGACGGCAAATACGCCGTCATGAAGCGCCCGAAGCTCGATCTTGCCCTCCTTCGGCTCAGAGGCTTCCATTCCCTCGTTCTGACAGAAGCCGCGCAGGATCTCCGCCGCTTCGTTCTCGTGCAGCAGCGTGCCGTCGTTTTCCCAGACGTAGAGATGCTCCTTGCCCAAAGAGAGCAGCACGGGGATATCCGCCGCCTCGACGACATGCCCCTTGCGAAAGCGTGCCCCCTTCCTCACGCCGCGCACGATCTCCGTGATGTCGTGACAGAGGATCTGCCCGACCGCATCTTCCACGGCGATTTCCTGCATCGCCAAGGCGCTCACGAGCGGCTCTCCTTCCTGCGATAGACGATGGGACTGCGCGTCAGATAGAGGAACGGGAAACTCAGACAATGCACGAGGCGCGTGAACGGAAAGAGGATTGCCGTCACCATCCACAGCAGCATGTGCGCGCGGAACACGAACGGCACGCCCTCCATCAGCGAAACGTCGGGAGAGAACGCAAGGAGCGAGCGGAACCACGGCGAGATCGTCGCGCGGTAGTCAAAAGCGAAGCCGCCCAGGGCGTTCGACAGCGTCCCCGCGCAGCCCGTCAGGATGGCGAGGAAGAGCACGAGGTAGAGCCAGCGATCCATGCACGACGTGTTGACCTGCATGTAGTCCTTGCCCAGAAAGCGGCGCTTCAAAAGCAGCAGGAAGCCAAGGAAAAACAGGATGCCCGCCGGTATGCCGCCCGCCAGCGCGATGATGTGATAGAGATGCTCGTTGATTCCCGCCGCTTCCGTACAGACCTTCGGGATGAGCACGCCGATGATGTGACCGCCCAAAGCCATGAAGAGGCCGAGGTGGAACATCGGGCCGGCGATCTTCAAATCATTCTTCGAGAGAAATTCGCTCGATTTCGTCGTCCAACCGCGCTCCATCAAGACGTAGCGCGCTATCGTGCCGCCTATGAGCACGGTGAAAGCGATGTAGGGCAGTACGCCCCAAAAGAACTCATTCATGCTGCATCCCCTTCCCATCTCTCCGCCTGCATGAGCACGACGTCCAAAAGAAAAGCATAGGCAAGCTTCGCCTCGATGAAGCGGTCGCGCAAGAGCTTGAGCTTGTCCTTCATCGTGCGAAAGACCTCCGCCGCCTTCTCTTCGGGCAGGGCGGCGGCAAGCTCCAAGAGCGCCGGCAAATAGTCGGGAAGCTCGTTCTGCGTGTCGAAGCCGTTCTTGAGAAACAGCTGCTTGTAGACGTGCATCTCGCTCGCCTGCTTGCCGAAGTCCGTGCGATCCTGCGTCGTCAGATAAAGATTCGTGTTCGGCGAGAACTCGAAAGAGCGCACATACTGCTCTTCGTAAGCCTTATTGCCGAGCTCCTGCGCGTAGTCAAAAAGCTCTTCCAAGACCTCTCGCGCCTGCTTCGTTTCAATCTCTGCCGCCGCGGCGCGGCAGGCATCGAAATCCTGCCACCACGCCTCGCTCGGATACTCCAAAAGATATGCCGCGAGCTTCAGCAGCTTCTTGTACTCTTCCATCAGCAACCTCCCGGGCAGACATAGCCCGCGCTGCCCTGCAGCTCGCGCAGACGCTCGTGCGTCTCCGCCTGCAGTCCCGCCGGAATGACGACGCGATCCTTGCGCTTGGCGATGGCAAGCAAGCGGTACATCTTCTCGTACTCCGCCTCATGCAGGGAAAGCTCTTCGGGAAGCGACTCTTTCGTTTCCTTGTAGCGCATGACCGTGCGCATTTCCAAGAGCCGCGCGAGCGTATTCTTGACGACGGCGACGTCGCCCGCCGCGAAGAGCTGCGCCAGATATTCGAGCGGGATGCGCATGTCCGCTGCGTCGGGCAGATAGACCTCCGCTTCCACATGCTTCAAGATCGGCGAGAGCGGCGGGATGTACCAGACCATCGGCAACGTGCGGTACTCGGGATGCAGCGGCAGAGCGATCTGCCACTGACGGATGATCTTGTCGACGGGCGAACGCTCCGCCGCATGAATCCACGCATCGGAAATGCCCGCCTCACGCGCCGCCTTCTGCACGTCCGGATCGTGCGGATCGAGGAAGATGCCGCGCTCGCTCGCAGGAATGTGCGCGGCATTTTCCGTCTTTGCCGCCTCTTCCACCTTGTCCATGTCGTAGAAAATCACGCCCATGTAGCGGATGCGCCCGACGCAGGTGTCGGTGCAGACCGTCGGGAGGCCGTTTTCCAGACGCGGATAGCACAAGACGCACTTCTCCGCCTTGTTCGACTTCCAGTTGTAATAGATTTTCTTGTACGGACAGGCGGGCACGCAGTGACGCCAGCCACGGCAGACATCCTGCGAGATGAGGACGACGCCGTCCTCGTCGCGCTTGTAGATCGCGCCCGAAGGACACGCGGCGACGCAGGCGGGATTCAGACAGTGGTTGCAGAGGCGCGGCAGATACTTCATGAAGAGATCGTGAAATTCCAGCTTGATCTTCTCGCCGAGCTTCTTCAAATTGTGATCATTGCGCGCTGACTCGCCGCTCGCGAGATCGTCCTCCCAGTTCGGCCCCCACTTGATCTCCATGCGCTTCTGCGTGATCAAGGAGCGCGGGCGCGCCACGGGCTGATGGTTCTTGCGTCCCGAATGGATCAGCGTCTCGTAGTCGTATGTCCACGGCTCGTAGTAGTCGTCAAGCTCGGGCTGATCGGGATGGTAGAAGAGCTTCATGAGGCGCACCGCCTTGTTCGCGCCGGAGGCGAGCGAAAGCTCGCCGTCCTTGACCTTCCAGCCGCCCTTCCACTTCTCCTGATCTTCCCAATTCTTCGGGTAGCCAATGCCCGGCTTCGTCTCGACGTTGTTGAAGTACATGTACTCCGCGCCCTCGCGGTTCGTCCAGACGTTCTTGCACGTGATCGAGCAAGTATGGCAGCCGAGGCACTTGTCAAGGTTCATGACCATCGCTATCTGCGCTTTAATCCTCAAGCCAATCGACCTCCTTCATCTTGCGCGCGACGACGTAGGTATCGCGCTGGTTGCCCGTCGGGCCGTAGTAATTGAATCCGTAGCTGAACTGCCCGTAGCCGCCGATCATGTGCGTGGGCTTCATCATGATGTGCGTCGGCGTGTTGTGCGTACCGCCGCGCGTGCCCGAAATCTTCGAGCCGGGCACATTGATGTGGCGATCCTGCGCGTGGTGCATGAATACGACGCCGCGCGGCAGGCGGGGCGAGGTCACGACGCGCGAGGCGACGACGCCGTTGCGGTTGTAAAGCTCGACCCAGTCGTTGTCCTTGACGTCGATATCGGCAGCGTCCTTCTCGTTGAACCACACGGTCTGCCCGCCGCGGAACAGCGTCAGGAGCTGCTGGCTGTCGAAGTACATGCTGTGCGTGCTCCACTTGTTGTGCGGCGTCAGATAGCGCAGCGTGATTTCCTTGCCCTCGCCGAGCTTCTTCTCGATCGGACGGTTCTCCAAGATCGGGCGGTACGTCGCCATCGCCTCGCCCCACTCCTGCATGAGCTCGTGATCGACGTAGAAGCACTGGCGTCCCGTCACCGTGCGGAAAGGCACGAGCTCCTCGACGTTCGTCGTGAACGGCGTATAGCGGCGATTGCGGTTGCTGCCCGTGAACGTCGGCGTCGTGATCGTCTGGCGCGGCTGCACGGCGACCTGATCGAACGTGAAGCGCTCGATCTCGCGATCCTTGGCAAGCCGCGTGAGATTCGTCAGACCCGTGCGCTTCTCCATCGACTGCCATGCGCGCACGGCGACGGAGCCTTTCGTCGTCGACGAAAGCCCCATGACGGCGTCGGCGGCCTGGCGCGCCTCGAAGATCGACGGCATGCCGTAAGAAACGAAATCCTTGTTTTCAATGACGCCGTTGCGCTTTCGGATCTCCTCGTAGTCCTCCTTCGATTCCCACGAGAGGCCGTGTGCGCCCATGCCCTTCTCCACGTTGGGGCCGAGCGCGATCCACTTCTCGTAAACCTTCGTATAGTCGCGCTCCACCTTGACGAGATTCGGCATCGTCTTGCCCGGGATCGGCTCGCAGTCGCCCTTCTTCCAGTCGCGAATCCTGCCCTCAGGCTGCGCCGTCTCGCCTTCCGTATCGTGCTGCAGAGGCACGGCGACGACATCTGTGTACGGCTTCATGCCCGCTTCCTTGGCGACGCGCGAGACGGCCTCGGCGAGCGTGCGGAAGATGTCCCAGTCCGTGCGCGCCTCCCACAAGGGATCGACGGCAGGCTGGAACGGATGGACAAACGGATGCATGTCCGTCGAAGAAAGGTCGGTCTTCTCGTACCACGTCGCCGTCGGCAGCACGACGTCGGAATAGAGTGCCGAGCCGGCCATGCGGAAATCGAGGTCGATGAGCAGGTCGAGCTTGCCCTCGGCCGCGCCGCCGGGCTTACTGATCTCCTGCTCCTCGCGCCAACGTATCTCCGTCGGACGCGTCGGGCACTTCTCCTCGGCGAAAAGACCGTTCTTCGTGCCGAGCAGATACTTGAGGAAGTATTCGTGCCCCTTCGACGACGAGGTGATGAGGTTCGCACGCCAAATGAAGAGGTTGCGCGGGAAATTCTCGGGCGCGTCGGGATCTTCCGCCGAGAAGTTCAGCTCACCCTTCTTGAGGCTTTCGGCGACAAACTTCTTCACGTCCTCGAAGTCCTCATGCCCCGCGGCCTTCGCCTCGTCGATGATCTTCTGCCCGCTCTTGTTGAACGTCGGGTAGAACGGAAGCCAGCCGAGACGTGCCGCAAGCACGTTGTAATCGCCGGGGTGGCGGTAGCGCGGCTTGCCCGTCGCCGCGACAATCTCTTGCGTGTCGATCTCGTCGCTCCGCCACTGATCGGTGCCGAAGTAGAAGAACGATGTGCTGTTCTGCAGGCGCGCCGCCGGCTGCCAGTCCGTCGCCGTCATGACACGCGCCCAGCCCTCCGCCGGACGCAGCTTCTCCTGCCCGACGTAGTGCGCCCAACCGCCGCCGTTCCTGCCTTCCGCACCGATGAAGAGCAGGAGGTTCAAGATCGTGCGGTAAATGATGTCGGCATTGTACCAGTGGTTGATGCCCGCGCCCATGATGACCATGGTTCTGCCGTCCGTCTTGATCGAGTTGTCCGCCATCTCACGCGCCGTATGAATGGCAAGCTCGGGCGAGATGCCCGTGTACTTTTCCTGCCAATGCGGTGTGTACGGCACATCATCCTCGTAGGACGACGCCGCCTCGCCGCCAAGGCCGCGATCGATCGCATAGTTCGCCATCGTCAGATCGTAGACCGTCGTCACGAGGCGCTCGCCCGCCGCCGTCTTGATCTTCTTTACGGGCACCATGCGCTTTAAGAGCATTTCCTCGCGCTCCGTGCCGAAGTACGGCAGAGTGACTTCGACCGCGTCATCCTTGATGTCGAGGACGGAAAGACGCGCCTTGATCGCCTCGCCCGTGTCGCTGTCCTCCTCCTTGAGATTCCACTTCGCCTGGCGATCCCAGCGGTCACCCATCGTGCCGTTCGGCACGACGAGCCTTTCCGTCATCTCATCCACGACGTAGAACTTGAAGTCGGCGTGCTTCTCGTCGGCGCGTCCCATGTCCTTCGCGTTGAGGAAGCGTCCGGGCAGGAAGCTGCCGTCTTCTTTCTCGTCGAGGAGCACGAGGAACGGGAAGTCCGTGAAGCGGCGCACATAGTCGACGAAGAAAGGCACTTTCCTGTCGATGTAGTACTCCTTCAGAATGACGTGTCCCATCGCCATGGCGAGGGCGGCGTCGCTGCCCGTATGCAGGCTGATCCACGTATCGGCGACCGTCGTCGACTCCGCGTAGTCGGGCGCGACGGAGACAACCTTCGTACCCTTGTAGCGCACCTCTGTCAAGAAATGCGCATCGGGCGTGCGCGTCAGCGGCACGTTCGAGCCCCACGTGATGATGTAGCCCGCATTGTACCAATCGCTCGACTCGGGCACATCCGTCTGGTCGCCCCAGACCTGCGGGCTTGCCGGCGGCAGATCGGCATACCAA
Organism: uncultured Selenomonas sp.; assembly: GCF_963528755.1. Classification (GTDB taxonomy): domain Bacteria; phylum Bacillota; class Negativicutes; order Selenomonadales; family Selenomonadaceae; genus Selenomonas. Next base: position 58,554 of record NZ_CAURXA010000002.1, read on the forward strand.
TCATAGAAGGAAAGACCCGCGCCGCCCATGAGCTGCATGAAGCGAAGCCCTGCGGCATAGCTGAGCATCGACTTCGCGGGAATGACGGAAAAGCCGAAGTTGCGGTCCGGGCCGTACTTTTCCACCGTATAGAGAAGCGACGAGGCGATGAGCTCCGACACCTCGTCCCAATTCGAGCGCACGAAGCCGCCCATGCCGCGCGCCGCCTTGTAGCGCTTCTTCTTCGCGGGATCGTCGGCGATGCTGCGCCACGCCTCAAGCGCCGTTTTATGATTCTTTCTCGCCTCGCGCCAAAGCTCGGCGAGATCGCTCCTAAGGTACGGGTACTTGATGCGCAGTGGGCTGTAGAGATACCACGAGAACGAAGCACCGCGCGGACAGCCGCGAGGCTCGAAGTCCGGCATGTCGGGCGCGGTCTCTGGATAGTCGAGCGCCTGGTTCTCCCAAGCCACGAGGCCGTCCTTCACATAGATGTTCCAGCTGCACGACCCCGTACAGTTCACACCGTGCGTCGAGCGCACCCGCTTGTCGAATGACCAGCGGTCGCGGTACATGTTCTCCCAGTCGCGCCCGCCCTCATGAATCTGTTGGTGACCGCTCGCCGTCCGCTCCTTCGGGATAAGATAACGGAACTTCTGGAAAATGCTGCTCACTTCTCCATCTCCCTCCTGAGGAAATCTCATTTCCTTAAGGAATACGGATATTTCATCCGCATTTCTCTAAATCTTTTAATCCGATTTATTATAGCAAAATTTTCTCGGATTTGTCTTGTAACAAATATCACAGATGAAAAATTTTCTATCGAATATGGGATATGCAGTGATAAATATTACTGCAAGTCGCTTTTCTTATGCTATACTAAGATGATATGGTATAATGATTTTCACCGAAGAAAGGAGTTTTTCCATGAAAAAAATCGCCCTTCTCCTCTCGTGCCTCGCCCTCTTCGTTCTCGCGGGCTGCGGCACTGCACCGAGCGCTTCGGACGCGAAGAAAGATTCCGTCGAGCTGCAGGTCTCCGCTGCCGCGAGCCTGACCGACGCGATGAATGAGCTGGCGACCGAGTACGCGAAGGAGCATCCTCAGACGAAGGTCGTCTTCAACTTCGGCAGCAGCGGCGCCCTGCAGCAGGCGATTGAGAATGGCGGCAGCGCCGACCTCTTCTTCTCGGCGGCGCAGAAGCAGATGGATGCGCTCGAAAAGGCGGGGCTTCTCGCCGACGGCACGCGCAAGAACCTCCTCGAAAACGAGGTCGTGCTCATCATTCCCAAGGATGGCGGCAAGGCGATCACCTCCTTTGACGCGCTTGCGACGCCCGCAGCTTCGCGCATCGCTCTCGGCGAGCCGAAGGGCGTTCCCGTCGGCCAGTACACAGAGGAAATCCTCACGAAGCTCGGCATTCTCGACCAGGTGAAGGCCAAGGCGGTCTACGGCTCCGACGTGCGCCAAGTTCTCTCGTGGACGGAGACGGGCGACGCGGACTGCGGCGTCGTCTACGCGACGGACGCTGCCATTTCCGACAAGGTCAAGGTCGCAGCGAAAGCTCCGGCAGGCTCGCACAAGCCCGTCATCTATCCCGCTGCCATCTTGAAGGACACGAAGCACATGGACGAGGCGAAATCCTTCCTCGACTTCGTTTCCTCGGAAAAGGGCACGGCAATCCTTGAAAAGTACGGCTTCAAAGCCGCTGGCAAGTGATGGAGCTTGAAGTCAAAATCCGCAAGGAGCTGCGCGGCTTCGATCTTGCCGTGGAATTTTCCGTGCGCGACGAGGTGCTCGCGCTGCTCGGCGCCTCGGGCTGCGGCAAGAGCATGACCTTGAAGTGCATCGCGGGCATCGAAAAGCCCGATGAAGGTCGCATCCTGCTCAACGGGCGCACGCTCTTCGACAGCGAAAAGGGCGTGAACCTCGCGCCGCAGGAGCGCCGCGTCGGCTACCTGTTCCAAGACTACGCCCTCTTTCCCAACATGACCGTGGCCGAGAACATCACGTTCTCGGCACGCGGCACGAAAGAAGAAAAGCGCAAGCTCCTCGAAAGGGAGCTTGCGCGCTTTTCGCTTGCGGGACTCGAAAACTCCTACCCCAAGGAGCTCTCGGGCGGGCAGAAGCAGCGCACGGCGTTCGCGCGCATCCTCGCCTCCGATGCCGAACTGCTGCTGCTCGACGAGCCATTTTCCGCGCTCGACAGCTACCTCAAGTGGCAGTTGGAGCTGGAACTGCTGCACCTCTTCGACGACTACGGACGCGCCGCCGTCCTCGTCTCGCACGACCGCGGCGAAGCCTACCGCCTGGCCGATCGCATCGCCGTCCTGAGCAGCGGCGCCCTCGAATCGCTCGGCACGAAGCACGCGCTCTTCGAGCAGCCCGGCACACTCGCGGCGACTCTCCTCACGGGCTGTAAGAACGTCTCCCGCGCACGCCGCACAGCAGAGCATGAGCTCTTCGCCGAGGACTGGCAGATCACGCTGCACTCTGCCGCTCCCGTGCCCGAGAATCTCCGCTACGTCGGCATCCGCGCCCACTTCTTTTCCCTGCGCGAAGAAGCGGCGGAAAACACGCCGCGCATGGAAGCTGTGCAGATCATCGAGGATGCTTTTTCCTACCTCGTCATGGCGAAGAAGGCGGATTCAGACGCCGCGCCCGTGCGTTGGGAGATTGAAAAAATCGCTTGGCAAGGGCTGGGGCAAAAAGAATTCTATCTGCATTTTCCCGCCGATCGGCTCATCTTGCTCGAACGATAGGAGGCGCACATGGAATTTTCTCCCTTTTGGATCACCTTGAAGACGGCGACAGCCGCCACCTTCATCTCCTTCTTCCTCGGCATCGCACTTGCCTACGCCGTCCTTCACATGAGGCGCTTCCAAGGCATTGCCGACGCCATCATCACATTGCCCATGGTGCTGCCGCCGACCGTCGTCGGCTTTTTCCTCCTACTCGTTTTCGGCAGGAAAAGCCCCCTCGGGCAGATGCTCCTCGACTTCGGCATGCCGCTCGTCTTCACATGGAAGGCGACTGTCATCGCCGCCGTCGTCGTCTCACTGCCCCTCATGTACCGCACGGCGCGCGGCGCCTTCGAGCAGCTCGACAAGAACATCGTCTATGCGGCACGCACGCTCGGCATCTCCGAGTGGCGCATTTTCTGGCGCATCCTCGTACCGAATGCCAAGCACGGCATTGTTGCGGGACTCGTGCTGACGTTCACGCGTGCGCTCGGCGAGTTTGGCGCGACGATCATGTTCGCAGGCAACGTCCCCGGTACGACGCAGACGATGTCCACAGCGATCTACGCCGCCGTACAGGCGAACGACTACGACCTCGCCTTCCAATGGGCGACGGCTCTCGTCCTCTTCTCCCTCGTCTTCGTCGCCGCCATGAACGCTTGGCTCGCGCGAAGCCGCGGCTAAAAAATACGGACACAAAAAAGCTTCCTGCTACAGCGGTGCAGCAGGAAGCTTTTCTATTTTCAAGTTGCTTGTGAGGGAATTCCGCGCCTTACATCATGCCCGGCATACCGCCGCCCATGCCCGGTGCGCCCATCGGCATCGGAGGCTCCTTCTCCGGCTTGTCTGCCACGAGCGTCTCCGTCGTCAGGACCATCGCCGCGATGCTCGCCGCATTCTGCAGAGCGGAACGCGTGACCTTCGCCGGGTCGACGATGCCCGCGCCGATCATGTCGACGTACTCGCCCGTCAGAGCGTTGAAGCCCGTGCCATTCGCCGACTTCTTGACGTTCTCGACGACGACAGAACCTTCGAGACCCGCGTTGTTCGCAATCTGGCGAACCGGCTCCTCGATGGCACGCTTCACGATGTTAATGCCCGTCTGCACGTCACCCTCGGCGCTCAAAGCGTCAAGCGCAGGCAGGATGTCGACGAACGTCGTGCCACCGCCGGCGACGATGCCCTCTTCGACTGCCGCACGCGTAGCGTTCAGCGCGTCCTCGATGCGCAGCTTCTTGTCCTTCATCTCGACCTCGGTCGCAGCGCCGATCTCGATGACGGCGACGCCGCCCGCGAGCTTTGCGAGGCGCTCCTGCAACTTCTCCTTGTCGAAGTCCGAAGTCGTCTCCGCGACCTGCTTCTTGATCTGCTCGACACGAGCGTCGATCGCAGCCTTGTCGCCGGAGCCATCGACGATCGTCGTCTCTTCCTTCGATGCGCGAACCTGACGCGCCTGACCGAGATCCTCAATCTCGACGCTGTCGAGCTTCCTGCCGACTTCCTCGGAGATGACCGTGCCGCCCGTCAGGATAGCGATGTCTTCGAGCATCGCCTTGCGGCGGTCGCCGAAGCCCGGAGCCTTGACGGCAAGAGCCTTGAACGTGCCGCGCAGCTTGTTGACGACGAGCGTCGCAAGCGCCTCACCGTCGAGATCCTCGGCGATGATCATCAGTTCCTTGCCCTGCTTTACGACCTTCTCAAGAATCGGCAGGATGTCGGCAATCGCCGAAATCTTGCGATCCGTGATGAGGATGTACGGATTGTCGAGAACGGCTTCCATCTTGTCCGTATCCGTGACCATGTAGGGGGAGATGTAACCGCGGTCGAACTGCATGCCCTCGACGACCGAGAGGTTCGTGTCCATAGACTTCGACTCCTCGACCGTGATGACGCCGTCCTTGCCGACCTTCTCCATCGCCTCGGCGATCAGCTCGCCGACTTCCTCGTCGCCCGAGGAAATTGCCGCGACCTGCGCGATCGCCGCCTTGCCCTCGACCTTCTTCGAGTTGCTCTTGATCTCATCGACGAGCTTCTTGACCGCCTGGTCGATGCCCTTCTTGAGAATCATCGGGTTCGCGCCCGCAGCGACGTTCCTCATGCCCTCGTGGATCATTGCCTGCGCGAGGAGCGTAGCCGTCGTCGTGCCGTCGCCCGCGATGTCGTTCGTCTTCGTCGCGACTTCCTTGACGAGCTGTGCGCCCATGTTCTCAAACGGATCTTCGAGTTCGATGTCCTTCGCAATCGTCACGCCGTCGTTCGTGATCGTCGGTGCGCCGAACTTCTTGTCGAGAACGACGTTGCGACCCTTAGGCCCAAGCGTGACCTTTACGGCATTTGCCAAAGCGTCGACGCCCTTGCCGAGCGCACGGCGCGCTTCTTCATTGAACAAAACCTGCTTTGCCATGGTAAAACCTCCCAATATCTATCGAATCTATCGAATCTGCGCTCTCTCAGACAAATCTCAGAGAACCGCGAGGATGTCGCTCTCGCGAACGATCAAGTAGTTCTGCTCGTCGACCTTGACTTCAGAACCCGAGTACTTCGAGAAGATAACCTTGTCGCCCGTCTTGACTTCCATCTGCGCACGCGTGCCGTTGTCGAGCATCTTGCCCGTGCCGACTGCGACGACTTCGCCTTCCTGCGGCTTCTCCTTCGCCGTGTCCGGCAGCACGATGCCGCTCGCCGTCTTCATATCGCCTTCCGAAACCTTGATGACAACTCTGTCGCCCAATGGCCTGATCATGTTTATCTTCCTCCCAAATCAACGGAATCGCTGACGAATCAGCTCTTCCTAAATTCTTTTTGTTAGCACTCGCATTGCTTGAGTGCTAATCACAGTTCTTATATTACTCATTTTTCAACAAATAGTCAAGGACTTTTTTTGATTTTTTGACCTTTTAGGGAGAAATCCTCTCCCTCACCCCAGCACCAGTCCCACAGGGCAATGATCGCTGCCGAAGACCTCGTTGTGGATCGTCGCCTCCTTGATCTTCGGCGCGAGGCGGTCGGAAACGAGGAAGTAGTCGATGCGCCAGCCTGCATTCGTCTCACGCGCCTTGCGAAGATACGACCACCATGTATAGATGCCCGTCTTGTCGGGGTAGAGCGCACGGAACGTGTCGGTGAAGCCCGCTTGGAGAAGCTCCGTCATCTTCTCGCGTTCCTCGTCGGTGAAGCCTGCATTCTTGCGGTTCGTCTTGGGATTCTTGAGGTCGATTTCCGTATGCGCCACGTTGAGGTCGCCGCAGACGACGACGGGCCTCTTCGCGTCAAGCGCCAAAAGATAGTCACGGAACGCCTCCTCCCAAGTCATGCGATAGGCGAGACGCTCAAGGCCGCGCTGCGAATTCGGCGTGTAAACTGTCACGAAGTAGAGATCGTCGAACTCCAGCGCGATGACGCGTCCCTCGTGATCGTGCTCTTCGATGCCGAGACCGTAGCTGACGGAAAGCGGCTCGATGCGGCTGAAGACCGCCGTGCCCGAGTAGCCCTTCTTCTCCGCACTGTTCCAATACTGCTTGTAGCCCGTAAGCTCCAAGATTGCCTGCTCCGGCTGCATCTTCGTCTCCTGCACGCCGAAGACGTCGGCGTCAAGCGCCTTGAACGACTGCATGAAGCCCTTGCCGAGGCAAGCGCGCAGACCATTGACATTCCATGATACAAAACGCATGATATTTCCCCCTCAGCCCTGCACGGGATCGCCGACGAAGTAGAGATAGAGGACGACGATGATGCCGAGCACGATGCGATACCAGCCGAACGCCTTGAAATCATTGTTCTTGATGTAGCGCAGCAAAAACTTGATCGAAAGGATCGACACGACGAATGCCGTCGCCATGCCCACGACGAGAATCAAGATCTCGCTGCCCGTGTAGTGCCAGCCAAACTTGACCATCTTCAAGAGACTCGCGCCGAACATGACGGGAATGGCGAGGAAGAACGTGAATTCCGCCGCCACATAGCGCGACGTGCCGAAGAGGATGCCGCCCAAGATCGTCGCGCCCGAGCGCGACGTGCCCGGCACGAGAGACAGCACCTGAAAGAGGCCGATGATGAACGCCGTCTTGTAGTCGAGCCGCTCGATCTCGCGCACGCGCGGCGTGCGACGCTTATTGTACGTCTCGACGACGAGGAACATGACGCCGTAGAAGATCAAGGTCGCCGCGACGACAGGCGCCGTCATGAAGTGCTCTTCCATGAACTTGTTGAACAAAAGTCCGATGACCGCCGCCGGCACGCAGGCAAGGATGACCTTGTACCAGAGCTGCCACGTAGCACGCTTCTCCCAGCTTGACTTCCAGCTCGAAAACGGGTTGAGCTTCTCAAAGTTCAGCACGACGACGGCAAGGATGGCGCCGAGCTGTATGACGACGAGGAACATGTCCATAAAGGACTTCGACACGTCGAGCTTGATGAACTCATCGACAAGAATCATATGTCCCGTGCTGCTGATCGGCAGCCACTCCGTCAGCCCTTCGACAATGCCCAGGACAACCGTTTTCAAAAGCTCCATAATACTTAAATCCACACAGAATCCCCCTAATTCTCCTTACGAGATATTGAATGGGAACATTATACCACAGTTGCCGCGTCGTTGGAACAAAAAGGATTGCTCTTTCCATTCGCAAACTTGCGGAATCACTGCCCACCCATGAATCCTTGAATTATAAAAGATAATAAATCTTATTTGTGAATCCGTACCATTTATGCTATAATGGGAGCGATGAATTTGCGGGCAAAGTTCCGCCCCTATATCGCAAAGGAGGATTTTTCATGCACAAGATGTTGAACCAGCTTCTTTCCGACCTCGTCGTCGAATATCACAAACTTCAGCACTACCACTGGTACGTCAAGGGTCCCGACTTCTTCCCCGTTCACGCGCAGTTGGAAAGCTACTACGACGGCGTGCGCGAAGACATCGACGCCATCGCCGAGAGCCTGCTGCAGATCAACCACGAACCGCTGTCGTCCCTCAAGGACTTCCTCGCAACCGCGAAGATTGAGGAAGCGAAGCCCGGCTTCGTGACCTCGGACGAGATCCTTGCTGAAGTCGAGAAGGACTTCTCCTATATCTACGAGCAGGTGCGCAGCCTCAAGAAAGCTGCCGACGAGGCGAACCGCTACGTCACTTCCATGCTCATGGACGACCTCATCAAGAAATACGCCAAGTCGCTGTGGATGCTTCGTCAGGCGCGCATGAAGTAAGAGAACCCGCAGCATGAACAGTCAAAAATGGGCGATGCATAGACATGCATCGCCCATTTTTCATTTCGTGCCGCCCTTCAGGTCTTGAACTTGGCGGCCGCCACATTGAGGTCATGCGCCATATCGGGGAGACCGCGCGTACTTGCAGCGATCTCTTCTTACGCCTGCACGATCTTGCTGAAGTCAGCAACCTCGCGCAGGAGATCGTCGACGCCCTTCAAGAGGGCGAGGCGATTCTTGCGAATCTTCTCGTCGTCCGCCATGACCATGACGGCGTCAAAGAAGGCGTTGATCGGCTCGGCAAGATCCTTGAAATCGTCGATGGCGCCGACGAAGTCGTGCGCCTCGATGAGGCTCTCAGCTGCGCTCTTGGCAGAGGTGTAGGCCTTCATCAGTTCCTTCTCCTCGTCCGTCTCGAAGAGCGCTGCATCGACGTGCGCTTCACCCTTCTCCGCCTTTGCCGCGAGGTTCGCCACGCGCACGAAGGCCTGCACGGCGTCCGCCATGCCGAGCGCGGCAAGCTGATCTCTGACCGCCTTCGCCGCGAGCAGCACGCGGCACACGTCGTCGACATTGCCGAGCACAGCATCAGCGATGTCGTAGCGTATGCCTTCTTCGGCAAGCACGTTCTTGAGGCGCAGGCGCATGAAGTCAGCGACATCCGCCTGCATCTTCTCGCGCACCGCCGCATCCGTGATCTTGAGCAGATCCATCGTCCAGTCCACAAGGTCGTGCAAGGAAACGGTGACTCCCGCTTCAATGATGCTGTGCACCATGCCGAGCGCCTGCCGTCGCAGGGCGAAGGGATCTTGAGAACCCGTCGGAATCAGGCCGCGACTGAACGTCGCGACGATGTTGTCCATCTTGTCCGCGAGACTCACGACGAGCCCCGCACGCGTCTTCGGCTGCGCATCGCCCGCAAAGCGCGGCATGTAGTGCTCGTCGATCGCGAGGGCTACGTCCTCACCCTCGCCGTCGAGACGTGCGTACTCCTTGCCCATGACGCCCTGCAGCTCCGTGAACTCCGTGACCATTCCCGTCACGAGATCCGCCTTGGAAAGGAGCGCTGCACGCATCGCCGCCTTCTTCTCGGCATCATTCGCATCGATGGCGTCAGCGATTTTTTCTGCGAGCTTTTCGAGACGCAGCGACTTGTCATAGACCGTGCCAAGCCCTTCCTGGAATACGACGGTCTTGAGCTTGTCCAAATGCTCTGCAAGGCTCTTCTTCCTGTCCTCGTCGAAGAAGAACTGCGCGTCGGCAAGACGCGCGCGCAGCACGCGCTCGTTGCCGTGCTGCACCGTCTCCAGGTACTCTTTCCCGCCGTTTCGCACCGTGAGAAAGAGCGGCAGGAGCTTGCTGTCCGCCGACTTCACGGGGAAGTAGCGCTGATGATCGCGCATCGGCGTGATGACGGCATCGGGCGGCAGAGCGAGATACTTGTCCTCGAAGCTTCCCGCAAGCGCTGTCGGATACTCGACGAGGTAAAGCACCTCTTCGAGGAGGTTCGGCGTGATTTCCGCCGTGCCGCCATGCGCCTTCGCCGCTTCGACGAGTCCCTCCTCAATCAGAGCCTTACGCCGCGCGGGGTCAACGATGACGAAGGCCTTCTCGCACGCCTCCTCGTAATGCGCGGCATCCTCAATCGTGAAGTCGCCCGTGCTGAGGAAGCGATGGCCGCGCGATGTATTGCCGCTCTTGACACATGCAAGCTCGAAGGGCACGATCCTATCGCCGTAGAGCGCAACGAGCCAGCGCAGGGGACGGATGAAGCGGAAGTCGAGGTCGCCCCAGCGCATGCTATTCGGAAGCGGAAGACCTGAAATGAGCTCGGGCAGCATCTTTGCCAGCACCTTTTCCGCACTCTCGCCCGCTTCTTCGACGAGCGCGTAGACATAGCCGTCACGCACGACGAGATCCTGCGCCTTCAATCCCTGCCCGCGCGCGAAGCCTTCCGCCGCCTTCGTCGGCTTGCCTGCCGCATCGAATGCCACCTGTACGGAGGGGCCGCGCTTCTCCTCGGCGACGTCCTCCTGCCTTTCCGCGAGTCCTTCGACGACGAGCGCGAGGCGGCGCGGCGTGCCGAGCGTCCGCACCGCGCCGTGCGCGAGGCGCAGTTCCTTCAAAGCCTTCTTCGCGTTCTCGCCAAGCTCCTTGAGCATCCCGGGCATCGCATGTGCCGGAATTTCCTCCGTACCGATCTCCAACAACAAATCCTTGCTCATGCTTTCGCCCCCCTCTTCAGCATCGGATAGCCGAGTTCCTCGCGCTGCTTCAAATAGCACTGGGCGCAGAGGCGCGCGAGTTTGCGCACGCGTCCGATGAACGCCGTGCGCTCCGACACGCTGATCGCGCCGCGCGCGTCGAGCAGATTGAAGGCGTGCGAGCACTTCAAAACGTAATCGTAGGCGGGATGGACGCACCCCAGCTCAATGATGCGCACGGCCTCCTTCTCGTACTTGTCAAAGAGATCGAAGAGAAGAACCTCATCCGACAGGTCAAAGGAATACGCCGACTGCTCGACCTCGTTCTGATGGAAGACGTCACCGTACGTATAATCTGCCGTCCACTGGATGTCAAAGACGTTCTCGACGCCCTGGATGTACATGGCAAGACGCTCCAGCCCATAGGTGATCTCTGAAGAGACGGGCTTGACGTCTACGCTGCCGACCTGCTGGAAGTAGGTGAACTGCGTGATCTCCATGCCGTCGAGCCAGACTTCCCAGCCAAGACCCCATGCGCCCAAGGTCGGCGACTCCCAGTTGTCCTCGACGAAGCGGATGTCGTGCTGCTTGGGATCGATGCCGAGGCTTTCAAGACTTTCGAGGTAAAGCTCCTGGATATTGTCGGGCGACGGCTTCATGATGACTTGGAACTGATGGTGCTGATACAGACGATTCGGATTGTCGCCGTAGCGCCCGTCCGCCGGGCGGCGCGAAGGCTCGACATAGGCGACGTTCCACGGCTCTGGCCCCAAGACGCGCAGGAAGGTCGACGGATTCATCGTGCCCGCGCCCTTCTCCACGTCGTACGGCTGCGCCAGGATGCAGCCTTGCTCGCTCCAGAACTTCTGCAGAGCGAGGATGATCTCCTGAAACTTCAAATCGAACAACTCCTTATCTCGCGAAACGGACAAAAAAATGCCCCGCCCCGCAACAAAAATGTCACAGGGACGAGACGTATCCCGCGGTTCCACCCTGATTGGCGCCGCCGTGCAGCAAAGCATGCTACGGCAAACGCCCACCTTGAATTTTATTGAACTGCTGCTCCAAAGCGCCCGTCACTCCCAAGAACCGCGCAAGAATCGTGCGCCGCCCTGACGGTCTTCCACTGCCACCGTCTCGCTGTACGGAAGTTCCTTTTCTTCTTCATCGCATGTTTAGGAAACGCTGATAAAAATGAAGTCGCCCAGATTTGCACAGGTGCGCTGTATCTATCGAGGATTTGTCGACGACGCGAGGACAGTGCAAATGTGCGAAGATGGGTGGCTGAATTTATCAGTGCTTCCATTAGTTTAGCAAAGGATGCGGCGGCTTGTCAATGGCAGGAATGAATCTTCGTTCAAACGCCCGTTTCCCCACGCGCCGCCTTCCAGCCGAGCGCTGCCTGCCTCGCACGGATGAAATCGGCGTAGATGCCGCGCTCTTGCAAAAGTTCCTCATGCGTGCCGCGCTGCACAATCCTTCCCTCAGAGACGACGATAATCTGCCGCGCGTTCCGCACGGTGTTGAGCCGATGCGCGATCATGATGACCGTCTTGCCTTTCGTCAGCGATTCCATCGCCTTTTGCAGACGGTCTTCGTTCTCGGGATCGACATTCGCCGTCGCCTCGTCGAAGATGATGATCGGTGCGTCCTTCAAGATGGCACGCGCGATGGAAATACGCTGGCGCTCACCGCCCGAAAGGCTCGCACCACCGTCTCCGATCACAGTATCGTAGCCCTCGGGCAGCGCCTCGATGAAGTCGTGGCAGCAGGCCTCGCGTGCAGCGGCGACAACTTCCTCGTGCGTTGCCGTCGGCTTGCCGAAGCGGATATTGTTTTCTATCGTATCGCGGAAAAGATAGACGTTCTGGAAAACGATGCTGATCTGTCGCATCAGAGATTCGAGCGTATAGTCGCGCACATCATGTCCGCCGACCTTGATGCTGCCGTCCGCCACATCCCAGAAGCGTGCGATGAGATGGCAGAGCGTCGTCTTGCCCGAGCCGCTCGGGCCGACGATCGCCGTCAAGGCGCGCTCAGGGATAGTCAGCGACACATCGTCGAGAACCTTTCGCGTACCGTAGAAAAAGTCGACGTGTTCGAAGGAAACATCGTGATGCTCCGGCTCGATGTCCGTGCCGCCCGAATCCATCTGCGGCAGATCCGTCGCCCGCTCCGCCTGCTCGATGGAGCTTGTCACAACGCGCAGGATCATCAGCATGCTTCCCGTAGACTCAATCTGCGAGAAAATCAGAAACGAGAGCACCAGTCCCATGAGAGCTGTCAGAAGATCCATCGTACCTGCCTCGTAAGAAAACAAGGCGACGAACATGATCAAGACGCTGAAGAGGCGCAGCGTCGTCTCCTGTGCGATGGCGTACGGCGTGAAGATCCTTTCGATGGCGAGATTCGCCGCACGGCTCTCATCAAGGGCTTCGCGCACGCGCGCATCGCCCTTGCCGCGCAGGTTGAACGCCTTGATGACGGGCATTCCCTCGATCTGCTCGAGAACCGCCTCGACCAGTTTCGCCTGCGCCTTCTGCCGATTCGGCGCAAGGCTGCGCGACTTCTTTTCCACCGAGGAGGTCACGAACAAGTAGCAGAAGACGCCGAGAATAAAGAGCACGCCGATGCGCCACTGCCAGAAAAGCAGCATGGGCATGAGGATCAACGTATTCAAAAAGCCGCTCAAAAGGGTGACCAAGAGGCGCGGCGCCGTGTTCTCCACATCGTTCAGAACCGTCGTCGCAACGCCCGTAAGCTCACCTCTGCTGCTTTCATCAAAATAGCCCATGGGAACCGTCTTGAGCTTGTCGCCGATGGCGATGCGCTTTTGTGCCACCATGAAGTAGCCGGCATGGACGCGCTGCAGCTGCGAAAAATAATGGGCAACCGCCCTGCCCGTCACGCTCAATGCGAGCAGCCCCAGAGAAGAAAGCGCCGCCTCCGCCGTAGCCCTTCCTTCGACCAAGGCTCGCAGGACGATGTAGATCGCCGTGATCTGCAAGATGTGGAAGAGCGCGTAAACAACACCCAGAGCGAGCGACTTGTTGAGGTTTCCCCTCTCCTTTCCCGCAAAATGCCAAATCATCTTCAGCGCTTCAAGCATGGCAATCACCATCCTTTGCCCCGACATGCGCGTGCCACATCGCGCGATACGCTGTGCTCTTTTCAAGCAGCTCCTCGTGCGTGCCGCTCGCCGCAACCATGCCCGCTTCTACGAGGAAGATCTTGTCGGCGTCCGTAATCGTCGACAGCCGATGCGCGATGATGATGACCGTCTTCCCCGCGATGAGGCGTGCGACCGCCCGCTGCAGGATCGCCTCGTTCTCAGGATCGACATAGGCCGTCGCCTCGTCGAGCACGACGATCGGCGCATCCTTCAAGACGGCGCGCGCGATGGCGATACGCTGACGCTCACCACCCGATACATGACTGCCGCCCGTGCCGACGCGCGTGTCATAACCATGCGCAAGCCGCAGGATGAAGTCCTCGCATCCCGCAGCTCGCGCGGCGCGCTCGACCTCCTCGTCGGAGGCCTGCGGCCTGCCCATGCGAATGTTCTCACGAATGCTGTCGTCGAAGAGATAGGCGTCCTGTGCAACGAAGGAAACGAGATCGTAGAGCTGCGCGAGTGGAATATCCGTACTCTCCCTGCCGCCGATCTTCAAGCTGCCCGAATCTATATCCCAATAGCCGGCAATCAGGCGTGCGAGCGTCGTCTTGCCGCTGCCGCTCTGTCCGACGAATGCATTCAAGGTATGCGGTGCAAGCGCAAGGCTCACGCCATGCAGCACTTCCTTGCCATCTTGGTAAGAAAAGCGCACATCCGTAAGCTCGATGCCAGCATCGAGAAGCTCGACATCCGATGTGCCATGATGCTGTTCCTCCGCTCTCAGCAGCTTGTCAGCGGAAGCGACGACTGTCCCGACCTGCGACACCGTGTCAATAAACCCCATGGCCTCGATCAACGGCCCTGCGACCCCCAGCGAAAGGATCACCGCCGTCACGAACACCTCCATGCTCATGCACCCCTGCATGTAAAGAAGCCAGCCGCCGGGCAAAACCGTCAGAAGCGTCGTCGGCGCGATCGTCATCGCCAAGGAGATGGGAAATTGGCAGTCCTTCATCCACTGATAGAAATACGCGGCGTTCGCCGCGATGCTGCGCGAGAACTTCTCGTAGGACGCCGCGCCCTGGTTGAACGCCTTGATGACCTCGATGCCGCCGATGTACTCGACGATAGCGGCATTCATCGTCTCCGTCGCCGCCACCGACGCCTCGAAGCGCTCCTTGTAATCGCGCATGGCAAAGCTCAGGCAGAAGAGCCCGACGGGGATGGAAACGATTGCCAGAAGCGCCATGCGCCAATCAAGCACAAGCAGATAGCAGAAGATGCAGAAAGGGCCGACGAGATTCGCCGTCAGCTCGGGCAGAAGATGCGCGAGCGTGCGCTCCGTGCTCTCCACCTGATCGACGATGATATGCTTGACCTCGCCGACAGGCAGATCCGCGACCGTGCCGAGCGGCAGCTTCGGCAGTTTTTGCAGGATCTTCCAGCGAACTTCGCGCAGAATGGAAAACGCCGCCTTATGCGAGACGGAAAGCGCGTACGCATAGAGGATGCTGCGCAGAAGATAGCCGACAAACGCGGCGAAGCACAGCAGAAAAACCTCATCCCTTTGCAGCCCTCGTCCTGCCAGAAGCGCCGCGAGGAGTGACGATACGACGAAATACGGCACAAGTCCGCAGAGCACTGCCGTAACAGAAAGGAAAATCGAAAAGAGAAGCCTGCCATGCTCCTCTTCATCCAACTCCCACAGACGCAGCAAAGCGCTTTTCGCATCCATGTCCGCACCTCCTCAATATTTTCCGGTTGGATTCCATGATAAGTTTAGCGAATCTTTAGGCAATGATATGCAAAGCTATTATCAATGATAATCTATATCATTATATCGTACTTCGCACTGCAATTCAAGAATAAAGGAAGCGCTGATAAAATGAGGTCACCCAGATTTGCACAGATGCGCTGTATCTATAGCGGTCAACGTCAACCAATCATGCGGCGCGCTTCGCACTTGCATTCTTGGGACGTTTTCGCATACGAGCCGTTGCCCAATCGTCTGCGTCCTTCGGACTTGACTCTTGGACGGCTCAGCAAGGAGACAAACCGCAGGCGTAGCGGTGCTACGTCGAGGATTTGTCGACGACGAGAGGACAGCGCAGATGTGTGAAGATGGGTGGCTGAATTTATCAGTGATTCCTAAAGTTTTATTAACGCCTTTCTGCGACACAAAACAGCATCCGTCAAAGAAAAAAGGGCTGCCGCACAAATCGTGCGGCAGCCTCTTTTCTTTGCAGCAAACCTCGCCTTACTTGCCAGCGAGCTTCTTGTAGCCTTCGATTCTCATCCTTGCGTCGCTCTCCGTCTTCTCGAAGAGTGCGTCGGCAGCCTCGGGGAAGCTGCGCTTCAGGGAAGCATAGCGGACTTCGCCCTGCAGGAATTCCTGGAACTTGCTGAAATCCGGCTCCTTCGAGTCGAGCGTGAACGGATTCTTGTCCGTGCCGACGAGCGTCGGGTTGAAGCGGTAGTTCGCCCAGTAACCGCAGGCGTTGGCACGCTTGCCCTCTTCCTGGCTGCAGCCCATGCCGATGCGGATGCCATGGTTGATGCACGGCGCATAAGCGATGATGAGCGACGGTCCTTTATAAGCCTCGGCCTCTTTGATCGCCTTCAAGACCTGGTTGTGGTCGGCGCCCATGTTGACCTGTGCGACATAGACGTAGCCATAGGACATCGCCATGATGCCGAGATCCTTCTTCTTCGTCCTCTTGCCCGTCGCAGCGAACTCTGCGATCGCAGCCGCCGGCGTGGACTTCGAAGCCTGACCACCCGTATTGGAGTAGACTTCCGTATCGAACACGAAGATGTTGACATCCTCGCCCGAAGCGAGCACATGGTCGACGCCGCCGTAACCGATATCGTAAGCCCAGCCGTCGCCGCCGAAGATCCACTGCGAACGCTTCACGAAGTAGTCGCGCTCATCGTAAATCTTGTTCAGAAGCTCGTCCGTGCCCTTCTCCTTTTCGAGCAGTTCCGTCAGCTTGTCAGCACGCTCGCGCGTGCCTTCGCCCTCGGCCATGTTGTCCTTCCAGTCCTTCAAAGCAGCCTGGAGATCTGCGCTGCCCTTGCCGTCCGCAAGCGCCGCATCGACATCGGCCGCAATGCGGTCACGGATCGCACGAACGCCGAGGAACATGCCGAGACCGAACTCTGCGTTGTCCTCGAAGAGGGAGTTCGCCCAAGCCGGGCCATAGCCCTTTTCGTTCTTCGTGTACGGCATCGCCGGTGCGCTGCCGCCCCAGATCGACGAGCAACCCGTAGCATTCGAGATCATCATGCGATCACCGAAGAGCTGCGTGAGGAGCTTCGCGTACGGCGTCTCGCCGCAGCCTGCGCAAGCGCCCGAGAATTCGAGCAGCGGCTTCTCAAACTGCGAGCCGATGACCGTATCCTTCTTCATCGGGTTCTTCTTCGGTGCGACCTTCGTCGCATCGACGCCATAGTCGAAGTAGACCTGCTTCGCCTTGAGATCGTCGTCGAGCGGCTTCATGTCGAGCGCCTTCGCCGGGCAGACCTGCGCGCAGTTGCCGCAGCCGAGGCAGTCCATCGTGGAGACGGCAATCGTGAAGTTGTAGTCCTTGATCGCCTTGGTCTTCTTCCACGGGAAGCCCTCCGGCGCCGCATCCTTCTCGGCGTCCGTCGTGAGCACGGGACGAATGGTCGCATGCGGGCAGACGTAGGAGCACTGATTGCAGCCGATGCACTTCTCGGCATTCCATACGGGAACATTGATCGCCGTGCCGCGCTTCTCGTAAGCCGCGCCGCCGACGGGGAACGTGCCGTCAACCATTTCCTCAGCAAACTGCGAAACCTTGAGACGGTCGCCTTCCTGACGGTTCATGACGTTCTGAACGCCCGTGATGAACGCCGGAATATCATGTGCTTCTTCCTTCTCGTCCTCAGCATTCGCCCAGTCCGCAGGAACATTGACGCGATGCAGAGCCTCGATGCCCTTGTCGATGGCGCCGTTGTTCATGTCGACGATCTTCTGACCCTTCTTGCCGTACGATGTGACGACAGCATCCTTGAGGTACTTGACAGCCGTTTCAATCGGAATGATGTTCGCGAGCTTGAAGAACGCGGACTGCATGACCATGTTGAAGCGGCCGCCGAGGCCGAGCTCCTTGGCGATTTCCACAGCGTTGACCGTGTAGAACTCGATGTCGTTCTTCGCAATGTAGCGCTTCATGTAGGCGGGCAGGTGCTTCGAGAGATCCTCCTCGCTCCAGACCGTGTTGAGCAGGAATTTGCCGCCGCGCTTGAGACCTGCGAGGAGATCGTACTTCGTCACATACGACTGCTGCGAACACGAAATGAAGTTCGCATTGTGAATGAGATACGGAGAATTGATCGGAGATTTGCCGAAGCGCAGATGCGACATCGTGATACCGCCCGACTTCTTCGAGTCGTAGGCGAAATACGCCTGCGCATACATGTCGGTCTTGTCGCCGATGATCTTGATGGCACTCTTGTTCGCACCGACCGTGCCGTCCGAGCCAAGACCCCAGAACTTGCAGGCCGTCGTGCCTTCCGGCGTGAGATCGACGTCCTCGGGATACTCAGCGAGCGACGTATGCGTGACATCATCGTCGATGGCAATCGTGAAGCCGTGCTTCGGATCGTCCTTCTTGAGTTTCTCGTAGACCGAGAGGACATGATCGGGCGTCGTGTCCTTGCCGCCGAGACCGTAGCGGCCGCCGACGATGACAGGGTTCATGTCGGAGTTGTAGAACGCCGCCTTGACATCGAGGTAGAGCGGCTCGCCGATCGCGCCCGGCTCCTTCGTGCGGTCGAGGACAGCGATCTTCTTGACCGTCTTCGGCAGAACCTTGAAGAAATGCTCGAGCGAGAACGGACGATAGAGATGCACGGAAAGAAGGCCGACCTTTTCACCCTTGGAATTGAGATAATCCACGGCTTCGCCGGCCGTCTGACAGATCGAGCCCATGGCGATGATGATGCGCTCGGCATCCTTTGCACCATGATAGTCGAAGAGATGGTGCTCGCGTCCCGTGATCTTCGCGAGATCTGCCATGGCTTCCTCGACAAGCTCAGGCAGCGCTTCATAGTACTTGTTGGCGGCTTCCTGCGACTGGAAGTAGATATCCGGGTTCTGCGCCGTACCGCGGATGACCGGATGATTCGGGTTCAGTGCGCGTGCACGGAACTCCTTGACCGCATCCCAGTCGAGGAGTTTCGCAAGATCGTCAAAGTCGATGACTTCGATCTTCTGAATCTCATGCGACGTGCGGAAACCGTCGAAGAAGTTGATGAAAGGCACGCGGCCCTTGATGGCGACGAGATGCGCGACAGCGGCGAGATCCATGACCTCCTGCACGCTCGCCTCACACAGCATCGCACAGCCCGTCTGACGCGCTGCCATGACATCGCGCTGATCGCCGAAAATATTGAGGGAGGAAGTCGCCAGAGCACGGGCGCTCACATGGAAGACACCGGGAAGGAGCTCGCCGGCAATCTTGTAGAGGTTCGGGATCATCAGCAGGAAGCCCTGCGAAGCCGTGTACGTCGTCGTCAGAGCGCCTGCCTGCAAAGAGCCGTGCACAGCGCCTGCAGCGCCTGCCTCGGACTGCATCTCGATGACGCGCACCTTCTGACCGAAGATGTTCTTCGTTCCCTTCGCCGCCAGAGCGTCGACATGCTCCGCCATCGGCGAGGACGGCGTGATCGGGTAGATGGCGGCAACATCGGTGAATGCGTAGGAAATATATCCCGCAGCCGTGTTGCCGTCCATGGTCTTCATTTTTTTGCTCATGTTTTGAATTGCTCCCCTCTTTATAAAAAGATACAAAACACATAAATGTGGGTAATACCCGCTATGACCTATTATACACCGAACCATTCCTGTTGTAAATAAACAGCATGAGGAACAATTCGGAAAAATAGGAGAAAATCATCGATTGATTGACCTTGCGTCCACCTCCCGATATAATAGAAACCATTATGAAAACTGCACCAAGACCGCCAAGAAAGCTAGGAGTGGAATCGCTTGCATCACCTTCACCGCCTGAGGCCTCTCGTGCCCGCACTCATCGTCCCTCTGATCCTTTGGGCAACCGTCATCGAAAGTGACGAAGCTCTCTATGCCAAGGCGCCGCTTCGCGCCATAACGGAGACATCCATGCTGCATCCTCTGTCCTTCTCCCCCATTCTCTCGTGGGAGAAGAACGTCAATGCCACGCACTACGAAATCGAATTCTTCCGCGAACAGCCTGCCATTTGCTATCCCGATACGGCGTCCTCCGAAGCCGTCTGGCGCTCCGATGACGTCTATGCGAGCAGCTACAACCCGCCGCTCTTCCTCTTCGCTGCCGATCTCTTGGGGCGTGCGCCGCTCTATTGGCGCGTGCGCGCCCTCGACTTCGACGGCACGCCCGTCTCGCTTTTCAGTGCCGTCATGCCGCTCTACACGAGCGCCGCCGTCGCGCCGAGCGTCATGACCGTGCCACTTCCCATCGCCTTCTCCGAGCTCACAGCGCCTCTTCTCTATCCCGTCTACCATTGGGTGCGCCCCTATCGTGCGCATGCCTTCGAGGTCGCACTCTACGCAGAAGATCCGACGGAAACCCCCGACGCCGAGCCGATCGACACGATGACGACGCGGCTTTCTGAAATCTACGACCAGAAGCCCCGCATCGGCTCTGGATTCTTCTACTGGCGCGTGCGTTCGCTCGACGAGGCAGACGAACCCGCAAGCGACTGGTCTCCCGTGCTGAAGTTCCGCAACGACCCCCAAGACAACTGGGAAATCGCTGTTTTCGGCGACAGCATCAGCCACGGCGGCGGTCATATCTCCTACGGGCCCGCCGACCACGAATTCAGCTGGCTCTCCTATCTCGACTTTCCTGCCATCAACCTCTCGATGAGCGGCGATACGAGCGTGACAATGCTCGAACGCTTCGAAACGGACGTCCTGCCCTTCCATCCGCGCTACCTGCTTATCCTGAATGGCACGAACAGCCTGCGTGCGGGCGTCAGCGCCGCCGAGGTCATCGCCGACCTTGAAGAACTCAAGGCACGCTGCCTCGCGAACGGCATCCGCCCCATCTTCCTCACGCTGCCGCCGATCAACCCCGAGAACATCGCACGCGCCTTTGACGAGCCGACGGTGGATGACTGGCAGACGCAGTTCTCCCTCGTCAACGCCTTCCTGCGCACCGAGGTGCACATCGATGTGGCGGCGGCATTCTCCACCCATCCCCTGCTGCCGACGGAACTGGCTCTGGACGGACTGCACGAGGACGTGATCGGAAAGCAGCTCATCGCCCAGACGGTCAACCGCGCCTGGCAGGAAGCGAAGCAGCAGGCTGACCGACTTCCCGTGCAGTAGGTTTTTGGACGCAATGACAATATATTAGGGAGAATATGTTGTATTTATCTCTCTTCCGATATAGAATAGGGAGTATAGATTCAAAATACACGGACATGTTCCGTTCCAAAAGAAAGGCGGTCATATTCATGCAGGCAATCGAAATCAAGAAAGGCATCTACTGGGTCGGCGCCATCGACTGGTCGATGCGCAGTTTTCACGGCTACGAGACGGGACGCGGTTCAAGCTACAATGCCTACCTCATCCTCGACGAGAAAATCACGCTGATCGACACGGTGAAAGAACCGTTCCGTGATGAGCTGATTTCACGCATCTCTTCCGTCATCGACCCCGCCAAGATCGACATCATCGTTTCAAACCATGTCGAGCCCGATCACTCCGGCTCTATCCCTGCGATGATGAAGCTTTGCCCCAAGGCGGAAATCTATACGAGCGATCCCAACGGCTTCAAGGGATTGACCGCCCACTACGGCGATCTTCCCTACCACGGCGTCAAGGCGGGTGACACACTGAGCCTCGGCAAGCGCACGCTCACGTTCGTGCCGACGCCCATGCTCCACTGGCCCGACAGCATGGTCACCTACTGCCCCGAAGAGAAGATTCTCTTCTCGAACGACGCTTTCGGTCAGCACCTTGCCGCTTCCAAGCTCTTCGACGATGAAGTGGACTTCGCCGTACTCATGGAAGAGGCGAAAAAGTACTATGCGAACATCCTCATGCTCTACGGACGCCAGGCGCAGACGGCCTTGAAAGCGCTCGCAGGGATCGACATCGAGATGATCGCCACAGGACACGGCCGACTCTGGCGCTCCCATATCCCCGACATTCTCGCCGCCTACCAGAAGTGGAGTACGGGCGAGCTGGAAGATAAGGCCGTCGTCGTCTTCGACTCCATGTGGCATTCGACGGAAAAGATGGCGCGCGCCATCGCCGAGGCCTTCGCTGAAAAGGGTCTGCCCACGCAGTTCTATGACATCAAGAAGACGCATATGTCCGACATCGTCGTCGACGTCCTCACGAGCCGCTACCTTGCCGTCGGCTCGCCGACCATCAACAACCAGATGATGCCGACCATCGCGGGTTTCCTCTGCTACCTCAAGGGACTCGCGCCGAAAGGACGCGAAGCCTTCGCCTTCGGCTCTTACGGCTGGGGCGGCCAGAGCATCAAGCTCGTCGAGGACGAGCTCAAGGCCGCCGGATGCAACATCTGCCTCGACATGATCCGCATCGCGAATGTGCCGAGCAAGGAGCAGCTCGAAGAGATTCGCGAGAAGGTCAAGGGGATTGAAATGAAGTAACGATACAAAAACGCTGCTGAAAATGCTCAGCAGCGTTTTTCTTTATCGCACACAAAAGCGGCAGGAGTCCGAACTCCTGCCGCCTCAAAAGCAGTATGACTTTTGCTATATTTTTCCTTTTACCGCCCGAGCATCGCGAGCATCGTGCCTGCGGCGACGGCGGTGCCGATGACGCCGGCGACGTTCGGTCCCATGGCGTGCATGAGCAGGAAGTTGCCGGGCTTCGCCTTTGCACCGACGACCTGGCTGACGCGCGCTGCCATTGGCACAGCGGAGACGCCGGCGGAGCCGATCAGCGGGTTGACCTTGTGACCCGAAACGACGTACATGATCTTGCCGAAGATGACGCCGCCCGCCGTACCGGCGATGAAGGCGACGAATCCGAGCATGATGATGAGCAGCGTGTCGCGCGTGAGGAAGTGCTCCGCCGACATCGTCATGCCCGTGCCCGTGGCGAGGAAAATCGTGATGATGTTGCACAGCGAATTCTGCGCCGTATCCGAAAGGCGGTCGGTGACGCCCGACTCACGGAAGAGGTTGCCGAGCATGAGCATGCCCAAAAGCGCTGCGATCGACGGCAGCAGCAAGCTGATGAAGATGGTCGCGACGAGCGGGAAGATGACCTTCTCGAACTTCGTGACGTCACGCAGCTGCTCCATGACGACCTCGCGCTCCGTCTTCGTCGTGAGGAGTTTCATGACGGGAGGCTGGATGAGCGGCACGAGCGACATGTAGGAGTACGCTGCGACAGCGATCGCCCCCAAGAGATTCGGCGCGAGCTTCGTCGCCAGATAGATGGACGTCGGTCCGTCAGCGCCGCCGATGATGCCGATGGCGGCGGATTCCTCGACAGAGAAACCGAATAATACCATGGCGAGACCGAGGGCTACGAAGACGCCGATCTGCGCCGCCGCTCCCAAGAGGAGCGTGTTCGGATTGGCGATCAGCGGGCCGAAGTCCGTCATCGCGCCGATACCGAGGAAGATCAGCGGCGGAAAGATTTCGTAGGTGATGCCGAAGTTGATCGCCTTCATGACGTTCATCTCTTCAGCGAAGAAGCCCGTCTCCGGAAAATTCGCCAAGATACAGCCAAAAGCGATCGGGCCAAGGAGCAGCGGCTCGAACTCCTTGGCAAAGGCCAGATAAAGAAGCACGAGTCCGACGAGAATCATGATGCCGTTGCCCATCGTGAAGTGGGAAAAGCCCGATCCTGCCCAGACGGCCTGCAGCGATACGATAAAAGCATTGAGGAATTCCATGATTTTGCCTCCTTTGCATCCGATGATCTAGCGCAGGGCGCGGCCGGAGTTCTTCCAGCCATCGCGCGCCAGCGGGCGGATCGTGCGGATCGCGCCTGCCGAAAATCCCGCGAGCGTGACGGCCGCCGCAATCGCCGCGACAACCTCCGCCGAAAGGCCTTCCGGCTCGGGAGCGCGCACAGGCTCCGGCGCGGCAATCGGTGCTGCTGCGGGGGCTGCAACGGAAACCGGCGTTTCCTTCTTGCGCGTCGGATCAACGGCATGGATCAGCCGAATCAGGAGACTCAGCGAGATCAAGACGATGAATACGACGGTCATGTTGATCAGCATGATGATCAAAGGATTCGTTGTTACTGGCTGTGACATACACTCACCTCATTCTTGATAGATGAAAATGCTGCGTCTTGCAAGGAAGTGTATCGTTTCCTCATTTCTATTATAGATGAATTTTCAAAAAACTTAAAATATATTATATGAATGAAAAGAATAACTTTTAGTTATCCTATGATAAGACAACGTACTTTTTCCACATAGATTCTCCGAAAGGCGGCTCTTTCTCCAAGCGTCCTCCTGTCAAGCCGCACGGAAAATCCCGCCTTCTGCAGGCGGCTCTTCCACGAGCCGTCCTCTTCCCCTGCCAGATCGTGCGTGACATGGCGTCCGCCCGCCAAGAGGAGCGGGGCTAGCAGCACGTGCTTTTTCCCGCTCTTTTCAAGGCGCTCAAGCACCATGGCGAAGTTCGGCACATCCGCCTCCTCCAACACGCCGATATGTACGGGCAGCCCCTCTTCATCGGCACGCTGCTGCAGCAGCCTGTAGACGGGATTGTGTCTGTGCGGCGAACCGTGGCCGAGGAGCACTGTCGCCTCTCCTGTCTGCGGAGCAAGACCAGAAAAGATCGCGGCCAAACCATGCGCGATATCATCGTTTTCCGTACCATCTGCGCGAAAGAACACAGGCTCGCCGACCTTGAGCACGTCAAAGCGCGAAGAGAACGCTTCCGCTTCCTTGAGAATCTTGTTCTCGTATTCCTCTCCTGGCGTCAAATGCGTCGGCTGCACATAGACTTCACGCACACCCGCCCGACCAAGTTCTTCCAAACGCTCCGCCAAAGAAGCCATATCGATTCCCGCCTCCTGCAGGCGGCGACGGATGAAGGCGGACGTATACGCCTCGACAACCGTGAAGTCCGGAAAGGCCTCCGTGATCTCGCGCACGATTGGCACGAGGCTTTTCTCCCGTGCCTCAGACGCACTGACGCCAAAGCTCGTGACGACGATAGCAGGGCGCATCACCCCTGCTCCTTCTTGACGATGTCAGCGATGCGGCGGCAGATCGTCTCAAGCTGCGTCTGGTCAGGGCCTTCCGCCATCACGCGGATCAAAGGCTCCGTGCCCGACGGGCGCACGAGGATGCGGCCATCACCGCCAAGCTCTTCTTCTCCTGCGCGAATGGCCGCAGCAATCGCCGCATTCTCCTCCCAGCCTTCTTTCGAAGCGACGACGACGTTGACGAGAAGCTGCGGATAGCTCTTCATCAGAGTGGAAAGCTCCGACGCCTTGCGCCCTGTGCGCTTCAGCGCTGCGAGCACCTGCAGGGCGGTGATGAGTCCGTCGCCCGTCGTGCTGAAGTCGGAAAAGATGATGTGCCCCGACTGTTCGCCGCCGAGACGGTAGCCATGCTCGCGCATGTTTTCGAGCACATAGCGATCACCTACCTGCGTGATCTCCGCACGCCCGCCCGCTTTCTCGATCGCCTTGTGAAAGCCGATGTTCGCCATGACCGTCGTCACGACGGTATTCCCCGTGAGCGTTCCCTTCTCCATCATGTCCTTGGCACACATGACGAGGATGTGGTCGCCGTCGATGACCTCGCCCTTCTCATCCACACACAGGCAGCGGTCAGCATCTCCGTCGTGCGCGATGCCGATATCCGCGCCATCCGCAAGCACCATTTTCTGCAACGATTCAAGATGCGTTGAGCCGCAAGCTTCGTTGATGTTGACGCCGTCCGGCTCTGCATGAATCACATGCACGTCGGCGCCCAAGCGGCGCAGGACGCGCGGCATGCAGTCATACGCCGCACCGTTCGCACAATCGAGCACGACCTTCAAGCCGTTGAGCTGCACGCCTGCCGTGCCCTGCACGAAGTCGATGTATTCACGCACATACTCCTTGCGGCGCTTGATGCGGCCGATGTTCTCGCGCGTCGCACGCGGCAGCTTCTCGCCCGCCTCGATGCGGCGCACGAGGTTCTCGATCTCGTCCTCCACAGCATCGGGCAGCTTGTAGCCGTCGCCGCCGAAGAATTTGATGCCGTTGTCATAGAAGGGATTATGCGACGCCGAGATGACGATGCCCGCAGCCGCCTTGTGCGTCCTCGCCAGATAGGCAATGGCGGGCGTCGGGCAGACGCCGATGATCTCAACGCGCCCGCCAGCTGAGCAGATGCCCGTCGCGAGAGCGGACTCAAAGAGGTTGCCCGAGATGCGCGTGTCACGCCCGATAATGATCAAAGGGTTTTGCTGCACCTTTTCGCCGAAGTACAGGGCTGCCGCCCAGCCGAGACGATATGCCAACTCTGGGCAGAGCGCCACATTTGCTTCTCCGCGAACACCGTCCGTACCAAAAAGTCTTGCCATGAAATTCTCTCCTATTCTTCATCGCCCTTGGCGATCTTATTCCATAGACTCCCTTTGCGTCAGAAAGGCGAGCGCCGCCTTCATGCCGTCGACGGCAGCACTCATGATGCCGCCCGCGTAGCCCGCACCCTCGCCGATGGGGTAAAGCCCCGAAAGGCCATGCGCCAAAAAGTTTTCCTTCTCGCGCACGATGCGGCACGGCGCAGAAGAACGCGTCTCGACACCCGTCAGCGGCACATCGGGCGCGGAAAATCCCTTCATGCGCCCGTCGAAGGCGCAGAGGGCGTCTTCCAGCGTATCCGTAACGAAGCGCGGCAGGCACTCGTGCAAATCGACGGGGCGCACGCCAGGCAAATACGTCGGCTGCACGAGGAAGTCCGCTGCGCCCTTTTGGTGTGCAAGAAAGTCACCAACGGACTGCACGGGCGCACGGTAGTCTGCACCTGCAAGCTTGAAGGCGAGGCTCTCGCACTGCCTTTGAAATTCCATTCCTGCGAGCACCTCGCCGCCGAAATCCTTCGGGCCGACCTGCACGAGAAGCGCAGCGTTCGCCACGCCCGAATCGCGCTTGTAGCAGCTCATGCCGTTCGTCGCGACGCGGGAAAGCTCGGACGCCGCCGCGACGACCTGCCCGCCTGGGCACATACAGAAGGAGTACGCGCCCCTGCCGCGCAACTTGTCCTGATAAGTGAGACTATAGTCGGCGACAGGCAGGCGCACATTCCCAGCATCCTCCCCGTACTGCACGCGATCGATGAATTCTTGGGGATGCTCAATGCGCACGCCCACGGCAAACGCCTTCGCCTCCAGAAAAAGCCCGCGCGAAAGAAGCATCTCATAGGTGTCGCGCGCTGAATGTCCAATAGCGAAGAAAGCTGCTCCGGCCTTCACGCGCTCCTCGCCGTTGACGATGAGCGCGTGGAGCGCGCCGTCTTTCAGCTCAATGTCTGTCACTTGAGCCAAAAAACGAATCTCGCCGCCCAGGCGGCGGATCTTCTCACGGATGTTCTTGACGATGCCGCGCAGGAGGTCTGTACCGACATGCGGCTTGTGCAGATACTTGATCTCCTCGGGGGCACCCGCCGCCACGAAAGCGTCGAGCACCTCGCTTATGAGGGAATCGCCGATGCGCGTCGTCAGCTTGCCGTCAGAAAACGTCCCCGCGCCGCCCTCACCGAATTGGACGTTGGAGCGCACATCGAGCATTCCCGTCTGCCAGAAGCGCTCGATCGCCGCATGACGCGCCTCGACGTCATAGCCGCGCTCTAGGACGAGCGGGGAAAGCCCCGCGCGTGCGAGCGTCAGCGCGGCGAATATGCCGGCAGGGCCGAAGCCCACGACGACAGGACGCGCCTCGCCCGGCACGAGCGGGGAAAAGCGTGCAAGGTCAAGCTTCTCTTCCTTTTCGGCAAGCGCAACATGGCGGTCACGCCGCAAGCGCGCCAACAGCTTTTTCTCACTGCCCTGGATGCGCACATCGAGCGTATAGAGGAAGGCGAGCGGCGCTCCATGGTAGCGTCGCGCATCGAGCGCCCTTCGCACAATGCGCACTGCAAGAATATCGTCTGGAGAAACACCCAAACGCTCAGCGGCAAGAACCGCAAATGGACGTTCGTCGCTCAAGGGAACAGCATAGCTGCTGATTCGGATCATGGCGCGTCCGCTCCCTTTGCCTGCGCCTTCGGTTTCAACTCGACCGTAACCGTGACCTCTCGATTGGAAATCGCAACGCCATTGGGTATCGCAAGATGTACAGTCTTCTTGCCGCTCTCTTTCATGTCTGAGATGACGATCTTCTCCGTGTCGATACTCGCCACCTTGCTGATGAGAGCGGCATCGCCCGCGATTTCGATCTTTGTCGGCTCGACCTGCACCTCGCCCAGAGTGAAGCCCTCGGGCAGAACGTCGTCGAGAACCGGATGGATGCTGACAATCTTGCGCGTCAACCCACGCGCAAGCTGTACGGAAACCTCAACCGTACGCGCGAGAAGCTCCACATCGTCGACCGCCTTGCCGTCGCTGTTGATCGGCGTCAACGGCACCTGCAAGGTGAAATCGTCACGATTTCCCGAAAGGCCGACGTAGCCGATGACGCGGTCGACCTCCGCAATGCGCGACTCAGGGCCCTCGATGACCGTGGTGTTCGCCGACTGCGAAATCTTGCCCACAGTGTAGCCTGCAGACGCCGAACCCGTGACGATGAGATCGATGCGAACCGATCGCCGCACGATCTTGTCCAAGGTGACCGAAACGGTCTCAGGCTGCGCGTCGACGAGTTCGAATCCCTGCGGCAGAACGGCCTTGACCTTGACCTCGTGCTCGCCTGAGCCAAGCCCTTCAAGATCAGCGTAAGCCTTGAATCCTTCCGGCTCTGCTGAAACAAAGAAGGAGCGCGCTCCGCGCACCTTGAGTTTCACACTTTTCTCTGACTGCGTAATCTTGTATCCCTCAGGCACATTGCGCAACTCAACAGCGACAGTAAAACTGCCTTCGATCTGCGGATTTTGCTCGTTCATGACGAAAAGCCAGAGCACGACGGCGACAACAAGGGCGATGATTTTTGCCGGGAGGTTGCGCTGGACGAGCGCACGCAATCGTGTCATCATTTCCCCTTCCTCCAATTCAACACCATGTCCTTGATACCTGTCGTCTTGGGCGTGAAGATAGGGCGCAAATAAGATTTCAGATGCTCTGAGCTAAGACGACGCACGATCCTGCCATTTTCCGCGACGGAGACCGTGCCCGTCTCCTCGCTGACGACAACAACAAGAGCATCGCACTGTTCAGAAAGACCGATGGCAGCGCGGTGACGCGTGCCAAGTTCCGTGCTCAGCGTGCGATTTTCTGTCAAAGGCAGAAGGCATCCCGCCGCGATCAGGCGCTTACCGCGTATGACAGCGGCACCGTCGTGCAAGGGCGTGTTCGGAATGAAGACGTTCATGAGAAAATCCGCCGTGATGAGACCGTCGATCTGGACGCCCGTGGCGCTGATGTCGTTGAGTCCCATCTCACGTTCAAAGACGAGCAAGGCGCCGATCTTGCGCGAGGACAGGAGCATCACCGCCTTGTCAAGCTCATTGACGAGTGACCGCGCCTCGTTGTCATCGAGAAAAAGTGATTTGCCGAAGAAGCGTCCCTGACCCAAATGCTCAAGCGTACGGCGAAGTTCCGGCTGAAATACAATGGGAAGCGCGACGAAGAGCAAGGTCAGCGTCTGCTGCAAGAGCCAATAGATGACGTGCAGCGACAGCCAGTTGCAGACAATCGTGAGCCCTAGGAGCACGAGCAGCCCCTTCACCAATGTGATGGCGCGCGTATCCTGCAGCATCACATAGAGTTTGTAAAGAATCAATGCCACGATTAGGATGTCAAGAACGTCCAACAAGCTGATCGTCGACAAGATTCCTTGAAAGTGAATCGGAATATGGAACGGCATAAACAAAACCCCTAGAAAAGCATCCCACCATAGTTGAACATAAAACCTATTTCTTCTCGTGTGCAGGGAAATCCTTTCGAGAAAACGAATTTGCCCAAAAGACCCATTTCAAACCAAGGTGCACAGTGCACACGGTAGATTCTCCAAAATATCGGAGGCGATGAGTCCATAGCCCTTCTCCTTCGCCGCCAGATCTCCGGCAAGACCATGGATGTAAACACCTGCGAGCGGCGCAAGCCCCGCCGCCGTCTGCTTCATAAGCCCGGCAATCGCACCTGCAAGCACATCACCCGCACCTGCCGTCGCCATACCCGAATTGCCCTTCGACGTGAGGAAGACCTGTCCGTCGGGATAGACGATGATCGTGCATTCGCTCTTGACGACGAACACGGCATGATACTCGCGTGCGGCTTCACGAGTCATGTCAAGAAGCGACGTGCGCAGATCGCTGACAGCGAGTCCCAAAAGGTGTGCCATCTCGCCGAGATGCGGCGTCAAGATCGGCACGAATGCGAAGTTCTTGAACAGATCCGTCTTGCCGCAAAACGCGTAAACGGCATCGGCATCGAGAATCAACGGCTTCTTGACGGCGGCGCAGAAATCCTGCACAAACTTCTGCGTCTCCTGCGCCCTTCCAAGTCCCGGCCCGATGAGGACGGCGTCGAAACCTTCCGCTAGTGCCAATGCCTCGCTGAGCGCCGCGATGTCAATCACGCCCTCCTCCGTCTCGGGAAGAGGCTTCGTCATGACCTCGGTCAATTTTCCCGCCATCATCTCCTGCAGACTTCTCGGCAGAGCCAGCACAGCAACGCCCGCGCCGCTTCTGAGAACTGCGGAAGCGGCGAGCGCCGCCGCCCCCGTCATGCCGCGCGAACCCGCAATGACGAGGATGCGCCCGCAGGAACCCTTGTGCGCATCAAGCGGGCGCGGCAGCAGAATGGGCGCCACCGTCACATCGTCAAGGTAGGTCTGGCGAATCGTATCGTCTTCGAGCAAGACTTTCGGTATGCCGATGTCATCGACGAGAAGTTTTCCCGTCGCCGTTTCGCCGGCGCCAATCATATGCCCGAACTTCGGCAGCCCGAAGGTCACAGTGAGATCCGCGCGAATCGCCTCGAGAGAAGCGTTCCCCGTATCCGCCTCGACACCCGTCGGAATGTCGACGGCGACGACTGGCTTGCCATGACCATTGACCATGCGCACGACACGCGCGGCCGCGTCGCGCAGACTGCCCTTGAATCCCGTGCCCAGGATGCCGTCGACAACTCCATCCACGAAGCGCAGAGTCACTTGCAGTTTGTCCCAATCGCGCTCCGTTTCAAGGACGTGTACGACGACGCCCATCTTGATGATGATGTCACGGTTGAGCGCCGCACTCTTCGTCAGATGCGCAGCACTGCCCACGAGGAAGATGCTGATCTGCGCACCATGGTTCATCAGATGGCGTGCAGCGACGAAGGCATCGCCGCCGTTATTGCCGCTTCCTGCGAGTACGCATATACGCTTGCCCGAGACGCCGCCCAAGTATTCCTCAAAGGCGGCGGCAACTTCGCGTCCCGCATTCTCCATCAGCAGAATCTCTGGTATGCCGTATTCCTCGATGGCCCTCTTGTCGATTTTCTTCATCTCATCTGCCAAAGCGATCTTCATGCTTCTCCCCCTCCAGAATACATTGTGCGACGGCATATTCCCTGGCGTGACTCAAGGAAAGATGTATGCGCCACACGCCCCTCTCCTCTGCAAGCGCCGCAAAGAACCCAGAAAGATGGACCTCAGGTGCGCCGAGCACATCGGGCACGATCTCAACATTCAGCAGCGTCCCCTGACGCAGTCCCGTGCCAAACGCCTTCAAGACAGCTTCCTTGCCGGCCCAGCGTGCTGCATACGACGCCGCACGGCCCGCACCGCGTCCATCACAGTAAGCCCGTTCCTCCTGCGTGAAGACGCGTGCAAGAAATGCCTCTCTCCCCATCGCTTTTTTCATACGCTCGATCTCGATAATGTCCGTGCCGACTCCCAAAACCATCGCATCACCCCAGCTCGCAATCCGCGCCCATCGCCAAAATGCACGGCGAGTCAGACGTTCCACAAGAAAAGCCGGCTTTATGCGGAAAGAAATAAAGCCGGCTTTCATCCACTATTCTACTGTTCCTG
The DNA here is from genome assembly GCF_963528755.1 of uncultured Selenomonas sp. Taxonomy (GTDB): domain Bacteria; phylum Bacillota; class Negativicutes; order Selenomonadales; family Selenomonadaceae; genus Selenomonas. Next base: position 89,943 of record NZ_CAURXA010000002.1, read on the forward strand.
CCGTACAGGCGCAGGCGCCTGCGGCTGCTCGACATTGCCGGGCGCCGTCGGGCGCATCGGCGTGATGACGGGATTCGTGCCGCCGCCCGAAAGGTTGGGAGAAATATCGGGCAGTTCAGGTTTTGCCGTCAGTGTTTCCGTCGATGAACTGTCGGGATTGAACTGGTACGTCCTGGCGATCAGAACCTCGACGCGACGGTTCTGTGACCTGCCCTCGTCCGTCTTATTGTCCGCGATCGGACGGTATTCGCTGTAGCCGATGGAACTGAACCGTGCCGGATTGAGCGACGCATTGCTCGCAAAGAGGAATTTCATGAAATTCAAGGCGCGCTGCGAACTCAGTTCCCAGTTCGATGGGTAGCGCGCCGTAGCGATCGGCACATTGTCCGTATGCCCCGAGATGACAACGCGCTCGGGAATCTTCGCGAGAAGGCCTGCGACGACAGGACCGATCTTCTGCGCCTCGCCCACGAGCTCCGCCGAACCCGAGGGGAACAGTGCCTTTTCCTTGATGCGGATCATCAATCCATCATCGGTCATCGTCGTGTTCAGCTCGCCTTGCAGGCCGTTCTGCTTGATGTAATTATCAAGTTCTTTCTGCACTTCTTCCAAAGCCTTCGCTTCTTGAATGTAGGCGCTGTTACCCTTGTCTTCCGTCGCCATGCGTTCGGCATGGCGGCTTTCGCTCGGCCCCATCTGACTGAAGAACGAAGGCCCGCCCGTATTGAAAGCCGCTGTAAACGCCTGCGCCATCTGCGCCATCTTGGCCGAGTCCGTAGCGGACATGGCATAGAGAGCGATGAACGTGGCAAGGAGCAGCGTCATGAGGTCGGAGTAAGGCAGAAGCCAAGCCTCGCCCGCTTCTTCTTCATGCGGTGCATGCCGCTTCTTTCTTGCCATGCCTTACGCCTCCTTCTTCAGTAGATCGCGCTCCGACTGCGGAATGAAGACCATGAGCTTCGCCTCGATGGCCGTCGGCGAATCACCTGCCTGCAGAGACAGGATGCCCTCGACGATCATTCGCTTCTGACCGATCTCAGAATCTGACATGATCTTGAGTTTATTTGCCCACGGAAGCCAAAGAACGTACGCCGTATAGATACCGAGGATCGTAGCGACGAACGCGGCCGCGATGGCGTGACCGACGACGTTGACGTCCGACAAGTTGCTCAGAGCTGCAATCAGACCGATAACGGCACCAAGAACGCCGAGCGTAGGCGCGTAGGTACCGGCCTGCATGAGCATCAGACGCCCCAGGGAGTGACGCTCCTGCATGACAGAAATCTCAGCATCGAGAACGTCGCTGACAAAGTCCGGATCCATGCCGTCGATGACCATGCTAAGCCCCGTTTTGAAGAACGGATCGGAGATGTCCTCGACGCGGCTCTCCAGTGCCAAGATACCTTCACGACGTGCAATCTGCGAAAGCTCGATGAAAAGCTGCAGAAGCTCACCCTTCTGATGCGAAGGCGGTGCTTGGAAAGTCATCTTTATCAGCTTCGGCAGCATCTTCATCTCATCCATGCGGAAAGCCGTGAAAAGACAGGCAAACGTGCCGAGGATGATGATCATGAATGCCGCCGGATTGTTCAGCGAACTGATTGGAGCCCCCTTGAGGATCATGCCGCCGAAGATAGCGATGAGTCCCGACAACAGTCCGATTAGCGTTGATTTTTCCAAAAAAATCCCCCTCTTCCCTAATGGCAGAGACGCAGGGCGTCTCCTGCAACGCCGTCTGCCCACTTGCATCCAGCACCCGCAAACGATGCAGATGATTTTTGCGGCGTCTTCATCCTTGCTTGCGACCGACGGAGTACGTCGGATAGAGCATCTTGGCTGCCCTTCCTCTCACACGAAGCCCGCTCGACCTGTGCAGGTCATGACCGTCGAAACTTCATGGCAAAAGTGCAGAGCACAATCCACTGCTTAATATATATCGAAACAAATGCAAAAAAAATTCATGACTCGCTAAAGGACTTTGCCACTATTTTTCTTTGAACTTCCATCCTCGCGAATCTGAAGCCGGTACTTTAGGAAATGCTGATAAATGAAGTCGCCCAGATGTATGAAGATGCGGGACGGAATTTATCAGTGATTCCTTTACAGTGTACACTAGATTGGTGTCGCTGTAAAGGAACATTTTCAAAAAAATTACATCTGTTTTTAATCATAAAAAATAAATTTTTCTTATTGTATCATAGATGATTTTGAAGTATGATAGGTTTAACGAAAATAATTCATCTTTATGGACGACAGGGAATGGGTGGCGATCAAGCATGGAACTAAGACAACTCGAATACTTTCAAATGGCAAGCCGACTGAAAAACATTACGCGCGCCGCTGAAAGGCTTCGCGTATCACAGCCGAACATCACCGTCGCGATCAAGAAGCTTGAGGCGGAACTCGGCATTCAGCTCTTTGACCGCAGTCAGAAGCAGCTGTCTCTGACGCCCGAGGGCGCTGTATTCCTGACGCGCATTGAGCTTGCGCTGCGCAATATCCAGGACGCCGTGCTCGAAGTCAACGATTACAAACAGCTGCAGAAAGGCACGATCAAGATCGGCATCCCGTCGATGATCGGCGCCTACCTCTTCCCCAAGATTTTCTCCAGCTTCCAAAAGAAATACTCGCATCTCGACGTCTATCTCTACGAAGAAGGCTCGATGCGCATCCGCGAGCAGCTCGAACGCGATGAGCTGGACTTTGGCATCGTCATCCTCTCCAATGCAGCGGCGAGCCTGCAGACGCTTCCCATGGCGAAGAGCCAGATCGTCGCGTGCCTGCCCGAGCAGCACCCACTTGCCAAAAAAAAGGCCATCTCCCTGCACGACATCGAAGACGTGAACCTCATCATGCTCAAGGACGGTTCCTTCCTGCGAAAGCTCCTGCTCGACACCTTCAAGCAGGAAAGCATCACGCCCGACATCGTGCTCGAGTCGAATCAGATCGAGACCATCAAGGGGCTGATCGCGAGCGGTGCAGGCATCGCCTTCCTGCTCGACTTCATCGTCGAGGAGACGCCCGGGATCGTGACGCTGCCCTTTGACAAGCCCGTCTTCGTCGATGTCGGGCTTGCCTGGAAGAAGGATCGTTACGTTTCCAAGGCCGCGCAGGCTTTCATCGACTTCTGCCAGAACACGCTGAAAAAAGAAAAATGATGTGCTTTCAGACGGCCGCTCCGAAGAGGGCGGTCTTTTTTTCAAAAATTTTATGGGAATTTACGGGAAATGTGCTACAATGGTAGCCGTAAACTCTGACGGACGCGAACCGTATCCGTCCACCTTGCATGAAGCATCAGGAGGAATCACCATGGCTTACATCAACGAAAACTATCTGAAACTCGCCGGCAGCTATCTCTTCCGCGAGATCGCGCACCGCGTCGCTGACTATAAGGAAAAGAATCCCGCAGCCAACGTCATCTCGCTCGGCATCGGCGACGTGACGCAGCCCCTGCCGCCCGCCTGCATCGCCGCCATGCACAAGGCGGTCGACGAGATGGCTGCAGCCGAGACCTTCCGCGGCTACGGACCCGAGCAAGGTTACGGCTTCCTCATCGAGAAAATCATAGAAAACAACTTCCCGGGACTCGGCATCGAGCCGGACGAGGTGTTTATTTCCGACGGCGCCAAGAGCGACTGCGGCAACATCCAGGAAATCTTCAGCGAAAAGGCGAAAATCGCCATCACCGACCCCGTCTACCCCGTCTACCTCGACACGAATGTCATGGCGGGACGCACGGGCGCACTGCAGAAAAACGGACACTTCTCGGGCGTGGTCTACCTGCCCTGCACGGCAGAGAACGGCTTCCTGCCCGAGCTGCCCACGGAGCATGTCGACATCATCTATCTTTGCTCACCGAACAACCCGACGGGCATGGCGATGACGCGCGAGTCTCTCTCCCGATGGGTTGCCTACGCGCGAGAGAACGAGTCTGTCATTCTCTTCGACGCCGCTTATCAGGCCTTCATCACCGAGGACGATCTGCCGCACTCCATCTTCGAGATCGAGGGCGCGAAGGAGGTCGCCATCGAATTCCGCTCCTTCTCGAAGACAGCGGGCTTCACGGGCACGCGCTGCGGCTACATCGTGCTGCCGAAGAGCGTGCAGGGCAGGAGCGCCGACGGCACGAAGAAGAGCCTCAACCCGCTCTGGAATCGCCGCCACACGACGAAGTATAACGGCACCTCCTACATCATCCAGCGCGGCGCAGAGGCCATATTCACGCCCGAAGGGAAACGAGAGACGGCGGCTGCCATTTCCTACTACCTCGAAAACGCCCGACTCATCCGCGAGGGCCTTGAATCCATCGGTCTTGAGGCATACGGCGGCGTAAACGCACCCTACATCTGGCTCAAGACGCCGCACGGACTCTCCTCGTGGGACTTCTTCGACCACCTTCTCACAGGCGCGGACATCGTCGGCACGCCGGGCGCAGGATTCGGCCCATGCGGCGAAGGATATTTCCGCCTCACGGCTTTCGGCGACCGAGAGAATACGAAGCGAGCAGTCGAGCGCATCAAGGAAAAACTGACGTTCTGACGAGAGGAGAAAGACATGCTCAAACCCCGCCTGCACGAACTCTGCATCTGCCGTCCCATATTGCAGGATGCGCTCATCGGAAAGTTCCTGCGCTTTCTGGAAAATCCTGAGAACACTTCGCACGCTTACGATTTCACCGCAGGGCTCATCGAGAAGGCGGAATCGCTCGGCCTTTCCGGAAATATCCTGCGCTCCTATTTTCTCCATGTGCTCGCTCATGTGGAAAACACCTTCGCATGCACGGTGGAACAATCTTCCGGCAATGTCGGCAACAGTCTTCGCCGCGCCTTCGTGCGCGATATGGAAATCCTCGCCGACGTCTTTCACGAGCCGCCAAGCGCCATGCTGCCATGCGACCTCCTTGACGACTACGAACCGACGAAGCGCTGCACGAGCGAAGCGTCCTCCTTCCTCCACGAACGCATGGCATCTGCGGCATCGGCAGAAGATGCCGCAGACGCCTTCCTCGATTTTTACCGGCTCTACGGCTGCGGCGAGATTTCGAGCTGCAAGGCGTTCTCCTGGAACGACAAAGAGCACAAGCTTCAAGGCGTCGAGCACTTCGAAGCGCTCCCTCTCACTGACGTCATCGGCTACGACCGCCAAAAGAAGCAGCTGACAGACAATACGGAAGCCTTCCTAGAAGGGCGTCCTGCCAATAACGTACTCCTGATCGGCGCGCGCGGCACGGGCAAGTCCTCCTCCGTCAAAGCTCTCGCTCACGAATACTATGGCCGCGGTCTTCGGCTCGTGCAGCTCACGAAATCGCAGCTCGGCGAACTGCCGCGCATTCTCGCGGCGCTTCGCCGATTTCCCTCCAAGCGCTTCATTCTCTTCCTCGACGACCTCTCGTTCGAGGCATTTGAGACGGAGTACAAGTATCTGAAATCCGCCATCGAAGGCGGCGTCGAGGCGCGTCCCCAAAACGTACTCATCTACGCGACATCCAACCGCCGCCACCTCATCAAGGAAAGCTGGCGCGACCGCGATCAGGCACAGGACGAACTCTATCGTCAGGACAGCGTGAACGAAACCGTCTCCCTTTCTGACCGCTTCGGTCTCATCATCACCTTCCTCGCACCCGACCAAGAGCAATATCATGCTATCATCTCCCACTACCTTGAAAAGGAAGGCATCCGCCTCGCCCCCGAGGAGCTTCGCGTTCTTGCTCATCGCTGGGAGCTTGAGCACTCCGGACGCAGCGGCCGCACGGCGCAGCAATTCGTCGTGCACTATCTAGGACAAATGCGGAAATGAAGAATCCCCTTCGCCTCTCTCAAAAGAGTCGCGAAGGGGATTTTTTCCTGCGGGGCGCACGGAGCAATGCTCCATAGCTTCGGCTTTATCTGCGATCGTAAGTGCAGTAGCCGTTCTCGTCACAGTAGGGGCCGCTCTGTTCGCTGTCGCGATAGTATCTGCTGCCGCAGCAATTATAGCGCTGCACGCCTGCCGTATCTTTCGCCGATGACATCGAAGCCGCAAAAACAGGAGCCGCACTCACCGCAAGCATAGCCAGAAGGGCGGCACAAAGCATCTTCTTCATGGAATCACCTCCTATTGCCATTATACTATGAAAACATCTTCATTACAAGGGAAGCCATGATGCGCGACAAAACGGGACAGCCTTGCAGCTGTCCCGTTTTGTATATGTATCCTTTTCAGATTCCCGCAGCTTTCTTCAAGGCGTCCGCCTTGTCCGTCTTCTCCCACGGCAGATCGGCATCGGTGCGGCCGAAGTGGCCGTAGGCCGCCGTCTGCTCGTAAATCGGGCGGCGCAGGTCGAGGTTGCTGATGATCGAGGCCGGACGCAGATCGAAGTTCTCGTGCACAAGCTTTTCGATCAGAGCTTCGTCCACCTTGTTCGTGCCGAACGTATCGACCATGATCGATACGGGACGCGCGACGCCGATGGCGTAGGCAAGCTGGATCTCGCAGCGATCGGCGAGTCCTGCGGCGACGACATTCTTCGCCACATAGCGCGCGGCGTAGGCAGCGGAGCGGTCGACCTTCGTGGGATCCTTGCCCGAGAAGGCGCCGCCGCCGTGACGCGCCATGCCGCCGTAAGTGTCGACGATAATCTTGCGGCCCGTGAGACCCGAATCGCCCTGCGGGCCGCCGATGACGAACTTGCCCGTCGGGTTCACGAAGTACTTCGTGTCTGCCGTCAGAAGCTCTGCCGGAATGATGACCTTGATGACCTTTTCAATCATATCCTTGCGAATCGTTGCCAGGTCGACTTCCGGATCGTGCTGCGTGGAGATGACGACGGTATCGACGGCGACGGGCTTGCCGTCCTCGTAGCGCACCGTCACCTGCGTCTTGCCGTCGGGGCGCAGGTAGCCGAGTTCGCCGTTCTTACGCACCTCTGCAAGGCGGCGTGCCAGACGATGTGCGAGTGCAATCGGCAGCGGCATGAGCTCAGGCGTCTCATTCGCCGCATAGCCGAACATCATGCCCTGATCGCCCGCGCCGATGGAGTCGGCGACATCGGACTCACCCTCCTTCGCCTCAAGCGCCTTGTCAACGCCGAGTGCGATGTCGGCAGACTGCTCATCGAGCGATACGAGAATGCCGCACGTCGCTGCATCGAAGCCATACTTCGCACGCGTGTAGCCGATCTTCTCCACAGTCTTGCGGATGATGTGCGGGATGTCGATATAGCACGAGGTCGAGATCTCGCCGACGACATGCACCTGCCCCGTCGTCACCAATGTCTCGCACGCCACGCGCCCCTGCGGATCTTTTGCGAGAATCGCATCGAGAATGGCGTCAGAAATCTGATCGGCCATCTTGTCGGGATGACCTTCCGTCACCGACTCGGAAGTGAACAACATCGTTTTGCTCATGGTATGCTCCATTCCGCCGCTGCCGCCTGCGGCAAATATCTGGAAAAGCAAGGTGCGACCTTCCCTGCCCGGCGGCCTCAAAGCGCCGCTTTCATGAAATCGTCCGCGAAACATCTTCAGCAAAAGCCGATTCGCAGCATACATCATCCATCAAAAAAGACTCTCTTCCTACGAAAAGAGAGTCTTCCTTCGCTCCCATCTCATAGGCAATACCTATAGGAATTGGCACCTTTTTGGCCTACGCCAACGGTTGCCGCAGTTTCATAGGGCCAGTCCCTCCACTGCTCTTGATGAGTGATATTCGATTTGGCTTTATTATACGAGAAAACATTTCAATTGTCAACTATTTTTGTAGGGATTCGATGCGGTCGAGGAGAACCTCTGCCACCTTCTGCTTGCTCATCAAAGGAATTTCCTCGACGGAGCCGTCGCGCGCCACAATCTTCACGAGATTCGTCTCCGTATTGAATCCCGCGTCGGGGCACGTCACATCGTTCGCCACGATGAGGTCAAGATTCTTCTTTTGGAGCTTCGCCTTCGCGTAGTCGAGGAGATTCTGCGTCTCTGCCGCAAACCCCACAAGGATCTGCTTCTCCTTTTTCCGGCCGCCCAGTTCCAGCAAAATATCGGGATTCTTCTCCAAGACAAGCGTGAGTTCAGCGTCGTTCTTCTTGATCTTCTGCGCTTGCCGCACCTTCGGGCGATAGTCGGCGACGGCGGCCGCCTTGATGACGATCGCAGCGTCCTCGGCTTCCTGCAGCACGGCATCGCGCATGGCGAGCGCCGATTCCGTACGCAGGACGCGCACACCGTCGGGATCGGCGAGCGCGACGGTGCCGCCCGCGACGAGCACGACGTCAGCGCCGCGGCGCGCCGCCTCCTGCGCGATGGCATAGCCCATCTTGCCGCTCGAACGATTGCCGATGAAGCGCACGGGATCGATGGCTTCAAGCGTGCCGCCCGCCGTCACGAGCACCTTCTTGCCGGCGAGCGTCTTGCCGCGCGCGCCCGCTTCTTCCAGCTCGCGCACGATGTCCTGAGGCTCAGGCAGACGCCCGACGCCCGAGACGCCGCAAGCCAAGTATCCCGCTGCCGGCTCGATCTTATGCCAGCCACGCGCTTGGAGCTTTGCCATATTTTCCTGCGTCACGGGATTTTCATACATCGCGCTGTTCATCGCCGGAGCGAAGAAAATCGGCGATGTGACAGCAAGCAGCGTCGTCGTCAGCATGTCGTCGGCTATGCCCGCCGCCGCCTTGGCAATGATGTTCGCCGTAGCGGGCGCGATGAGCACAAGATCCGCCAGACGCGCCAGAGCGATATGTTCGACGTTCCAATGCGCAGGCTCTTCCCACATGTCGAGCGACACGGGCTGTCCCGTGATCTCGCGGAAGGTCAGCGGCGTGACAAAACAGGCGGCCTCCTTCGTCATGACGACGTGAACCTCCGCCCCCTTCTTGCGCAGGCGGCTCGCAATCTCCACCGCCTTGTAGGCGGCGATGCCGCCCGTGACGCCTAAAAGGATCTTCCTGCCCTCAAGAACCATTACTTTATGCCGCCTTTGCTGCGTCGATAAAGAATATCGCCTTCGGAAATCTCTTCCAGAGCAATCGTCACATCTTTCGAGGACTTCGCCACCACCTTCGGCTCGTCGCCGCTCAAAAGCTGACGCGCACGCTTCGCCGCCAAGACGACGAGTGTGTAGCGACTGTCGACTACCTCCAAGAGTTTGTTGATTGAAGGATCTGCCATGCTCATATCGGATCTTCCCTTCCCTTTTCTATTTCGTCAAAAAGCTCTCCATTGCGTGTGACAAGGCGCCTCTCCGCCGCAAGGATGGCGCATACGGAATCGACCGCGCCATCGACTTCGTCGTTCGTGACGACGTACTTGTAGCACTTTCCCGCTTCAATCTCATCGATCGCCGCGGCGAGGCGCTTCTGCAAGACGTCCTCCGTCTCCGTATCGCGCCCGCGGATGCGCCTTTCCAGCTCGGCGAGCGACGGCGGCAAGATGAAGATGTAGACGCCCTCAGGAAACTTCTCGCGCACCTTCATCGCGCCCTGCGTGTCGATCTCAAGCAAGATGTCCTCGCCCGCCGCGAGCTTTTCCTCCACCTTTTTCAATGGCGTTCCGTAATAATTGTCGTAGACCTTTGCCCATTCGAGCAATTCGTCCTTTTCAATCATTTCCTCGAATGCCTCGACCGAGAGGAAATAGTAGCTCTCTCCGTCGACCTCGCCCGCGCGCGGCTTTCGCGTCGTGGCCGAAACGGAGTAGGCAAGCGGCGTCTTTTCCAAGAGCGCCTGACAGATCGTGCCCTTGCCCGCACCCGACGGGCCGGAAACGACGACCAAAAGTCCTTTTCTCATTTTCCGTCTTCTCTTCCTTTCGTTTCCGGAGTGTCTGAATCAAGAACGCGATGCGCCACGGTCTCCGGCTGCACGGCAGAAAGAATCACATGATCACTGTCCATGATGACAACGGCGCGCGTTCGTCTGCCGTAAGTGGCATCAATGAGCCTTCCGCCGTCGCGCGCCTCCTGAATAATGCGCTTGATCGGCGCCGATTCAGGGCTGACGATCGCCACGACGCGGTTCGCCGAAACGATGTTGCCAAACCCGATATTGATGAGCTTGATGTCCATATTGACCCCTCACTCGATGTTCTGCACCTGCTCGCGCAGTTTCTCGACCTCACTCTTGATCTCGACAACAAGTTTCGCCGCCTGCGTGAAGTTCGCCTTCGCGCCAATCGTGTTTGTCTCGCGATTGATCTCCTGAATCAGGAAGTCGAGCTTCCTGCCGATGGGCGCTTCCTCCACCTCGATCGTCTCACGGAACTGAGCGATGTGGCTCTTGAGGCGCACGACCTCTTCGTTGTAGCTGATGCGGTCAGCGTAGAGCACCGTTTCCTGCAGGATGCGCATCTCATCAATGCCCTGCCCCTTGAGCATTTCGCTGAGGACGTTCCTCAGATGCGTGCGGTAGCGCTCGACGATCTCCGACTCGAAGGCCGAGAGCTTTTCGATTGCCTCGGCAAGGAAATCGAGGCGCGGCTCAAAGTCGAGGTGCGTATGCTCGCCCTCCGTTTTTCGCATCTGGGCGAAATGTTCCAAAGCACTTTCCAAGGCGTCAAAGACGAGCCCGCGGGCGTCAAGCACATCGCGGCTCTCCTCGCGTACGCGCAGGACATCGGGATACAAGGCTATTTTACATACATCGGCGGGCGGTGTCAAATGCAGGAAATCGCCAAGTTCGTAAAGCGCCGTCTGATAGGCGCGTGCCAAGTTCTTATCAACGACGATGGTCGCTTCCTTTTCGCGCTTGTCCTGAAAGGCGATGTTCACATCGATCTTGCCGCGCGCCGAGAATCTCTTGATGGCATGGCGCATATCGCTCTCAAAGACATTGAGAGCGCGTGGCATGGAAAACGATATGTCCAGATACCGCTGATTGACCGATTTCACTTCCACATGAACCTTGTAATCCTCATTCTCCCGGCCCGCCGCGCCGAACCCCGTCATGCTTTTCATGCCAACAGCCCCCCATTCCTGCTCATTCAGGGAACCGCCAATCTCCTCAGCGTTTCCTTCATTTTGTTATATCATGGTATTTTACCATACTTTTCGCCTCTTCGACAAGGCTTTATGCCTCCGTACGGTCGACGGGTACGGCATGAAGCAGGAGGTCGGGATTGTTCTCCGTGATCCAGCCGAGCGCCCATTCGTTGCTCACGAGCAGCACGGGATTGCCCCGGCGGTCGCGCACAAACATACCGCGGTCTGCGCCGTGCAGGGTTGCGGGCGTGATTTCGCGCCCATCGGCGAATGTCATCCAACGCGCGACCTCGTATGGCTGCATCTGCAGCACGATATCGACATTGTACTCGTTCTTTAGACGGTATTCGAGCACTTCAAACTGCAGCGTGCCGACCGTGCCGACGATGTAGGCGTCCGCGCCCGCGCCCTCCTGCATGAAAAGCTGAATCGCGCCCTCCTGCGTGAGCTGCTCGACGCCTTTGACGAACTGCTTGCGCTTCATCGTGTCCTTTGCCGAGACGCGTGCAAACTTCTCGGGCGGAAACACGGGGAAATCCTCGTATTTGAACTTGTGCGAGGCGTCCGTCAGCGTATCGCCGATCGAGAAGATGCCGGGATCAAAAAGCCCCACGATGTCGCCCGGAAACGCCTCGTCGATGATCTGCCGATCCTGCGCGAGGAACTGCTGCGGCTGCGCGAGCTTGATCAGCTTGCCGCTCTTTTCGTGCCAGACGCTCATGTTGCGCTCAAATGCGCCCGACACGATGCGGATGAAGGCGAGGCGGTCGCGGTGCGCGGGATTCATATTCGCCTGGATTTTGAAGACGAAAGCCGAGAAGCGCTCGTCCGTCGGCTCTATGATGCCATCGGTCGAAGCGCGCGGCGCAGGCGCTGGCGCGAGTCGCAGATACTCTTCCAGAAAATTCTTAACGCCGAAATTCGTCATGGCAGAACCGAAGAACGTCGGCGTCAATTCGCCGCGATCGACCTTCTCGCGGTCGAAGTCCTCGCCCGCTGCATCGAGAAGCTCGATGTCGTCGGCGAGCGTCCGGCGCTCCTCTTCCGTCAGCTGCGCCATGAAAGCCTCGTCGTCGATCGAGCCGCAGACGGAGACACGTTCCGTCTGCCCGTGGCTCGCGTCGGCAGCGAAAAGCTCGACCTCGCGCTTCGCGCGATCGTAGACGCCCTTGTAATTGCCGTCCGTACCGACCGGCCAATTCATTGGATAAGAGCGAATGCCCAAGACATCTTCCAGCTCCGCCATGAGATCGAGCGGCGCCTTGCCAAAGCGGTCGAGCTTGTTAACGAAGGTAAAGATTGGAATATGGCGCTCGCGGCAAACCTTGAAGAGTTTCTTCGTCTGCGCCTCGACGCCCTTCGCCACGTCGAGAATCATGACGGCGCTGTCGACCGCCATCAGCGTGCGGTACGTATCCTCGCTGAAATCCTGATGCCCGGGCGTGTCAAGGATGTTGATGCGGCAGCCTGCGTAGTCGAACTGCAGCACGCTCGACGTGACGGAGATGCCGCGCTGCTTCTCGATCTCCATCCAATCAGACACGGCATGGCGCTGCGTCTTGCGCGACTTGATCGAGCCTGCGAGGTGAATCGCCCCGCCGTAGAGCAGGAGCTTCTCCGTCAGTGTCGTCTTTCCCGCATCCGGATGCGAAATGATGGCGAACGTGCGCCTCTTCTCTATTTCCTTCTTCAATTCTTCCTGCGACAAAATACATCCTCCCACACCGTTGTCATTTGAAAAAAAGACTGCCGCAGAATCTCTGCAGCAGTCTTGCCTATCGTTTTGGAGGCGACACCCAGAATCGAACTGGGGAATGAGGGTTTTGCAGACCCCTGCCTTACCGCTTGGCTATGTCGCCGTATGGAGCGGAAAACGAGGCTCGAACTCGCGACCCCCACCTTGGCAAGGTGGTGCTCTACCACTGAGCTACTTCCGCATGAAGTGGCGACCCGAAGGGGACTTGAACCCCTGACCTCCGCCGTGACAGGGCGGCATTCTAACCAACTAAACTACCGGGCCATCCATCGCCTTCCGTAAGGTCGGCAACAAATAGTATTATACAGAGCGATGGGGGGCTTGTCAAGGAATCTAAAAGAAATATTTCAACCTTCCGCTTCCCGTGAGTGCACAAGACAAGAGCGCACTCCCCCGAAATCGGGAAGTGCGCTCCGTCCATCTTGGGACGATGGTGAAAAATTCGCCGTCGTTCCTTTTTTAGTTGTTGAAGATATTCCTCAGCGCCTGCTTGTTGACGTCGCGGTTGAGCTGTGCGAGGTGCTTCGTGAGCTTGATCTCCTTCGGGCAGGCCTTCTCACAGTTCTGGCTGTTGCCGCAGCTCGTGATGCCGCCCTTGCCCATGAGAGCTTCGAGGCGCTTCGGCTCATCGAACTTTCCGAGCGGATGGAGGTTGAAGAGCAGCGTCTGCACCGTAGGCGCAGGACCGATGAAGTCGGACTGCGGGCCGACGTTCGGGCACGCCTCAAGGCAGCAACCGCACGTCATGCAGTGCGAAATCTCATACGTCGTCTCCGCCGTATAGGGATTCTGCAGCGGAGCATCGGGGTTGTCCCACGAACCGTCGATCTCGATCCAGCCATGGATGCGCTTGAGGCTCTCGAACATGACGGAACGATCAATGAGGAGGTCGCGGATGACGGGGAAGGTGCGTGCCGGTGCGAGCGTGATCGGCTGCTCAAGCTCGTCGATGAGCGAGCAGCAGGCCTGACGCGCCTTGCCGTTGATGACCATCATGCAGGCGCCGCAGACCTTCTCCAGGCAGTTGCACTCCCAGTTGACAGGAGCGACCGTCTTTCCATCGACCGTCACAGGGTTCTTCTGGATCTCCATCAGAGCCGCGACGACGTTGAGGCCGGGACGATAGTCGACATCGAATTCCTGCTTGTAGGGGCTGGCGTCAGGGCCATCCTGACGCTCTATGATGAATCTTACTTTCTTCTGTTCTGCCATTTGCTATCTCCTCCTCTTACTCTTTCTTCGCTACCGCGTAGTTACGCGCACGCGGCTTGATGAGCGAATGATCGAACTCGTCGTAGCTGACGATCGGCTCTTCCGTCTTTGGGTCGTAGTCGACGATGGAGATGCGCATGAAGTTCTTGTCGTCACGCGGCATGAAGACGAGCTCGTCGCCGTCCATCATGCGCTTGCCATTCGCGTCGAGGGCGATCTTGGCATGAGCGCCGCGGCTCTCGTCGCGGCAGCGAGCTGCCTTCGTGATGCACATCGCGTAGAGGATCATATTGCGCAGCTGGCGCACGAACATAGCTTCCTGGTTCGCCCAATGACCGCGATCCGTCAAGCCGATGTTGTCCCAACGCTTGAGGATTTCCTTGAGCTCCACGAGGCACTGGTCGAGTCCGTTGTTGTCGCGCTCGATGGAAACATACTTGTACATGAGATCGCCAAGCTCGTGGTGGAGTTTGTGCGCGTTCTCAGGGCCATCCATCTTGAGGATGCCTTCGAACTGGTCGACGACTTCCTGACGCGCCTTGTCAAGCTCCGCCTGCGTGAGGGCGTCGCCAAGCTCGCCGGACTTCGCCATGCGCATGGCTTCAGGGCCGGAGACCGTGCCGGAGTAAGCAGCGGAAAGGAGCGAGTTCGCACCGAGGCGGTTCGCGCCGTGATACTGGTAGTCGCACTCGCCCGAGGCCATGAGACCCTTGATGTTCGTGTGGTGCAGGCGATCGACCCAGATGCCGCCCATCGAATAGTGGACGGACGGGAAGATTTCCATCGGCACCTTGCGCGGATCTTTTCCGACGAAGTCCATGTAGATTTCGAGGATACCGCCGAGCTTGCGCTCCAGGTAATGCGGATCAATATGCGAGAGGTCGAGGTAGACGCGGTTCTCGCCGTTGATGCCCAGACCCATGTGCACGCAGACCTTGAAGATGGCGCGCGAGGCGACGTCACGCGGCACGAGGTTGCCGTATGCCGGATACATGTCTTCCAGGAAGTACCAGGGCTTGCCGTCGCGATAGACCCAGACGCGTCCGCCTTCGCCGCGGCACGCCTCGCTCATCAGACGGTTCTTGTCGGAACCCGGAATCGCCGTCGGATGAATCTGGATGAACTCGGGGTTGCCGATGTGTGCACCCTGCTGGTAGACAGCGGAAACGGCCGAGCCGTTGCAGATCGTCGAAGCCGTGCAGCGGCCAAACACCTGGCCGGGGCCGCCCGTCGCAAGGATGACGACGTCGGCGGGGAACGACTTGATCTCCATCGAGTTCATGTTCTGCGCGACGATGCCGCGGCAGATGCCGTCCTTGTTCTTGATGATGCGGATGAATTCCCAGAACTCATACTTCTTGACGCCGCCTTTGACTTCCCAGCGGCGAACCTGCTCATCGAGCGCATAGAGAAGCTGCTGACCCGTCGTCGAGCCGGCAAAACAGGTGCGCTTGTTCTTCTGACCGCCGAAGTTGCGGAGGTCGAGGTTGCCTTCCGGCGTGCGTGTGAAGGGAACGCCCATGCGGTCGAACATCTTGATGAGCTTCGGCGCCGCCTCGACCATGCCCTTGACCGCGACCTGATCGGCAAGGAAGTCACCGCCGTAGACCGTATCATCGAAGTGCTCGTAAACGCTGTCATGCTCGCCCTTCGTGTCCATGCAGGCGTTGATGCCACCCTGCGCACACAGCGAGTGGGAGCGCTTTACGGGGCAGTAGGAAAACAGGTCGACTTCGCCGCCGAGCTCACAGACCTTGATGGTCGCCATGAGACCCGAGAGACCGCCGCCTACAATAATGATTTTTTTCTTTTCAGCCATGTAGGTTCTCTCCTTATCTATACATCACAATCAATCGATCAATGCATGGGAACGAAGTAGCTCACCATGAAGGCAATCGTCACGAGGCTCAGAGCCACGCAGAGCAACATGGAGAGGAGCCCCGCCGTCTTCTGGGCGCGAGGCCCCTTGACGACGCCCCACGTCATGAGGAAGGTCGCAATGCCGTTCGTGAAATGGAAGATCGCTGCGAGCATGCCGATGAGGTAGAGGACGAAGACGATCGGACTGCCCGTGACGTAGCTCTGGATCAGTTCATAGGTGATCGGTGTGCCGAGGACACCCTTGACATAGCAGCGCAGGTAGCCGACGTGCCATACGAGGAAGACGAGCAGGAACCATGCCGTCCAGCGCTGGAAAGCGAAATTCCAGTTGTTGAGGTAGCCATACTTCGTCGGGTTGTTCTTCGCCTGCATGCAGATGTAGATGCCATAGATCGCATGGAAGAGGAACGGGATGGCGACGGCGCCGACCTCAAGTCCGAGGAAAATCGGCTTCGGTATCAGCTCCATCATTGCGAGCTTGCCGTTCAGGGCTTCAGCACCGCCCAGAGCCGAAGCATTGGTGAGGATGTGTTCCATGAGAAATCCTCCGAGTGCCAGCAAGCCGACCAGGGAATGCAGGCGGCGGGCGTAAAAAGTTGTGTTAATCATTCTATACCTCCTATAAATTCTTTGCGCCCCGCATCGTGCGGGGGCGGATTACAGGAAGCGCTGACAAGTTCAGCGCCTCCCATGAAAGCGCCAAACAAGCGCTTCCTATAACTTACGATACGGCGCCTGGCCAATCTCGTAGAAGTTATTTCCCTCGCAGTCGATGCCGACGATCGCTGGAAAGTCAACAACGGTCAGACGCGCCACGGCCTCCGGGCCGAGTTCCGGATAGGCGAGTACTTCGTACTTCTTGACGGACTTGGCGATCAGAGCCGCCGCGCCTCCGACGGCGACGAAGTACGTCACGCCGTTCTTCTTCATCGACTCGATGACCTTCGGGTCGCGCGATCCCTTGCCGATCATGCCCGTGATGCCCTGCTCAAGCATCGTCGGCGTGTAGGCGTCCATGCGGCCGGCAGTCGTCGGGCCGCACGAGCCGATCGGATCGCCGGGCTTCGCAGGCGTAGGTCCGAGGTAGTAGACGATTTCATTCTTCCAGTCCACGGGGAGCTTCTCGCCGCGTGCCAGAGCCTCGCACATGACCTTGTGCGCCGCATCGCGTGCGCTGATGATCGTGCCTGTGATGAGCACGCTGTCGCCCGCCTTGAGCTTCTTGGACTGCTCCACGGTAAACGGTGTTTCGATACGAATCTTTTCAGCCATTTTTCTTATCCTCCCATCCCGAGCAATTAAAGGACGCGATCCTTGTGGCGCATCGCATGACAGCAGATCGTGACGGCCACGGGCAGTCCCGCAATGTGCGTCGGGCCCCATTCGATGTTGACGGCGAGAGCCGATACGGAGCCACCGAGCTGAGGGCCGATGCCCGTCTTGTTGATCATCTCAAGAAGCTCGCCTTCAAGCTTCGCGTACTCGGGCATGGGGTTGCGCTCGTTGATGGAGCGCACGAGCGCCTTCTTCGAGTAGTAAGCGGCGCGGTCCATCGTGCCGCCGATGCCGACGCCGACGACCATGGGAGGACAGGGGTTGCAGCTTGCGTGCAGGATGATGTCGAGCACGGCCTTCTTGACGCCTTCGACGCCATCCGCAGGAACGAGCATCTTGACGCCCGACTTGTTCTCGCTGCCGAAGCCCTTGGGGCCAACCGTGATCTTGAGCTTGTCGCCTGGCACGATGCTCGTGTAGATGACGGCAGGCGTATTGTTCTGCGTGTTCTTGCGGTTGAACAGCGGCTCGGCAACGACGGACTTCCTCAGATACCCTTCCGTATATCCCTTGGCGACACCGGCATTGACCGCCTCTTCGAGATCGCCGCCTGCAATGTGCAGATCCTGACCGATCTCAAGGAAGACGATCGTCATGCCGGTGTCCTGACAGATGGGGCGATCCTCGGCCTTGGCGATCTCCGCATTGCGGATGATCTGGTCGAGCACGTCGCGCCCTACCGGCGACTCCTCTGCCTCGCGTCCGCGCTTCAAAGCCTCGTAGACGTCGTCTGGCAGATAGTAGGCAGCCTCTTTGCACATCTCGGCAACGGCTTCCGTAATCTGTTTCGCTTCGATTGTACGCAAGATAAACCCTCCCATAAGAAATTGTAATACTCACATAGCTCCATCATATCATATTTTCATCGCACATTCAACACCGAAACCCTTGTGTTTCTTGAGTTTCTGCAGAGAAAAAGATGAATCCCGTTCGCTTTTTTCACGCCGAAAACCGGCGAAAATGCGACCGGAATTCATCTCCCGATATTCCTTTCGTGCGCTTGCCAGCAAGCCCTCTGCCGTCAAGTTCTTCCCATGCGGATGAGTTCGACTTGCGGCGACTTCCCTACCTCAAGCTCGGCGAGCATGAAGGAAGGCCGCGCCTCATCGCGCGGACGCGCCACACTGCCGGGGTTGAGGACCTGAACATCTCCCACGACCTCCTGCGCCACATGCGTATGACCGTAGACAGCGATGTCCGCCTGTGCCTCCTTCGCCGCTGCCACCAGCATTTCAAGCGTCGAGCGCACGCCGTAGATATGACCGTGCGTGAGGAAGATGCGGTGCCCTGCCGCTTCGACAACGATCTCGTCAGGCGTCTTGCCGTCGGGCCAGTCCGTGTTGCCCGCGACGTTTTCCACGCGCACTGCCGAGACGAGCGCGAGGTACGCCGCATCGGGAGCGCAGTCTCCCGCATGAAGCCAAAGGTCGACCTTGCCCGCACGTTCCACAGCGCGGTCGATCGCGCGGCGATCGCCGTGGCTGTCACTCATAATGCCGATCTTCATGTGAGATGCTCCTTCATCTGCGCCGCCATGAGGCGAAGAGCCGCGCCACGATGGCTGACCGCCTGCTTTTCAGAAACCGTCAGTTCCGCCAGCGACTTGCCGCTCGCGAGATAGAAATACGGGTCATAGCCGAAGCCGCCCGCACCGCGAGGGCTTTGGCGCACGCGTCCGACACACGTCCCTTCAGAGGTGAGTTCCGTGCCGTCCGTGTCGTGCAGGACGAGCACGCAGCGAAAGGCGGCGGCGGATTCGACAGCCCCCCTCTTTTGAAGCTCTGACACAAGCTTCTCGTTATTCGCCGCATCATCGTGCTGCCCCGAGTAACGTGCCGAGTGAACGCCTGGCGCACCGCCCAAAACTTCGACCTCAAGCCCCGAGTCATCAGCAAGGCACGCGCATCCCGTCCTTTCTGCATAAAAGCGCGCCTTGATGCGCGCGTTCCCTTCGAAGGTCGAAGCGTCCTCAACAGCATCGGGAAGCTCCCCAAAATCCTTGAGAGTCAAAAGCTCCACAGGGAGCTTTTGAAAAGCTGCAAGGATTTCCTTCACCTTGCCTTCATTCTTCGTAGCGATTACGATCTTCTTCATCCGATTCGCCCCACTTTCCAGACGAGCTCGCCGCCGAGCGCGTCCTTTTGTCTTGCAATCAATTCGTCGACGCCCTTTTCCGCCAGTGTGAGGAGCTCCGCCATCTCCTCGTGTGAGAAGGGTCGTCCCTCGCCCGTGCCCTGCACCTCGACGAAGTCATAGGCGCCCGTCATCACGACGTTCATATCGACGAGCGCCGTGCTGTCCTCCTCGTAGCAAAGGTCGAGGATCGGTTCGCCGTCCTTTGCGAGACCGACGCTGACCGCCGCGAGGAAATCTTTCACAGGGAATGTCTTGCCCTTCTCATAGAAGCTCGCGCACGCCTCTACGAGCGCAACGAAAGCGCCCGTGATCGCCGCCGTACGCGTGCCGCCGTCCGCCTCGATGACGTCGCAGTCCAAGGCGATCGTGCGCTCGCCGAGCGCCGCAAGGTCGACGACGGAGCGCAGCGAACGGCCGATGAGACGCTGGATCTCCTGTGTGCGCCCCGACTGGCGGCCTTGGCAGGCCTCGCGTGGCGTACGCGTCGAAGTCGCACTCGGCAAGAGCGCGTACTCTGCCTTGATCCATCCCGTTCCCGTGCCGCGCAGAAAGTACGGCACACGATCTTCGACGGACGCAGCGCAGATGATGCGCGTGCGTCCCATCTCGATGAGCACCGAACCCGCCGGCCCCTTTTGGAAGCCTCGCATCATCTTCAAGGGACGCAGCGCGTCAGCGGCACGTCCGCGTATTCTCTGCATAGCGCATGTTCCTCTCCTCTCACTCGAAGAGGGGCAGGGCGTCAAGCCCTGCCCCTCTTCATCCCTCCTGATATTGCCGGAAGTTCTTTATGATGCAGATCGGCGTCTTCTGCGAAGCGTTGCCGAACGGGTTGTCGATAAGGAGCTTCGCGACGAGCTCGCCCTTCGTGCCGTCTGTCACGCCGACGATGCGCGAGCGCTTGAGATCGTTGACGTCAGCGATGACAGCGCCGAAGCAGCCGAGCCTCTCTTTGAGACGCGCGACGACGTCCTCCGGATCACGTGGCCCGTAGACGATATGCTTGTCGAAAGGCGGCATCGTGCCCGTCACATCGTCGATGAGCGCCGTCTGCTCGCCGCCCCATTTATAAAAAAGGCCGCTCTTTCCCACGATCTTGCCCAAGAATCCCGCGAAGAGCGCGGCGGCGACGCGCCACTTGCCCTCGACGTTCATCAAGGACTGCATGCCGTGTGGGCTCGCAAGGCTGCCGTAGTCCGGGATGAAGCGGCAGCAGAACTGCGCGAGGCAGGAAATCTTCAGATCCTCGGGACGCACGATGCGTCCCTGCGTGATGGCGACGACGCTCTCCGCCACGGAAATCACGTCGTCCTTGCCGATCTTGCCGCGCGTATACTTCTCCACGCAGTCGACGATGTCATCCCTGTCCGTCAGAATGCGCGTGGGAACGGGCAGAATCTCTACTTTCTCTTTCATGTTTGCCCCTCCTCAATCGTCCGCCAGCGTCACACCGACGAGCGCGGCAACCTCCGCCGCACGCACAGGAATCGTCACTTTCGAATAACGCCACGGCCGTCTGCCTGTCTCCTGGTAGATGAGCTCCACCGGGAAATCGACCATGTGCGCGGCCGCCTCCTTGATGCTCCTGCCCTTTCGCGCCGTAAGCGTCACATACGCCTTGACGAAGATGCTTTCACCCGCTTCGATGAGCACCGCCTCGAAGTAATCGTCCTCGCGCGGCGCGCCCTCCCGCTCGGCTCTGCCGCGCACCTCAAGCCCGTCGTACTGTTCGTAGGGAACGAGCGGACGCACAAGGGCGTCCATGATCGTGCCGACCTGCTTGCCGATATTGGCGAACTCCATTTTCGTGATGAGCGTCACGCTTTTTTCATCCTGCGCCGTTACTTCGAGGGGCGTGCGCTCTGCGAGTTTCACGACGACCTCTTCCGTACCCTCCTTGACAAAGAAGAATTTCACCGCGATGATACAAAGGAAAATCGCGGCGAGAACAACACCGACTGCAATATACAACTTTCAAGACCTCCCAAAGCTTCCCAGCAAACGTTCAGGTATTTCCTGCGCCCATCGGCGCATCCTCCGAGAACGCGGCATGAAGCTTTTCATAAAACTCTGCAGGCAGTTTCGTGATGCGTCCCGTCTCTCGGCTCGTGAAGACGTTCTGCGTATGACCGAGCACGAGCAATGCGTCGTCCGCTGCGCGCCGCACTTCGTAGTCGAACGCCATCTTGACCTTTGTCAACGCCGTCGGGCGCGTGACGATGGCGAGTTCATCGTCGAACTTGCCTGAGGCGACGAACTTTGCGCTGACATCAGTCAGTGGAAAGACGTAGCCCGCCTCCATCAGATCGCCCAATGTGATGCCGAGCGCACGCAGGAACTCGACCCTGCCGATCTCGAACCAACGGATGTAGTTCGCATGATGCACGACGCCCATGGCGTCCGTGTCGTAGAAATTCACACGATGGTATGCCTTGACCTCCATGACGCTCTCCATCATCGGAACAGGTGGCTGACCGAACGATGCTCCTGTATGCTGATGAGCACGTCGCCGATAGCGTCCGCCATCGAGAGCACGACGATCTTGTCCGACTTCTTGTCGCCCAAGGGGATCGTGTCCGTAACAATCAACTGCTTGAGCACCGACGCGTTGATGCGCTCGATGGCAGGATCGGTCAGGATCGCATGGGAACAGGCGGCGTAGACTTCTTTTGCACCAAGCTTTGCAAGTGCCTTCGCTCCCTCGCAAAGAGAGCCTGCCGTGTCGACGATGTCGTCGATGAGGATTGCCGTCTTGCCCTCGACGTCACCGATGAGGTTCATGACCTCCGCCACGCCCGGCTGCGGGCGGCGCTTCTCGATGATGGCGATCGGTGCGTGCAGGCGGTCAGCAAGATTTCGCGTGCGCGTGACGCCGCCGAGATCGGGCGAGACAACGACGGCATTTTCGAGATTGTGCTCCTTCAGATACGCGGCGAGGACGGGAGCCGCTCCGAGATGATCGACGGGGATGTCGAAGAAGCCCTGGATCTGACCTGCATGCAGGTCGACCGTCACGACGCGCGAGACGCCCGCCGTCTCCATGAGGTTCGCGACGAGCTTCGCCGAGATCGGCTCGCGCCCGCGCGTCTTGCGATCCTGACGCGCATAGGCGTAGTACGGCACGACGGCCGTGATGCTGTGCGCCGACGCCCTCTTGCAGGCGTCCGTCATGATGAGAAGCTCCATGAGATTGTCGTTGACCGGCTGCGAGGTCGGTTGAATGATGAAGATATCCTTGCCGCGAATGCTCTCGCTGATCATCACCTGCGTCTCGCCGTTGTTGAAATGACCGACGTATGCATCGCAAAGCGGCACGCCGATGTGCGATGCGATTTTTTTCGCGAGCTCGGGGTTGGCGTTGCCCGTCATGATGCATAGGTTGTCAAGGTTCGTCATTTTCCAGTAGCCTCCATTTCTTCTTTGCGCTTGTCCGCCCAGCCCGTGATATTCTTCTGGTGGGCGCGCGCGATGGCGAGATCGCCTGCGGGGATGTCCTTCGTGATCGTCGACCCTGCTCCGATGTAGGCGCCGTCACCGACGCTGACGGGTGCGACGAGGTTCGAGTTGCAGCCGACGAAAGCGCCGTCGCCAACCTTCGTGCGGAACTTCTGCCTGCCGTCGTAATTGACCGTGATCGTGCCGCAGCCCATGTTGACGCCCGCACCGATGTCGGAATCGCCGATATACGAGAGATGCGGCAGCTTCGTCCCCTCGCCGACGACGGAGTTCTTGACCTCGACGAAATTGCCGATCTTGACGTGCGCAGCGATTTTCGTCGCGGGGCGAAGATGGACGTATGGGCCGAGCGTCGCACCGTCGGCGATTTCGCATTCATGCGCATAGCAGAAATGCGCCGTGACATGGGCACCGACCTTCACGTCCTGAAAGCGCGAATGGGGGCCGATCTCGCAGTCCTCGCCGATGACCGTCGCACCCTCAAGCCACGTGCCCGGATAGATCACGGTGTCGCGGCCGACGATGACATCGACGTCGACATAGGTCGTATCGGGATCCATGAGTGTCACACCCTCTGCCATCAGCGCCTCATTCTTGCGGCGGCGCAGGATCTTCTCCGAGGCAGCGAGCTGGGCGCGCGAGTTGACGCCGAGCGTTTCCTCGTAGTCGTCGGCCATGGCGGCAAAGATCTTCTCGCCCTTCTTTCGGAGGATTTCGAGCACGTCGGGCAGATAGTACTCGCCTTGTGCATTGTCATTTTTGACCTCGTGCAGAGCGGCGAAAAGGTCAGGCGCTTCAAAGCAATAGATGCCCGAATTGACCTCGCGCACGGTGCGCTCCTCCTCCGTCGCATCCTTGTGCTCGACGATCCGTTCCACCGTGCCGTCTGCGGCGCGGATGATGCGCCCATATCCCGTCGCATCGGGCATGACGGCGGTCAGAACGGTCGCCTTCGCGCCCGATGCCGCGTGTTCTTTCGCGAGCTTCTCGAGGAGCTTCCCCGTCAAAAGCGGCGTGTCGCCGCAGAGTACGAGAACCGTGCCCCTTTCCTCGCGCAGCAGCGGTTCCGCCTGCAGGACGGCATGCCCTGTGCCGAGCTGCTCTTCCTGTGTGACGAAATCCGCCTCACCCGCAAGCGCCTTTTCCACCGTCTCGCCGCCGAATCCCACGACGACTATATTGCGCACGGCACCCGCCTCCTTCGCGGCCGCGAGCACATGGGCGAGCATCGCCTTGCCGCCCGCCTTGTGCAGCACCTTCGGCAAAGACGACTTCATGCGCGTCCCCTTGCCCGCCGCCAATATGACTGTTGTCAGATCTGCCATTCGTTCAGCCTCCATTGCTCAAAGACATTTCCTCAGCATCGTTCTCAGGAAACTCCGCAGCCGATCCCTGCAGAGTTCTGGACGCATCCTTTCCCTCCATCTTTCAGATGCCGGCATTCTTCGCCGCCTCCATACTCATGAGCAGCGTGCGCTCCGCTTTTTCCATGTGGGCTTCCGCCGCCTGCTTCGCGCCCTGCACGTCGCCCTGGGCGATGGCGTCGACGATCTCTCTATGCTCCTCAAGCGTCTCCTTGAGACGGCCCGGAAACGACATCGAGGCGGAACGAAAGCGCGTGAGCTGCTCACGCAGGTTCGAGATGATGCCGACGAGACGCGTGTTGCGGCTCGCCTGATAGAGGAGGTCGTGAAAGCGCATGTCCGTTTCCACGATCTTTTCCATGTCGCCCGCCTCAATCTGTCCTCCGATGGCAACGAGGAGACGCTGCAGGCTCTCCAACTCGCTCTCCGTGATGCGCTCCGCCGCGAGGGCGCAGGCGAGCGAATCGAGCGCCGTGCGAATCTCGAAGACGTCGTTGACGTCGCGGATGGAAAGGTTCGCGACGTAGGTGCCGCGCCGCGGCATCATGACGACGTAGCCTTCCAGCTCCAGCTTTCGGATCGCCTCGCGCACGGGCGTGCGGCTGACGCCAAGTTCTTCGGCAAGCTGGATTTCCATGAGCCGCTGCCCAGGCGCAAGCGTTCCGCTCTTGATCGCATCGCGCAGAGCCTCGGCAACCACCTCGCGCAGAGGCTGGTAGCTGTCGAGGCGGATCGGCGCAAGCTTCATTTCCTGTCCCATCGTTTTTCCCCCCGCACAGGTACGGCGCGTCAGAACATCTGCGCCCCCTGCGTCTTTGTGCAAAAGACAGCGGCATCTGTCTCTTCGCGCAGTTTCTTCGCCAGATTCTGCGCTGCCCCCTCGCTTTCCATCAGTGCAAAGACCGTCGGCCCTGAGCCGGACATCATGGCGGCGAGTGCGCCCTGCCCCAGCATCCTTTCCTTCAAGCGACGGATCTCCTCATGCTCCTCTATGGTAACACTTTCGAGCACATTGCACAACTCCCGGCAGATGCGAGAGCGGTCTCCCGCACCGATGGCGGCGAGCATCGTCTCCGTGTCCGGGTGGCGCACCGCCTTCTGCGCATCGTAGCGCCCGTACGCCCAGGCGGTCGAAACGTCGACGGGCGGCTTCGCCAGCACGACGGGAAAAGGCGGCAGGTCGGCAAGGCGGCGCAGAATCTCGCCGCGCCCCGTCGCCAGCTGCGTGCCGCCCGCAAGGCAAAAGGGCACGTCAGAGCCGATCTCGGCTGCAAGCTCCGCAAGCGCCGCCTCATCCAGCCCCTTCTCAAAAAGATCGTTCATCCCGAGGAGCACGGCGGCAGCGTCCGCAGAGCCGCCCGCAAGTCCCGCCGCCATCGGAATCGTCTTTTTCAGGCGGATCGCTATGCCACCCGCCGACGGAAAACGGCACAAAAAGAGCGCCGCCGCACGCCACGCGAGATTGCTCTCGTCTGCAGCGAGCGCCGCGCCTTCGATCTCCAAAGAAATGCCCTGCGCCGTCTTTTCCAGCTCGACCTCATCCGCAAGCGCGACGGACTGCATGACCATCTCCACCTCGTGATAGCCGTCGGGACGTTTCCCCAAGATATCGAGCGTCAGGTTGATCTTCGCCCGCGCCAAAAGCTTCAGCAAAAGAAATGCACCATCCTTCCCTCAATATACCGCCATAAATTCTATCAATTTTTTCTCTTTACAGCAAGCCTTAGAAAAAATTTGGTAGGAATTAACCAGCAAAAGGCGAATTAGATAATGTGAATTCTATTTTATTACACCTTGGAAAAGAGGGAATTTTATTATGGACGAAAAGTCTGCAGCATCAGAGGAGGCGAAACGCATTAAAAAGGACGTGCGCTCCTCCCTCCTCATCGTCCTGCTCCTGACACTTCTGGCATTCGCCTTTTCGCCGGGACTGCTCGCAGCCTCCACGTTTGGCATAGACCTAGGACCGCTCTCGCCCGAAGAAGCACCGCTTCTCTTTGCGGGAATCGAGTTCGTCCTCGCGCTCGCCATGCTGCTCGCGTGCAAATCCATCCTCGTGCGCGGTATCCGCCTGCTCTTCAAATCGCCGTGCGCCGATTCACTCATCGCCGTCAGCGCCATCTCCGCCGTCATCGCGAGCCTCCTCCTCATGGTGCAGATGATGCTGACGGGAGAAGCGCTCTTTCACCAGCTTCTCTTCACGCCGCTCGGCCTCTTCCTGACCTTCACGCTCGGCGGCAAATACCTCGAAGTGCGCCTCGCCGCGCGGAAGCTCTCGCTCGACGAGGAAGATGGCGTCATGCCACCGGGCGCAGAGGAGATGATGGCAGAGCATGAAGCCGAGCGCCAGAGGCGCGAAGAGGAGGAACGGCGAAAGAAGGAGTCCGAGGCGCGCTACCGCGAACTCGAAGCTCTGCGCGCCGAGGAGCGCCGCCTCGCCGAGCGGGAAGCGAGACGTGCGCGAGGCGAGGCGCTGCCCGCAGAGGAAGAGGAAGATGAACCTGCCGCAAGCGCCGCACCCATGCAGGAGGAGGCAGCAAAGACGCCCGAGCACACGTCGCTCCTCGCCGTCACGGACAATGCCGCCCTGCGCTTTCTCGCCTTCGGTCTGCTGCTCGCCATCGCCGATGCCGCTCTCTGGCAAACCATGGGACTCGATCCTCTGCAGACGGCTATCTTCTTCTTCGCCGTGCTCTTCTTCGCGTGCCCTGCCGCACTCTTCTTCGCCTCCTCGTTCGCCCTGCCCGAAGCACTGAAAAAGTGCCGCGCACAGAAAATTCTCGTGAAGAACGCCGGCGTCTTCGGCACGCTCAAGCACATCAGCGCCATCGCGCTCTCGAAGAGCGGCGGCATCACCGAAGGCAGGCCGTTCCTCGCGACCATCGTCGGCGAGGGGCTTTCCGACAGTGCGATCCTGGGACTCGCCGCGAGCGCGGAAAACGGCATCTCCCATCCGCTCGCACGCGTCCTCGTCGCCAGCGCCGTCAGTCGAGGTGCTCGCCTCATGCGCGTCTCAGCGACGAGCAGCATCCCCGGCAAGGGCGTCGAGGCACTGATCAATGGCAGAGCCGTGCGCCTCGGCAAGCGCGAATGGCTCGAGGCAGAGGGCGTCCAGATCAGCAATTCCCTCTTGACGCAGGGCGACCAATTCGCCTCGCGCGGCAAGATCGTCATCTATCTCGCCACGGGCAAGATCGCCAAGGGCCTCCTCGTGTTCTCCGACGAGGCGCGAAGCGACATGCCGCGCACGATCCGCCTGCTGGAATCTCTGGGCGTCCAGACCGTCATGATGACGGGCGACTGCCGCACTGCAGCAAAACGCACGGCGAAGGATGCCGGCATCTCCGTCTACCGCGCCGATCTTGCGCCCGCCGACAAAGCGAAGGAGGTGCAGATGCTTCAGGCGCACGGGCACTCTGTCGCCCTGCTCGCCGCCAAGAAGGAGGACGCGGAGGCAGCCTCGATGGCTGACGTCGTGCTCGCCATGCAGACGAGCGAGAGCGAGATCTCACCCGACATCCTCATCGCCTCAGGAGATCCCTCGCACATTCCCCAGCTCATCACGCTTTCAAGGAAGACCGTCCGCACCGTGCGCCTCGCGCTCGCTCTCGCCTTCCTCGCCGCCGTCCTGGCGGCCGTCCTGCTGCATGCCTCGCTCTTCTTCCTCGGCGACCTGCGCTTTTTGCCTCTGCTCTCCGTCCTCTCCATGCTCGCGGGCATCGTCGCAGCGACGCTCGTCCCGCTCGGACTCAAGGGCTTCAAATTCGCGCCGCACACGCTCGACTACTGAGCTTCAAGGAGCACGAAACATGCGAGTATAGCCTCTTCGCGGGGGCGGCTTTTTTCAACAATGTTAACGAACCGCTGAGTTTGCCTGAAATCCCTTAAAAAATTACGGCGATTTCCTTATCCAAAGATTCAAATTCACCGATACACTTATGCCTTGTTTTTTGCTGTCCCTTGTTTTATAATGGACGCATAAAAAATAATTATTTTCTGAAAGGAAGGGGTATTATTCTATGAGCACGGCTGTCCTATCACAATGGCAGTTTGCCATCACCTCGACGTATCATTTTCTCTTCGTCCCGCTGACGCTGGGGCTGACATTCTTCCTGGCGCTTCTCGAAACCTGTCATGTCCGCACGAAGGACGCGCAGTGGAAGAAGGAAAGCCGCAAGCTGCTGCAATTCTTCAGCACGGTCTTCCTCATCAACTTTGCCATGGGTGTAGTCACGGGCATCGTGCAGGAGTTCCACTTCGGCATGAACTGGTCGGAGTACGCGCGCTTCATGGGCGACATCTTCGGCGCGCCGCTCGCCTTGGAGGCGCTCTCCGCCTTCTTCCTTGAGTCGACGTTCCTCGGCATCTGGATCTTCGGCTGGGATAAATTGTCGCCAAAACTTCACTGCGTGACGATGTGGCTCGTCGCCATCGGCGGCAACCTCTCGGCGCTCTGGATCATCGTCGCCAACTCCTTCATGCAGCATCCGACGGGCTATGCCATCGAAGGCGGCCGCGCCGTCATGACGGACTTCGGCGCTCTCCTCTCGAATCACTACGTCATCGGCGAGATCACGCATACGTTCTTCGCGGGCATGTCGACGGCGGGCGTCCTGCTCGCAGCCATCACCGCCTACAAGATCCTGCAGGGAGGCCCTGCCGCCGACCTCTTCCAGAAAGCCATCAAGGGCATCCTCGCCTTCACGCTCATCGGCCTTCTTGGCGTCGCAGGTGCCGGCCACATGCACGCCCAGTACCTGAAGGACGTCCAGCCCATGAAGCTCTCCGCCATGGAGGCTCTGTGGGAGACGGAAGATCCCGCACCGTTCGCCGCCTTCGCCATCATCAATGAGGACAAAATGCAGAACGACTTCGAGATCACGATTCCCGCGATGTTCTCCTTCATGGTCTACAATAAGCCTGCCGGCGAAATCAAGGGCATCCGCGACCTGCAGGAAGAAGCCGTCCAGATGTACGGCTCGGACAACTACGTGCCGAACGTCACGGCGCTCTTCTGGGCGTTCCGCATCATGGTCGGCGCGGGCGGCCTCATGATTCTCATCACGGGCGCAGCGCTCCTCCTCGCGATGCGCGGCAAGCTCGCAGACAAGCGCTGCATGCTCAAGGTGCTGCTCTACAGTCTGCCGCTGCCCTTCATCGCCAACTCCGTCGGCTGGTTCGTCACCGAATCAGGACGTCAGCCTTGGATCGTCGTCGGCCTGCAGAAGACGGTTGACGCCGTCTCCCCGAACCTCACCACAACGGATATCTGGCTGACGATCATCGGCTTCACGCTCATCTATCTCGTGCTCATCGTCTTCGCCCTCGGCGTTGCGATCCGCTTCATCAAGACCAGTCCTTCGCCGGAAAGGAGTGCAGCATAATGGATTTGAACATCTTATGGTTTGTCCTGATCGTCGTGCTCTTCACGGGCTTCTTCTTCCTTGAGGGCTTCGACTACGGTGTCGGCATGCTGCTGCCCTTCGTCGGCAAGACCGATGAGGAGCGCCGCATCACGCTGCGCACGATCCTGCCCGTATGGGACGGAAACGAAGTGTGGATGATCACGGCGGGCGGCGCGAGCTTCGCGGCCTTCCCGCACCTTTACGCGACGATGTTCAGCACGTTCTACCTCGCGCTCTTCTTGATGCTCGTCGCGCTCATCCTGCGCGGCGTCGCCTTCGAACTGCGCGGCCACAAGGACTCCGCCGTCTGGCGCAGCGGCTGGGACAAGTGCATCGTCTTCGGCAGCGTCGTTCCCGCCTTCCTCTGGGGCGTCGCCGTGACCGACCTCATCGCAGGCCTTGCTATCGACGCGAACATGACGTACACGGGCGGCTTCTTCGGTCTGCTCTCGCCCTATTCCATCGTCGGCGGCCTCGCCTTCGTCTTCGTCTTCGCCTTCCACGGTGCGGCATTTTTGACGATGCGCCTCGCCGACCGCCACCTCATCATGCGCGTGCAGGACGTGGCGAAAAAAGCCGGCGCTCTCGCCGTCGTCTTCTTCGTCCTGTGCATGGGACTCACCTACGTCTATACCGACCTCTACGCGAATCCCTTCGCTGCGGGCGCTCTCATCCTCGCCGCCGTCGTCTTCCTCGCTTCCTATGCGAATGTGATCAACAAGGCCTCGACGAAGGGCTTCGTCTGCAGCGGCCTCGCTGTCGCCCTGACGGTCGTCGCCTTCTTCCTCGGGCTCTTCCCGCGCCTCATGGTGTCGAGCCTTTCGCCCGAGTACAGCCTGACGATCTACAATGCGTCCTCGACGCCCTACACGCTGTCGATCATGACGATCGCCGCCGGCTGCCTCGTCCCGATCATACTCTGCTATCAGATCTGGACCTACTACATCTTCCGCAAGCGCGTGACGGCTGCCGACGCCAACCACCACGGCTATTGAGTGATACATGAAGAACAGTCTGCTCTTTCTCACGCTCAAGAAAAAAAAGCATATCGTCCTCTGCCGCGCCTTGCTCGAAGCGCTCTCGGGCGTCTTCCTCATCGCCGCGGCATGGCAGACGGCTTCCGTCGTCAACGCGGTCTTCCTCCGTGGCGCGGGAATGCACGAAACAGCATCAGATTTTCTGGTGCTGTTTTTGTGCGTCCTGGGCGCGGCTCTCCTGCGTCTGCCCAAAAGCAGCCTGGAAGACCGTCTGTCCGAGCACATGCGCCTCTTCTGCCGCCAGACTCTGCACCGTGCACTTCTTGCTGAAGGGCGCGATACGCACGGCGTCCTGACCCTGGCGTTAGAACGCGTGGACGCACTCCAGCCGTGGTTTCATACCGTCGTTCCGACGGCCATATCGTTCGCCGTGCTCGTGCCCTTCATCCTCGCAGTCAGCGCCGTCTTCGATCCGCTCTCGGCATTGCTCTTTTTTGCGACACTCCCCATCGCGCCCTTCTTGCTCATGCTCATCGGCAAGGCGACGCGTCGCGCGAGCGAGCGCCAGTGGTCGAAGATGGAGGCCCTGACCGCGGGCTTCGGCGAGATGATCCGCGCAGCGATGACCTTGAAGCTCTTTCGCCGCACGGAAGCTGAAGGTGCGCATCTAAGGGCAAGCAGCCGCTCCTTTTCCGAAGCATCGCTCGCCGTCCTGCGCCTCGCCTTCGTCTCCTCCTTCGCGCTCGAACTCATCACGACGCTCTCGATCGCACTGATTGCCGTGTCGATCGGCCTTAGGCTCATCGACGGGCAGATCGGCTTTCCTACGGCATTCTTCGTGCTGATTCTCGCGCCGCTCTTCTACCAGCCGCTGCGAGAAGGCGGCATCGCCTTCCACGCCGCCATGGACGCGCACACGGCAGCAAAGGCGCTTGAGCCGTGGCTCGCCGCTCCCCTCGACAAAGAAGACGGCAGGTGTGAGCAGATCCTCGTGCCGCCGCGCCTCCTTGCCGAAAAACTTTCCTATCGCTATCCGCTGACGCAAGAAGCCGTCCTCCAAGGACTCGATCTCAACTTTCGCGCGGGCAAGAAGACCGCGCTCATCGGCGCGAGCGGTGCGGGCAAGACGACCCTGCTCAATCTTCTCGCCGGTCTTCTCACGCCGACCGAAGGAACGATCGTCCTGCAGGACGGCGCAGGCGACGGAAAGTCTTACGACCTCGCGCATCTTTCGCCTGCCTCGCGCCGCGCGATCATCACCTATGTGCCGCAGGAAACGCATGTATTCAACACGACGCTCGCCGAAAACATCAGCCTGTGGCAGGAGGGCGCAACGGAGAGCGCCCTGAGCGCCGCCCTTGAGCAAGCGGCGCTCGGCGGCTTCCTGGCAGCGCTTCCCCAAGGGCTTGCCACGCCGCTCGGTGCGGGCGGACATCCGTTGTCCGCCGGCGAGAGGAGACGTCTCGGACTTGCGCGCGCCTTCTTCCAAGCTCGCCCACTCGTCATCCTCGACGAAATCACGGCAGGACTCGACGAGGAGACGGAAAAGGCGGTTCTCGCCGCCCTCGATGATTTCTCTCGCCGCCGCACCTTGATCCTCGCCTCGCATCGTCCCGCGCTCATCGCCTGGGCCGATCATATCATCGACATAGGAGGTGACGCCGAATGACGGAAATCCTTCATCTCATGCGCCTCGCTTCTCCTGCCAAAGGACTGCCTGCGCTTCTCGCGGCATTCTTCGCCGCACTATCGGGTATCGCGCTCATCGGCGCCGCCGCGTGGATCATCGCGAGCGCCGCACTCGCACCGCCTCTCTCGGCGCTGACGCTCGGCATCACCTGCGTGCGTGCCGCAGGCGTCGCGCGCGCCGTCTTCCGCTACCTCGACCGTCTTCTCTCGCACCGTCTCGCCTTCGCTTGCTACGAGAAGCTGCAGCTTTTGACCTACCGCCAAGCGGCAGAAAAGCTGCCGCTCAAGGAGGGTACAATGCGCGAGGGCGAATTCCTGCACGACCTTCTGACGGGCTGCGAGACGCTGCGAAACTTCTACCTGCGCACCGTGCCGCCGCCGCTCCTCGCGGGACTCGTCGCGTTCTTCACCGCTGCCGCGCTCCTGCCGCTTTCCACACTCGCAGCGTCCCTCGTCGCGGCGCTTTACCTGCTGCACCTCACCCTGCCCCTCTTGCTCAAGGAGGAAAGCCTGCGCGAAGAAAGCGCCGCCTATCGGGACACGCTCCTCGATCTCGTCGACGGGCGCACCGAACTTCATCAGGCGGGCGCACTTCCCCATGCCCGGCAAATGCTCGACGACGCTGCCAAAACCTTTCAGGAAAAACAGTCGGAAAAGCGCCAAAAACGCGAGCGCCTGTTCACGCTGCTCGACGCCTCGCGCGTCATTCTCTGGGTTGGGCTGCTGCTACTCCTCCTGCCCCATGCGCAGGCCGGCGAGATCAGCGGCATCGAATACGCCGTCTGGGCGCTCGCCCTTGAGGCCGCCCTATCCGAATACCGCGCTCTTCCCGCCGCCATTCTCGGCGCCTCGGCCGCCCGACAAGCGGCACAGAATATCCTTCCCTCGAAAGGCGAGATGCAGCCGGAAGCAGCTCCAACGAAAGAAATGGCGACAAGAAAGCCGCCAATGCCGGCGCTCCCCGCCGCCGACAGCGCCGTCCCCCTCTTGGAAGCACGAAACATCAGCTTCGCCTATCAAGCGGGACTGCCCGTCCTCGAAAACCTCACCTTCTGTATCCGACGAGGCGAGCACACGGCGATCATCGGCGAGAGCGGCGCGGGCAAGACGACGCTCGCGAGCCTTCTCTTACGCCTCTGGGACGTCGACATCGGTACGATTTTCTACAGCGGCGTCGCCCATACTTCTCTGACGGCGGACGCAGTGCGCTCCCTCTTCGGCGTCTCCTTACAGGGCAGTTATCTCTTCAGCACGTCGGTGCGCGACAACTTCCTGCGTCTGCACAAAAGTATCACGGAAGATACGATGTGGCAATCGCTCGAAACGGCACAGCTCGCTGACGTCGTGCGCTCCCTGCCGCAAGGACTCGACGAACCGCTCGGCGAAAACGCCTCGCGCCTCTCAGGCGGCCAGAGAAGCCGTCTCTTAACGGCGCTGGCGCTCGCAGCAGGCGCTCCCCTGCTGCTGCTCGACGAGCCGACGGCAGGCCTCGACGCCGCACGCGGCGCAAAACTCATCGCCGCCGTGCTCGAAACCCTCGACAAAAGGGGCGGCACGCTCATCGTCATCACCCACGACCTGCCGCTCCTCAGCCGCATGAAACAGGTTATTTCGCTCTAAAAAAGAAATGCGCATCGTGTCCACTGTATAAATACACAAAGCCAGAAAAAACTTGCATATTTTCTGGCTTTATACTATACTGTCAAAGTACTTTACGATTATTAAAGGAGGAATTTCTTTGTTCAGTTCCATCGGCAGAAAGTACCAGGAAACTGCCTTGATCAAGCTCATCGCCATCGGACTCGTCCTCGGCATCATCGTCGCCGTTGCCTTGCCGCAGGTCGTTCCTGCGATCTCCATCCTCGGCGACCTCTTCGTAAAGGCGCTCAAGGGCGTCGCGCCCGTTCTCGTCTTCGTGCTCGTCATGAACGCCATGGCACAGAAGAACGCGGACGCCAGCGCTTCGATGCGCCCCATCGTGCGCCTCTATATCATCAGCACCTTCCTCGCCTCGATGGTCGCCGTCAGCTACTCGTTTCTCTTCCCGACGACGCTCCATCTCGCTGTCGCCTCGTCTGAGGTGTCGCCGCCGAGCGGCATCGTCGAGGTCCTGCACAACCTCATCCTGAGCGTCGTCGACAACCCGCTGCACGCC
Organism: uncultured Selenomonas sp.; assembly: GCF_963528755.1. Lineage (GTDB taxonomy): Bacteria > Bacillota > Negativicutes > Selenomonadales > Selenomonadaceae > Selenomonas. The sequence goes on from NZ_CAURXA010000002.1 coordinate 124,253, forward strand.
ATCGTGACGGCGAACTACATCGGCATCCTCGCATGGGCTGTGCTCGCGGGCGTCGCACTTCATTCAGCGAACGACTCGACGAAAGAAATGATCGCTGACCTCGCCAAGGCCGTGACGAAGATCGTGCAGTGGGTCATCCGCTTCGCCCCCTTCGGCATCTTTGGCCTCGTCGCGAACGCCATCGGCGAAAGCGGCATCGCTGCCCTCATCGGCTACGCGCAGCTCCTCGCCGTCCTCCTCGCGGCGTTCTTCTCCGTCGCGCTCATCATGAACCCGTTCATCGTCTTCCTGCACATCCGCCGCAACCCCTTCCCACTCGTCTGGACGACGCTCCGGGAAAGCGGCATCTACGCCTTCTTCACGCGCAGTTCTGCAGCGAACATTCCTGTGAACCTCTCGCTGTGCAAGCGTCTCGGACTGTCGGAGGACACCTATTCTCTCTCCATCCCGCTCGGCGCGACGATCAATATGAGCGGTGCCGCCATCACGATTGCCGTTCTCTCGCTCGCCGCCGCACACACTCTTGGCATCGAGGTTGACATGCCGACGGCACTGCTCCTCTGCGTCATCTCGACCGTCGGCGCCTGCGGCGCCTCAGGCGTTGCCGGAGGCTCACTGCTCCTCATCCCCGTCGCCTGCTCAAGCTTCGGCATCCACAACGATGTCGCCATGCAGGTCGTCGGCGTCGGTTTCATCATCGGCGTTCTGCAGGACTCGTGCGAAACGGCTCTGAACAGCTCCAGCGACGTCCTCTTCACCGCCACCGCCGAATTTGCCGAACGTGCCAAGGAAGGCACCCTCGAATCCGCTGACCTCGTACCGCGTCACGAAGGCTGAGCGGCATACGATTAAAAAAGCCCATCGCAAGATGGGTTTTTTTATGCACATAATTATGTTATCATATAAGGAAGGAGCGTGTGTGACAATGACCCCGAAAGAAGCAGAAAATCTCATCATGCGAGATGGCTGGCGCTTAGAAAATATCCAAGGATCACATCATCAGTATACGCATCCTTGCAAGCCTGGAAAAGTAACTATCCCTTTTCATACAAAACCAAAGGATCTGACGAAGCGAACCCTTCATTCCATCCTGCGACAAGCTGGATTGAAATGAGAGAAAACGAGGTGCTTTCATGCTCACGATTTATCCGGCAATTTTCTATCAGCAAAAAAATGGCAGTTATTCTGTCATCTTTCCCGACCTGCATCACCTTGCCACCGAGGGCGAAAACATGGAAGAAGCCATGTCCATGGCTGTTGACTGCTTGGCGGGATATATTCACACGGCGCAAAAAGACGGCTCTGCCATTCCTGCGCCCACACCAATGGATAAGCTGGATCCCCACATTGAAGATGAACCTGATGAAGACTATTCTGAGGAAATTTCCCGCTTCATCACACTCGTCTCCGTCAATGTCGAAGAATACGCCCGCCTACATTTCAACAAATCTATAAAGAAAACCATCTCGATTCCACAATGGATGAACGATTTAGCCGTCGCCAACAACATCAACTTCTCCCAGACCTTGCAAAACGGCTTACGTCAAGAATTGGGTCTGACCTCATAAGCTACAGGAACAAATATAAGCAAGGCTGCTGCATGAAGCTGTATCCGTTTCATGCAGCAGCCTTGCTTATTTCATTATCTTTCCACACAAATGTCCTTGATACCGTAATACTGGCAAAGACCGTCCTTCGTCACGCCGTTGTCGAAGTCGACGAAGAAGACGTGGCGCAGAGCGCGATTTTTCAAAAGGATGGGTTTCATATAGGCGATCTCCTCACCATTTTCTGCTGCCTGCTTGACGATGGCGAGGCGCACGTCGTTTTCCTGCTGCATCGCCGCCGTGATGAAGAGCGCAGCGGTCATCGTGAAGAGGCCGATGGATAGAGATGCCGCCAGGAGCGTCTTCTTCGCGCGATTCCACAGGCAATCACGGACAACAGGATCGCGCAGCACAGCACAGGCGGCGATGAGGATCATGGCGACAGAGCTGAACGTCGCCCGCGCCGGAAACGTCGGTGCGGCAATCATGACGAAGTTGTTGAAAATCGCCAGCGCGATGAGGAACGCCGCATAGCGTGCTGCAGGAAAAGCATGGAGCACACTGCGCCACGAAACCGTGCGAACGGCGGCAAGCGCCTTGCGCGAGAAGCCCAAAGAACGCTTCAAAAGGCCATAGAAGAAGAAGATCGCGAGCCAATAGATCGCCATCTCCTCGAATCCTGCCATGACATTGGCAAAGTGCTCGACGGTGCGTGGCTTATCAAGCCCCAGCGGTGCGAGCACATGGGCGACGAGGAAATCGCGCAGAGCAGCGGCAAAGAAGCTGCCGTTGAAATAAGAAACGACGAGCAGAACAATGACGGCAAGGCAAAGCATCCTGCCCCAGCCAAAAGCTTGCCCGGAAGGTTCCGCCGTCTCACCGCCAGCCCTTGCATCCTCCGCAAGATACAGTCGATAGATTCGTCCCGCGGTGATCAGCAGCAAGATGACGGGCAGGAGATAAAGTACCATCTCACCGTTTCCCGCAAACTGGTTGCCGATATGGGTGAAGATTCCTTTGCCGCTTCCCTGCGCGTCGTAGCGCACGAAATTGCCGGGCGCCGCCACGAGCAGCACGAGTCCTGCGAGTGCGCCGAAAGCCCCCGCCGGCATCCAAAGGGGCAAGTCGCCCTTGCGTTTCGCCTGCCAAGAAAGCCCCGCCGCCAATACGAACACCGTCACGGCAAGGTTTTCCACCGACCAACCCGCCAGGACGCCAAGTGCGAACATCGGCCCGATGAGCCAATGTCTTGCAGGCGTATCTCCCTTATTAATTGTTTTGTAATGAAGGTTGTACGGCACGAGAAAGAGGGCGACGATCACCCCCGTCCACAAGTAGACGGCAGCGCCGCATTTCCAAACAGCCACCTCGCCAAAATGCGGAAACGAGAGCCAGGCAAGAATCCCCATGACAGCAAAAATGCCCGGCTCCTGCCAGAAGCGTTCATCGCGCCGCGCATGGATCGTCAGCAATACGGTGAACACCAGGAACATCAAGGCGTTGGCAACGTCGAAGATCCCTTTGCCCAAAAGGAGAAAGACATCAAGAAAGAAGAATGCTGCCATGCGCCCGCCATGCAGCAGGTAATGACGATGCAAAGATTCCATGACGTCCGAAAGGGAAGCGATGTGCCGCCCCGTTTGCCAGATCATCGAATAGTCATAATCGTCGCGATGCAGCGGCATGAGATGATTGAGCGCATACATCAGCGCAAAGATTCCCGCCGCCACAAGAACCGTCTGCCAGACTCTTCCTCTCGTCATGCAATCCTTCCTCCCAATGCCTGAAAGTTCACGATCTCAACGCCCTCCTCTTTCGCCAGCTTCGCGACCTTCGGCGAGAGGATCGCACCAAGCTCCGCTTCGAAGTCGTGCTGCCAGCCCGAGACGCGCACGATTTCCTCGTTCGCCGTGCCCGGATGCATCATGACCTCGGTCACACCTTCTCGAAGGTTCTTGATCGCATGGAGCAGCTCCGCCTCATCGACGGCTTCTCCCGCGACGATGCCCGCGAAATGATCGGGCACAGAAATCCCCGCCTTCCTCGCCAGACTCGCGGCATTCCTCGCGAGGAGCGCGAGTCCGACGCGGCCTGCGAACTGGCCGACGCCGCCGAACTTCCCGGCAAAGAGCGGCGCAAACGGTGCGCGAAGCGCGGGGATCCCCGCCTCGCGGCAAAGCCCGATGACGATTTCGATGATTCCCGGCAGGACGTGCATGTGCTGATGGCTGTCGGCATGATCGAGCGAAAGTCCCGCCGTCTCAAACTTTTTCAGCTGCGCGGCAAGCTCGGCACGCACCTCCGCAAGGTGCACGCCGCCCTTCGCATAGCGCTTGGAAAAAGCGCCGTAGTTCGGCAAAAAGGCGCCGCTTTCATCGACGAGCGACGGAATCTCCTCGGGCGGCAGGACGGGAAAACCATCGACCAGAGTGAAGTGTATGCCGAGGCCGAGTTTCGGCAGGCGTCGCACGCGCTTCGCTGCGTCCTCGAACGCCGCAGCGCCCGCCATCAGCGTCGCCGAACGCAGCACGCCCATCTCGACACCCTTTTCCACCGCCTCATTGATGCGCACATGGCGACCGAAATCATCGGCATTGACGATCATCCGCTTCAATATTTCCTCACATCCATTTCATACAGGACAGATTTTTCCTTCGTACATCTTGATTATACCGCAAGAAGAAGATGTTTTGCAAACGGCAGGGAATCGCAGGCGAAGGTCGAATATAGAAACATATATGAGAGATTCAAGGGAGGATTCATCCGTGACAAAAGAGGATTTTGATGCGCTCGTCGCCCTTGTGCTCGCGAGCAAGAGGAAGCCGCCCGAGGCGCTTTTTGCGAGCGGCTTCGGCGACTGGCACGCGCGCGCACGGCTCGGCCATTTTCTTGCCATGCAGGAAATCGGCAAAACACAGGAGGCGCGGGAGCTTTTCTGCTCCGTTCTCGACGAGGACGTCGACGAGGGAAACAGCGAGGATATCGAAGAAAGGGTCTTCGCCCTGCAGCGCCTCAGCGAAATCGAGCATGCGGCGAAGGAAAACGAAGATGCGCTCGCCCATATAAATCTCGCGATCGAGCTTGCCGAAGAGACGGACTATCTCTACAAGTTCATCCTGCGCGGCGAGCTTTGGGCAGCGCGCTGGAACATCCTGCACGCGATGGGACGCGCCGCCGAAGCCGAAGCCGAATGCGACGAGCGCATCGCCGCCTACGAGGATATTCCCGTCAAGCACAACAGCTATCTCTATTACGGCTACCGCTTCAAGGCACAGCTCGCCGCCGAGCGCGGTGTCGTCCTCGTCGCAAAGGACTACATGCACATGGCGCTCCACGAAATGGAGATTCCCGCAGAGTACGAAGACGCACTCGAAAAGGCGTTCTCCGCCACGCATGAGAACGCCTCTTGGATCTTGAACGAAATCGACCGCGCAACACCGCGCCCCGAGCTTCTTGCCTGGGATATTTAAGAAAGCATCCGATCACTCGGGCGCATCGAACGCTTGATTCGTACACTTCTTCAAAGCACTGCTTTTTTTGCGCCGCTGCCCGAAGAATCGCTTCATGATGGCTCTGCACTCGTCCTCTAGGACGCCTGCACGCATCTCCAGCTGATGGTTGAGCGCGGGATGGCGGACGATGTTGAAAAGCGACTCGCACGCGCCTGCCTTCGCGTCCGTCGCACCGTAGACGACGCGATCGACGCGGCTCATGACGAGCGCGCCCGCACACATCGGGCAAGGCTCGATCGTAACGTAGAGCGTCAGCCCCGAAAGACGCCAGCGGCCAAGCTTCCTCGCCGCTTCCTGCAGGGCGATGATCTCGGCATGTGCTGTGCCGTCGTGCCAGGTTTCGCGCATATTGTGCGCACGCGCGACGATCGTGCCCTCCGCATCGACGAGCACGGCGCCGATGGGCACCTCGCCCGCCTGGAAAGCCTCCTGCGCCTCCTTGAGCGCCTCCTTCATAAAAGTGACGTCATCCAGCATAGATTCGGCTCACAAGCCCCCGCAGGTCGAGCATCTGCCGGTTCCGATAGAAAAGCGGCTGCGTAGCGCGGTGCACATCAAGATGATAGGCGTCCTGCTCCGCCTCTTTCTCCCTTTCCTCGCGATTCTTCTTATTCTTCTCCATCGCCGACTCGAGCATACGCTTGAAGTTTTCCTTCTTGTTCCCGCTCTCGCCGTCCTTCGCCTCGCGGCGACGTACATCATAGACGGCGCCCTTCATGCGTGCGATCTTTTCAACCTTGTCAATCATGGCGGACACCTCCTGAAAATGAAAAAGGATTCCATCAAAGGAAAATCGTTTTCCCTTATGCCCCTTATATCGTTCAAAATAGTCTGCAACTTAATAAAAAACCTACCTTTCTTAGGCTTTTTGTCTTATTAGATTTCTCCAAGAAAGGAGTCATTTATGACCACAGTTCAACCACAAAACACACTTCCTGCCAATACGGCGCAGCTTACCTATTGTTTCCTCGCGGCAGTCTGCCTCATCGTCTTCCTTCTCTGGCTCGCAGGACTCGTCTTCCTTGAGCCCGATCCCTACGCGCTCTACATCTTCACAGGAATCATTCTCGCCGTCGTCACACTGGCCGCAGGAAGCAGTGCACGCGGACCGAAAGCGGCCACGATGAAAAGTTCGGAAAAAGTCGAATTTCTCAAGAGTCTGCCTGAATCCTTCCAGATCTTCACGAACGTGAGCATCGGCGTGCGCACGAACCTCGATGCCGTCATCGTCGGGACGAACGGCGTCTTCATCGTCGACGTCAAGACGCGCTCGGGCAAGATCGAGCCGACGGCAGGCAGCGACTGGATTCGTCACAAGGTCGGCAGCAAGGGCACGCCGTATCGCGTGCCGATGAAGAATCCCCTGCAGCAGATGAAGCGCAACATCCGCGAACTGCAGTCGTACCTCGCCTCCTGCGGCGTTCGCCCGTGGATCGACGGCAGCGTCTGCTTCACGCGTGCAGAATTCGAAGAACAGATCGAGGGCTGCTACACGTCGGAAGATGCGGTGCTCGATCATATCAAGAACTTTCCCGACGAGCATCCGCTGTCCGATGAAGAACAAACGAAGGTTGCCGCAGCGCTCGCGGAACGACTGTAACCTGCGCACGCCGGCACTCGCTTTGCGTGCATGAAAAAAGGAGCCGGTCGGCTCCTTTTTTCATATCCCTTTCACGCTTTCCGGCAGATGGAACTTCATCACGTCGCCTCCGCCTGCAGGCTGTATCGTCAGCACGGAGGGATGCTCGTCCGCGTCGAGCTCGAAGACGAGGCTCGCCGTCGCCGCTGCACCCGGTGGGATGTCGACAGCGTTGAACACGGGCGTCTGTCGTGCAGCAAGAGCTGCCATGCCGTCCTTCGATACGCTGTGACGCTCCTGATCGCTGTCCGTGAGCGATATGCCCTGCGGCACGACGCTCACGGGCTGCTTGTCGGCATTCGCGATCGAGGCCTTGACGATGAGGAACGGCCCATCCGCCTTCGCGCCCTCGATTGATTCGACGCGCTTCACCTCCAAGATCATAACCTGCAGCGAATACGGACTCTTGCCTTCCTTCTTTTCCTTTTCCTTGTCCGCTTCTTCCTTCGCCTTTTCCTGCGCTTCCTTCACGTCCTTGGCGTCCACAGCGGCCGCTTCGCCCCCCTTCGCCGCCTTCCCTTCCTGCGCCTTCTCCTGAGACGATGTGCTCGCCGCTTGCTGCGAACTGCCTGCAAGAAGCCTTGCACTGCCGCCCGCAAAGAAGAACCAATAGCCGCCAACGCAAAGGACGACAGCCGCCAGCGTGATGGCGGCAAATCTCCCTGCCAAAGCCTTCATACATCCACTCCCCTTTTTCCACTCTTATGACATTATATCGTCAAAAAAGCCATTTTCCCAAAGAAAAAGCTCCCGCAAGATGCAGGAGCTTTTTGACGTATGAGAGATTACTTCAGCGCATCGCCGAGCTTCGAGTTCGTGTTGCGTGCAGCAGCGACGCTCTCCTCGAACTTTGCCTTCTCCTCGTCGGAGAACTTGACCTCGATGATCTTCTCGCAGCCGCCCTTGCCGAGGATGACGGGCACGCCGATCGCGAGATCCTTCTCGCCGTACTCGCCGTCCAAGCCGACGCAGCACGGAATGAGCTTCTTCGCATCGAGAGCAATCGCCTCGACCATCATCGCCGCCGCAGCGCCCGGAGCCATCCATGCGGACGTGCCGAGGAGCTTCGTGAGCGTTGCGCCGCCGACCTTCGTCTTCTCGACGACGTCCGTCAGAGCTTCCTTCGAGAGGAGCTGCGTCACGGGAACGCCGCGCAGCGTAGCATGGCTTACGAGCGGAACCATCGTCTTGTCGCTGTGGCCGCCCAGCACCATGCCGTCGATGTCCGTCGGCGTCGCAGGATAGCCGGCTTCCGTCAATGCAACGGAGAGGTAATAGCGGAAACGGCTGCTGTCAAGCATACCGCCCTGACCGAGGATGCGGTTGCGCGGCAGGCCGGAATCCTTCAGCGCCAAGTACGTCATGGCGTCCATCGGGTTGGAGATGATGATGAAGTACGCATCGGGGGAGAACTTCAAAGCCTGATCAACAACGCTCTTGACGATCTTTGCGTTGACGCCGATCAGATCCTCGCGGCTCATGCCTGGCTTGCGCGGCATGCCGGACGTGATGACGACGACCTCGGAGCCCGCCGTAGGAGCATAGCCGTTCGGATCGTCCGGCAGAGCCGTGACGCCCTTCACCGTCGTGTCAAAGTTCAGCATGTGAGCCGTCTGCATGATGTCGATGGCCTTGCCTTCAGGCACGCCTTCCTTGATGTCAACGAGGACAACCTCGCTGCAGAACGCCTTCGTCGCAAGAACGTTCGCAACGGTAGCTCCGACATTACCTGCACCAACAACTGTTACTTTCATGTAAAATCTGCCTCCTTTGAAATTCGGCGAGGCATCCCCCACTTGCCGGGACGCATCTCCAGTGCTTGGATAATAAGTAAAACCCAAGTTCATCGCCTTTGATTATACCAAAATTTACAGAAATAATCAATTTGTTTCATGCAAATTTTGATGAAATCATTACTCCCATTTATCAGTATGCGCAAAGGCTATGCTTGCTCTTCAAACATATCCTTGCCCACACCGCACAAGGGACAGACGAAGTCCTCCGGCAGATCTTCAAACTTCACGCCCGGAGCGAGATCATAGTCGGGATCGCCCTTCGCCTCATCGTACACCCAGCCGCAGACCGTGCAAGTCCAAGTTTTCATAAGAAATTCCTCCTTGTCAGAATGAAATTTTCGGGGCAGCGCCCCGCTACGCTCCTATGATACTATGCACGGTCAGACAAAGCAAGCGTTTTGAAAATCATATTTTGAAATTCTTGATGTCGTCCGTGAACGACACGGCGATCTTTTGGAAATCCTGGATCTTTTCCATCATGTCCTGCAATTTCCCGTGATGGTCGCTCACCGTCTCGTTGACGGACTTTGCTGCAGCGGAATTCTCCTCAGAAAGTCCTGCGACGTTTTTCACCTGCCCGATGGCGTCATTCATGCGTCTCATCTCGTCGTTGAGACGCTCTATGATGCCGCCGATGCTCGCCGACACCTCACGGATGTTCGCGACGAAAGCGTTGTTGCTCTCGACAACCTGTACGAGTTCGCCGCTCTCCTTGCCGAGCGCATGGTATTCCGTGTCGATGCTCGCGACGACGTCATTGATGATGCGCGTGATGTTGCGCACGTCGGATGTGATCGTGTCCGCCTGATCGCGCGATTCGGCGGCGAGCTTGCCGATCTCCTGCGCGACGACGGCAAAGCCCCTGCCCTGCTCACCAGCGCGCGCCGCCTCGACCGAAGCGTTGAGGGCGAGAAGATTCGTCTGCGAGGCGATTTCCGTCACCATGTTGGCGATGGAGATGATCTTCTCCGTCTCGCTCTTCAAGGAGTCGGCGGCGTTGCGCACGGCGGCGAAGTTTTCCATGCTCCTGCCCAGCGCATCGCTGGAGGCGCGCACGCCGTCGAAGCCGCGCGCCACATTTTCCACGGCTTCCGCAAGGCTCCGATTGTTCTTCTCCTGCGAGGAGACGACCTGCTGCAGCGCCTCGACGTTTCGGTTCAAAACCTCGGCAACCTGCCCCGTCGAAGAAGCGCTCTCTGTCGTCGCTTCCGACACGCTGTCGACGACCTCCGCGATGTGGGCGGAGGCATGACTCATGTTGCTCGCCAGTTCATTGAACTTGCCGCCATAGGCGATGAGTTCATCCCCCATGCCGCGAAATCCGGTGAAGTCTGCACGCACCGACTTCTTGTAGGCATCGATCAGCGCCCCCAGCTCCTCAAATTCATCACGCGAGGTCAGCACGAGATCAGCGGAGAAGCGATGCTCGGCGATGTCCGCAAGCTCGCGGCGCAAAAGGCGCAGCGGTGCGAGCAGCAAGAATGCACCGGCGCCGCCCACGATGCCCATGAGAAGGGGAAAGGCGAATACGACAGAAGATGTGCCGAAAAGCCAAAAGAGCACGCTGAGCACGAGCGAGGCGGCGAAGGACATGACGGCGAACTTGACGGGCAACGAGCGAGAAAACAGGCCAAGCGCACAGCTGAACGAAAATCTCCGCTTTTCCAATATGCGCTCCTTGAAGCGCAGCCGCAGGCGCACGACGCCGTTCCCTTCCTCCACGACATTGACCTCGACCGGCTCCTTGAAGTAGTCGATCGCGCCCTTCAACAGGCCGCGGAAGTACGGAATGAGGCTGCGCTTCGACTTGTAAAGAAGCTCCGCCTCGTGCTCGGACAGCGGCGTCACCTTCAAGAGCGGCGGATTCGCGCCCGGAATCTTCTTGACGATTTCCACATGCACATTGTAGATGGAAGCGAGGAACGTATAGATGTTCTTGCCTTCAAAAAAGGACGGATATACAGCGGCAAAGGTCAGGATGTTGTCGCGCCCCACTTCGTACCAAACGTCATCCGACGTCTGCCCCGTATGCCTTGCCAGAGCATCGACAAAGGTGCGGATCTCACTGTCCGGCACATCTTCCAACGGGGTGAAGATGCGGCCTGGCGCCCATCCCGCCTCCCGGCATGATTCTTGGACGGCCGTCCCGTCCCAAAGCTTCTGCGCCGTATCCATCCACGTCGCTACAACGGTTCCCTTCATGATCCGCTCCTCTTCTTTCATCATATCCTGCGGCGCATTTCCTTTCCTCTCCTGCCCTTCTTATGCTATACTGACAACAAACAAGCAAGGGGAGGATTTTCATGTCCGCATTTTCCAAAACGATGCGCCGTCACTTCTTCACACGCGAGTTCCTATTGTTTCTCGCCGTCGGCTGCCTTAACACGTTCAACGGCAGCCTGCTCGCCAAAATTTTCGAGCTTCTCGTCGATACGAATCTCGCGTTCAACATCGGCTACATCCTCGCAAACATCATCGCCTACGCGCTTAACAGCCGCTTGATCTTCCACGAACCAATGACGCTCGAAAAGTGTGTGAAGTTCGCGATCTCCTATATTCCGAACTATGTGATTCAGAACGTCATCGTCTTCCTCTTCTACAACCAGCTCGGCTTTCCCAGTCTCGCGGCTTTCATATTAGCCGCCATCCTCGGCGTGCCCATCACCTTCCTTGCCGTAAAGCTCTTCGCCTTCGGCAGGAAGTGAGTCGCCCTCAAAAAAGCCCCTTCATTCGCCTTCGTACCAGCAAAAGATCGCCTGCGTGCCGCAGTCTTCCATGCCTCGCGCAGAAAGCTCCTCGTAGAGCTTCTTGGCGAGTTTGAGCCCCGGAAGGTCAAGTCCCATCTCCTCAGCCGATTCGACGGCGATGCGCATGTCCTTGAGGAAGTGCTTGATGAAGAAGCCTGGCGACCAGTCGTCCGCGAGCATTTTCGGCGCAAGGTTCGTCAGCGACCACGAGCCTGCCGCGCCGCCTGCAATCGTCTGCTGCACCGCCTGAGCGTCCAAGCCGCTCTTCTTCGCATACGCCATGGCCTCGGCGACGCCGAGCATGTTCGAGGCAATGGCGATCTGGTTGCTCATCTTGACGAACTGCCCGCTGCCCGCCACACCGAAATAACGCGCGGTCTTTCCTAGGACGGCGAAGAGGTCTTTGCACCGCTCGAATGCTTCTCGCTCACCGCCGACCATGATGGCGAGCGTCGCATCCCTCGCGCCGATGTCGCCGCCCGAGACGGGCGCATCGAGCGCTGCGACGCCCTTTTCCTTCGCCGCAGCGAAAATCTTCTTGGCGAGCGCAGGACTCGACGTCGTCATGTCGATGACAATGCCGCCCTCCTTCGCTGCGAGGACGCCTTCAGCGCCCAGGTAGATCTCCTCGACATCCTTCGGATAGCCGACGATGGAGATGACGATGTCCGCCTCCTTCGCCAATTCTTTCGGCGAGGCCGCCCAAGCCGCCCCTTCCTCAATGAGTTTTTCCGCCTTTTCCTTCGTGCGCGTGTAAACGCTGACGGGATAGCCGGCCTTCATGAGATTTCTCGCCATACTGCTTCCCATGACGCCCGTACCGATAAAACCGATCTTTTCTCTTGCCATACGATTCACCCTCCCTTGAAAAGCGCGGTTACGTCCCGCACTTTCCTGGATGCTTCTTCCTGTTTCCTACATATTGCAAATCCCCGCCGCCTGCCGCTGCTGCGGAGTGTCGGGGATTCTTCTCTCCTCTTACGGACGGAAATACGGACTTCGCCTGCGCTGCGCCTTGGGACGTCCGATGATCTCGGCGAGCACGACCGCCTGCAGCAGGCCGGCGGGCGCAAGATCGAGTGCGAGGGCACGGGGACTCGCCGCCTCTTCCGGCGAATTCTGCAGCTTTTTCCCCCTGTTTTCCGCATGGCGCTGAGAAGCGGGCGAGCGGGCAGCAGAAGGAGGCTCGATTTCGGAGAGCGCCTCGCTCGGTACATCTCTCGTCTCAACCGCTGCCGCCCGCTCGTCCAAGAAGCGGCGCAGCAAATCCCGTACTTCTGTGGGATTCTCGGCCATGACCTGCGTCGTTTCAGCCGTTCCTCCCATTTCGTCCAGAGATGCCGAGGATTCCGGCGCTTTCTGCCGACGCGCCTCTTTTTTCTTCTTGTCCAACAGACTTTTTACGAGGAGGAATATGACGAAGAGGACGATGCCCGTGACGCTCATGCCGACTGCCTCCTTCCCTCTTCCATCTTACTTCGTCGTATGCGGCGGATTCGCGCCCGCCTCGCTGATCGCCGTGCGCATGTCGGTGTCCGCCTGCACGTTGCGCAGGTTGTAGTAGTCCATGACGCCGAGGTTGCCGCTCTTCAAGGCTTCCGCCATCGCGTGCGGCACTTCCGCCTGCGCCTCGACGACCTTCGCTTCCATCTCCTGCGTGTAGGCCTTCATCTCCTGCTCCTTGGCGACCGCCATGGCGCGGCGCTCCTCGGCCTTCGCCTGCGCGATGCGCTTGTCAGCCTCAGCCTGATCAGTCTGCAATTCCGCGCCGATGTTGCGCCCAACGTCAACATCTGCGATGTCGATGGAGAGAATTTCAAACGCCGTCCCTGCGTCAAGTCCCTTGCCGAGCACAGTCTTCGAGATGACGTCGGGGTTCGCGAGCACTTCGCCGTGGCTCGCCGAAGAGCCGACCGTCGTGACGATGCCCTCGCCGACGCGTGCGATGATTGTCGGCTCGCCCGCGCCGCCGACGAGGCGGTCAATGTTGGCGCGCACGGTCACGCGCGCCTTGATTTTCAGCTCGATGCCATTCATGGCGACGGCGGAGACGATCGGCGTCTCAATGACCTTGGGATTGACGCTCATCTGCACGGCGTCGAGCACGTCGCGTCCCGCAAGGTCGATGGCAGCCGAGCGTTCAAACGGCAAGGGAATCTGCGCGCGGTGTGCGGCAATCAGGGCGTCGACGACCTTGTCGACGTTACCGCCCGCAAGGTAGTGTGCTTCGAGCTGGTTGACCTGCACGTCAAGCCCCGCCTTGTTCGCCTTGATGAGCGGCATGACGATCTTGCCGGGCGGCACACGGCGCATGCGCATGCCGATGAGCGTGATGATGTTCACGGGAACGTTCGCCGCAATCGCCGAAATCCAAAGCCCAATGGGCACGAAGTGCAGGAACACCATGACGACGAGGACAGCAACGACGAAGAGAAATGCCAATGCTATGACGCTTTCCATAAAGAACCCTCCAATCAATCCTTTTTCCTGACGCGGCGCACGACGATGCGGCTGCCGTGCACCTCCGTCACACAGACGCGCTCGCCCTTCTCGATGTAGGCGCCCTCGGAAACGACATCGACGGGCACACCGTCGACGAGGATCGAACCGGCAGGACGCACGTCGGTCAGAACAAGAGCTTCACGTCCGATGAGATCCGTGCGCTCCTCAGCGCTCACATAGCCCTTTGCACTCGTCGAAGCGTCGTGCAGCACGACCCTCTTCCAAAGGCGGCTCTCGGGCAGAAAGCGCGCGATGAGTGCGAAGAGAAGAAGCGCGAGCGCGAATGCGGCAAAAAGCGCGTAGACGGCATTGACGTCGCCGCCAAGCGCGAGAACGACGCTGTAAAGCATCGCCGCGACGCCGAGAGCACCCAAGACGCCCGTAGCAGGCAGGAGCACCTCGGCTACGATCAAAAGGATGCCCACGAGAAAGACGGCGACCTCGTAGAGACTCACGAGTCCCTTCACATACTGACTGCTGAAGAAGACGCCTGCCGCAATGAGTCCGAGCAAGACGCCGAATCCCGTGCCGCCCGTCTTGACCTCCATGAGCACAGAAAGAAAGATCACGGCGACGAGGAGCACCTGCAGGGCGGGAGTCCCGCCGACAAATTCCATACGATCACATCCTTTCTCACGAACCTTCTCCCTATATCTATTCCATGAAGAAACACAAAAACCTGCCGAAAATCCTTAAAATCACAGGAGAAAATGCCCAGTACAAGCCAACGGAAGAATCATTTGCCTGTCGACTTTCGTAGGCGTATAATGGCAGAAAGGAAAATCTTCCGACAAAAATCGTTCTGGGAGGCTCGCTTTCTATGGCAATTTCTACAACACAGCTTGCACTCATGCTCGCGACCATCGCACTCGTCCTCGCGAGCGGTCTCTATGCCGCCCGCTCCATCCGCTCGGCGGAAGGCTTCAGCCTCAATGGGCGCAGTGCCGGTGCGCCGCTCGTCGCAGGCACGATCGCCGGCACCTGCGTCGGCGGCGGCGCGACCGTCGGCACGGCGCAGCTCGCCTACTCGCTCGGGCTTTCCGCGTGGTGGTTCACGCTCGGCACAGGAATCGCTCTCGTCGTCATGGGGCTTTTCTATGCGAGACCCTTGCGGCGCACTTCGCTCGAAACGATCCCCGAGTTCCTCGGCATCCGCTACGGCAAGAGTGCGAGTGTCTTTTCGAGCCTCGTCTCCTCCGTCGGCATCTTCTTCAGCGCCGTTGCAAGCATGCTGCCGGGGCTTCATCTCATCTCCACGCTCTTCGGTGTCGGCTACGGCACGGCGGCCTTCGCCCTCATTGCCCTCGTTGCCTGCTACGTCTTCTTCGGCGGCATGAAGAGCGCCGGCGTCGGCGGCATCTTGAAGATGATTGTCCTATGGCTGAGCCTTTGTCTCGCAGGCGTCACCGCCTGGCACGGTCTTCCCGCGCTCACAGCGGCGGCGCCACTCGCGTCCGGCACATGGAGCCTCGGACATGCCGGCGCCCAGAGCATCGCCGCCGGACTCCTCTCGCTCATCGTCGGCATCATCTCCACGCAGTCCTACATCCAGGCCATCTTCTCCGCCGCCAACCCACGCACGGCAACCGTCGGTGCATTCACCGCCGCGCTTATTGTCATCCCCGTCGGGCTGCCGAGCTCGATCATCGGCATCTACATGCACGCGGCCGCGCCCGACATCGCACCCATCCTCGCACTGCCCACCTACCTTTTTACGCACGCGGGAACACTCATCGGCAGCATCGCCATGGGCGGTATCGTGCTTTCCCTCGTCGGCAGCATCGGCGGACTCTCACTCGGCATCGGCACAATGCTCTCGCACGACGTATTCGCACCGCTCCTCGCCGTGAAGAGCGAAGGCCGGCTTCTCCTCTTAAACCGTCTCATGGTGCTCCTCGTCATGGCGCTTGCCGCCCTCTTCGCCATCTGCTTCATTGACAGCGAGGTGCTCGTCTGGAACTACCTGTCGATGGCGCTTCGCGGCGGCGGCATCTTCCTGCCGCTGACACTGGCGATTTTCTTTCCTGAGCGGCTTTCCCCGCGCTGGGCCATCGCCTCTATGCTGCTTTCTACGGCAGCCGCTACGGCGGCAGCCGCCTTTGAAAGCGCCATCCATCCGCTCTTCATCGGGCTGATCGTCAGTGCGGCACTCATCCTGCCGGGAATTCGTAAGCTTTGAGGACATACACGGAGGAATCTCTCATGACAAATACAGCCATACCCGCAGCGGCGGAAGAACTGCTCGATTTCATCCAATGCTCGACCTCCCCTTTTCATGTCGTAGAGGAGAGCGCCAAGAGACTTCTTCGTGCGGGCTTTCAAGAACTCAAGCCTGCGGACTCGTGGCGTCTTGCCGCCGGCGGACGCTACTTCCTGCGCGTCTACGGCTCGACGCTCCTCGCCTTCGTCGTCGGCGAGAAGCCGCTCAAGAGCCACGGCACGCCTCTTCTTATGGCAGCGGCGCACACGGACTTCCCATGCTTTCGCCTGAAGCCCGAGGCAGGCATGACACGCGACGGCTGCGGCACGCTCAACGTCGAAACGTACGGCGGACTCATCCTGCGCACATGGCTCGACCGACCGCTCTCGCTCGCGGGCAAAATCGTGCTGCGCGGCAAAGACGCCTTTCATCCCGAGGTGCGGCTCGTCGACTTTCAAAAGCCGCTCATGACGATCCCGAGCCTCGCCATCCACATGGATCGTGACGTCAACAAGGACGGTGCCCTGAACGCGCAAAAAGACATGCTGCCGCTCGCCGCTCTCCTCGGTAAGGACGCAGAAGAGGACTTCTTCCTCGCCTGGCTCGCCGAAGCCTGCGAAACCGAGCGGGACGCCATCCTCTCCTACGATCTCGGCGCTTACCCTTGCGAGGCGGGCTGCACCTTTGGACTTCACGACGAATTCATCTCCTCGCCGAGGCTCGACAACCTCACCTCCGTGCTCGCCTGCCTCAAGGGCATCGAAGAAGCGCATCCCACACAGGGCATTCGCCTCATCGCGCTCTTCGACAACGAGGAGGTCGGCAGCCGCACGAAGCAGGGCGCCGGCTCCGCCGTGCTCGGCGATGTGCTGCGCCGCATCTATCAAGAGCTTTCGGGCGAAAGCGACGCCGTCTGCCGTGCGCTCGCCGACGGCTTTTTGCTCTCCGTCGACGTGGCGCACGCCGTCCATCCTTCGCACGCGGCGAAAAGCGATCCCGTCGTGCATCCCGCGCTCGCAGCAGGCGTCGTCCTCAAGCAGGCGGCGTCGCAGAGCTACGCGGGAGATGCCGAAGCCTCCGCCATCGTGCGCGCGCTTGCCGAAGAGCATGAGATCCCCTGGCAGAGGTTCGTGAACCGCGCCGACAGCCGCGGCGGCTCGACGCTCGGCGCCATCGCCTCCTCCTTCGTCCCCGTGCGCACGATGGACATCGGATCGCCCATTCTCGCCATGCACTCGGCGCGCGAGACGATGGGTGCCGCCGACCAAGAATCGCTTGAGCGACTTCTCACGGCGTTTCTCGCTTGAAAAAGCAAATGCCATCCTGCACGAAACCGCAGACACGAAATACGCCCCCGAAAGCCATCCTCGGCTCTCGGGGGCGTATTTCGTCGCAATCTTGTTCCGCGCTCAAATGCCAAGCCCGCGTTCCAAATACTTGCGCTGCAGCAGGAAGATACATCGAACGAGCTGGTTCTGCTGCCTCTTGTCAAGATATGCCGCGAAGTGTGCTCCGATGTGATAAACAGGCGTCGCAAGCGCCGTGCGGTCGAGCGAGCGCATGACGACGGCCGTCGTCTTCAGCTCGCCGACGGCGGGCAGATCGGGTATGGCGATCTCGATTTCCATACCGTCCTCCAACGGCTCTTTCCACACGAAGGACACGCCGTTGCCGCTGATGTCGACGAGCGTCGTGTCCTTCGCCTTGTTCTTGCCGCCGTAGAGATTCGGCAAGGTCACCTGCATGGGAAGCGGCACGGGCACGCGCACGAAATCGCGCTTCTGCTGGCGCTCGACCTCCGCCGGAAGTTCCATGTACCAGATATGATCAGGCAGGGGGCTGCTCGCGCAAAACACCGAAGAAAAGCGATAGGTGCATTTCTCACTCGGCATGGCACAGTGAAAACGTGCACCAGACTCAGGGCCGTGCGCATACTCGGCATCCGTCATGCGCATTTCAACGATGAGACGGTCTGCCGTCATCTCCTTGAGAATTCCTATACGCGTCTTCTTTCCGCCCTCCTGCAAAAAATAGATCTTTTCCTCCAGTGCGAGCACTTCTTCGGGTGCAAAGCATTCTGTCGTCATATCTCCTCTTCTTCCTGTCATCACTTCCGCAAACTCACTTCATCGACAAGGCTTCCGTCGGGCAGAAAGCACGAAAAGTGCAGACGCTCTGCCGACGCCTCCAATGTCATATAATTGCCGCGCTCAGGCTGGGCGAGCACCTTCTTGTCAAAACGCGCATTCACAGACACATCGTAGTAGCAATTGCCGCAGTTTCCCGTATCGATATAGAAAGGCCCTTCCTTGCTCGGCGCAAAATTCACGATAGACCCTAGCCGCCGATACGTATGCTGATGCGCCGTCAAAACGACATCGGGACGCAGTTCATCGAAGAGCGGCATGAGAAGACGCCCCGTCGCACTGATGTCTCCCGTGACGGGATCGCTCAAATCGGGGTAGTCGTACTCGATGACGTCCTTATGCATCAAGACGATCTTCCACCTCTTGCGGCTCGCCGCCATGTCGCGACGCAGCCAGGCCATCTGCTCCTTCAGGAGTCCCGCACGCAATGCCTCTACTTCCTCCCACTGCGTGTTGAGCGCGGCGAAGTGACACGGCCCGTAATCGAAGGAATAGTACCAATGCGAGAAGCGCAGACTGCCGTTGCCCGGTACAGGAAAGTAGCCGAGCCAAGCCAAGGGCAGGCGGCACTGCCAGTCGAGATCATACGCTTCATGATTGCCCATCAGCGGAGCACACGGCAGGCGGCTGATGATTCTCGCCGCCCCCTCGAACCACTGTCGCCACTGGTAGGCAGCCTCCCCGTTGTCGACGAGGTCACCCATCATGATGAAGAAGTCGGCGTCCGGGTGCTGCACCGCCGCACTTTCCGCCGCCTTCTTCCATGTGCGATAGCCGTCCGAGCACTGCGAATCGGGAAAGATCAGCGCCTTGAAGGAGCCGTCCCCCGCCGTCCGCAGCGAAAACCAAGGCGACGATGTATCGCCCGTGCGCAGGCGGTATTCGTATGAAGCACCCGGCGAAAGTCCTGTCAGAAGCGCCTCATGCGAAAACAGCTGCTCGCCGCCGTCATCGAGAAGTTTCTCGCTCGCAGCGAAGGAAGAACACCCTTCTGCGCCCGCAAGCCGCAGATCGACGACAGCCTGCGCCTCACTCACCGTGGACTCCCAGGCAATCATGCGCGAGGTTCGGCTGTCCTCGGTGATGATCTGCCGCACGAAGAACGCTTCCAATCCTTCAGCTGCAAAAGCCTTGCGCCAGCGCGCGGGGAACAGACTGCCGATTCCCAGCGAGAACAGCGTCCGCAGCGATACTTTCAAAAACCCGCGGCGCGACAGCACCGGTAAAGAGGCAGACAGCATGGCGAAACCTCCTTGCCGCATTTTCATGACTCATACAAAACACCGTTTTCCAAATATAGCGAACGCTGACAGAACCATTGTACCACAGCCACATCATGAGAAACAAGCAGACAGGCAATTCTCTGTTTTTCTCGCAAATCGCGTAAGAGATGCAAGATCTGCGCCTGCACGGAAATATCGAGCATCGAAGTCGGCTCATCGAGAATCAGAAGGGACGGCTTCAGCAAGAGCGCTCTGCTGATGCTAAAGCGCTGCATCTCCCCGCCGGAAAGTTCGTGTGGATAGCGCCGCAAGAGCTTTTCGTTCAAGCCTACGCGCGCCAGCTGCTCTGCTATACACTCCCTCCATATCGCGCGAGGCGCCACATCCTGCACCTGCAGCGCCTCGCGCAAGCTCCTTTCCAACGTGTATCGCGGATCGAAGAACGTATCCGGCGTCTGCGATATGAACTGCACCGAGCGCCGAAAATCGCGCAGCTCATTTCGTGCCAGAGAAAAAACATCCTTCCCTCGCCATCGCACCTCACCGCCATCGGGAATCTCCAATCCAAGCAGCAGACGCACGAGCGTACTCTTTCCCGAGCCGCTCTTGCCCATAAGGCCGACTGCCTCACCTTCATGTAGCGTCAAGGAAGCTTCGTGCAGAACACAAAAGCGCCCGCCCTTCGCCCGATCCTTATAATGCTTCGTCAGCCGATGCGCTTCCAGCATAGAGAAAACACCTCACCTTCCCTGAACCTGCCGCATAAAGGGATGGACGCTCCCTGCGACAGCGAGCATCTGCATGCGCACAGCGCTGAGCGAATCGACAACCTGAGCCGTCATCATCCGATGTTTCCGCCTGCAGCGGCAGAGCTTCAAAGCCATTTTCCGGCAAAGCCCGCAGCAGCGCCTGCGTATACGGATGATGCGCCGCAAGCTCCGGCGCAACAGCAAGAAATTCCACGATCTCCCCCTCGTACATGACAATGAGACGATCGCATATACTGTGTGCCAAAACAATATCATGCGTAATGACGAGAAGCGTGCAGCGCGTCCGCTCCGCCATACGTGCGAGACTTCTACCAACGGCATCGCGTGCGTCTTCATCGAGGCCTTTCGTCGGCTCATCTGCCAAAATCCATGCGGGACGGCAAGCCGCTGCCATGGCGCAGAGGACGCGCTGCAGCATGCCGCCCGAAAGTTCATGCGGATACGACCGGAGCACGCGCTCCGGCTCCGCCAATTCAAAGGAACGAAGAAGTTCTGCCGCTTTCTCTTGGGTAAGAGGCTTCATGCCCGCTCCACGGCGCACATCTCTCAGATGTCCGTCGATTGTCCGCAAGGGCGACAGCGCCTCTTGCGGCAGCTGCGGCACCAGCCCCCAGACACGGCCCCACAAAGATGTTTTCTCGCGCTGTGTCAATGCGAATACGTCTTTTCCATCGAACCGCACCTTGCCGCGAAGCTCTGCACTTTCCGGCAGCAGTCCGAAGAGTGCCTCGCCGAATACGGATTTGCCGCTGCCGCTCTCGCCGATGATGCCCATCACACCTCCTTGTGTCAGATGAATGCTCATATCATGCAGCACAGGAACCCTTTCTCCGCGCACGCGAAAGGACACGGAGAGTTCCTGCACCTCGAAGCCCTTTCCCTCTTTTTTCATCTTCTCACCTCATCCCAACGCACATCCAAGCGGTTGCGCAATTCGCTCGCCAAGATATTGATAGATGCGACCAAGAGCAGGATACACACGCCGGGAATCAAGACGAGATGTGGAGCACTTCGATAGTAGAGCATCGCATCGCTGACCATCACGCTCCAATCGGGAACAGGCGGCTGCACGCCGAGACCGAGAAAGCTTAGTCCCGCAATCGCCAGGATACCTCGTCCCAAGCGCAGCGCTGCGAGCACGAGCAAACTGCTGAAGAGGTTCGGCACGATATGCAGCAAGAGAATCCGCGCATCGCTGCATTCCAAGACGCGCAGACCTTCTACGAAAGCCATCTGCCGCAACCGCAGGACTTCCAAGCGAACGATGCGGGAAAATCCCGCCCAAGAAGTCACGACGAGGGCGACCAGAAGACCGTCCAGGCCTGGCCCCCAAAAGCCCGCTACAGCGACCATGAAGCAGGCGCTGGGAATACCTTGAAAGATATTTGCTGCTGCCGTGAGGAACGCATCGACAACGCCTCCATAATATCCCGCCAAGAGTCCTGCCAATGTCCCAAGCAAAAGCGCCACTGCAGTAGACAAGAGTGCGAGAAGAATCGTATAGCGACTGCCGAAGAGAAGTCGGCTCAGCACATCGCGCCCCAAGGCGTCCGTTCCGAGCCAATGCAAGGCATTTGGCAATTCCATACGATGCGCCATATCGGGCTGAAAGGGATTGTACGGCGCGAGCCATGCAGCGAAGATACCAGAAAGCACGACCGAGAGTACGATGAGCGCCGCGATCAGCGTCAAAAGCGAGGGGCGGCGCATCATGACGACCTCCCAAGCCGCGTGCGTGGATCAAGATAATACGCCAGAAGATCGACGCCCAGCGATACAAAGACAAAAATCGTCCCCGTCAAGAATACATAGCCTTGCAGAAGCGGATAATCACGAAAGCGTATGGCTTCCATCGCCAAGGAACCAATCCCCGGCAGAGCAAAAACGGATTCGACGATGACGGAACCGCCGAGCACCGCCCCAAAATAATTTCCCAGAAGCGCGAGCACGGGCAAAAGCGCATTAGGCAGCGCATAAGTGACGAGGACGCGCCAAGAGGAAAGCCCGCGCGCCGCCGCCACTTTGCAGTAAAGCGCACCGAGTTCCTCGTGCAAACGGCTCGAAAGAAGCTGCGATGTCATCGCCAAAGTGACGAGGGAAAGCGCCATCGACGGCAAAATGTATCCCTCGATCTTTTCTATGCCGCTCGTCGGCAAAATTCCCCACGTTTCTCCAACAATTAGGATCAAGGCGATGGCGAGAAAAAAACTCGGCGTCGAAAGCAAAAGATGGATCAACGCAGACAACACATGACCCAGCAAGCTTCCACGAAAAAACACGACGAGGATGCCGAGAGCAACGCCGCCAGCGCCCGCCCATGCAAGCGCACAAAGAGCGAGCGTCACCGTCACGGGCAAACGCCTTTCGATTTCCTGCCAAACACTGTTTCCCGTGTGCCAAGCCGTGCCGGCATCGCCCTGCACGATATGGGACAGCCACGTTCCGTACTGCACATACCACGCTTCGTCAAGCCCCATTTTCTCGCGCATCGCCGCAATCTCCTCTGCCGATGCCGCCGACGTGCCCGTCTGATCAAGCATAAGCTCAGCTGGATCTCCCGATGCGAGGAAACTCAGTCCGAAAGTCAGAAGACTGATGCCGAGCAAGACGGGAAGCACGGACAATATGCGCCGCACAACAAAAGATTCCATTCGCTCACTTCCTCTCCACTTTTGATAACGTGATGCCATAGACCAAAGCCTTGTAGCCCGTAATTTCCTTATTGCAAGCAACGATGTTCTCGTCGTAATAGAGCGGCACGACGGGCAGATCCTCTGCAGAAATTTCCTGCAGGCGCAGGAATATCCTCGCGCGTTCGGCTTCATCGGTCAGCGTCTTGAGCTGCGCCATCAACGATTCAACCTCCTCGCTTCGATAGCCAAGGCATGCTGCCTTGCTGCGCGCACCGTCGGGCAGTAAAAACGCATTGAATATGAACTGCGGATCGCCATTCGGCAATCCCTGCTGGGAACGCGCGATCTCATAGCGGCCGTGCCTGAGTTCCGCCGTCATCGTCGAATACTCCATGGGCACGATATGCACGTCGAGACCAATCTCAGAAAGCCAATACGCGATGAGTTCCGCTTCTCCCTTCTGCAGCGGATCGGCGCCGTTGAGCAAGTAGCGCACGCTGCAGCGTTTCCCCTGCAGCACCTCGTCTGCCAGGCGCTTCGCCTCAGCCAGATCGTACGGCACAGGAAGTTCACGATAAAAGGGGCTGGCGTTACTCAAAAGATTCGTCGTCGGCACGGCATAGCCCAGGAAGAGTGCATCCACCAATGTCTTGCGATCCAGGGCGAGGCTCAGCGCCCTGCGCATCCTCACGTCGTTAAATGGCGGTTTCGTGCCATTCACGAGGAGCATCTGAACTAGGGAAGAGCGGCTGACTGAAAGCGTGAAGCGCCCGTCCTTCTTGAGCTCTTCCGCCAAGGACGGCGGCATCGCCTTCAAATCGAGCACACCCGCGATCTCACCCGTCTTCAACGCAGAAAAACGCACGTCGGCACTCGGTATATTGCGCACGATGATTTTCTCCGCACGGGCTTTTTCCCCATAGTAATCTTCATTGCGCACAAGAATGACATACTCGCCCAGCTTGTTTTCTGCAATCTTGAACGGCCCTGTGCCGATCGCCTCGCGCGAGAAGTTGCCATCTTCAGCCAGGCACGATGGTGCGTACATCGCACTGCCGAAATTCATCATATTGTAGAGTTGATTGACATTCGGCTCGGAAAAGGTAAATTCCACCGTATAATCATCGAGTTTGTATGCCCGTACGAGATGAGGATAAAAATTGCGGATGTTCAGCATGTAGAAGCCCGAAGGCTTCACGCCCTTTTCCAGTCGTTCCATATTCTTGAGCACGGCATCTGCCGTGAATTCCGTTCCATCGTGGAAGCGCACGCCGCGGCGCAGATGAAAGCGCCATCTGCGCCCTCCATCGAACATCTCCCAGCTCTGTGCAAGGCAAGGAGCTGGTCTGCCCGTCTCTTCATCGTTTGTCACGAGCGGCTCCCATACCTCCAGAATCTTACTGCAATAGTAGCCGTCATGCTCTCCCGGAGCCAAGTGTCGATACGCCGCCAGAACGATGGCATCCTCTCCGCGCGGACTCTGCTCTTTCGGTGCATCCGTCTTGGCACAGCCTGCCAGAAGCAGCATCCCAAGCAACAGAAGCGCCAAGAGCCATGCGCCATTTTTCTTCCACCTCATGCTTTCCTCCTATAATCAAGGCGGAAGCCTCGCAGCTCCCGCCCTCATTTATGCTCTTATCTTTAGAAACAACGCTTTCTTAAAAATCTACGCTCATCGACAGCGCCAAGGTGCGGGGCGTCGACATGTAGAGATTGTCGCCGCGCGCAATCATCCAGTACGACTTGTCGAAAAGATTGTAGCAGGTGAGCGCGAAACGTGCCGGAAGCTTATCGATTTTCGTCTTGTATTCGATGCCGAGATCGAACACAGCGTACGAAGGCGCCCAGAACTTCTCGTAAAGTACCGGTGCGCTTCCCGTGTAAACCATGCGCCCGAAGGCGCCGAACTTCTCATCCGCATTGTAGCGCACGAGGAGCGAGCCTGACCAATACGGGCGTCCCGACTCAATAACGCCGTCATATTGCCCGCCTTTTGTCTTATCGTACTTCGCGTTGAGATACGACAATCCCGCAGCAAAATTCCATTTTTTCGCCACGTTGCCGCTCACAGAAAGCTCCACGCCCTTGTGGCGGATCCTGCCATCCTGCAGTTGGTACATGTCGCTGCCGCGCACCACATCAATGTTGTTCGCCTGCTCGATGTCGAAGAAGCTCAACGTCGTCAAGATACCCTTGTTGACATACTTGAAACCGATCTCGTTCTGTTTCGTCTTTGCCGCAGGAAGTATCTCGCCCTTGTTCTTATACTTGCTGGCTACAACCGTCCCCACGTCAAAATTCTCGGCATGACTCGCATAGATAGAGAAATTCTCCACAGGATGATACATGATGGCATACGTCGGGCAATAGGCACTGTCGTTCGCACTCGACGACACCTGACCCGTCGTCTGACTGTAAGAATCAACATGCGAAGAGTGGTGATGGATTCCCAAGAGCACATTGAGCTTCTTGTAATCAATCGAATCGACGAAAGAAATGCCTGCGATGCGCGTTTTGTTGGACAAGAACGTTTCGTATTCGGGATGTGCTGAATCTATATAGTTAAAGATTCTCGTGTAGATGTTTCCCGTGCCAAGATTATATGTGGTAAAGTTCTTCGTCCCATGACGCTGACGCCATGCGCGATCAACGGCGAGTGTCAGATGATTCCTCGTCTCGCCCACTTTTACATCACCTTGAACGCCTGCCTGCCAGTAATAAGCTTTCTGCGGCGTCGCCGAACTCTGTTGGCGAATATTGAAATCTCCATTATCATTCAGGATTGTCAAGGCGCTGTACTCGTACATGACATTCTTGTTGAGCTTATTGTGCAGGAGACCGAAATTCATAAACCATTTCCAGTCCTTATTCATCTTCTGCTCATGATTCAGCGCGAGCACCCAGCCATATGATGCCTTGTCCATGCCATCGAAGGCATAGTCACGCGAATGATCGGGAACGGCAGGCAGCTTCGTAACGGCTCCTCCAAGTTTGAACCAGCGCTGCCCCCCGAGGATCTCGTTGCTGCGATAGCCCGTGAAGAGGTTCGTCTTGCTGCGCTCGTCGCGGTGATCAACATTCACATAGATGCTTGACGACTTGACCTTCTGATTGTCGACCGCCGTCTCTCCATCAACCTTTTCGATATTGACGCGCACGCCCCAATCACGATTCCTGCCAAAGCGATGGCTGAGATCGAGATAGCCGCCCAACATGCCCTTTCCCGAGAATGTGGCCGTAAAGCGATTGAAATCCTTCTCTTCCGCACGCTTTGTCACGAAATTTACGAGACCACCCGCAGCATTCGATTCATAGTGCGTGCCCGTACCTGAAAGGCCGCTATTCGGACCAGCCACAACATCGGCGCGCGAGATGACATGCATCGGCGCATTGAACTGTGTCCATATCCCCGGAATGCCATTCACGTAAGTGCTCGTGCCGTTAGCACGGAAGCCGCGGAACGTGAAGTCATTGTGCAGGATGCTGCCCGATTGGCGGATTGACGGCGACTGCGCCAAGATGCTGTCCAAGGGTTGAGACGGGTCGCTGAAGGAGCGCACTGTCTCCTCCGTGATGTTCGTCACCGTAAACGGCGTCTTCATCGTATCCTGCTGCCCGAGGATACCGACGGAGCCGCGTCGCGCGGCAAAGCCACGGTTATGTCGATCCGCCGTTACCACGGTCTCATCGATCTGATGCTCCACTGCCTCCTCGGAGGCTACCGTCTCCTTTTCTTCTGAGGCTGCTTTTTCCATTTCTGCCGCTTGACCGGTTCCAGCCAATCCCATACTCATGAATGCCAACAGCACAGCGATCGTCAATTTCTGTCTCGTAAACATTCCCATTTCCTTGACACCTTTCTTTTAAAATCTCAGTCTTTCCCTCTCAGCGCTTCATATGCCTCAGCTGCACGTGCCGCAAAAATTTTGCGCACAGCGGCGTTTTCTCCGATGCCCTTGAGAATCGTCTGCACACGAAAGCCTTCGCGCTCCAAAAGCGATTTGTGCGAATCCGGCTCGTCGCCCGCCATATCGTTTGTCGCATGATCGCCTGCCACGAGCATCAATGGGGCGAGCGTGACCTTCCTTATGCCCGCCTCCTTGAGCTTCGGCACGACATCGTCCAAATTCGGCCGACCCTCAACGGTGTAGATATAGACGCGCTCTTCACCGAGATTTTCCAAGCGCTCCTGCATGACAGCGTAGTAGGCATTCGCCGGATGCGGCGTGCCGTGCGCCATGAGGAGCACGGCTTCGTCTTCTGCACGCGCCGGCAACTCCTTCGCAACAGCCGTCATGACCTCTGCGACATCATCGCGCTTCTCCTCCTGCCCCTGCCAATAGACAAGAGGCGTACCGAGCGTCATGCGCTGAAACCACGGCTTACACTCGTCGAAGACTTCCCGCTTGTAGGCATACTCAATGCCCGGGATGATGTCGAGCGAGACGAGAGCGACACGCGTACAGCCCTCTTCCTTGAGCTTCTGCAGCGCCTCTTCGGGCGTAGGATAGCGAACGCTCTCGTTCTTTTCCACGCGCTCGACGACGATATGCGACGTGAAGGCGAGCATGACCTTGGCGGCGGGATGCGCGCGCCGCACCTCCTCCATTACGGCGTCGATCGTCTTCTCGCGCGTCTCCTTGAACGTCGTGCCGAAACTCATGACGAGGATGGCATCACGTTCTTCACCAGCAGAGAACGCGGCATTGTCCGCCACAAGCACGCCGAGGCTTGCGGCTCGCCGCAAAGCGGTGCCCGCTGTCTTTACTTCCTCGTGAAGCTTGTAACCTGTATGCACTGCAGGCGTATGCCCTCTTTCTGTCATCATGATCTTCTCCTTCCATATACGATGCATCCAGCCTAACAATCACGCCATCTGCAATAGCACGCACCAACATTCGCCTTGCAGGCGTTATGTGTGCCAACCTTGCAAGAAAAAACCCCTTCCCGTCAAGGAAGAGGCTTTTTCGCACCATAGAACATCATAAAAAACCAGCAGAAGCTGGAACGATCGATGATCGCGCAAAATCCCCTTCCCCATCACTCGTAGGTCAAACGGCGATTGTCGATCAGGCAGTTCTCCTGACTCCAGCTCATCGCTCGCCTGCGCCTTCCCAAAGCATATGCTTCAGTGACTTCTTGCAGGCAGCTCACTGCTACAGTGGCGGGACCGCTCCGGCTTTCTCCGGATTCCCTATTAAGTCTTGCGACACCTGATCCAAACCTTATAAAATTTTTAGGGAAAACCTCACAAGCTACACGCAGAAACGTCCACTTCATGGACATTGCGCGGCACATTTACAGAAATCTAGACAATCGGTCTGCATCCTTCTGGCTTGACATCTTGGAATTCCACGGCAAAGCATACCATTAAGTAATTCTTATGTCAAGCAATTCCGTATCTTGACAAAATGCGCCATATCCTTTATAATTTCCACATTACGCGTGATACACTTTTCATTGATGTTTTCGGGGCATGGCTCAGTTTGGTAGAGCACCTGGCTTGGGACCAGGGGGTCGCAGGTTCAAATCCTGCTGCTCCGACCACCGCGTCAGTAGCTCAGTCGGATAGAGCAACGGCCTTCTAAGCCGTGGGTCGGGGGTTCGAATCCCTCCTGTCGCACCATGAATATTGCGGGCTTGGCATTTTGCCAAGCCCTTTTGTTTACTATGAAAGTCCAAGAAGTCAAGCCCGAAGGGCGCAGACTGATTGGGTAACTTTCATTAAGGGCGGCGCACAATGTCCACAAGGTGGACGTTTGTGCGTGTAGTTTACTCTTCATGCGCACGCTTTTCCATGTTGCGAACGAGTTCGATGGCGCCGAGTCCGAGCCCTAGACGCTGAGAAATTTCCTCCGCACTCATTCCTTGGCGTAGAAAAGCACGGATCTGCTCTTGCTGACGGCTCGGAGGCGCATCAGACGACGGACTTTTCGCATCGTCCGCCTCGTTCCCTTCCCGCACAGCGGTCAAATCCCCGCCCGCAAATTCCGGCGGCTCTTCCTCGTCCGCCGGTTCGTCCTCTTCGTATTCGTCCGCCTCTTCTTCCATCACTGTCTCTTCGTCTTCTTCCTCCGACTCGTCTTCCTCGTACTCCTCGTACTCATACACCTCATCGTCCTGTGTCTCATCGGGCGTCTGCGCCGCCGACAACGCAAGGGATGCGGCGTCCTCTTGGACGGGAATCTCCCGACGCATATTCTCCTGCGCCGCCTGGACGCCATGCGTGACGTTCGCCGCCGCGTCCGTCTCCATTTCCTCAGGCGGCAGTTGCAAATCCACCGCACTGCCAATCGGGCTTCCGGCCATCTGCTTCATCAGGGCTGCCTGAAAGCTCGAAGCCGGCTCTCCTGCACCGACGGCGGAGGCCACAGCAGGCGCAACGGCTGCAGCGGACGATGCGGCAAGTTCAACGGCAGAAGGAGCGGAAACAGCAGGCGCCACAGTGACGTGAGAAGCAGCCGGATGCGCCTGCGTCGCCGTGCGGGGCGCAGAAGACGCGAACTCCATCTGCTGCGGCAAAGCGCCGAGCCGTGCACCGTAGACCTTCTCCCACTGCGCGAGAGCAGCGAGACGCTCATCCAAGGCTGCCTTCTGCGCGTTCGCCTCCGCCAAAATGCGCTCCAAT
Organism: uncultured Selenomonas sp.; assembly: GCF_963528755.1. Taxonomy (GTDB): domain Bacteria; phylum Bacillota; class Negativicutes; order Selenomonadales; family Selenomonadaceae; genus Selenomonas. The sequence continues at coordinate 153,597 of NZ_CAURXA010000002.1, forward strand.
CGTTCGACATGGATCTGCATCCTGCCGATGACGGCGTCACCTGAGCGCTCGATCTCATAGCGCAGACGGCTCGCGGAAACTTCAACCGATTCTTTCTCTTTGGCCTTTCCCTTGCTCAAAAGGCGCCGCATGATGAGGACGAGCACCGCCCCCAAGACAATCAATGCACCCAGAATTTCCGTGATCACTTCTCGCAGCTCCCCTTATCTCCATGAATCGCTGACAAATTCAGATCTCTCTTTAAAATAGGGCTGTCACATGAGTCGACTACGACTTATGACAGCCCCGTTTCATTCCCTACGTAGATATATCAATATTGCGTCCGCGGAACACATCGACGGCGAACCTCTCCGTCGGCGCTTCCTCTTCCTGATCGGCATGCCTGCCTCCACCAGAGCCTCGCCTGCCGCGCCCCTGCTTTTTGCGGCGATCGGGATCGTCCTTGATGCGTTCTTCTTCTGCCTGATCCTTCTTCCTGACCTGCGTCTGTTTCAACGCTGTTTCCTGCTTGTCACGCACGGCCTGAAAATCCTGCTGCACAGCCGACTGCTGATTCATGTTATGCTGTACCTGCGTGGCTTCGGAAGTGCGTGGCACGATTGCCTGCAAGCTCATCGGGGTTACATCCATGCATCCCACCATCCTTTCCGAGCGCAATCAAAGGGACACAATCTGCAAAAACGTCGTCAAAATCAATAAGCGCCGGTGCGGATCTGATCACCTTCCACGCTCAACGTGCAGCGTTTTTCCTCCGAATGAATATTCTTGATGACATTATTGATCTTGAGCTTCACACCCGGATATATCGTATCGGCGGCACGAATGCGGCCGCGCTTCATGCTCTGGATTTTCTCCTCAAGTCCGTCCATCTCCTCCAGAAGACGCTCCAACTGTCCTTCCACTTGAAAGCGCACCTTCCCCAATTGCGCGACCATTTCCTGTCTCTCGGGCGGCAGTTTGCTGATGTCAACCTTACCGAGCGTAGCGAGAGTCTTCTTGATCTCATCGAGCTTCTTCTTCGTATCACCGTACTCCTGGCACACCGCCTTGTACTGCCGCTGTACCATCGGGTTGACGCCAACCTCAAGTTTCGTCGCGACATTCGCGGGATTGCCGATCTGCGTCGCCTCGATTTCTTCCCCAGCGAACGTAGAGCCGCCCATAATCTGCCCGCGCTTGCCGAGCACCGTGACCTTTTTGCCTGCGCGCACCTGTGAATTCAGTACAACGTCGGCAATCGTGACATTATGTCCCGCTTCGATCTCTGCATTTTCCGCAAAGAATGCCATGAGCATCCCCTTCGCCTTGACGAAGCCACGGTTCATGCCCTGAATGCCGCCCTTGATGAGGATATTGTTTCCCTCGACCTCAGCGCCCGAAACGATGCCGCCGACCTCGATGTCACCCGTAGCCTTTACCACGAATCCTGCCTGCACGCTTCCCTGGACAGCGACCGCCCCTGTGAAGTCTATGTTGCCCGTGCCAACGCCCACATCATCCTTGATGACGAGGCGAGGGTCGACGCCGATGACTTTTCCCGTATCAACAATTTGACCGTCGATATCGGCATAGAGGAAATTCTCATCGCGAATCGAAGCATTTTTCCCAGCCTTGAATACGAGCGGCCTCCCCTTCTTTTGGTTGACCTTGCCGCCGAGCACGTTCATGCCTGGCTCTCCGTCCGTTTGCAGAACGCGTTCAGCGAGAAGCTCGCCCTGCTTCACGAGTACGAAGAGGTTCATGTTCTTATAATCTGCTCGATCATACTCATCCGTCTTAGGGCGTCCCTTGACCCCGAGGTCGTAGTTCTTCTTCAGATAGGCGTCCTCGCCATGCTGCGGCTCCTTGCCAAGCGCCGCCTCAAAATCCTGGCCGTCCTTCGCGCCCTGCTCGATCGCCGCCTCATCGAAGCCGAATACGACACCCTTGTCCTGGAGCGCCTTCTTGATCATCTCCGCCGTCGGATATGCGTTGGAATCCGTGTGGTCAAACCCGACCGTGGCCACCATCTTGTCCGAACTGATGTGGACGTTGATCTTGCTGTAGACCGGACGCTCTCCGTCAGCCCTTTCCTGTTCGCTCATGCCCTTTTTTGCCTCCTTCTTGCCTCACTCCATGAGGCTTGTTTTCCATCTCGCCAAAAACCCCCGAAGCCGAAAGACGGCCTTCGTATGGAGCTGAGAAATCCGCGCCTCCGAAAGATGCAGGATGAGGCTGATTTCCTTTAGGGTAAGTTCCTCATAATAATAGAGAGAAACGACCGTGCGCTCCTTCTCTGGAAGCTGATCGATTGCTTCCGCCAAGGTGTCGCGCAATTCGTTTTTCTCGGCATTTTCTTCGGGATCAATCGTCTGTGAGGACGGGGACTCCGTGCGGACATACTCTTCAAGTGGAATGACCGTCGCGATATTCGTCTGTGAAACGAGATCGTGCAGTTCCTTCTTCGATATCTTGAGTTCCGCGGCAAGTTCGTCGTCCGTCGCCGAGCGCCCCAGGCGGCCTTCCAATGTCGTCACCGCCTGCTCATAGCGCCGAATCTTCTGCCTTTTCGATACGGGAATCCAATCCATCGTACGCAAATAGTCAAGCATGGCGCCGCGAATACGTACGCCGCCATACGTTTCAAATTTGTTGCCGCGCTCGACGTCGTATCGCTCGATTGCGTCAAGCAAACCAAAAAAGCCGCTCGAAACGAGATCATCCCGATCAACATGTGCGGGCAAACCGACGACGACGCGTCCCGCAATGATATTGACGAGCGGCAAGTACTTTTCGACAAGTTTGTCACGAACTTCTGGTGCGCGCGTTTCCCGGTAAAGCGCCCAAAGATCTTGAATTTCTGCGGAGGTGGTCTCTGCCTTTTTCATCAATCAGCCGCCTCCTCGTCTAGTCATTCTCCACGGGGAACCGCAGCGGCGGTCTCTTCCATGACCTCAAAATCCGCATCCTGCTCTTGACCATCCACTTGCGCGTCTGCTGCTTCCCCATCTTCTCCGGCATTTTCCAAGCCTTTCGACTTCTCTTTATCATTCGCCGTCTGCGTCGCTTTTCCCTCTTTCCTCGTTGGAATTTCCTCCAGCTGCGCTTGCGAAAAAAGCGCAGGAAACTGCTTTTCCAAAAAAAAGGCAACGAGAAAGATGAGTGCGGTGACGACAAGAAACACCGCAAGGCTTCTCCCCGCTGCAGTGGAAAACCGTGCACCTGCCGAGACGGCTGTCAGAACGGTAAGGAAGGCTGCGAGGACGCCCGTGACGAGTGCTGTTCCAATCTTAAACAAAGTCCATCCCCCGTTAAATAATCTTTTCCCCGCGATCGATCGTTTTGACCTTGTAGTCTCCCGTCGCCAGATCGATCTGTACCGTGCGGCCGTATGTGCCGCCTGTATCCTCGGCAATGATGCGTATGCCTTCCTTGGAGAGTGCCTTCTTTGCAGCCTCGGCATTCCTAAGGCCCACGCGCATGACATCGGATGCATTGGCGAACGAGAACATCTGCGCGCCTCCCGCGATTTTGGCGACGAGACGGTTCTTCGCTGCACCAAGTTTCAAGACCTCGCCAAGCATCAATGGCACGCCTGTGTCAGCAAACTTCGCATGATTCTCGTGCGCTCTCGCCTGCGTGCTGTCTGGCAGCATGATGTGCAGAAGGCCGCCAACCTTCGTCTGCGGGTCGTAGAGGGATATGCCGATGCAGGAGCCAAGACCGTAGCTGATGATCTGCTGCGGAGCCTTACCGACCTTGTAATCCGCGATTCCTACGCGTAACATATCAGCCATGTCATCCAACCCCCACTGCAGAAAGAATCATTTCCATGGAGCCTGGATCCGGTACAAGGAAGAAGTGCCCGCGCAACTCATCATCTTCGGCAAGGAACTCCGTCTCAATGACCATGGCGTGATCACCCATCTGGCCGAGCTGTACGAGCACGACGTTCAAGATGGCGCCTGCCATATCCATGGCGAGCGCAGGAATCGACGGAATGAGAGAGAGGTTCGTAAAGCTGTAGAGCGCATTGAGGTAAGCTCCTGCCAGGATGTTGCCGATTTCCATCAAGGCAGACTCCGCCATCATGTCGAGGTGCGTCGTCTCCCCCGACTCCTTGCCCATGAGGGCGTCGACAAGGTAGAAAGCGCTGTCCTTCGGCATGAGAAACAGGATGTTGCTCGGCGCCTTGCCATAGACGCGCAGAAAAACGCCGACGACGATCGTCTCCGGCCCACCGACGAGATCGGGAACTTCGTCGAGAGGGACGACCGAAACCTTCGGCACATTCATATCAATGCGGCGATTGATAAGCTGCGACAAGGCCGTCGCAGAGTTTCCCGCACCGACATTTCCTATCTCCCGCAGCACATCAAGCTGTACCGGGGAAAGATCGATAATATCTTCCGTCATAACTGCACCTCTAGCATACTGGCATGATCCGATAGAAATATCCTTCTCCCATCCTGCGAGGCAGGAGAAGGATACAATGTCTTATTTCATATCTTCCGGCAGGTCAACGATCTCATCGAGATTCAGCATGATGATCAGTCGCGCATCAATGTTGCCAATGCTGCTGACAAAGCGGTTGCTCGTGCTGTCGCTGACGTCCTTCGCCGGATTGATGTCACGTCCGGAGATGGTCAGCACTTCCGTCACGGCGTCGACGATCATACCAATGGAGAACTCGCCAATCTTCATGATGATGATGCGCGTCGCATCCGTATAGGGAGCGTCCTCAAGACCGATGCGACGCTTGAGGTCGATGACGGGAAGGACGCTGCCGCGCAAGTTGATGACGCCCTTGATGTAGTCGGGGGCGAAGGGCACGCGCGTGATGTCTGTCAAAACTTTGATTTCCTGCACGTTCAGGATGTTGACGCCGTACTCTTCCTTCAAGAGCTTGAATGCGGCCACCTGAACGTCTTCCATGATTGCCTTCTTTTCCTTAGCCATGTCTAATCCTCCCCCTTACTGCTGCACGACCGTACCGACATCCAAAATCAAGGCGACACGGCCATCTCCGAGCACGGTGGCTCCGGAGAAGATCTTGAGTCCGGAAAGGAGTTTTCCGAGCGTCTTGATGACGATTTCCTGCTGACCGATAAGGTTGTCTACGACGATGCCCGCCTTGCGCTCGCCGATATACACGACGACGACGAAGATGTCGTCGTTGTCCTCTTCCGTTGTGCGCGGCACCTGCAGCGCCGTGCTGAGGTTGATGATCGGAATGATTTGCCCGCGCAGTACGATGACTGCTTGATTCTGCACCGTCTTGATGTCATCCGGATGGATGTTGATCGTGCTGTCGATCGAGCCGAGAGGAATCGCATACATCTCTTCCTGCACCTTGACGAGGAGAGCCTGGATGATGGCGAGCGTCAGCGGCAATTTGATCTTGAATACGGAGCCTTCATCAATCTTTGTCTCGACATCGACATGACCGCCCAACGACTCGATCTTGCTGCGCACGACATCCATGCCTACGCCGCGACCCGAAATGTCCGTGATGTGATCGGCCGTAGAGAACCCTGGCGCAAAGATGATGCGCACAGCATCCGCATCAGAAAGTGCGTCGGCTTCATCCTGGGTGTAGAGCCCCTTCTCCACTGCTTTTGCGCGAATCTTTTCGGCGTCGATGCCCGCGCCGTCGTCCGTGACCATAATGACGACGTTATTTCCCTCGTGACGCGCGATGAGTCCGACCTCACCCGTGCGCGGCTTGCCCTTCTTCTCACGGTCGTCAGGATGCTCAACGCCATGATCAAGCGAGTTTCTCAGAAGGTGCATCAACGGATCGCCGATCTCGTCGATGACCGTGCGATCGAGTTCGGTTTCCTCGCCCTCGACCGTGAGGTTGATGTCCTTGTTGAGTTCCTTGGCGATGTCGCGCACCATGCGCGGGAAGCGATTGAACACCTGGCTGACGGGAACCATGCGCACCTTCATGACGACATTCTGTAAGTCCGTCGTCACACGATCCATCTGCTCCAACGTCTCCGTCAGTTCTGGCATACGATTCGTCGTGCCGATCTGTTCAAGGCGCACCTTGTTGATGACGAGTTCACCGACGAGGTTCATGAGGTTGTCGAGCTTCTCGATGTCAACGCGCACAGACTGGCTCGCGTGATGCTTTTTCTCTGCGGCTGCGGGCTTTGCTGCGGGCTTTGCAGCCGGTTTCGCCGCAGGCTTTGCTGCGGGCTTTGACGCAGGAGCCGCCGCTGCAGGAGCGGGAGCGGCGGCCTGCGCCGGCTCTGGCGCTGCTGCAGGAGCAGGGGCTGCGAGATTGTCAGGGTTGACTTCCTCGATCTTCACCTCTTCCAATTCGGAAACAGGTGCGAGCGCATCGGATACCGCCTGCGTATCAGATGTCGTGACGAGCACAAGATCGAAATCATGATCGAACTTTTCCGCCTCCAGGTCTTCCGCTGGCGGAACCGACTTAATGACATCGCCGATCTCGTCAAGGGCATTCATGACCATGTAAGTGCGCGCTGCCTTCAAGAGGCACGTGTCGGCGAGACGGATGTGTATATGAAAGACCGCCATACCGCCCTGCTTCGCCGCGCGCATCGCGTCCTTGTCATCCTCGGTATAATCGAGCGAAGATGCGGGCGCTGCCTCAGCTGCCGGCGCCTCCGCTGCGGCTGGCGCTGCTTCCGCCTCTGGCTGCGGCTCGCCCTTGGAAATGGACGAGAGCTTCTTCACGAGGTCGGAAACGTCGACGAGATCCTCGGGATCGCCGTTGCCGACGTTCTCGATCATCTCCTGCAGGGAGTCAAGGCACTTGAAGATCGTCTCAATGATGTCTTCCGTCACCTTGAGCTGGTTGTTGCGGATGAGGTCAAGGACATCTTCCATCTCGTGCGTAAGTTCGGCGATCTTGTTGAACCCCATCGTCGCCGACATGCCTTTCAGCGTATGCGCGTTACGAAAGATCTCGTTGACGACGGACACCTCGTTCGGGTCATTTTCGAGGCTCAGCAGACCATCGTTCAAGGACTGCAGATGTTCGCGCGACTCGTCCAAAAACATGTCCATGTACTGATTTGTTTCCATATTCAAATCCCCCTGTTTGTTTTCTGCCGCCTCCGGGCGTCTTGCTCATTGCAGTATCTGCGCAAGAGGCACAGCAGCCTGTCAGTTTGCTCCGCAACCTTCGCCAAGAGCCCTGGTACCAGCCAGGCAGAACGCGAATCGCGAATTACTTGCATCATTCTTTAATATTCTTCGCCGTCACCACCAAAAATCCTGCTTTTATTCCTGAGCGGGACTGTCAGGGTGTAAGGTGAGTTGACGGCGCAGTTCACTGAAGACAAAGTGGACGATCTTATTCATCGTTCCCCGGTCAAGCTCCAGAAAGTGCGCCCCAATCTGCCAGCCGCGATCACTCGGCTCAAGCGGCAGGGAGCGCACGATGCGAGCCATGACGGACAGCGTGCCGATATTGGGGAAGTTCGTGAACACAATGGACGCCCGGCTGTTGACTTTGACATGACGCGGCACGGTGAAGGAAACGCCGCCGCCGCTGACGTCCGTGGTGTAAAGCTTCATAAGTTCGCTCTCGCGCCCCTCCGTATCGATGATTCGCACTTGAATCGGCAGGCGCACCATCGCACGCACAAAACTGCGGTTCTGATGGCGCTCGACGATTTCAGGCTTCGTGATCATCCAGACAGGAATCGGATCACGCGCCTTACCCTTGAATACGGAGAAAAATCGGTAGCGACATGCCTCGCCCACGGCGAGGCCATAGAGCTGCTCATCCGGCGCCGGTATGATGGGGCGGCGCTTTTCGTCCACGGGCATGGCGACGATCAATCTGTCCGCAGTGATGTCTTCTATGCGGCTCGTATATCTTATATCGTCATCTTCCAGGTAAAACTCAACCCTCTGCCCAATTTTCAACACCGTTGCCGCATTCATCAAATCGCCTGCCATGGCAAGGCACCTCCCCATCATCGTGTAAAATCAAGGAAATATTGCAGAAATGATTTCCAACCTTTTTTTATAAAGACCTTTTCCCCATAGAGCATAGATCGCGCAATCGCTTTGATGCACTTTGCCGCAAGCGCGTCCGGATGCGCTTCAAGAATCGGCTTTTGCTGACGCACCGCTTGGATCATCGTGCGATCCTCGTAAATCGCCCCGAGGGATTGGATTTCCATGTGCAGAAAACGCTCCGCCGTCTTCCTGAGCTTTTCCGCGACTTCGAGACCTTCTGCTTCGTCGTAGACACGATTGACGACGAGGCGCATGTTCGGCTTCGCCGCATACATGCTGTACGCCTTCATGACGGCATAAGCGTCGGTCATGGCCGTCGGCTCAGGCGTCGTCACGAGGATTACCTCATCCGCCGCCAAGATAAAATCGAGGACGTTTCTGCCGATGCCCGCACCTGTATCGATGAGGATGACATCGGCCAATTCCCCGCAGCCCGTGAGCTTTTCTTCGAGTAAATCCCGCTCGGCGGGCGTGAACTCGCCCGCTTGTTCCATGCCCGAGCCACCCGAGATGTAGCGAAGCCCATAAGGCCCCTTCAAGATCACGTCGTCGAGCACGACATCCTCATCCAAGAGATGCAGAAGATTGTATTTCGAAGAAGTTCCCAAAAGGACGTCGACATTCGCCATACCAAGGTCAGCGTCAATAACAAGCGTCTTCTTTCCCTCGGCAAGAAAGGCGAGCGCAAGGTTCACGGTCAAGTTCGACTTGCCAACGCCTCCCTTGCCGCTCGTGACGGCAATGATGCGTGCGCCCTCCTTTGGTACAGGGCGCGCCGCACTCGGCTCTGGCGCCTCCCGGGCAGCGTCCGTGCCGGAATCCGCGGCGGCAGAGTCCTTTTTGTTTTCTACGAGCTTTCGGAGGCTCGCTGCCTGGTCCTGCATAATCTACCTCAAAAAAAGTTCCGCAAGCTTTCCAGCCTCTGCCGGTACAATGTCATCGGGAACGCTCTGTCCGTTCGTCAGATAGGAGAGCCGCATTTCCTTCCTGCGCAAGATGTTCAGGATGATGCCAAGGCTCTTTGTTTCATCCGTCTTCGTGAAGATCACCTTGTCTGGCTTGCAGACGGAGAACTTGTCGATGATGTCTTTCGCATCCTCATTCTTCGTCGTGGCGCTGAGGACGAGATATTTCTCAATATTCTGGTTGACGGCAAGAAATTCCTTGAGTTCCGCCATCTGACGGCGGTTGTGCTGACTGCGTCCCGCCGTATCGATGAGAATCAATTGCTTCTGACGAAACTTCTGTATGGCTTCCTTGAGTTCATCAGGCGTATAGACGATGGCGATGGGAAGTCCAAGAATGTCAGCATACGTCTTGAGCTGCTCGACCGCCGATATGCGATACGTATCCGCCGTGATGAACGCCGTGCTGATGCCCTTTTCCAAGACGCACTGCGCGGCGATCTTCGCGAGCGTCGTCGTCTTGCCGACGCCCGTCGGCCCCAAGAGAGCCGCGATCTTTCGCTTGCGGCTCTTGAGTTCAAGTCCGTCCGCCATCTGCACGTTGTCGGCGAGATACTTCTTCAGCCCTTCTAAGGCAAGCGGCGTATCCTTGTCGGCCAGAATGGCTTCAGCGGGAAGCTGCAGTACGACGTCGTCGATGATGTCCGATTCGACCTCTTGCTGCTTCAGCACCTGCTGCAGGGACATCTCGTCCTCGGGCGTCTTCTCCTTGCTGACGACCTGGACGAGCATCGCCTTCATTTGAGCCAGCTCGTTTTGCAATTCCTCGATGGTTTCGCGCTGGCGCTCTTCCTCACTCTTGGAAGACGGCGACTCGTCTTCTCGCCGCTTTTCCTGTGAGGATGCGGCTGCCTCGTCCTCCTCACGCTTCCCCCTGCGCGAAGATGACGCCTCCCTTTCCACCTCTACTCCTGCAGTTTCTTTCGCCTCCGCTGCATGCACTTTTCTTCGCTTTGGCTGTGCAGGCTTCCTGCGCCGCGCCTTGCGTACGGGCGGTTCTTGAGGGGCTTCCCCGGCAGATGGCACGAGCGGCTGAAAGGGAGCTTCCGGCGCTTTTCCCGAAGGAAACGATGGCACGAACGGCTCAGCCGAAGCATCACCATGCGCGACGGGCGATGCTGCACGCGCCTGCCTCGCGGCCTCAGCAACCGCAGCTTCCGTGCCCGCCGTTCGGTAGCTTTTGGCCGCGCTCTGCGAAAGCCTAGGCTGCTGTAACTCGATCGGCGGAGGCTGCTGCATCGGCTGCATCGGCTGCGCAGACTGCATAAGCGGCGGCACAGGAGTGACCGGCGAACCTGCTGGAACTGGGACAGGCGCCTGCTGGGCGGGAGCAACAGGCGCCGCTTGCGTCAGTGCAGCCGCATGACCTTGCGGCAACGGCACCGCGCTCTTCGGCTTCGTTTCTCCGCCTGCTGCCTCAGCCTGCAGTTCGGCAAGCGTCGGCAAACGCTCATACCGCTTCTTGGGGGGACGCCGCGTCACCTCGTCGAGAGCCGCCGTCACCTCGAAGATTTCTTTTGCGCCATAGCCAAGGATGCCGCCCTTCTTTATTTTTTTCGTATGCAGGATCACCGCGTCGTCACCAAGCTCATCTTTCACCTGAGCCATGGCGTCCTTCATCGTGGCGGCCTGAAACACCTTGATGCGCAATTAAATTCTCACCGTCCCAAGAATCTGAAGTTCAACCGTCTGCTCGATTTCCGCATGAGAGAGTACGACGAGCCCCTGCACGGAGCGTTCGACAAGCTGGCGGAAGTAGGTGCGCACAGCGGGGCTTGTTAGCACGATCGGTTCGTAACCCATGTTCGTAAGCTTCGGTAGTTCCGCATTGAGCGACGCCAAAAGTCGCTGCATCGCATCGGGATCAAGGCTGACATAAGAGCCGTGTTCCGTGCGTTGCACTGCGCCCGCGATTTTGTTCTCCAATCCCGGATCGAGCGTAATGCACGGCAGCACGTTGTTCTGCACATACTGCTGCGAGATCTGACGCGCGAGCGCATGGCGCACATACTCCGTGAGAATGTCCGTGTCCTTTGTCGCGCGCCCGTAGTCGGAGAGTACTTCGAGAATCGTCTCCATGTCGCGTATGGAAACGCGCTCCGCCAAGAGGTTTGCGAGAACCTTCTGCACTTCACCGACAACGAGAACCTCGGGCACGACCTCGTCGACAAGCGCTGGATTCGTCTTCTTCAAGTTGTCGAGGAGGTTCTGCGTCTCCTGACGTCCGAGGATCTCCGCCGCATGCATCTTGATGACTTCCGTCAAATGTGTCGCAAGCACGGATACGGCATCGACGACCGTGTAGCCGTTGAGCTCTGCCTGCTCACGCTGATCTTCGGCAATCCACAGCGCGGGAAGACCGAAGGCCGGCTCCGTCGTCTCGATACCCGGCACTTCTTCGAACACCGTGCCCGAGTTCATAGCGAGGTAGTGATCGAGCATGAGCTCACCGCGTGCTGTCTCGATTCCTTTGAGTTTGATGATATAATTGTTCGGCTTGATCTGTATGTTGTCACGTATGCGAATCGTCGGCACGACGAGGCCAAGTTCCAATGCGCACTGCCGTCGGATCATGACGATTCGCTCGAGAAGATCGCCGCCCTGCCCTGTATCGACGAGGGGTATGAGACTGTAACCGATCTCAAGTTCCATTGGATCGACCTGCAGCAGGTTGACGATGTTCTCGGGCTTCGTTGCATCCGCCTTCGCCTTCTCCGCTTTCTTCTGCTCAGGCACTTTCTCGACCGCCTTCTCCGAACCTTTGAGACGCCGCGCCGCGATGAAGCATAAGACGGAAAGAGCGCCGAGGGGGATTCCTGGCATGCCCGGAACGATGGCGAGGAACAGCAGCACACCGCTGACAATGTAAAAGATACGGCTGCGGTTGAAGAGCTGCAGCGCCACGTCAAGGCCGAGGTTTCCCTTAGAGGACGCCGAGCGCGTGACGAGGATGCCCGTCGCCGTCGAGATCATCAGAGCCGGAATCTGACTGACGAGACCCTCGCCAACCGTCAGCAGCGTATAACTCTGCAGAGCCTGCAGCGCCGTCATGTTGCGCGTCAGCATGCCAATGACGAAACCACCCGTAATGTTGATGATGATGATGATGATGGCCGCGATGGCATCACCTTTGACGAACTTCGAAGCACCGTCCATCGCACCGTAGAAGTCCGCTTCCTGCTGGATCTTCAAGCGACGCTTGCTCGCCTCGGCATCCGTGATGGCGCCCTGGTTCAGATCAGCGTCAATCGCCATCTGCTTGCCTGGCATCGCATCGAGAGTGAAGCGCGCCGACACCTCTGCGACGCGCTCCGCGCCCTTCGTGATGACGATGAACTGAATGATGATGAGGATGACGAATATGATGAAGCCAACGAGCGCATTGCCGCCGACGACGAAGTTACCGAACGCCAGGATGACATCGCCTGCATAGCCGTTCAACAAGATCAATCTCGTAGCTGATATGTTGAGGGCAAGTCGAAATAGCGTTGTCACAAGGAGCAGCGATGGGAAGACAGAAAAATCAAGAGCCTCCACATTGTAGATCGTCACCATGACGATGACAAGCGCCAACGTGATGTTCACGCAGATCAACAAATCAAGAAGAGCCGTCGGCAACGGGATGATCATCATGACGACGATCGTGACGATTGCCACAGCTATAAAGATGTCGCTGTATTTCGTTATGAAGCCATTGGAAAGCGTCGGATTTTCTGTCGCCATGCTGTTCTTGCTCCTCTATCCCTAGGAAACTTCTCATTAAGCAAATTTTTTCTTCTTCAATCGGTAGACGTAAGCGAGCACCTCTGCAACTGCTTGGTAAAGTTCGGGTGGCACGATGCCTCCGACCTCCACCGCCGCATAGAGCGCCCGCGCCAGAGGCTTGTTCTCCACGATCGTCACGCGGTGTTCTCTTGCGATATCCTTGATCTTCTGCGCGACGAGATCCTGCCCCTTGGCAACGACTTCCGGTGCCTTCATGCCCGCCTTGTACTTCAGAGCAACGGCATAATGCGTCGGGTTCGTCACGATGACGTCGGCTTCCGGCACTTCCTTCATCATGCGGTTCATCGCCATCTGCTGCTGTTTCTGGCGGATCTTGCCCTTGATCTGCGGATCGCCTTCCGTCTGCTTGAACTCTTCCTTGATGTCCTGCTTGCTCATCTTGAGATCCTGCGTCGTCTGCCATTTCTGATAGGCAAAATCCGCTGCCGCCATGATGAAGTAGACGATGATAATCTGAAATACGAGTGAAAAGATGATATCTCCCATGCGCGCCATGCTGCTCTTGAGATCGAGATAGATAAACTCCGGCATATGCATGATCTCTCCAGACAAGTAGACGTAGAGAAACGCGCCGATGATCGCGATCTTCAGGAGGGACTTCATCAGTTCCACGACGGAGCGCTTCGAGAAAATCCGCCCGAATCCCGTAATGGGATTGAGCTTGTCTAGTTTGAAAGAAAGTGGCTCCGTCGTGAACATGAAACCGACTTGGTAGAAATTGATGGCTAGCCCCATGACGAGGATGGCGATCATCACAGGAAACGCCGTCTTTGCCAGAACGATCATCCCATCGATGATGAGGCGCATGACCGTTTCCGCATCGATCGTCTGGTTCATGTTCGCATAGATATGAACCGTGTACGTCTCGATCTCCGCGAGAATCGTGCTGCCGAGCGCACGCATCACGAAGAAACCCGCCAAGAGCACGAAGGCGCCGCTAAGTTCCTGGCTTCTCGCGACCTGCCCTTTCTGCCGCGCATCATTGCGCCGCTTCGCCGTCGGCTCTTCCGTCTTCTCTCCGGCAAAGAGCTGGAGGTCGAAGACGAACTCGGTCATTTCGCTATCGTATTGCATGGAGGGCGGTAGTGATCTGCGCATACGTTTCATTGAACAACACATCCAGAAACAAGACGTAGAACGGCATGAGGATCGAGAGGACGAACATGCCGATGACGATTTGAAGCGGCAGGCCGACGACGAAGATGTTGAGCTGCGGCATCGTGCGCGCCAAGATACCAAGCCCAACGTTCGTCAATAGTATGGAGAACGTCACGGGCATCGCCAATTTCATGCCCGTGACGAAAACACCGTTGACCAGATTAACAACGAAGCCTGCAAGATTCGGCGAAGGCGAAACCCCCACCATCGGCACGGATTGAAAGCTCTCAAACAGCGCCGCAATGAGCATGTGATGTCCATTGACGACGAGAAAGACGATGATCGCCAAATTATAAAGAAAACTTCCGATAAGCGGAATTTGCTGACCGGAAGTCGGGTCCATCACATTGACCATTGCGAATCCAACCTGCATATCCATGACCTTGCCGGCAAAATGAATAGCCGAAAAAGTCACGTATGCCACAAAGCCGATCAACCAGCCAACAAAGAGTTCTCCTGCTGCTGCCGCCGCATAAAGGAAGACATTGTCTGGCGCCGACACAGGGCCGTAGCTGTCCACGATGGGGAACAGCACGAAGGAAAACGCAACAGCAGTCCCCACACGAATATGCGCGGGGATATTCAGGCTGCCAAAAAAAGGCGCGATGACGAAAATTCCCGTAACGCGCGTCAGAACGAGCAGATAAGCTGCCGCATGCCCCTGGAGCAGGGTGTAAAAATCCACGGCGCATCTCCCCTCGTTATCCGATATAGAGCGGCAAGTTCACGAAAATATTCGTGAAGTACTCCACGAGGATGCTGAGCATCCACGGACCAAAAATCAAGATGGCGACAAATACCGCGATGATCTTTGGAATAAAAGCAAGCGTAGCTTCCTGAATGGACGTGGTCGCTTGAAAGACGCTCACAAGGAGTCCGACAGCAAGGCCGAGGCCAAGCATGGGAGCAGACACCAAGAGCACGATCCAAAGGGCGTTCTGCCCAATCTGTATGATGAGATCGCTGGACATCCGCGTCCCTCCTACCTAAAGCTCACGATAAGCGACTTAATCAGAATATGCCAGCCATCGACCATGACAAAGAGCAGGATCTTGAACGGCAAGGAAATCATGACAGGCGGCAACATCATCATGCCCATTGACATCAAGGTGCTCGCCACGATCATGTCGATCACGATAAATGGGATGTAGATCATGAAGCCGATCTGAAATGCTGTCTTAAGTTCGCTGATGACGAAGGCCGGTATCAAGGTCGCCGTCGAGACGTCCGCCTGCGACTGAGGCCGCTCGGCATCCGAAAGATTGACGAAAAGAGCCAAATCTGACTCGCGCGTCTGACGGAACATAAACTCTCTAAGAGGCGCAAGCGTGTTGTCAATCGCCTGCTCCTGTGTAATCTGCCCCGCAAGGTACGGCTGGATTCCCTGCTGATTCGCCTCGCTCCAATACGGCTGCATGATGTAGAACGTCAGAAAGAGCGACAGTGCGAGCACCACCTGATTCGGCGGCACATTCTGCGTCGACATGGCGTTCCTCAAAAAACCGATGACGACAACGATGCGCACGAACGAGGTCGTCATAACCAAAATCGACGGCACAAGCGAAAGAATCGTCAGAAGAGCCAGAACCTGCAGGGACGCCGCGACATCCTGTGGCCCCGCTGCCTCGCCGACATTGACGCTGAGACTTGGAATCAGAGGTGCCGCAAGAGCTTCCTGTGTGATGAACAGCAAGAAAAAGAAAAGGAGGCTTCCCAGCAAAATCGGCCGCTTCTCCATCAACGCTTCACAACTCCTCTACTTCCGAAATGCATCATTCTTGAATATCGTCGGGATTCTTTCAGCCAGCTTGTCAAGAGAGCCAAACTGCCGTTCAAGCCCCGTCGCACCGGAAAATGGCATCGGCGACGCCTCCATGCTCTTCTTCAAGATTGCCTCCGCCTCCGCTGCATCCTCGACCTCTCCCAAGAGAGTGATCGTATGCTCCGTCACGCCGAGCAGCAAAATTCTGCCTGCCAACTCAACGACACAGGCAGAGCGACCCGGGCCAAGCGGAAGATTTTCCAGCAAGCGCCCGCCGCCGCCTGACATCGCACGCCCGAAACGTCCGCCCAAGATCTTGGAAACATAATAGGCAAGGCCAGCCACGAAGAGAAACACGACAACAAGGCTCGCGACGTAGGCGATGGTCGACCACCATGAAACGCCTGGCGTACCATTCGGCGCCGGATCCTGGTTTTCATAGCCCGAAAGATACCCTCCGCCGTCTGCGGCCAAGCCGACGGACGGAAGGACAAGGGCAAGGAAAACCCACAGGAGGAGGCAAAGGAAGTACCCTTTTCTTTCCAGCATTAGCCAAGCGCTTTACGCACGGCCTCAAGAACGCGATCCGCCTGGAACGGCTTGACGATAAAATCGCGCGCACCTGCCTGGATCGCCTCGATGACCATCGCCTGCTGCCCCATAGCGCTGCACATGACAACCTTCGCATTCGGGTCGACCTTCTTGATTTCCTTGACCGCGCTGATGCCGTCCATTTCCGGCATCGTGATGTCCATCGTCACGAGATCAGGCTTGAGCTCCTGATACTTCTCCAGAGCCTTCATGCCATTTTCTGCCTCGCCAACGATCTCGTAGCCGTTCTTGGACAAGATGTCCTTGACCATCATTCGCATGAATGCCGCATCATCCACCACTAAAACTCTGCTTGCCATAAATATCTCTCCTCGTCTGATCTATATGTCTGTTTTCCACGCGCAGATGCCGTTCATGCGCATCCGCATCCGACTGCAGCTAGAGCCGGCCACGGCTTTTGGCGCAGTCCGCGATGTAAATCACATCGTACATCCTATTGTATATGAATCACCTGAAAATGTCCAGTGAGGCGCACGCTTATTGCAGCTGTTGCGCCCTTTCCGCCGGACTTACGATATCGGTGATGCGCACGCCGAAGTTCTCGTCAATGACGACAACTTCGCCCTTTGCTAAGAACTTGCCGTTGACCATGATGTCAACCGGCTCGCCCGCGAGCTTATCAAGCTCGACAATGGAGCCGTTCGTAAGTTCCAGAATATCCTTGATCGTCTTTTTCGTGCGACCGAGCTCCACGGTTACCTGAAGCGGCACATCAAGAATCAAGCCGATATTCGCATCATTGACCTGCACGGGAGCCGTAGAAAGCGGCGCAAACATCGCAGGCTGTACGGGCACATTCGACGCCACATGCGGTGTCGGCGGCGCACCGTAGGCCGGAGCAGCGCCCATCATCGGCGCTGCCGGCGGCGGAGCCGCTGCTGCCGGCGTTGGCGCGGGTGCTGCCGGTGTTGGTGCTGGCATTGGCTCTTCCTCCTCTGCTTCGTTGTTCAACAAATATCCCACCATCTCCTGTGCGACAGGAATCGGCAGAATTTGCATGATCTCGCTATCGATCAACCCATCGACTTCCATGCGAAACGAAATCTTCGCGATTGGGTCTTCTGCCGAAACGATCTCCGTGACCTTATCTTCCGAACCGAGATCGATCATATTGACCTTCGGCGGCGAGATATCAATCTTTTTGTTGAACATCGTCGACAACGATGTGGCGACCGATCCCATCATCTGATTCATCGATTCGCCGACGGCGCTCATATGAATCTCATTGAGTTCCTGCGTCGGGTTCGTGCCGTCGCCGCCCATCATAAGATCGGCGATGATCGAGGCGTCCTGCGCCTGGATGGCGAGCACGTTGTTTCCGTCGATGCCAACCGTATAGCCGACCTCCACGATGAGGTAAGGCATCGGGTACTGGTCTTTGATCGAGGCCAGCGTATCCACCGACACTGTCGGTGTCGTGATAGAAACCTTGTGTCCTAAGAGAACCGAGAGCGTCGTCGCCGCGCTCCCCATGGAAATGTTGCCTATTTCTCCGAGCGCGTCGCGCTCCATGTCCGTCAGAGCATCCCCTTCTTGAGATGGAGAACCTTCCGCGGGCGCCGGGTTATCCGCCGGGGCATCGGCTGCTGCCGTGCTGTCGCCGCCGCCGTTTAATAACGCATCAATTTCCTCTTGCGAAATTAAATCATCACTCATCCGTATCTTCATCCCCTTCAAAGGCTACTTGTGTAATCTGGACTGCCGAACGCTTGCCTTGAGTGCCCGGCCGGCAAAGGAACTTGGGCTTCTGCCCGACGAGGATCTTCAATTCATCCTTGACCTTCGTATCGAGCTGCAGCACATCGCCGAAGCCCAAGGTCAAAAATTCGCGAATCGTCATGTTGATGGTGCCGAGTTCCACAATCAAAGGAATTGGCGACTTATGAATCTTCTTCTCAAGCGCGCGAATCTTATCCGGGTTGTTGTCCTTCGCGACGGAAGCCGCCACCCAGAAGGAAGTCGAGAGTTTCGACATGACGGGCTCCAAGACAAGATACGGGATGCAGAGAGTCATAAGCCCCTCAACCTCACCGATCTTGACCTTCACGGTGACGATGATGACCATGTCGCTCGGCGGCACGATCTGCACGAATCCCGGATTCGCCTCGATTGCCTCGAGAATCGGATTGATCTCAGTCACATTCGCCCAAGATTCCTTGAGAAACTCGCTCGCCTTCGCGATAAACTTGCGCATGACCGCTTCTTCAATCTCCGTGAGGATGCGTGGCTTTAACGTATTCTCCCCCAAGCCTCCAAATACGCGGTCGATGTAGGCAAAAGCAATACCCGTGTTGACCTCCATAATGATGTTGCCCTTCAAAGGCGGCAACGCCATGACGCCGATGACACTCGGATTGCTCAAAGACTGCAGGAATTCCTGGTAAGTGAGCTGCTCCACAGAAACGACTTCCACGTTGACCATCGTCCGCAAATGGGTAGATAGGTGGGTGTTCAAGAGACGCGCGAAGTTCTCATAGAGCATGTTCAGCGTACGGATCTGATCCTTCGAGAACTTGTCCGGCCGCTTGAAGTCGTATGTCTTGACCTTTCTCTCTTCCTCTTCCGCCTGCACTTCCTCGGCGGAAACCTCACCGGTCGACAGAGCTGAGAGAAGTTTGTCTATCTCGTTTTGTGACAAGACATCTTCTGCCAATCTTCCTCCTCCTTTCTCCCATGCTCAGATGACCCATCACTGCATAAGGAAACTCGTGATGTAGACCTCATACACTGACCCCTCACCCAACGCCTTGTTCAGGCTGTCGCGCAAGGTCGTCTTCAACTCATCCTGCTTGCCCGCGTCGAGTTCCTCAACCTTTAGAGAGCGCAGCGTCTGCAGTGTCACATCCATGACCTTCGTCTCCGCCGGCGCCAAAAGCTTGCCATCGGCAATATTATCCTTCTTGCCAGGGTTCATCTCCAGGACAATACTCGTCTTCAAGAAGCGCCCTGCTTTGAGGCCGCCGACGTTGACGAGTATACCATCCTTGGGATCGCCGAGCTTGATGAAGACGCCTGGATCGTGACTCAGCCTCGAAGGGCCGCCGTCACCAGCATTGTTCGCCATCATATGCTGCGTGATGAAAAAGGAAATACCGACTGCCGCGGCCAACGCCACGACGACGATGACAACGATCAAGATGATCGGGGATTTCTTGCTCGGCTCTGGAGCAATGGCCTGCACTTCTTTTTCTTCCGCCATGAAACTTCCTCCTCCTAACTCTTCTCTCTATCATCAATCATCCGAGAAAACCCCGGAATCACAAACCATGCATGCTGCGGCGGTATTCCATGACACGCCGCACGATCTCCTCCATCGACTCTTCCACGATGAGTTTCTTTCCATTCGTGAGGGTGACGACCGTATCGGGCGTTTCCTCCACCGTTTCTATTATTTCGGCGTTGAGGACGAATTCCCCTTTTTTGTGCGCCTCCGACTTGAACTTTGTCAGTTTGATCATTCGCCCATCCTTTCGCCGTAAGAAGTACGGGCAAAAATCCAGCCGTGCTCCTTAAGAATAAGTGCGGGGACAGGGCGGAGGAGGACCCCCACACCTCCCTGTCCTTATAAGAGCCGAGATGCCGCGTACACTGCGGCCTCTCAGTTCAGGCTATTATCAACGCTTCATGTTGATGACAGTCTCGAGCATCTCATCGCCAACCGTGATAACCTTCGAGTTGGATTGGAAGCCCCTCTGCGTCACGACCATGTCAGCGAACTCGTTGGCGATATCGACATTCGACATCTCAAGCGCCGACGGTGTAAGGGTCAGACCGAGAGCACTGACCGTCTTGATGTTCGCCGTGCCCGAGTTGTTCGACTCAGTATAGAGATTCGCGCCCGCCTTCGTGAGACCCGGCGCATTATCGAACTGCGCGACAGCTACCTGCGCCAGTGCACGTTTCTCACCGTTCGTGTAAGTGCCCGTGAGGATGCCGCTCTGATCGGTA
Organism: uncultured Selenomonas sp.; assembly: GCF_963528755.1. Taxonomy (GTDB): domain Bacteria; phylum Bacillota; class Negativicutes; order Selenomonadales; family Selenomonadaceae; genus Selenomonas. The sequence continues at coordinate 173,814 of NZ_CAURXA010000002.1, forward strand.
TTAATCTCCTTCAAGGTGCCTGCAGCATGTCCGTCGTAGTCTGCCTTGATCGTATCGCTGCCGCTGTACTGCGTAAGGCTCTTGAGATCGACCGTAGCCGTCATCGTAGGCACGGGTGACGGAGGTGTCGGCGACGTGGAACCCGCACCGTTCTCCAACGTGAGTTCCGGATCTCCTGCACCCGAGGCGTATTTGCCGTTCTGGTCGAACTTCAACCTCTTCGTGGTCATCTTGACCGTCGTCCACGAACCGTCATCTTCCTTGATGGAGCATTGACCCAGAGGATCAAGCGCACCGCCGGATGTCGTCGCCGGACTCAAGGAGACTTCCCATTCATCGTACTTCAAGGGAGGCGTGCCGGTACCTGGCACTTTCGTGAAGAGGAACGGCACCTTGTGCAGATTGCCGAGGCTGTCGTAAACATTGGCAATCGTCGTAATCGGCATGCTGCATTTCGTGCGATACTCATAGTTACTCTTCGCTGTGACCGTCTGCGTCGTGCCGTCAGAAAGGGTCAGCGTCAGCGATGTATTCGTCACGCCATCCACCTTGGCAGGACTGGCGACCACGGCCCCCGTCTGGTTGCGAATCGACGTAATCGTCGGCACAGACGAATTCATGTTGCCCTTATAGCTGATCGTCGTCGTCGCCTTCGCCCCCATGCTGCGCATGGCATCCTTGATTTTAATTCCCTCGGGCGTACCCTTTGTATCGATGCTACCGTTCTCATCGGCGTTCCAACCGACGACGTGGTAACCCGAACCCGGCACGACATAGTTGTAGTTCGCATCGAAGGAGAAGTTGCCCGCGCGCGTATAGTACTTGTCCTTGCCTCCCGCGTCGCGTGAAACAACGAAGAGACCGTTGCCCGAAAGAGCCAAATCCGTATTCTTTCCCGTAGCCTGCGGCGAGGCATCATTAAAGAGCAGGTCGACACTCGCGACGCCAACACCAAGACCAATCTGCTTGGGGTTCGTACCGCCGACGGTTCCTGTCGGCGCGGCAGCGCCCGCTTGCATCTGGTAAAGCGTGTCGGCAAACGTCACGCGGCTCGACTTGAAGCCAATCGTGTTGACGTTCGCGATGTTGTTGCCGATGACGTCCATGCGCGTCTGGTGGCTCTTGAGCCCCGATACGCCGGAGAAAAGAGAACGCATCATAATGTATCAATCTCCTTTATTTGGTGCAGCTGGAAGGGCGGGCGAACCCGCCTTCCCCGGCTCGCTTCTGTCAGTCGGCGAGCCAAAGCCTCCCGAAGGACCAGCTCAGAGAATCGCTGCACTGTCGATGTTCGTGAAAATATTGTCCTTGGCGCTCATGCCGTCCATGGCCGTGATGACCGTCCTGTTCCTGATGCTCACGACGAGCGCGACGTCGTTCATATAGATCAGGGATTCCCTTGCACCCTTCAAAGCCATCTTGCTGACGGCATCATCGAGTTTTGAAAGTTCTTCGTCGCTGAGGTCGATACCGCGCGCTCTCATGCGTTCTGCGGCATGAGCCGAAAAGCTGACCTCGGACTTGGCTCTTTCGAGCTCCGCTGCAAAGGACGGGGCATTCTTCTGCGATGCCGGCTGCTTTGCGGCAGGCATCTGCGGCAGGAGCGGCTGGGACGAAAGGTAAATTCTTGCGTCAGCCATATTCTCCTCCGTGCTTCACGTTCCCGATGCGGAGGCTTTCTTCGTCGACGGATCGGCAATCGCTTCAATTTCCGAAACCTCGACCTCATGCAGCTTGCCCTTCGCATCCTGCGCGACGACCATCGGCTTGCCGTTCAAAACCTTAACGCCTCGGACATTTCCTGCAAAGGTTTCCGAATTGGTCTTGGGATTGCCCTCCGCATCCTTCGTCTTCGTCACGTGTGTCCACTGGATGTTCTTGCCGATCATATTGCTCAAAGAGCCGACAAGCACGGAGCTGTCGATGTTCGATACAAGCTTCGAGACGTTTTCAAAGCCTTTGACCATCTGTGTCATCTGCTCGAGCGACGAGAACTGCGCAAGCTGGGCAATGTACTGCGTGTTATCGTCTGGGCTCAGAGGATCCTGATGCCTAAGCTGCGTGACGAGAAGCTGCAGGAAGGCGTCCTTGCCGAGCGAGTCGTTCTTCTTTGCCGTCTTTGTTTGAGACGCTTCATACTTGGCACGATCATACTTCACACCGTCGACCGTGACAGTATTGAGATTCGTTCCGTTCATACCTTTCTCCTTTCTTCATTATCTTGAAATCATCAGACGCGATAGTCCACACCATCCTGTGCGAGCACTCCCTGCTGCGCATTCGCTGCGAGAGCCTGCTGTTCCTCTTCAAAGGATGCAAGAGCCTGCTGAGCGTCACGTCCCTGGCTGCTGCCCTGACCGCTATGCTGTGCATAACGAGCGTTCGCGTCCTGCTGACCATCCATCAGCGAATTGTCGCCAAGACCTGCATAAACGCCAACATTGTCGACCTTCAATCCCTGCGCCTGCAGCTCGTGTTTGAGCTGGATCATCGAAGTCTCGATGATGGCGCGCACAGAAGCATTGTCCGTGTGGAACGTCGCATTGACCGCGCCGCCTGCGGCGACGGAAACCTTGAGCGTCAGTTCGCCAAGATGCTCGGGCTTCAAGCGGATGACCATCTCTGTCTGTTCGGGCATGCGCAGAAGCCTTGCCTGCTCGACGATCTGCCTTGCCACCTCGTAGTCTTTCTGTGGAGCTGCGGGTGCTGTCGGCTGCACTTCGGCAGTTTCCTGCAATGCAGTCTGGAACGTCACGCTGGGATTCGCCTGGGAAGCATGACCCACTTCCTGGACTCCCTGCGGAGTCTGTGCAGCTTCTGTAAAAAGCTGCATGGCAGAGCTCGCTTTCGGCTTCGCTGTGCTTCCACCCAATGCCTGTGTTGCTGCAGTCTGGAAAAACACATCGTTTTCCTGCGCCTTGTCATCCTGTGGTGCCTGCTGCTCGTTGAAGAACCCGGCAAAGTTCCCATTCGAAGAACTTTGTGTCAGATCTTGCCCCCCTTCTGCTAGATTAGCAGACTGCATCGGAGCGACCTTGGTGTCCATAGCCGAAACAGGCAGCGGCGTCGCTTCTCCATTCAGAGTCGAAGGAGCTGCAGTCTGACGCGAGTTTTCTGTTGTCCCCGTCGTGACCGAAGTCATCGGCTGTCGGGCCAGGGTACGCAAAAGCGCATCGGGCAATTCCGCGTCAGCTTCCGCCAAATTCATATCCGCCAGCAAAGAAGCCTCCATCGATTCTGCAGTGAAGATGTCCGCTTCTATCTGCGACGCCGGCAGCAAAGTCCTGCGAGGAAGCGCTCGGAGCAAGTCCTGTTCCGGCTTTTCGCTGCGTGAAAGCAGTGCAGCAAGATGGTTTATATCCGCAGCCTTGTTCTGAGGCTCCTCCTGCATCTTCGCAGCGCCAGCGCCGACCTTGTCCTGCAAAACTGCCGCCTTTGTTTCATCCACGGGCATCTCGTCCTGTGGCGAAAGTTCCACGTCCCCTTGTTGTATTGCAGCTTCGTCCGGCAAAGCGATTGATGCAGACCCTGTTACCTCCTCCACGGACGCGGGCAGCGCCGTCAAAATGGACGCTTCCAGCTGTGTGGCTTCACCAACAGCAACGAAGTTCTTCACCGCAGCATCCCCTTCAACGGCCTCCACGGTTTCCACCGCTTCTGCCGCCGGATTCCCAGTACTGAGATCCGCTTGTTTCGTTTGCTGCGAAGCAGCAAGCGATGCAGCCAAAGGATCCTTTTCCATGCCTTCCACCGCCTCGGCAAGACTCTGTTTCAGCGTCTTGAGCTTTGCAAGCGTCTTGTCGAACGACGGATTCTTCGCCCCGCGATCAGCCGTCGTCCCCGCCTGACTTGCAGGACGCACAGCCTCGACGGCATTCGCCTTCATCGTCGTATTCGGTGCTGGTGCAACATTCATGAGATTCACCTGTACATCATTCATCTTTATCACCTCCTTTCAAATAAGCTTATATAGCATCAGGCAGAGCCTGCTGCTTGCTGTTTTCATTGCGCCGTCTCATCTGTCGTCTGACTTTCATCCGCTGCATTCTGTGGATTCTGTCCTTGACGGTCGAGGGGCGAGATGACCTTCTTTGGCACGCCTGTATACATGAGTTTCGTCAAACGAGCCGACTGGTCGGCATCCATCGCAGCAAGTGTTTTCGCCGCCTGTGATTCATCCATCTTCTGTAAGATGGCAACAGAGAGATCATCGTCGAGATCTTTCATGACCTCGGCCGCCTGCTGCGGTTTCATCTCGTTGTAAACGCGCGCGAGCTTCGAGACACGCTTCTTCTCCTGCGCCTCGCGCTCCTTCATCTGCTTCTCGATTTCTTCCTTCGTCAGCACCTTGGGTTTCGATGTCCCTTTTTCCTTATCTTTGTCGGGATTCGGCTTGCTGTCCGTCATTTCTTCCTTCGTCTTTCCCACCGACTCTTCCTTCGGCATCTCTCCCGTCTCAGGCGCAGGCTTTACGAAGAATTCCCCGATGATAGGCATATCGTATAATTTCAGTTTCTCATTCATCGTACTCGCATCAAAGATCTGCAAGTACACGCCGAGCAGGAAGCCTCCCACGACAAGCACGAGCAGCAATATTGCGGCGAGTGCGATTTTGACCATCTTCTTCATTTCGGGCTTCTGCTCCTTTCGGGACTGCGCAGGACTCTCCCAGCGAAAAGTCCCTCCTTCATTCCCCGCATCTCTTTATCGATAGAGGTCGAGAACCTTATTCACATAATTCTGCGTCTCAGCGTAAGGCGGTACGCCGCCGTAGTCCTTAACTGCCTGAGGACCTGCGTTGTAGGCAGCAATCGCTTTCTTCATGTCGCCGCCGAAAGTGTCGAGCATCTGCTTGAGATAATGCGCACCGCCCTCGATATTCTGTTTCTCGTCGTAGGGATTAACACCGAGCGCTGCCGCCGTATCTGGCATCAACTGCATGACGCCAACGGCTCCAGCGTCGGATACCTCGCTCTGATTGCCGCTTGATTCCGCTTCTGCGACAGCAGCGACGAGGCGCGAGTCAAGTCCGTACTTCGCCGCGGCTTCCTGGATGAATCGTGTCGTCTCATTCGATGCGCTAGAAAGCTGTGTGGAAGCCTCAGCGGGCGTCATCTTTGCGGTATCCGCCTTTGCTGTCGCTCCTCCCCCAACCGTCTGCGACGGGGTCGCACCGTCGTTCTTCTTGAGTTCAGCATCCAATGCTCGCTGGAAGCCGACCGTCGTGCCGGGCACGGGACCTTCGATGCCGAATCTCCTCTGGATTTCAGATATTCTCGCCTGTATTGCCTCAACGCCCGAGAGTTCCATCACGTTCATTCTCCTTATCCTACACGTTTATACCCCGCATATAGAGCTGCAAGCCGATCTCATCCAAAAGTTTCTGCTCCTCGAGGAGTGCCTCTTCCTTGTATTGCTGAAGCCGCTTCGCCTTGAGTTGCTCGATGCTCTTAAGCTTGTTCATAATCAGCAGGAGTGCTTTGAGTCTTTTTTGCCGTTCCGCGCGGCTTCTGAGAATCCGCTCCTGTTGATTTTCAATCTGTCCCCTTTTCCATTCAAAGAAACTGTTGAACGTCAAGAGACGTCCGAGGGAAATCGTATGTCCGTCCGTCAATCGATCATAATCCTTCTTGCCTTGCTGCATTTCTGCCAGAAGTTCACCAAGTTTCTCCTTGTCCGCTTCGAGCCTCCTCGACGCCTCAGCAAACTGCACTTCGGCCTCTTCCTTTTTCGAACGTGTGACCTTCAGCAGGGTTTCCAATTTGAAGCGAAATCTCTTCATCAGGCGCACCCCTCATCAGATTGCTTCCAACGCCTTTTCCGTCTCTTCGTAGGAACTCTGTTCGAAAATCCCTTGGCAGAGAAAGTCGTTAATTGCATCGATCTTCGCGACTGCTGTATCGATCTTTTGGCTCGACCCCTTGACATAGGCACCGATGTGAATGAGATCCTCCGCCTCCTTGTAGACCGCCATCAAGGCGCGCAAGTTCTGCGCCGCCTTGAGGTGTGCATCATCGACAACCTCGTTCATGACGCGCGAGACACTCGCGAGCACGTCGATAGCAGGGAAATGGTTCTGCGCGGCAATGGCACGCGACAGGACGATATGACCATCGAGGATGCTGCGCACGGCGTCAGCGATCGGCTCGTTCATGTCATCGCCATCGACGAGCACAGTGTAGATGCCTGTGATCGACCCTTTGCGGCTCGTCCCTGCACGTTCCAAGAGGCGCGGCAGGAGTGCGAACACCGACGGCGTATAACCGCGCGTCGCCGGTGGCTCGCCAATTGTCAGACCGACCTCGCGCTGCGCCATGGCGAAGCGTGTGACGGAATCCATCATGAGCACGACGCGCTTGCCCTGGTCACGGAAGTACTCGGCGATGGCGGTCGCCGTCATCGCTCCCTTGATGCGTACGAGCGCCGGCTTATCCGACGTAGCGACGACGACGACGGAGCGCTTTAAGCCCTCCTCGCCGAGGTCGCGTTCGATGAACTCCTTGACCTCGCGCCCGCGCTCACCGACGAGCGCAATGACGCTGATGTCGGCTTCCGTATTGCGCGCGATCATGGAGAGGAGCGTCGACTTGCCAACACCCGACCCTGCCATGATGCCGATGCGCTGCCCATCGCCGAGTGTGATAAGCCCATCGATGGCACGCACGCCAACGTAGAGCGAGTCTTGTATGCGCGGCCGTTCGAGCGGCGACGGTGGATCAGCCTGCAGTGGATAGTCGCGCTTGCAAAGGAGCGGTCCCTTGCCGTCGATCGGCTCGCCGAGTCCGTCAAGGACGCGCCCCAGAAGTTCCAGGCCAACTTGCACCTGCAAAGTCTTCTGTGCCGAAACGACCTCGCAACCAGGACCGATTCCCTGCATCTCGCCGATGGGCATCAGCAGCACATGTCCATCGCGAAAGCCCACGACCTCTGCCGGTATCGGTTCGACATGTGGGAAGCGCGACTTCACATAGCAAAGTTCTCCCATGCTCACGTTCGGCCCTGCAGACTCAATAACAAGTCCGATGACCTGCACGATCTTGCCGCTCATCTTGATTGACTCGCAGGTGCTTACGGCGTCGAGGAACTTTTGCACGTTGATGCGCAGACGCCCATCCCCCGTCAGGACGGCGTCGCCTCCGTCGTCAAAGACGACAGACTGCACCTCGTCCTCCCATGATGAAGTTTCCCATTCAGAAGCCCCGCGAACTTCCTGCAAGTCATTCATAGACACACTTCCTGTATTGCTTTCTTCACCAATTCGATCTGCGTCGCCAAACGCGCATCGACATTGCCATTCGGTGTCTCAAGCACGCAGTCGCCAGGCTTGAGTCCGGCATCCGACTTGACGAGGAGCACCGCCTGTCCTTCAAGCATCTGCTGAAACTCCGACTGTGCCATAAGCACGAATTCGTAGGAGTCCGGCGCGACGTAGACAACGACTTCCGCCTGATCGCGCACCTTCATCAAGGCCTTGCGCACGAGAGGCAGGACGATCTGCGGCGCATCGATGAAATGCTGCGGCAGGATCTGCTCGACGACGTGCATCGCTATACTTGTGACATCCTCTTCCGCCATTTGCAGATAGGTTTTGCGAGCTTCAAGCGCCGCACTCATCAAGGCACCCGCCTTATCATTCGCCGCCGCAAGGATGTCCTCACACTCTTCTGTGGCCTTCTTCATCCCCGCTTTGTGCCCTTCTTCGAAGCCTTCCGCTTTGCCCGCTTCGCGCGCCTCTTCCTTGATTTCCTCGGCGAGATTGCGCGCATCCGCCTCGCTGCGTTCGCTCGCGTACTCGGCATCCTGCACCATCATCGCACACTTCTCGCGCGTCTCTTCAAGCAAGCTCTCTGCCTTCAGCTCCTTTTCTCTTACATGGGCAAGGCGCTCGGCAAGCGATTCCTCCGTAACACCCTCTAGTTCCTTCGGGAGCACCTTGGGCTTCGGCGGTGGAGGCGGTGGCTCAACGATACGAGCTTCTTCCTGCCACATCGTGGTTCTGATTATCCTAGACAATCATCTCGTCACCCTTTCCACGCGCAACGACGATCTCACCCTTGTCCTCCAAGCTGCGGATGACATTGACAACCTTCTGCTGCGCCTCTTCGACGTCGCGAATCTTGACAGGACCCATAAACTCGATTTCTTCACGCAGCATATCGGCTGCGCGCTTCGACATATTCTTGTAGAGCTTGTCGGCAACTTCCTTTGGCGTAGCCTTGAGGGCGAGCGACAAATCCTTCGTGTCGACCTCTCTGAGCACCATTTGCAATGAGCGATCGTCGAGTATGACGATGTCCTCGAAAACGAACATGAGGCGCTTGATCTCTTCCGTAAGTTCGGGATTGTCGACCTCGAGTGTTTCCGTGATCGTCTTTTCCGTCGTACGGTCGACGCGGTTCAGGATCTCGACGACAGCCTTTACGCCGCCCGCCGAGGTGAAGTCCTGCGTGACGAGCGAGGACAATTTGCGCTCCAAGACCTTCTCCACCTCTCGTATAATGTCCGGTGACGTGCGATCCATCGTCGCGATGCGCTTCGTGACCTCCGCCTGCTTGTCGGGTGGCAGAGATCCCATGAGAATCGCTGCCTGATCGGGATCGAGGTAAGCCATGATCAGAGCGATCGTCTGCGGATGCTCATTCTGAATGAAATTCATGAGCTGACTTGGATCGGTCTTGTGTAAAAAGTCGAACGGACGCGCCTGCAGGCTCGCCGTCAGGCGACTAAGGATGAGCTTCGCCTTCTCTGTACCAAGAGCCTTCTCCAAGATATTCTGTGCATACTCAAGACCACCGGCCGACAAGTAACTCTTCGCCATGAGCATCTGGTAGAACTCACTGATGACCGCCTTTTTCTGGTCAGCCGGTATCTTCTTCTGATTTGCGATTTGAAGCGTTACAGACTCAATCTCTTCCTCATTCATATGTTGGAAGAGAAGCGCTGAACTCTCGGCTCCGAGCGCGATGAAGAGAACTGCCGCTTTCTGCCGCCCCGTCAAGGGCGGATTCTTCTGTTCCGCCATATCAATCATCCCCCGCAAGCCACTGCTTGACCAGCATAGCCGCGTCTTCCGGCGTATGCATGATCATCTCTTCGATCGCCTGCATCTCGGTCAGTTGGCGCTGCTCTTCTTCCGTAAGCTCTTCCTCCGTAACCTCGCCCGCCTCGATCTGCGCAGCGCGTTCCTCGGCGAGACGCTGTCTCTCGAGCTCTTCCTGACGGCGCTGCTCTTCGATAGCCTCCTGCTCCAAACGTTTCTTGCGGCGATACATGAGGATGCTGCCGACGATCAGTGCAATGACGAGAAGGAACGCGGCGAGCTGCAGGTAAAACTCGCGGTCGAGTCGATCGCGTTCCGCCTGTTCGTCGGCGAGCTTTTTGTCACGTGCCTCGGTGCTGAACGGCAGCGGCTCGACGGAGACCGTATCTCCTCGATCAGGATTAATGCCAGCGGCGGAACGCACGGAGCGCAGGATGCTCTCCTGCTGTGCTTGCGTCACATCGTCATTGACGAGGACGGCGACCGTCAAGCGGCGAATCGAACCAGGCGAGGCAACAACCTTGCGCTTCTCCTCGTTGACCTCGTAATTCGTCGTATTCTCCTTGCGCTCATACTGTGCCTGTGAGTTGTTGTTCTGTTCCACATAGCCAGGCACATTGGACTGTGTACCGGCAGGGCCGCCAGGCTGCGTCGATGTGCCAGCATAACTCTCGCTCGTGGTTTGCTGGCTGCGCACGATGCCCGACTCATCGACGACAGGCGTGTAAATCTGGGAGTCCGTCGTCTTCTGGTCGAAGTCAAGCTCAACGCTGATCCGTACGAACGACTTGCCCTCACCGAGCGATGCATCAAGAAGGCTCTGGACGTTCTTCTGCAGATTGTCCTGGACTTTCTTTGTCATCTCCATCTGCGTCAGCGTCTTCTGACCCACACCGTCATCATTGTTCTCATCGGGATCGTTCAAGATCTTGCCCGACTCATCAACGATCGTGATATTTTCAGGCGTCAATCCCTGCACACTATGTGCAGCAAGATTCACAATGCCCTTAACCTCTTTCTTGGACAACTGCATGTTCGCCTTGAGCTTCAGCATGATAGATGCTGTCGCCGGCTTTTCATTTTTCTTGTAAAGGCTGTCCTCCGGCAGGACGATGTGTACGCGTGCCTTCTCAACTGCGTCGAGCTGTTCGATCGTGCGCGTAAGTTCGCCTTGCAGCGCCTGCAGGTAATTAACCTTGTTTTGGAACTCCGTCACGCCGAGCTTACTGTCATCAAAAAGTTCGAAGCCCTTATTACCCCTGGGCAGACCTTCGGCAGCCAAATCCAGGCGCGTGCTGTCGACGCTCTTCGCAGGAACGAGGATCGTCGTGCCCTGCCCGCCTTCCTGTATCTCGTAATTCACCTTGTTCTCTTTGAGCTTCGCCGCGACTTCGCCGGCATCCTTCGCTTCCATATTTGTGAACAAGGGCACCATGTCCGGCTTGCCGCCATAGATGATGCTGCCGGCAACAATGGCAATGAATACGAGAGCTGCGGCGCCGATGATCATATATCGCTGCCGCTTGCTGTAATTATTCCAGAGCTCCAGGTAGCGCTCTTTCCACTCTGCCATTTCCTCAATCCCTTCGCCTCAATATGCTTGCCGAAGCCCTGCCTGGCTTTGGCTGATCGTTCCTGCCCAAGGCTTAGACCTGCATGCGCATAATTTCCTGATAGGCCTCAACCGCACGATTTCGCACCTGCATTGTGAGCTGCGTGGCAATGCCCGCTTTCTCACTCGCAATGACGACTTCGGACACATCGGTAATGCGTCCTGCCGCAAGTTCCATATTGAGTCGTTCGGACTCCTTGATCAGTCCGTTGACCTCGCCAAGGGAGTCCGTAAGGAACTCATGAAAAGGTTTCACTTCCCTCTGTTCGGTCTCCCCCAGATGACTTTGGCCAGTCATCTGCACCGGCGTCATTTGCAGCGCTTCCACCTGCATGTTCTTTCCACCTCAATCCGTAACCGCTTACTATTTCCGGTGCACGCGTCGTGCAGCCTTTTTCTTTACTTGCCGATATTCAGCGCATTCTGCGCCATACCCTTGGCGGCGTTGATCGCCGTCACATTCGCCTCGTAGGCACGCGAAGCCGTAATCATGTCCACCATCTCCTGCACGATATTGATGTTTGGGCGCTCGACATAGCCATCCGCATTCGCATCAGGATGGCCGGGGTCGTAAACCAGTGGTCCCTGTGACCGATCTTCTTCAATCTTCATGGCACGCACACCATTTCCCGCCTGATTATCGAGTTTCTGGCGCAAGGTAGAAGCGAAGTCCGCCTTACCTCTCTCACGCGGCTGAAAAACGACGTAACGCCTGTGATATGGACCGCCCTCAACTGAACGTGTCGTGTTCGCATTCGCGATATTGTTTGAAATCACATCCATGCGCAGACGCTCCGCCGTAAGTCCGGAAGCGGAAGCATCGATTCCTCCAAACATACTCATTTTTCTACTCTCCTTGCATCATCCGAAATCCTGCATCACACACCCGGCGAATCACTGCCCGGTAATGACGCTTCTCATCTGAGAGAACCCAGCCCCGACCTGCCTGGCCAAAGCATTGAAGTACAGGCTGTTCTTGGCCAGAGACGCCATCTCGACATCAATATCCACATTGTTTTTGTCGTAACGCATGGAAGATGACTGGTCCAGTTCAATCTTCGCTAAAGCCCTGCCCCGGAAAGAAATGGGCATGTGGCGATCATGCGTGCGCACAATCTTGAGCCCGCCCTCAGCATCGAGATCAAGCTCCTTCGCAAGAAGATCCTCGAACACGACGTTGCTCTTCTTGAAATTCGGCGTGTTAACATTGGCGATGTTGTGGCTGATGACCTCTTGTCGAAGGTTCGCCGCCCCCATACCGCGCTGCATAACGTCGAGCGCCCTGTTGCCTACGATTTGCTCCAGCATTGCGGTGTTCCACATCCTTTCCCTTAACTCTCTCTAAAGTTCGACGGAATGAGAAAAAATCCTTTTCCGCCGAACTTCTTTTTTCAAAAAGGCGAAGCAAAAGCAAACTTGCTTCGCGTACAGGCTGAAAATCATTACCCAAATCTATGCATCGTGATTAACAAATTTATCCATCGTGATTTTGCACTTTCTATTCTACCATAAAATCGGAAATGATTCACTCCATTTCTCAGTTTTTTTTAACGACTGTAAAATAGTCCTATAAGAGACAAGAAAAAAGGGGCGGGTTCATGCCTCGGCATGCCCCAGACCCCTTCCTTGTTTCTTCAGTTTTCCACCCGTTGAAGTTCTTCGAGCAAATAAGGATTGAGCACCTTGATGTGCGTTCCCTTCATGCCGAGTGACTTCGATTGAATGAGCCCCGCCGACTCGAATTTTCTCAGCGCATTGACAATAACGGAGCGCGTGATCTTCGCGCGGTCCGCAATCTTCGAGGCGACGAGCAGTCCCTCGGAACCTTCCAGTTCGCCAAAAATGCTCTTCGCCGCCTTGACCTCCGAGAAGGAGAGCGTCGCCAGAGCGATCTGCACCGTCGCCTTCTTGCGTGCCTCGATCTCGATCTGCTGCGTGCGGTCGCGCAGCATCTCCATGCCGACGACCGTTGCGCCGTACTCGGCAAGGATCAGATCGGCTTCCGTAAAGTCCGTGTCATACTTCGCGATGATCAATGTGCCGATGCGGTCACCTACACCATAGATCGGCACGATCGTGGTATTCTTTCCCTCAAATCGACAGTCCGTATCCTCCGTGAAGGCACAGATTCCCGTCTTCGACTTCAAGTTCGGCGAAGTCTCGTCCATCTTCAGCAGCCAACTCACATACCGCTTGGGAAAGTTTCCTTGCTGCACGACGTTCGCAAGCATCAGGTCGCACTCGAAATCATCGATGAAGGCATGCCCGAAGATCTTGCCCGCCTTGTTCACAATATAGACATTCGCATCGATCACCGCACTCAAGACACGCGATATGCTGTCGTACTCGACGCTTTCCGCGCGCTGCAGCAGACGGTTGATCTTCCTCGTTTTCTCCAGTAATGTCGCCATGCAAACTCCATTCCTTTCTCCACGGCAATACGACTTCCAAATTCAGGCTATTGCCTGCACCTTCATTTTAACACATTTTTCTAAATAATCAAAGATGCGGGAAAGAAATGTTGAATTTTTCTTGATTTTTTCGTCAATGACACACGAGACGCCCACACTTTCATGTCAAGCCGACCATCACCTCGCGGAACACCTTGCCCAAGGAATCGTGAATCACGAGATCCGCCCTTTCGTCCGCCTTCGTCGCCGTCTTGTTGATGAGCACGAGACGCCTGCCTTTGAAACAGCGCAGAAGTCCCGCCGCTGGATAGACGACGAGCGATGTGCCACCAACAATGAGGAGATCCGCCGCAGAAATCGCGCGTACGGCAGCGTCAAGCACATCGGCGTCGAGGCTTTCCTCATAGAGCACGACATCTGGCTTCACGATGCCGCCGCACTTCGTACAATGCGGTACACCTTCGCTCGCCTGCAGAAACCTTTCATCATAAAACGCACGGCAGTCCATGCAGTAACTGCGCCGGATCGATCCATGCAGTTCCAGCACGCGCGAAGAGCCGGCTTCCTGGTGCAGTCCGTCGATGTTCTGCGTGACGACGGCCTTGAGTTTTCCCATGCGCTCAAGTTCGGCGAGCGCCTTGTGGCAATCGTTCGGTTTTGCTTCCGTATAAACGAGCCGCTTGCGATAAAAATCGAAGAATTCCTCAGGGCAGCGCTCGAAAAACGTATGCGAGACAAGCTCTTCGGGAGAAACGTGCTGTGCGAGCATCTTGCTGTAGATTCCTGTGGCGCTGCGAAAATCTGGAATGCCCGATTCCGTCGAAACGCCGGCGCCGCCGAAGAATACGATGTTGTCACTTTCCTTCAATAAATCATGGAACACGGCGATCTTTTCATTCTCCATTGCTTTCGCCCCCTCTTCTGCCATTTTCCGTGCATCCTGCAAATTCAAACGTCCTCAGCAATCTCGCGGTATATATCCTCCAAGTCCTTCATATAGCCCTTCGCATCCATCAGCGGCGAGGCTTCCGTGCGCGCGCGCAGGTCGCGATGCAGGCGGCGCAGGATGTCGGGCGAGTCCGCAAGCTCCACGGCTTTTCGCACGTATTCCATATCGCCTCGCGCTACGAGCTGTGAAAGCCCCGCATTTTCCAAGATGCTTGTCGAAAAGCGCGAGCCGTGCGTGCCGCCCGCTTTCGTGATGACGGGCACGCCCATGTAGAGTGCCTCGCACGTCGTGACGCCGCCCGTATACGGGAATGTGTCGAGCGCGATGTCAATGTCCGTGTACTGCTCAAGATAATCGGGGCTGTACGGACGAAGCTCGACCTGTGCGAGCGGTATGCCGAAGCGCTGCAGACGATCCTTTACAATCTTCCTGCCCGCCGCAATGCTGCAGATCTTGCTCTTGACGACGAGCCGCGCCCCCTTCATGCGCTCAAGCACGCCGCGCCACAAGGCGAGCATATCGTCCGACACCTTGGAGAAGTTGTTGAAACTGCCAAACGTAATATAGCCGTTCTTCACAAACGGCGCCTCCCCGCCACTCTTCGGCATATCGCGCAGCACGGGCGCATAACAGAGGTGACTGTGCGGCATACGCAGTACCTTCTCTGAAAAGCCGCGCGCCCCCATGTCCCACGGCGAGCAATAGATGTCGGAAAGAAAGTAATCGACCGCACGAAGCCCCGTCGTCGCCATGTAGCCGATCGCCGTCATCTGCACGGGCGCAGGCCGCCGGGCGAGCACGGGCAGACCACTTCCCTGCGTGTGCCCGGCGAGGTCGACGAGGATGTCGATGCCATCCCGCTCGATGAGCCGTGCCGCATCCCTCGCCGAAAGGCGCGAGACGTCCTTCCACTGTACTCTTTTCTGGCGAAAGAGCGAAGTCACACGGTCGCGCTTGCCCCGTGCATAGCAGGTGACTTCAAAAGAAGCGGCATCAAAATCGCGCACGAGCGGCATGAAGAAATACGCCGCCGCATGAAGGCGGAAATCGGGCGAGATGTAACCGATGCGCAATTTGCGGCTGAAGGTGCGCACGCACCTCTTTTCCATGGGCGGCGCCGTCGGCTGGACGCGGACAGACGCCATCTGAATTCTCTGCGCCGGCGACGGCGAAAGGCGTGCGCCGCTAAAAAGCGAGGCGGCGCGAGCCTCTCGCCGTTCCTTGCTTCTTCGCTCCTCTTCCAATTCCTTCTTGAACGCCTCGTACTCCTTCTCCTCTTCCATGCGCCTTTGATTTGCCCGCGCTTCCCAGGCCCAGAGACGAAGTGAATCCTCATTCTGCGGCTTCGGCAAGGCCTTCTGCGTGAGACGCGAAAGAGGCTCGCGTTCCTGCTTCGCCTGCTGCGCCACAAGCGCTACACCGCGCCGCTCGCAATCGGCCTCCGCTCTGGCCGCCGCCATGGCCTCCCCGACGGAAAGCGCCGCCTTCGGCTGCAATGCCCCCGCCTCTGCCGCCTTGATGCGATATGGATGACAGACCTTGACGCCTTCAAAAAATTTTTCGTAGCCGCGATGGAGGCGCAGGGATTCGGCGGGCGTCCTCGCACGGTAATTCGAGCAGAAGAGTGCCTTGCTGTAGCACTCCGCCGCCTCCTCTCCCGTCAGCATATCACTCGCTGCCAGAAGCGTGTTCATAGCCAACTCCGGCTCCGCCGCGAGAAGCCACGCGTCGGAGAGCCATGCGAGCGCCTTGAAGCGCACGTAGCGAAGCGACTGCGACCAAAGCGATTCGGCGACCTTCTCCGTCGCCTGCACGATGGAGAGAAGCTCCTTGATTTCCTCCTCCAACGCGAAATCCGCGGAGAAGAATGCGGCGCGTACGAGACGCGCACGCAAATTCCCCAGCTCGCGCTCTTCGGCACGCGCCATGTATTCCTTCGCCTGCTCGCGCTCATCCATATAGAAGGACGCCTCTGCCATGATGGCATAGGCGTCCGCGTCCTCCGGCATGATCTGCAGAATCTCCTTCGCCGAAGCGCGCATGCCGCGAAAATCGCCCTGGTTTGCGAATCGGTTGGCTATTCCGATCCAATTCTCTCTATCGTCCATAAAGCACACGCTCCAACAAGTATAGTCTAAACCTCCGGGCACAATTCTGCTCCGTACTCTCGGAGAAAGATCTTCTGATACTCCTTATAGCTTTTGGCGAGCGGCTTCTCCACGGGACAGTGGATGCACCAAAATCCCGCCTCCTGATTCGGCACGACCGTCCGAAACCCGAGCCTGGAGAACTCCTTGCACTGCGACGTGTCGTAGAGATGCCAGCCCGTGAAAAGATCTTCGCGCCAGGGCACGTCGTACTGCGTCGCAAGGAAGAGCCCGTCCGCCGCTTCGACATCGATGCTCTCGCCGTCCGGCTCCTTCATGCGCGTGTCGACGATGCTCTCCGCCTCGCACGCATGAAGTACGCGTCCATAGCAGCGAAGCCCGTCCCACCACACGCCGCTTTCGGGCAACGAACGGCAGCCGATGACGCCAATCATGCCGATGCTCTCATCTGCAAAGATATTCAACATCGCCCGTGGAAAATCCTTGTTGACGAGCAAGGTGTCCTGATGCAGATAGACCTTGTAGCGCGCGCGCGACCTCGCCATGCCCTCGTTGTACCCCGCAGCCATCGACGAGGCACCGCGCACGGCGATATACTCGGCGCGAAAGCCTTCGGGCAAACGCAGATGGCGCAGGTAGAGCAGACACTCCGCGTACCATACCTCATCGTTGACGCAGGTGATGAAGGCGATCGCCCTATCATCCTTCATCTTCCGCCGCTCCTTTCACACTTTCTGCCGCAAGTTTCTGCAGTACATCCCGCACCTCGCCGCGCGGAAGCCTGCGTCGTGCCGCCTCGGCAAGTTCTCGCGCCAGCTGCGGCTCTGCCGTCTGTAGGAGCACGTGCAGGAGATCCTTCCGATGCACGATGGTCTGCGCGGCAAAGTCCACGAGGTATTCGAGGAAGATTCCTTCCTCGCGGCAGAGCTGCCAGAGAGCCGCTGCATTTTCCTCCACCTCAATACCGTACTCAAGGCGGCGCAGGAGCGTCACGAGCGTTCGTCGCACGGTGGGCGTGAAGCACTCCTTCAGAGGTGCGACCTCGTCCGATGTGCGCCTCGCACGGCAGAGCCAAAACTTCGCTTCCAAGTCGCGCCCCAGATTTTCAAATCCCGCCGCTTCCAACCGCTCGATCACGCCCTGCGGCGCTTCGCGCCATACGGGAAGAAAAGAGACTTCCTTATAAAAGGAAGCCGCAAGCAGCGTCTCCATTTCGGGACGAGCGAAGAGGCGGCGCACGATTGCATAGAAATGCCCGTCGCGCAGATCCTCGATGACGCTCCAATGGCGCACGTTCAAGAAGCTCATCAGGAGATATCCCGTCGGCCGCAGGAAGAGTCCGAATCCCGCAGCAATGTCCTGCGGATTTCCCGCCGTTTCCAGACAGCGATCAGCGAGGATATAGTCGAAACTCTCTCTCTCAAACGGCAGGGGCGTATCGCGGTAGTCGAGGAAGAACCAGGAGACGTCAAGACCCTGCAGTTCGGATGCATCGGTGTCATCCGTTTCCGCCGTCACGGCAAAGAGAGCGGCGGCGGGCATCATCTCACGCAGTTTCGGCAGATAGGCGAGGCTTTCCACGACGAGCACAGAGAGAGCGGCGCGCGTCGGCGCGAGAAAGCGCAGCAAGCCGCCGCCGTATTCCATGAGATCGCCCCGCTCTTCACCCGCGTCCCTCAATGCATCTTGCGCGCCATCTCGCGCGCATTCTCCTTGAGTTCGTCCGGCGTATGACCCTTGAGCCGCCACAGGCGTGTCGTCGCGTGCAGAGCGATCACGAGTTTCGTCATCTCCTCCTCTGCCGCCTCATCGTCAAGCTTGTCCAACGTTTCCAAAAACGCGGCGACATCCTTCATACTGCCGCCGTTCTGGAAGAGCAGGAGAATCTTCCCGACGGCTTCCGCCGCCTGCAGGACTTCCATCGAGAGCTTCGCCATGAAGAACTGCGCAAGCTTCTTGTAGGCGAGCGTCGCCTCGATATATCCCTCTTCTCCCGCATCGTAAACCTTGCCGTAAGGAATCTCGGCAAAAGGAAGATTCTCCTTCTCCTTCTGCTCTCTTTCGAGCCACGGCGCGCTCAAAAGCGTATGATACGCCAAGCCTCGCTCCGTGCCAATGACTTCCTTGTGCCAGCAGGAGCCGTTGAGCATCACGCCCATGAAGGCGGCGAAGTCAAGGCGCTGACTCTCTTCCAGATAAGCGTTGACCATGGCGAAAAGCTGGTCGTAGTCGAGGAAGCCATAGTAGAAGAGAAGTCCTGTCGCGAGGCGCATGATCTCCGTATTGAGACGCACGGCATCTTCATAAACTGCGGAATCGAGCTTCTTAAAGATTTCGGCCATCTCCTCGGGCATGTACCAATAGAGCTTGCCCTCATCCGCACCGACCGCCATGATGCCGAGTCCGCACAGGTAGTCGATGCGCACATCGTCCTCGCGGAAGTCATTGGCAAGCCCACCCTTCTCCTGTATATGGCGAAACGCCTGGTACTGCTCCTCAAACGCCGATGGCAGCCAGCGCTCGGCAAACTGCACGGCGGCAGGCAAAAGAGTGTCGATGAGCGCAGGCAACGTCATGCCCTCCGTCCCCTCCAGGCAGAGGTTGTACGCCAAGTCGTCCAGCTCTTCGCGCGAAAGGCAACCCAGAGCCTCCTTGAGCGTGCGGTTTTCGGGCAGTGCGCGGCGATAAAATCGCTTTCTACGCTCCTCCTCGCCCATCAGGATTCCATCCAATCTCGCCTTCTTCTCCATGAAATCTTCCTTTCTCAATGTGGCCTTCCCACCGCAGCAGGCGCATCTCATCTCATTGGAAATACTCGGCAATTCCCGCCGCAATGCCCTGCGCGGCATTCTCCACGCCCTCCTCCGAATTCATCATCTGCTCTTCGCGCGGATTGGAAACAAAGGCCGTCTCCAAAAGCATTGCAGGCATATCCGTATGACGGCACACATAGAAGGCGCACGGCTTCGTGCCGCGGTCGAGCGTACCGAGGCGGCGCAGCACACCGCGCTTGACGCAGTCGGCAAGGCGCGTGCTGTCAGCCGATCCCATCTCGTAGTAGTAGCCCGTCGTGCCGTGCGCTTCAGGCCCTGAGAAAGCATCGAGATGTATGCTGAGGAAGATGTCCGCCGAATTTTGATTCGCGATGTCGCAACGCGCCTGCAGTTCCTCCACATCCGTCGCCTTCGCCTTCTTCGGCGAAACCTCCGTGTCCTCCGTGCGCGTCAAAATGACCTCTGCCCCCTCTGCTTCCAAGAGCGCCTTGAGTCTTTTCGCGATGCGAAGCGCGATGCTCTTTTCCGTCACGCCCGTCGGTCCGATGGCACCCGTGTCGCTGCCGCCGTGCCCAGGATCAAGGACGATGCGCTTGCCGCCAATGCCCGGCGCTGCGCTGCTCTGGCTTCTCGAACGCGTCATCCCCGAAGAAGATTGTCCGCCATCCGAGGAACTGCCTGAATCATCGGACGAACCTGTCCCATGGCCGAAGTCGATGTTCGAACCGCCCGAAGAAGCGCCTCCTGCGGAGGACGTGCTACTGCCCGCACTGCCTGAAAGATTTCCAAAATCCATGACCACGCGATACGGCACAGGGCCGCCTTCCAGAGAAAACACGTCGTAATTGCTGCTGCTCTTGTACATCTCCGTCTCCACGACGATACGCACCGTAGTCGGATTGAACTGTCCGAGGCGCACCTTCGTCGCGAACTGACTCTCAATCTTCTGGCTCTTTGCAACGGAAGACGAAATGCGTGCGCCCGAGATGTCGACGACAACGCGTCCAGGCGAGGCGAGCGTCATCGACTTGTAGTCAACCTCGCCGTCCGCATCGACGACGATGCGCACCTTCTCCTTATCCGCATGGACACGCACGTTCTTGATCTGAGTCAAAGGCGCCGCCTGCGCCGTCGAAAATGCTGGGAAGCTCAAGAAAAAAGCGCCCGCAGCGAAAACGAAAAAGAAAAGCCAACGAAACGACACGTTCATGCGAACCCCTCCTGTCAAACCTCAAAGCATGTTGCGCAGGAACGCCTGCGTGCGCTCTTCCTGCGGCTGTTGGAAAAGGTCTCGGGGCTTCCCCTGCTCCACGATCGTACCGTCCGCCATGAACACCACTTGCTGCGAAACCTCACGCGCGAACGCCATCTCATGCGTCACGACGACCATCGTCATGTGCTCTGCCGCCAACTCACGCATCGTCTTCAAGACCTCACCCGTGAGTTCGGGATCGAGCGCCGACGTCGGTTCGTCGAACAGCATGATCTCAGGACGCATGGCAAGCGCGCGCGCGATGGCGACACGCTGCTGCTGCCCGCCCGACAGGCGTGCAGGGTAGGCGTCGCGCTTGTCAAAAAGCCCGACCTTTCGGAGAAGTTCCTCCGCCGTCGGCAGGACTTCTTCGCGCTTCATGCCCTTGACCTCGACAGGCGCCTCCAACAGATTCTGCAGCACCGTCATGTGCGGGAAGAGGTTGAACTGCTGAAAGACCATGCCCATCTTCAACAGAAGTGTGCGGCACTTCCCGCTCGAAGCGTACTCCGTATGACCGTCCTCGTTCTCTGCAGCGAGGAAATCCCCATCGATCTCGATCGAACCCTTGTCGATGTCCTCGAGCCGATTGATGCAGCGCAGCAGCGTCGACTTGCCTGAGCCTGAAGGCCCAATGATGGAAAGCGTCTCGCCGCGTTGGGCTGCGAGGTCAATGCCGCGCAGCACCTCGTTCGCCCCGAAGCTCTTATGGATGCCGTGCATGCGGATTGCCGGCTCATTCATCGTACTTGCCATAGTACGCCTCCAATTTCTTGAATCCCCACGTCAGAACGAACGTCATCGCGAGATAGAAGACAGCCGCCACGAAGAACGGCGTCATGTCGAACTCGCGCTGCACGATCGTACGCGCCACGCGCAAGAGATCGTTCATCGCCAGGATGTAGATGAGCGACGTATCCTTGACGAGGTTGATCGTCTCGTTGCTCACAGGCGGCAGGACGTGGCGGATCATCTGCGGCACGATGATGCGCCGCATCGTCTGCGTGTACGTCATGCCGAGCGACTTCGCTGCTTCATACTGCCCGCGCCCGATCGACTGAATGCCCGCGCGGAAGATTTCCGCGAAGTACGCCGCATAGTTGAGCGTAAACGCGAGGAGCGCCGCCGCGATATCGGGCAGACGTATGCCGACCATCGGCAGGGCGAAGTAGACGAAGAGAAGCTGCAGCATCAGCGGCGTGCCGCGCATGAGCCAGATGTAGAACTCCATCAGAAGGCGCAAAGGCCCGAGCTTCGATATGCGGCAGAGCGCGACGAGAAGCCCCAAGGGCAGTGACAAGAGGAGCGTCACGCAGAAGATTTCCAGCGTGATTTGTGCGCCCTCCATCATCAAGAGCGCCGTCCCCATGATTTGTTCCATAAATTTCTCTCCTTATTTTCGGAAGCATCGCTTTTTGCGCCACTCCGACGATTGCCTCTCTATCTTATCACAAATTTTCCCTTTCGCCCATATTTTTAGGAGAAAATAGATATGCAGCATAGGGAAATACGCGAAGCGTCAGCCGTCTACATGGAAAAACGACTTGCACATGATTAGCGAAATATGCTATACTACGAGTGGCAAATGTGATGATTGTCATAACCGATACACGAAAGACCCCCAAGTTGCACCTTGGGGGTCTTTCTGTTCCCTTATTGCAGGTGGGCTTAATCCCTAGGCTCATCGCCGTCGGTCTCCCTCTCATCGAGCCGTTTGCTAACGTAATTGGCAATTACACCAGCCAAGATGGAAAGAATGAATGTGATGATTGACACCGATACCCCCCTTTCCATTGCCATGTATAGGGGCGGCAACCTGTACAGTATATCATATTTTGCCGTCTCGCGCTATTGAAGCGAACATTTGTATGTATAGCCTACATGAAAAGAAGCCGCCCCGCAGGACGGCTTCTTTTTTTAGGAAGTGCAGCAAGCAGCATCTTCCAACACTATCACATATAATCGAGAGGCGTCTTCTTCTTCGCCTGCTTGAGCGTGCCGAGTTTTGCGGAAATCCATGCCACGATGACGTAGAACACGGGGATCAGGAACACGCCGAGAATCGTCGCGAAAAGCATGCCGCCGACGACGGCGACGCCCATGCCGTTTCTCGCAGAAGCGCCCGCACCCGTGGCAACGGCCAGCGGCAGGCAGCCGATGATGAACGCGAAGCTCGTCATGAGGATTGGACGCAGGCGCAAGCCCGCCGCCTCAATCGCCGCCTTGACCGGCTCCATGCCGCGGTCGACGCGCACCTTCGCAAACTCGACAATGAGGATCGCGTTCTTCGCCGCCAGACCGATGATCATGATGATGCCGATCTGCATGTAGATGCTGTCCTGCAGCCCCGAATTCATGTGGTGGAACAGGATCATGCCGCCCATGCCGAGCACGTACTCGGAAAGGAGTGCACCCAGGATGCCCGTAGGCACCGTCAAAAGTACGGCAAATGGCACGCTCCAGCTCTCGTAGAGAGCTGCGAGGCACAAGAATACGAAGACGAGGCACAGGGCGAGCACGCGAAGCGTCGAGCTTCCCGCCGTCTTCTCCTCGCGGCTCTGCCCCGACCACTCGACGTTGAAGCCCGCAGGAGCCACTTCAGAGACGACTTCTTCCGCCGCACGCATTGCGTCGCCCGAGCTGTAGCCCGAGGCTGCGTTGCCTTGGATCTGAACGGCACGCGCCGAATTGAAGCGCGAGATAATCGGTGCGCCCGTGCCGCGCTTCGGCTTCAGGAGCGTATCAAGCGGCACCATCGTGCCCGCGCTCGACTTGACGAAGATGAAGCGCGTCGCCTCAACCTCCGAGCGATACGGCATATCCGCCTGCATCATGACCTTGTAGGTACGGCCGAACTGGTTGAAATCATTGACCTGATAGCCGCCGAAATTGACCTGCAGCGCCGTGAACACATCACTCATCTGTACGCCGAGCTGCTTGACCCTCTCGCGGTCGATTTCGAAATTATAGATTGGCGCATCGGTACTGTACGTCGTCCGCACGCCCTGCAACTCAGGCCGCTGATTCATCGCCTGCAAGACCTGTTTCGTAATTGCATCAAGCTCCTCTTCCGTATGCCCTGACATATCCTGCAGCTGCATCGTCCAGCCGCCGACCATGCCGAGTCCCGGCAGCGCCGGCATGTTGAACGCGATCACCTGCGCCTCGGGCGCGACCTTCGCACCGATGCCAAAGGTCTTGCCGATGAGCATGTTGATGTTCGTCTCCACCGTCGTGCGCTCACTCCACGGATCGAGTCCGACGAAGAACGTGCCCGCGTTCGATTTCGCGCCGAAGGACAGGATATCGAAACCGTTGATAGCCATGACCATATCGACGCCGGGCAGCTCCTTGAGAGAGGCCTGCACTTTGTCTATGCTCTCCTGCGTGACGTTGGTCGACGTGCCGGGCGGCAGGCTTACGGAAACGATATAAAATCCCTGATCCTCATCCGGCACGAAGGTCGAAGGCATGTTCTTGTAGACGATCGCCGTAAGGGCGCAAACGAGAATCATGAAGAGTACGGCGAAGCGCGACTTGCGAATCATCTTGGCGACAATGCCCAAGTAGCCGCTCTTCGTCTTGTCAAACCACGTATTGAAGCCCGCGAAGAAGCGATCGAGAATGCCCTTCTTGTCTGCCTTGTCCTTCGCGTGCGGCTTCAAGATCAAAGCGCAAAGGGCCGGCGTCAACGACAGGGCGACAAAGGCCGAGATTGCCATGGAGATGGCGATGGTCAGGGCGAACTGCTTGTAGAGCACGCCCATCATGCCGCCCAAGAAGGCGACAGGGACGAAGACGGCGGCGAGCACGAAGGCGATCGCCACGACAGGTCCCTGCACCTCGTCCATCGCGCGCTCCGTGGCATCGACGACACTCAGACCCTCGCTCATATGATGCTCGACGTTTTCGATGACGACGATGGCGTCGTCGACGACGAGACCGATGGCGAGAACCATCGCGAAGAGCGTCAATGTGTTGATGCTGAAGTCAAGCGCGATGAACGCGATGAACGTGCCGATCAAGGATACGGGCACAGCCAGGAGCGGTATGAGCGTCGCGCGCCAGCTCTGCAAAAAGACGAAGATGACGAGCACGACGAGGAGAAGCGCCTCGACGAAGGTGTGCACGACCTCCGTGATGGATTCACGGATATAGTTCGTGCTGTCCACGATCGTATCGCAGCGCATCTCAGGCGGAAAGTTCGGCCGTGCCTCGTCAATGACCTGTTTGACAGCGGCGACCGTCTGCATGGCATTGGCATCACTCGTGAGCTGAACGCCCATGGCAAGCGCCGGATGTCCATTCGCCTTGACGATGATGTTGTTCGTCTTCGCGCCCGTCTCCACGCGCGCGACATCCTTGAGGCGCACGAAGCTGCCGTCGCCCGAAGCGCGCACGATGATATTACCAAACTGCTCGGGCGTCACGAGACGGCCGTTGACCTTGCCCGTCGCCTGCTTTTCCTGCATCTCGGGCACGGGCATCGCGCCGATTGTACCCGCCGGCGCCTGTATATTCTGCTCCTTGATCGCAGCTGCAACGTCGGAGACCGTCAAGCCGAGTTCTGCGAGCTTGTCGGGATTGAGCCAGACGCGCATCGAATAGTCCGAGCCGAAGATCTGGACGTCGCCGACGCCATGCACACGCTTGATCTTATCGAGGAGATAGATCGTCGCGTAATTCTTGAGGAACGTACTGTCGTAGAGGTCGCTATCCGAATACATGGAGACCATCATCGCCATGTCGTTCGAGGCCTTCTTCGTCGTGACGCCAACCGTCTTGACGTCGTCGGGCAGGCTCGCCGTCGCCACGGCAACATTGTTCTGCACCTTGACCGAATCCATGTCGCCGTCCGATCCGGTCTCGAACGTGACCGTAAGACTATAGCGCCCCGTGTCGTCCGAGTTGGAGCTCATGTAGTCCATGCCCTGC
The DNA here is from genome assembly GCF_963528755.1 of uncultured Selenomonas sp. GTDB lineage: Bacteria > Bacillota > Negativicutes > Selenomonadales > Selenomonadaceae > Selenomonas. The sequence continues at coordinate 198,895 of NZ_CAURXA010000002.1, forward strand.
GTGCCGTTGACCTGATCCTCAATGATCTGCGCGACCGTCTGATTGACGACGCTCGCGCTCGCGCCCGTATACATCGTGCCGACGGTGACCGTCGGCGGCGAGATCTGCGGGTACTGCGCGATCGGCAGCTGAAGCCCCGCGATAACGCCGCAGATAACGATCAGAAGCGCGATGACGATGGCAAAAATCGGCCGATGGATAAAAAACTTTGCCAAGCTTATGCCCTCCTATGCCTATTTGCCCAACGTGCTCACACTGGAATCAAATGCCTTCATATCGTTTTCGAGTGAGAAGCCCATGTCCTCTGCCGTGACCTCCGTCGGAGAAAGCTCGACGCCCTCCTGCAGATTCGTCAGACCTTCGACGACGACGAGATCATTCGCCGAGACACCGTCCTTGACGATGTAGAAGCTGCCCACCTTGTCGCCAAGCGTCACGGTGCGCGCCTTCGACTTGCCGTCCTCCATGACCATCACGAAGGACTTGTCGAGAAGCTGCTGCACAGCGCGCTCCGGCACGAGGATGGCGTTCGGCACCGTCTGACCCGAGATCTTCACGCGTGCGAACATGCCAGGCAGCAAAAGGCCGCCAGGATTGTCGAAGAGCGCCTTGATCTTCAAAGTTCCTGTATTATCCTTTAAGGCGCGATCCGTCTCGACGATGCGTCCGTCGATCGGATATGCCGTGCCGTCCGCAAGCGTCAGCGACACGCGTGTCGAAGGGGCTCCCTCGCCGCGCATGGCGGCACCCATGAACTTCAAGTAATCCGTCTCGCTGATGCTGAACGTCGCGTAGACGGGATCGTTCGTGCCGACCGTCACGAGCGTCGTATTGCCCGCCGTGACGAACGTGCCGACGGCGACATCGTCGACGGCGAGCTGCCCCATCATCGGCGCGTAGATCGTCGTGTCGGCGAGATCCTGCTGCGCGCGGCGAAGAAGCGCTGCGTTCGCCTCAGCCGCCGACTCGTAGGCGCTGACGTTCGCACGCTGCGTCGCCACCGTCTGCTCCGGAATCGCTGCTGCCTCGTAGAGAGCCTCGTAGCGTGAGAGATCGACGCGTGCGTTGCTCAAGGTCGCCTCCGTCTGCGCGAGCGCTGCCTGTGCCTGCCAGACAGCGGACTCGTACTGACGCGAATCAATGCGATAGAGCGGCTGCCCCGCTGTGACGAAGTCGCCGCCCTTCACATACTTCTCGACGACGGCACCCGAAACCTTCGACTGCACCTTGACCTCGTCCTTGCCTGCAATCTGCCCCGCATACTCGCTCGTGATCGGCGCATCCTGCTGCATGGCCTTCATGACCTTAACCTGTGCCGGTCCCTTCTGCATACCCTGCTGTCCTCCGCAGCCGCTCAAGAGTACGGCGAAAGAGAGAACGGATGCCACCAAAAGCATGGAAAAACCGACCGTTTTCTTCTGTAGGAAAAACAAGATTCCTCTGCCCCCTTCTTCCCCTCGCCTGCTTTCCGAGACTGCGGGGCGCTTCAAAATTTTCACCTTTCGGAAGGGAAAAACCACCCTTATAGCTTTCAATAGTATATGAATAAAATGGAAAAGTCAAGAAAAGAAAGGCAGGGCAAGCCGTAAAACGACTACACCCTACCCTGAGAAGCGTGAAGAAATTCCGTGCCAATCGGACGGACTTCCTTCTTTCGCACCGCCCCGAAAAATCCCTATTTCTCCTCGACTTTCCGCTCTTCCATCATCTTCTGAAGACGCCGCATATCTTCCATCGTTGGCATGCCCTGGATGCCGACTTCCTTAGCGAACTCCTTGAGCACCTTCAAGGACGGCATACCGCCCTTCGCCATTTTCTGCATGCGCTGCATCATCTCGATGGACGGCACGCCGTTCATACCGACGCCGTGCATCTTTTCCTTCGCTTCGCCATGCTTCTTGTCCTGCGCCGCGATGCGCTCAACGCTCATCTCGTTCTCGCCCGTCAGCAGGTACTGTATGCACTCGACCGTCGTCTGCGCGATATTGACCTCCCAGAACTTTCCCGCGACCGTCAGCTCGTACTGCACGCCGTTGAAGTCGACGAGTCCGCGCTCTGCCCAAAGCTCATAGAGCCAGCGCAGGTCTTCGAGACGCTCGTCCATCGCTGTGAAGCGTGAGACGTCCATCCAGCCCTGTTCCAACATGTTGACGGCGCAGTTGGAAAACGGCTGGATCTCCGATTGCCTGACGAGACCCATGATGGGTTTCTGATTGCTCGCCACGAGCATGGCGTAAGGCTGCAGCACGCGATGCAGCATGACAGCGTAGCCTTCGAGGAAGCCGCCTGCGCTGCTACCGAAGGGGAACATCGGCACACCCTTCTTCGCAAGCGCGTTGTAGAGACTACGCTCGCGATTACTGCTAGCCCAGTGGCACATGCTGAGCTGACGCCAACCGCGCTTCTTCATGTAGTCGTGCGCGAAAGCGTACATCTTCGCCTGTTCCTTCGTCGTCGCCGCAGGATCGAGCTTGCCTTCGGCGATGCGCTTGTTGAGGTCGCTTCCTTCAAAGACGTTGAGCTGATAGAAGTCCGCGCCGTCGATGCCCGAGGCAATGAGGTCGTCGAGATCCTGCTGCCAGACCTCCATCGACTGACCAGGCAGACCGAATATGAGGTCGAGCACGACCGAGCACTGCTCGTAAGACTTCAGAAGCTTGAGCCGTTCGAGGACTTCCTCCCTCGTTTCAATCCTGCCTTGCGACTGGCGCACCTTCGTATCAAACGACTGCACGCCGAGCGAGATGCGGTTGACGCCGTTCGCGAGCCACGCCTCGATCTTCTCTGGCACGAGGTCATGGATGCGGCCTTCGAGCGTCAGCTCATAATCGTTTGCCAAGGGCAGGACGCGACGCAGCGTGCTGAGGACGCGCGCAGCATTTTCCGCCGAAAGCGATGTCGGCGTGCCGCCACCGATGAAGACGGCGTGTATGAGGCCGCCCTTGAGGCGCGGCGCGTCCTCGGACGCTTCGATCTCCTCGATCAGAGCCTCGACATAGTCATCCTCCGCCGACTGATGCGCGGCATTTTGGAAAAAGCCGCAGTAGAGGCACTTCGTCTTGCAGAATGGGATGTGGATGTATGCCGCCTGCACCTCGCCCTTCTTCGCGGGCGTGTTCATGATGCGCAGCCACGTTTCCTGCGCCTCAGCGGGCGGCACGACCTCACCGCGCACGCCTGCATGAACGACGCGCTTTCTCGGAAACGCTTCCGTCAGCGGGTCGTTCGCCGCCCTGCCGAACTGCAGCTCGCGCTGTTCCTCAGTATCGGCAGCGAACATATCTTTCAATTTATAAGCCATTACGCTTCACCTCATGAAATCTTCGCCATCGTCTCCTCGGCGAACTTCTTCGCTGCCGCCAAATCGGCCTCATCGGGATGCTTCGCCGCCTCGGCATGAAGCGCATCGCGTTCAGGCGACTGCCCATGGGCATGCCCTTTCGGATACATCTTGTACATCATCTCGATGACCTTGGGATCGACGGCGCCCTGGCAGATGAACTTGCCAACAGGCGTCTTGCCCTTGGGCAGAAGCTCTGCCGCTTTGTCCAAGCTCTCAGCTGCATGAGGCGACTTCGGATTTGCACCGAGCGTCGCGAAGAGCGCCACATGCTTGTTCCTCAGCTTCGGCAAAAGATCCGCCGTCGCCTTATCCGCCGTACCGCGGTCAACCCAGAAGCCGACAAATACGCAGTCATAGTCGGCAAGATCGGCTGGCACGTCCTTGACGGAGACCGCCTCGGTTCCTACGGGCAGACCGCTCGCAATCGCCTCGCCGACCTTCTTCGTGTTTCCCGTAAGGGACGAATATACAACAATCGTACGCATAGAAAATTCTCCTTTTTCTGAATGTAATTCATGAATATACTTAGTTCGATATTCATATTATAACATATAATCCCGCAAAGGGAAGCGGCGAGAAGAAAAATTTCTCTACCCTTTCCTCCCGCCACCCCCTGCTTTCTGCACTGCTTCCTTTGCTCTCGATGCTTCAAAGTCAGTTCAGGTAGAAGTTCACAGGCGTCGAGACCGTGACGGTCTGCCCCGTCGGATTCGGGAAACTGCCGACCGCACGCGCCGCCTCAAGTGCGGCATCGTCGAGGATGTCGCTGCCCGATGAACTGCCGAGTGAGACGCTGACGATGCTGCCGCTCGTGTCGATCGTGCAGATGACCGACGCCGATCCCTCCAAGCGGCGCTTGATCGCCATGTAAGGGTACTGCTTGTTCGCATCGATCGCTGCGCGGAAGCCCGCCGCATCGAAAGGCGACGTGCCCGTACCCGAAACATTGCCGTCGCCCGAGCCTTGTCCTGCCCCCGAGCCTTCGCCGTAGCCATGTCCGTCGCCCGTCCCCGAGCCGGAGCCGGAACCGCTGCCCGAGCCTGTGCCGCTGCCCGAGCCTGTGCCGCTGCCCGTGCCCGTGCCGCTGCCCGTGCCCTCGCCTGTACCGCCCGCCGACGAGGCAGAAGGGGCGCCGCTCGACGGCGCGCTCGTCGTCGGGCTGGGCGTGGGCGACGGCACCGCATCGGGAGTCTGTACGGGCGCAGGCTCCGTTACGACCGGCTGTGTCTGCGTCTGTGCCTGCTGCACCGTCTCCACACGCTTTGCCACTTCTTCTGGCTTCAGCGGCTCAGGAAAGGCAGCCGCGCCGCCGCCCCCGCCTTCATGCCCGCTGCCCTGGCTGAAGTTCGAAGTCGCGAGATCGACGACATACGTCTGCTGTTCTTTCTCCGCGACAATCTCCGCCAGCCCGATGGCAAAGAGCACGGCGATGACAACGTGAAGCAAGGCGGAAGCAAGGTACGCTTTTTTCCATGAAAGGTTTTGCTCCATATCTTCTTCCTTCCCTCATTCACTTTTGTTCAGCGGCAATCGACAAGCGCGTCACCCCGGAAGTCTTGAGCATGTCCATGACGGCGACGACCTGACCGTGCGCCGTACGCTTGTCCGCCTGCAGAACGACCGCCGCATTGGCGTTTTCCTGCATGTGCTGCTTCATGATCGTCGCCGATTCCTGAATGCTCACAGGCTTATTGTCGATCGTGATGTGACCTTCCTCGTCGAGCGTCATGATGATCGGCAGCTGTGCGGGCGCGGATGCGCTCTGCGCCTGAGGCAGCTGCACGGCAAGTGCCTTCTGCGCTACCGTCTGCAGACTGTTCATCATGAAGAACACGAGCAGGAAGAAGATGATATCAATCATCGGGATGATCATAAAGACCGGCTTTTTTCCCGTGCGATGCTTACTGAAGTTCATGCCTCATCCCAACTTTCTTTTTTCGCCCCGAGGACCGTCGAGCAAAGGCGCTCCGTGTCCGTGACAAGCGTATCGAGCTGATGATCGAAGTACGTATAGAAGCAGAAGGCGATAATCGCCACGCAGAGACCGCTCGCCGTCGCGACGAGCGCCTCGCCGACGCCGCCCGTGATCGCCGCCGCGCCGCCACCGTTATCAAGCACGCTGAAGGTCTGGATCATGCCCGTGACCGTGCCGAGGAGACCGAGGAGCGGCGAAATCGTGACAATAGCACTGAGATAGTCAAGATAGCGATGGAAGCTGATCGACTCCATCGACATGCGATCCTCAAAAGCACTCTTCATCGCTGCTTCCGACTTGTCATGCGCCATGCCGCTCGCGATGACTCGGCTCAGAGCCGAGGGAAACTCCGAGCAAAGCTGGCGCACGACGTCCCAGTCCTTCGCCGCAGCCGCATGATAGACGCCGTGGAAGAAGGTCTTCGATCCCTTGCGATTATTGCGGAAATAATAGAACCTCTCGACCGCAATCGCCAATGTGATCAGCGAGAGGATGAGCAGCGGATACATGACGAAGCCGCCGCTGTTAAAAAGATGAATAAAGTTTTCCATTTGTCAACCACTCCTTAAAAATTAAAAATATTCTTGGCCGCTGCATGAAGTCAAGCTTCGCCGTAAATCATGCAGCGCCCCTTGCCAACTTAGAAAGTCATGCGCATGCCTAAGCGATAGATGCGCCCCGCCATGCCGAGGTACGGATCATAGGCATTGAACAGGTTCGTGATGCCCGCATAGACCGTAGCATTCTTCGTGATGTCCTTCTCGACCATCAGATTCCAAAGGCCGTAATTTTTCTCGCGAGCAATCTTTTCACGCGTGAAGCCATGCTCAATGTCGCCTTTCATATATCTTTCTGCATCCGCTTGATTTTCAAACAGATAGTACGTTTTTCCTGTATCGCTCCCTTCTCCGGGGAACGTATAGCTCCTGCCAATGGTCTCGCCATTCTTCCCTATGATGCGTCCCGTTGCGATACGGTCACGAATATCGAGGTAATTCCAAGCGTAATCACCCCAGAATGTCGCACGCCAGCCGTTCTTGCGATCGTTGTAATTCAGCGTAAGATTGAGCATGTGACGTGCGCGCCCCTCGAGACGCTTATTCGTATCGCGGTCTTTGGCGTCAAGGAATGTATAGCCGAACTTCACGTTGAAATCTCTCGAAAACTCTCGTGTTGCTTCAAGCTCAATCCCCTGCGTACGCGCTTTGGAGATGTTCCTATAGGTGTATACGTCATCCATGGACGGAACACCCTTCACATAATCGGTCTGCTCATAGATAATGTCGTCCTTGTCACTCCATGACCCTGCACTTTTGAGTGCATTGACGACATCATCAAAATCATAGGTCGTTCCAGACCAAGGATCCTCCTTCGGATAGCGCATGAAATAATCGTAATGCGTGAAACCGTTGAGATTCTTCGATTCCTTCTCACCTGTATACATGATCTGCATATAGTCGTCGAAGTCATTTCGGAACAACGTGAGCTTGGCGCTCGTCTTCTTGTCGAAGTCCTTTTCGATGGAAAGATCCATATTTAGTGCCTTTTCAGGCTTGAGTTCAGGATTACCTTCAAACAGCCAGCCATTGCGAAAAGGCGGTTTTTGATTCAGGGAAGGCTCGTACATTTCCCAATCATGATAAAGTTCCGCAATGCCGCCCGTCGAGAAACTCGTGCCGATATTCGCCTTGACGCGAAGATCTGGACGCACCTTGTATGTCGCACCGATGGCGGGCGAGAGATTCACACCGAAATGGCTGTGGTTCGTATAGCGAAGGGACGGAACCAACAAAAGCTTCTTGCCTGCCTGCCAGCTATCCATCAGATATGCGCTGTAATAATGCAGCGTCGTATCGTAAACCGTCCCTTTCGCCGTAACCTTGGTCGGATCGGACGGATCGGACGGATTGGGACGAACATAGAGCCGCGATACTTCACGCCCAGTCTTCCCCGGCACCTTGATCCTCGTACCCTCACCGCTCTCTTCATGATAATCAGCGCCGAATGTCATATAGTGGTCATTCCCTGCCATGATTCCCATGGAGGCTTCGATGACACGATCTTCCCTGTCCAAGTAATCAAAATAGGAATGCTTGTACGGCAGACGCGGATTCAATGCGCGTGCAAAAAAATCCACGTCAGAATTATACTGTGTTCTATAAGTGCGCACGCGGAAATCCGCGCGATCGGTCTGCTTCTTCCAATCGATGCTGTAATTCCTGCGCCACGCATCCTCCTGCGCGTTCATCGTGAACATCGTGCCCAGCGGTGTATCCTTCTGCAGGTCCTCATCGAGACGGTCTGCAGAAAAGAGCAGCGATTCCCCTTTTCCGAGCGTAACTTCCATACGTGCGCTCATCGGCATGCGCTCACCGTAGTACTGCATCGACGAACCATCACTATCGTAGAGGAATGGCGCCGTCTTGCTCTTGCCGATAGAGAAGTCCATATAGATGCCTTCGCCCATATTGCCCGTCGAGAAATTGATGTTGTGGTTGTACTGGCTGCCGCCCTGGTCGAGCCATGAACCTTCCGTCGTGAGCGTAGCGCCCGCCTTATGCGGCATCTTTGTGACGATATTGATGACGCCGCCGATGGCGTCGGCGCCGTAGCGTGCCGTGCCCGAGCCGCGGATGACTTCGATGTGGTCGATGTTGTCGACGCCGAGACGGTTTGCCTCGTCCGTCGCGCCGTAATACTTGCTGAGGCCACCCGCGAGCCGCCTTCCGTCGACGAGGATCAATGTGTGGCGCGCCTCAGCCCCACGGATAGAGATGGTCTTGCGCCCCATGTTGTCCGTACCCATCTGGATGCTCTGCTCGGCAGCCAGCGCGTCGGAGAGCGTGCGCGCCCCCTTGCGGTCGAGATCCTCTCGCGTGATGATGGTCTTCGTCTCCGGCTCCTCCTTGAGAAGTTCCTTCTCATAGTTCGCCTCGACATTGACGGCTTCCGTCGTCACACGTTCTGAAGAAGAACCATTATCCCCCCCCCGCTGCACAAAGCGCTGAAGATCCCCAAAGCATCCACATCGCTGCACCAAGTGCCGCGTACCTGCGCTTTCTCAGTCTATTCCTCATTCTCATTCCATTGCCTCCATTCGTAAAGGTGAACGGCATACATCCTTGAACGCCATTCATTATTATAAATGATATTAATGATACGTTCTGTATTTTAGCATCGAGGATAAGGATTGTCAATATCTTTTTATGCTTTTTTCGAGAATATTTTTCTTTCTCCTTATGGAAAATAAAACAGTTTTCCATAAATCAATCAAGTATTCTTCAATAAATATGCATTATTTCAAATTGTGTCGCGATAATCGAAAATATATCCTATCCAGTTTTTTCGATATCCCCAGCTCTCCATTCCCATCTTATATAAATGATATTTATGCAACATAGAAATTCCCGCAGACGTAGGAGGTATTCGCAGTGCAAAACAAACGAGGCTGCACACAGGTCTTTCCAGACCCATGCACAGCCCCTTTCTTCGGGCATATATGGACTTTTCAAAGCTTCTTCATCTTGCGCAGCGCTTCTCGCGCAGCGCCCTGCTCGGCTTCCTTCTTGTTGCGCCCCTTGCCCGTGCCGTAGACCGCATCGTTAATGCGCACGGCAAACTCAAAAGTCTTGTCGTGGTCGGGTCCCGTTTCCGTCAGAAGCTCGTAGGCGATCTTGCTGTCGACGTGCTTCTGCACGACTTCCTGCAAGGTCGTCTTGTAATCTTTCATGTTCTCGCCGCTGTCGATGGTCAGAAGCTCATCGTGTAGCTGTTTGAGGACGTAGTCGTATGCCGTCTGCCAGCCGCGGTCGAGGTAAATCGCGCCGATGACCGCCTCGAAGGCGTCGGCGAGCATCGACGGGCGATGTCCGCCGCCCATCGACGCCTCGCCGTGACCGAGCAGCAGATATTCGCCGAGCTTGAGCTCCGCCGCGCGCCTTGAGAGCGTCGCCTCGCGCACGATGGAGGCGCGCGCCTTCGTCAGCTCGCCTTCGGGACGGTTGGGAAAGCGCTCGAAGAGGTAGGTGCTCGTCGCCAGTTCCAGAACGGCATCACCCAGAAACTCCAGGCGCTCGTTGTGCACAACGCCCTTGTTTTTCGCCTCGTTTGCGTAGGAGGTATGCGTGAGCGCTTCATGCAGCAGCACGATGTTCTGAAACTCGATGCCGAGATGGTCGGAAAGCTCTATGAGAGCTTCCCGGCGCGTTTTGGACAAAACCTCCGCCGCCTTTTTCATGCCTGGAACTTCTTGAGTACGAGGCAGGCGTTATGACCGCCGAAGCCGAAGGAGTTGGAGATCGCCGCGCGCACGGTCTTCTGCTTCGCCTTGTTCGGCACATAGTCGAGGTCAAGCCCCTCGTCGGGGGTTTCGTAATTAATCGTCGGCGGCAGCATGTCGTTTTCTACGGCGAGCGCCGTCGCGATGCACTCGACGCCGCCGGCGGCACCGAGGAGATGACCCGTCATGGACTTGATGGAGCTGACGGAAATATCCTTCGCCGCCGCACCAAACGTCGTCTTGATCGCCTCGGTCTCACCCTTGTCGTTCATGTGCGTCGACGTGCCGTGCGCGTTGACATAGTCGATGTCAGCGGGCGTAAGTCCCGCATCCTCGATGGCGCGCGTCATGCACTTCGCCTGATATTCACCGTGCGGCGCAGGGCTTGTGACGTGGTAGGCGTCGGCATTCGCACCGTAGCCGACAAGCTCGGCGTAGATGTGCGCACCGCGCTTCTCGGCATGCTCCAGGCTTTCCAAAACCACGAGTCCTGCACCCTCGCCCATGACGAAGCCGCTGCGGTTTTTGTCAAAGGGACGAGAGGCATGTGCAGGATCGTCGTTGTGATCGGCGCAAAGAGCCTTCATCGCGCAGAAGCCCGCGACAGCGGCCTCCGAGATGCTAGCCTCCGTACCGCCAGCGACGGCGACGTCCGCCTTGCCGATCTCGATGGCGCGGAACGCATGACCAATGCAGTCCGTACCCGTTGCACAGGCCGTCACGATGCACGCCGAAGGACCGTGCAGACCGTAAGTGATGGCGACCTGTCCAGCTGCCATGTTCGCAATCATCATCGGGATGAAGAACGGGCTGACCTTCGACGGTCCCTTGTCGAAGAGTTTCTGGTACTGGCTGTGCATCGTCTCGATGCCGCCGATGCCGGCGCCAATGAACGTACCGATGCGCTCCTTGTTCTCTTTTTCGAGATCGAGCTTCGCATCCTCGATGGCAAGCTTTGCCGCTGCGACAGCGAACTGCGTATAGCGGTCCATACGCTTCGCTTCCTTCTTGTCGATGTACGCGGCAGGATCGAAGTCCGTGACCTCGCCCGCGATCTGCGCGTGGCAGCCCGATGCATCGAAATGCGTGATCTTATCGATGCCGTTCTTTCCTGCAAGAAGCGCCTGCCAGAAGGCTTCCTTGCCGATGCCAATCGGCGTGATCGCGCCCAGACCCGTTATGACTACACGATTGCTCAAGCTATGACACCTCACTCTGTCTTTCCATAAAAACTATTTCCTCTGTCTCATGAAACTTCCTAGCCGATGGCCGCAACCTCGGCGGTCAGACGGCGGAAAATCTCCTTGACCGAAAGAATCTCCTTGATTCGGGAGATATACTCACCCGTGAAGACGAGTCCCGTTTCCACATCGCCTTGCTCGGCACGAATGAGCGCACGGATGATGCAGAAATTATGCGCGCATTCCTTGAGACAGTTGTCGCACTGCTTGGGCGGCACATTGCCCTTGAGGATGCGCTCCGCGAAGGGATTTCGGACGGCTCGCCCCGGCAGCCCCACGGGGCTGTGGATGAGGACGACGTCCTCGGGTTGCGCCTTCAAATAAAACTCCTTCAATGCGGGAGCCGCATTCGATTCCTCGCTCGCGGCGAAGCGCGAGCCCATCTGCACGCCATTGGCGCCCATCTGTATGAGATCAACAATGTCCTGACCCGTGAGAACACCGCCCGCTGCTATGACGGGAATGTCCACGGCTTTGCGGATGTCGGGAATCAGCTCGCGCACGGATGTGTCCGTACCGAGGTGACCGCCAGCTTCCTTGCCTTCGACGACGATCGCCGAGGCGCCAAGACGCTGTGAAATTTTCGCAAGTTTAACAGAGGAGACAATGGGCACGATCGGTGTTCCCGACTCCTTGCCCAGACCGAACACGTCGCGCGAAAAGCCTGCGCCCGCCACGACGAGGTCGATGCCCTCGCTGATTGCCGTCTTCACAACTCGTGCGAATTCCCGCGCCGCCACCATGATATTGATGCCGATGACGCCCTTCGTCAAAGAGCGCGCCAATCGGATCTCATAGCGCAGTTCTGCATCGCTCAAGCCCGAAGCGGCGATGAGGCCGATGCCCCCCTGACTGGCCACAGCAGCCGCCAGTTTTGCCGTCGATAGGCGAATCGCCATGCCACCTTGAATGATGGGAATCTTTGCTATCTTTTCGCCAATTTTCAGCTCCGGAAGCTTCAACTTCACTCCTCCAATCGAGGGAAGTTCTGATATCTGAGCTTCCCTAGAATATTTCTCTTTTTTGCGGAAGCTCCGATAAATTCAGCCACCCATCTTCGCACATCTGCACTGTCCTCTCGTCGTCGACAAATCCTCGACGTAGCACCGCTACGCCTGCGGTTTGTCTCCTTGCTGAGCCGTCCAAGAGTCAAGTCCGAAGGACGCAGACGATTGGGCAACGGCTCGTATGCGAAAACGTCCCAAGAATGCAAGTGCGAAGCGCGCCGCATGATTGGTTGACGTTGACCGCTATAGATACAGCGCATCTGTGCAAATCTGGGCGACCTCATTTTATCATCGCTTCCTTGAGAAAATCCCGTGAAGAAACTTCACGGGATTTTCTTCAAGAAAGGCAAGACGAGCACAGGGATTTACTTGCCCTCGTCTTCTTTGTGCTGGTCAATGTAAGTTACGACATCCTGAACGGTCTTGATCTTTTCCGCTGCCTCGTCCGGAATCTCGATTCCGAACTCCTCTTCGAATGCCATGATGAGCTCAACGATGTCCAGGGAATCTGCTCCCAGATCGTCAATAAAAGTAGAATCGATGGAAACCTCGTCCGCCTCGACGCCGAGCTGCTCCACAACGATATCCTTCACTTTATCAAAAGTCGCCACTACAATTCACCTCCCTCCGTTGTTCTCGGGATTCACTGCCTTTTTCAATGTTTCCCTCTATATTTATATCACATGACCATGCCGCCGTCTACATTGACGACCTGCCCCGTGATATAGGACGCCTGATCCGATGCGAGGAAAAGGACGGCGTTCGCCACATCCTCCGCCTCTCCCATTCTGCCGAGCGGGATATCCGTGAGCATCTTCTCCTTGACAGATTCCGGCAATCCCGCCGTCATATCCGTGCCGATGAAGCCCGGAGCGACGACGTTGACCGTGATGCCACGCGAAGCGAGCTCCTTCGCCGCCGACTTCGAGAAGCCGATGACACCCGCTTTTGCCGCCGCATAGTTCGTCTGTCCGGCGTTGCCCACAAGACCGACGACGGACGCCATGTTGACGATGCGGCCCGAACGCTTCTTCATCATGAGCTTCGAGACCGCCTTCGTGCAGTAGAACACACCCTTGAGGTTCGTATTCAGAACCTTCGTGAAGTCCTCATCTTTCATTCGCATGAGCAAGGCGTCGCGCGTGATGCCAGCATTGTTCACAAGAATGTCGATCGTGCCGAACTCCTTGACCACATTGGCGACCATCGCCTCGACAGCCGAGCTGTCTGCAATATCCGCCTGGCAAAGGATCGCCGTACCGCCCGCCGCCTCGATTGCAGTCTTGACTTCCTCGGCGGCCCTGACATTACCCGCATAGTTGATGGCAACGCGTGCGCCCTCAGCCGCGAGGCAGAGGGCGATGGCGCGTCCGATACCGCGCGACGCACCCGTCACGAGCGCCGTCTTGCCGTCTAAAAGCATATTAGCGAACCTCCTTGAAATAGTCAAGCGTTTTTTGCAAAGTTTCCAGATTTTCGACGTTCATGCTCGTAAGTTTGCGGTCGATGCGCTTATTGAAGCCACAAAGCGTCTTCCCCGGCCCCGCCTCAACGAAGGTATCGGCGCCGAACTCCTTCATCTTCAAGACGCAATCCTCCCATTTCACGGGACTCGCTGCCTGCTTGACGAGACTCTCCTTGATGTCCGCCGCCTTCGTGAGGATCTCAGCCGAGACATTGGCGACGACCGGGATCTTCGCATCGCGAATCTCGACCTTATCGAGTTCTGCGGCAAGCTTTTCCGCCGCCGGCTGCATCAAGGTGCTGTGAAACGGTGCGCTGACGGGCAGGATTACGCTCTTTCTCGCACCCGCCTCACCCAAGAGAGCCGCCGCCTTCTCGACACCCGCCATCGTTCCCGCGATGACGATCTGTCCAGGGCAGTTGAAGTTGACCGCCTGCACAGCGCCAACATCCGCCGAAACCTTCTCGCAGACCTCGACGATCTTTTCGCGCTCAAGCCCCATGACGGCCGCCATACCACCCTCACCGACCGGGACGGCTTCCTGCATGAAGGAGCCGCGCTTATGTACGAGGAGTACGGCATCAGAGAAGTCGAGTACGTCGGCTGCGACGAGTGCCGAGTATTCGCCGAGGCTGTGTCCGCCCGTGATCTCGGGCTGGATTCCATGCTCCTTGAGGATCTCGTTTGCGATCACGCTGACGGTGAGAATCGCCGGCTGCGTGTTCGCTGTTAGGCGCAGATCCTCTTCTGGACCATCGAAGCACATCGCCATGATGGAATAGCCGAGTGCCTCGTCCGCCTCACGAAACAGCTTCTTCGCCACATCATACTTCTCGTAGAAATCCTTGCCCATGCCGACCTGCTGAGCACCCTGTCCGGGGAATACGAATGCGAGCTTGTTCATCGAACCGACCTCTCTTTCATTTAGCGTGAACACCTCTTCTTTACTTTTATTTGCAATGCGCCTCGGCGCTGTTGACAGCGCCAGGCAACCCCTCCACGATATTATGGATAATGTCTGCGACGGGCAGAATATTATTGAGCATGCCCGAAATCTGTCCGATCATCACGGAGCCGTTCTCGATGTCGCCCTTGTGCGTCGCAAGGTTGAGCTTGCCTGCGCCGAGCTTGTCAAGCTCTTCCGTCGAGGCACCGCTCCGCTCCATCTCCTCGAATTCACGCGTGAGCTTATTCGCGAGGACGCGCACAGGATGACCCGTCGAGCGCCCCGTGACGACTGTCGAGCGATCACGCGCCTTCAAGACGAACTTCTTGTAGTTTTCGTGCGCGATACACTCCTTCGACAGGACGAAGCGCGTGCCCATCTGCACGCCCCATGCACCGAGGGCGAGCGCCGCCGCCATGCCGCGTGAATCACCGATACCACCCGCTGCGATGACAGGAACATCGACAGCATCGACGACCTGCGGTACGAGCGCCATCGTCGTGATCTCGCCGACGTGACCGCCCGACTCCGTACCCTCGGCAATGAGTGCGTCGACGCCCGTCCTAACGAGGCGCTTGGCAAGTGCGACAGAAGCGACGACAGGGATGACCTTGCTGCCGATCTCCTTGAGCGCTGGAATGTACTCTCCGGGATTGCCCGCTCCTGTCGTCACGACGGGCACGCGCTCATCGACGACAACCTGCATGACTTCCTTGACGAAGGGCGACATGAGCATGATATTGACGCCGAACGGCTTCTCTGTCCAGCCCTTGCACTTTTGAATTTCCGCGCGCAGGACGTCGGGCGGCATGTGTCCTGCGCCGATGATACCGAGCCCCCCGGCGTTCGAGACGGCAGAAGCAAGCTCCGCCGTGCCGATCCAAGCCATGCCTCCCTGGAAGATTGGATACTTTATCCGCAGCATCTGACAAATACGATTTTCTTCAAACATCCCTGATCCTCCTATACACCCATCTCACGATCGGACGGCTTCTGCAGCAAGCTCTTCCCCGTTCGCTGCAGGACACTTCCTGCTGTCGGCCAAGGCCGCTTCGCGTGCCAGATTTTCCTTGATATGCGTGAGGACGTCGCTCTCCACGTAGTCCTTGGCGACGCGTATGGCGCTCGCGATGGACTTCGCGTTGGACGAGCCATGCGCGATGAGACAGCAGCCACGCACACCGAGAAGGGGGGCGCCACCGTATTCCGACACGTCGATCGTCTTGCCGAGCTTCTTCAGCGCCGGCAGCAATAGGAACGCGCCGAGTCTCGCGAAAATTCCTCCATTCTTCACGGCATCCTTCGCGAGACGCACGAGCGTCTTCGCCAACCCCTCCGCAAATTTTAGCACAACATTGCCGACAAATCCATCACAAACGACGACATCAAAATTCCCCTTGGGAATGTCCCGCCCTTCCGCGTTGCCGCAGAAGTTCACCGTCGTCATGGACTTCAATAGCGGGTACGTCGCCTGCGCCTGTTCGTTGCCCTTCGTCTCTTCCTCGCCGATATTCAGCAGACCGACGCGCGGCTTCTCTATGCCGAAGACATGCTCAGCGTAAAGCGCGCCCATGATGGCGCCCTGCACAAGATGCTTAGGCTTGCTGTCGACGTTCGCTCCCGAATCGAGGAGGAGCGTCACGCCCTTTGGCGTCGGCATCGGCGTCGCGATTGTCGGGCGATCCGCGCCCGCAATGCGTCCGAGGATAAACTGCGCCGCCGCCACTGCGCCGCCTGTCGAGCCGGCGGAGAGCACGGCATCGCAGGCACCTTCCTTGACGAGCCGCGTCGCGACGACGACGGAAGAGTCCTTCTTTTTGCGCACGGCAGTGACGGGATGTTCCCCCATCTCTATGACCTCGCTCGCGTGCAGCACAGAAATGCCCAAGTTCTGCCAGCCTTCCTCTTTGGCAAGAACCCGCATGATCTTCTTCTCATCCCCGACGAGAACGATCTCGCAGCCATATTCCTTCGCAGCCCGAACTGCACCGAAGACGATCTGCTCCGGCGCATAATCCCCGCCCATGGCATCCACTGCAATCTTCACGAACGATCTTTCCTCCCCAGACACATGCCTCATTCTAGTATCTTCGCTGTCTTTGCGATAATTCCTTTTAAGAATATAAAATAAAAGAATGAGCAGGACATAATCGCTTACATCCTGCTCACCCCAAATTTCTTACTCGTCCGCAGCAACGACTTCTCTGCCATCGTAGTAACCGCACTCGGGGCAAACACGATGGGGCATCTTCGGCTCATGACATTGCGGGCACGAAACGAAGCCAGGAGCCGTGAGCTTCCAATTCGCACGGCGCGAATCGCGGCGTGCTTTCGACATCTTACGCTTAGGTACTGCCATTCGGGAAACACCTCCTTACTGTGTGCATCAAATCTTCTGCTTCTTCAAAAGCTGCTCCAAAGCCGCAAGCCTCGGATCAGGCACGGCACGGTCACAGCCGCACTCACCCTCATTGAGGTTTGCACCACATTTTGGGCAAAGCCCGAGACAATCCGGCCGACAAACATTGTGAATCGGCTGAGCAGCAAGAAGCGTATCCCGAATCAGCGGCGAAATGTCCATCTTGTCGTCAACGATAGAAAGACCGCTTTCGTCGTCCGTTCGTCGGACTTCTTCATCAAACGCATAATTCTCCTCAGCGGAGAAATGCTCAAGGCATCGATCGCAGACGGCTTTTCTTTCGCAGCGCACGCAACCTGTGAGCCGGTAGGCCTCGCCCGTGTGGAGAATTTCGCCCGTGACCTCGACAGGCCCTTCTATGCGGCAATCCTCCGGCTCGGCATCAAGCTCTTCTGCCGTCGTGACAAACGAAAAAGAAACGCCCCTGCCCATCGCGGCGTTTGCATCAGCAATACAAACCATCATCATTCTGCATCGACCTCAAGGTATTATAGCAAGGCGTATTTTATTTGTCAAGAAAATGCCAGGAGACCTTCCGCTTGCCACTCCTGCGGATGCCTGCCGCTCATTCTTCCTCAATCTCGCGACTCGTCAGTAGATACTCGACCTTGACATCTGTGCGCAGGTTGAGATCCATAAACTCGCCATCCATCGTCTGCACGACAGGAAGTGCCGCGAGGCGTGACTCGTCGATATAAATGATCTTGCCCGCTTCGTCATTCGAAAGCTTGACCCAGTTTCCGTTCAAAGAATGGCAGACGCGACGAATGAAACGGAAGCCGAATTCCGTGTCGAGCTGCCCATTCATAATGTCGTCTGACAAAATGTTGAACACTTCGAAAGGCGAGCGTTTCTTCGCGTAGGAGCGGTCCGATGCCATCGCATCGTACATGTCCATGATAGCGAGGATGCGTGCGAATTTGCCGATCTCTTCCTTGACGAGACCTCTGGGATAGCCCGAACCATCGCCTCTCTCATGATATTGCAGCACGGCCTCGGCGATCTCCTTGTCCTCACCCAAGCCTCCCGCCATGATCAGCTCATGCCCGAATTTCGGATGTTCCTGCATGATCTTGCGCTCATCAGGCGTCAAGACGCCCTCCTTATCGAGCATCGCCTGCTCTATGCGCAAGTTGCCAATAAGAATGAGAGCACCCGCCGTAATGAGGCGCAGCTGATCTTTCCGCGGCATCTTGAGCCACTTGCCCATAAGCCCTGCCAAAATGGCGACATGGAGACTGTGATGGATAGTGTACTCGCCTTTGGGTGTCATGTTGTGGATGTGCGCGACAGCTTTCGCGCCCGAACAAAGCGGCAGGATGTTCTGCGCCAGGGTTTCTGCTGAATCTTTGTCGACAGAGCCGTGCGCCTTCGTGACCTCAAAGAGAGACTTCAACTCGATGAAGCAATCGCCATAATCCCTTACGTACCCTTCGTCTAGAATCGGCTCCTTCAGCGGAATGGTTTTCGCTGGTGCCCCCTGCACTCCCTGCGACTTCTGGGGCATGGGAGCTAGAGCCTCTTCTCCGTCTTCTTCCCGAATTTCCACGGAGACAATATTCCTCTCAGACAAGGAGTCGATCATCTGCTGATTGAGCACCGTACCCTCTCCCAAGAGGACAGACATATCTTCCTTATATACTGCCTGTCCGACGACCATGCCTTCCTTGAGCTGGTCTACCGCATACTTCTTCAGCATTCCGCCTGCACTCCTTCGCTTGAAAACCAATTCTTACATCCCTAGGTTCACAGTCCCAATTATAACATAAATTTTTTTCTAATGCTACCAATCCTTCATAGATTATGAAAAATTTCTATGTGCGAGCTTCCTTAATGTGATTCATTTGCAGCCTCCTATGCAATCTGCTATGATGAGGGCATAAGTATAGATCCTGCAAACGAAGGAGGCCATTCTCCATGAAGATGCGAACAAAACTCCTGCTCTTCTCTCTCATGCTGCTCACAGCGGGGAGCGGCGCGTACCTCTATCATGCGCACGAATCCGCCATGCAGCACGAGCGTGCAGCGCACCTCAGGCTCTCGGGCAACGTCGACATCCGTGAGGTCACGCTCGCCTTCCGTCCGAGCGAACGCATCTCCGAAATCCTCGTGGACGAGGGTGATTCTGTCGAGGAGGGCCAGCTTCTCGCACGGCTCGATGCGGCAGAACTTGCACTGAACCTGCAAAAAGCAAAGGCGCAAACCAAGGCGCAAGAGGCCGTCTTGGAGAAACTGAAAAACGGCACGCGCAGTGAAGAGATCCTCCAGGCGCAGGAAAACGTGCGCGCCGCAGCGGCCGCTTCCGCCAACGCCAGGGGCATCTACGCACGCATGTTGGAAATCTACGAGACGAGCGAGGGCATCAGCCTGCAGGAGCTCGACAACGCGCGCGCCACAGCCGATTCTGCCGAAGCGAAGACGAGAGCCGCCGAAGCTGCGCTCGAAGAAGCGCGTACAGGCGCACGAGGCGAGGACATCCAACAGGCGGAAGCGACGCTTGCCGCACTCCGCGCAGAAGAGGAGCGCCTCGCCCACCTGCTCACACAGTACGAGCTTCGTGCGCCGTCGGCGGGCGTCATTCGATCGCGCCTCCTCGAAGTCGGCGACATGGCTTCGCCCGCCATGCCTGTCTTCAAGCTCTCCCTCATCGAGCGAAAGCAAGTACGCGTCTATGTATCGGAAGCTGATCTCAGCCGCATCCACGAAGGACAAAAGGCGCTCATCACGATGACGAGTGAAGCCGACAAGCCGCTCACCGGGACGGTCGGCTTCATTGCATCAACGGCGGAGTTCACGCCCAAGACGGTCGAGACCGAGGATCTTCGAACATCTCTCGTCTACGAAGTGCGCATCTCGGTCGACGATCCCGACAACCGCCTGCGCCTCGGCATGCCCGTGAATGCGCGGATAGACCTATGAGGGGCAAAACTGCACCCGCCGTGGAGGCCACGGCACTCGTCAAGTCCTTCACGCCGAAGAACGCCCGCACCGTCACAGCGCTCAGAGGCCTTGACTTCTCGGTGTCCGCAGGCGAGCTCACGGCGCTCGTCGGCCCGGACGGCGCGGGCAAGACGACACTGCTGCGGCTCATCGCGGGGCTGCTCGACAAGACGGCAGGAAACCTTCTCGTCCTCGGACACGATGTCGCAAAAGAGCCGCAGAAGGTGCAGAGCCGCCTCAGTTACATGCCGCAGAAGTTCGGTCTCTACGAAGATCTGACCGTCGAGGAAAACATGCAGCTCTACGCCGATCTGCACGGCATAGCGCAAGAGGAGCGGCACACGCGCTTCCCGCGCCTCCTGCACATGACGGGGCTCGCTCCGTTCACCGGTCGGCTCGCGGGCAATCTTTCGGGCGGCATGAAGCAGAAGCTCGGACTCCTCTGCACCCTCGTGCGCTCGCCCGACCTCCTGCTGCTCGACGAGCCAACCGCTGGCGTCGACCCCCTGTCGAGGCGTGAACTGTGGGAAATCCTCCAAGAGCAGGCGAGAGAAGCCTGCCTTTCCGTTCTCTGCGCGACTGCCTACATGTCGGAGGCGGCTCTTTGTCAGAAGGTCATCCTCCTCGATCGCGGGCGCATCCTCGCCGCCGGGACGCCCGACGAAGTGCGCCGCCCCCTGCACAGCATATTCGGCACATCGCCTACAAGCGCGGCACAGGCGCAGTTGGAAGACGCCGCTTCGGGAGAAAAGCGCTCTGCCATCATCGAGGTGCGCGACCTCGTAAAAAAATTCGGTGACTTCACAGCCGTCAACAACACCTCGTTCCAAGTGTATAAGGGAGAAGTCTTCGGCCTCCTCGGACCAAACGGCGCAGGCAAGACCACGACCTTTCGCATGCTTTGCGGACTCTTGCCCGCGACATCGGGCAAACTGCGCGTGGCGGGCGTCGACCTCGCGCGCGCACGCACGGAGGCTCGCGCACAGATCGGCTACGTCGCGCAGAAATTCTCCCTCTATCAGAACCTCACGGCACTCGAAAACCTGCGCTTCTTCGGCGGCATTTACGGGCTTCATCCCAAGGCTCTTGCCGCACGCATCGAAGCCGTCCTCGCCGAATTCGATCTGAAAGAGCGCAAAAACGATCGCGCGGGCGATCTTCCCGGCGGCTACAAACAGCGGCTCGCCATGGCGGCAGCGCTCCTGCACGAGCCTCCGCTCCTCTTCCTCGACGAGCCGACGAGCGGCATCGACCCGCGTGCGCGCCGTCTCTTCTGGCAGAAGATCGACGCGCTTTCAAAGAGGGGCACGACGGTCATCATCACGACGCACTTCATGGAGGAAGCCGAATACTGCACGCGCATCCTCATCCAAGATCACGGCACAATGCTCGTCCTCGGCAGCCCCGCCGAGATCCGCGCGCGCATGAAGATGCCCGCTGCCGATATGAACGATGTCTTCATCCGCATCGTCGAAGAAGCGCGCCGACGGGAGGAGGAAACAATATGAATCTCCGTGCTTTTCTTCGGCGGCTCTTCGCCCTCACGCGCAAGGAATTTCAGCAGATGAAACGCGACCGCGGCAGCATCCTGCTTGGCGTCGTCCTGCCGCTCGCCCTCATCCTCATCATCGGCTACGGCCTGTCGCTCGACGTGAAAAACGTGCGTACCGCCGTCGCCCTGGAAGACAGCTCACCCACGGCGCGCGCCGCGGTCCGCTTTCTTGACGGCAGCGACTATTTCGCCCCTGCTTACGTTCACTCAAAACAGGAAGCGGAAGCGATGATGCGGCGCGGCGAAGTCGACGCCGCCCTCATCATCCCCACGGATTTCAGCCGAAATCTTCCTCGCGGCACGGCCAGAATCGAGCTGCTTCTGAGCGGCATCGAGGCAACGACTGCCGCCTCGGCGCAAGGCTACTTCGAGTCGGTCGTGCTGAAAAAAGCGGCAGAAAGCGCCTTGGCGAAACAAAACGTCGGGCGCGCCGAAATCGTCAGCCGCGTCTGGTTCAACGACGCCAACACGAGCACATGGTTTTTCGTTCCAGGCCTCTTGATGCTCGTCCTGACCATCGTCGGCGTCTTCCTCACCTCCGTCGTCATGGCGCGCGAATGGGAGCGCGGCACGTTCGAATCGCTCTTCGTCACGCCTGTACAGCGCCTCGAACTCATTCTCGCCAAGATGATTCCCTACTTCCTCGTTGCCATGACAGGCATGATCCTGTGCCTGATCACCGGACACCTGCTCTACGAGCTCCCCATGCGCGGCTCCCTCATCTTGATTCTCGGCACGACGATGCTTTACCTCGTCATGACGCTCGGTCTCGGACTCGTGATTTCTGCTATGACGAAGAATCAATTTCTCGCATGCCAGATGGCACTTCTTCTAAGTTTCCTGCCCACGATCATGCTGTCGGGCTTCCTCTACGATCTGCATACAGCACCGCTCGGCATCCGCATCATCAGCCGTTTCCTGCCCATGCCCTACTTCCTGCAAATGTTGAAGTCTCTGCTGCTCACGGGAAATTATTGGCCGCTCATCATCAAAAACACAGCCGTGCTTGCGGGCTTTGCCGCACTCTTCGTCGGCGCCGCCTTTCATCTGACACGAAAGAAGGTGGGAGAATGAACATGCAGCGCATCCGCATCTTCTTCACACATCTCTACTACCTCGGGCACAAGGAACTCCTGGCCATCTTGAAGGATCCGCGCATGCGCCTCGCTCTGATCATGCCCGTCTTCACCCAGGGGCTGCTCTTCGGCTACGTCGCCAACTACAACCTCGACTCCGTACCCTACGCCGTCGTCGACGCATCGAGAAGCGAAGCCTCGCAGAGCTTGATCGCGCACTTCGACGGCTCGCCCGCATTTTCGCGCACGGCGACGCTTGCCGTCCCTGCCGAGATTGAGCCTTTGATCAACTCCGAGACCATTCTCATGGCACTCATCGTCCCCGCAGACTTTGAAGCTCGTCTCGCACGCGGCGAGACCACCCCTGTCGAGGTCATCACCGACGGCCGCAACGCGCTCACATCGACGCTCGCCACAGGCTATGCAGCAGCCATCATCGCGCGCTGGAACGCAGAGAGACTGCATGCCGCGCCCGCCATCACACTGACGAGCCGCACATGGTACAACGAGAACCAGATCACGCGCTGGACCTTCCTGCCGAGCATCATCGCCATGATCTCCTTCGTGCAGGTCATCATGCTCGCTGGACTCTCCATCGCCCGAGAGCGCGAACAGGGCACCTTCGATCAGCTTCTCGTCACGCCGCTCGCCCCCGTGGAGATCCTCATCGGCAAGGCGCTTCCGCCCATGCTCATCGGACTTGTGCAGAGCACGCTTCTCCTGCTCATTTCCCTCTTTTGGTTCGAGATTCCGTTTGCCGGCTCCTTCCTTACGCTCTATCTGACGCTCTTCCTCTTCATCCTCAGCTCGACGGGCATCGGTCTGTGCGTCTCCGCCGTCGCACGCAGCATGCAGCAAGTCCTCGTCTACCTCTTCGTCCTCCTGCTGCCGCTCGCCCTTCTCTCAGGTATCGCAACACCCGTCGCCAACATGCCGCGCATCCTGCAGATCCTCACCTACATCGACCCTCTGCGCTTCGCCGTCGAGGCCGTGCGGCGCGTCTACCTGGAAGGCGCCGTCGCCGCCGACCTCATCGGCGACTACATCCCCCTGCTCCTCATCGCCGCCTTCACGCTGCCCCTCGCCATGCGGCTCTTTCGCAGCCGCGCAATCTAGTGCACGACGGGCTGTCTTTCCTCTATGCGTCCCAAACAAAAAGAGCTTGCCGCCTTCTTTCCTGCAGCAAGCTCTTTTCTTTCATTTCCGACCGAAATCAGAACATCTCGCCCTCAGCAATCTTGTCAAGGGTCTCCTTCGACGGGATGAAGAAAAGCTGTCCCTTCTGCGCCGTCGAATACTCCAACAGTCGGTCATTCTTCGTGAACATGTTCGTGAGCATCTGGCGCGTCACATCCCAATGACGCGCGTAGCCGATGAAATACGTGCCGCGCACGCCCTCTCCGGGATTCGCAAAGACGACATTCATGCGCACAATCTTGTGCTCCTCACCATCGCGGTTGTCCTGCGAGATGACGTTGTGCGCACGCGGATCCTTCTCATCGTCCTCCAGCTCGATGTCGCTGTACTTCCTGCGGCCGATGTACTTCTCCTGCACCTCGGTCGGCAGGGCGCGCCAAGCGTCGAGATCATGCACATACTTCTGGGCAAAGGCATACGATCCGTTGATGAAGTCTGGATCTTCCTCGCCGATGATCGCCCACTCCTTCGCCTCCTCGCCGACGGGATTTTCCGTACCGTCGATGAAATCGACGATCGCTCTGCCCTCACGATAGTGAAAACCGTGCGTCTCATCGACGACATCGACAATGGGACGCAAAAATCCCATGATCTGATCGACCACGAGGTACGTCGTCGCTGCCTCGCCCGCGCGGACATGAAGGAAAAGATCCGCCTTCGTCGCAGGCGCCGTGTGCTGATCCCCGTTGACGCCCTGGAAATCCTCCAATTCTCTCGGTTTCTTCGCCTTGGGAAAGAGATATTCCCACGCCTGATTGCTGAAACCCAGCGTGAGTTTCACCGTCTCCGGCGCAACGCGGATGTTCATCGAGCGCTGGATCGCCCCGATGCGATCCGCCATATCAGCGATGATCTCGCACTCCTTCTCCTTGTCCTCTCTTTTCAGCGAAAGCATCAAAAAGATAACGCTCTCACCTGCATCCTTGAATACGTCCTGTGCCAGATTCGCATTGACCTCCATGTTGTTCGCCTCCCTTTCTTAAAAAATCGTTTTCAGTCGCTATGTTCGTGCGCGGCTGCCCGAAGATATTCGAGCTTGCCTGCGTCCCTTTTGTTTACGGCAGAGCCAAATTTCGACGACGGCATATAGTATTCATCCGTATCCTTCTTATACCGGAACACGATGGTATCCTGCGGCTCTACCGTCATCGTACCATCGCTGCTGCTCCACCAACAGGTAAAGGAGAGGAACGCGAAGTCTTCGTAGTCCTCACCCTCGCTCATGATGTATGCCGAACTCACATCGGCCACCGATTTCGCGTGAGAGCCGCTGTCCCATACGATGAAATTCGGATCGCCGTCGTAGCTGTAGATGCCGGGAGCTACATCGGCTTCAGGCAGATCGGCAAAAGCCGTCGATGTGCAGATCGCAAGGCAAAATGTAAAAACGGCGGCAAAAACTTTCCTGCTGAGATTCAGATTCATACAAATCCCACCTTTTTTCGAAGAACCTTACAAAATGAAATGGCTCAAATCGCGGTCGACGGCGATGTCCTTGAGCTTCTTGTCGACGTAGGCGGCATCGACGCGGACTTCCTTTTCTTCCATCTCGGGAGCATCGAAGGAGAGGTCTTCGAGGAGCTTTTCCAGAATCGTATGCAGGCGGCGTGCGCCGATGTTCTCGGTCTGAGCGTTGACGTCGCAGGCGAGCTGCGCGAGGCGCTCGATGGCGTCGTCCGCGAAGTCGAGCGAGATGCCCTCGGTCGCGAGAAGCGCCTTGTACTGCTTCAAAAGAGCGTTCTGCGGCTCGGTCAGGATGCGCTGGAAGTCTTCCTTCTGCAGCGACTTCAGCTCGACGCGAATCGGGAAGCGTCCCTGCAGCTCGGGAATGAGATCGGACGGCTTCGCCGTGTGGAATGCGCCCGCCGCGATGAAGAGGATATGGTCGGTCTTGACGGGACCGTACTTCGTCACGACGGTCGAGCCTTCGACGATCGGCAGGATGTCTCGCTGCACGCCTTCGCGCGAGACGTCGGGACCTGAGCCCTGCCCCTTGACGGCGACCTTGTCGATCTCGTCGAGGAAGACGATGCCGCTCTTTTCCGCCGCGCGAATGGCGGCGTCCTTGACCTCCTCCATATCGACGAGCTTCGCGGCCTCTTCCTGGCAGAAGAGCTTGCGTGCCGCCGCCACGGAGACCTTGCGTTTCTTGTGCTTCTTCGGCATGAGGTTCGCCATCATGTCCTGCAGATTGTCGCCCATGCTCTCAAGGCTCGAACCTGCGAACATGCTGCCCATTGGCTTTCCCGAGTCCTCGATCTCGATCTCGATGACTTCTTTTTCCAGCTCGCCCTTCGAGAGGCGCTTTCTGACCCACTCGCGCCCCGCCGCATACTTCGGCTCCTTATTCTCCTCCGACGATTCCTTTTCCTCGTCGTCAGATCCGCCGAAGAGCTTGCCCAAGGGGTTCTGCGACTTCTTCGGCTGCGGCACGAATACGTCGAGGATGCGCTCCTCAGCCAGCTCGGCTGCCCTTTCCTGCACCTTTTCCATGCGTTCCTGGCGCACCATGCGCACGGCCGTCTCGGCGAGGTCGCGCACGATGGACTCGACGTCGCGCCCCACATAGCCGACTTCCGTGAACTTCGTCGCCTCGACCTTGATGAACGGCGCCTTGACGAGTCTCGCCAGACGACGCGCGATCTCGGTCTTGCCGACGCCCGTCGAGCCGATCATCAGGATGTTTTTCGGTATGACATCGTCCTGCATGGCGACGTCAAGCTGTCGGCTGCGCCAGCGGTTTCTGAGCGCGATGGCGACGGCTCGCTTCGCTTCCTTCTGCCCGACGATATAGCGGTCAAGCTCCTCGACGATCTGGCGCGGCGTCTGCTCGTTCAGCATGCTCTCTTCCATTTCGACCTTTTCCTGCAAGTCAATCCAGCTCCTCTACCTTGATGTTGTGATTCGTGAAGACGCATATATCGGCGGCGAGCGTCAAGGCTTCCTTGGCGATTTCCGCCGCTTCCATGTCCGTGTGCTTGACGAGGGCGCGCGCTGCCGCGAGCGCGTAGAAGCCGCCCGAGCCGATCGCCGCGACGTCGCCGTCCGGCTCGATGACCTCGCCGCCGCCCGAGATCATCAAGAGAGTCTCGGCATCGGCGACGAGAAGCAGCGCTTCGAGCTTTCGGAGCACGCGATCCGTGCGCCACTCCTTGGCAAGCTCGACCGAAGCGCGCATCAGATTGCCGTTGAATTCCTCCAGTTTCGCCTCAAACTTCTCGAAGAGCGTGAAGGCGTCGGCAACCGAGCCGGCGAAGCCCGCGACGACCTTGCCGTGGTAAAGGCGGCGCACCTTGCGCGCCGTCGATTTCATGATGGCGCTCTGTCCGAACGTGACCTGCCCGTCGCCCGCAATCGCCGTCTTTCCCTTCTGGCGCACGGCGACGATGGTCGTCGCGTGAAATGTCTGTTCCATAGCTTGTCCTCCTACTCCATCTGGCCGCGAAAATCTTCAAGCGCGCAAAGCGCACGCTCGGCGAGCATTTCCTTCTTGCGCTTCTTGTCGCGGATGCGTCCCTCCAAGGGCGGCAGCAGCCCGAAGTTGACGTTCATCGGCTGGAAGTGACGCGAATCCGCCTCCGTGATGTAGGCAGCGAGCGCGCCGTGGCACGTCTCGCGCGGAAACACGAGCGGCCTCTGCCCCTTTGCGAGCCGCGCGGCATTGATTCCTGCGACAAGACCCGAGGCCGCTGACTCGACGTAGCCCTCGACGCCCGTCATCTGTCCGGCGAAGAGAAGCTCCGCCTCCTTCTTGAGCTGATACGTCGGCGCGAGAAGGCGCGGCGAATCGATGTATGTGTTGCGGTGCATGACGCCGTAGCGCATGAACTCGGCATTTTCCAGTCCCGGGATCATGCAGAAGACGCGCCGCTGCTCGCCCCATTTCAAATGCGTCTGAAAGCCCACGATGTTGTAGAGCGTGCCCGCGGCATTGTCCTGGCGAAGCTGCACGACGGCATGCGGGCGCACGCCCGTCTTCGGGTCTTCGAGGCCGACGGGCTTCAAAGGGCCGAAGAGAAGCGTGCTTTCCCCGCGCGAAGCCATGACCTCGACGGGCATACAGCCCTCGAAGAACACGGGCTTTTCAAAGCTGTGCAGCTCCGCCGTTTCCGCCGTCGTCAACGCCTGCCAGAAGGCGCGGTACTCCTCTTCTGTCATCGGGCAGTTGATGTAGGCAGGCTCGCCCTTGCCGTAGCGCGAAGCGCGGTATGCCTTCGTCATGTCGATGGATTCGAGCGTCACGATGGGTGCCGCCGCATCGTAAAAGTAAAAGGACGCATCGCCCATCATCTCGCGCAGGCAGGCGGCGAGCGCACCGTCCGTCAGAGGGCCGGATGCCACGATGGTCACGGCGTCCTCTTCTCGCGGAATCGTCTCGACGCGCATCCGCACGACCTCGACGCGCGGGTGCGCCGTGAGCTTCTCGGTAATAAAGCGCGAGAAGCCCTCGCGGTCGACGGCGAGCGCACCGCCCGCCGGCACGCGAGTCGCGTCCGCCGCTGCCATGACGAGAGAGCCGAGGCGGCGCATCTCCTCCTTGAGGACGCCGACGGCGTTCTCAAGACCTGCGCCGCGCAGAGAATTGCTGCAGACGAGTTCAGCAAAGTCCGCCGTCTTGTGCGCGGGACTTGAGGCTGCGGGGCGCATCTCATAGAGCGTGACCTGAGCGCCGCTCTCGGCCGCCTGCCACGCGGCTTCGCTGCCCGCAAGCCCCGCGCCCACGACAATGACTTTCTTCACTTTGTTGCCTCCGCCTCCGCCGCCTTTTCCGCCGCTGCAGCTTCCTTCGCCTTCTTCGCTTCCAAGCGTGCGCGGCTCTTCTCAATCTCCTTGTTGATTGGGTGATCGATGCGCGTCTTGCATTCCTCGTTGCTGCAGTAAGGCAGGATTCTTCCGTTCTTGTAGCGATGGCGCAGCATGAAAGCGCCGCATTCCGAGCACTTTTCCGTCAATGGCTGATCCCATGTCACATAGTCGCACGCGGGATAATTTTCGCAGCCGTAGAACGCCTGCCCGCGCCTTGAGCGGCGCTCGACGATCCTGCCGCCACACTTGGGGCACGGCACGCCCGTATCTTTCAAAAGCGGCTTCGTGTTGCGGCAATCGGGAAAGCCCGGGCACGCGAGGAACTTGCCGTAGCGTCCCTGCTTGACGACCATGTTCCTGCCGCACTTCTCGCAGATGACGTCGGAAACCTCCTCGGGAATCTCGACCTCGCCGATCGCCTCGTCCGCCTCTTCGAGCGTCTTTTCAAACGGCTCGTAAAAGCCGCGCAGAAGGTCGTTCTTGTCCACCTTTCCCTCGGCGATTTCGTCAAGCTCGTTTTCCAGTCCCGCAGTGAACTGCACGTCGACGATGTCCTTGAAATGTTCTTCGAGCATGTCGTTGACGAGGAAGCCGAGGTCGGTCGGCTGGAAATGCTTGTCCTGGCGCACGACGTAACCGCGTGCCAAGATCGTCTCGATGATCGGCGCATAGGTGCTCGGACGGCCGATGTCCTCTTCCTCAAGCGTCTTGACGAGCGACGCCTCGTTGTATCGCGGCGGCGGTTCCGTGAAGTGCTGCTCGGGCAGGAGATCCACGAGGGAAAGCGCTTCCCCTGCCGCAAGTTCGGGCAGGAGCACGTCCTTTTCCTTCTTGTTGTCGGCATAGACGGCGAGGAAACCCGGGAACTTCAGCGTCGAGCCGGAAGCGCGCGCGATGTAGCGCTCGCCTGCCGCCACGCTGACGCTCACCGTATCGAAGACGGCGGGCGTCATCTGGCTCGCGACGAAGCGCTGCCAGATCAGGGTGTAGAGGCGAAGCTGCTCACGCGACAAATATTTTTCCATAAGCTCGGGCGTGTTCTCGACACTCGTCGGCCGAATCGCCTCGTGCGCGTCCTGCGCCTTCTTGCCCGCCGCATAGATATTGGGCTTTTCGGGCAAGTAATCCGCGCCGAACGACGTGCCGACGTAGCCGCGTACCTCATCGAGCGCGAGGTCGGAAAGGCGCGTCGAATCCGTGCGCATGTAGGTGATGAGGCCGACGGGGCCGCGCCGGCCAAGTTCGACGCCTTCATAGAGCTGCTGGGCGATCATCATCGTGCGGCGCGACGTGAAGCCGAGCTTCCTCGATGCGTCCTGCTGCATGCTGCTCGTCGTAAAGGGCGCGACAGGATTGCGCCTGCGCTCACGCTTTTTGACCTCCTTGACCGAAAAGCTCTGTTTCGCCATATCCTTGACGAGAGCTGACGTTTCTTCTTTCGAGTGCAGCGCGAGCTTCTTGCCGTCGACGGTCGCAAGTTCAGCGGCAAACTGTGCGCCGCGCCCCTTCTTGAGCTTCATGCCGACCGTCCAGTATTCCTCGGGCACGAATGCCTGGATCTCCTTCTCGCGGTCGCATATAAGCTTGACCGTCACCGACTGCACGCGGCCGGCGGAAAGCCCCTTCTTGATCTTGCGCCAGAGGAGCGGGCTGAGCTTGTAGCCGACGATGCGGTCGAGCATGCGGCGCGCCTGCTGCGCGTCCACGCGGTCGAGGTTGATCGGGTACGGCTCCTTGACCGCCGCCTGTATGGCGGGCTTCGTAATCTCGTTGAAGACGATGCGGCAATTCTCGTTCGGGTCGATGCCCAGAATGTGCGCGAGATGCCAAGCGATCGCCTCGCCTTCGCGGTCAGGATCGCTTGCCAGATAAATCTTGGCGGCGCGCTTCGCATCCTTCTTCAGCGCCTTGATGAGATCGCCCTTGCCACGAATGTTGATGTACTTCGGCGCGAAGTCGTTCTCAACGTCGATGCCGAACTGGCTCTTCGGAAGATCGCGCAGATGCCCCATGGACGCTCGCACCATGTATTTCTTGCCGAGATACTTCTCAATCGTCTTCGCCTTCGCCGGCGACTCGACAACGACCAAGGTCTGCGGAGTTTCCTTCTTCGCGGCAGTCTTTTTCGCCGCGGTCTTCTTCGCAGCAGTCTTCTTCGGCGCTGACTTTTTTGCGGCAGGCTTCTTCTCAGCGGCAGATGCCGTCGCGGCGGAATCCCTCGCAGCGGATTTCTTAGTCGCCGTCTTCTTCGCCGAAGCCTTCTTTACGGCAGACTTCTTCACCGCCGGCTTTTCCACGGCGGCTGTCTTCCCTTCTTTTTTCTCCGCTTGCCCTGCGGCTTCCCTATTCTTCTCTTGCGGCGTCTTTTTCTGCGCTGTCGGCAAGATCGCCCCTCCTCAACTACTTAGATACTCAAACACTCTTCCCCTTGGCACTGCGGATGTATGTGCGCACGGGCGTCTCCTCGACAAGCCCCTTGACGCGCAGTCCCAGCAAGAGGAATGCGACGTTTGCGGCCTTGCCCTGCAGGCGGCAGATCAGCTCGTCGAGAGAAAGCGCCGCCTCACGCGAAAGGAGCGCGTAGACCGCCGCTTCCTCCTCAGTCAATTCCTGCGGGGGCGGTGCGCTCGTTCGCGGCGCGCCGTCCTCGTACTCAGCGGCAACGTCCGCCGCTGAGACGACAAGCCGCGCCCCCTGCTGAATCAGGCGATGGCAGCCACGGCTCGTCACCGAGTAGATGCTGCCGGGCACGGCAAAGACGTCGCGCCCCTCGCTCAGGGCAAACTCCGCCGTGATCAAAGAGCCGCTCCGCTCCGCCGCCTCGACGACGATTGTGCCGTGCGCAACGCCGCTGATGATGCGGTTCCGCGCGGGGAAAAAGGCCGCGAGCGGCGCCGTGCCCGGCGCATACTCGGAAATGACCGCGCCCTTCTCGGCAATCTCCGTCAGAAGCCGCGCATTCTCGCGCGGATAGGCGACATCGACGCCGCAGCCGAGCACGGCGACCGTCGCGCCCGCCTGCAAAGCGCCCTTGTGCGAAGCCGTGTCGATGCCGCGCGCCGCGCCGCTCACGACGACAAAACCGCGCTCGGCAAGACCGAGCGCGATGTCCTCCGCCGCCCCCTTGCCATAGGCGCTCGCGTGGCGTGCGCCGACCATGGCGACGGCGGGATGCTTCAGGCAATCGAGCGAGCCGCGGCAAAAGAGCGTCTGCGGCGGATTGTAGATCTCCTTCAACCGAGCGGGATACGCCTCATCTGACGGGACGAAGAGCGAGATACCGCCCTTTTCGCACGCAGCCGCAATCTTCTCGGGCAGAGCTTCGTTCCTGCGGCAGAAATCGTACAGCGCCGCCGCACGCTCAGGCGAAAGATGCGCTGCACGAAGCGCCTCGGCGCGTGCGTGCCACGCGTCCTGCGCCGACCCAAAAACGCGCACGAGAGAGGCCGCCACACGGCTTCCCACGCCCGGAGCACGGCAAAGAGCCGCGAGGAAGAATCGCTCCATGAAGTCACTCCTCTCCACCTCTTTGCGCCTTCATGCGTCACGTGAATCCCGCGAAGGTGTCCTTACGCCTTGCGCGTGACCTCGACCTCGACGTAATCCAACGGCCCGTGGATGAGCACGGCATGCTTGCGTACACGCGTCGTGACCTCGACGACCTGCGGGAACTTTTTCAAGATGCGGTCGCCCGTCTTCGCCGCGAGCGTCATCAAGAGGTTGACCTTCGTCTCCTCCACTGTATCTTCGATCAGAGGATAGACCGCCGCTGCGTCCACAGCGCCGTCTTCGATCCGATCCGTATCGCAGGCCTTGTCGTCGCGCGTCACCATCTCGACATCGACGTTGAGTTTTGCGCCCTGCTCCTTCTCGTATTCATAAACGCCCTGAAAGCCATAAAACATCATGTTCATCATTCTGATCTTTGCCATGAAAATCCACTCCTTCTCCCACGTTTTACATCTCCAAAAGCGCCAGGATGTCGCGAGCCAAGACGTCAAGCCCCCACGGCTGACGCAGAAGCACGGCGGCGGCCGCACGGTACTGCGCGAGCGTCGCGAAGAGCAGGACATCCGTGCGCTCCTCGCTGAGGTCGACGGCATGGCACGATACGGCGGCGTCCGCCCCCTTCGACAGGAACGTCTGCTTGACGACGTTCGCCGCCTTCGTCGGCAAATCATGCACGCGGATCACGCAGAAGACGGCCTTGTCGCGCATGATCGCGACGCCCGCTTCCGTGCAGCCGATCTCGCGCATGGCCGCTGCCGCCGTCTCCCTGCCCCAAGGCTCCATGCGCTCAAGCGCAAAACCTTTCCGCTCCACGAAATCCCCCCTTGCGCTTCATTTCCTCTCATTGTATCATAAAGAGAACGGAAACGGTACGAAAAATTTGCTAAGTAGCGACAAACGGGGTGAACTCCATGAGCGACGTCTTCCTGCTCTTCCTCATCTTCCTCATGCTCGCCTATACATTCTGGGACGAGCTTTTCACTCGGTAATCATACAAGGACGGGGCTGTGCACACAATGAAGTGAGCGCAGCCCCGTCCTGCCGTTTCCGTGAGGATTCCCATATGATAAATCGCTGTTTCTTATCCATCCTCCGCCTCAAGCCAATCCTTGCAGGAAGTTCCGCATGATCTTCTCGCCGTCGGGCGTCAGAATGGACTCGGGATGGAACTGGATTCCCTCGATGGCGTACTCCTTGTGGCGCACGCCCATGATCGTGCCGTCTTCCAGTTCGGCGGTGACGGCGAGGCAGTCGGGCAGGGATTCGCGCTCGATGATGAGCGAGTGATAGCGACCGACTGCCGCTTTCTCTGGCAGTCCTGCGTAAAGGCCCTGCCCATCGTGGCGGATGGGGGAAGGCTTGCCATGCACGATCTCCTTGGCGCGCACGATGCGGCCGCCGAAGACTTCGCCGATTGCCTGATGCCCGAGGCAGATGCCGAGGAGCGGCACCTTGCCCTTCGCCGCTTCGATCAGCGCTTCAAGATTGCCCGCATCCTTCGGCAGCCCCGGCCCCGGCGAGAGGATCACGGCTTCGTAGTGCGCCGCCAACACGTCCTCGGGCGTCACGTCATCGTTGCGCACGACCTCAACCTCTGCGCCGAGGGAAGCGAGAAGCTGGTAGATATTGTATGTAAATGAATCGTAGTTGTCAAAAAGCAACAACATCGTTTTCCACCTCCTCGACAACTTCAAACAGCGCCCGCGCCTTCTGCAGAATCTCCCGATATTCGTTTTCGGGCACGGAATCCGCGACGATGCCCGCCCCCGCTTGGATCACGGCGGTTTCGTCGTTTTCAATGCGCATCGTGCGCAAGGTGATGCACATGTCCATATTGCCGTAGAAGTCCATATAGCCGACCGTGCCCGCATACGTGTTGCGCTTTACAGGCTCAAGCTCGCGGATGATCTCCATGGCGCGCAGCTTCGGCGCACCGCTGACCGTGCCTGCGGGAAATGCCGCCGCCAAGACGTCCAGAGGGCGGCATTCCTTCTTGAGCCGTCCGACGACCTCGGAGACCATGTGGAGCACATGGCTGAACTTCTCGATCTCCTTGAACTTCGTCACGCGCACGCTGCCCGCCTCGCTGATGCGCCCGATGTCGTTGCGCGCGAGGTCGACGAGCATCGCGTGCTCGGCACACTCCTTGCCGTCCGCCTTGAGATCGGCAGCGAGCGCCGCGTCTTCCTCATCGTTCCTGCCACGCCGGCGCGTGCCCGCGATCGGGTAGGTGAAGATCTTGTCGCCCGCCACCTTCACGAGCATCTCGGGCGAAGCGCCGACGAGCTTGACGCTGCCGAAGTTCAGATAGAACATGTAGGGCGACGGATTGACCTGTCGCAGGCGGCGATAGAAGTGGAAGCTCGGCTTCGTGATCTTCTCGCGGAACTGGCGCGACGGCACGACTTGGAAGATGTCGCCGGCGAAGATATGCTCCTTCGCCTTTTCGACGGCAGCAATAAAATCGCCGGAATCGCTTTCATACTTCGCGAGGAAGTCGAGCGGCACCCCTCGCTTCGCAGCCGTTTTGGCGGCAGGCGCGACGGGCGCACGCAGCCGTTCTGCGATCGTTTCCATCTTTCGCGCCGCCTCTTCATACGCAGCATCCGCCGTTTCCTCCGTGACGCGCGCGAGATGGATGAGCCGCGCCGTATTTTTCAAGGCGTCGAAGACCACCAGGTGACGACAGACCATGAACTGCCCGAGAAGTTCATCTTCGCCGAGCGTCATTGTGCGCACGCGGTCGAAGGTCGCGGCGATTTCATAGTTCAGATAGCCGACCATACCGCCGTTCGCCAGCGGCAGCTCCTCGTCCTCCACCGCAGGTCGGAAGCCTTCCATGTATTTTTTGAGCGTTTCCTGCGGCGTGCCGTCGAGGCATTTCATCAAATCGTTTTCGCGGATCATCAGGCGATCCTTGAAAACCTGCAGTCGAATGAACGGCTCGGCGCCGATGAACGAATAGCGCCCAAACTGCTGATGCGTCGTGTCGACGGATTCGAGGATGAAGCCCTCCGCCTCACCGACGAGCTTGCAAAAGACGGAGACGGGCGTATCGAGATCCATGGAGAGCTCCGCCGTGACGGCGATGAGATTCGCCGCCTTTGCCAATTCCTTAAAACGCGCCAACGCTGGCTGCAAAGTCATCATTTTCTGCACCCCCTCAGCCATGATACGCCGCATCGAGAGCTTTGCGCATCGCCGCGATCAAGTCCGCCGCCTCGTCCCGCCTGTCCGCGAGCAGGAGCTTGACGACGGCGCTGCCCACGATGACAGCGTCGGCTTCCGCCGCCGCTTCGACAGCCGCCTCGGGCGAGCCGATGCCGAAGCCGACCGCCAGAGGCGTCTTCGTATAGGCGCGCGCCCCCTTGACGATCTTGCCGATCCGGCTGTAGTCGACCTTCTTGACGCCCGTGACGCCGTTGTTGGACACGCAGTAGATGAAGCCTGCAGCGCTCGCGCACGTCTCCTTCATACGCTCGGATGTCGTGCCCGGTGTGATGAACTCCATCAAGGGAAAGTCGTGCGCCGCGCAAATTTCGCGCATCTCACCCGACTCCTCGTGCGGCACATCGGGGATGATGACGCCGTCCATGCCCGCCGCCTTGAAATCCTCAACGAAACGGGGGAAGCCGTAGTGCAGCATATTGTTGACATAGCCCATGCCCACGAGCGGCATCTCGGAGAAACGGCGAATCGCCTGCACGATTTCGCGCACTTTCGCGAGCGTCATGCCGCCCTTCAAAGCGGCGACGGAAGCCGTCTGGATGACGGGACCGTCCGCCATCGGGTCGGAAAACGGCAGCCCGAGTTCTATGACATCGGCGCCTGCCTCTTCTGCACGGCGCACCGCATCGATCGTGCCTTCCGCATCGGGCATGCCCGCCGTCAGATAGATGATGAGCCCTTTCCTGCCCTTTTCTTTCAGACCGTTCAATACATGATCCAAACGCGTGCTCATTCGCTTTCCCTCCCCAATGCTTTTGCGACCATCTGCACATCTTTGTCGCCGCGCCCCGAGAGGCAGACGACGACGACCTCATGCTCCTTCGTCCCGGGCATCAGTTTCTCAAGGTACGCGAGCGCATGGGAGCTTTCCATGGCGGGCACGATGCCTTCCAGGCGGCAAAGCCGCTGAAACGCCGCGAGCGCCTCCTCGTCCGTGACCGAAACGTACTCCACGATGCCTTGGTCCTTGAAGTAGGAATGCTCGGGGCCGACGCCCGGATAATCGAGCCCTGCGGAAATGGAATACGCCTCGACGACCTGTCCGTCCGCATCCTGCAGCAGGTAGCTGTAAGCGCCGTGCAGAACGCCCGGCTCACCGGCGCCGCTCAAGGTGCGCGCGTTGTCGACGGGAGCCTCGCCGCGCCCACCGGCCTCGACGCCGTACTTCTTGACGGAAGCCTCGTCCTTGAAATCATAGAACGTGCCGATGGCGTTGCTGCCGCCGCCGACGCAGGCGACGAGCGCATCGGGAAGCTGTCCACACGCCGCCTGGACCTGTGTGCGGATCTCCTCGCCGATCATCTTCTGGAAGTCGCGCACCATGCTCGGGTACGGGTGCGGCCCGACCGCCGAGCCAATGATGTAGTAGGTGTCCGTGATATTCGTCGCCCAATAGCGGATCGCCTCGCTCGTCGCGTCCTTGAGCGTGCCCGTGCCGCTCGCGACAGGAATGACCTTCGCACCCAGAAGCTCCATGCGGAAGACGTTGAGGCGCTGGCGCTTGACGTCCTCCTCCCCCATGAAAACATGGCACTCCATGCCGAAGAGCGCCGCGACCGTCGCCGAAGCGACGCCGTGCTGCCCTGCACCCGTCTCGGCGACGATGCGCTTCTTGCCCATGCGCTTTGCGAGCAGCGCCTGCCCGAGCGCATTGTTGATCTTGTGTGCTCCCGTATGCAGAAGATCCTCGCGCTTGAGGAAGATACGCGCCTTGCCGTAATGTTCGGTAAGCTTCTCGGCAAAGTACAATCGCGTCGGACGGCCTGCGTACTCTTGCAGATAGCGCCGGAACTCCGCTTGAAACTCCTCGTCCTCCCTGCATCTCGCATAGGCAGCTTCCAATTCCTGCAGCGCCGGCATGACGATTTCCGGCACATACTGTCCGCCGTATGCCCCGAATCTTCCCTTCTTAGCCATATATTTCCCTCAACTTTCTTCTACTGTCAAAACAAAAATCTATTTCTTTCGCCCCACTCATGCGCTCTCCTTGGCGAGCGCGCACGGCTCCGCCAGGCGCCGCGTCATCTCCGCAACATCATCGGCACGCACGAGCCCCTCGCCCACGAGGATGCCGCCGCAGCCCGCCTCCTGCAGGCGGCGCGCATCCGCAGCGCTGAAAATGCCGCTCTCGCTGATAAATGTACGGCTTTCCTCCGCCTTCGGCAAAAGCTCCAAGGTGTTCTCGATCGAGGTCGTGAACGTCTGCAAATTGCGGTTGTTGATGCCGATGAACTCGGCCGGCGTCGCCAGGGCGGCCTTCATGTCCGCCTCATCGTGCACCTCGACGAGCACATCGAGGCCGATCTCCCAAGCGCGGAACACATACTCCAAAAGCTGGGCGGGCGAGAGGATGCGCGCGATCAAGAGAACGGCGTCTGCGCCGAGCATGCGCGCCTCGAAGATCTGGTACTCGTCGATGATGAAATCCTTGCGCAGGAGCGGCAGATCGACGAGCGAGCGCACGCGCGTCAAGTCCTCGTTCGCGCCGAGAAAATGCGGATCGGTATGAACCGAAAGCATCGAAGCGCCGTTCTCCGCGTAGATGCGCGCGAGCTCATCCACCGTATGTGTGCGGCACAGCCTTCCTTTGGCAGGCGACTGCAACTTGCACTCGGCAATGAGATTCCAGTCGCGCGCCTGAAAGCGCTTCGTCATATAAAAGCCGCCGCAGCGCTCCCTCGCCCTCGCCTTGAGCTCGGCAATGGGCAACCGTCGCTTCGCCTCCGCCACCAAGTCACGCTTCTTTTCCACGATTTCCGCTAAAATATCTTTCATTCCGGAACCCTCCGTTTCTGCACAACTGCCATAAATTCTCGTATCTTCTCGATGGATTTCCGCTTCTCGATCTCAAGACTGCCCGAAACATCGACGCCGTAGGGGCGGAAAACCTCTTCTGCCTCCCGCACATTGCCGCTCGCAATACCGCCCGCGACCAACAGGGGCTTTTCGAGACGCGCCGTTTCTTCCGCAGCCTCGCGCCAGCGGAAGCGCTGCCCCGTGCCGCCGACAGCGCCTTTGGAAAAGCTGTCGAGCAGGATGAGCTCCGCCGGATAGTCGTTCGCTTCCTCCGCCGAAAAGTCGTCGCCCCAGCGAAACGCCTTGATGACGGGGCGGCAAACCGAACGCGCATAGGCGGCGCTCTCATGCCCGTGGAGCTGCACGAAGTCAAGACTGCAGAAATCTGCGGCGGCATTGACCTCGTCGAGCGGTGCATCGACGAACACCCCGACCGTCTTGGCGCGCTGCACATGCTTCGTCAGGCCGCGCACCTCTTCCGGCAAAACATGGCGATGGCTCTTCCCGTAAAAGATAAAACCCAAAAAGTCCGCCCCCGCGTCCTCCGCCGCGAGCACCGCCGCTTCTGTGCGCAAGCCGCAAATCTTGACCTTCATACCACTCACTCCTTCAAAAAAATCGCCCCTTGCAGAAATCACAATCCTGCAAGGGGCGAAATATTTCGCGGTGCCACCCTTTTCAAGTCAAGTTCGGAAAACAAAAAAGCCACTTCGCCGCCTCGGGACGAAATGGATTCGCTGCCACCCTAAAATTGACT
Organism: uncultured Selenomonas sp.; assembly: GCF_963528755.1. Taxonomy (GTDB): domain Bacteria; phylum Bacillota; class Negativicutes; order Selenomonadales; family Selenomonadaceae; genus Selenomonas. The sequence goes on from NZ_CAURXA010000002.1 coordinate 237,432, forward strand.
TCTCGTTTCGGGTACAGGAAAAGCCGATACCCTAGCCCGATAACGGTGGCAACCGTTCCAGCCTACTCGGCACAGCCTTTCGGTGGACTCTCACAGGACCATTCACCATGCGCTTCCCGCCGATCATCACACCTCCCCGAGGGGTCACCGGCTCGCTGTAGGAAAGTTTACAAGGCTACTATTTCCTGCTCTACGATTTACATATATACACTTGACGACTCGAAAATCGATGTTGCCATTATAAAACAGAGCTGCACACTCTGTCAAGCACTTTATCCCATTATTTTTCTATGAAACCACAAGAGGTCAAGCCGAAGGCACATCCTCCACACCGAGACTGGAGCGATCAAAGTGCCTCTCGCTCTCCAGGAGAAGCCCGAGACCTGTCACAATCCCTTTTTCTTGAAGGATGATCAGATCTTTGCTCGGATAATGTTGGCCACAAGCAAAAATCTCCTCACCTGCACGGTAAAAATGCTCCTCACTCAATTCCCATCTCCGCCTCGCTCTGCCCCGCAATGAGCAGCACGAGTGCACATGAGATAAACAAAGCAAATATATTCCTTCTATACAATATCATGATGCATAGTATTATTCAATAGAATTTCAGCAATATTCTGATGATATCCTCATCAAAATACAACTGGGATTCCTCTCATCTTTGCTTTATAATAATTAAAGGGCATTGCGTCAAAACATCTAAAAATTTCACTATATGAAAGGAAGCATCTCCATGCAATACACAGAACATTACGACTCGCCATTCGGCTCCATGACCCTCGCCAGCGACGGCACGGCGCTCGTCGGCCTTTGGTTCGACGGGCAGAAATACTTCGCCGCTACGCTCGAAGAGGAGCACAAACAAAAAAGCCTCCCCATATTCCAAGAGACACGTCGCTGGCTCGAACTCTACTTCAGCGGAAAGAAGCCCGACTTTCTGCCGCCGCTCGCACCAAAAGCAACGCCGTTTCGTCAAAAAGTCTGGGACGTCTTGCTCTCGATTCCCTACGGTGAAACGATGACCTACGGCGCGATCGCCCGCCGCATCGGCATGAAAAAAGCCGCCCATGCCGTCGGCGGCGCCGTCGCACACAACCCCATCTCCGTCATCGTCCCCTGCCACCGCGTCGTCGGCACTAGCGGCAGTCTCACAGGCTACGCCGACGGCATCGACAAGAAGGTGCAACTCTTGACGCTCGAAGGCGTAGATATGACGCAGTTCTTTATGCCGTAATCATTGACCACATGCAGTATGAACTCGCACGACAATGGTAAATAGCTTCCAGATTCCCCGTCCCGGATTTCCTGAAAAGAGAATGCCCCGACACGAAGCGTGTAGCTTCACGTCGGGACATTCTCTTTCCCATCCTCACGCTTCTCCAGTTCCAGTTTGAGCCGCCTTCCAATAAAGCTTATTATCTCAAACTTCGCAGATGAATAATCTGCTGTAACCCTTGAAATATCTATCGTCTTGGCAAATAAAATAGCATGAGCAACATCCATTTGGTATAATTTTAAGTGTCAACCAAAAACATCCAATGGAGGCTCATGCTATGAACAGTATAACACAAAACCACCAAGACGAGGAACTGCTTTCTAGGGAAGCGCTGATAAATGAGGTCGCCCAGATTTGCACAGATGCGCTGTATCTATCGAGGAGACAAACCGCAGGCGTAGCGGTGCTACGTCGAGGATTTGTCGACGACGAGAGGACAGCGCAGATGTGTGAAGATGGGTGGCTGAATTTATCAGTGATTCCCTAAGAAAATGCAGGTCTTTTTCCGTCGCTATCAAGTCAGTCGCATCCTCCGTGCGGCAAATGCGTACAAGCTTCGCGGCGTCTCTGTCCTTAGCATCTTCCTCCTGGTTTTCCGCATGGTGTTCCAGCAGCGTTCCGTCTACACGCAGATGCATCTCCAGCGCACCGCCATGCCTTTCGGCAAGGATACGTTCTACCGCTTCATGAACTCTTGTCGAATCCACTGGCGCAGGTTCACGACAGAGCTTGCCGCCGCCATCATTCATGCCACGCTCGCTCCCCTGAATCAGGCGGATCGCATCAACGTGCTCATCCTCGACGATTCCATCTACCATCGCGCCCGTTCCAAGAAGGTGGAGCTTCTCGCCCGTCTCTACGACCACGCCAAGAAGGAGTTCTCCTATGAAAGCGGCGTGGCCGCTCGAAGTATCTGCTGCGTGTGGAAGCCGCTGTCGTCAAGGGCGAAGAATCCCTCCCTGTGCGCCTTGTCTTTGTCCGCAATCGCAACCATCGGAAGGACTGGCTGGTATTGGTGACGACGGACATGAGCCTCACGGCGGAAGAAGTCATCCGCATCTACGGCAAGCGCTGGGGCATCGAGGTGTTCTTCAAGGTGTGCAAGAGTTTCCTGCGCTTGGAGAAGGACTGCCGCTCTCTTTCGTATGACGCGATGACAGCGCATGTCTCCATCGTGTTCACGCGGTACATGTTCCTGGCACTGGAGCAGCGCGAGTGCAAGGATGCACGAAGTCTGGGGAAGCTGTTCTACCTATCTGTGGATGAGTTGCCGGATGTGTGCTTCGTGGAAGCCATGCGCCTCCTTTTGCTGCTGTTTGTTGAACGACTCCAAGAGAAGCCTATGCTGGATGAAGGGGAGATCCAGGGGCAGCTGAAAGGCTTCTTGAAAGAGCTGCCTGTACTGTTGTCGCAAAAACTACGAAAATGTGCATAAAGGGAGTATTTTCATTGGCATAAAGTCAGTGTTTTCAAGGTCTGTGGAACGTTTTTGATGTGCGAAGTTTGAGTTAGAAATCAATACTTACAATGAGAAAAAATATGCCCTATACCAAACTTCGATATTACCATATATACGCTTCGCTTTCTCATAGTCCCTTGCAGCGCTCATACACATCTTCTGTGTAAGGGTTATACACCTCGATATAGCCAACGACCTCGCCGCCATAAGTACGATATTGGTACGGATCTAAATCGCCATAATACTGCTTTCCAAATGCAATAAAATACAGCATCTCGGCAATACGCGAGCGCGTCATATTTCCCCTTCTTGAATTGGGAAACGGCTTGATTTCATTTCCAGAGCCGCTATCGGACGGCAAAACAATTTTATTTGCCTCTGCATCAGGCAGCACATTTCCATTCCGATCTATAATATAAAATCTCGCACGATATGTGCCTACCGCATTTTTCGGCTCATAAACAACCAAAATAGGTCGCGGATGGCGAACTTGCTTCGCCAGTATGCCAATTTTCCCATTTTCCATTTGTCTTCCACCCGCATAGCGGGTGGTTTATTGTGTCGCATGCTTTGCATGCGACACTGGGTCACGACCCATAACGCAAAACAGGGCTGCGGCACGAAGCGCATTCGTACCGCAGCCCTGTTGCTTTGCCCTGTTGTCCGCTTTGCTGCCTGTTCACCCGCACCAGCCAAAGGCTATGCGAGCAATTGCGGCGCTTTTTCGCCCGTACACACCTGTATGTTGATGCCCGCGCTTCGATACCCTTCCAAGAGACTCGGGGAGATCTTGTCGTCCGTCAGGAGCACGTCTATGGCCTTTGTCGACAGGAAGCTGGAAGAGGACACCCGCGCGAATTTTGACGAATCAATCATCGCGATGATGTGGTTGCAGTTTTCCAGCATCTTGCGCTTCAGCTCCACCTCGTAGATGTTGAAATCCGTCAAGCCCTCCTTTTCCGAAAAACCGTTGGCGGACACGAAAGCGACATCAATATGGAAGTGGCGCAGGATGTCGGCTCCGAGCGTCCCTTCGATGAATCCAGAATTCTTGCGCACGATGCCGCCGATGATGATCGTGTCGATGTTTGGCGTATCTTTGAGCGCCAGCATCGTATAGACGCCGTTCGTCACGACGAGGAGCTTTCTGAAGCGCGCGAGCTTCTTCGCAAGTGTCAGCGCCGTAGAGCTCGCATCGAGGAGAATGCACTGGTTGTCCTTGATGTAAGAGAGCGCCGCCTCGGCGATCGCATTCTTCGTCTCGGCATTTTGCATCTCGCGCGTTTGGAAGCTGAACATGTCCGGGCGCGACATGCCGGCCGCCCTCGTCGGAGCAGGCGTGGACGGCTGCTGTCCCGGCAGGAGCGACGCCCCGCCATGAATCTTGTGGATCATCCCTTGACGCGCCATGAGGTTGAGATCGTTGCGCACCGTCGCGGGAGAAGCGCCGAGCAATGTGCAAAGCTCCGCTGTCTTGACCGTCCCCTGCTCTTGCAGCAGCTGTTGTATCTTTTCTCTTCGTTCAATCGCAAACATTCGGAGCATCCTTTCACGAGAAAGCCTAGCGCCGCTTCCCCTTCTGCGCATTCCATACTGGTATTCTCCTTTATTTTATCTCGAATTGCATAGAAAAACAACTAAAAACGCTAAAATAACTAAAATCGCCAAAAAGCCGGCAGCACACGGCCGCTGAGAACGTCCGACACATACCGCTGTATTTTCATCTTGTCGCAAAAATGCAAAATGTAGTATAATCAAGAAAAAGAAATGGACCGCTCTATAGTGCAAAGCGGGGAAGAATCCAGGCAGGGAGAAAACCGTACGTGCAGAGCAAGAAGGAAGAAGAACCGCCATGGGGAACGACGGTTCTTCTTCCTTATGCTTGGAGGGTTATGGGCTTTCTATTCTTGGATCGTATCGAGATAGGCAGCGATCTCGTCAATCGTCTTCTCCATCCCCAGACCCGTAATGAAGGGCAAGCCTTGGAAGCGTTTGATACCGCGCAGAACCGAGTCGGAAATCGTTGTGGTCGGCACTACGGCATGTGGGGAAAAGGTATCCAACTTTGCAGGGACATCCAAAGCGTTACACTCGACAACTTCTACATCGTATCCTTTGTCATTGAGCATCTGGCGCATCTTTTCGGCCGCGACCGTAGAAGTTGCGATACCGGAGCCGCAGATGGTTAAAATCCTGTACTTCATGATGATGTTCCTCCCTTATTGCCCGTTGATCTTATCCGACATCTTGCTCGCCAAGGCCTCCTGCGACTCTGCCGCTAACAATTCTCTCACAAAGGCCGTATCCTGCAAGGTTTCTATCAGACGCGAAAGCAGCGTGAGCTGAAATTCGCTGTTTTTCATCGCGAGCATCACGACGATGGCCGTATCTACCGATTGACTCGCATCGCCCATGTTTTGAAACGGCACGGTTCTTTTCAGTGTCGCTATGGCGATGATTGGCCGCATGACATGCTCTGCATCCGTATGTGGCAGGGCGATGCCCGCTCCTTCGAACGGCAGGCCTGTCGGGTAGTTTTTTTCACGCTCAAGCACAGCCTCTACATAACTTTCCTTTACATAGCCGGTACGAAAGAGTCCTTCACCGATTTGCCGGATGGCATCCTGTGCCGAAGTCGCTTCCATGCCGACATGGTTCACTTGCGGATCAAACTGAAACAGCATCGTCGCCCCTCCCAGCTTCATATATTGCGTGCACTCAGATTCGTCGCCGTGCAAGCCGTCACCAGCCGCTTGATGGCAGGATAGCTCGGCACATCCTTATAGAGAATCTCGTATAGGCCTGCCAAAAACGGCAGTTTTTCCAGTTTGAGCCTGCCTTCCCTTGCCAATTTTTGTGCCAACTCCCAACCAAAGCGAACGGCAGGGTAGCCTTCGACGGTGATATCCTTTTCCCGCATTTCCGCCATTGCTTCCGTCGCCGATTTTCCCCCGCCAAGCACCTCACCCAGCGTGCGGTTGCGCCCAGCCTCGCCCGTGAGTTCCAAATCGCCAATGCCCGGCAAACCCAAAACCGGTCCCCATGTGCCGCCCAAAGCCTTGGAAAGGATGCCCATCTCATTGACAGCATAAGTGAAGAGCGATCCTTTTGTATTCTTATGCAGAAAACCATCCTTTTGCTTTGGAAAGCCTTCCGCCATCCCCAGACCCACGCAGTACGCATTCTTCATCGCCGCGCAGATTTCCGTGCCAATGACGTCCGTCGACACGTCAACATTGTAAAATTCGGTTTGCGCGATCTGTTGCATTGTCTTCGCAGCTTCCAAATTCCTGCTCGCATAAGTCACAGAAGTAGGTACATGCCAAAGAACTTCGATGGCCTTGCAAGGGCCTGCAACGAAGACAAAATCTATTTCCCCTTGCAAATCGACGGGCAGACGTTCCTCCAAAATATCCGGCAACAATGCGACTTCGCCACTCTTCGCATAGTCAAATCCCTTCGATACGCTGCCGACGATCATGCCCGGGTGCAAGTACGGCGTAACCTGCTCAAACACCTTTCCCAGCGCGTCCGATGTCACGGCCATGACGATGACCTGGACATCCTGAACCGCCTCAGCCAATTCCCCGTGGTAAAACGGGCGCACGCTTTGCGGCAAAAGGTATTGATGCTTGGGATGCTTCCTTCCTGCTTTCAGCTCGTCGATAATGGCATCGTCGAGATGCGTGCCCCACAGGCGAACGTCGTTGCCGTTATCCGCCAACGGCTGGCAAAAGGCGCTCCCCATCGCGCCGGCACCGATCACTGCAATTTTAGCCATAACAGCTGCTCACCCTTTCTTTTGCGGGATTGTCGCCGAAACCTGCTTTCTGCTGTCTTGAAAGAAAAGCCACGCACCCGCGCCAACGACGAGAACCGTGTTCAGCACATCCTGATTCTCGCAATACCAGTCAATAAAACCTCCGAGGTAGGGCCCAGTCATCCAATGCACCATTTGCTCAAAGAACATCTTACTCACCTCTATTGTACGTTATGCGCAGTCTTTAGTAAATGAATTCTACAATTTTATAAATGATGTAGGAAATGATATGTGAACCGCCATCCAGCGATGAAACTTCCAGCGTGCCTTCCGGGAAGGGGAAGCCGACTTCGTGCGCCATCGTCGTGCTCACGGCCGCAATATCCGTGCCAATCCACAAGATGAGCACCATCAAGACCGTGCTGATGATGAGTCCGCGGAATACATTTCCGTTCGTCGCCCCGACGGACCACATCAGGCAGAAGCACAAGCCTGCCAGATCCGTGAAAGGAAGCACCCGATTGCCCGGTAAAACAGCCGCCAAGATCAACGTGATGGGAATCATCAAAATGCATACGGACATGACGGAAGGATGTCCAACGACCACGGCCGTATCCAAGCCGATGAAAACCTCTTTGCCGGGGAACCGACTGTTTAAGAACTCTCGGGCACTTTCTGAAAGCGGCACGAGCCCTTCCATCAAGATCTTTGACATGCGCGGCAGGAGGAACATGACTGCCGCCATATTAATCCCGAGTTGGATGATGCCCTTGATGTCATATCCGGCTAAAACGCCGATCAAGCCGCCGAGCACGATGCCGATAAACATCGGTTCGCCGATAACACCAAACCGGTGCTGCACCTTTTCTGCATTGATTTCAATCTTATTGATGACGGGAATCTTGTCGATGATCTTGTTCAGTACAAGAACCAGCGGCACCCAGCCGATATCTTCCGTATGCGGCAGCGAGATGCCCGGCATTTTGAAAAAGTTCTCAATATAGGGCTGCGTATAATCCGCAAGTTTCAACACGACAACGATCGTAATCGCCGCGGTCAAGAGGCCGAGAGCCGTGCTGCCTGTAAGATACATGACGAGCGCGCCGCCGAAAATAAAGTGCCAATAGTTCCACAGGTCGATATCCATCGTCTTCGTCCAGTTGAAAGCCAGCATCACGGCGTTGATTAAAATTCCCATGAGGAACACCAGCGGCACAATCGGCGTTCCAAAACTAATCGCCGCATGAACCGGCCAGCCCACGTCCAATACATTGAGGTGCAGTCCGAAATTATCGACCATCGCCTTGGCTGCCGGCGAAAGATTGGTAGAGAAAAGTCCGATGACGAGAAAGATGCCGGCGAATCCCATACCGACGGTCAGTCCCGAACGGATCGCTTTCGGTATCGACTGGCGGAAGGCCAGTCCCATGATCGTGATAATGATCGGCATCATGATGGTCGGCCCTAAATCAAGAATAAACTTGATGACGGACAAGATTGCATCCATTTTGTATGACAGCTCCTTTCTGCTTGACTCAAAAAAATTACTTATCCACTAACTCTGCCGCGTTCCTTCCACTCTCTTTCTTTTTCATCAATGCGTGCGACCTTTGGCATGGAGCGGGATTTTTCGTCGAATTCCGCAGCAAACCACACGTCGAGGATCATCTTTGCAAGTTCGACGCCGATGACGCGCTCGCCCATGCAGAGGATCTGCGCATTGTTGCTCTTGCGCGCCCGCTCGGCGGAAAACGGGTCGTGGCAGACGGCTGCGCGCACGCCCGGGACCTTGTTCGCGCAGATGCACATGCCGATGCCCGTGCCGCAGACCAGCACGGCCCGCTTGTACCTCCCTGCGGCGACCGCTTCCGTCACCTTGAAGGCCACGTCCGGGTAGAGGACGGTTTCGCCCTCCGCCGCGCCGAAATCATCGTAGGCAATCCCCTTGCCGTCCAGGTACTTCATGATTTCCACTTTCAGCCGATATGCGGCCTCGTCACAGCCGATTGCTATCTTTTCCATCAAAACACCCCCTCGTTTTTCAGTGCTTCTCGCACCGCTTCATACACGCCCGCTTCGTCGAGCTTATACTTTTGCAAAAGCTCCGTTGCGGGGCCCGATTCGCCGAACGTGTCGCGAACGCCGATGCGCAAAAGACGCTTCGGAGCTTTCTCTGTCAAGAGTTCCGCTATCGCGCCGCCAAGGCCGCCGAGGATCGAGTGCTCTTCCGCCGTCACGACGAACTTTGCTTTATCGGCTTGTTCGAGGACGAGTGCTTCATCGAGCGGCTTGATCGTATGGATGTTGGTGATGCTCGCCTCTATGTGCAGCTCCTTTTTGAGCCGCTTGGCTGCTGCAAGTGCCGGCGCTACCATGAGCCCTGTCGCGAAGATGGCGACATCGCCGCCTTCTTGCAGCACGCGCCCCTTGCCCCACTCGAAGCGATAGGTAGCGGCATCGTTGACCTCTTCTACGGCGAGGCGGCCAAAGCGCATGTATACGGGGCCGTCAAAATGATACGCGGCCTCGACCATCGCCCGCGCTTCGATGTCGTCCGCCGGACACATGACCGTCATGCCCGGGATCATGCGCATGAGCGCCAAATCTTCCAAACACTGATGCGAAGCGCCATCCTCGCCGACCGAAATTCCTGCGTGCGTCGCGCCGATCTTCACGTTGAGATGTGGATAGCCGATCGTGTTGCGGACCTGCTCGTAGGCGCGCCCGGCTGCAAACATCGCGAACGTGCTCGCAAAAGGCACCTTGCCTGTCAGCGAAAGTCCCGCTGCGACGCCCATCATATTGGCTTCGGCGATGCCGCAGTCGATATGGCGTTCGGGGAAAGCCTTTTTGAAAAGCCCCGTTTTCGTCGCTGCCGCGAGATCCGCGTCGAGCACGATGAGATCGTCGTAGCGCTCCCCGAGCTCCACGAGAGCCTGCCCATAGCTTTCGCGCGTGGCGATTTTCTTCAGCTCCGGCACAGCGCATCCCCCTCCCGTTCCAATTCAGCCATCGCGGCACGGTATTGCTCATCGTTCGGCGCGCTGCCGTGCCACGAAACCTCGTTTTCCATGAAGGAAACGCCCTTGCCCTTCACGCTCTTTAAGATGATGGCTGTCGACTTGCCCGCCGTCTGCCGTGCCTCGTCAAACGCACGCCGCAAGGCTGCGAAGTCGTGCCCCGCCGCCTCAATCACATGGAAGTTGAAAGCCGCGAACTTTGCAGCGATCGGGTAAGGCGAGCAAACATCCTCGACCGCACCGTCGATTTGCAGCCCGTTGTTGTCCACGATGGCAACGAGCCGGTCAAGCCCGCGCGCCCCCGCAAACATGGCGGCTTCCCAGATCTGCCCCTCTTCGAGCTCTCCGTCGCCCAAAAGCGCATAGGTGCGGTACTTGCGCTCCGAAAGTTGCGCGGAGAGTGCCATGCCGACGGCGACAGAAAAACCCTGTCCTAGGGAGCCGGAGCTCATATCCACACCCGGCGTATGCTTTCGGTCCGGATGGCCCTGCAAGTAGGAGCCCGTATGGCGGAAGCTCTTGAGATCTTCGCGCGGAAAGAAGCCGCGCTCGGCCAAAACGCCGTAATATGCGGGCGTCACATGCCCCTTGGAGAGCACGAAGCGGTCGCGCTCCTCCATCTCGGGCTTTTGCGGGTCGATGTGCAATTCCTCGAAGTACAGATAGGTCAAGACATCCGCCGCCGAGAGCGAGCCGCCCGGATGCCCGGACTTCGCCGCATGGACGGCCTCGATGATGTTCTTTCGCACACGGTTTGCCGTCTGCTTCAGTTTTAGAATATCCATATGCATCCCATCCCTTTATGCGCCGAAAACGGCTTCATAGTCCTGTCGGAATTTCTCGATCCCCTGATCCGTAAGCGGATGGTGCGTCATCTGCTCGAGCACCTTGTAAGGAATCGTCGCGATGTCCGCCCCGGCGAGCGCGCAGTCGATGACATGGATCGGATGGCGCACGCTGGCGGAAATAATCTCCGTCTTGATTTCATGAATACGGAATATTTCGGCAATCGTGCGTACTAAATCAACGCCCGGCACGGAAATATCGTCGAGCCGTCCGAGAAACGGCGATACATACGATGCACCCGCTCGTGCGGCCAGGAGCGCCTGCGCCGCATTGAAGATCAGCGTGACGTTCGTCTTGACGCCCTCGGCGGAGAGGATTTTCACGGCTTTCAGCCCTTCGGTCGTCATCGGAATTTTCACAACCATGTTCTCATGGATTGCCGCGATCTCACGCCCTTCGGCGACCATGCCCGCGGCGTCCGTCGTCGTCGCCTTGACTTCGCCGCTGATCGGTCCCCCGATAATCGAAGCGATCTCCTCGATCACCTCGCGAAAATCCCGACCCTCCTTGGCGATCAGGGAAGGATTCGTCGTCACGCCCGCAATGACGCCCATTTCGTTCGCCTTGCGTATGTCCTCCACCTTCGCCGTATCAAGAAAGAACTTCATCCGCACGCCTCCTTTTTTAGCGATTACAAATGATTGTTGTCTTTATGTTGTGCATTATATCATTTATTATTGGCGATTGCAAGATATTTTGCGAAAATTCTTTGCTATTTTTATAGAATAGGTAAATGGTAATAGATAAAATTCAATATGATACAATAATTTTAGAAGGATAAAAAAGAAACCGCTGCATGAACGTCATTTCACGCAGCGGTTCCTTTAGCGGTATACGTTTATACGTTGGTTGTAACGCATCGTTCGGGGTGAAAAACGAGTCATCGACGGTTCCGTGGCATGCGGGATACGTGAAGCGCCTACCGGCTCAATACGAACATTGCAAAGAGAAGCGGCAAAAGAAGCGTGCCGAGCGCCGCCATGGCCAAGAGGCTCACGCGCAGCCATGAGGTCGGCAGCTCGCCTCGCACGCGTCCGGTCTGCCCGTTGACATGGATGACATAAGTTGTTCCGCCATGCACAAAGGAACATTCCCATAGCGGCAGCAGGATGAGTTCGGGCACAAGATCGGGATAAGACGCCTCGACCGACTGCACGGATATGAGATCCGTGTCATACGCCTGCCCCAATTCCGCACGGATCCTCGATCGGCACATTTCGAGAGCGGTCTTTTGTGCGATTTTCCACGCTTCTTCCCATGTGCGCGTACAAGCGGCGCGCGAAGCGTTCCCGACCGCTTCCGGCGCATAGGCTTCGGCATCTGTCATATCGTAGGGGAAGAGTCCCGCCAAATGTGCGGTGGATGTGCAAGCGGAGCAGAGAAGCATGGCGCTGTCAAGATCATACGAGGATTCTCCGCGGATGGAGTGCCAATATGTATCGGTCTGCCAGTTGCCATCGCTGTCACGGAAATCTTCCTCCTCGCCCCACTCGCCCGTATAGGCGCATTCCGCCGTTCCATAAAAGTACCAAAAGGGAACATAGATCGCGCGAAAAGCCCGCGGCTCGAGCACCGCATCGAATGCAGAGGAACGCTTCCACCAGGCACCGCACAATGTATGGCGCGCCGCCCGGCATGCCGCATCTTGCGTGATACGAAACCCAACGATGCTGTCGGGAATTGGCTCGGATCCGGCCGACATTCGGGATGTATGTTTAAGGATCTCCATCCGTGCACCTTCTTTCAAAAATGATACCGATGACATGCATCCTTGCAGAGAGCGTGGAAATGCGTGCAAGGATAGGATAGCATCGAATCACCTTGGCGGCAAGACGGAATTTCATATGCGCGATAAAAGCGTCTCCCCGGGGATAAAATACTTCTCAGATATCCGTAAATTTCCTGGACATCGTCTCATCCAGCGGTTCAGTTTAACGAGGCGCTTGCAACGATTAAACTGCAATTTGCCGAACATAGCCATACGAGAAAATATGATATTGTCAAGATCAGTTGACAAATTCCCCACAAGGAAATGAAATCTTAAGAAACTACGTCCAGGGAATCATAGAACTGTTGGCGTTTCACCATCGGAGGAAGTCCGCCATTTCTTGAACAAATTCGGCGGTTGTTCCAATAGCTCATGAAATATCGCCAAATTAACACCTTCAATTCTTCCGTCGTCACCTTTTGCGTGTCATAACGACCATAAAGCAGTTCCGACTTCATTCGAGCCCACATGCTCTCACAGCGTGCGTTGTCATGACAGCGACCACCAGCGCTGTTCATGCTTTGCTGAATCCCGTAGTCTTGAACAGCTTTTCGATATAACTGACTCGTATATTGGCTGCCGCGATCGGAATGCAGAATTGCCCCTTTGAGTTTCGGATAGGAAAGCATAGCGTTAGCGAGCATCTTGACACACAAGGGGGCTTTCATGTTCGTATCCACGGAAAGACCGAGTACACCAGAGTCAAAGCAATCGAAGAGCGCTGAAATATAGAGTTTTCCATCACATGCCTTGATTTCCGTCACGTCCGTAATGCATTTGGAAAGAGGCGTATCGGCATGAAAATCGCGCCGCAGAAGATCTTCCGACATTTGTGCCGCTCGATCTGCTTTGGTGATACCGTTCGGCTTTCGGTTGGGGCGATGGCTAAGTCCGATTTCTTCCATGACGCGGTAAACCGTTCGCCCGCTCGGGATATGGACGCCTTCCGGCTGCTTGATTTTGAGTGCTTGCCACATGCGGATTCTTCCGTAGGTGTCATTGCATTCATCCTCCGCATGAATCTGCATCATGGCATCGGCTAGCGCCTGATATTTCCACGGACGATCTTTGTTTGACAAGTACTGATAGAATCCCTGCCTCGTGATATCGAGAATCTTGCAATAGAAGCTGATGTTTCCTTTGATTGCGCCATCTGAGGTCTTGATCGCGATGAAATTCATGCGTTCGTTTTTGTTGACTTCAGACGGCTGGCGGCGAAAAAAGCGCTTGCTTCTTCCAGAAAGTCGTTCTCTTTCTTTAGCCGCCGAATCTCTTTATCCTGCGCTTTGAGTTGTGCACGAAGCTGGGTGATTTCTTCATGCAGGGACATGGCGCTCGTGGGTGTTTGTGTACCGTGTCCAAGATCAAGATATCCCATACGGTGGGCACGGCTCCACGTGTACATGGTGTTTTTTGAAATCCCCAATTCACTAGCAGCCTTCGCCTGACCGATTTCTTGGGCGAGTTTTACTGCTTGAACTTTGAACTCGTGATCATATTGCTTGTTTGTTGCCATTTTGACCTCTCCTTCTCATCGTTCATTATACATCTATTCCTTGCGAAGAAGTTGTCAACTTTATTTATACAACATCACTTCACACCTACGCGCATCTTTATCCGCAAGAGCGTGATGAAGCATTGGACATCATGGAAAAGGATGTAACCATCAGCTTCCCGACAAAGCAGAAAAATGCAGACGCCCCTCCTCCGCCTTCTCCCTAAAATTATTTTCGGGGGTCATACGGGGGGCACGGGGCAAAACAAAAACCAGCAAACCCTTATATTTCAAGGGATTGCTGGTTTTTGGAAACTACTCGAACTCGATCGTCCCCGGCGGCTTGCCTGTGCAGTCGTAGAGCACGCGGTTGACGCCCTTGACCTCGTTGACGATGCGGCTCGTGACCTTCTGCAAGACGTCCCAAGGGAGAGGCGCGCTCTCAGCGGTCATGAAGTCGCTCGTGAGGACGGCTCTGAGCGCTATGGCATGGTCGTACGTCCTGCCGTCGCCCATGACGCCGACGCTTCGCATGTTCGTGAGCGCGGCGAAGTATTGACCGAGTGTCTTGTCGATGCCGGCTCTGGCGATCTCTTCGCGATAGATAGCATCGGCCTCCTGCACAATCTTGACCTTCTCCGCTGTGACCTCGCCGATGATGCGGATGCCGAGGCCGGGGCCGGGGAACGGCTGGCGATTGACGAGATGCTCGGGGATGCCAAGCTCGCGGCCAGCCTTTCGCACCTCGTCCTTGAACAAGAGGCGCAGCGGCTCGACGATCTCCTTGAAGTCGACGCAGTCGGGCAGGCCGCCGACATTGTGGTGGCTCTTGATGACGGCGGACTTGCCGAGACCGCTCTCAATGACATCGGGATAGATCGTCCCCTGCACGAGGAAATCGACCTTGCCGATTTTCTTCGCTTCGGCTTCAAAGACACGGATGAATTCCTCGCCGATGATCTTGCGCTTCTTCTCCGGCTCGGTCACGCCCTTGAGTTTTTCATAGAAACGCTCCTTGGCATCGACGCGGATAAAGTTCAAATCGTACGGGCCGTCCGCGCCGAACACGGCCTCGACCTCGTCGCCCTCGTCCTTTCTGAGGAGGCCGTGATCGACGAAGACGCACGTCAGCTGCTTGCCGATCGCCTTCGAAAGCAAGACCGCCGCCACGGAGGAGTCGACGCCGCCCGAAAGTGCACAGAGCGCCTTGCCCGCTCCGATCTTCTCGCGCAAAGCTTCAACCGTCGTCTTGACGAAGGACGACATCTGCCAATCGCCCTTGCACAGCGCGACGCGGCGCACAAAGTTTTCAAGGATCTTCGTGCCGTATTCCGTGTGCATGACCTCGGGATGGAACTGCACGGCATAGAGCTTTCGTGCCGCATCTTCCATCGCCGCGACGGGGCAGTTCGCTGTCTTTGCCGTCACGCGAAAGCCTTTGGGCGCTTCGGCGATGTAGTCGGTGTGACTCATCCAACAGACGCTCTTTTGCGGTACATCAGCGAAGAGCACGGACGCCCCGTCCGTAACTTGAAGCTCCGTCCTGCCGTACTCGCTGACAGGCGCCGTCTCAACCTTGCCGCCGAGTTTGTGTGCCATGAGCTGCGAACCGTAGCATATACCGAGGACGGGCACGCCAAGGGAGAAAATTTCCTCGCTGTACGTCGCAGAATCCTCCTTGTAGACGCTCTCGGGGCCGCCCGTAAAGATGATCGCCCTTGGCGCGAGCGCACGAAGCTTCTCCAGCGGGAGCGTATGCGGATGCACCTCGCAGTAGACGCTACACTCGCGCACGCGGCGCGCAATCAGTTGGTTGTACTGACCGCCAAAGTCCAGTACGACAATCAATTCATGGCTATCCTTCTGCAAGGCAAATCCTCCTTCATTCTTCTTCCTCTTCGGTGAAATCAGCGACGGCGGCGCGGCAGACGGCAGTCGAGAAGCCGCGCCGATAAAGATGCTGCAGCATTTTCTGCGCATCGGCATTTTTCTTGAAATGCAGGACAAGGCATCGCCCCGCCGCAGAGCGCTCGCGCTCAAAGGTATCGTCCGGCACGCATTCGGCGACGAGCGCCGAGGGAAAGCCCTTCTGCATGAGCTTCGCCGTGATCTGGCGCACACTCTGGCGACTCTCTTCGTAAAGAAACGCAAACTGGTGGCGGCACGCCTCCTCGTCGTCGAGATAGCCGCGCTCCGTCAATGTGGCGAGCGCCGCTTTGATTTCCTCCTCCTCATAGCCGCGCTGTGCGAGCTTTCGCGCGAGGTGCGCCGTGCTGTGTTCAGCACGCGCGAGGAGGTCGACCGCCTTCATCAGCGCCGTCTTCTCAATCTTCGTCCGCTGCCGCTTCCGGCTGTTTTCCTGTGGCTTCTCGCTCATTCTCGTCGTCGGGGACACGCTCTACCTCCCCATCTTTTGCTGCCGTCGCCTGCTCCATGAGCTTGGCGCGCACCTTCTCCTCGATCTCGGCGGCCAGCTCGGGCTTTTCTTTCAGAGCCTTCTTCGCATTTTCCTTGCCCTGGCCGAGGCGCGAACCGTCATAGGAATACCACGAGCCGCTCTTTTCGATGATGTCAAAGTCTGTCGCAATATCGAGCACCGTGCCGACGCGCGAGACGCCCTCGCCGTACATGATGTCGAACTCTGCCGTCTTGAAAGGAGGCGCAACCTTGTTCTTGACGACCCGGACCTTCGTGCGGTTGCCGATCATCTCCTGCCCCTGCATGATCTTGTCCGTCTTGCGCACGTCGAGGCGCACGGTCGAATAGAACTTCAGGGCACGGCCACCCGTCGTCGTCTCGGGGCTGCCGAACATGACACCGACCTTCTCACGAATCTGGTTGATGAAGACGGCGACCGTGCGCGACTTGCTGATGAATCCCGTGAGCTTTCGCATGGCGCGGCTCATGAGACGCGCGTGCATGCCGACGACCTGATCGCCCATATCGCCGTCGATCTCCGCCTTCGGCACGAGTGCCGCCACGGAGTCGACGACGATGATGTCAATCGCGCCGCTGCGCACGAGAGCGTCAACGATGTCAAGCGCCTGCTCGCCCGTATCGGGCTGCGAAATCAAAAGCTCGTCGATATTGACGCCGAGCTTCTTCGCATAGACGGGATCGAGCGCGTGCTCGGCATCAATGAATGCCGCGATGCCGCCATTCTTCTGCGCCTCAGCGATCATGTGCAAGGTGACCGTCGTCTTGCCCGAGCTTTCAGGGCCATAAACCTCGACGATGCGCCCGCGCGGCAGACCGCCGACGCCGAGCGCGACGTCGAGCGGCAGAATGCCCGTCGGAATCGTCTCCACGTTCATGTTTGCCGACGCCTCGCCAAGGCGCATGATCGATCCTTTGCCAAATTCTTTCTCTATATGCTTTAAGGCATTTGCCAAAGCTTCTTCTCTATCCATAAAAGTATGATCTCCTCCTTCGATTGACTCTTTCCCCTATTATATAGAACAGCGATTCTTTACGCAACGTCTTCAAAAAAGAAATCACTCGAAACGCAGTGATATGCACTATTCCTCCCCCGCAAGCATCTTCGCCTGCGCGAGGAAGAAATTCTTCACGGCTTCCGCTGCAGGAAGCGTCATACCGTCGACGGCGGCAAGCTCCTCGACGCTCGCCGCCTTGAGCTTCGCGATCGTGCCGAAGTGATTCCAGAGCGCCTTACGCCGCTTGGGGCCGATGCCCGTGATATGGTCGAGTACGGAGACGAGATTGCGCTTGCCGCGCAGTTTGCGGTGGTAGGTGATGGCGAAGCGGTGCGCCTCGTCGCGAATACGCTCGATGAGGTAGAGCGCCTGGCTGCGGCGCGGCAGGATCACAGGATCGGAACTTCCCTCGGTGAAGATGTACTCGAACTGCTTGGCAAGCCCGACGACGGGCACGGTCAAGTGGCCTGCGCCACGAATGATTTCCAGTGCGGACGAAAGCTGTCCCTTGCCGCCGTCGATGATGATGAGGTCGGGCATTTCATCTTCCGCGAGCTTGGTGTAGCGACGCTCCGTCACCTCGCGCATCGAGAGGAAATCGTCGGGCTTTCCCTCGGCGCTTCGGATCTTAAAGCGCCGATAGTCGGACTTCTTCGGCAAGCCGCCCTCGAAGACGACCATCGAGGCGACCGTCTCCGAGCCTTGATTGTGCGAGATGTCGAAGCACTCCATGCGCATCGGCTCTTCCTTGAGTCCGAGATAGCGACCAAGCTCTCGAACCGCGCCGAGCGTCTGATCGTTCGCCTGCTCGATGCGCGCGGCCTCATCCGCGATGTACTTTTCCGCGTTGGAGCGAGCCATTTCGACGACGTCGTGCTTCGTGCCGCGCTGCGGTACGGCGAGCGCCACCTTCGCCCCTTTGCGCTCGGCGAGCCAACCCTCCAAAAGTTCCGTCTCCTCGATGGGAAACGGCAGCAGGATCTCGCGCGGTACGAAAGCCGCGCGATGGTAGTACTGCTTCAAGAATGCCGTAAGAAGCGCCTCGTCCGTCTCCTCCTCACTGCCCGAGAGCAGAAAGTGCTCGCGCCCGACCATTTTGCCCGCACGTATGAGAAAGACCATGACGACCGCGCCCAGCCCCGATCGCGCCATGCCGATGGCATCCTGGTCGCCCGATCCCGTCACGATGTTCTGCTTTTCCGCCACCTTGCGCACGGCGGCGAGCTGATCGCGCAGACGCGCCGCCCGCTCGAAGTCGTAGTCCTCCGCCGCCTCCGTCATGCGGCGCGAAAGTTCCTTCTCCACCTGCTCCGTCCGACCTTCGAGGAACAGGCAGACCTCGCGGATCATCGCGCCGTACTCCTCCTTGTCCACCGGCTCGCAGCACGGCGCAAGACAGCGCTTGATGTGATACTCCAAGCATGGGCGCTCGACCTTCATGTTCTTGCATGTGCGCAGCGGGAAGAGTCTCTTCAGGAGCTTCACGCTCTCGTGCATCGCGCCCGCCGACGTATAGGGGCCGAAGTAGCGCGAGCCATCCTTCGTGACGCGCCGCGTGACCACGACGCGCGGATACTCGTCGGCCAGCGTGACCTTGAGGTATGGATAGCTCTTGTCATCCTTGAGGCTGATGTTGTAGCGCGGGCGGTGCTTCTTGATGAGGTTGCATTCCAAGATCAGCGCCTCGACCTCCGAATGTGTGAGAATCGTCTCGAAGTCGGCAATCTTCGCGACCATAGCTCGCACCTTCGGCGCTTGATGCTTGCCGCTCTGAAAGTACTGCCGCACGCGGTTCTTGAGGACGACGGCCTTGCCAACGTAGATGATGCGCCCTTTCGCGTCCTTCATGATGTAAACGCCGGGCGAATCCGGCAGCAGCCTGAGCTTCTCTTCCACGATTTCCGTCACTTGCTTCCCCTCGCTTTCCGCGTGCGTTGTTCAATGCTTGACGCGATATTATTCGCCGCGCAGCAGGAAATTCCTGCCGCGGCAGAGGTTTGTGGACATTGTGCGCCGCCCTTAATGAAAGTTACCCAATCAGTCTGCGCCCTTCGGGCTTGACTTCTTGGACTTTCATAGTAAACTACACGCACAAACGTCCACTTTGTGGACATTGTGCGCCGCCCTTAATGAAAGTTACCCAATCAGTCTGCGCCCTTCGGGCTTGACTTCTTGGACTTTCATAGTACTATATAAATACAACATTAGTGGGAAGGTCGGCTGTTTGCGTCGGAATTTCCCTTTCAGGAGGCTTGAATCATGGGCTTGGAAATGCTGCTCTTCATCTCTATCATGGGCTTCTTTTCAGCGTTCATCGACGCTGTCGTCGGCGGCGGTGGGCTGATCTCTATCCCTG
Source organism: uncultured Selenomonas sp. (assembly GCF_963528755.1). Taxonomy (GTDB): domain Bacteria; phylum Bacillota; class Negativicutes; order Selenomonadales; family Selenomonadaceae; genus Selenomonas. The sequence continues at coordinate 256,846 of NZ_CAURXA010000002.1, forward strand.
CGCTGATGATGACGGGGCTGCCGCTCCTAGAGGTGCTCGGCACGAACAAGGCGGCTGCCGTCATGGGCGCGTGCACTAGCTTCATCTCCTTCATCAAGAGCGGCAAGGTCGATATGAAGCTCATCCGCCTGCTCTTTCCCATCACGCTCCTCGGCTCCGCCGTCGGTGTGCTCGTCGTGCGGCAGGTGCCGCCCGACTTCCTGCGCCCCCTCGTCGTCGTCATGCTCGTGCTCGTGCTCCTCTACAGCATATTCCGCCGCGACTGGGGGCGCGAGAACAAGTACCGTGGCATGACACGCCGCGTTCTCCTGCTCTCCGCCGTCGTCGCCTTCACCTTCGGCTTCTACGACGGCTTCTTCGGGCCGGGTACAGGCTCCTTCATGCTCTTCGCCTTCCTGCTCGTGGGCTTCGACTTTCTCGGCGCGGCGGCAAACGCGCGCGCACTGAATTTTGCGAGCAACCTCGCCGCCGTCGTGCTCTTCGCCTCCTTTGGTCTCGTCGATTTCACCTACGCCATCCCCATGGGCATATCCATGATCGTCGGCGCCTGGTGCGGTGCACACCTCGCCATCAAGAAGGGAAGTTCCTACGTACGGCCGCTCTTCATCGCCGTGACGACCGTGCTCATCGGCAAGCAGCTCTTCGACCTTTTCGGCAAGTAACGGAGGATTCCCATGATACACGCAATCATCGACATCGGCTCCAATACCGTGCGCATGGCGGTCTACCAAATCAAGGACAGCGCCGTGGAGCAAATCATGAAGAAAAAGGACACGACGGTGGGACTCGCCTCGTTTATGCACGACAACGTGCTCGAAGAGCGCGGCACCAAGCGGCTCGTCTACGCGCTCGAAGATTTCCAAAAGTTCCTTGCGGCGCTGCACATCGAGAACGTCTCGATTTTCACAACGGGCGCTCTGAGGAACGCCGCGAACAGCCGCGAGGCAATCGAGGAAATCAAAGCACGCACAGGACTGGATATTTATGTAATTCGCGGCGAGGAAGAAGCGGAACTCGACTTCATCGGCGCGACGCACGATCTTGCCGCTGAAGAAGGACTGCTCTTCGACATCGGCGGTGCAAGCACGGAGATGGTTCACTACAAGGCGCAAAAAATCGTGCGCAAGACGAGCCTTCCCGTCGGCTCTCTCTACCTGCACACGAAATTCACGAAAGAACTCCTGCCGTCCCGCGAGGAACTCGCGAAGATGCGCACGGACGCCGCACGCATCCTCGATTCCGCCGCAGATTTCACAGGACTCCAGGGGCTTCCCGCCTGCGGCATCGGCGGCACTTTCAAGGGAGCGGCGGCGCTCTCTGCCGCGCTCTTTCCCCTCTCGGACGGCCGGACGATCACACGCGCGGCAATCGATGCGCTGCTCGCGCGCTTCCTGCGCGATTGCCCGCTCACAGAAGATGACGCCGTGCATCTCATGCGCACCGTTCCCGACCGCATGCACACGCTCCTGCCCGGCCTCGTCATCGCCGGTCTCCTCACCGAACGCTTCGCCCTTCCTGCCATCGCCTACAGCGACTCGGGCGTACGCGAAGGCTACATCTACGACCGCATCTTGAAGAAATCAAGCAGGAGAACGATATGAATCGAAGGAGAGACATGACCGATGGCAAAAACAGGCAAAGCGGCAGAAGATACGGAAAGCATCCTGGAACGCCTGAGACGCGAGAGCTTTTCGAGTGAAGCGGCGCTCGAAGAAATGCTGCTCCCTTCGGAAAAAGCAAAAGAACCACCGACAGACGACAGTGATGGCTCTGAGGACATAGACGAGCTGGACAGGCTGGACAGGCTGGACAGGCGAACCGACACGAACAGCCTTGACACGGCAGAAATACCGGAAGAAAGACAGACACAGGCAGCAAAAGACGACATCGAGGAAAGAACGCTGCCGAGCGGCGAAGCGCGGCCGCGCCAGAGTGCCGCCGAACTCTTGCAGGAATTGCTCGCAGACGAGGAAACGCGCAGCGAGATGGCTGCTGAATTGGAAGAAGAAAAGAAGCCGCCGCCGCGCGGCGGCTTCCTGCAAGGACTTTTCGAAAAATGGCTCTCGCCCGAAGGCCGCATGGGGCAGAAGCTTTTCGTCCTGCACCTCGTCGGCAGTCTCGTCGCAGCGGCAGGTCTTGCCGCGCTCGTCACGGGTGTGACGGCTGCCGTCCTCTCCTGGCTCGGCGCAGGCCGCCCCATGCCGTCGGAAAACATCTCGCTCGCGGCGGCTTTCGCCGCCATCCTCTTCATCAGCGTGCCTCTCGCACTGCTCCTGCTTGTATTCTTACGCGCGGCCATGCGGCGCTGGCACGACCTCGGCTACGGCGATACGACATGGCTCATCGCCGTCATCTGCCCGCTCATTATCCTCGCGCTTGCCGAAGAGGGACGCGTACTGCTCCTCTTCCTCGATCTGCCGCCGCTTTTGGGCGTCGCTCCTAATCATCTGCTGCTCAAGAGCGCCCTGCCCTATGGGGGCGCGGCGCTCGCCCTGCTCATCCTCCTGCACGTCTATCTGATCTTTGCCGAAGGAGAGTTTTCGAGCAATGCTTCCGGCTCACCCGAAAGCGCCGCTGATTTGCGCCCCCATATCGCGGAGCACCCCAAGGAGGACTATCCGTTCTTCCTGCGCATGATCCAGCTCAAGGGCAGGATGAACCGCAAGCGCTTCCTGCTGCGCCTGCTCTTCCTCCTCTTCTTCATCGCGCTGCTCGTCTTCGTCGTACTGGAGACGGCGGAGCGCCTGCCGCAGCCCCTCGGCAATCTTGTCGCTCGCTACGGCACATCGGTCTCCTGCGCTCTAACCGCCATCCTGCCCATCGGCATCGTCACACAGCGTCTGCACGACATCGGCAGAAGCGGCTGGCTCGCGGGCGTACCGCTCGCGCTCACACTCGCTTTCATCGGCTGCCTCGCGTTCTTCGGCTGCGACCCTCGCATCCTCGCACGCGAACCATTCGGCCTCGAAATCATCGCCGCCGCCTTCATCCTCGAAATCTACGAGGTCTTCCTGCTTGCCGCCCTCGTCTTCATAAAAGGCTCCGTGACCGTCAACAATTATGGCGAATCGACGTTGGAACGGCAGTAGGAAGACAAGTTTGCACGGTGATAGGCTGCATCCAAGCTAGCTATACGCCTGCGCTTCCTTCTTCGCCAACATGTCGCAGATCTCATTGTACTTATGCCCCGCATGACCCTTGACCCAGCGGAAAATGATGCTTCGCCCGGCAATCAGGCCATCAAGTTCCTGCCAAAGCTCCTGATTGAGAACGGGAGTGCCGTCCGCCTTTTTCCAGCCGCGCCGTTTCCAGCTAAAGATCCACTTCGTGATGCCGTTCTTCAGATACTGGCTGTCCGTCGACAGCACGATCGGCTCTCGCTTGGGCAGATGACGCAGCGCCTCGATTGCCGCCGTCATCTCCATGCGGTTATTCGTCGTCGAAGGATTGCCGCCCGAAAGCGTCTCCATCTCCTCGCCCGGGCGCACGATACAGACCGCCCAGCCGCCCGGCCCGTTCGGATTCCGAAGGCACGAGCCGTCCGTATAGACATGGCAGAGGCTGTCATCGTCCGCCGCTTCATTCGCTGCGCCGCCCATTGCGGCGCTTTTTTTGCGCACAGGCGCACGGCGCCTCGGCGCGGCTTCTTCTTCATCGAAGAGCGCCGACAAAGGCTGCGCCGCCGTAAGCCAGGCGCGGGCCTTCTCCTCCGTCGGAAAGCTCTTGTAGCGTGCGCCTCGAAAGCCTTCTACCTGCGCGCGGCAGTCCTCCCACGTAAGAAAGATTCCCGTCGCACGTCCCGCACGTACGGCATAAAATTTTTGAGCCAACGATTAGACCTCCATAACTATTCTTTTCCTTCTTTAGGCAGAAACGACCAATTTGCACATTCTCCACAAAATCCCCCAAATCCCTGTGGATAACCAGCGAATGGTTGAGCGCATTTCAAGGTTTATCCACAGAGTCGCCTCTTTTATCCACAAAAAAATGTGTATAACAACGATTTTTTTGCTTTTCAGGGCTAGTCAAAGGACGAAAAATCGTGTATAATACATCTTATGTTCAACCCAATACTGCTCATGTAACTCAGTTGGTTAGAGTGTCACCCTCACATGGTGGAAGTCGGGGGTTCGAGTCCCTCCATGAGCACCAGAATCTTCGCCGCTGCGCCTCGCGCAGCGGCTTTTCTTATATCCAAGAGGTTTGCTATCCTTGCGCCGCCCGATAGAGCAGAAGCGCCTGCCGCACTGTCTGCCTGAGATTGCGGCACGCCGTTTCTTCTTCCATCGCTTCTGCGACCGTCATCGGCATGTGGAGAATCGGAAAGTAGGCGTCAATGCCTTCTTCGTTCACCGCCTCGGCATCGGGCAGGGCGCAGCCGCACAGCGCAATCGCCTTGAGTTTCGGACTCTTCGCCTTGGCGAGCTTGGCGACGCCGACCGGCGCTTTTCCCATCGCGGTCTGCCGATCCATGCGCCCCTCTCCCGTCAGGAGGATGTCTGCGTCCGCGAGCGCCTTCTCTATGCCCAAAGCGTCGAGCACGAGCGTGATACCGGGCTTCAACTCCGCCTTGAGAAACGAGTGAAAAGCAAAGCCGAGCCCGCCCGCCGCTCCCGCGCCGGGCACCTGTGCACCCTCGATACCAAGTTCCCTTTCCGCCAATCCGGCGAAATCCCGGATCGCCGCATCCATCTCCTCGACGACCTCAGGCGTCGCTCCTTTCTGCGGGCCGTAGACATGCGAGCAGCCCAAAGGGCCATAGAGCGGATTCGTCACGTCGCAGGCGACGTGGATACGGCACTCCTTGAGCGCAGGATGAAGCCCCGCAAGGTCGATGCGCCGCACGGCGGCGACATCGCCGCCCGTCCTTCCCACAGCCTTTCCCGCCGCATCGAAAAAGCGTGCGCCGAGCGCCGTGAGCATGCCGAGTCCGCAGTCGTTCGTCGCACTGCCGCCGATGCCGATGATGAAGTCACGGCAGCCGCGATCGATGGCGGCGAGCATGAGCTCGCCGAGTCCGTACGTCGTCGTGCGGCGCGGATCGCGCTCGCCTTCGGGCACGAGCGGCAATCCTGCCGCATCCGCCATTTCGATGACCGCCGTATGCAACTCGGGCAGGAAGCCGAAGCGGCTCTCGACGGGCTTTTCCAAAGGACCCGTGACGGCGAGATGCACGATCTCGCCTGAAAGTCCCTCGACAAGCGCATCGACCGTGCCCTCGCCGCCGTCCGCCAGCGGAAAGACCTCCACATCGGCCTCGGGAAACACCTCGCGTGCCGCCTGCGCTGCCGTCTCGCCCGCCGTAAGAGAGGAAAGACTTCCCTTGAAAGAATCAATCGCCACGATGATTTTCATGATTTCCCGTCCCATTTCATTTGATGCCCTTCGCCTTGCCCCAGTCGCTGATCTTCTTGTAGAGCGGCACGGGCACATGATAACGTTCACCAAGAGCAACGATGCGGTTCACGAGTCCGTCGAACTCGGAAAGCCCGCCCTTTTCCACATCGCGCTGCATGCTCGTCTTGAGTCCTGGCTCGAACGCATCGATGAAGGCGATGCCCGTCGCCACGAGGTCTTTCTCGAAGACAATCCCCATCGCCTTGCCGAGCGCCTCGACCTCACGGATCAGGCCGAGATACGTGTCGCGCACCGCGCCTTCCTTCTGAAACGCCTCGCTCGTCGCATCGTGATAAAGCCCTGCCGCGCCCATCGGCGAGACGAAGCCGAACTTCGTCAGCGCGTCGCGGCGGATGTCGAGGCTGTAGTGCCCGCGAATGTCGGCACCCTGCAGAAGCTTTTCGAGTGCCTTCGCCTTCTCCTCCAAACGCTTGTCCTGATCGGGACGGAAGCCGAAGATCACGCGCAGAATCTTCTGCGGCTGTTCCAATACGCCCGGCGCCTTCAGATTGCCGAAGATGTAAATGCAGCCGTCGAGCACGGTCAGCCCCGGCAACTCCCTCTGCATGACCTCGCCCGTGCCGAAGACGTTCAAGATCGGGATGATGAGCGTATCCGGGCCTGCCGCACGCTTCGCGAAGGCGATGGCGTCGGGAAGCGCGTAGTACTTGCAGCAAACGAAGAGCACATCGGGTGTCTCGTCGTAAGCCTCCGCCGTCTGCGCCTTCACGTTCTTGATCTGGAGCGTACCTCGGTGCGCCGACTCGATCGTCAGACCGTTCTTCTGAAGAGCCTCCAAGTGCCTGCCGCGTGCAATCAGCGTCACATCGTGCCCCGCGAGTGCAAGATAGCCGCCGAGCACTCCGCCCGTGCCGCCCGCGCCGAACATCGCAAATTTCATTGTAAATGCCTCCCTCCGTATACAGAAACAAAAAACTGCTTTTTCATTATATCATAAATCATCGAAGAGAAAATCAAACGGCACACGGAAAGTTTTTTCCTGCCCTTGGGAAAATTCAATTCTTATGGTATAATAAAAGACGATTAGATAATGCAGGGAGGCTTTTGTCATGGGAGAGATACCACAGGCCGCTTGGGTCGTCATATCGATCATCGGTTTTTTCGTCGGTCAGTACGTCGTCATGGCGGTGCTGCACCATTTTGGCTATTCCATCCGCGTGCTTTCCTCAGGGAAGATGAAGAACACGTTCGTGCTGGGCTTCGCCTTCACGATGCTCGCCGCATGGCTGCCCGTTGCCGTCCTCTGGATCTTGGGGCCGCGCTTCGTCGAAGCGACGGGATATCCGCATTCCTTCATCGCGATCACGGCAACGGCGCTGACGATCACACTCCTCTACATCGCGTGCCGCCGCACGGAAGGCGCTGTAGAGATGGTGGATGAAGAGGAACTCGCCGCCTTCAAGGCGCGGGCAGTCGCGCGCGCGCGCGAAGAGAGGAAGAAGCGTGACGCCATGATCGCCAAGGTCAGAGCGCTGCAGCGTTGAAAACGCACTGCAAAAAAATACGGCAGAGGCTTCGCAAAAGCCCCTGCCGTATTTCCTTTTCATCAGAGTGCCTTAAATGCCTGCTCCAAATCGTAGAGAATGTCGTCAATATGCTCCGTACCGATGGAAAGGCGGATCGTACCAGGCGCGATGCCGCTCTTTTTCAATTCCTCCTCATTCATCTGGGAGTGCGTCGTGCTCGCCGGATGGATGACAAGCGACTTCACGTCGGCAACATTGGCAAGCAGGCTGAATACCTTGAGATGGTCGATGAACTTCTGCGCCGCCTTGCCGCCGCCCTTGACCTCGAAGGTGAAGATGGAGATTCCGCCCTGTGGGAAGTAGCGTTCGTAGAGCACATGATCGGGATGCGAGGCGAGCGAGGGATGGTTGACCTTCTCGACCTGAGGATGTTTCGCGAGATAATCGACAACCTTCAAGGCGTTCTCCACATGGCGCTCAACGCGCAAGGAAAGCGTCTCAACGCCCTGCAGCAGGAGGAACGCATTGAACGGCGAGATCGTCGCGCCCGTGTCACGCAGAAGGAGCGCACGCAAATAAACGACGAAAGCGGCGGCGCCGACGTCCTTCGCAAAGGAAAGGCCATGGTAGCTCGCGTTCGGCTCGACGAGCCACGGGAAGCGCCCCGATGTCGCCCAGTCGAACTTGCCGCTATCGACGACGATGCCGCCGAGCGTCGTGCCGTGACCGCCGATGAACTTCGTCGCCGAATGGACGACGATGTCCGCGCCGTGCTCGATGGGACGCAGTTGATACGGCGTCGCAAACGTCGAATCGACGACGAGCGGAATGCCGTGCTTGTGCGCGACGGCGGCGACCGCCTCGATGTCGACGAGGTTCGCGTTCGGATTGCCGATGGACTCGATGTAGATGACCTGCGTATTTTCCCGAATTGCCGCCTCGAAGGCCGCCGCGCCGCCTGCCGGATCGACAAACGTAGTCTCAATGCCGAAATCAGGGAAGGTGTGCGCAAGAAGATTGTAGGTGCCGCCATAGATCGTCGTCTCGGCGACGATGTGCTGCCCCGCATGAACGAGTCCCTGCAGCGCTGTCGTCACGGCCGCTGCACCCGAGGCAAAGGCGAGCGCCGCAACGCCGCCCTCAAGCGCCGCCACGCGCTTTTCGAGCACATCCTGCGTCGGGTTCATGAGTCTGCCGTAGACATTGCCCGCATCCTTCAAGCTGAAACGATCCGCCGCATGCTGCGAATTGCGGAACACATACGACGTCGTCTGGTAGATCGGCACAGCGCGCGAATCCGTCGCCGGATCAGCTTCCTCCTGCCCGACATGGAGCTGCAGGGTTTCAAACTTATACTTTCTCTCGTCGCTCATCAAAATCTCCTCTTTCCTCGGGCTTGCCCGCAATACAAGAAAACATACCTGATTCGTAGGTTAGGCTTATTATAGCATAATATCATACTTTGTCAATAGGTTTTATAAAAGTTAACAACATCTATGTCCATACAAGAGAAAGAGACGACACATATATCAAATCGATTCATGTATCGCCTCTTCTATCCTATCTTCCTAGAAACGGAAATTCAACTGTGCCATGAGATTATGACTGTCGGAATCGTCACTGTGGCGATATTGGTAGCCGATTCCCCATGACATCGTCTTGCTTTCAGCATTCACACCGATACTGCCGGCGATCGTCGATTGGTCATGGATATCATAGTGAACAACGCCCGATGCGCCGTCAACACCCGGAACAGATACGCGCATATCAGCTTCCGTGCCACCGAGAGCGGCGATGTAGGAAAGGTCGGCGTAGAACTTGTGCGTCCAGTCTTTCGACTTGGAAACACTTTGAATACCGACACCCACGGGAAGCGTCACGAGGCTCTTGCGACCTGGCTCATAACGGAGTGCCATCTGACCATCGCAATAACCGTCATAAGCTCCCATATCAACGTTTGTCCAGCGCAGACCGATGTGCGGGATGATCACCTGATTTCCGCTTGCAATACGCGTTTCATGCGTGACACCGAGCGTGAAGAGATCGAGATCAGCATCGGCAGAAATGAAGCCATCCACCTCGTTCGTCGCCTTGTAAGCGCCGATATCGAACAGGAGGTTGTTGTTGCCGTTTCGCAGGCCTGCATAAGCATGTACACCGCCCATGCGCAAATCATTATTCTCCACTCGGCCTGAGGTCGAACCTTTCACATAGCTCGCCGCAATTCCGCCGCGTAGCTTATTCTTTCCTGCAAAATCGTAACCAATCGTGATACTGTTTGTATTACCATCAAAATTGGCATCCATGCCCTCAAGATTAAGTCCATCGACGTTAACGTGACTATGTCCATATTTGACCCATAAACTCTGCGGAACTATTTTATCGTCCGCATTGAGGAAGGACAGGCGCTGCTGGGCATCTGAGGCAAGATCGAAGACAGAACGCGTCGCCATATAGGAAACACCTGCCGCCTCGGCAGGCTGCACACCTGCATTGGCGACTACATCAGAGTAGCGAGGATTGGTGGCAACCGAGACAAATTTTCTGGCGCCAGCATAGTAAGGGCTTGTGCTCGATGTAACCGCCGATACGGCATCAACGATATTAGTAACAGCACGATTACCCTGCGGCATTGCCTCGACAGCAGCCACGCGCCGGAAAACCAACTTATCCGCATCGGCTGCTTCTGTGCTGAAACGATAATTCTTCGGCAGGATGACATTCTCCTCACGTGGCTTCGTCAACCAGTTATTTACTGTTGGATCAGCATTTTTGATCGTAGTACCGTTGATAATATTGTACGCGATTCCCGGTGTGAGTATACCCGTCAGCTGCAAGCGCGAAGTCGGATCGACGGATATGGTCGTCGTTTCCGTGCCAGTGGCAAGTGAGTTGGAAGGACCTGTAAACGCAGCGGCATCGGCGATCAAGAGCGACTTTGCCTTGAACGTGATATTTCCCGCTGTCGCGAGGTCAGCCAAAGCAGTGCCTGTCGCAAGGGAGCCGTCGACTTTGACACCGCCCGTCGCATTGATCTTGAGATGCTTACCGAGGTAGAGTGCCGCCGTAATCCCTTGTTCACCCCACGTTTTTCCTGACTTCTCGAAAGCCTCTTCAGCGACTGTTTCATTGTCAGCACCGAGCGAAGCTACAGAGTTGCGTCCAACGGTCAGACGGTAGTCAAGCTCAGCACTTGGATTGACGAATTTGGAAGCATTTTCGATATGGTTTGGCACATTATTAATCCAATTCGGGTCGAGGAATACATCGGCATTCGTAAGCTTTGATCCTTGAGCGAGGAGCAGTTTACCAGCGTTATCATTATTACCAATATTGATTTTTACACCATCATCGGCATTGACTACAGTATCGTATATGCTTCCTTCGATATCGAGCGTAGCATTCTTTTCCAGCGTAATGCCGTTTTTCACCTTGAGCAGTGCATCTTTGTCAACTGTCACACTCGTATTTTCCTTCGCTTGAACAGAGCGCACTGTTTGCTGCCCACTCACAACTTTCAATTTCGCCTTCGAAGCACCTATGCCCGCTTCACTGGCAGCGAGCGAGATATCGGCATTCGTATTACCGATGAGCGATTTGTCACCGCGTCCAAGTTGCAGCTCACCGCCCTTTTCCACGACGACGGATACTTTCTTTGCCGTTTCATCCGACGGGACCTCGCCGTTGACCGTAATGAAATCACCGCTGGCATCTTTGTAGCCGAGATTCAATGTCGTGCCGTTCGTGACGGTAACTTTATGCGTCTTTTCCCCGCCCGCGCCTTCTTCAAAATCGATGGTTTGGATATTGTGGATCTTGCCCGCCGTCGTCGTGATGTTCTGCTCTGTCGTACGTGCGGCAGAAGACTCGGCATCGGCACCCATCCCCAGCGCATCGACCCACTGTGCATACTGCAATGTCTTCCTCGCGCCGTTCCACATCTCTACAGTTGCATTCGAATTCTGCGCTTGGATAAGCCCCTTTGCTTTTTCAAGATATGCATCATTGTAGAAACCATCGTCGAGCACAAGTCTGCCGCCATTGATCATGACGTTGTCGGTAAAGTTTTTACGCAGACCTTCGGGGTTTTCATTCGTGCCTGTTGCGATCAACCCCTTCGTGAAAAAGAGCTTGGATTTTCCCCGAAGTGTGCCGTTGGGGTTCAGCTGAACAGGCGCACCATCTTCCGTTGCTTTTTTCGGAAAATCCGAATCGCCAACAAGACGCAGCGTAGCATGTGTTTGCAGTCCCTCATATGCATGGGCATCCTCAGGATGGAACATGACATTGAATCTACCCTTACCGCTCTTGAAGTTTTTCGCCTGTGCCTCAATCGTGCCGTTGAGAAGATTGATGTCGCCGCGATTGGTATTAAACGTCACATTGGAGAAATCAGCAGTATCATCCATATCCTTCACTGTCTCTTTGATGGCATCTGGCCCCTTGCTCCAATCAGGCGAACCGAAGTGAAGCGTAACAGCGCCTCCCTCTCTGCCATCCGGCCCGTCGCCTTCCGCGACCATAAGTTCCAAGCGGTTCAGCTTATCGCCGTTTTTGAGATCGATTGTTGTCCAACCCTGTCCGACGTCACGTACTTTTAAGATGCCCTTTTCCTTGATGGCTGCGGCGGTAAAATGCTCGTGCTTTCCTGTCGGCACATTGATCACGCTTTTCGTTGCCCCCACCCCCATGCGCAGTGTGACAGGCTGATCTTTCAACAAATCAGTGGCATTGAGGAGATAGTTCTCATTGTAGCGTGCGTCACTAAGAGCTAGCGTTCCGCCGTTAAACCGGATTGCCTTTCTGGCATCGTCGCGCATCGCATCAGGATTTTCTTCAAGACCGTCCTCGCCAAGACCCTTTCGAAAAATCAGAGCAGACGGGGTCTCAAGCGTGCCATTCTTATTTAAATGGATGAAATTGCTTCCGTGATATGTATTGCCAACTTCATCTCGCCACTCAGTATTGAAATGCGAATCCGCCCCGGCTTCAAGCTTCAACGTGGGATGGGTTCTTTCTAGCGCCGTGCCTTTTTCACCGGAATTTCCCTCAATGAAAGTCCCAATGTCAAATCCGCTGCCGCTGTGTCCATAGATATTTTCCGGGCGGGCGATGACTGTACCGTTATAGAGATGGAACGCTCCGTCGTCCGACTTGAATGTCACATTCCGCATGTCAGCGATAGCATCCGTGTCTTTAAGGCCGTTTGGATCTTTCGCAGCAATTTTCTCATAGTCGGCACCGAAGCTGAATGTCATTTCGCCGCCCTCTTTGGCAACGGTCACATTTCCATCAGCATCGATATGCTCGCCGCTCGTCCTAAGTTCCATAGCATTCGCTTTGTCGCCACCTTGCAAATCTACGGAAATCCAAGCCTGACCGACAACTCTAGCCTGTTTTATGTCCTTTTGGTTAAGCTCACCTATGGTTACTCGTTTGGGTTTTCCTTCATCATTCGTTTCCCGATAATCAACCAGAACCTTACCCTCTGCCAACGCCTGCTTGTATTCATCGAGTGTCATCGCCGAAGCATCGCCTGTCCCCAGCACACCTGTCATAGAGCCTGCGGCGAGACTGGCCAAGATGGCGCGTGCAATCCTTTGATCCTTTCGCTTCACTATCCCCATCTCCTTTGGCATTTCCATGTGAATCGCTGCGTAGATTTATATAGATATACACTTCGCCATTATATTAAAAAATCCCCCTTAAAAATTAAAACTCGGCGAATTTTAATTTTTAAGGAGGGATTTCACAAAATCATATTTTTCGACACACAAGGAAAACGCCCGTGCATACACCAAGCAAGGCACATGCACGGGCGTCTTTGAGTAGCAAGTTGCTCTTATTCCACCTTATCTTCGTTTGACAAAACCGTCGCTCAGAGATGATCAAACGGCTTGTCCGGCAGATTATCCATCGGGAACGCGCCGCGCGTGGCGGCATTTGCGGCCTCGATCGCCTGATGTGCGCGGTCGATCGAGAGGCCGAGCGTTCTCATGCACTGGTCGGGATTGTGGAAGCCGACGCCGTTTTCGGCTTCGACGTAGTCCCAATACCACTGCGCTTCGCGAATCAGCTCACGCGCGGGAGCGAGCTGCTCGTCCGTCGCGCCGGCTTCTGCCGCCGCCTTGATGGCGAGATGCGCCTTGGCGCACGTGATGCCCGCCGTCCTCTGCAGCTTGAAGGTGTTGTCGTGGATCGTCTTGACGCGTGCGATGAGCACTTCCTTGCTTTCATCGTGGCACTTGAGGCATGCGTCCTCGACGTACTTCAACGGGCTGGAAATATAGTGCGACGTGTACTTCTGCCCGTTCTTGCGCATGTACGGCATGTGGCAGTCGATGCAGGTGACGCCCGCATCCGCATGGACGCTCGTCTTCCAGACGTCGTAGTCGGGATGCTGCGCCTTGAGCATCATCGCGCCCGAGTCGGGATGCTTCCAGTCGCCCTTGAAGCCGCCCGGCAGATCGGTGCGCTTGTAGTACTCGTACATCTGCTCCGCCGTGTAGCCGTTGTCGCGCGGGAACACGACGCGGCCCTTCTTGCCCTGCTCGAAGTAATACTCCGTATGGCACTGGCCGCAGACGAGGGCGCGCTTGTCGTTGTCGCTGAGCTCGTCCCATGTCTTGCCCCAGTTGCGCTCAAGATCTTCGATCTGCGCAGGAATGACGAGACGCAGCTTCATCGTCTTGACGTCGTGGCACGTCGCGCAGGCGATCGAAGCGTCGTTCGGCACTTGATCGGCAAGCTCCTTGAAATCCTTCAGCGTGTAGTCCCAGCCCATCGTGTCGAAAAAAACGTCTTTCGTATAGGCGCTCTTACAGGTGATGCAAGAGCCCGACTGATTGACCTTGGTCGTGCGCAGCGAGTTCTTGACGTCCTCAAGCGCGTAGACATGGCCGCGGTCATCGTCATACTGCAGGGAAAAGGCATAGCCCTTCCAGTTTTCGATCATCTCGGGTTCGTCCATGAGCCTCGAATGGACGCCAGAACTGCCGTAGCCCGTCGGGGTCGGCGAATCGCTCGCCGTCATCTGATACGATTCGTATTCGAGCGGATATGCCTCCTTGAAGGCTTCCATGCCGAGATGGGCATTGTTCTCCGTCGGTATCTGAGCGAGCTTGACGGAACTCGATGGCTGGGCGATGCCGATGCGCACGATGACGAAACCGAAGAACGCAACGCAGACGACGATGACGCCCAGCAAACACTTTTGCAGCTTACTCAACTTTGATCCCTCCTTCCAGGTGATTGGAGCCATGTGCCACGCTCCTGTGGCACTTCAGGCAATCGGTATTGGCGTCCATCGGACCTGCGTGGACGACTGCCATCGTCGCGCTGTGGCAGCGCAGGCAGTTGCCGTTCACGATCTTTTCTGCGTCTTCCGAGATGCGGATCTTGGCAGGATAGTCGCGCTTCAGCTCGTGGTAAACGTCGATCATGCCGCTTCGTCCCTTCTCGACGAAGTACGCCGTCATGCTGTCGTGCGGCAGGTGGCAGTCCACGCACTCGCGCTCCCGGTGCGACGATTCCATGAACGTCGCCTTCTCCATCTTCATCGCATGGCACTGTCCACAAAATGTGGGAGAGCCGGAAAACGACAGCCCCGCCGAAGTGCAGACGGAAAAGATGACGCCTGCGGCGAAGCCTCCGATGATGCACTTCAGCGTGTTCTTCTGAAAGAATTCCTTTGCTTCCAATCCCCTTCCCTCCTTTCCATAAACAAAGGGGTTCGTCTCCTCAAAAATATATGCCTAGCATCTCCTCCTTAGGGCGCACGATGTGCCGAAAAAGGTGAATGCCGCACCGAGCCACAGAAGCCAGAGCAGTGGCTTGTTGCTGACGGACGCCGTCAGCGGCAGCCGTGCTTCCTCCTCGATTGCCGGCAGTATTTGCAGCATGATGCTCTTCTTGTCCTCGGAGATGCCCAAGAGGCGCAATCGCCTCTTGCCATTGAGAACGGCAAAGGATTCCGTCGCCGCCTTCATGCCTGCAGCCGTCAAACTGACTTCGGCGAGGTCGACGGTCTCGCCGTCAGTGACGGCGATGTCCGCGAGAAAGAGGCGGCGGCCCTCATCATCGGGCTCTTCTTCTATGACATGCTCCAGACGGTAGGCTACATCCCCCTCCAAAATGGCCTTGCCGCGCTGCAGCACGATCTCGTGACCGACGGCAGCAGGCGAGGGAGCAATGTAGATGTCGCCCGCCGCGCCGTGCGCGATAGCAGGCTCTCTCGCCGCATCCTCGCCGCTCGCACTGAGTTTCGTCAAGGCGCGCACTTCCTCGCCGTCGACGCGGAACACATACTCCTTCTCCCTGCGGCTTTCAGAAAGATCCATGCCCTCGTAGAGAATCGAGTTTCTGCCGAAGGACTGCGGCTCATCCGGCACAAACTCAAGCGTCGTGCTCGTTCCCGCCGCGGCGAGCGCTATCGTAAAAAGAGCCAGAGCCGCGCCCGCGTGTGCGACGGCTGCGGCAAGGCGAAGTGCACCGCCGCGCCAGGCGAGAACACTCGCGAAGACGGCGGCAGCCGCAGCGCCCGCGAGGACGAGCGAGGAGACTTCTCGGACGCCTGCGAGTCCTGCCGCCGCCGCACCCGCGAATATAGCACCGATGAGAGCCTTTGGCAGCGATGCCTG
Organism: uncultured Selenomonas sp.; assembly: GCF_963528755.1. Classification (GTDB taxonomy): domain Bacteria; phylum Bacillota; class Negativicutes; order Selenomonadales; family Selenomonadaceae; genus Selenomonas. Next base: position 272,369 of record NZ_CAURXA010000002.1, read on the forward strand.
ACCCTCGCCATAGTGCAGCAAGGAGCCAACTGCCATCGCAAGCAGCATACAGATGGCGAGCGGCAGGCTCGTCTTGACGTAGAAGCCCGTGTCGACGGCGGCGGAATCGCCGCCAAGCCCTGTGAGAAGCGGCATCGACATGCCGATGAATACGATGATGGCGAGAAAGGTCAGGGCAAGACAGCCGAGCAAGAGGAAGAATTCGCGGCTTCGATGCACCGGGTACGGAGAGCCTTTGGGGAACTTTCCCGCACGCCAGACGAGAAGCGAAAGCCCCGCCAGCGCTACGATCGCATCGACGGCGACGAGCCAGAGGCCGACGCCCGTGCCGCTGAAAGAATGCACGGAGAAGTCGCCCAAAAGGCCGCTTCGCGCGAGGAACGTGCCGTAGAGCGCAAGCGCATAGGAGAAGATAGCAGAAAGGTGAGCGAGTGCGAGATTCGTCGGGCGCACGCGAGCGGCAGAGAGCAGGTGGACGAGGACGCCCGCCGCGAGCCACGGCACGAGCGAAGAGTTCTCCACGGGATCCCAGCCCCACCAACCACCCCAGCCGAGCACCTTGTACGCCCAGAAAGCGCCGACGAAGATACCCGCGCCGAGGAGCGCCCATGCAGCGAGCGCCCAGCTTCGCGCAAGCGCGAGCCACGCCGTGCTGTCCGCCTTTTCAGACAGCAGCGCCCCCAAGGACGCCGCATACGGCACGGCGAGCAGCGCGTAGCCAAAGAACACGAGCGGCGGATGAATTGCCATCCATGGGTCTTGCAGGAGCGGATTCATTCCCGCACCGTCAGCAGGCGTATAGCCCTCCGTCACAGCAAACGGACTGTAGAAGAGGACGAGCGCCGCCAAAAGAGCCTGCAGAAAGAAGAACACGGCCTGACCTGCATTCCCGAGCCGTGCGCGAAGGGCAAGCGCCGCGCCCGCCGCCGCATGGAAGAAAAGCCACAAGAGGAATGAGCCTTGCTGCCCTGCCCAGAAGGCAGAAACCTTGTAGACGAGCGGCAGATCGAGCGAGGAATAGCTCCACACATAGTCGATGTCGAAGCGATCGTGCAGAATCAGCCAGAAGAGCCATGCGCTCGCCAAGGCCGCCGCGAAGAAGGAGGCGAGTGCGAGCGCCTTGCCCGTTGCCGCCTTTCCGCGCATCCATGAAAATGCTGCCGCCAGTGCGAAGATGAGCGAGAGTACGAGGAATGCCGTGCCGGCTGTCATAATGAACCGCCTTTCATCTTTTCATACTTCGACGGACACTTGATGAGCAGCCGATCCGCCTCGAACGCGCCGTCCTTGTACGAGCCGACGGCAACGATGTGATGCGCCGAGCGGAATTGGTCAGGCTCCGTGCCGTGATAATGCACTTCCATCTTTTCTCCCGATTCATCGACGAGTCCGAAGACGAAATCCTTCCCCTTCTGTGCGGGTGCCGGAGCATCCGGATCGAGAAGCCCCTTGACCTGCACGGAGCCGTGCGCCGACCGCGCCTCGGCGATGTCGACATAGGGCGTGATGCTGTCGGCGAACGCCCAGCCCGCATAGAGGACGAAGAGGGCGATGAGTCCGAAGAGCACATACGATTTTTTCATGCGTCAGTCCTCCTTGACAGACCGAAAGAGCAGTGCGAAATAGAGCAAGGTCGCGTCGACAAGGCCGAGCGCGAGCACGCCGATCATCAACGGCTCCATCGCCACATGTGCGCCGCTATTCAGAAGAGGCTCGGGATGCAGCGAGAAGTAGAGGCGCGGCAAAAGGAAGACGAGGAACGGCACGGTCAGAAAGGAAAAGAGCGAGTAGACCGCCGAGACGAGCGCGCGCCCACGGTTTTCGGGCACAGCCGAGCGCAGCGTGAGATATGCGCCGTAGATAAGGATGAGTACGAAGATCGTCGTCTGGCGCGGATCCCAATTCCACCATGCGCCCCACGACAGGCGGCTGAAGAGCGCTCCCGTCACCGTGGCGAATATCACGAAGAAGAAGCCCAGCTTCGCCGAGCGTGCGCTCAGCGCGTCGAAGCGCTCCCTGCGACATCGCAGGAAGCGAAGCGCCCACCACGCACTCAAAAGAAAGGCGAGAACCGAGACCCACGCCGCCGGAACATGGAAGAAGACGAGGCGCACATAGTCGCCCAAGCCTTCTGCGGGCGGCACGAGGAAGAATACAGCGGCGAAGAGCGCTGCTGTCAACACAATGATGAGGACGCGAAGCATAGATTCACCCCTTATTCTTGAAAGAGCCGGCGAACATTCTTTCTCGCCGCCGCTTCAAATTTCCTGCCATACGAAGTCGAAGAGCCACGAAGCGCCGAGCGTCAGAATCATGTCGTAGAGCGCCATCGCGCCGAGCAGGGAAGAGGACGGCAGAAGGGAGCTGAAAAGCTCGCCTGTGAGATTGAGCGCGGGCAGGAACACGGGCAAAACGACGGGCAGCAGCAACACGGAGAACAGCCCGCTCTTCGCGCCCGCGCCGACCGTCAGCGCCGAGACGATGACGCCCGCCGCCGCCAAACCCCAGATGCCCAAGAATACGACGAGGAGAAAGACCATGGCGGCGAAGAAGTCCGCCAGCGAAAAGCCGAGAAAGACTTGAAAGAGCGCTAGGTCAAAGACGGCGAGCGCCGTGAGCATGAAGAGCGTGTAGCAGAATTTGCCGACGAACACCGCCTGCGCTCCGGCATAGATGCGCAGGGCGAGCAGCGTGCCGCTCGCCGCCTCCTCGTAGAACGCCCGGCCGACGCCCGCCTCCGCCGAGAAAAACAGCACGACCCACAAGAGTCCCGCCGCTACCTGCGGCTCAGGCGGCGCACAACGAAGCGCAAAGGAAAGCGCCGCGATCGCCGTCAACGAAAACATGAACATCGCCGCCCAAGAGGAGCAGCTACGCATGGCACAGGCGACCTCCCTACGAAAGATGAGCCGCGCCCCCTGCAATGCAGATCCTTGCATCGGCAGTCACCTCCTCCTTTTGCTCGTTCGTCGCCCAGAGCACGAGCCGGCCTTCTGCCGCCGCTTCGCGTGCGAGCGAGGCGAGGAGCGTGCGCCCTTCCTCATCGAGGTTCGCGCCCGGTTCGTCGAGCAGCCAGAAGGGCGCATCCGCGCCGAGCAGCACGGCGAGCTTCAAACGCTGGCGCATGCCCGTCGAGAAGCTTGCCGTCTGCATCCGCCAATCTTGCGCCCCCTTGAGTCCCACGCGCGCGAGAAGCGTCCGACGCGAGGCATCGGAAAGCGCAATGCCGCGCAGTCCGAGGAAGAAGTCGAGGTTCTCCGCCGCCGTTAGCAGCGGATAGAGTGAAAGCTCGGGCGAGAGATAGGCGAGATTCGCCTGCCACATCGCTCCCTCGGCCTCTCCCGCCGCCGTCCGCAGCGCGACGCGCCCTTTTGTCGGCCGCAAAAGCCCCGCCGCCAGACGCAGAAGCGTGGACTTGCCGCTGCCGTTCGCCCCGCGCACGCTGGCGACGATGCCGCCTGCAAGCTCGAAGGAAAGCCCCCGAAGTACGCTGCGACCCGCGAAGGATATGCTCGCATCCTCGAAGGAAAGCGTCAAGGAATTTTCCAACGGCAACACACTCCTTCGCACTTCGTCACAACAAGAAACGTTATCGATTTAACTTATGTTATGATACAAATATATTATAATATAATTTTTTCCATACGCTAGCAGTTTTTTATGATTTCCTATGATTTTGTATCAAAAAACCGCACTCTTGAAACAAATGCATCGCCGAAGCCTATGCAAACCATTTCAAAAATGCGGTATTGTCAATCATAGTGATTCAAATCGTGCTGCACGCCTTTCCCAGCATCAAGCTGCGCAATGCCGCGACGCAAACGTGCCAGGCTCTTCTCCGAATAGAGCGAATCCGTCAGAGGAGCGGCTCTCAATTCAAATGGAATCCTGCGCTCCCGCGCGACGCGCCGCGCAAAGATCAAGATAGCGGAAGGCGCAGAAAGTCCGATATCCGCACACACTTCTTCAAAATTCGACTTCAAATCATCGTCCATGGATACAACAATATCCTGTGCCATTCGACGCACCTCCATAAGCTTTATTTCTTTCATTATATACCATTGCCAGTGAATCCTCAAACAAAATTCCCCGCGAATTCTGCTGCTGAGAACTGGACGCAGATGACTTTCACGCTTATAATATAGGGAAAGACGGATTATATATCGGTTAAAGACGAGGACGATGCTTTATGAACAAAAATTTCTTCCAAACGGCGCGAGAGACGGATCTCGCCGAGAAGCGGCGGCTGGATCGGCGCGGGCAGATGCTTTCCTGGCTGCGCCTCACGACGTTTTTCCTGTGCCTTCTCGCGCTTGCCGCCGCCTGGGACACGAGCGCACTCGAGATATATCTGGTCGCCGTCGCGCTCGCCTGCTGCTTCACCGCGCTCCTGCGCCGTCACGGCAGGCTCTTCGAGCAGCGCCTGCTCTTGGAGAGCCACATCGCCGCGCTTTCAAACTTTCTTGCACGATTTTCGGGAGAGTGGCACAACTTTCCTGTGACGGGCGCGGAATATCTGAGGGACGAATTGCCGCAGGCGCAGGATCTAAGCCTCTTCGGCGCTGATTCCATCTACCAGTATCTTTGCGCCGCACGTACGAAGGCGGGGCGTGATCGTCTCGCCGACACGCTCTCCCCCTTCCCTGCTGATCTCGCGCTTGCAAGGAAGAGGCAGAAAGCCGTCGAGGAACTCATCGCCCGCCCCAGGCTCGTCCTCGACCTCACGGCGGCGGCCGCTCTTCTGCCTGACGGCCACGATACAAAGCCGCTCCTCGCAGCGCTGCAAAGAAATACAGAGAAGCCCTACGCGGGCACGGCCTTCATCGCGTGGGTTCTTCCCGCCGCCCTCGCGCTCGCCATCGTCGGCGCATCGCTCTCCCTCATCGGCTGGACAATGCCCGCCATACTCGTGCTGCTGCAGTTCCTCATCGCCTTCGCGCTCGGCAGGCGCACGGCATCCGCGCAGAAGCCGCTCGCCGCCATGCACCGCGAGCTGCGCCTCTACGAGCGTCTCTTTTCGCGCCTCGAAGATGCGACATTCCAAAGCCCGCACCTTATCGCACTGCAGGCGCAGCTCAAGGCGGGCGGCTCCGCGCGCTCCCTGCGCCGCCTCGCCGCCCTCGCCGATCATGCGCACACACGTCACAATCTCATCTTCCTGCTGCTCGCCAACGCCTTCTTCCTCAGCGACCTGCACTTCGCGCACCGCATCGCACACTGGCAGGAAAAGGCCTCCGCGCACCTCGGCGACTGGCTCGCCGTCTGGGCGGAGACCGAAGTGCTCCTCTCCTTCTCGACCGTGGGACTCGTGCGCGAAGTGTACGCGTTCCCCAAACTCCTCGAAGACGCTTCGCCGCGCCTCGAAGCCAAGAACTTGACCCATCTCCTGATTCCCGAGGAGAAGGCCGTGCCGAACGACATCGACGCGACGGCAGGCACGCGCATCATCACAGGATCGAACATGTCAGGCAAGACGACGTACCTCAGAACCGTCGCAAGCGCCTGCGTCCTCGCCTACGCGGGCGCACCCGTGCCGGTCGAACGCTTTTGCCTCTCGCCGCTTCACATCTTCACCTCGATCCGCGTGACGGACGACGCGGCGCACGGCCTTTCCACCTTCTATGCCGAAATCCTGCGCATCAAGAGCATGATGGCGTTCAAGGAAAAGAGCCTGCCCATGCTCATCGTCATCGACGAAATCTTCAAGGGCACGAACAGCGCCGATCGCCTCATCGGCGCAAGAGAAGCCATTTCGCGCCTCACAGGCGCGGACTTCATCACCCTCGTCTCCACGCACGACTTCGAGCTTTGCGAGATCGAGAGCGACGCCGCCCCCGTAACGAACTGGCACTTTGAAGAAAGCTACGAGGACGACAAACTCCTCTTCGACTATAAGATCAAAGAAGGACGCTGCACGACGCGCAACGCTCAGTATCTGCTGAAGATGGCGGGCATCATGGAGTGATACGGGAAAAGCCTTGCCAGCCGCGATTTTGTCTGCTATGCTTATAGCCTGCACGCACACGCCCCGCTTTGCGGACGCTCGTGCACGGCCTTATCTTCACTCTGCTTGTTAGGAGGAATCATCATGGAAATCCTGCGCTCGGTCTGTCCCTACGACTGTCCCGATTGCTGCGGCCTTCTCGTCGAGGTCGAGGGTGGGCTGGCACGAAAGGTCAAAGGCGACCCCGCACACAGCTTCACGCGCGGCACGCTCTGTCCAAAAATGGCACATTACGAGCGCACCGTCCATTCGCCGCGCCGTCTCCTCACGCCGCTCAAGCGCACAGGAAAGAAGGGTGCAGGCGAGTTCCGCCCGATTTCCTGGCCCGAAGCGGTGCAGGAGATCGCCGCACGCTGGCAGGAAATCATCGCGCAGTACGGCGCGGAGGCCATACAGCCCTACTCCTACGCAGGAACGATGGGGCTCTTGCAGCACGACGCCTATCACGCGCTCTTTCGCGCACTCGGAGCGGCAGAGCTTGACCGCACGATCTGCTCCCCCGCAAAGCGTCATGGCTGGAATTCCGTCATGGGAGCGACCCTCGCCATCCGCCCGCAGGAAGCACAGCAAAGCGATCTCATCATCCTCTGGAGTCTCTCCATGCTCGCGACGGACATCCACTTCGCACACGATGTGCAGGTGGCGAAAAAGCGCGGCGCCATAATCTGGTGCGTCGATACATACGAGACGGCAACGGCACGCCAGGCTGACCGCGCCTTCTTCGTGCATCCTGGCACGGACGGCGCACTCGCGCTCGCACTGCTCCACGTGCTGGAAAAAGAGGGCCTCACAGACGAGGCTTTCCTCGCCGCGCATGTCCAAGGCTGGCAAGAACTGAAAAAGGATGTCCTGCCGCACCATACCCCAGAAAGCGCCGCTGCCGTCACGGGACTTTCTCCCGAGGCCATACGCGAACTTGCCCTCGCCTACGGCCAGGCGCGCGCGCCCTTCATACGTCTTGGCAGCGGCTTCTCGCGCTATACGAACGGCGCGATGACGACGCGACTCCTGCTCGCTCTGCCCGCCGCCGTCGGCGCATGGAAGAAGCCGGGCGGCGGCCTCCTCTCCTCCGTGCCGGGCAGCCGCGCCTTCAGCAAGGACATCGTGCAGCGCCCCGACCTGCGGAAAAACGTGCGCCTCGTCAACATGTGTGAAATCGGCAACGCCTTGACCTCCGCCTCGGAGCCGCCCATCAAGAGCCTCTTCGTCTACTCCTCGAATCCTGCCTGCACCGCGCCCGACCAGAAGAAAGTGACCGAAGGGCTTCTGCGCGATAACCTCTTCACCGTCGTACACGAACGCTTCCTGACCGACACGGCGCTCTATGCCGACATCGTGCTGCCGGCGACGACCTCGCTCGAGCACAGCGACATCTATGCAGCCTATGGACACTACACAATCCAGCGCGGCGAAGCCGTTATTCCGCCCGTCGGCGAGTCGAAGCCGAACTGGGCGGTCGCCTGCCTGCTGGCCGATGCCTTAGGGCTTGACGACCCGTTCTTCAAAAAAAGCGAGGATGATCTCATCGACGAGCTGATCGCCTCAACCGACGCCTGGCCACTTCCCGTAGACAAGGCAGCGCTCGCCGCAGGACTGCCCGTCGACCTTCCTCTGCCCGAGAATTACAAGCTCGACTTCAAAACGCCCTCGGGCAAGATCGAACTGCTGAACCCGAAGGAAGAGCCGCCCCTGCCCGACTACTTCCCCGCCCACGGCGACGACGAACCGTTCCAATTCATCAGCGCTCCCGATCCACGCATCCTCGACTCCTCCTTCAACGAGCGCGAAGAACTCTCGCGCGGCAAGGTCATGGAACTGCTGATGCATCCCGACGATGCAGAAAAGCTCGAGCTTGCGGACGGCGATCCCGTCGTATGCAGCAACGAGCGCGGCGCGGCCAGCTTTACACTCGCCCTGAGCCGCCGCGTCCGCCCCGGCACGCTCGTCAGCGAAGGCGTCTGGTGGCGTGCCTACTGCAAAGGAAGGCGCGGCCTCAATATGCTGACCAGCCAACGCCTGACCGACAAGGGCGGCGGCAGCACCTTCTACGACGTAAACGTCCGCATCGAAAGGGAGTCGTAAATTCACGACTCCCTGCCCTGCAGAAACTTCAAGAACTGCGATGACATTCCCGCCGCCTTCACGGGCGGCTTTTTGTCGTTTTCTTTTGCAAAAAGAGTTCATGTGTTATATAATACTATGAGATGTGTATTGATCGGCTAAAACTTGCTGGACGTATGTTCAGCTATCACACAGGACACGAAAGGAAGCACGTATATATTTAGCGCTTCCTAAAACAAATTTTTCGGAGGTGTATATTTTTTGGCTTCAAATTCTTCAAACACACATTCTGCCAATCATTCGGCCAACGCAAAAAAGTTACAGGTCATCCCCTTGGGCGGACTCGGGGAAATCGGCAAGAACATGACGGTATTGCGCTTCGGCAATGATATCCTCGTCATCGACGCGGGACTGATGTTCCCGACGGAGGATATGCTCGGCATCGACCTCGTCATTCCGGACATCACGTATCTGTTGGAAAACCGCGACTGTATCAAAGGCATCGTGCTGACGCACGGTCACGAGGATCACATCGGCGCTCTGCCGTACGTCCTCACGCAGATCGACGTTCCCGTCTACGGCACGCCGCTGACACTCGGCATTCTCAAGGGACGCTTGGAGGAGCGCGGCGTTTCAACGCAGAACCTCCATCCTATCATGGCGGGCGATCAGCTGCGGCTCGGCTGTTTCGCCATCAAGTTCGTGCGCGTGAACCACAGCATCCCCGATGCCGTGGCGCTCGCGATCCGCACGCCGCTCGGCACGATCTTCCACACGGGCGACTTCAAGATGGACTACACGCCCGTCGACGGAAAGCTCACGGACTTCAAGACGCTCTCGGAAATCGGCAACAAGAGCGTGCTGCTCATGCTTGCCGACAGCACGAACGCCGAGCGCACAGAGCCTGTACCGAGCGAAGCGACCGTCGGCGTCGCCTTCGACCGCGTATTTCGGCGCGCACGCGGGCGCATCATCGTCGCGACCTTCTCCTCGAACGTCTCGCGCATCCAGCAGATCATCGACTCCGCCGTGCGCTACCGCCGCAAGGTGGCGATCCTCGGTCGAAGCATGGTCAACGTCACGAACATCGCTATGGAACTTGGCTATCTGACCGCGCCCGAGGGAACGATCGTCGACATCGACGAGATCGGCCGCTACAACGACAACCAGATCGTCATCGCGACGACGGGCAGCCAAGGCGAGCCGATGTCCGCCCTGACGCGCATGGCGATGAGCTCACATCGCAAGGTCAACATCACGCCGATGGACACCATCATCATCTCGGCGACGCCGATCCCCGGCAACGAACGTTACGTCGGCAAGACCATCGATCTTCTCCTGAAGCTCGGCGCTGACGTCGTCTACGGCAGGAGCGAGGGCATCCATGTCTCCGGCCATGCCGGCCAGGACGCCTTGAAGCTCATGCACAATTTGATCCGCCCGCGCTACTTCATGCCCGTACACGGCGAGTACCGCATGCTTGTGCGCCATGCCAAGCTTGCAGAGAGCCTCGGCATGCCCAAGGAGAACATCTTTCTCAACGAAAACGGTGGCATTCTTGAATTCACGCGCAACTCGGCGAAACTCAACGGCAAGGTGCAAGCAGGCATCGTGCTCATCGACGGCCTCGGCGTCGGCGATGTCGGCAACATCGTCCTGCGCGACCGCCAACAGCTCTCGCGCGAAGGCGTCATCATCGTCGTCGTGACAATCAACCGCTCTTCCGGACGCATAGTCTCTGGCCCTGACTTCGTGTCGCGCGGCTTCGTCTACGTGCGCGAATCCGAAGAACTCATGGATACCGCCAGAAAGCGCGTGTTCAGCGCCCTCAAGAAGTGCGAGGATGAGCACATAACCGAATGGTCCTCCATCAAGACGACCATCCGCGACGTTCTCGGACGCTTCATCTTCGACGCCACGCGCCGCCGCCCCATGATCCTGCCGATCATCATGGAAGCGTAACCATCGTACACACAAGACAAAAAAGCGTACAGACCAAAATCCACGGTCTGTACGCCTTTTTTATTACTTACAGATACTCCTCCAACTTCTCTCGATCCAAGATATGAATCGTGCGCGACTCCACTGCGAGGATGCCCTCCTTCTGCATGGCGCTCAGCTCGCGCGAAAGAGCTGGGCGCGACACTGCGAGATAGATCGCCGTAGACTCGCGGCTCTCCGATAAGCAGATCTTACCGTCCGCCTTCTGCGGCTGCAACATCAGATAGCGTGCGATTTTGCCGCGCAAAGAGCCGCTCGCGAGCACCTTAAGCATATTGTTCATCTGGTACGCCTTGCGTGCGAAATCACGCAGCAGATTGCGCTGCAGGAGTCCCTGCAGGCGCACGCGCTGCGCTCTTTCCGGATCGTCTGCCTCGCCGAAATCGTCCTCCGCAGCGCCCTGCGTCAACATGCGGCTCGAAATCTCCAAAAGCTCCGTCGCTGCGAGCGCCTGCGTGAACATATCGTAGGCATGGCGCTCGATGAAGAGATATACCTCGCCGAACATCACTCCGGGTTTTCGTATCTCCCCTAAGAAGATCTGCCGCCCCGAATACGTGTCCTTCAGTATGCGCACAGCGCCTGAGACGAGCAGAAAAAGGCGCTCGGGCACATCACCCTCGTGAAAGATGATCTCGCCCTTCTTGTAGTGCACGAGACGCACTTGGCTCGATGCGAGAAGCGCCTCAACATCCTCATCCGTCATGCCGCGCGCAAGGCTCGTTCCCTTGAGCTGCTCCTTGATTTCCTGACGCATGTCTGCCTCCCAGAACTCTTAGCCGCGAACGAGAACCTTCTCGATCTCCGCCGCATACATCGTATGGTAATCCTTCTCGGGATACCACTTCACATCGCATTCGCGCTCGATGAAGCACTCGGGCTGCAGCTCCTGCGCATAGAGCTTGCGGCAAAAGAGCGCCAGCCGCGCCTCCGAAAAGTAGGTGAAGCCCCCTTCCGAAAGCGGCGTAAGTCCCGCCTTCTCGATCTTCGCCTCATCGCGCCCCGACACCGTTCCAAGGTAGTTCAAGACCTTGCGCTTCGACTCGTCGAGCACGGAAAGCGTGAAGCCTTCTGCCCCATCAACGAACTCCTTCGTATAGCGCTGCGGACGGATGAAGATGAACACGACCGGCTTGCCCCAGAGCACACCCATGCCGCCCCAAGAGGCCGTCATCGCGTTCGCCTTGCCATTCTTCTCGCCGCAGACGACGAGCCAATCCTTGCCGATCAGCGTAAATACATTATCCTGCAAATCCTGCGGCTGAATCTCCTTGAATGCCATATTATGTTCCTCCTTCATTGGTTCCTCAGGCTCTATTCGCCTTTTCTCCTACACCTGATCTTTGCTAAAATGAGCATTTTATAAACATCAAACTTCTATCACAGCCACCTCTCCCGCAGCTCCTCCGCCAGCTGCTCGAACATCGCGATGAACTTCTCCTGACTGTCACGAATAATGGAAAGCGCGATTGGCTCACTGCAAAAGTGCGCCACATTGTTACGCGCCTGTAAGGCCGCAAGCCAAAGTTCTTCATCCTTGACCATCCGCGCCTGATACGCCAACTCGATGACGCTCTTCGGCGAGCCGCTCTTATGCTCACCATAGCCGCTCAATTCCAGCTGTTCTTTCATCGCTTTCCATGCCTGCTCGAAGCATATCTCGAAAAGCGACACCATGCCCGCCGTCGCAATCGTATCATAGGGAGGCTTCTTCCCCTTGATCTCCTTAAGATTCTGTAGTGCCTTGAAGAAATTCTCTGCCTTTTTCATAAAGCAAAACACCATCCCTCTGAATCTCTTCCAAAAGCTCCGGCTGCACAGGACCATCCAAGTTGACGACATCGAACATCAAGAGTGTCGGCAGCTCTTCGTCTACATCGAGCGAAAACCGCACAACGTCGCCGCCTGCAACCGCGAGATCGACATCGCTGCGCTCCCAGTTGTCCCCGCGCGCCCGCGAGCCGAAGAGCACAACGCGTGACAAGCCATACTTGCGTGCGAGCCGCACGATTCCTTCGCGAATAGTATTCGGCAGATTCATCGAAAAACCTCCCAGTCTGCGCCTATTCCATACGCCATACCCTCGCAGTTTCCATCCTCTCCCGCTATGCCTGCAGACTGCTGCCATTCAGCAAGCAAGAAGTCGTTTTTGCAATTCCTGCCAAAAATATCGAAAACTCGGAGATTCATTTGTAGCACAGTCCATATACTTGCCGATCTTCTCCGCCCACTCTTTCTTGCGCGAACCAATTTCCCGATAAGAAGCGCACGACTTTTTTAAGTTTCTGAGACCACCCTTATGAATCGCTTCCGCCAGAACTTCCCATGTCCCGCAAATACTGTCTTGTTCATAGCTGTCCAACACCTGCTTTTTCGCCAGAGGATACGCCTTGTAGATGGCTGCTTTATCCCCTAATAACCACGCCTCCACCTCTTCCACCGCGATGCAGAACACTCGGTCGACTGCGATATGGTTTTTAACGGCAACCTCTTCCAACGCGAGACGAAATTCCGCCGTATCGCGGTCATCGTTATCCACAATCACAAAAATGGCTGCTTGGATGCCCTGCAAACTTTTAGAAAAACCTCGCAAATAGGTGGCCAGATCATTGAGCAATTTTCCTGTCTTTATCTCCTTCACCGTATTTTTCCTAGTGAAACCGCCAATCCCATGAAAATGCTTAACATCATACGTCAGCAAAGAGACGCTATCCTTCAGCTTCCCTATCAGCACCTCGATCAAAGCGGCACTCGATGAGTCCTCAATCATGAATTGAATATGCACAAGATCGACTCCTCAACCAAAATATGTATCGTACCATAAATCGCCCAAGCAAACGCCCTCTTCGACCAAAGCATTAACGAAGCGATAATCCGATGCGCGCTTGATTGTAGAAAATCCCTGCGAGTCTTTTTCCAACACCCATACCTGCTTCGGCTGCAATGCATTGACGAAAAAAGGACTGTGCGTTGTCACAAATACCTGCTTCGCATATCCCGTGCCCACATTCTTATCCATTTCTTCAGCAAGTTTTCCCAAATATTTATGATACAGACCATTTTCCGGCTCTTCCACAAATACAAGCTGCCTTGGATTCCTCTCATTGAGCAAGAGATAATAAGCAAAGAGCTTCAACGTACCATCGGACATTCTTTGTGAAAAAAACGGTTTCTCGAACCCTTTCTGCCAAAACTCCAAAACCATTTGACCATTCGGCAGTTTGAGCGGCTCGATTCTCTCGATATTCGGTATCTTGCCCTTTATTTCTTCCAAGACTTTCTTGAATGCCTTGGGATTTTCACGGTACATATACTGCGCAACATTATTCAGATTGCTTCCCGTGCGATTCAGATACGGACTTGGCACGACCGTCTGTACCTGACGCGCAGCATCGGGAGTAAAATAGCATAAATACCAACTCTGCAAGAAATTCAGAAACTTTTCAATACGCGAATATTGCTTCATCGCCCCGAGTGTTACAACCCCCAATTTGCGCAAATCGGCAAGGCGCACATCTTTCTTCTCGCCGCGATCAATGCCGCAGTCATCGTCCATACCACCATCATCACCTTCGAAAGCATAGCCACGGCCTTCTTTCAGATACAAAAAAGAAAGTGGTCTACCGCTTTTATGCCCCATGCGGCGTTGCCTCAATCGCTCCTCTTTCACATAAGGTCTGCCCGCATCATCCTTATCAATCGTAAGCTCATAGGTTATAGGACGTGTATTCGATGTTTCTCGATAATATATTTCAAAATGGATAGCTTCTTGGCTGCCTTGCGAAAGCAATTGATCATATCCCCCACGATTATTTGCATCGCAAGCAGTTTCCACATCCGTGGACAAGCAATCCGATAGGAAGCCGAACGCATCCGCCAATGTGCTCTTCCCGTTTCCGCTCTGCCCGATAATTGCGACCATATTGCCGAATTCCTCGTTGCTCGTATCACTGAGAAGCTTCCCCATTTTGATATTTTTCAATGACCCATAATTTTGGATCCCCATCCCCAGAATTTTCCCCATCAAATCCTCTCCTTCTCCGCGCACTCGCGTACCAAAAAACACAACAGACAATATACTGCAATGATAACAGCTCTGCCGCTCCCCTCGCGGATAGATTTCGGCAGATTCATCGAAAAACCTCCCAGTCTGCGCCTTCGGCTTGACCTCTTGGGGCTTCATGGTAAACTACACGCACAAACGTCCACTTTGTGGACATTGTGCGCCGCCCTTACAGAAGCCTAGCCAATCGGTCTGCGCCTTCGGCTTGACCTCTTGGGGCTTCATGGTAAAACGATAACAGAAACACCATTCTTGTTCAATAGTTTTATATAGTTTATAACATTTTATAGTTTGTTACCTAAATTTTATAACATCAGCACAACAACATAACACACATTTACATCTTTGTTACATTGTTCAATCATATGCAACAAATTCCGCCACTCGCTTACATCCATGCATCGTCATCTTGCATCCTCGTCCGAGAACATCGTCTTCCCTTATTTCAAGAGCTTCCCCATATTCTCCGCAATCTGCACATCCACATCATCTAAAAAAACAAAGCGGCGACGGTAAACGGCGCGCTTTCTCGTCGGCACTTCCTCCATCGTCTTTCGTGTCTCAACGAGCGGAAGTTCATAGAAGCGTGCATCCACCAGCACATGGCCGCCCGCTTCTTCCCAGAAAGCGCCGAAATCCGTCTTGAGCTTGCGGTCGCGACGGATATGGTTGTTCGCGTAATAGCCCTCGTTCGATACGGCATAAATATGCTTAAGCCCCAAAGCTCTTGCAACTGCCTGCGTCATATAGAGGATGAGATTCTTCGTGCGGTAGGCATGACACGCCTTCGTCACCTGCTTGACGACATCCTTCGCATTTTCCATATTCGGCCCCTGCATCGCACCGATCCACATCGCCATCTCGCCATCCGGCGCTTCATTCAGCCAGAAGATGATCTGATAAAGCGCACTCTCACCAAGTCGCAGCATGACGGAAAGAAGCCCCTCCTTGCGCTGTCCCGGTTCGAAAAGAAGAAACGCAGCGAGTTCTTTCTCCATGCATGCCGCACCATGCCAGAGCGGCACGGATTTATGCCGATAAAGATCTAGTAGGATATCCTCTGCCAACACATTCCGCAAGAACCTTATATGCGTCTCAACAAGCGCAGCGCGTTCCTCAAACGTGGACTTGTTATAGAAAAACGCCCGCGTCGGCTGCTCATAGACGAACGGACACACATCTGCCACCTGCTGCAAGACTGCATCCTGCTGAAAAAAAGCGTCAATCTGCCGCATCCGCGAGCGATTCGCCATCGCACGCGCACAAAACACCACGCAGCGACGCGCTTCGCGCGGATTCGACATGTTATATATTTTCTTCCCTAAGCTCCAAAAACTCTGCACAGCTTGTTCTCCTTAGCATCCAAACCCATTTCATTATACGATGCTGCATTTATCATTGTTTCTTTAAAATCAAACTCAATCATGGTTCTCAGCCATGATACATATACGGATACTTCTTCGCAAACCATTCAATCCACGGAATATCCATATCCTCCAAGGTACGTTTTTTCAAATACTCATCTCGCCACCAAATATAGCCTTTCTCCAGCGCTTCTTCGATCACTTGATTCTGCTCTTCTTCTGGCAAACTATAAATGGGATTGCACATTCCGTCGGATGTCGAGTTGATCTTATTGCGAATCATCTTCAGACCACCCAAAGATGAAAAGTGCCAGCCGCCGTATACCAGCGGAAACTGATTACGCCGTGAACGCAGCGTTTGCATATCCGTGATCTGCCCATATTCCGCAAGAATCAAACCGCACCAGTTCGAATCTCTTTGATAATTGATAAAAAAATTATACATCGTCTGCTCACATACCACAGGGCTATACCGCAAGAACTCCCGTATGGACGATCGTTTTCTCATATAAGGCAATGACCGCAAAAAACAACGCGTATTGCGCGACAAACCGCGCAGCCCCTCACGCTCTGCCACACGTTCGAACGTAGAAAAAATATGAACTTCACCCAAGCCATCTTTCACTTGTTGCAAAAGCTCCGGCGTAGCAAATTCATCGACATCGGACAAAAGGATAATATCGTCGGCCTTGCAGTCAACAAGAGCATTCTTGATATAATTTCGCTGAAAAATCTCAATTGACCAGTCGCTTTCATATGGCATTTCTTCCTCAATCGCCACATAGCGAATTTTTTTCTCGTAAGGTGCAAAGAGCATCTCATATTTAGGGAAATTAAACTCTTTAGGCTTATTTTGAAACGTACGATTTCCCTCGACAATGACAAACAAATCGACAACATCGTAAAGCATCTTCAAACGCCATTCAAGAAGTTCATATTCGTTATAAAACGTAAAACAATCGTAAATCGCCAATATCCTGCATCCTCACTTTCCCTTATCCCCAATTAAGATTCGCGAAAGCGTCCTCATCGCAGCAACCTCATAGAGCGCTGCCTCTCGCTCTGCTGCAAGATCTTCCTGCGGCGATGCAATTCCCGGCAAAATCTCCATGCGGTCGTCATCGATATTGCCTATAGCTTCACGACTAATCCAACAATCCGAGTTGAACGCATACTTCGTTCCTTCCGTCATGCTGCGTGCAATCGACGTGTACGAAAAGCCCTCAGGTGCGATCAGCTCGATCAGCGTCGGTACAATCGCCGTATGCCCACCTACAGCATCCTTGGGCAAGATATCCTTCGTCACGCCGTTGCCATACAAAACGAATGGCACGCTTTCGTGCTCAAAAAGTGTCGGCTGCGCTGTCGGATCCATGCGAATCGAATGATCACCCGTAATCACGAAAATGCTGTCCGGGTACGCCGTCATCGTCCTGCGCACGAAATCTGTCACCACCTTATCCATATAGCGGTAGTGCCCCACTTCCAATGCCAGCTGCTTCGGATGCTCTGTGCGTCCCTGCAGCGCACTTTCCAAATCCGCCGTATCAATGCCCTCTGCAGCAAGATTGACATCGTAAGGCGGATGATTGGAAATCGTCATGATGAGATGAACCGTCGGTTCTTCCTCCGCCAAATGATCGTAAAGCGCCTCGAAGAGATGACCGTCTGTCGTCCCCCAAATATTTTGCTGCGGCGCATTATAATCCGGCGCACCGTAAAATGCATCGAACCCTTGGGCGAGTGACAGTTTCTTGATGGAATCCCATTCAGGATAGCCCCCATACCAAAACTCCACACGATAGCCTAAGCGATGAAACTGCGGCGCCATCGAAGTGAGGTACACCTCCTGATAGCTCTTCGGCTGATAATTCAAATCCATGCCGACATCGCTGAGACCCGTGACAAGTCCCGTGATCGCCACCAATGTAAACGTACCGTTCGGCATAAAGGACTGCGTATAAAAAGCTCGATCCTCAGCAATCAGACTCTTAATGCCATCGGCGCCATGAAGATCCGCATACTCGGGGAGCATCGGCCATTGCGCATACGTTTCGCCAAGGATGATGAAAATATGCTTTGGCTTCGGCAGTCGCGCCCCCCTCGCCGTGCGCATGAGACTCGCCTCAAGCCCCACTCCCTTAGCCCTGTCTCCTCTTAAGAAACTACTATATTCCTCAGCACGCGATACATCAATGAGACCAAGACCGCCATTCTTTTGCATATTAAGATAAAAATCTCGTACGCGATACATCGCCTGAAGATCATCCAGAATACACTCATTAAGAAAAGGGTCTTTTGTGACTGAAGCATTCTCCCAATTGATCGAATGCTCATAATTAAAACTTCCCCCGAAGCGAATAAAGATAAAAAATATCGGAATGAATAAAAACAGCCCCACGCCTACCGCCCGCCGATTCAACCATTTCGGCAAAGGTATCGTTTCCGTACGCAGCAGACGACGAAGCAGAAAATAGGAAGCCACAGTCAAAACAACGGCTGCCAAAAGGCGCATCGGCAGCGCATACGATTCAACTAACATCGAGAAGATTGTCTGCGTATCATCGTGCAGCCCTTGCACGATCTCCCTGCCAAACGTCGCATGAAAAACCTCATAATACGGAAACCGCGCCTGAAAGAGCACGGCAAGAAGCGCACTCCCCGCCGTTCCGAGCCAAAGCCGCAAACGAGCAAGCCGCAGCTTCGGCAGAACTAGTTCCGGCAAAGAGCAGAAAACAAAACCAAGAAGCGCGATCGCCCCCGCTGATTTCAGACTGAGACGAAACCCCAGCCAAAGCGCCAGAAACACCTCCCCCATCGAAGTGGTCGGCGCTATCGATTCCGACATATATACCATGAAATATACACGATAAAAACATATAATAAGGAGAAGGAATAGAAAAACCTTCAAATCCTTCTGCAGATTCGCAAAAAACCGTTCAAGCCGCAATGCCAGGCCTCCTCGTATGGTGAATGCAGTCGAAAACTGTCATCTCAAAGTATATCACAAGAACCCCTGTCAAAAAAGGGACTTCCGAGGTCTGCTGCAAACAACACTCAAAAAACTGCCCTCGTTCTGATAAACACGTTTCGAAGTCATACCACCACCCCCATGCCCATTGAAATATTCATGATTCTTAGTTATACTTAACAGAGCAAGTTAACGAAATTCAGCATTAAGCCAACAATCGAAAGGATGTCCATCCATATGAAATTTCTCATTGTCAGTCCACGTCAAACCAGTGGAGGAGCTATTGTTCTTCATATCCTATGCAAACTATTGATGGATCACGGCCATGATGCAAAAATTTTTTATACCGCATTTGACAGAAAATATCCTATATCCTATGCCACGTTTTTATTCGATCATATTTGCTTCTTACGGCATGATATTCCTCGACGACTCAAAGCACAATTATTTCCCAAGGCGAAGTTCACCAAAAAACCTCGCTACAACGGCTACGCGTACTTTCCAGTAAAAGGCTGCCAGCAAAAGTATCTTCCAACAATTGATGACGAAACCATTGTAATCTATCCTGAAATCGTCTATGGAAACCCTTTATGTGCCAAGAAAACCATTTACTGGCTTTTATTTTTCAATCCCTACAAGGGTGACGCTAACGCTTACGCAAAGGATGCTCTCATTTTTACTTATCATGAACTGTTTAATGACGAGACATTAAACCCTTTTGGACGCAAATTATATCTACAAGCTCTAGACGAAGACATGTGGAAACAGACAAATTTCGGAGAGCGTTCCGGCTGCTGCTACATCGTGCACAAAGGACATGACCGCGCAGACTTGCCCAAGCAGTTTGACGGACCCGTCATCGACAAACTTTCCAAACATGAGATTGCAGAAATCCTCAATCAGAAAAAATATTGCTATTGTTACGATATGTACACTTCCTACAGTCTCATCGCCGCCATGTGCGGCTGCATCCCGATCGTCATGCTTGAAGAAGGAAAAACACGCACCGATTGCATTGGAAAAGAAGAAGAAGGCTACGGCATTGCTTGGGGCAATACACCAGAGGCGATTGAATACGCCTTAGCTACACGCGAAAAGATGTTTGAGCGAATCCATAAGATGCACAAGGAAAACGATGATGCCGTTGATTCTTTCCTTGTCGAATGCAAGAGATATTTCTATCCCGAGCAAGATATTTGACAACAGAGGAGGGTTCCCCTTCATGGAAATCAATCTGAACAATGTGCGATTATTGGTTGAAAGTACTCCTGGCATGGGTGACCTGATTATGCTGACGCCTGCCTTACGTGAACTGAAAAACCAATTTCCCGAATGTGAAATCACCATCATGTCACATCCAGGAAATTTAAAAATGGTGGATCGTCTACCCTACGTCTCTCGTGTTTGTCCCATTGATAAATCTGTCACAGGAATCCTAAAAACGGCTCGACTACTGCACCAACAAGATATCATCGTCTTCACCACATGGCAATCGCTATACGCTCGTATGCTGAAGTTTCTGAGAGTCTCCTTTTGTGCAGGCGTATGCAAAGAAAAATACCTCAAGCGGAAATATTTTCATCTCGTCTTACCTCATTTAGACTCTTATGGTACACAGTATCGCCCCCAATCCATTGCCAATCAGTTAGAGCAAGCTTTAGGCATGCAATTGTCCATAGACGCACATTACGATGTATCTACTCCAACAGAAGAAGAGTGGCATTCCGTAAAAACGAAGCTTCATCAGTTAGGGCGATCCTTGAACGAGGAGAAACCATATATTGTATTTGCCCCAGTAGGCAGAACCGCTCAATCAATTCCTCCATCCTTAGTCACGGCAGCAATTGAACATCTTCAAAAAAACTATCCTTATGAGATTGTCTTATCCCACGATCATCCGTTGTCATATCTACAATCATTAAAGCAACAAGAAGGAACGAACAACATATATGATTTAAGCGGCTGTCTCTCCTTACGTGAACTCATAGCCTTGTTGGATCGTGCTCAATTAGTCATTGCTACAGATAGCGGTCCCATGCATATAGCATGTGCAAGGAAAACGCCGACCATCGCGCTCTTTACGACAGATGTACCTTCACGATGGGCGGGCCCTTTTTGTCATCCCATCAGCATGCACATGACATGCAGTTCAACCTGCAACTCGGAAAAATCGAAAACCTGTTTAAAGATGGGCTGTTTAAACGGCATCACCGTTGACATGATTCATAATGCAATAGATGAGATTCTTTTTTCGTCCCAAAAAGAGGTTACGCCATGAGAATCCTACTCCTAGCCCCCCCCCTACTTCCACATCCCCAAGGAGTACAAAAAGCCTTACAAAAACTCGGATACAACGTACTTCTCTTTACTTGCAATGAGTTTTATTCGGATTGCAAGTATTTACAAAGGAAGCTTTATAAATTAGGTTATACTTCACTGAAACACCAGTATGAAGAAGCGCAATGCAAACGTTTGAGAATTTGCTATGAAGATTTCAATCCAGATTTATTACTCGCTCTCAGCGGACTTTATATCGATAACTTGCTATTAGATTACCTAACCAGTCTAAAAATTCCAAGATTTTTATGGCTTTGGGATGGAATAGAAAGATTTCCAGGTTTAGAAAGACTCATTCCACATTTTTCTCATATCTTTTGTTTCGAAAAAGCAGATGTCCTTTATATCCAAGAGAAATATTCACGTCCCACCTCTTATTGCCCCTTAGGATATGATGAAGATGCTTTCTCCTTTATCAAAACAAAAAAAGATATAGATATTTGCTTTATCGGCAATCCTAACCCCCAACGAGTATTATTACTTGATAAAGTGGGAGAATATTGTCACCAAGAGAATTTAAAACTCTTTGTTGCTGGATTGTGGTATGATAAAAAATATTTTTGGAAAAAATTTCAATACTCTCACAAGCATCCCTACTTATTCCCCTACTTAATCAATCATTATATTAACAATATAGTAGTTGCCAAAATCTATCGGCACAGTAAAATCTGCTTAAACTTAGGTGAAATAGAACATGTTTGCTTAAATCCACGAACATTCGAGATTCTAGCAACAGGCTCTTTCCAATTGACAGATCATATCTACAAAAAAGGCATCGATGACGGCATATTGCGAGCAGATTCTATGATCTCTTTTCTCAACGAATATGATCTTATAGAAAAAATAAAATATTACTTAAGTCATGAAAAATTACGCCAAGAAATCGCTCAAAAAGGATATAAAGATGCCATTCCCCACACCTCGATCCGTTCTTTCGTCCAAAGCAGAATCTGTCCTGAGATGGATAATTTTTAAAGTTGAAGTCATATTAACGAAAATAAGCATTACCAGATTGATCCACTATGATTACGCAAAGGAAATTTTCCCAGCACCTTAATATTTCCTACATTCATCCAGTAAGCTTTCCCATTCATCCCAAATTACGGAGGCTTCATACTGGCGCATTGATTCCCTTGCTGCCATCCCCATCCTCACCCGCAAATCTTGATTTTCCATAAGTATTTTCATACTGTGTACCATACCATCTACACCATCTTCAGCAAGAAATCCAGTGATGCCATCTTGAATCAGTTCATTCACAGCGACACAATTCTTATAGCCAACCACCGGCAGTCCCATGCTCATTCCCTCGGCCAAGGTCAAACCGAAACCCTCGTATGCACTGGGAAAAACGAATAAATCGCCCTTTTGCAAAACAGAAGCAACATCATGCGTCGTACCCTTCAAAAAAACTCGCTGCTCCAACCCCGCACGCTGAATCAACGCTTCCAGATTTTTTTGATACGACTTCTTCGCACCACCGCCCCAGATTTCCACAATCCAATCGGGGAAATCATCGGCAAGCTTGGCAAAAGCTTCAATCAGCAGATGCGGCCTTTTATGATTCTTCACTAGACGCCCGATGAAAATGATCTTGTATCGTTCTTTTTCACATCCCAAATCTGCTTCTTCCTCATACTGCGGAACCACGTTGCCGATGGCCACCGTCTTCATGTTTGGAAAACGTTTCTTTATCGCTTCCGCGAAGGACGGCAGCAAGACTTGACATGCTGCACTCTTGCCCAAAGCTGGGATTTCTTCCTGCGGGTATGTATGGAAGATATCCTCTGGGTCGCCATGCGACATGGTAATTACAGGAATCTTAGTTTCCAAATCACAAAGAAACACCTTACTGGCAGCTGTTTGCCAAGTAACAATAATATCGGGCATACATCTTTCCAGAACACATTTCGTCGGAACAAGCAGATACTTTTTAACAAACTCATTGTTCACAGCACGCCCTCTTCGCGTACTAAACGCGCGAACAATCTCTCGCTTAACTTTCAAACACGTCGGAAAAACGACATCCGTGTCTTCGTAATGCTGCAAGTTGTATAATTCAACGCCATCGTCGACTGGAAAGAATGGCTTACCCACCTTGTCATCGAAAAATACCATTGCCACATCATGACCGCGTCGCTTCATTTCATTTGCAAAGCTGCAATGCACCTTCGCTACGCCGCCAGTGTCACCCACCATCTTAGAAAAATTCGCCAACAAGAGCCTCATGAGATTGCCCGCCTCATTTCTTTCTCCAACATCACAAACCTCTTCCACCGGCTGCCCAAATGATTCTCTAAAACTCCAATGCCCACTCGTTCGAGCATCATATCACGTCATCTTTTTCCACAAGTACTTTAATTTCGACTCCTACCTTGACCAATTTCAGCAACTCGAAAATGTTTTCCAGTCTTTCCTTGGAATGACGTATCCTACAGTTGCCAAAAAGCGTCTTTGGTAACCTCGTCTTTAATTTCTATGAGATGCATCTCCGACCCTCGATGATGACAAAAGCGGGGCCTTGCCTAAACATCAATATATAGCGTTGGTTGATCAGCGACAAGGGTTCTGGTTTTACTCCAACCACCCCAGCACCCGCTCCACCACTTCAAGCAAGCTCCCGTCCTCATACCGCACGCCCCGCACACCTGCCCTTTTCGCACATTCCATGTCGCTTTCGCTATCGCCAATGAGGACGGCACGCGTCCGGTCTATGTCGTACTTTGCACAGGCCGCATCGATCATGCCCGTGGCGGGCTTTCGGCAGTTGCAGGCTTTCGTGTACTCGGGAATCTTGCCGTCAATATGGTGCGGGCAATAGAAGAGGGCGTCCAAGTGTGCGCCCTCTTTTTTCAGTTCTTCATTCATCCAGTCATGTAGGCGGCGGACGTCCTCTTCCGGGTAGTAGCCGCGCGCCACGCCCGATTGGTTCGTGACGACGACAGTGAGGATGCCGCACTCGTTGAGGCGGCGGATGGCGGCGCGAGCATCGGGCGTCCAGATGAAATCCTCAGGACGATGCAAGTAATGAATATCGACATTCAGCGTACCGTCGCGGTCGAAGAATACAGCGGGGGCACCCTTACTCGGCATAGCAGAAGTAGCCTCCGTCCTCAAGGAAGTCGACGTATTCCTTGACAGCAGTGCGGAAGGCGTGGAAGCCTCCGTCGTAGCCAGCCTTTAGGAGCTTCTTCGGATCGGCTTCAGTGAAGCTCTGATACTTGCCTTTGAGCACTTCGGGGAAATCGCGGTAGCCGATATATCCCTTGCCCAAGGCAGCGATGACGGCATCGGCGGCTTCGTTGTAGGTATGTGCCTTGCCCGTGCCGCAGTTGTAGATACCAGACGGCCCCTTGTTTTCCCAGAACCAGAAGTTGACCTTGACGACATCCTTAACGTAAATAAAGTCACGTCGCTGCTCGCCATCGTCGAAGCCGTCCGTGCCGCGAAACAGTCGCGCTTCGCCCGTTTCCTTGAGCTGGCGGTAGAGTTGGTAGAAGATTGATGCCATCTTACCCTTGTGCTGCTCCTGCGGGCCGAAGACGTTGAAGTAGCGCAGACCGACGATTTGACTGCGGCTCTCGCGCATGACCTGTCGCACATAACGGTCGAAAGCGAGCTTGCTGTAGGCGTAGGGATTCAGAGCGTCTTCCGCCGCGTCATTCTCAGTGAAGCCGTGACGGCCTGCGCCGTACGTCGAGGCAGACGAGGCGTAGAGGAACGGCACGCGGTGCAGCAGGCAGAAGTGCAGCAGCGTCTTCGAGTATTCGTAGTTGACCTTCATCATGTAGTTGACGTCGTACTCCATCGTATCGGAGCAGGCGCCTTCGTGAAATACGGCATCGATGTCACTGCCGCCGAATTCGTCATCTTCGATGCTCTCTAAAAAGTCGTCCTTGTGACGGTAGTCGATGAAGTGAAGTCCGCGCAGGTTCTTGTAGTTCTCCCCATCTTTGAGGTCATCGACGATGAGGATGTCGTTCCTTCCCTTGCGATTGAGTTCCTTGACGATATTGCTGCCGATGAACCCGGCACCGCCTGTGACGATGATCATGAAGATCCCCTCTCTCTTTTCATGTAAGGCGCGTACAGAATGCGCCTGCCAAACTCATGCTTCTTCGCGCGGCAGTTCCCTCAGCTCTTCCTTCAGTTCCTCACGACTCACGGCGTAGGTGCCAAGCTTTCTTACGACGACGCTTGCCGCGAGGTTGGCAAGGAAGGCAGCGTCCCTGCCCTTAAGTCCGCCCGCAAGGCCTGCGGCAAGGACGGCGATGACCGTATCGCCCGCGCCCGATACATCGAAGACTTCCTGCGCCCGCGTCGGAATATGAACCTCTTCACCCTCGCGCACGAGCGTCACGCCGTTTTCTGAACGCGTCGCGAGTACATTCTTGATTCGATACTTGCGCATGATGTAATGGGCGGCCTTGAGCACCTCGGCATCCGTATTCTTGATGGGGTCGATAAGGATCTCGTTGATTTCCTTGACGTTCGGTGTGATGTAGTCGGCGCCGCGGTACTTCGTCCAGTTCGCGCCCTTGGGGTCGATGATGACAGGCACGCCGTGCGCGTGCGCCGCTTCGATGATCGCCGTCGTCGTGACCTCGCTGCACGTTCCCTTCGCATAGTCGGAAACGACGATGGCGTCGATACTCTCAGCGAGCTTGCAGCGCACGAAGGCGAGGAATTTGTCGATGTAGATCTTTTCGAGCGGCTCCGTGCTCTCGAAATCGAGCCGCATCATTTGCTGATGGCCGCCGATGATGCGCATCTTCGTCGTCGTCGGGCGGTTTGTCGGTACGAGTCCCGCATGGTCGATGCCGTTTTCTACAAGCTTTTCCTTCAAGGAGCGGCAATGGTAGTCCTCGCCGACAAAGCCCGCGAGAAGCGTGTCGCAGCCGAGGAGCGCGAGGTTGTGCGCAACGTTTGCCGCGCCGCCGAGCGTCTCCTTCTGGCGCGTGATGTGGTTGATCGGCACGGGCGCTTCGGGCGAGATGCGTGTGACTTCGCCGTAGTAATATTTGTCGAGCATAACGTCGCCTGTGACGAGAATCTTGCAGCGAGAAAGGCGCTCCTCGACGAGGGTAAGCATTTTTTCGATGTCCATAGAAAGCTCCCTTCCAACGAGATGATTTCTCTTATAATTCTACAACCTTGCAGCGATATTGTCCATCGTGCGCGGGGATATGGCCGACTTTATTTTCATACTCGTGCAGAAGTTCCTCCGCATAGCGCAGCACTTCCTTGACGGGGATGTTCTTCATGCACGCCATATTTTCTGCCCCCGCTCTCGGACATTCGTGCTTGCCGCACGGATGGCAGGCTTCGGGCGTCTTCAAGAGAATGTCCTTGGCGTCGTAGGGGTAAAACCCTGGCACGGGGCTTGCGCCGAACATCGTGACGATGGGCACGTTCATCGCGACGCCGACGTGCATGGGGCCGGAATCCGTCGTAATGAAGAGCGCACACTTCTTGAGGAGCGCTGCAAGTTCTGCGAGCGTGACGCGCCCCGTGAAGGTCTGCAGCATCGCATGATCGCCATGGCGCATCTTGGCACGGCAGGCGCGGACGAGTTCTTCATCCATCGGGCCTCCGAAGAAGGCGACTCCATAACCCTTTTCCAGAAAGTAATCGGCGGTTTGCGCAAAATAATCGTCAATCCAGCGCTTCGTCTTCCAACTCGCACCGATGTTCAAGGCGATAACCTTCGCTCCCACAGAAAAGGCGTCCTGCCAGAGCTTCGCAGCGCTTTCTGTCGCGCCTTCGGGCAGCCACATCTCTAAGCCGCCATCGTCGATACGCTCGATGCCGACGGCTTCTTGCAGCACATCGAAGTGGGAATGGATCTGGTGCTTGACCGCCTTCTTGTTTTCCATAACCTTGTCAAAGAAGGCGGAAAAGATGGGCTTTGCGTAGCCGACGATGCGCCCTGCGCCCGAGAAGGCCGCGAGCGCCGAAGCGCGCTCGTTGCGGTGCAGGTTGATGACGAGGTCGAAATGCTCGCGGCGAACACGGCGGATAAAGCGCAAAAAAGCGAGCGGATGATTATCCGCTCCCTTCTTGTCGAGCAAAAGACAGCCGTCGATATGCTTGTTGCAGACGACGAGATCGGCGAGCTTCTTGTCTGCGAGAAGCGTGATGCGCGCCTTCGGGAAGTTCGTCCGAAGCGTTCGGAGGACGGGCGTCACGAGCATGAGGTCGCCGATGTGCATGAGGTTGATGACGAGGATGTTGTCGTAGTTTTTCTGCTGCATAGAATGCTTCCTTATAATGACTGGCGGCAGGCAAAAAACTTCTTTTCGTCTGCCATTACTGTTTTCACCGTGCCAGAACCTCCTGAATCTTACCTTTTACTTCCTCGACAGAGAGGATCGCGAGGCAGTCGAGTCCCTTGGGACATCTCCTCTTCCAGCACGCCTTGCAGGAGCGCGGGATCTCCATGGCGTTTTCCTGCTGTCCGTAAGGGCCGTTGCGGTTAGCGTCGGTCGGGCCCATGAGCATGACCGTCTTCGTGCCGAGTCCTGCGGCGAGGTGGACAGGGCCAGTATCACCGCCGAGGACGAGGTCGGCACGCTTGAAGATGTGCGCGAGTTTCTTGAGGCTCGTGCGCCCGACGAGGTTGACGGGCGGCACTTCGGTGAGCGTCTCGATGTCACGCACGAGGCTTTCGTCGAGGCGACCGCCGCCGACGAGCACGGGGATGAGTTTCTCGCTGTAGAGCCAATCGGCGAGAACGGCGAAATACTTGACGGGCCAACGTTTATTCGGCCAGTTCGCGCCGATGGCGAGAACGGCGAAGCGGTTGTCTTCACGCACGCCCTCGGCGGCAAGCAGCGCGTCCGCCGAAGCGGCTTCCGCAGGGGAGACGGCAACGGGAAAACGCACCTCATCAACGCGGCAGCCAAGGGCGCGCGCGACATCGAGGTAGCGCTCGACGATATGTCCCGAGGCGTGCGCTCCCTTGATAGAGTGGCTCACATAGGCGGAGCCTTCGCGCATGTTCGCCGTGCCAAGACGCAGTTTCGCACCCGATTGCGCGACAATTGCCGCCGACTTGAAAAGTCCCTGCAGGTCGAGCGCCGCATCGTACTTTCTCGCGCGAAGCGCATGGCGGAAAGGGCGGAACTCTTCGAGAAAGCCGCGCACAGTGCGGAATCGCTTCTTTTCAAAGAGGATGATGTTGTCAATGAAGGGATTGCCCGCCAAGATGTCATACGCTGTCGGTTCGACGACCCACGTCAGATGCGCATCCGGAAACGTCTCCTTGACAGCATAGGAGACGGGAAGCGCATGGATGACGTCGCCGATGGCGCTGAGTTTGACGACGAGGATGTTTTTCATGCAGCTTCCCGCCTTTCTCCTGCAAGCCTGTTTCTATCTCTGATGAATCTTCTCGATGATCTTCGTCGTCGAGCGTCCGGGCACGAGGTCGATGAAATGCACCTCACCGCCGTATTTTTCAACAATCTTCGCCTCAGGCAAAGTCTCGCGCGTGTAGTCGCCGCCCTTGGCATAAACAGCAGGACGCACCTTCTCTATGAGCAACTCCGCCGTCGGCTCGTCGAAGAGCACGACGTAGTCGACGGCGACGAGCGCACCCACGACTGCCGCACGATCAAGCTCCGTGTTGACAGGGCGCGTCTCGCCCTTCAAGCGGCGCACGGAAGCGTCGGTATTAAGTCCGAGCACGAGGCAGTCGCCCAAGGCACGCGCCGCCTCCAAATAACGCACATGACCTGCGTGCAGGATGTCGAAGCAGCCGTTTGTGAAGACGACGCGCTGCCCCGCTTCGCGCAGCGTCGCGCAGAAGTCCTCGATCCTTTCCTTCGGTATCAGCATGTGAATCCCCCTAAGATTTTAGACGGAAAGCTCCCGTACCTTCCTCGTAAGTTCCGCTGCACTGACCGTCGCCGTGCCGAACTTCCGCACGGCGATACCTGAGGCGATGTTCGACAGCTGCGCCGCCGCGAGCGGCAAGGCGCCGCCCGCGAGCGCGAGGATAAACGCCGCGACGCACGTATCACCCGCGCCTGAGACATCGTAAACTTCACTCTTGTCCGACACGGGAATCTCATGCCTTGCACCGTCGGCAAGAAAGAGCATCATACCCTTTTCGCCGCGCGTGATGAGCGCCCCTTTCGCACCGAGTTCGGCGATGAGCTCGCGTGCCGCCTCTTCGAGCGCATCTTTCGTATCGAAGTGACGCTCGAAGGCGGCGGCAAGCTCTGCGTCGTTCTGTTTCACATAGTCGACGCCCGAGAAAGATCGCACGCTGTAGCGCGAATCAACGATCGTCGGGACGCCGCGCCCACGGCAGGCAACGAGAAGCCGCTCGCGAATTCCCTGCGTGATCGTACCCGAGCCGTAGTCGCTCAGGACGACGGCATCGACGTGCGCCAACGCCTGCAAGAGCCGCTCTTCCAACTCCTCTGCCAGCGCAGAGGAAAGCGGCTCACGGCTCTCCTTGTCGATGCGCACGATCTGCTGGCTGACCGTTGCCCTGCCGCCCGCGATGACGCGCGTCTTAGAAATCGTCGGTCGTTCAGAAGTAGTCAGAAGTCCCGCCGTATCGACACCCGCATGAGAGAGCACCGAAGAAATTCCCGCACCGCCCGCATCTTCGCCCAAGATGCCGAAGGCGCATACCGCGCCGCCCAAAGTCGCAGCGTTGTGCGCGACGTTCGCCGCACCGCCAGCGACAACACGCTCACCCATCTCCTCCAAGACGAGCACAGGCGCCTCCCTTGATATGCGCGAAATGCGCCCGTCGAGGTAGATGTCGGCGACCATATCGCCGAGAATCAAGACGCGTGTGCCCCTCAGGCATTCTGCCGCCGCTACCAGATCTTTTGCCGATGCTGCCATTCCCACACTCCTCTGCTCACCACGGCGTGAAGTTCAACCGGATGCTCCAACTGTCGCGCTTCGCACGGTAGCGCGTGACGAGCTGCACACAATGCATATCATGATACCAATAATAGTCGACGTCACCCAACGTGTGTCGGTCGATGTCATACGCCGTACCACAGACGAAACGGTCGCGCTCCGTCAGCTGATAGCTGAATCCTGCATAGAGCGCACGATGGTAATCCGCCACATCGTAGTAGAAGAGCGAATTCCCTGCATAGATCTGTGCGTAACTGTACTTTCCATAGGCCGTCAATCGGTCGTTGAACTTCTTCACGAGCGTAGCCGACCAACTGAACCCCGAGATCTTCGATCGATCGTATGATTCCTTCCTCACGGAATAATCCGCCGCAAACGAAAGCGCCGCCCCGTTCCCCAAGGGAATCGGATCGTGGTAGACACCGATCTTTCCATAGGTGTGCGTACTCTTGATCCCGTCGTTGTACCAGCGTCCGTGGTCTGCTTCGATTCCCCAGCCGATCGGCGCATCCTTGAAATGGTAACCAAACTCGTAATGCAGGCTTGGCTCACGGCGAATCCACCTGTCATCGTTGTCCTGCCAATAGCCATACTGCAGGCTCAGCGTCCCATAGCGCCCACCATAGCGAAGTTCCGCCCTGCCATGCACGCCTTCCTTCGTCGATACCAAGAGCGTCGGGATAAAGTCTAGACGATTCGCCACAGGAAATGCGAAATCCTGCTCGATAATGAGCCCGTCCGACTTCGTGTACCTCACCGAAGGGAAGGGCGGCGCCTCCTCGTGCCCGGGACGGAGGTCTGCCGTATACTTATCGCGATGACCGACACGCGTCTTCTTGAGCCAAAGATCGCTGTTGTAGAAGACGATCTTATCGTTCGGATAAATCTCAATGCGCTCGGCACTCACACTGTAGTCTGGCGTCTTCGCATGACATTTCGTCGCGCGACCCTCGTGGATGATGACCTTGTCGGGATAGACCTCGATGCGCTTGCCTGAGACGTACTGATGGTTAACCTTTCCCGAAGCATCCTCGATCTTGCCGATGCCCGTGCCGTAGTTGTAGGAGAGCTTCCAGCCACGAACATCCACTTGTGCCATGTCCGGCGTCACCTGCAGGATGTGCGCCTCGTTCTCGACGACCACGTCCTGCGTGAGAGCGTTTCCCTTGATCTCATCGGAAAGCACGCGGCGATTGTCGATCTCCGTGACCTTCACGCTGCCTCGCGCGAAGAATTCGCCCGTCACCTGATCATAAAACAGCTCGTCGCCCTCGAAAGCTGTGGGCAAAGGCTTCAGGTGGGCTTCCATGGGCTGGCGCAGATGCGCCTGCATCGCTGCCGTATCTCGGACGAGCTGTTCCTGCGCTTCCGACAAGCGATTCTCCCTTGCCGCACGCCGCTCGTTTTCGATGTAGTCGAGGACATCCGCCGCCGTATCTGTCGACGAATGGTACTCCGCAAACGCCACCGAAGGCAGACAGGACGTCGCAAAAACTGCGGCCAAAAAGGCGCTCTTTCGAGGAAAATCGCGCCGAACCATCATCTTCATGAAAATTCCTCTCACTTTTCCGTCGTCGGTATCGCATAGAGGACGGTCTCATCCTGCGTCTGGATGAAGAGCTCCGTCCCTTCCGGCAATTCGATATTCTTCCCCTTGACGAACGCGCCACCGATGATGCCAATCGGCCCTAAAAGCAACATACCCGCAACACTCGCGCCGGCAGCTATGGCGTAGCTCTTCATCTCCTGCTTCGATTCCTCGCCGACGAACGTCTTTACCTCAGTGCCATCCATCGCCTTCGTCGTATGGAAGTCTACATCGATCTCCGCATCGCGGCCGAAGTTGCGCGCCTGCGTGACCTTTTTCACTGTGCCCACGCCTGGCTGCCCCTTGGCGAATACAAGCATACCACCCTGCACGACATCCTCCGCGACCTTGTAGCGGATGGTATCTCCCGCCTTGAGGTTCTTCGCATTGACCTCCTGCGTCAAGGCGATCTTGATCACAGTGTTCTTCGGCACGGTCACCTGCTCAAGCGGCACGCTGTAGCCTCCGAAAGCCGCCGTTCCGAGATCCTGGATGCGCTTCTTGTAAGTGCCTGCGCTCGTCTTTCCTGCGACCGCCATCTCCATCTCCGTCACGCGCTTATCCACCGCCTTGGGGCTGACCTCGTGCATGAGTCCCCATTCGACGGCATTGAGCTGCGTCAAGAGGCCGGGCCCTGTCGTGTTGTCGTAGATGTCATCGTAGACGATATTGACGCGGTCGAGCATGGATCCTTTGTTGTGTTTGCCGAGATAGTCCTTCTCCAAATGATTGATGCGGTCGAGGAACGCGCCCGTCTGCTCCGCGCCCCACGTCTCCGTCTCAACGGCAGCAAGCTTTCCCTGCACCGTCTCCTCTGCGGCGCTCGCCATGCCGACTTGTGTCACAAAAAGCGCGGCGCAAAGAGTCGTGCTCATGATTTTTTTCAAGAACATGGAAGTTCCTCCTTTATGACAAACATAGTTTTCCCTACGAAATAGAATTTCTCTTATGCCTTATTCTGCAAACAGCGGGGAAATCCTCCCTTAAAAGTCCACTAAACTCGGATAAGCGCGTATCCCTCCGTCGAAAGACGATCGACACATTCCCTTGCATTTTCCCACCCGATATGCTATCTTAAGAGTCGCGAAGATGATATCCTCAGGGAATCGTACTTCGCTGTATTTACCGTGCAGGCGCGAGCGACGCCCGCCCTGCTTCACGCCCTGCCACAAATAAATACCGCAGCGGTAAACATCTGCTTAGATCCCTCGGGACTGAGACAGCAAGGTGTCGCACAAAATTTCAGCACGCACGGTACATAGCCGTGCTGGTTCTGCATGCATTTTGACCTTTCTGTCTTCTGGCAGGAAGGCTTTTTTGATGGGAGGAATCCATTTGCAAAACATTGGTCGCTTCATCGTCAAGAACATGGTCTGGCTCGTCGTTCTCGTCGGCGCGGCGGGTGCGGTCTTTCCTGCGTCGCTCTCTTGGATTGCGCCGCAGGTGCCGCTTCTCCTTGGGATCGTCATGTTCGGCATGGGCATGACGATCGAGCTCAAAGACTTTCGCCATCTGGTGTATCACCCGTGGGATGTGGGCATCGGCATACTCGCACAGTTTACCATCATGCCGCTCGTCGCCTATCTCCTTACCCAAGCGTTTTCCCTGTCGCCCGATCTTGCCGTCGGCGTAATTCTCGTCGGCACCTGCCCGGGAGGCACGGCGTCAAACGTCATCACCTACCTTGCCAAAGGCGACGTAGCCCTGTCGGTCACCATGACTATGGCGACGACGCTTCTCGCCCCCTTCGTCACACCGTTTCTGACGCTCCTCTTAGCGGGTGAAGAGATTGCCGTCAACGCTCCCGCGATGATGCTCTCCATCGCCGAAATGGTGCTCCTGCCCGTCCTCTTAGGCGCGGCACTCAACCATTTCTTCCGCCGTCGTGTCGCATACGCGCTGACGGTTCTGCCACTCATCTCCGCTCTGCTCGTCGCCCTCTTGGTCGGCGTCGTCGTCTCCATGAGCGCACCGCGCCTTGCCGAAGTCGGGACGCTCGTCGCCCTCGCCGTCGTCCTGCACAACGGATTCGGCCTCGTACTCGGCTACGCACTCGCCGGGCTGCTTGGACTTTCTGCACCGAAACGACGCGCCATCGGCATCGAAGTCGGCATGCAGAACTCCGGCATGGCGGCATCGCTCGCGCTCCTCTACTTCAATCCCGCCGCCGCGATTCCCGCGGCGCTCTTCAGCGTCTGGCACAACATTTCCGGCTCGCTTGCAGCGAACTGGTTCACGCGCCATGATGCAGACGAAAGCAAGATTTCCGCCGATGTTTCCCTCTGACAAGCCACAGGAGGCAATCCGATGAAAATCCTGACCACACCGAAAGAACTCCAATCCTATGCGCAAAGCGTCAAGAACGCAAAGGAAACGATCGCCCTCGTACCAACGATGGGAGCACTCCACGCAGGGCACCTCTCACTCGTCGAAGCGGCGCGAAAGAGTGCCGACCGCGTCATCGTTTCCATCTTTGTCAACCCCGTGCAGTTCGGCCCGAACGAGGACTTCGCCGCCTACCCGCGCACCTTTGAAGCCGATGCGGAAAAGCTCGAAGCTGCGGGCGTCGACGCCGTCTTTCACCCCGCCCCCGAGGCGATGTACCCCGCAGGCTATGCGACCTATGTCGAGGTCACGGGCACGCTCACGGAAAAACTTTGCGGTGCAAAACGTCCCGGGCACTTTCGCGGCGTGGCGACCGTCGTCTTGAAGCTCCTCTTGCTCTCGCACGCAGACCGAGCTTTCTTCGGACAAAAGGACGCGCAGCAGGTCGCCGTCCTGCGCCGCATGACCGCCGACCTCGGCGTCACGGCCGAGATC
This sequence comes from uncultured Selenomonas sp., assembly GCF_963528755.1. Classification (GTDB taxonomy): domain Bacteria; phylum Bacillota; class Negativicutes; order Selenomonadales; family Selenomonadaceae; genus Selenomonas. Next base: position 306,464 of record NZ_CAURXA010000002.1, read on the forward strand.
GTCATGGCGCCCATCGTGCGCGAAGCATCAGGCCTTGCGCTCAGCTCGCGCAACACCTACCTATCGCCCGATGAACGCACCGCCGCCCTCGTCCTCTCGCGCAGTCTGCGAGAAGCACGCGATGCCTACGAAACAGGCGAAAAGCGTACGAAAGTACTCAAGGAGATTACCGCCGTTGAGCTTGCAAAAGAACCCTTGGCAAAGATCGACTATGTAGAGCTTTACTCCTTTCCGGAGCTTGAAGAAATCGAGACAATAAAGGCGCGCGCGCTCCTCGCCGTCGCTGTATACATCGGCAAGACGCGCCTCATCGACAATATCATTTTGGGGGAAGAAACATGCTGCTGAACTTGATGAAATCGAAAATCCATTGTGCAACCGTCACGGAAGCGAATCTCGCCTACATGGGCAGCATCACTATCGATGAAGCGCTCATGGAGGCAGCGCACATCTTGCCGCACGAACGCGTGCAAGTCGTCAACAACAACAACGGCGCACGCCTCGAAACGTATGTGATCAAAGGCGCACGCGGCTCCGGCGTCGTATGCCTGAACGGAGCTGCCGCACGCTGCGTGCAGCCCGGCGATATCGTCATCATCATGTCATACGCCATGATGACCGAAGAAGAAGCGCGCGCCCACACTCCCATCGTCGTCATGCTCGACGAAAAGAATCAGCAGAGAGAAGTGCGCGGAGCAGAAGAGCACGGCACGATCGCATAGCGAATGACAGCTGCATGCCGCACCTTCTGAGCAGAAAACTCCCTGCGAGGAGAAGTTTACCATGAAGCCCCAATCGGTCAAGCCGCAGGCGCAGACCGATTGGATAGGCTTCTGTAAGGGCGTGAGGACATGTGTACAGCGTGCCGCTTTGATGAGACTTTTGCGAGAAACGGGCGAAAAAGCAACTATGTTGCTCCGTGCGACGGCTGAACACATGTCCTGAAAGTTTTCCATCGCAGAGAGTTTTTCTCTTTCAAAGCCTTTACAAATCAAGGTAAGTTATGATACCATAAAATTCGTTATTTTATATACTATTGTCCTTTGTCAATGGAGGGAATTTTATGGAAAATCTAATACCTCTTCTCAATTCCATCGATTCGGTGCTTTGGGGACCGCCTCTCATCACCCTGCTCGTGGGGACGGGCATCTTCCTTACCGTACGCCTGCGCCTCCTGCAGGTCGTGCACCTGCCGCTCGCACTGTCCTTGATCTTCCGCGCAAGGAATCGCGGCGAGGGCGACGTATCGAGCTTCAAGGCGCTGTGCGTCGCGCTCGCAGCGACCGTCGGCACGGGCAACATTGTCGGCGTTGCGACGGCGGTCAAGGCGGGCGGCCCGGGCGCGATCTTCTGGATGTGGATGGCGGCCTTCTTCGGCATGGCGACGAAGTACGCCGAAGGACTGCTCGCCATCAAGTACCGCACGACGGACAGCCACGGCGACATCGCGGGCGGCCCGATGTTCTACATCGAAAAGGGACTCGGGCACTCGTGGCGTCCCATGGCGATCTTCTTCGCGTGTGCCTGCGTGCTCGTCGCCTTCTTCGGCATCGGCACCTTCCCGCAGGTCAACGCCATCGTCGACAGTGTCGAGATCTCGTTCGGCGTGCCGCGCTGGGCGACGGACTTCGCCATCACGGCGCTCATCGCCGCCATCACGCTCGGCGGCCTCAAGAGCATCGCGCGCGTCGCCGCCGCCATCGTCCCCTTCATGGCGCTTTCCTACATCGCGCTTTCCCTCGTCCTCATCGTCGTGAATATCGACGCACTGCCGCACGCCATCGCCCTCATCCTCGAGAGCGCTTTTACAGGTGAAGCGGCTGTCGGCGGCTTCGCCGGCTCAACCATCATGATGGCAATGCAGAACGGCATCGCGCGCGGCGTCTTCTCGAACGAATCGGGACTCGGCTCAGCGCCGATTGCGTCCGCCGCCTCGAAGACGAAGCGTCCGGCCGAGCAGGGCTTGATCTCCATGACGGGCACCTTCATCGACACGATCATCATCTGCACGATGACGGGACTCGCACTCGTCCTGACGGGCGTCTGGTCGGGGGATACGGCGGGCGCCGCCATGACGAGCGCCGCCTTCTCGGCAAGCTACGGCGCAATCGGCAGCCACCTTCTGACGATCGCCCTCGTGCTCTTCGCGTTCACGACGATCCTCGGCTGGAACTACTACGGCGAACGCGCAATTATCTACCTCTTCGAGCGCAAAGGCGTGCTGCCGTATCGCCTGATCTTCATCGCACTCGTCGCCTCGGGCGCATTCTTGAAACTCGAAGCGATCTGGATTCTCGCCGACATCGTGAATGGCCTCATGGCGATTCCAAACCTCATCGCGCTCCTCCTGCTCTCGGGCGTCATCGTGCGCGAAACGAAACTCTACATGGAATACGTCTCGCGCCATTCGAGAATCAAACACTCGTAAACTTCGAACCGAAGCAAGAAACGCCCTCGCCATACCAGAAACGGATGGTATCGCGAGGGCGTTTGTTTTTGCAAACTCAGAAGATCAGATGCGCGACCACGTAACCTACGCAGCAGCCGGAGATGACGCCGATGAGGCCGGGGATCATGAAGCTGTGGTTCAGCAGATACTTGCCGATGCGCGTCGTGCCCGAACGATCAAAGCCGATGCACGCGAGGTCAGAAGGATACGTGGGCAGGAAGAAGTAACCGTAGCACGCAGAGATGAACGACATAATGAGCACGGGGTCGACGCCGACGTTGAGCGCCATCGGCACGACGATGGCGATGGCCGCCGCCTGCGAGTTGACAAGCTTCGACGTGAAGAAAGCGATGATGGCATAGGCCCACGGGTAAGCCTGCACGGTCGTGCCGAGGAAGTCCTTGAGAATCGCCATATGTGCGCTGAAGTACGTGTTCGCCATCCACGCGACGCCGTAGACGGAAAGCAGAGCAACCATACCCGAGCGGAAGACCTGGCTGTTGCCGACCTCCTTCGCCTTCACCTTGCAGAAAAGGAGGATGGCGGCAGCAATCAGGAGCATGATCATCTGGATGACCTCGGTCATGTCAATCGCCTTCATCTGCCCGAGTTTGTCGGGAAAGTGCGGCAGAAGATCGGGATCGTTGCCAAGGATCGCGATGACGAGGATGCCGAAGAAGAAGATGAACATCGCATGGTAATACGAGCGCGGCAGTTCCTGCCCCTGCAGACTCTCCGAGTCGCCGTAGACATACTCCTTGTTCTTCGGATCCTTGATGAACTCTTGGAACGCCTCGTCCTTTTCCAGATCCTTGCCGCGGCGGTAGCTCCAGAGCGCCGCGCAGACGACGCCAGTCAAAGTCGCCGGAATCGTCACGCCGAGCACCTGCAGCACGGAGACATGGTGCCCCGCCTGCGCCATAAAGGCGATGATGGAAACGACCGCAACGGACACGGGCGAGCCGCATATTCCCATCTGCGCCGCGACGGAAGAAACCGCCATGGGGCGCTCGGGGCGGATGCCCTGCTTGATCGCCACGTCGTAGATGATGGGAAACATCGTGTAGACAACGTGCCCCGTGCCGCAGAGCACCGTCAGGAGCCACGTCGTGACGGGTGCGAAGATCGTGACCTGCTTCGGGTTGTTGCGCAGAAGCCTCTCCGCGTACTTGAGCATGACCGTGAGGCCGCCCGAAGTCTGCAAAAAGCCCGCGCATGTGACAACCGCGAGAATCGTCAGCATGACGGAGATCGGTGGCACGCCCGGCTGGTAGCCGAAGACGAAGGTGTAAACGGCAAGTCCGATGCCGCTGATGACGGCAAGCCCGATGCCGCCGTGATGCACACCAAAGAGCAGACAGCCGAGCATCACGAGAAAGCCCAGAACCATTTCCATAAAGATTCCTCCTAAAATCCCACGGGGCAGCGCAAGAAGACGCCTTCCCAAACAGCCTTGATCGGGGAAACCAAAATCCTTCCCTCCGTATGGAATTTCAGAAGCCTTGCCGATCATATAGCACGATTATAATACAATAATCGTCCACAGGCAATAAAAAGAGGACGCCGCAGCGTCCCCCCGAAAAAAATTTTCCCTTCATTCCTCAATACTTGCGATGTTCCTTCACATAGTCAACGGGACGGCTCCAATCGACGTGGACGTCCGTAGCTTCCCAAAGACGCGTCAGAGCTGTCTTGAAGCTCTCGACATCGGCCGTCGGGTCGATCATTTCCTTGCTGAAATCGCGCAGATTCTCGTGCGGCACGCCAATCTCATGCTTCTCGGCCAGATATTTTTCCACGGCGCAACGGCCGTCCTCATCATCCAAGACGACGGTTGCCGCCTTCTTTTCCGCATCGTATTCGATGTAGCCGAGTTCCTTCTTGTACTGAATCGCTACGCTGTAAGTCGTTGACACGCTTTATCACCTTTCCTTATCTTCGTTTTTCCGCTATACTATATATACAATAGAAAATCCGCCGGCTCAGCGGCAATGTTCTCTCCATCTACACAAAGAAGGTGCTCTTCATGTATTCCGAATACCTCATGCTGCTCCTGATCCTCGCCCTCGGCATCATCGGTCACAATACGACGGTCGCCTATGCCGTCATCATCGTGCTCGTTCTGAAGCTTCTCGGGCTGACGGTAATGCTCGACATCCTTTCCGTCAATGGGCTGAACTGGGGCATCGTACTTCTTTTGGCTGCCATCCTCGTGCCGATTGCAACGGGCGACGTGACCATCGCCAACATGATCGACGCCTTCAAGAGTCCCTTGGGCGTCGCCGCCATCGTCTGCGGCGTTCTCGCCGCCATGGCGGGCGGCGGCGGCGTCGAGCTACTGAAAAATGATCCGCACATCGTCGCCGCACTCATCATCGGCACGATCATCGGCGTGTGCTTCTTCAAGGGTGTCGCCGTCGGGCCTCTAATCGCGGGCGGCATGACCTACGCACTGATGAAGCTTTTCGCCTCTATCAAATAGCTCGCTCACCTCAGCCAAACTGCATCCCGGCACATTCTCACTACCTAAATCATACGGCTTTCATTCCAACAATTTGCGCATCGCCTTGGCATTCTCCTTGGCGGTGCGCTTCTTGTCGTAGAGGGCGACCGCCTTGTCCTGCTCTGCCTCATCCTTTGCGAGCACAAGCTCGACGCGCTCGCCGAGGATGCGTTTCGCCTGGCGTAGCACAAGCTCCATCGAGGAATCACTCGCAACGATCACATACGTTCGCGCGAGGTCGCTGTGCGCCGCGTGCAGGAGTTCCGCTACCGACGGGCATTCCTCGCGCCTGCCCGGCACGATGACGTTTGCGCCGAGTTCCGTCAAGCGCAGGCCGCGCGCTGCATCCGACGCGACGGCGAGGAGCGCGACGGGCAGTAGCGACTCATAGTCCGCCGTCAAGGCATGCGCCTCCGCCATGTCTGTCACACGGAACGACTGCAGCTTGCCCCAGCCGATCGCCTGCTCGACGACGGCGCCCGGATGATCGGTGTGCACATGGACGAGCAGGGAGCGCTCATCGTGCACGACGGCGACGAAGCGGCAATCCTCCTGCAGGCGATGCTCGACGTCACGCGCACGCGCCTTGCTTTCAACGATACGAAACGTCACGCAGTACGGGCGCACAAGGTCGCGGCGCGGGTCAGGAATCGAAAGCCGATCTTCTCCCATACCGAGCGACAGGCTCACAGCCGGCGAGACGAAGTGCCCATCGAGACCCTTCATACAACCCTGCAAAAACGTCTGCATGACGAGCGCCCCCGGCTCTTCGCGCTTTTCCTCCGCCAGAGCCTTCCGTCCCTCGTCAATCGCCGTCTGCAGGATCTCTGCGATCGGAAGATTTGCGCGCACCGCATGGTACGCGCCCTTCGCCACTGCCTTGGCGGCGGCGACAAGCACCGTTTCCACTGTCGGAGGCAGTACGCGCTGCGCGTAGAGAATGCCGTACTGGAACGCCTTGCCGAATTCTGACGAAGTCGCGTCATTCTTTCCCGACAGCCCCTTCGCGATGCCGCGCAGGAGCTGTGCGAGCACGACACCCGACGTACCGCGCGCTCCAAGCACCGCCGCGCTCGCCACACGCCTTGCAAGGCCGCCGATACTCTCATCCTTCACGTCGACGAGCGGCATGACCGCCGCACCCATCGTGCGCAGCACATGCGTGCCTGGAAGCGCCGAGCGCTCCCCCTGTCTCTTTCTTGAAAGCGCGTCAATGCCCTCATATTCCAGAAGAAACTCCCCGTAAGCGCCACTCAACATGCGTTTGAAGTCGCTTCCCGTAATGACTTCTCGATTGCCCGTCATAGGATCCCTTCTCTCCATTCAAATAATTTGTAGAAAATTTCCTGCAAGAAACAGGATTCTTTTATAGTATTCGCGAAATAAGAGAATTAACCTTCTATAAAACCTCAATAAATCCATTTCCGCAATTTAAATTACTATGAAAGTCCAAGAAGTCAAGCCCAAAGGGCGCAGACTGATTGGCTCTTTCATGTAAGGCGTGTGGACATATGTACAATGTGCCTCTTTGGTGCGCTGTCGCAGGAACCGGGCAAGAACATGACTCGTGCTGCTTCGCGCGGCGGCTGAACATATGTCCAGAAAGTTTACTATGAAAGTCCAAGAAGGCAAGCCCAAAGGGCGCAGACGGATTGGCTCTTTCATGTAAGGGCGGCGCACAATGTCCACAAAGTGGACGTCTGTGCGTGTAGTTTCTCATGAAAGGCACAGGAGAAGCGCCGACAAATGTCTGCGCCGTGCGGAAGCGAGACGAGCAAAGGAGTCATTCGATGCCTAGAACAAGAAAGACCTCGGCGAAAACAAAAGAACTGAAAGGTCTCGCCACGGAAGCCATTGTTTCCGAAGCCGCCTCAGGCGAGAGTGTCCTTCCAAACGAAACGGAAACCGCGGGGACGCAGACCTCTGCACTCTCCGCACCGGATGCGGCAAAGACACGAGAAGAAACCGCTGCCAATGCAAACGATACGGTAGCGGTCGTCGCAAAGGAAGAAGCGAACAACGCTGCAGATGAAGCGCCTATCGATACGGCAAAACCCGCCGCCAAAAAACGCGGCAGGAAGCCCGCCGCCAAGACGGCGACGAGGAGCACGCGCGCCAAGGGCACGAAAGCTGCCACCAAGAAGACGACGAAGCGCACCGCCAAAAAGAATACTGCCGAACCCTCGACTGCAAGAACGAAGAAGAAGCCGCACGGCGAGCCGATCTTCGCGCTCGACATCGGCACGCGCAGCATCATCGGCATCGTCGCTGAAAAACTCGACAACGAGCAAATGCGCATCCTCGCGACTGTGCGCCGCGAGCACAAGACGCGCGCCATGCTCGACGGCCAGATTCACGACGTGCCGCAGGTCGCCGACCTCATCCGCGAGGTCAAGCGCGAGCTGGAAAAGACGACGGGACCTTTGAAGTCCGCTTCCGTCGCCGCTGCTGGCCGCGCCCTCTACACCATGACCGCTGAAGCCTCCGTCGAGATCAACGGCGTCATCACCGACGAGCAGCAGCGCGCCCTCGACTTCTCGGGCGTGCAGGCAGCGCAGGCGAAACTCGCCAGTTCCAAGGACATCGAAGACCCCGGTCGTTACTATTGCGTCGGCTATAGTACGATCCAGTACACGCTCGATGACATCCCCTTGAAGAGCCTCGTCGGTCAGCGCGGCAAAATCGCCAGAGCGACCGTCATCGCTACCTTCTTGCCGCGCCAGGTCATCGATTCCATGCAGTCGGCTCTGCGGGACGTCGGCCTTGAGATGCACGCGCTTACCTTAGAGCCGATCGCCGCCATCAACGTCCTCATCCCGCCGACGATGCGTCACCTAAACCTCGTGCTCGTCGACATCGGCGCAGGTACGTCCGACGTCGCCATCACGAAGAACGGCTCCATCATCGCCTACGGCATGGTTCCTCTAGCGGGCGATGAGATCACCGAGGCCATCAGCCAGCGCTACCTCCTCGACTTCAACGTGGCGGAAGACGTCAAGCGCAACGCCTCCGCCGGGCGAGAATCGAAATTCACCGACATCCTCGGCACGGAATACGACCTCGGCCCCTCCGACGTCATCGGACCGATCATGCCGAATATCCAGAACCTTGCCGACTCCATCGCACGCCAGGTGCTCGAACTCAACGGTGACTCGCCGCAGGCTGTCATGCTCGTTGGCGGCGGATCGCAGACACCAGGACTTGCCGCGCTCGTCGCCAAGGCACTCTCCGTGCCAGAGAATCGCGTCGCCGTGCGCCATCCTGAAAGTGTCATCGGCGTCGAGGCCATCCCAGCAGAACTGCAAACGCCCGATGCAGTCACCCCTTTGGGCATCCTGAAGATCGCCTCGATCAACCTGCTGCACTTTCTCTCCGTCTATGTCAATGAGCAGGAAATCAATCTCTTCAATTTCCGCGACCTCACCGTCTCTGACGCCCTTCTGAATGCCGGCATTCAGCTCAAGAAATACAACGGTCGTCCCGGACTCGGCCTCATGGTCACAGTCAACGGCGAGAAGAAATTCTTCCCTGGCTCGCTTCCTTCCATGGCGATCCTGAAGCTCGACGGAGAGGACACGACGCTCGACGCCCTCGTCAAGGCGGGCTGCCGCATCACCGTCGCGCACGGCAAGGACGGCGAGACGCCCGAAGTGCGCCTCGCCGACCTCCTGCAAATCGAGCCGGACTTCCCGCTGGAAATCAACGGCAAGGAGACGCACATCCACCAGGCCGCCTACGTCAACGGCGAAGCCGCCGCTCCTGATCGACTGCTCGCCGACAACGACATCGTCGAGAGCAAGGAGCCGCGCACCTTGGGCGAGGCTCTGAAAGCCGCCGGCTACCCACCGACGGGCCGCAAGATCCGCTACACGCTCAATGACAACACCGCGCAGTACGTCGTATCACCCGAAATTCTGCTGAACGACGCGCCCGCAACGATCTCCGAGCCGATTCATGAAGGCGATCGCATCGAATATCAAATGACGGCAGAGCCAAAGCTCAGCGACGTGCTCGACATCTCGCGCCTGCAGTCCGCCGTCACCATCATCTACAACGATCAGGAGTACGAAATTCCCTCCGCCTCCCTGGAACTTGAGGTCAACGGTCACAAGGCGTCGCCCGGCACCTACCTCGAAGACGGCAGCGCCGTCTACTACAGAATTTCCGAAAAAAAGGCGACGACCGTCAACGAAGCTCTGCTCGCTGTCGGCTTTGAGCCGCCGCCCGCCACGAGCCGCGTCAGCGTCTCCATCTTCGTCAACCGCCGTCCCGTCGTCTTCACCGACCCCATCAAGAACGGCGACCGTCTCGACATCGTCATCAAGCCCTTGCCCGCGCCCACGACTCCCGCGGGCTTCAGCGGCATCCCAGGCGCAGCCACGCAGTCGTAAAGCGGGGCGCAGTCCGCACGCGGCGAAGCCCTCTGAAACTCCCCCTTGCCACGCTCATCAATCTATGATACAATATCCTGCGTAACGTTCGCGGGCATAGTTCATCGGTAGAATGAAAGCTTCCCAAGCTTTAGAGGTGGGTTCGACTCCCATTGCCCGCTCCATGCGAGAACCTAGAGCTGTCGGAAACGGCAGCTCTTTTTGTATAGAACTCACACACTAAAATGCAGGCTTTGCGATTATTTCGCACTGCATTTGCCAGAAACTGACTGATCCTCAAAAAGGAGCAATCCCAATGAAGCAGACAGAAGTTCCGGCATCGCCTCGTGATGCCAAGCATTTTTACTGGAAGCTCTTTTCTTCCACCTTCATCATCAGTGCCGTCACCATCGGCGGCGGTTTCGTCATCATCCCACTGTTGAAGGCGAAGTACGTCGATGAATACGGCTGGATTGACGACAAGGAGGCTCTCGACATGGTCGCCATCGCGCAATCCATGCCGGGCATCGTCGCCGTCAACGCCTGCATCATCCTCGGCTACCGCATGGCGGGACTCGCAGGCTCCTTGACGGCGCTCCTCGCAACGGTGCTGCCGCCCCTCATCACGCTTTCTGTCATCGCTCGCTGCTACGACGCTTTTGCCAGCAATCCGACGGTGCAACTCGCATTGAAAGGTATGCAGTGCGGCGCGACAGCTCTCATCCTAAAGGTCGCCATCGACCTCTTCATCAAGCAGGCGAAAACGCGCCTCCTGCTGCCCATGGCGATCATCCTCGCGACTTTCGTCGCCAACGTGTTCTTCGATGTCAACATCATGCTGCTCATCATCATCGACGGCATCATCGGCCTCGTCCTCATGCAGGACAGGAAATTCGGCTGAGGGGGCACGATCATGATATATCTTCAGCTTTTCTTCGAGTTTGCCAAGGTCAGCATCTTCTGCGTCGGCGGCGGCTACGCTTCCATGCCGCTCATCCAAGCTGCCGTCGTCGATGAGCGCGGCTGGCTGACGCTTGCCCAGTTCATCGACATCTTCACGATCTCACAGATGACGCCCGGTCCCATCGGCATCAACGCCGCAACCTTCGCGGGCATGAAAGTCGCGGGCACCTGGGGCGCCGTCGCGGCGACAGCGGGCTTCGCCTTCCCGTCGCTGATCCTCGGCATCGCACTCGCCAAGCTCTTCTTCAAGTATGGCGACATCGGCTCGATCCGCGGCATACTGAACGGTCTGCGCCCCGCCGTCATCGCTCTCATTTGCGGCGCGGCGATCGACTTCATCCTGCTCGCCGTCTGGAACACGGAGAGCCTTCCCACAAGTTTTGATGCGACCGAATGGAGCAGCATCGTCATCATCGCCTTCGCCCTGATCGCCATGCACTACAAATATGGCGTCATCACGATTCTCGCCGCCTCCGGCGTGCTCGGCGTGCTCTTCGGCATATTGAAGAACGGCGGCATGTAACCACAAAACAAAAAGGAGCATCTGCAGGGATTTTCCCGCGCAGATGCTCCTTTTTATAGATTCGTTCGCTTTTCCCTCGACGTGGCTGCCAGGTCAAACCCAACGTGCACCGGCTGATTGCTGGTTTCATGTAATGGCGGCGCACAACATCCACGAATTGGACATTTTTTTGTGTGGCTTACCATACCATAAATCAGACGATATGAATAGACGTAAGGTATATGCTTGACACTTTTTAATGATTAGAAACTATGCTCCACACCGACGACAAAGCTGCGTCCCGGAGCCGTATACCAGCGTTCAGGATGGGTAGGATCTGCAGCAGACTGCTCGGCATAGAACTGATTGAAGAGATTATTGATCTTGAGATAAATCCTCGTCGTGTCCATGACCTTGTAGTTCATGCCGAGATCAACGACCCAATAGTTCTTGGCAGGGAAAAAGTCATAACCGCTGACATCTTTCCCCTTAAGATCAAAGACGCCGCGCACCAAAAGCGAGGAATCAAACGCACGATTGCGATAGTCTACACCAATATTCCACTGATGCTTCGGCAGATAACCATCAACATTTGCTTCGCGCGACTCAGTCGCATCAACATGCGTATTCGTATAACCAAGACGTACGCTCACATGCGAGTCAAAGCGCTTCGCAAGCTGCAGATCCCAGCCATGCGCATCCTCATCACCGACATTTTGATATTTATTTGTGCTCCAACCGATACGATCTTTGGAGTGACGACGATAATAATGTGCTGTGGCGATCAGTCCTTTGCCAAAGTCATGAGCAATGCCGATCTCCTGTGTATTACCCGACTCTGCTTTAAGATTCGGATTTCCAGGATCAACAGAACCGCCCCATGTATTCTTTGCATAGAGCTGATACGGTGTCGGTGTTAAAAAATATCCACTGTAAGACACATACGCGTGTGTCTTCGGCGTGATGTCATAGCCAAGGCTGACGCTCGGACTTGTATGGCTGCCAAAGCCGGAACTGCTGTCATGACGAATGCCTGCCGTGAGATTCAATACAGGTAGGATATTCCACTGATCCTGCAAATAGAAGGAGCGATTTATCAGACCGGTATTTGTCAGCGAGCTTCCCTGGGTATCATCCTTTGTAAAATCAAAGCCAACCGTCAACGTATGATCGCCGATTTGCTTATCCAACTGATCGCTAAATTTCGTCGTCCAAATAGTAGAGCCAGAGCTACCTATCGTATAATCATATTTGCTGCGACCATAGATCATCTGGTTTTTCGTTGTATCGTCCATCTGAATCTCCCAACGCAGATCGCCGGCGATGTGATGGACATCTACATCCTCAATCTTTGGAGCAGGCCACCCATATACGTTGAAGTAACGGCTCTCATCTTGATAGGTGCGCAGATTGAATGCCAGATAGGATGCCTTGCTCAGTTGTTTGCCGAGATGCACGTTGACCGAATCATCATTCTGTGCAGACGGGGTTTTATTGCCATGCCCGTCTTTGAAATCGTTGCTCTTATCCTTCTGATATTTGAGCCGCCAATCAAGACCATTCTCACTGCCTTCGTAGGCGATGCCGTAAAGCTGCTTACCGAAACTGCCATAGGCGGCTCTGACCTTCGCCTTCGCGTTCTTCGCCTTCTTCGTGATAATGTTGATGACGCCGCCCTTGGCATCCGAACCATAGAGCGTAGATGCCGAGCCGTGCAGCACTTCGATGCGGTCAATGCCGCTGAGATCCTTCAGCGCCGATGTCAAGGACACCCCCGCACCGCCGGCATAATTTTGCCGCACGCCATCGACTAAAACAACGACAGCATCAGAACCATTGATTGAAAGTTTATTGGTGTTATTATACCCTGCCGGCGCATACTCATTGACCGTGACGCCCGGGACATCGCGCAGAGCCTGCGTCAGATCCGTATAGTGGCGCTTTTCTATATCCTTTCCCGTGATGACCGTGATGTTTGCATTCGCCTTGAGCTCTTGCACTGGCGTACGCGTCGCCGTGACGACCGTCTCGTCGAGCGAATGCTCCGATACGGCGTCCTGCGTCGACTCCGATTCTGCAGCAAACGCCTGTCCTCCCACAGGATACAAAGCAGTGAACATAAGTGTCGCCGCCACCGTCGCGCCGAGTTTCTTCCTCGACCCTGTTCTTCCCATTTCAATCTCCTCCTAAAACTCTGTCCACAGACAAATTTATATTCAGCCGCCGCTCTTGCTTTATCGACGGATAAATACCAAGAATAGTACACATTCCCATTTCTACACAAAAAAGCCCTCCCTGCATCGCAGAAAGGGCGCACTCCCATCACAACGGCATCGCAAAAGCCGCTTTGACCAAAGGCAAATACGTTGCCGAAAATCTCCTCCCCATCGCTCGCAGGTCAAACGGTGACTGTCGATCAGGCAGTTCTCCTGGCTTCAGTTCATCACCTGTCTGCGCCTTCCCAAGGATTGACTCCTCAGTGACCATCTCAAGAAACACAAAATTCTCTCGTGCAGACCGGCTCGCTGCTACAGTGGCGGGACCGCTCCGGCATATACCGGATTCCCTATTAAGTCTTGCGACACCTGATCCAATCTGTATGAAGTTTTATCGATTTCTAAAAAATAGCGTAGCATTGAACAATGCTCTTGTCAAGTAGGAATATCAGAATGTATGAATGTATGCACCTCTGATCTTTAAGGAAGCACAGACACATTCAGTTTCTATGAAATCGTATTCCGCAAAGCTTCTTGCTGTGTTTGCAGCTTTTCTTCCCAATCGGTACGCGAGCGCTGTATGAACTCGTGCACAAGATAGTCAGGGTAGATAAGATCGACGATGCGCCGCGCCGCATCCGTCTGAAATGGCTGATGGCGGTCGACCTGCAGGACGTATTCCATGGCTTCTTGCCAAGACAGGCTGCGATGCTCGCCCGCATGCTCCTCCATCATGCGCTTCGTATAACTTCCCGAAAGCGATTGATGAAGATGCACGCCGTAGATTCGCTTGCCAAGTTCACCAAGGTTTTGATAAATCTCCTTCACATAGCGTACACCATCTTCCTCGCTCGTGAGATCGACATTCGTATTCATCAGATGCCCGACATCAAGCATAAAGCCCGTGTCCGCATGGGAAACGCGCTCCAAAAGCGCACTCGCGAGCTGCGGCTTTTGAAAGGTCAACCCTGGCCACCAGAGATTTTCAAAGAGCAGGCGCGTTCCCTGCGGTATCTCAGCTGCGATCTCATTGACAAGATCGATCGTCCCTTCGATGACCTCCTCATCGGTATGAGCGAACTCGCGCGTATACATCTCCGATGTCACATTGTGCGCGACATGAAAGACGAGATACTGCGGCCGACAAGTCGCCGCTTGGCGCAGATTCTCTTTCCACGATTCCACCCAGTCATCAACATCAAGAGAGCCGTAGTAGGCGCGAATATTTTCCTCCGTGCCGAACTCTGCAAGGAGCGCAGCTTTATCCCCGCGCCAAAAATCCAGCCACGACGGCCAGAAAAGGAGATGTACGCCCTTGATATACGTGGGCGGATACATCGCTCGATCCCACGGCGCACAGAGCATGAATTCGATGCCATCGAGTCCGTAGCGCTGAATGAATTCATGGAGGGCCTCCGTTTTATTTTGCAGCAAGTTCTCTATATCGCAGCCTGCATTCGATATATTCACCAGTTCCAGCATAAAATCTCCTGATTCATTATCGTCTGAAAAATTCCTTCATTTTGAAAAACATGGCAAGTTCAGTCTATCATAGACGAACATCCAACGTCAAGAATCTGGAGGGGAGGAAGAAGGAGCCGCACATAAGCTCGGACCTCTTATGTCGGCTCCTTCCAAAAGTATAACAGGGATTCTGCACGAAATCTTTTTCGTGCAGAATCCCTGCTTTTCGCTTCTTTTTCTTTTATGCCGTTCCTACGGCGGCGCCATTCTCCTCCATTCTTTCGTCCTTCCTTTCGGCGGATTCCTTAGAAGCTCCAACGAAGTCCCGCATCGACGCGCCAATTCGTCTTGATATCGCCGCCGAAGGTCTTCTCGAACGTGCCGTAGAGACTCGTCCTGTCACCCAATTTTGTCGTACCGCCGAGCTGAATGCCAACCCAGGTGTCCTTGCCGTCCTGATGCGTCGTCTTCCATGGGCTAGACCCGTCGGAGTAGTCCGTCGAGAGGTCTCCCGCGAATTCATGATAGAGCGACGCCTTCAGGAACCACGTGCTACGCTCCGTCTCCTGTCCGAAGCCGACGCCGAGGCGGCCAACGAAGCTGTTCATCGCGCCTTGACGCACATACATTTTCTGCCCAGCATAGTCCGTTTCACCTGTATAGTTGACACCGTTCAGATGGCTGTAGATCAGCTCGATCTGCGGTTCGATGAAGCTGCCGCCCTTCAGACTGATGCGCCTGCCGTATTCTGCCGAGAGCGATCCGCCCCATGTGTGGAAATCACCCTTGACATAGTGACCGAAATCATTGTAGACGGTGTACTCGTTCGTGAGCCTGCCGATCTTCGCAATGATGTCGACATATTCACCGTTCTTGCCTGTCCATGTGCCATAGATACCGAGATTACCTTCCTTGTTCGTACCATTACCGCTCACATAGGAGGAGCTTCCCTTCATGTAGCTTCCGGCAACCCCGACACGCCAGTCGTCTCCAACCTTCTTGTCGTAGCCGACCTGAATCGTCGTGTAGTTCATCTGGAAGTTCATCTTGTCCTTGTTACTCGACGACTTGCCGCGGTAGACACGCGCCCAGATTCCCTCACCTTCTGGCGAGAGCCTGAGATCGCCCATGCGCTTCATGAGATCGTTCGCCTCGGCACGCCACGCCATCGTCGATGCCGTCATCGCCGATTTGACGCCGCTCATAAGCTTCGTCTCATAGTCACCGTATTCAATCTTCGAATCCGGATTCGGTTTCGGATTGGGCTTGGGATTCGGCTTCGGATTCGGTTTCGGATCTGGCTTGGGATCTGGTTTCGGATCCGGCTTCGGATCTGGTTTCGGATCTGGTTTCGGATCCGGCTTCGGATCCGGTTTCGGATCCGGCTTCGGATCCGGCTTCGGATCTGGTTTCGGATCTGGTTTCGGATCCGGCTTCGGATCTGGCTTCGGATCTGGTTTCGGATCCTCCGCCGGCGTGTACTTGTAGGCGCCTTGACCCGTCGCTTCATCGAACGTGATGTTCTCCAACCGCTTACTTGCAGACGATGTCGTGAGGCCTTCGGCGATCTCCGCCTTGCCTGTGAGGTTGCGCTCGCTCTCCTTGTACGCGTCGTACCAGAGCTTGTTCGCAAGGGAGTTCAGCGTCTGGCTCACGAGGTTCTTGTCCGTTGCCTTCGTCGATTCCGTATTGAGTCCGGCGTTGTCCGTCGTCAGAGTAATGGCGCTGTTCGCCTCCGCTTTCTTGATCATGAGCCTACCGCCGTAAACCGTCGTCGGCATCGTGGCATCATGGCGATAGAGTACCTTCGTATTGCCGCTGTAGCTGTCAATCGTAAGGTCACCCGTCTCGCCCAGACCCTTTTCTTCGATTGCAGACGATCCCGTCTGTACGGGTGCGCCGGAGAGGCTGTTGCTTGATGCGAGGAAGCGGTATGTCCCTGTCATGTCGATGAAGCCGCCGCTGCCCGTGAAGTACTTGACCCTACTGATTGCCGACTTACTGTCCTGATCCTTCTGCTCCGGCGTGATGGCGTTGTGCCAGATGGCGCCGTTAGCGAGCTTGAGCTGCAGGTTTTCGCCGATATGGAAGCCTGTCCACGTCGTGCCCGCACCGCTCATCTCCACCTTCATGGAGCCGTTGGCAAAACCCTTCCAATAGGAGCCGTTCTTCATGAAGAGGTTGACGGCGCCGAGCTGCCCCGGCGTCACGCCGTAGCCGCGCGTATCGGCATAGTTGCCAATCCAGTGCGAGTCTGCCGTCGAAAGCCCGACGGAAACGCGCCCCTTCGTACCCATGCCGCCGTTCGTGACGATATCGCCTTCGATGACGGCGCGATTCGTGCCAGCACCGTTCGCGAGACCGCCGGCGTCCTTTGTGACGTTGAAGTTGACCGTGCCATAGTTGTCCGATACAAACTCGCCGTAGGCGCGGATCGCCGCCCATGCACCGTTTACAGCCTTGATCGTGCCGCCGCCGATGTTGATGGTCGAGGCGACAGCGCTGACCGCTTCGTTCGCACCCTTGCCATTTGCTGCGTCGTTTCCGTCCGCGAGCACGTCGACAAGACCGTCGATGGTGATGTTCGATTCAGCGCCCGTCACGCCATTCATCGACTTGATGACGGCGACGTTCGTCTTATAGTTCCCGTTTGCACGAACCTTGAGCACCTTGTCCTCAAGATTGCCGCCGCCGTTAGCGATATGGATCGCACCGCCGCCGTTGACAAAGAGCGTCGCTGTCTGTCCATAGTTCGTGCTCTCCGCATCGATGGAGATGGTACCAGCGTTCTTGATGTCAACCTTGGAGCCCTTACCGATGGCGGAGATGCCCGTCGTACTGACATCCGTCTTCGTCTTGACGGCGAGGTTCTTACCGCCCAGATCGACATCAAGCGTCTTTCCCGTATTGGCGCTTGAGATTGCCGCGCTGATATTGCTCATCCATGCGCCTGCTGCGATCATGTCCTTGCCTGTCGTAATCGTGGAGTCTTTTGTAAAGATATAGCGCCCATCCGACCTGCGGACACCTGCGTTTGCATATACGGTGTCGTGCGTCTCCTCACCGTTGATGGCGGTCGTGAAATCGCTCTGTGTCTGCGATGGCGGCGGAGGGAGCAGCGGCGTATACGAGTAGCCGCCTCTGCCCGTCGCAGCGTCAAACGTGATGTCCTCAATGCGCTTCGCTGCGGCAGACGAAGTAAGCCCCTCAGCAATTTCCACCTTGCCGCTCAGGCTCTTCTCACCGTTCTTATACGCTGTATAATAGAGCTTGTTCGCGAGGGCGTTCAGCGTCGCACTCACGAGATTCTTATCTTCGATGAGCGTCGAGTCCGTACGAAGACCGTTGCTGTCCGTGCGCAGTGTGACTCGGCTTCCCCCTGCCGCCTTGTTGATGACGACATTGCCGCCCTTCATCTGCGTCGGTGCAGCTGTGTCATGCGCAAAGAGAATCTTCATATAACCGATATAGTCATCGATTGTGATGTCCTTGTCATTCTTTTGGAAGATCACCCCGGCACGATCTTCCGATGAACCGCCCGTCAGATGTGTGACGTGGCTTCCCTTCCATGCGTCCGCAGCACTGGATCTCAGTTCATTCGTCCAGAGCGCACTATTCCGTAGGGTCAAGTTGAACTGACCAACATCATGCGCCAAAAAGCCTCCCTTCTGGAAGTCCGTCCGATTGACATCGTATGTCGCTGCTCCCGTCCATGAAGAGTCCACCGTCGTCAACGACGCATTCAACACGCCTTTCGAGGCGAAGTCCACAAGCTGCCCGCCGCTGTACTCGACGGTTTTCTTGCCATATTCATGCGTGACATACATATCGCCCGTGATATTTGTCTTCCGGTTTCCGCTGACGCCTGCGGGGCTGTTGATATTCACCGTACCCTTTTCAGCATGCACAGCATAGTACTGTTTCGTGTGGTCGCCATCCTCGGCAGCTGAAATCGTACCGCCGCCAACATCGATGAGACTGTTCGCTCCGACCGCCTTCAACACGCTGCCCTTGATGTTTTGGATATCAACATTGCCTTTTACCGTGATGGAAGTTTCATCACCCGTCGTCTGCAAAGCCGCCAGGTTGCGTCCATCATCCGCAAGATGTTTTTTAGTGTCCACGCGATCCGCCCGAACGGAACCGACCGTAAGATCGCCATTGATGGCAACACTGCTCTTCGTACCGATCGTGCTCGTTGTCTGTATCGCTGTCGCATTATACCCTTTGGTATGAACTTCTTCGATCTTGACGGGAGCATCAATCTGCAGGCTGGCATTCGCATCTGCATAGATGCCGTTGGCGGCACGCGTATCCGTATTCGTGGCCCTGACGGTCAGCGTCTTTCCTGCACCACTGTTCACGATTTTCACATGCTTGTTGCTGCCGATATAGACTGCATCAGCAATCTTGACTGTGCTGTTCGCTTCAATATTTAAGCTGTGCCCGTTCATATCGACCAGCATCGGATGCTGCTTATCATAGGCCGTATTGTCCGTATAGAGTGCCGATACAACCGTCCCGCCTTTCGCGTTCGGCTGTGTTGCAAGCGCCTGACGATCATAGGTCAACGTCTCCGACTTCGTGATCGGGTCGGTCGATATTTCTGCCTGCGGCGTATAAACATAACCGCCCTGCCCTGTCGTCTTGTCGAACGTGATATTCTCGATGCGCTTCGTTGCAGACGATGCCGTAAGACCTTCAGCGATGGTCGCCCTTCCCGTGAGATTGCGCTCGTTCGTCTTGTAGGCGTCGTACCAGAGCTTCTTTGCAAGGGAATCCAGCGTCGCGCTCACGAGGTTCACATCCGCCGCCTTGGTCGATTCTGTATTGAGGCCGGCATTGTCCGTCAGCATCGTGATCTTGCTGCCTGCCGCGGCTTTCTTGATGGTGGTCGTGCCGCCATAGACCGTCGTCGGCGCTGCGGCATCGTGACGGTAGCGCACGGTCGTATCGCCGCTGAACTCCTCGATTTCGAGGTTACCCGTTTCGCCGACCCCCTTCTCAATGATGGCCGAGCATTTTCCCTGTACCGCGGCGCCTGGGACGCCGGTCTGGTCGAGACTGTCACCAAGACCGAGGAAGCGATTCATGCCTGTCATGTCGATGAAGCCGCCGCTGCCGCTGAAGTTTTTCACCCGACTGATGGCGGCGACGTCCTTCCACCCCTTCTGCTCAGGGGTGACGGCATTGTACCATGTCGCGCCGTCCTTGAGCGTAAGCTTCATATTGTCTTCGATGTTGAAGCCGGTCCACTTCGTATCAGCACCCGACATCTCGACGTTCATAACGCCGCTCGCAAAACCCTTCCAATGGGATCCGTTCTTCATGAAGAGGTTGACGCTGCCATATTGCCCCTGCGTCACGCCGTAACCGTGCGTATCGACATAGTTGCCGTGCCAGTACGATTCGGGCGTAGAGAGACCGACGCTGATGCGCCCCTTCGTGCCCATGCCGCCGTTCGTGGAGAAATCGCCCTCGATGATGGCACGGTTCTTACCGGCTCCGGTCGCCATGCCGGATGCGTCTTTCGTGACGTTAAAATTGACCACGCCGGTATTCTGTGTGACGAATTCGCCATAGGCGCGAATCGCCGCCCACGTGTCGCCGACTGTCTTGATCGTGCCGCCGCCGATGTCGATAGTAGAGGCAACGGCACTAACGGCTTCGTTCGCACCGCTGTTCTTGTCCTTGTTGCCTTCCGCTAGGACATCGACGAGTCCATCAATCGTGATATTGGACTCGGCGCCCGGCACGCCGTTCATCGTCTTGATGACGGCGACGTTCGTCTTCGTATTCACATTGTTGGCGCGCACCTTGAGAACCTTGGATTCAAGGTCTCCGCCGCCGTTTTTGATATGAACCTTGCCGCCGCTGTTGGCATAGACCGCCGCTGTCTGAGAACCGCCCGTATTTTCTGCATTGACGGTAATCGCGCCGGCGTTCTCGATATTCAGCTGCGCCCCGTTGCCAATCGCAGTGATGCCCACCGTGCTGATATCGGTCTTCGTATTGACCGTGAGGTTCTTGCCCTTGAGGTCAATGTTTACAGGGGTCTTTACGTCGGAATTCGAGATTGCTGCGCTGAATGTGGTCAGCCACGCACCGGCCTTGATCTCGGTCTCTCCCGCCGTGATCTTCGTATCTTTCGTAAAGACGTAACTTCCGTCTTCCTGACGTACACCGGCATCCGTATATTCGACATCTCGTGAAGCCTCGCCTGTGATGCCCGTGGTGAACTCGGTCTTCGCTTGTCCGGGCGCAGTCGGCGTACCGTAAACGCCCTTGCCGGTATTCTCGTCAAACGCGATATTTTCAATGCGCTTGCTTGCAGACGACGCCGTAAGTCCTTCGGCGATTTCTACCTTGCCCGTAAGATTCCGCTCGCCGTCCTTGTAAGCACGATACCAAAGTTTGTTCGCCAGTGCGCCGAGCGTCTCATCCACGAGTTTCTTTTCGGCTGCAGATGCTCCGGCAGCTGTATTCAAACCCGTGCTGTCCGTCGTCATGGTAATGCCGCTGCCCGTCTTCGCATGGCCGATCAGCAGCGCACCGCCGATGACCTTCTTTGGATTGGCAGCGTCATGCCCGTAGAACGCGCGCATGTAGCCGCTGTACTGATCGACAGCGATGGTATTGGCCTCGTTCTGGAAAATCATTCCCGCACGCTCGGGCGAAGCGCCGCCGACAAGCGTGGTGATGCGGCTGCCCCAATAGGCTTTCGGCAACGCCGCGCCCTGGTTCACGTTGCGCCATACGGCGCCGTTCTGCAGCCACATGTTGAGTGTGCCGTCACCGTAGGCAAGACCCTTGATGTACGATGAAGAGTTTGTAAGCGCGACATCGATACGGCTCTGCATATCCTGCGAGACGACGTTTCCGTCGAGGCGGACGGCGCTGCTGCCTGCCGCACCGTCTTTGACATTGATGCCGAGACGTCCCGTATAGCCGGCATAGAGAGCCGCCGCATCCGCAGCCGCCTTGTTCACCTTGACGCTGAGACCGTCCAGTGTCATGGCATCATCCATATAAGCATGGACGCCATGGCTGACTTCCGAACCGCCAACATCCATCTCGGTCATGCCGGAAGTGGTGAGTGTCCCCTTATCACCCTTGATGCCATACGCCATTTTCAGTGGGCCAGCAGAATTTTCATCGTTCACAAACAAGCGAAGCGTGCCTGCTTTGATATTGACCTTCTTCTTGGGCGCGAGGCAGATGCCGGCAGATTCCGTGACTCTGTCGCTCTCGCCGCCGGTCTTGATCGTCAGCACATGATCCGAAGCGTCGATATTCAGATTCTTTTTGGAAAGAATCGCGCCGCTTCTTGAAGGCGAATTGTTTTGATAGGCAATCGTCGAATCCTTCGTGAACCGATAGCTGTCATCGTCCTGACGAACCCTTGCATCGACGTATTCCTCATCCTTGTCTTCGTCACCCGTCAGCTGCGTGGTGAACTCCGTCGTCGTCTGTCCTGCCGCCGCTGGTGTATAGCCGCCTTGCCCCGTCGCCTGGTCGAATGTGATGTTCTCAATGCGCTTGCTCGCAGACGCCGTGGTCAGACCCTCAGCGATCTCCACCTTGCCTGTGAGATTGCGCTCGTTCGTCTTGTACGCATCATACCAGAGCTTGTTTGCAAGCGCATTCAGTGTCTCATCAACAAGCTTCACATCATCTTCATCCGTCGAATCCATAGCGAGTCCCGCATGATCCGTCGTCAGCGTGACGCCGCTGTCCGCCTCTGAGCGCGCGATGCGCAGTGCGCCGCCGATGATGTTTTTCGGCGCAGACGCATCGTGCTTGTAGAATACACGCGTATAGCCGCTGTAATCTCCAATCGTGATATCCTTCGCATCGTTCTGGAAAATCACGCCCGCCTCTGCCGCCGAATCGCCGCCAGTCAGCTTCGCGATGCGTCCGCCTGCGTACCCCGTCGGCAGCACAGTGCTCCGATTCGCATTATGCCATGCTGCGCCGTTCTTCAACCACAGGTTGAGCGTACCGCTGCCAAAAGCAAGTCCTTTCAGATAGGAGTCGGCTCCCGTGAGTGCCGCATCGACGCGGCTTCCTGCATCGTGCGCAACAATGTTGCCGCTCAGCTTGACCGTGCTGTCGCCTTCAACGTCATCTTCGATGTTGACATTGATCCTGCCGCTGTTCCGCGCGTCGAGGGACGCCGCATCCTCGGCAGCGTCATTCGTCGCCGCCGTCAAGCCGTCAAGCGTCACTGTGCCATTGAACGCCTGCACCGCCTTACTGACCTTCGTACCGCTGACGTCAATCTCTGTCATGCCGGAAATATTCGTCGTGCCGCCCGCTGTGCGGATGCCCCATGCGGACCCCAAAGGGGCAGCCGAGATCGTGTCATTGGCGATGAGACGCAGCGTCCCGGCCTTGATGTCGAGCGATTTGCTGTCGTTTTGGATGGCTGCCGACTCCTTGACGGTTGCCCTCCCTCCGCCGGTCTTTACGGTCAGGGTGCGGCCCGTCGCGTCGATTTTGACGTCTGCACTCGGTGCGATCGCGCCCCGAGTCATCGCTGCCCCATTCCTGTAAGTGATCGTCGAATCCTTCGTGAAGCGATACGTGCCGTCCGCCTGCTTGACATGTGCATCGACATATTCCTGATCCGTCGTACCGAAGAGACGCTTCGTGAACTCCGTCGTCGTCTGCTCATTGCCCGAAGGAGGCGTCGGCGGCGATCCTGCCGAGTAGCTGCCCTTCTCACTCGCGAAAGTGATGTCCTTGTTGATGGAGGAAAGCGTCAATCCCTCGCCGATGGAAAGCTTGCCCGAGAGTTTGCCGTCTGCATAGCTCTTGTACGTCAGCTTGTTCGCCAGTGCATTGAGAACCGTGTTCTGATTCGCTGCCGTCACGCCGCCCGCATCCGTGAAGAGCGTGAAGACATTCTCCGTACCTACCGCCTTGTTGATGACGATGTCGCCGGCTTTAAACGTCGTCGGGGCAGCCGCATCGTGATCGTAGACAGCGACCGTATGTCCGCTGTAATTTCCCATCGTGATGGGCTTCGCATCTTTCTGATAGATGATGCCGCGCTTTTCTGCACTCGTGCCGCCGAAGAATTGACCAATATTGCTTCTGCCAATGTAGCGCTTGCTTTTTCCCGTACCAACGACTTCACCTGCGCCGATGTCCTCTATGTCCTGATAGTAACGTTCGTTTCGTGCTTCGTTGAGCCATTTCGCGCCGTTTTGCAGGTAAAGATTCGAGAACTGTGTATCGACGAGGCCGTGCAGCCATGATTTGTCTGTTGTGAGGGCAACGCCCACCCCTCCCCTGTCCTTGTCTGCAAAAAGGTCGCCGTCGAGCTGTACGTCTCTCGTGCCGGGCGTCCTGCCATCAGCGCCCAAGTTCATCCGGATCTCTCCGCCATAGGCAGCGAGAGCGTAGTAACTGTACTTCGTTCCGGCAGGCACTTGAATCCTGCCGCCGCCGGCAATCGTGACCGTCGTAGCGCCTTCACCGCCTCGCCCTGCCGACACGCCATTGCCGTAGACCGTCATATCGACGTCACCGGAGACGTTGACATAAGAACCGCTCGTATGCGTCAATATGCCGGCATTGTTGTAGCGCGAGAATACGTTCTCGCGATTGAGCGGGATACCCCATTTCCCCGTATCCGTGCCAGCGATCTTCAGGTTTCCATTGATGTCGATGCCTGCACCTGAAACCGTCCCTACAGACGGCTCTCCAAAGCGATCATGCATTTGAACGGCTACACCGTTGCCGCCAAGGCCGCCCGACATTGAGATATTCACATCACCGTTGAGCGTCATAGTCGGACCGGTCTCCGCCGAATCATCCAACTGAATCGCATTCGTCAAACTGTTGCCGCCTTCAAGACCCTTCGTGATGATATTGATCTTGTCCGCTGTCAGCGTCAGGTTGCTCCCTTCTCCAGCATAGATTCCCGTTGGATTGCCTACGGTATTCTCCACCTGAAGCTGCAGGGGATTCGTATCTGCATTTATCGTTACGTCATTCGTCTTGGCATAGATGGCCGCTACGACGTTTGTGGTGGGATTGCCAATCTTATCCTTTCCGATGGATACAACGGTATCTGCATCAATGTCTTGGGATTCTGTGATAGATTCCGTAATGTCCGGATAACCAAGCCATTCGGCATCTCCATTCCTTTCCGCAGTCCTTGTCACAGCGCCAAGTTCCTTCGGCAGCGTAAGTACGACAGAGGCCGTCTTCCCGCTGACCTGATCCGACTTGACCATAAGGAATTTGTTGAAATTCGCATGATTCTTATTGGCAGAAAAATCTTTCGCCTGCCAAGTGGCTGTCGCCGTACTGTCTCCGTCTCCATAACGCTGCAGCGTATTGCCCAGCTCCAGCCAGAGATTCCGTGTGGTCTGATCGGCATCAAGCTTGCCGAAATAGCCATCCATGCCTTGAGCAGACGCCACTTCCGTCCATTCCTGCGGGGAAGCAGAGAGCAGGTTCGATACGGTCGTCTGATAGACGTGCGCATCAATACCGCCAGATGTCGACAAATTGTACGTCATGACATACGCCGTGCCGTTCGGCATGACTTTCAAATCTCGCATATCTTCGCCCGTCGATTTCACAGCCGCAGGAAGTTCCACCTTCTTCTGCACCATGCTCGATAGTTTGCCCTCAGTACCTATTTGCGCAATACTGATCTCCGTATGGGAAGCATTGCCTGCACCGTTGTTCTGCTTGCCGCCGATTGCCGTGAGCAATATATGGTCGTTGAACTTGTTCAGCCGCGCTTGATCCGTATTACGTCCGATGCGCGTATAGCTGCCGAATTCCAGGCTGCCGTCATCCTTGATCTTATACTGCATGAGGAAGCCGTCGTCATAGCTGTTCCAACTGCCCGTCGGATTGACTGAGACCGCTGCATAGAGATTGCGTCCGTCGACGAGGAGCGCCTCGCCATGCACCTTTGCAGCTGCGGGATTGCCTGTCTCCGTCTCTCCCGTATCGTTGTTCGTATAGCTTTCCGTGAATTGATAACCGGCATGCTGCTTGATATCATTTTTCAGATCGATGACAGTAGCCGTCTGCTCCTTGAGTGCGCCGCCGTCTTCACGAATGACGCCGATCTTCCCGAGATCATAGCCCGTCGCATAAATGAAGTTGTCTGTTGCCGCCACCGCATGAGGATTCTGCACCGAAGTCAGTTTCCCCTTCGCTCCTTCGGATGATTCTCCGAGAGCATCCGGGTCGAGGAGGCGATATGTCGTCTCACCGCCCAAGCTGTACTTCAGCAGGAGTTTGCTCGTGCCCTGCTGATGAAAATTGAATACAGATGCATCTCCGCCCAGATTCTTAAGAACACCCTCCTGCGGAGAATCGTCCGTGAAGCCATTCGTCTGCGAGCCGGACAAGCTGCCCATCTGACCATCCGAATAGTCCGTCGCAATGCTCGTCACAAGCGTCGCTGCGCTTGCGGTCGAAGCATATAGCAACCCGCCAAGAACGAGCGCACTCAGCGGCAAATGCTTCCGTCTGAAAAAGCTCCCTTTCTTCATACTTTCCGCCTCCTATTCTTTTTAAATCACGAATCACATGACCAGAAACTATCATGTTATTGAGAAAACAAGAAGCTTGAAGTAAAGCGGCTTCTTGTTTTCCCACAACATTTCAACTGCTGTCGTTCAAAATATGAAACTCTTTAGAAACTCCAGCGAAGTCCTGCGTCAATGCGCCAATCGGTCTTGATGTCGCCGCCGAAGGTCTTCTCAAAATCGCCGTAGAGACTCGTCCTGTCATTGAGCTTCATCGTGCCGCCGAACTGGATGCCGACCCATGTGTCCCTGCCTCTCTGTGTCGTGCTCTTCGGCGTGAAGCCGTCGGAGTAGTCCGTCGAAAGGTCGCCCGCAAATTCGTGGTAGAGTGACGCCTTCAAAAACCATGTGCCGCGCTCCGTCTCCTGGCCGAAGCCGATACCGAGGCGGCTGACGAAGCTGTTCATCGCCCCTTGGCGCACATGCATCTTCCTGCCAACATAGTCCGTGTCGCCCGTGTAGTCAACGCCGTTCAGATGGCTGTAGATCAGCTCGATCTGCGGCTCGATGAAGCTGCCGCCCTTCAGGCTGATGCGCCTGCCGTATTCTGCCGAGAGCGAGCCGCCCCATGTGTGGAAGTCGCCCTTGACGTAGTGACCGAAGTCGTTGTAGACAGTGTACTCGTTTGTGAGCCTGCCGATCTTCGCAATGAGGTCGACGTACTCGCCGTTCTTCCCTGTCCATGTACCGTAGACGCCGAAGTTGCCTTCCTTGTTTTTGCCATTGCCGCTCGCATAGGAGGAGCTTCCCTTCATGTAGCTTCCGGCGATGCCGACGCGCCAGTCGTCTCCGACCTTCTTATCGTAGCCGACCTGGATCGTCGTGTAGTTCATCTGGAAGTCTGTCTTGTCCTTGTTGCTCGACGACTTGCCACGGTAGACGCGCGCCCAGACGCCTTCATCTTCCGGCGAGAGCCTGAGGTCGCCCATGCGTTTCATGAGATCGTTCGCCTCAGCGCGCCACGCCATCGTCGATGCCGTCATCGCCGACTTGACACCGCTCATGAGCTTCGTCTCATAATCGCCATATTCCGTCTTTGCGATATCAATAACGCCATCTGCCGTACCGTTCGTGTTCAGAAGCATGGCATAACGCTTCGTGGATTTCGTGATACCGTCTCCGATTGTCACGCCAAGTCCCAGGCCATTGACATTCTGTTTCACGATGTTCGCTGCATCTCCGCGATATTCGAAACGCTGCGCCAAAGACTTTGCAACTTTCTCGTCAGCTTCATCGCTGCCGCTGAAAGCATCTGTCACGAAGGCAATGGCATTGCCTGTACCCAGCACATTCTGCACGGTGAATTTCCCATCATGCGTAAGCATCAACGTCCCGTCCGCCGTCGCGCTTCCCTTGTAAAAGACTTTCGCCTTGCCTTGGAAATTCACGATATTCAAGTCGCCATTCGCTTGACGAACAATCGTGCCGCCCCGTGCATTCAAGCTTGTGAGGTCAGACGCTCCTGTGACATTCCACTTCGCCGTAGGGCCAAGCGTGACGTTACGCGTTGATGAGCTGTCTGACGAGACGGCTGTCATCCCAGCTGCGCGCAGGAGTGCTGCTGCCTGTGTCAGCTCTTTGACGCTGCCCGTAAAGACGGCGTTCTTTCCCGCAAGGTCGATATCGACCGTGCCGCGTGCACGGATATTGCCCCGAAGCGTGGAATTGTCACCTCTGAGCTTCAGATTCAGAGTACCGTCCGACTGCGTGATATCACCATCGAGCATGCTCGTCTTGCCCATGTCGCTCAACGTGACGGCGCCGCCTCTGTTCTCAATAGAGCCTTTGATGTCAAAGCCTGAAGAGATATTAACAATAGCACCTGCTGCTGCGCGAATCACGCGGCGGCTCGTGACATCTCCCATATCGATGGAAATGCGGCTGCCACTTATGGTCACACGGCTGTTTTCGCCCGCATTGACGCCGTACCTTGAAGCATGGATGTTCAAAGTCGCATCACTTCCCATCGTTACGGTGACTGGGGAAGACGTTGAAGACGTAATGCCTGTCGGTGTCTTGATCGTCGCCGTCCGCTGAAAAACGTATGTGCCGTCAGCCTTCTTCACGCCGCCTTGGATATACTCGGTATCCGAAGCGCCGCCAGTGATTCCCGTCATGAATTCTGTCCTTTGTTCGGGCTGCGGCTTCGGATCAGGCTGCGGCTTCGGATCAGGCTGCGGCTTCGGGTCGGGCTGCGGCTTCGGATCAGGCTGCGGCTTCGGATCAGGCTGCGGCTTCGGGTCGGGCTGCGGCTTCGGATCAGGCTGCGGCTTCGGGTCGGGCTGCGGCTTCGGATCGGGCTGCGGCTTCGGATTGGGATCGACTGCGGGCGCGTAAGCATAGCCCCCCTGTCCATTTGCTGCGTTGAACGTAATGTTTTCCACACGTCTGCTTACCGCCGACGTCGTAAGGCCCTCGGCGATTTCCGTCTTGCCTGTCAGATTACGTTCATTCGTCGTATATGCCATATAATAGAGCTTGTTCGCCAGTGCATTCAGCGTCGCACTCACAAGATTCTTGTCCACTGCCTTCTTCGATTCGGTATTCAATCCTGTCGCATCCGTCGTCAACGTGATGGAGCTATTCGCAGCAGCACGTGCAATGACGAGATCACCGCCATGTATCGTCGTCGGTGTCGTTGCCTCATGAGCGAAAAGCACACGTGTGTGACCGCTGTAGTTTTCAATATTGAGTGGATTCGCATCCTTTTGGAAGATGACGCCGCGTGCTGCCTCCGTTGCACCTCCGCGGAAGTTTGTGACGCGGCTCTTGCCAATATAGGATGCTCCCGCTCCCGTGCCGGTCGCTGTTCCTGCACCAACATCCTCAATATCCTGATAGTAGCGCGTATTGCGGCCCTCATTCTGCCACAGAGCACCGTTCTGCAGATAGAGACTCGCCGTGCCGCCATTGTCAACGAGTCCGTGTAGTCTGGAATTCGCCGTCGTGAGGGCGACATTCAGCTTACCTGTGGGCAGCGCGAAGAGGTCGCCGTCGAGGCGGACATCCCGCGTGCCAGGTGTAGCGCCGTCTGCGCCCGTATTCATATTGATCGTGCCCTGATAAGCTCCGAGCGCATAGTAGCTGTATTTCATGCCAGCGGGAACCTGGATCGAGCCGCCGCTAATCTGAACACTACTGTCCTTCGCATTCGTCGTTACGCCGTTGCCGTAGACGGTCATATCCACATTACCGTCTACAGTCACTTTGCTCTTCTCGACTTGCGTGAGGATGCCGGCGTTGTTGAAGCGCGAGAATACGTTCTCACGGTTGATGGGAATACCCCATTGGTCGGTTGATCCTCCCGCGATCTTCAAATCCTTGGCAATCCTAATGGAAGACTCTTTTTTCGCCTCGTAAGATTTTTCGCCGAGACGGTCGCTCTTCTGCACAGCGACACCGTTGCCGCCGAGACCGCCCGTCATTGAGATGTTGACGGGCGCATTGAGCATGATCTGTGCAGCCTTGTTCTTCGCTGCATCAAGCTGGATGGCATTCGTCAGCGTATTGCCGCCCGCAAATCCCTTGGTGACGATATTGACTTCACCGGCGTTCACCGTGACATTTTTCCCCTTGCCCGCATAGATTCCCGTCGGATTGCCGACAGTGTTCTCGACTTGGAGATGCAGCGTGCCAGGCGTGGTGACCGTAACATCTTTCGTATCAGCATAGATACCTGCAAGTACATTCGTCTTGTAATCGCCGAGCTTCTCCTTGCCGAGGCTGATGACGGCATCGCTGCCGAAGTTCCGCGTCTGCGTGACGGAGTCCGTAAGTGCCGCGCCGCTCTTCCATACAGCCTTATCGTTTGCTGCCGCAGGTGCCACGAGCACGACGGATGCCGTATCGCCATAGACATGATCTGGCTCAAGCATCGTGATCTTGTTGAAGCGCGAGAATGCCTTGTTGTCGGAGAAATCTTTCGCCTGCCATTTGTATCTCTCTGTGTCGTCGCCATCCTCATAGGCGCGCAGCGTATCGCCGAGCTCAAGCCAGAGGCGCTTCGTATAGTACTCGGCATTGAGCTTGCCGAACCAGCCTTCCTCATTCTCAACGGCGACAATATCGGTCCACGGCTTCGGATCATCGGAGAGCAGATTCGATACGGTCGTCTGATAGACATGCGCACTGATTTTGCTGCCGGACGGACTGAGGTTGTACGTCATGACATAGGCCGTACCGTTGGGCAGGATCTTGAGATCGCGCATATCCTGACCTGTTGCCGTCACATCGGTCGGCAGTTTGACGCTGCGCTTTTCCGTGCCGACCAATTTGCCGCTGTCGTCGATCTTTGCGACGCTGAGGGCAGTATAATGTGTGTTTCCCGTCCCGTTGTAGTGCTGATAGCCGCCGATGCACGAAACGAGGAGATGATCGTTGAAGCGGTTGAGCCTGCCCTGGTCGATATTGCGGCTGATGCGCGTATAGCTGCCAAATTTCAGGGTACCGTCATCCTGAATATCGTACTGCATGAGGAAGCCGTCGTCGTAGGGGTCATAGCCGCCGAGCGGGTTGACGGATGCCGCCACATAGAGTTTTTTCCCCACGGTGAGCAGCGCCTCGCCGTGCACCGCCGCCTTTGCGGGATCGCCCGTATAGGTCATGCCCTTTACGCCGTTCTTGTCCTCGTCAAGGTTCTGGAAGGTTTCCGTGAAGTTATAGCCGCAGTATTTCTTGATGTCCTCCTTGAGGTCGACGGTTGCCGGACGATTCTCAAAGAGTTTGTTGCCGACACGTCGCACGACGCCGATCTTGCCGAGATCGTAGCCCGTCACATAGATATGGGTGTCCGTACCTGCCGCTGCGTGCGCATTCGGGACGGCGAGGACTTTGCCTCTCGCCACAGCTGCTGCAGCACCCTCGGAGTTTGGATCGATGAGGAGATTCCCTTCAAGCTCCGTCGTACTGTACGTGTACTGGCGCAAAAACACCATGCTCTTGCCGGCCAGATGCAGACCAAAGGAGGCAGGATCACGGTTCAGATTCTTCAGCACGCCGGGATGTCCTTCGGCATCGATATGCGTCGTCACGCGCGAGCCTGTCACAGCCCCCATCTCGCTGTTGCCGTAGTCGGATGGGATGGTAGAGACGAGGTTTGCTGCAGACGCAGTTGAGCCGTAGAGAAGTCCACCCAGGACGAGCGCCGTCAGTCGCACATGCTGCTCTTTGATAAAATGCGGTTTCATAATATTCCCTCCCTAGAATTCATAGCGGAATGTCATATAGTAACTGCGTCCTTGCAGCGGATACTCGATGTTTACGCTGCCCGGGTCACTGCCGAAGCGCTGCAGGCTGTTGACGCGCTGCTTCGGGCCTCGATCGAACACGTCGTTACAGCCGAGCGAAAGTGTCATATCCTTGCGCGGCGACCACTTGAGACCGAGGTTGACGGTAGTCAGCGGCTCCGTCGGACGACCCGCAAGCTCGCGCTCAGTGGCATCGTTCGTTGTCGGAAGCGCATAATGCGTGTAGTACTTCGAGAGATAATGCGCCTCGCCGAAAAAGAGCCATTGGCTTGTCGGACGATACGTCAGGCGCAGATTTCCCTCCCATTCCGGCTGGAAGGTCGGATGCACGTCCATCCAGTCGTAATGAACCGTTGAATCCTTGCGCTGTGCACTCATCTTGAGATAAGTGCCCTCGAGATCAAGGTCGAACTTCTTCCAGTGGAAATTCGTCTGCAGCTCAATGCCGTGCGCCTTGCCGCGCGCATCGTTGAAATAAGAGCTATACGTAAGTCCCGCGCGATAGAGCATGAGCATGCGATCCGTATCGCGCCAGAAGTAGGTGAGCGTCGTCCGATTGTCCGCGCCAAGCGCCTTGCCGTTCCATATTGCGCTGAGGTCAAACTGCTTGCCTTCCTCCGGCTGCGGGAACACCGCGCTCTCGCCGCGGAAATCTCGCGGCGAGGGAAGGATGCCTGCGCCGTCGCCCGCGATCTCGTACATATTGAGCAGGCGGAAATAGGTGCCGCCCGTCATGCGCATGGAGAAGCTGTCATTGAATTTCTTTTTCAGTGCAAGCTGCCATGTCACCTTCGCATCGACCTGATCGTCCTTCGGATGAATCCAATGGTATGTCTTTGCCGGATTGAATCTGCCGAAGCGGCTGTAACCCGTGATCTTCGAGCGATTGTAGCGGATGGCGGGCGTCAGCTGCCATGTACTTTCCCTGTCGAGCGTGATCGTATCCTGAATCTGTATGTTGAAGATGTCCTGGTCAAATTGATCGCGCATCTGCGTCCAAAGGTTACCGATCTGCGCCTGCACATCGTCGATAACCTTATCGAGGCCATCTCCGCGTATATTCATGCGCTCGTGCGAGTAGTTCATCTGGAAGTCGAGCATATTGCGTTTATCCAGTTCGTATGTTCCATCGAGCTGCACATTGTACTTATTCGAGCGATATTCACTCCACTCGCGCATGGGGACGTTATCCCACTTTTTTGTCGTGTCTGTGTAGAGGTGCTCGGCGCGATAATCTTTTTTCTGGTTCAGATAGTCAGCCATCCACCCCCATTCGAAGCGCTTCCCGATGTAACGGCGCTGCACTAAGAGCTCCGAGGCGCGAATCTTCTGACGCCGGCTGTCTTGTTTGTAGAGATCTTCCCGATCGACCTTCAGTCCCGGCGTAATCATGTCGTAGTAACTTTTCATATCAACCCAGAGACTGTCGGGCAGGTGTCTGTTGACCGTTTTGTAGGTTCCCTTGATCATCCAGTCGTTATTCTGCCATTTGACGAGGAGATCGGTATTCTTGTAATCGTTATATTGTCGACGGCGCTCTGCATTCCGTGCCGCCTCTGCGAGGCTCTCGCTGTCGCTGAGCGCCTGCCTGTCGGCATCTATCGTAGCTTGCCATATACCGGAACCGCCATTTGCAGCCTCATATGCCGCTATTTCTGTCGGTGTCATTGCGAGAAGCTGATTCAGCTCGCTTTGATTCGCAAGGTAGTCCTTTCCCACCTGCGTATTCGTAAACCACTGATCCGCCGCATAGCTGTGATACGGGAAATCCCCGTCGCGCGACTCGTGATTCAATCCGAAGAGCAAACTGCCCGAGCCGACAGGCGCCGTAATCTCGACCGACGCCTTCCTTGAGCCGAAGGAGCCGGGGCCGATTTCTGCCGAGCCGTGTGCGCCCGTCGGCTTTTTCGTCACGACGTTGATGACGCCGCCGATGAAGGTGCCGCCGAAGCGTGCGGGGATGTAGCCGCGGTAGACTTCGATGCGCTCGACGTTGCTGACGGGGATCGTCGAGATGTCGACCGCCGCGTCGCCGCCGAGGTTCGTCAGCACGCCGTCGACGAAGACGCCGACCTGCGCTGCCGTCGAGCCGCGCACGGTCACCGTCGTATACTGCCCCTTGCCGTTGACCTCACGTACATGGACACCCGGCACCATCTTGAGAAAATCGGGCAGCGTCTTCTGCTCGCCCTGAAACTCCTCGGGGCGAATGACCGTCACCGTACCCGGCGACAGCGTTTCCTCCCAATCGGGACGCTTCGCCTCGACGGTGATCGGCTCCGTCTCATAGTATTGCGCCTTGGCATCCGCCGCTTGCGCTTCCCCTGCCGCCTGTGGCACATTCGCCGCGCCCGCCGTCGCTGGATAGAACCATGCACCTGCGGTAAGCATTGACAGAACACCTGCGATGAGTCGCCTTTCTTTCCTTGTTGACATAATTCAGCCTCCTTGCCCTTCCCAAAATAGTCCTATCATATTCAGAATAGATAGATAATAATTCCTATATCTTCTTGATATGCCGTCTTATATATTTATCCCTCCCGAATAAAAAGACCGTCTGCACCCACAGCATAGGTTCAGACGGCCAGAATTTTTCATGGAAAAGAAAAACGGTGCGACAAAACGCACCGGAGATAAATCTATCCCGAAACTCATAGACGAAATCCCCTACCCATCGCTCGCAGGTACCGGCTTCGAGGAAAGCTCAAAGCCGACGGTGATGTTGAAACAGGCAGTTCTCCTGGCTTAGATTCATCGCCCTGCCAAACCTTCCCAGAAAGCTTTCCAGTGGTATTTCTTGGCGGACTCCTCTTACAGTGGCGGGACCGCTCCGGCTTCTACCGGATTCCCTATTAAGTCTTGCGACACCTATTCCCTGTCATATTCATTTTTTATGACTTCATTAGTCCTAGTTTAATACAGTCTTTCGTGTTTGTCAACGATTCTTTTTGTGTATAGTTCATTCGACATCCCATGTGCAAAACTCTAGTCAAATTTCCTATCGTAGAGCAGCGCCGCAATCAGGACGACGAAGCACGAGCCGGCATTGTGCACGAGTGCACCCGTCGTAGGATTGAGCTTCTGCATGAGCGACAGGACGATGGCGGCGAAATTGATGCACATTGAGAGCGTTATGCTGAGCTTGATCGTCGTCGCCGTGGCATTGGCGAGGCGCTTGAGGTAGGGCACCTCGCCAACATCGTCACGCATCAGCGCTATGTCAGCGGCTTCGACGGCGATATCGCTTCCCATCGCGCCCATCGCCGCACTGACGTCAGCACACTTCAAGGCGGGTGCGTCGTTCACGCCGTCGCCGATCATCAGAACCTTGCGCCCCTTTTCCTGCAGTTTCCTGACGTGTGCGACCTTATCTTCGGGCAGAAGCCCCGCATGAACCTCGTCGATTCCGACTTGGCTCGCAAAGTAGGCGGCGGCTTCCTTGTTGTCGCCCGTCAGGAGTACGGTGCGCACATCCATAGCGTGCAGGCGCTCGACCATCGCCTTCGCCTCGGGACGCAGCGTATCGGAGAGGGCGAGCGCACCGATGCACCTCTCCCCTTCCGCCGCGAGCACGAGCGCCTTGCCTTCGGCGCGCAGGCGCTCCAAAGCTTCACGCATCGACGCTTCCGGCATGATGCCGTTTTCCGCGAGGTATCTCTCGCTGCCGCATAAGAGTTTTCTCCCTGCGACCTTTGCCGAGACGCCCCTGCCTGCCGTCATGCGAAAATCCTCCGAAGACGCAAGCGCGACGTCCTGTGCCTTCGCATGGGTGACGATCGCCTTGCCCAGCGGATGCTCGCTCCTCGCCTCAGCGGAGGCGACGATTTGGAGCAATTCCTCTTCTTTGATAGCTTCATCAAAGGGCAGGACATCGCTGACGGAAAGTTTGCCACAGGTCAATGTGCCCGTCTTGTCGAAGGCGATCGTATCGACCTTGCCCATCTTTTCCAAGGTCTCGCCCGATTTGATGATGACGCCGCGCTTCGTCGCCTGTCCGATCGCCGCCATGATCGCCGTGGGCGTCGC
The DNA here is from genome assembly GCF_963528755.1 of uncultured Selenomonas sp. Lineage (GTDB taxonomy): Bacteria > Bacillota > Negativicutes > Selenomonadales > Selenomonadaceae > Selenomonas. The sequence goes on from NZ_CAURXA010000002.1 coordinate 341,767, forward strand.
CAAGACGAGAGCGCACGGGCAAAAGACGACCATCAGCGTAACGGCGATGATGATGTTCGCCGTCGCAGCATAGGCGCCGACGGCGAGCACAAGCACGATGGGAACGAGCCAGCTCGCCCAACGGTCGGCGATGCGCTGCATCGGTGCCTGCTTCTCCTCGGCCTCCTGCACCATGCGGATGAGTCTTTGCAGGGAGCTCGACTCGCCGACCTCCTTCACTTCGACATCGACTGAGCCGAAGCAGTTGAGCGTGCCGCAGAAGACCTCTTCACCTGCACCCTTGTCGACGGGCAGGGATTCGCCCGTCATGACGGACTGATCGATGGAAGTCTCGCCTATGAGAATCGTACCGTCCACGGGAATCCGTTCGCCGGGCAGGATGCGCAGCACATCGCCGCGCACGATCTCTTCGAGCGCGATCATTTCCTCCCTGCCGTTTCGGATTCTCCGGCCCTGCGTCGGCGAAAGCGCGAGGAGATTCTTCAGCCCCTTCTTCGCACGCTCCGTAATCGCCTCTTCGAGAAGTGCACCGAGCGCCATGATGAAGGCGACCTCGCCCGCCGCGAAAAGATCGCCGATGGCGATCGCTGCAAGCATCGCCATCGAGATCAGAAGCGCCGACGAGATCTTGCTGATGCCGCGATTGTAAATGATGCGCCAAACGGACAGATAGAGCAGCGGAATGCCGCAGATGACGACCGTAACCCATGCGGGGTCGAACGGCAAAATCTGCATGGGCGCCGCTTCCGCGCCGAACTCTTCCATCACATGCGGCACGAGATCGAGCAGCAGAAACACCGCTGCCACGAGCGTCATGGAAAGGCTCGCGAGAAAATCGTTGAGCTTCTTGAGAAACGCCGCCGCACTTTGCAGTCTGTCGCAGTCATAGCCGCTTGACTGCAAAGGTTTCTTTCCCTGTACCGCATTCGCTTCTGCCATAAAGATCCCCCATTTCCTTATTCCTTGACAAGGTGACATCCTTTTTCGTACAATAAATGCAATAGAGAACATAATGTTCTTTATTATTCTAAGCAAACGTCCGCAAGAAAACAACGGATGATTGAAGCACCGCGTTTCTTACGGAACATCTCAATAAATTTGTACGGCGAAGGGGAATTCCATGGACAGACGGCAGAAAAAGACGAAGGCGGCGATCTTTGCCGCTTTCAGCGAGCTTGCGGCAAAAAAGAGCTACAACAAGATCACGGTGCAGGAGATCATCGACAGCGCCGACATCGGACGCACGACCTTCTACGCGCACTTCGAAACGAAGGACGATCTCCTCAAGGCTCTGTGCGAGGAGCTTTTCGGCCACATCGTCGGCAGCGCAATGGACCGCACGCACACGCACGGACTGTACTCGGATGGCCAAGCGCCCCACTCCGTCTTCCTGCACCTCCTGCAGCATCTCGAAGAAAACGACAGCAATATCCTCGGACTGCTGTCATCTGCGAGCAGCGACATCATCCTGCGCTATTTCAAGGACAGCTTGAAGGAGCTCGTGCGCCTGCACATCGTCGCGCACGGAAGGAAAAATCCCGCCGTGCCGCAGGATTTCCTCGTCAACCACATCACGGGCAGCTTCGTCGAAATGGTACTGTGGTGGATCAAGGGCGGCCGGAAGATGACGCCCGAAGATCTCGACCGCTGCTTTCGCGCCGTGATTGAGCCGATTCTCTAACATAGCTATAACGACCTCTACAAAGGCATTGACAGTCCACGCCCCTTTTGCTAAAATGGTACAGCAAGTCACGGAGAGGTGTCCGAGCGGTTTATGGAGCCGGTCTTGAAAACCGGTGATGCAGCAATGCACCGTGGGTTCGAATCCCACCCTCTCCGCCATGATGAAATAAACGACGCATAGATAAAAAGACGGTGCATGAATCTTCGGATTCATGCACCGTCTTTTTTGAGGTTGCTTACTTGTCGTAGGATGTCTTCGTCGCATCGAGCCGCGCGATGGCGCGGCTCAGAGCTGCTTCGGCACGCTGGAGGTCGATCTCCTTCGACGCCGAGGCACTGCGGAACGCTTCGATGCGCTCCTTCGCTCTCTGATAAGCACGCTGGGCGCGATTGATGTCGATGTCGATCGGCTCTTCGGCGGCCGAGGCGAGCACCGTGATCTTTTCGGGCTGCACTTCCATGAAGCCGCCAGAGACGGCGATGAGTTCTTCGCGGTCGGGGAACTTCACATGCATGGCATGGGGCAGCAGTCCCGTGACAAGCGGCGCGTGATGCGGCAGGATGCCGAGCTCACCGCCCGTCGAGCGCACGATGAGCATGGCGATGTCGTCGCTGTAGACAACCCGGTCGGGGGAGACAATTTCGAGCTTGATGGAAGCCACGAATCATCCCTCCTTTTTGATCTTGTCCGCTTTTTCGATGACCTCGTCGATGTTGCCGACCATGTAGAACGCGTTCTCGGGCAGATCGTCGTACTTGCCTTCGAGAATTTCCTTGAAGCCGCGGATCGTTTCCTTCAGCGGCACATACTTGCCGGGCGAGCCCGTGAAGACTTCGGCGACGGCAAAGGGCTGCGACAGGAAGCGCTGGATCTTACGCGCACGCGCAACGGTGAGCTTGTCCTCGTCGGAAAGCTCCTCCATGCCGAGGATCGCGATGATGTCCTGCAGCTCCTTGTACTTCTGAAGCACCGCCTGCACGCCGCGCGCGACTTCGTAGTGATCCTCGCCGATGACGTTCGGGTCGAGGATGCGCGAGGTGGAATCCAAAGGATCGACGGCGGGATAGATGCCGAGCTCGGCGATCTGGCGCGAAAGAACGGTCGTCGCATCGAGATGCGTGAACGTCGCTGCAGGCGCCGGGTCCGTCAAGTCGTCGGCAGGCACATATACCGCCTGCACGGACGTGATCGAGCCTTTCTTCGTCGAAGTGATGCGCTCCTGCAGAGCGCCGACGTCCGTCGTCAATGTCGGCTGGTAGCCGACGGCGGAAGGCATGCGGCCGAGAAGAGCCGAAACCTCGGAACCCGCCTGAATGAAGCGGAAGATGTTGTCGATGAAGAGCAGAACGTCCTGCCCCTGCACATCGCGGAAGTATTCCGCCATCGTCAGACCCGTCAGGGCGACGCGCATACGTGCTCCCGGCGGCTCGTTCATCTGACCGTAGACGAGCGCCGTCTTGTCGATAACGCCAGACTCCGTCATTTCTGACCAGAGGTCGTTGCCTTCACGCGTACGCTCGCCGACGCCGGCGAATACGGAGTAGCCGCCGTGCTCGGTCGCGATGTTATGGATAAGCTCCATGATGAGAACCGTCTTGCCGACGCCCGCACCGCCGAAGAGGCCAATCTTGCCGCCGCGCGAGTACGGGGCGATGAGGTCGACGACTTTGATGCCCGTCTCAAGGATCTGCGTCGACGTCTCCTGCTCATCGAACTTCGGAGCCGGACGATGGATCGGCCACGACTCCTTGTTGCCGACGGGAGCGGGATTGTGGTCGACCGTGCGGCCGAGCACGTTGAAAACGCGCCCGAGGCACGCATCGCCGACGGGCACCTTGATCGGCGCGCCCGTGTCTTCGGCTTCCATGCCACGCATGAGGCCGTCCGTCGAGCTCATGGCGATGCAGCGCGTGACGCTGTCGCCGAGATGCTGCATGACTTCGACGACGAGGTCGATGTCGAGGTCTTCCACCTTACCCTGGATCGTAATGGCATTGAGGATGGCCGGCAGCTCTCCCGCTGGAAATTCGATATCTACGACAGGTCCGATGACCTGTACCACTTTACCTTTAGCCAATGCTAAACCTCCTTACTTCAAGGCTTCCGCACCGCCCACGATCTCGGTGATCTCGCGGGTTATGCCAGCCTGACGCACTTTGTTGTAGTGCAGGTCGAGCTTACGGATGAGCTCTTCGGCGTTGTCCGTCGCGTTGCTCATCGCGTTCATGCGGGAGCTGAGTTCGCTCGCGGCGGACTGCAAGAGCGCCGCGTACACCGTTGTTACGAGGTACTGCGGCAGCAGGAAGCCCAGGACTTCCTCGGCCGACGGCTCGTAGATGTACTCCGCATGAGGGCCTTCCTTCGCCTCGCCGAGCCCTGCAAAGGGCAGGAGCTGCATCGTTTCCGGCACGCAGCTGATCGACGAGATGAAGCGCGTGTAGACCATGTGGATCTCCTTGATGCCGCCTTCGGTGAAGCGATTCGTAAGATCTTGGGCGATCGTGCGCGCTTCTTCGTAAGTCGGACGCTCGCTGATGCCGATGTAGGATTCCGCGACATCGAAGCCTCTGTGCTTGAAATGATCGCGCGCCTTGCGGCCCACGGTCACAAGCGTCGTCTTCGACTTGTCCTCTATGAGACTTGCGACGAGCTTGAATACGTTGCTCGAATAAGCACCCGCAAGCCCTTTGTCAGCGGCGCAGACGAGATAGAGCGTCTTGCCGTCCGGATGCGTCTCCAACAGCGGATGGCTGAAATCGCCGGCATTCGCCGCGATGTCCTTGACCACCTCAGCCATCTTTTCCGCGTAGGGGCGGTTGTTCGTCGCCGCATCCTTGGCTCGGCGCAGCCTTGAGGTCGCGATCATATTCATAGCGTTCGTGATCTGCTGGATGCTTTTTACGCTCTTGATCCTTCGGCGTATATCCTGCAAGCTAGCCAAAATGAATCACCTCGCTATTATTCTTTGACCCTGTAAGAAATCGTCTCCTTGAACCCCTCGATGCACTTCTTGATCTCGGCTTCCAAAGCATCGTCAAGCTTCTTCTGCTCAGCGATTTTCTTACCGATATCGGCATGGCTTGCGTGCATGAACTTGATGAAGTCCTCTTGGAACTTGACGACTTTCTCGACGGGGATGTCCGCGAGGAAGCCGCGCACGGCTGTGAAGAGCACGAGCACCTGATCCTCGACGGCGAGCGGCGTGTACTGCGGCTGCTTCAAGGTCTCAACCATGCGTGCGCCGCGATCGAGCTGCTCCTTCGTCGCCTTGTCGAGGTCAGAGCCGAACTGCGCGAAGGCAGCGAGCTCACGGTACTGTGCGAGGTCGAGGCGCAACGTGCCCGCGACCTGCTTCATCGCCTTGATCTGCGCCGAACCGCCGACGCGTGAGACGGAGAGACCGACGTTGATCGCTGGGCGGATGCCCGAGTAGAACGCGTCGGTTTCGAGCATGATCTGACCGTCGGTGATGGAGATGACGTTCGTCGGGATGTACGCCGAAAGGTCGCCCGCCAGCGTCTCGATGACAGGCAGAGCCGTGATGGAGCCTGCGCCAAGCTCATCGGAGAGCTTCGCCGCGCGCTCCAAGAGGCGCGAGTGCAGGTAGAAGACATCGCCCGGATAGGCTTCACGCCCCGGCGGACGGCGCAGGAGAAGCGACATCGCGCGGTAAGCGGCGGCATGCTTCGTCAAATCGTCGTAAACGCAGAGTGCATGACCGCCCTTGTACATGAAGTACTCCGCCATAGCGACGCCCGCGTACGGCGCAAGGTATTGCAAGGGAGCGCTATCCGCCGCCGTCGCAGCGACGACGATAGAATATTCCATCGCGCCAGCGTCTTCGAGCGTCTTGACGACGCGTGCTACCGTCGACGCCTTCTGGCCGATGGCAACATAGACGCAGATGCAGTTCTGCCCCTTCTGGTTCAAAATCGTATCGACGGCGATCGCCGTCTTGCCCGTGCCGCGGTCGCCGATGATGAGCTCGCGCTGGCCGCGGCCGATCGGCACGAGGCCGTCGATCGCCTTGAGGCCTGTCTGCAGCGGCTCATGGACGGACTTTCTGTCCGCGATGCCCGGCGCGGGGAACTCGACAGCGCGATGCTCTGCCGCCTGAATGGGACCCTTGCCGTCGATCGGACGCCCGAGAGCGTCGACGACGCGGCCGACCATGTTTTCTCCGACAGGCACCTGCATGATCTTCTTCGTGCACTTGACCGTCGCACCTTCCTTGATTTCCGTGTCGCCGCCCAAGATAACGGCGCCGACGTCGTCCTGATCGAGGTTCAGGGCAAGACCGTATATATCATTGCCGAAATCGAGCAGCTCGCCTGCCATGGCTTTCGTGAGGCCGTGGATATGGGCGATGCCGTCACCGATCTCGATAACAGTGCCGACATCATCAACGTTCAGATCGACGTTGTAGTTCTTGATCTGGTCTTTGATGATGGCTGTTATTTCTTCCGGATTCATTTTCATCTTATGCTGTCACCCCAATTTCTCACTTGTTCGCCAGTATCTCGGCGCGCAGTGCTGCAAGTCTGCCCTGTACGCTGCCGTCGATGCGCTTGTCGCCGATCTGAGCGATCGCACCGCCGATGATGGCGGCGTCGATGTGCTTCCTGAGCTTCACGCTGCGCCCCGTCGCCTTTTCGAGCTTTTCGGCAAGAAGCTTTTCCAGCTCTCCCGTCAACGGTTGCGCCGTCGTGATGTCCGCGACGACGATGCCCTGCGCCTCGTTGGAAAAATCTTGATACTGGGCATCTATGACCTCCAGAAGGTCCATGCGATGCTTGTCGATCAAGAGCATGATGAAGTTCTCAATATCCGAGGAGAGTTCGCCCGAGAAAATCTTCTTGAACAGCGATTTCTTCGCTTCAGGCGGCACCTGCGGATTCGTTGCGAAGCCTCGGAGCATCGGCTCATCGAATACGGTGCGCGTCACGCCCGTGAGTTCTTCGCCGTACTCCTTGAGTTTCTTCTCATCCGCGGCAATCTCGAAAATGGCGCGCGAATACTTTTTCGCCAGTTGCAGATTCAGCATGAGAGATCACCAAGCTTTTCGTTGCCGAGTCGATCGGCGAACTCGGCGATGAGGCTCTCGTTCGCCTTCTCGTCGAGGTTCTTCGCGATGACCTTGCTCGCCGCCGCCATCGAAAGGGCAACGACCTCGGCGCGAAGCGTCTCCGCTGCCGCGCGGCGCTCGCGCTCGATCTCCTCCGCCGCAGACTTCTTCATCTGCTCAATATCGCGCTTCGTCTTCACGACGTTCTCATCGCGCTCTTCCGCCGCCTGACGCGAAGCGGAGTCGATGATGTTTTGCGCCTTGACGCGGGCGCTCGCGAGCTGATCCTCGTATTCCTTCTTGAGGGCTTCGGCCTTTTCCACGTCCTCGTCCGCTTTGGCAAGGCTCATTTCGATCTTCTTCTGACGCTCCTCGAGCATGTTGACGATCGGCTTATAGGCAAAGGCGCGAAGCAGCACGACAAGAATCAGGAAGTTCAGGATCTGAGCCGCAAGGGTCCAATTTATATCGATCAATTTGCTGTACCCCCTTTTCTTCGAATAAGTAAGCTACGCGCACAAACGTCCACTTCGTGGACAAAAGTGCGCCGCCCTTAATGAAAGTTACCCATTCAGTCTGCGCCCTACGGGCTTGACTTCTTGGACTTTCATAGTAAAGAGATGTTTGCCTCTCCTTACTTCGTCAGAAGCGGGTTCGCATAGAGCATGATCAGGGCAACAACCGTCGCGATGATCGCCATAGCCTCAATCAAACCGACGGAGATCAGCGTATTCGTGAAGAGGGTATTCTTCGCCTCCGGCTGACGCGTGATGCCTTCGATGAAGCGCGCCGTGACAAGGCCGTCGCCGATGCCAGCGCCGATCGCAGCAAGACCCATCGTAATACCTGCGCCAATCAAAGCGGCTGCTACCATAATCGCGTTTTCCATGAAAAATTTCCTCCTTAAAGTACAATACAAAAACAGAAAGGAACTATCCTCATCACTTTCAATGCTCCCCGCCTGCGCGGATAGCTTCCGCCGCATCGAGCAGGGCACCGCCCTCGCTCATGGCGTTGACGCCGTGTCCATGATCTTCTCCCTCACTCGCATGGAAAGAATTTGACAGGTACGCTATCGAAAGCATTGTAAAAATGACGGCCTGCACCATACCAATGAAGATACTGAAAGCAAGCCAGAGGACGGACGGCACAGGCATCCAAATCGGCAAGAGCTTCAGCAGGATGATGATGAGTATCTCGCCTGCAAGGATATTGCCGAATAGACGAAAGGCCAGAGTAATGGGCTTCGCTAATTCCTCAATGATATTAAGGATGACGAAGACGGGTGTTGGCTGGAAGAAGTGCTTGATGTACTTCATGCCTCCCATATAGAGGCCCAGGCCATGCACCAAGGCGACGACAAAGAGTGCTAGCCCCAACGTGGTGTTCAAGTCATTCGTCGGCGACGCCATCTTCGGCACGAGGCCGATCCAGTTGGAAACCAAGAGAAACATGAACAAGGTGATGATCATCGGTGCGAGCCAGCGGCCTTTCGGTCCGAGCGTCGCATCCATCTGCTCATGCAGCCACACGACGACCATCTCCAGCACATTCTGCCAGCCCGAGGGAATGAGCTGTAAATTGCGCGTCGCGAGAATCGCGATGAGAAGGACGACCGCCATGGTGATCCATGTCATGATCAAGGTTTCCTCATTGAAGGTCATGCCGGCGAACTGAATAACTTCGCGAACACCGATTTCATGCATGTTTAACTACCTCCCTTTCGGATAAATCTCGGAGAGCGCCGAAAAGCATCTCCCCAGAAAGCGCGGACTCAGTCCGCCTTTCCCCTATCGGTCGTTTCGAGCGCGAGCAGCATGATGTGGAGCATCGTCACGACGTAGCATAGAGCAAAGCCCGAAACCACCGTAAAGAACACCTCGGTCGAGATCTGCACGGCAGCCCAAAACACGATGAAAATCGTGACGAGCCGCAGAACAAATCCCTGCCGCATCTCGCGCTTGGCGCGTTCGGCGGTCAGCGTCGTGCTCCGCCATGTGCGCCATACGAGATTCCACAGACAGACTGCCGCCGCCAGATAGCCGATAAGCCATGCGCCAATGAGACCCACGCGTCCGCCAGCGGCGAACGAAGCAAGTGCCATGAGTGCAAAGCCAAGAAGCCATGCAGCGAGCCGCTTCATATATACCGATAAGACTTCCCTCACATATTCCTCCTTCGGCGGAAAAGCGCCGTGGTGCGAATATCATTGTAAGGAATCGCTGAATGTCTCAGCATTCCCAAACCGCCGCATCACTTTCTTAAGAAATCACTGATAAACTCAGCTCTTCCTTTAAAGAAACCTTCACAGCTATTTTACTGTTTCGACAAAAGAAGCTATTCCCCTGCCGAAAACAAGCGGAAATCTATATAAAATTAAAAAATGATAAAATAGCTAAAAATAGACAGCAATTATATAAACAATGTCTATCTTTTCATAAACGAATAATCAATATGAATTATAGCAGAGTTCATAAATTCATCTTGTCAATATTCGCGGCAGAGACTCGCCTTGGCTTCTCTCTTTGCAGCGACGAAATGGCAAGTATTTTCCGCTATACGAGAACGCGACATTATACCTATGTATCGCAGAAAAGAGAGCTACACTTAAGCATCTTCTAAGTTTTCTTGAAAAATTTTTCTTATTTCTGTGTTTCTTCATGCACCGCGCGAAAACTGCCCGCGACATCGTCAGCGCATACGGCGCACGCGCCGATAGACGGAAAAGAGGGCGAGCGGAAACCCCACGAGGATTCCCGCAAAGATTCCCTTGTGTCCCAAAGCGAAGGCCTCATCAGCCAGACTTCCCGCGTACATGCAAATGCCGAGAACGGCGCAGAAGAAAATACCGATGCCGCTCAAAAAGAGGTAGGCGTCGAGCGCTTGACGGAGCGCCCCTTTCTCCTTCGGCGATGTTTGCCGTTCCATCAGCAAGCAGAGAAGATGTCGGGCTTTTCATGGGAAAGACCCGCGTGGTAGAGAATCGCCTGGATGATACGGCGCGCGGCCTCACCGTCTCCGTAAGGATTGCAGGCGCCACTCATGCGTTGGTAAGCAGCGTTGTCGGTCAGAAGTTCCTTCGCTTCCCTGTAGACGCGCTCCTTATCCGTGCCAACGAGGCGCACCGTCCCCGCTTCCACGGCTTCGGGCCGCTCCGTCGTATTGCGCAGCACGAGCACAGGCTTGCCGAGCGCCGGCGCCTCCTCCTGCACGCCTCCCGAATCCGTAAGAATAAGGTGCGACCGTGCCATAAGGTTTGCGAACGGCTCGTAGTCCAACGGATCAATGAGGTGGACGCGGTCGAGGCCGCCGAGCTCTTCGCGGGCAACTTCACGCACCTTGGGATTCTTGTGCATAGGGAACACCGCTTCGATGTCGGGAAGTTCCTCTACAAGCTCCTTGAGCGCCTTATAGGCGTGACGCATAGGCTCGCCGAGATTTTCACGCCGATGCGTCGTCACGAGAACGACGCGCCGCCCCCCGCCGCCGAGGCCGTCGAGCAGTGCATCGTCGAAGCGGAAATCCTCGCGCACCGTCTGCTGCAGGGCGTCGATGACCGTATTGCCCGTGACGAAGATGCGGCTTTCACTCACGCCCTCTCGCAGAAGATTCGCCTTTGCCGTCATCGTCGGCGCAAAATGGAGGTCGGCGATCGCTCCCGTGAGCTTGCGATTCATCTCCTCGGGAAACGGCGAATACTTGTCCTGTGTACGAAGCCCCGCCTCCACATGGCCGACTGCCGTCTGATGATAGTAAGAAGCCAATGCTCCTGCAAACGTCGTCGTCGTGTCGCCATGCACGAGTACGATGTCGGGCTTCTCCTTCGTGAGAACGCCATCGAGTCCTAGGAGCGCCTTCGACGTAATGTCGAAGAGCGTCTGTCCCTGCGCCATGATGTCGAGATCGTAGTCGGGCGTGATGGAAAAGAGCGAAAGCACCTGATCGAGCATCTCGCGGTGCTGCGCCGTCACAGCGACGAGCGGCGTTATCTCTGCCTCATGCTTCTTGAGTTCGAGTACGATCGGCGCCATCTTGATCGCCTCGGGGCGCGTGCCGAAAACCGTCATGACCTTGATCTTCTTCATAGGTTTGTTCTCCTTTTCCCTCACTGGAACGAACGCGTGGAAAGTATGGCAGAAACTCCGCCCCGCATCAATGCGTCTGGGCGGAATCGTTCATGCGGAAGATACCGAGCTTCTTCGCGCCGAAGAGCACGGAGACGACGACGCCAGCGAAGATGAGAAGCGCTATGCCGCCCGAAACCTCCGTCAAAGCGACGGCACTCAGACCCAAGAGGGCGCTGATGATATACATCAAGAGCACCGCCTGGCGCTGCGTGAAGCCGAGATCGAGCAGGCGGTGATGCAGGTGTCCCTTGTCCGGCTTGAAGATCGGCACGCCGCCGCGATAGCGGCGCACGATGGCGAATGTCGTATCCATGATAGGAAGCCCGAGCGCGAGGATCGGCACGATGAGAGCGATCGTCGCCGCGCTCTTGACGGCACCGATGACGGAGATGCCCGCGAGCATGAAGCCGAGGAACATGCTGCCCGTGTCCCCCATGAAGATCTTCGCCGGATTGAAGTTGTAGAAAAGGAAGCCGATGGCAGCTCCCGCAAGCGCCGCCGTCAGCACGGCGACGAGCGCATAGCCCTGCTGCAGGGCGACGAGACAGATGGTCACAGACGCGATGGTGGCGACGCCCGCCGCCAAGCCGTCGAGGCCGTCGATGAGGTTCACGGTATTCGTTAGACCGACGATCCAGAAAATCGTCGCGGGTATGGCAAGATACTCAAGGTAAAGATAATCGCCGAACGGATCGGTGATGAAGTCGATGCGCACATCGAAAGCGACAAGCACGCAGGCACAGACGATCTGCCCGAGGAGCTTGACCTTCGCGGGCAGATTCTTGTAGTCGTCGATGAGTCCCAGAAGCACGATGAGAGAGCCGCCCGTCATGAGTCCTGCCAGTTCAGTCAAAACCTCATCCGAGAGTTCCCCGTATGCCATAAATCCGAGCATCGCAGCCATAAAGGCGATGTAGATGCCGACGCCACCGATGCGCGGCACCGGCTTCTTATGAACCTTGCGCGCGTCTGGCGCATCGAGCGCCCCCGTTTTTTCCGCAAAAAAAATGACCGCCGGCGTCACGGCAACCGCGACAACCATGGCGACGAGGAACGCCAAAACGTGATTCGGCATGGAAAACAGCACCCCTTTTATATACCCGTAGGACGCATCCAAAAGCGTCACCGTTTCTTTTCAACAGCCACTCCACTTTTTCATGAACCATTGTATCATGAAAGCCCAAGAAGTCAAGCCCGTAGGGCGCAGACTGATTGGCTGCTTTCATATAAGGCGGGTGGACATATGTACAGTGAGATGTTTTGATGCCGCCATCGCTGGAAACGGACACAAAAAATAAACCGCGCCTCTTTGCGCGACGGCTGAACATATGTCCATCAAGTTTATCATGAAAGCCCAAGAAGTCAAGCCCGCAGGGCGCAGATCGATTGGCTGCTTTCATATAAGGGCGGCGCACAATGTCCACAAAGTGGACGTTTGTGCGTGTAGCTTATCATGAAAGCCCAAGAAGTCAAGCCCGTAGGGCGCAGACTGATTGAAAAGCCCGCCGGCGCGAAGCACCGGCGGGCAGTCAAACACAAAACACAAAACTTAATTTCCCGGCTCGATCAAGGCGTACTTGCCGTCCGTGCGGCGATAAACGACGTTGATCTCCTCCGACTCAGCGTTGCGGAACACGAAGAAGTTGTGATTCAAGAGGTTCATCTGCATGATTGCCTCCTGCACATCCATGGGCTTCACGACGAAGCGCTTCGTCTTTACGAGCGGGAACTCGCCTTCCTCCTCCTGTACGGGAATCGCACCCATCTGCTGCACGGCCTCTTCTTTGAAGCCGCCGCCGCGGAAACGCTTGGCAAGGCGCGTCTTCTGCTTGCGAATCTGACGCTCAAGCTTCTCGACGACGAGGTCGATGGAGGTGTACATATCCATCGTGGCCTCCTCGCCCCGAAGCAGAACACCACCCGGGATGGGCACAGTGACTTCGACAATATGGCGTCCTTTGGAAACCGTGAGGAGCACCGAGATTTCGCCCACCTCGTCGAAATACTTCGTGATTTTGCCGACACGCTTCTCGACATAATCCTTGAGCGACGGGGTGATCTCAATGTTTTTCCCTCGTACCGTGAATGTGGCCATAGTGACATGTCCCCTTTCCTGTATCTTCTGCTGTATATATTCTCCCTCCGCTCGCAAAACCCTTCTTTTGGAAAAGAATGTTTCTGAAAATTTTCACGAGGGTCATCCAATGTGTTTTCACTGGCTGGAATGAATATTCAATGCTATAATAAGCACAAAGAAGGTGATTTCGTGCAGCAAGAGGACCGTTCTTCGACGGCGAGTCATGTGCCGCTTTATCAAAATCCAACCTATGACCAACACGCCAAACGCCTGCTTTCACAAAGAACCATCATGGCTCGGCTGCTCAAGCGAACCGTGCCGGAATTCAAAGATGTCGCCATCGCTGACATAGCTGAAAAGTACATCGAAGGCTCGCCGCAAATCAGCGAGATTCCCGTTGCGCGGGACAAGACGAATGCCGCAAGGAACGCACTGCATACGCCAAAAGAATTTCTTGGCGATGCCACGGAAAGTGTCGGCATCACAGAAGGCTGGATTCGCTTCGACATCCTCTTTCACGCGCGTGCTCCAAAATCAGGCGAACTCATCACCTTGATCATCAACGTCGAGGCACAGAGAACGCAGCGTCGAACAAAACTTGGTTACGCACTTTTGCGCCGTGCCATCTACTATGCAAGCCGTTTACTTTCTTCTCAAAAGGAAACGGAGTTCACAGGATCTTCTTATGACGAAATCAAGAAAGTCTACTCCATCTGGCTCTGCATGGATGCTCCCGATGGCAATAGCGCCATCAATCGCTACGATATCAACGAGCATCACGTTCTAAACAGTCACAAGGAAAATCATACCGATTACGACCTGATGAGCATTGTAACGATTTATCTTGGCGAAGAACGAAAATCACACGAAGATTGGCTCATCCGCTTCCTGCGCCTCTTGTTCAAGAATACAAGAATGACGATGGCAGAGAAAAAGAAACTTCTGAAAGATGAATTTGATCTGGATACGACTACCGATATAGAGGAGGAGTTGAGTACAATGTGCAATTTGAGTACGGGGATTTATGAGCAGGGAATCGAGCAAGGAATCGAGCAGGGAATCGAAACCAATCGCACAGCGACTGTCCTTTCGATGCTCAAAGAAAATTTACCCATTGAAATGATCGCACGCATCACAAATTTATCGGCAGACAAGATACGTGCCTTAAAAATGGAGAACCAACCATCTTGAACGAATATAATTTGCCTTAAGGAAACGTTGATAAAATGAAGTTGCCCAGATTTGCATAGATACGCTGTTCCTGTCTAGGAGACAAACCGCAGGCGTAGCAGTGGCTACATCGAGGATTTGTCGACGACGACAGGGCAGTGTAGATGTGTGAAGATGGGTAGCTGAATTTATCAGTGCTTCTTTAAATCTAAGGCTGGCACATGAAGCGAACCGCTCCGCTCCATGTGCCAGCCTTAGATTTCTCTTTCAGCGACTCGTTCCCCTCGCTTGAAAACAAAAGAACCGGCTCCAAACGGAGCCGGTCTTTGCCAAACTTCAGAAAACGCGTGGTTCAATCAACGTTCTCTGAGGGAGCACGATATGCTTTCGCGTAGCTTACGCCGTCTTCACGACATTAGAAGCCTGCGGGCCGCGTGCGCCTTCGACGATCTCGAATTCTACGCCCTGACCCTCAGCCAACGTCTTGAATCCATCGCCCTGGATTGCAGAGAAATGGACAAAAACATCATCGCCGTCTTCCCTCTCGATGAAACCATAGCCCTTTTCTGCGCTGAACCATTTGACCTTACCAACCATAGTAATTCCTCCTGTTTCTTGGTGTGTTGCAGAACCGCGCCTGATACTCACGCAATTTCATTATAGACCCTACCATCTAATCTGTCAATCAAATAGGAGAAATGATTACGAGGAAGCCACATTTTTTCTAAGGGAACGCTGATAAAATGAGGTCGCCCAGATTTGCACAGATGCGCTGTATCTGTCGAGGAGACAAACCGCAGGCGTAGCGGTGCTACGTCGAGGATTTGTCGACGACGAGAGGACAGCGCAGATGCGTGAAGATGGGCGGCTGAATTTATCAGCGCTCCCTAAATTCTCAAGCAACGTGCCATCGCCGTGCGCACGATGCTCTCTGGCACATCGTCTCGCACGCAGACCTTGCCGATGCCTTCCATGAGCACCCAGTTGACTTTGCCGTCGACCGTCTTCTTGTCGTGGAAGATCGCCGCATAGAGGCCTTCGACCGTGCAGTCTTCGGCAAATAGGGGCAGTCCCAGACGCTCTGTCAGACGGCGCACGCGCAGGACGTCGGCATCATCGATCATGCCGAGCGCCTCACTGATGTATGCCGCGCCCAAAGATCCGATGGCGACGGCCTCGCCGTGATTGTAGCGCGCATAGCCCGTTTCCTTCTCGATGGCATGAGCGATGGTGTGCCCGTAGTTCAAAATGCGGCGCAGGCCACCTTCCTTCTCGTCCTTGGCGACAACCTCCGCCTTGATTTCGCACGAGCGCTCGACCATGAAGAGCGCCGCATCATACGAAAGGCGCAGTACGTCTGCCGCATGATCTTCGAGATAGGCGAAAATTTCCGCGTCAAAGATGATGCCATACTTAATGATCTCGCCGAGTCCTGTGCGGATCTCACGCTCGGGCAGAGTGGCGAATGTCGCGAGATCGGCGAAAACGGCGGCGGGCTGGTAGAAAGCTCCGATGAGATTCTTGCCGAGGCGATGGTTGACGGCGACCTTGCCGCCGACGCTTGAATCGACCTGAGCGAGAAGGCTCGTCGGCAGCTGTACGAAGGGCACGCCGCGCATGTACGTCGCAGCGATGAATCCCGCTAGGTCGCCGACGACACCGCCGCCCAAGGCGAATACGGGCGAGCGGCGGTCAAGTCCCAGCTCGATGGCGTGCGTAAAAATCTCGTCGACAACGACAAGCGACTTCGAGGCTTCACCCGCGGGCACGAGATGGAGCGCAGGTTCCAATCCCGCCTCGCGCAAGGCTGCCAATGTCCTCTCGCCATAAATCTTCCCGACATTCTCATCGGAGATGACGAGCGCCTTGTGCGAGAAATTCTGCACCTTTGCGAAATCGGAAATTTCCGGCAGAAGATTCTCGCCGATAAAGATGTCGTAACTCGCCGCGCCAAGTTCCACGCGCACCTTGTGCATCTCACGCACGAAAAACACCTTCCCTCTTCAAATAGCCGGCGATGTCATCGACGACCTGCAGCGGCGAAAGATCGCTCGTGTCAACGCTGTAATCCGCAACCTCATAAAGCTCCCTGCGCTCCGCCATGAGGTCTGCCACCGCCTGCCGGCGATCTCCTGCATCCTTTGCATCGAGCACGGGACGATCGCCCACATGAGCCGTGCGTGCGAGCACGGCGTCAACAGAGGCCGTCAAACAGATGATCGCGCCGTTCTCCTTGAGCAGCGCCACATTCGCTGCGTCTTTGACCGTGCCGCCGCCCGTCGAAATCACGAGAGCGCGGCGCTTGGCCGTGCGCCTGACCGCCTCCCTTTCCAAAGCGCGGAAAGCCGCCTCACCCTCAGAGGCGAAGATCTCGGGAATCGAACGCCCCGCCTCTTCCTCGATCATGCGGTCGAGATCGACGAAGGCACGGCCGAGACGCTGTGCAAGCGCACGTCCCGTGCTCGTCTTGCCCGTACCCATGAAGCCGATCAATACGACGTTCTTCATCTCACGCCTCCTCCGTGCGCTTCTTGTACGCTTCGACATCCGCTTTCATGTCGCGCATATTGTCGCTGTCAAACTTCTCGATGAAGGCTTCGGCGAGCACAAAGGCCGCCATCGCCTCGCCGACGACAGAGGCGGCGGGCACGGCGCAGACGTCGCTGCGCTCCTTCGAGGCAAGCACGGGCGCTTTTTTTTCGATGTCAACGGAATGAAGCGGCTTCATCAGCGTCGGAATCGGCTTCATGACGGCGCGAATGACGATATCCTCGCCGTTCGTCATGCCGCCCTCAAGGCCGCCCGCGCGGTTCGTCCTGCGCACGACGGAGTCGTTCTCGCCCAAGAACATCTCGTCGTGCGCCTCGCTGCCAGGGAGCGCCGCATAGCCGAAGCCAGCGCCAATCTCGACGCCCTTGATGGCCTGAATCGACATCATGGCGGCGGCAAACCGCGCGTCGAGACGCCTGTCCCACTGGATGTGGCTGCCGAGTCCGAGCGGCGCACCCGCGATTCGCACCTCGAAGATGCCGCCGAGCGTATCGCCCGCCTCTTTCGCCGCGCGAATCTTCTCTTTCATGCGCTCTTCAGCCTCAGCATCAAAGCAGTTGAGTTCCGACGCCATCTTATGCGCCGCGCCCGTCTCGCGCTTGGCTGCATCAGCAGCGACGCCGCCGATGTCGAGCACAGCGGATTCGACCGTGACGCCGAGTGCGAAGAGAAGCTCCTTCGCCACGGCGCCGACGGCGACGCGCATCGCCGTCTCTCTCGCGCTCGCCCGCTCCAAGATGTCGCGGATGTCCTCACGCGCGTACTTCCGAACGCCCGTGAGGTCTGCGTGTCCGGGACGCGCCGCCGTCACCTTCTCGCCGTGCGCCTCGCCAAACGCCGCCATGCGTTCCTGCCAGTTCTGCCAATCGCGGTTCTCGACCGAGAGCGTAATAGGAGAGCCGATCGTCTCGCCGAAGCGCACGCCCGAGAGAATTCGCACCGTATCCGTTTCGATCTTCATGCGTCCGCCGCGCCCGTAGCCCTGCTGGCGACGCGCCAGGTCACGGTTGATGTTTTCCAATCTCAGCGAAAGCCCCGCTGGAATACCCTCCAAGATGGCTGTCAAAGACGGGCCGTGCGATTCGCCCGCCGTCAAAAAACGCAATGTGCTCAATATGATTTCCCACTTTCAAAAATACAACCTTCCAACTTTATTTAGTCTACTATGAAAGTCCAAGAAGTCAAGCCCGAAGGGCGCAGACTGATTGGGTAACTTTCATTAAGGGCGGCGCACAATGTCCACGAAGTGGACGTTTGTGCGTGTAGCTTACTATGAAAGTCCAAGAAGTCAAGCCCAAAGGGCGTAGACTGATTGGATAACTTTCGTTAAGGGCGGCGCACAATAGGAAGCGTCCCCTGTGCACCCCCTAAAATATCTGCTGAGGGGACGTTCATTCCTTCTCGGCAAAAATCGAAAGCCGCATCTTCACATGAAGCCTGCCGTCCTCGCTCTTGATCTCCGTGCTCTCCATGCGGACGAAGCGCTCGCTCTTTTCCAAATCCTTCAAAAAAGCAAGAAGATGAAAGTATTCGCCGTCCAACTCCACATCGAGCGGCAGGCGCGAAACGCCGCCCTCCTCTTCGATCTGCCCGGGTGCAACGGCGGCGAGCGTCAGCTTCTCATGCTGCGCTTCACGCTCCAAGAGCGAGAGGAAATCGCCCTGTCCCATGCGAGCGGGCAGGCGCTTTTCCAACGCAGAGCTGCGTGCGGCACGCTCTTTTACGCGTTCCGCCCCGTCGCCGTGCGCGTTCATGAAGTTCTGCACGGCGACGAGCGCGTCCTTCTCTTTCGCCGCTTCCTCCTCCAGCCTCGCGATTTCCGCACGCTGCGGCAAAAAGCACAGTTGGAAGAATGCCGTGCACAGAAGCAGCGCCAGCGCAAAGATTGCCGAGAGAAGCATCTTCGAACGCATTTCTTCACCCTTTCTGGAAAATTCCCTATATCTTCAATTCCAACGAAAAATAAACGAGCGAGCCTCCCGCCGCTTCCTGCTTGCGCTCCGACTTCTTCAGCACGGGAGCCGCCCGGAAGAAGCCCTTGTCCTCCTCCAACACGCGCACGAAATCCGCCAGAGCGTCGTAGCTCGTCGCCGCGCCCTCAAGTTCGACCGCATGACCGTCAACGACGCGCAGTCCGCGAATCCAAGCGCCTTCGACCGTGCGCGTGCCGAAATGCACCAAGAGACTGCGGCACGGCAGAGCGCCTTTCGACAAGGAAATGAGCTGGCGCTCCTTTTGCGCGGCGCGTCCATCCTCCTGCGCCTCTTGCTCCATGCGTGCCCTCTCAGCGGAGAGGAGCGTCATCTCGTGCGCGGTTTTCTGCGCCTCTCCCTGCAGCTCATGGATGCGCCAAGCGTTCCAGCCATAAATCGACGCCATGCAGAAAAAGAAAATGCCCGCAAGCAGGGAGGCCAGCCTGCCGAACGCCCAATCCGCCGGACGCATCGACTCAGGCAGCAGTTCCAAGTGACTTTTCTCTCGCGAAAGGATTTCCTGCGCCGCCAAAAAAGCAGCCCCGTCCTCTTCCTGCGGCAAATCGTCCGCCGCCAAATTCATTCCGTCTGCGGCAAAAGCGCCCGGTGCTTCCCTTTCGGCTCCTGTCGGCAAGAAGCACAGGGACGCAAGGCAGAGTCCCTCATGCGAGAAAGCGCGATGAATTTCCCGCACCTTTTCGCGCGGCAAGGCCGCCAGAACGACCTCCCTCTCGCCCACGCGCCGAAAATCCAGCGAGTACGCCGCCTCCTCATGAGCATCCGGCAGACTCGCAAGCAAATCCCAACGCGCGGCCTCGCGCATCTCCCGCTCGGACAAAGGAGGAAACTCCCTGCTGTAGGAAAAGACCTCGTCTTCCGTCAGGCAGACGGCGATGCGGCTCTTCTCCCAGCCGCGCTTGGCAAGAGCGACTTGGATGACGCCCGCCGCCTCCTGCCAAAGCGACTCCTTCGCCTCTGTCGGCGGCAAGGGAAGATGCAGCGTCTCCTCCCTGCGTTGAAATTCTTCCGTTCCTGCAAGACAGGCGAGACAGATTCCGCCATCCGTCAAAGAGACGCCCACTGTCCCGCGCTGCGGCTCACGCAGCAGCGCACGCATCTTTCTCAGCATGTTTCGCAAAGCATCTCCTCCTCACCTCTCCCAGCGCACGAATGAGAGCCGCGTCCCCTCAAGGTGGTAGAGCGCCGCCGCATACGCACGCTTGCTGGAAATCTCCGCTGTCGCCTGCCGCTCACTCCCCGCCCTCGGCCAGCTTGCCGCCGTCAGCAAATATGCCGCGCCGTCCGTCGTATCTGCTGTCGGCAAACGCTTGACCGTCACGCGATAGAAGGCGTCATTTGTCTCCAAAAGGCCGGACGCCGCCTCCACCTCAGGCGCTCCCTCCTCCAACTGCCGCCGAAGAGCCGCCTCCTCTTCCAACTGCGCCGCGCCCAGCCGCACACCGCTCCGCGCGGATTCCAGAAGGCGCGTCGTCTGCACGGCCTCCCGCGCGGCGAGACGGTTGTGTCCGGAGAGCACGAGCAGAGCCGCCGTGCCCGCGAGCAGCAGCAGGACGGCGGCAAGGGCGAAGGCAGACGCCATGCCGCATTCATCAAGTCTTGCCACCTTGCGCCTCCTTCTTATCTTTCTCTTTCGGCGGCAGGCAGATGGCGGTCGAAAATGTCACGCGCTTCTTCGTGCGCCGATTCTCCCCCGTAAGACTCAGGTGCAAAAGCCCCTTCTCCGGCACACATTGAAAATCGACGACGGCTAGATTGCCGAAGATGTTGCTGCCGCCCGTCATGGGCTGCGGCGCGTAGTAGCCATGGTCTTCGCCCGATACCTTCTTGCTGATGTACGGCGGCTGCCCCTTCCTGCCCTCGCGCAGCACATAGTCCGTCGTCGATTTCTTCCCATTGACATACCGCTCGATGTGAAGTGCATGCAGATCGCTGCACTCGATGCGCGTCGCCATCGACGCATCCTGCGCGATGCGCTCAAGCGTCAGGCGCATCTCCTGCTGCAGTTCCCAGTCGCCCAGGAGCACGACATAGCTCTTGAGAAAGAACAGCCATACCGCAAAAAGGCTGACAAGCAGCACGATGTAAACGGGAAAGCTCGTCAGAAACTCCAGCAGCACATAGCCGCCCTCCTCCTTCAAGGAGGAAGCGCGGCTCTCCCGGCACGTCCCGCACGATTTTTCCCGCACGATTCGCCCCTTATCGTCCGCCACCAAACTGCACCGTCCTTTCAAGGGAAAGTTCCTGCACTTCTCCTTTTTCAAGCCATGTCACGCGCACGCTCGCCTGACAAACGGAAGGACTCGCCCCCGGCGCAGAAAACTTTGGCGTCAAAGTGAAATTTCTGCCATTCGCCTCGACTTCATGCGGCTGCCGTTCGCCCAACGACGCGCCGCTTCCCTGCGCCCTCGCCTGCTGCTCCATCCTTGCCAGCTCGCCTCCTGCCAAGAACATCGCGCTCGTTTCCGCCTCGCTGTGCGCCAAGAGAGCGGCGGAGTGCTCCAAAGCTGCGAGCGATGCCACGGCAAAAAGCAACAGGAAAGCGAGCACAGCGACCTCTGCGGCGAGGAAGCCGCCTTCGTCCAACCTCTTCAAGGCAATCGCCTGCTTTCCGTGCGCACGCGCCCCGCCTCATCGATGATGACGTCGAGCGAATAGTGCGGCGACTGCAGCTCGATCGTGTGTCCCAAGGCGCTCGTCCCGCTCGGATCGCCCGACGAATCAAACGAATACGTCGCCGCAGACTGCGCACTCGAACCGCTCGGCACAGCGTAGACGTCTTCGGGAAAGGAATGCGTCAAAACCTCGCCCGCCGCCCACGGCAGAAGGAAATAATAGCGATGCGCCTCCACGACGAGTTTCGGGCGCAGCCTCCATTCGCCCTTGCCGTCCGCCGTGCGCTCCGTGCGCGAAATCTCCTGCAGATAGCGAAAATCGCTTGCCAGAAGCGCCGCCTCGCGCTCCAAGCGCATGCGCTCCGTCACGCGTACGACGGGCACGGAAAACGCTGCAAGAAGCGCGAGGATGAGGCAGACGACGAGCAATTCCAAAAGGGTGAAGCCTTCCTCCTTCATCACAGAAGCCCTCCATAAAAGGCAAGAAGATCGTCGGCAAAAAGCAGGGAAAGAACCGCGCCCAAGGCAAGAAACGGCGCGAAGGCGATGCGTCGCCCGCGCTTTTCACGCCCGAAGAGCAGCAGGCAGAAGGCTGCGAGTCCGCCGCTGAAAAAGGCGAGGAAGAGCGCGAGCGCGACGCCCTCCAAGCCGAGCCAAGGTCCCAGCGCGAAGCCAAGCTTCACATCGCCGCCGCCCATGCCGCCGCGAGAAACAAGGCGCAGGAGGTAAAGGAAGCCGCCAGCGAGAAAAGCGGCGAACACGAAGTTTTCCGGCGGCAGAGCGCCTGAAAACAGCGAGAACGCAATGCCGATGACGCCGAACGGCAAAACGAGGCGGTCAAAAACGAGGCCGTGCCGCCAGTCGAGCAGGGAGATGCGCCAGAGAAATGCGAAGAAAAGCCAGCGCTGGAAGAACACCATGCCGAAACCGTCCATGCGCCAGAGAAACAACGCCGCACAGAGCGTCCCGCCGACAAATGCCGCCTCGCCGCAAAAGGGCAGCGGCTTCACGCGCTGAAAACCGTGCATCGTCAAGTGCCCGACGCTTCTTTCTTTTCCGCCCTGCCGAAATCCTGTACGCGGTGCTCGTCCAGTGTCGCCTGCGTCTCACCGTCCGAACCTTTCGTCAGCGCGTAGCTTGCGCCAGCCTTCTCCTCCGTC
Organism: uncultured Selenomonas sp.; assembly: GCF_963528755.1. Lineage (GTDB taxonomy): Bacteria > Bacillota > Negativicutes > Selenomonadales > Selenomonadaceae > Selenomonas. The sequence continues at coordinate 364,206 of NZ_CAURXA010000002.1, forward strand.
TTTCCATCGCGCAGGAAGTAGCTTCCCGACGGCGGTTTCAGCGCATCGAGATTGACGATGTAATCCTTCAGTTGATCAAGCTTCGTCGGATCGACGCCTTTTTCCGCGCGGTAAAGCCCCACCGCCGTGTTGAGCGTGCTGAGGTCGGCCTGAATCTTCGACGTATTCGCGAGTGTCATCGATTGCGAGAACTTCGGCACGGCGACTGCGGCGAGCACGCCGATGATGCAGATGACGAGGAGCATTTCAAGGAGCGTGAAGCCCTCCTCGCCTAAGGGGCTGCGCCTCTTTCGTCCGCTCCTGCATCGACTCTCGTCCCGCGCCTCGAATGCGCCGGCCATCGCCCCTTGCCGCCCACTCTCCTTCTGCCGTATTTTCTTTTTGAGCAGCATACATCCGTACATACGACATCCCTCCCATCTCAAAATCTTCAACCGTCATACGATGCAATCCTTTTCAATAGCCGTAAGAGCCGATCATCTCCAACAATGGCAGAGCTACTGCAAGTACAACTGTTCCGACGATCGCTCCCAGAAAGAGCACGAGCAGAGGTTCCAACATCGCCTCCATGCGCTCGGCGCGCATCTCGCCCGCAAAGCGGCAGAAATCGGCCGCCTTTTCGAGCATCGCCGCAAGCTCGCCCGTATGCTCGCCCGCACGCACAAGCTCCCAGACGAGCGGCGGCACAACGCTGCCCGCCAAGGCGGCGGCCAGCGTACCGCCGCGCTCAACCTCGCGCCTCGCCCTCGAAAAAAGCGCGGCGAGGAAACGGTTCTGCACGACGCCTTCGGAAGCGGCAAGCGCCTCGTGGAGCGCACTGCCGCTCTCCATGAGGACGGCGAGCGTGTCGAAGAGCGTCATAAGCTCCAAGTCGAGGCGCAGCCTGCCGAAAAGCGGCAGGCGCAAAAGAAGGCGGTCAGCGAAAAAATGCAGCCGTCTCTCGCGATAGAAAAGCCGAAGCGCCAAGGGGAAAACGAAAAGAGCCGCAAGGACTGCGCCGCCGTGCCGCTCGAAGAGACTGCCGATTCCGAGCACGAGCCGCGTCGGCAGGGGCAGCTCCACGGCAAGACCGTCGAGCATGTGGACGAAGTTCGGCAGCACGAAAATGAAGATGAACGTCACGGCGAACACCGCCGCCAATGCGAGCAGCGCAGGATAAACGAGCGCCGTCTGCAATTTCTCCCGCACGCGCCAGCTCTTTTCCTCCTTGTCGGCGAGGCGCTTCAACAGAGGCTCCAGACTGCCGCCCGCTTCCCCCGCACAGACGAGGGAGGAAATCGCCGGCGGGAACACCTCGCCGTGCTGCGCCATCGCCTCGGCGAGCGTCGCGCCATGCGCCATGCGCCGCGCCATATCCGAAAGCATCGCACGCCTCTTTTGCGGCGCATCCGCCGCGAGGAGCTGCAGGCTCTCGTTCGCGGCAAGTCCCGCCGCAAGCATCAGCGCCAACTCGCGGCAGAACACCATGGCGTACTTGCGATCTGCCGCGCGGCGGCGGGCGAGATGCAGCGCAGACTTTCGCCGCAGAGCCACGGCGAAGAGTCCGTGCGCCTGAATGAGCCGCGCCGCCTCCGTGCGCGTGGCGGCTTCCACCTCGCCTCGCCGCAAGTCTCCCGCTTCCGTCCGCGCCGTATAAGAAAAGGACGCCAAATCGCCGCCTCCCTTCGCGCAAGCCCCCTGTACTAGCACCCCTCGCCAAAGGCGTCGCCGTCGGCAAGCGCCGCCTCTGCCGCTTCGCGCGTAAGCTTGCCCGCGCGAAGCAGTCCCTCGACGGACTGCGCCATCGTCTGCATGCCCTGCGCCCCGCCCGAGAGGACAGCTCCTCGGAGCTGCGCGACCCTGCCCGTGCGGATGAGGTTTCGCACGGCGGGCGCGGCGACGAGCGCTTCGGCCGCCAGCACGCGCCCGCCGCCCGCCTGCGGCAGAAGCCGCTGTGAGAAAATGGCGCGAAGCACGAGCGCGAGCTGATGGCGCATCTGCTGCTCCTCGCCCGCGAACATCCCCTCGATGCGAAGGACCGCCTCCGCCGCATCCCTCGTGTGAAGCGTCGCCAGAACGAGGCAGCCCGACTCCGCCGCCTGCAGCGCGATGCGCACCGTTTCGCGCTCGCGCATCTCTCCGATGAGGATCACGTCGGGATCTTCTCTCAAAGCATCCCGAAGCCCCGCCGGGAACGACGGAAAATCCCTGCCGAGCGTGCGCTGACTGATGAAGCAGCGCTTCGGCACGAAAGCGTACTCGACGGGATCTTCCAGCGTGATGATGTGCGCGGCGCGGCTTTTGTTCATCTCCTCGATAAATGCCGCAAGCGTCGTCGACTTGCCCGCTCCCGTGCGCCCGCCGACGAGAATCAGGCCGTCTCGCGCCCTAAGGAGCGAAAAAAGCACGGGCGGCACGCCGAGGCTCGAAAGCGCCGGAATCTCTCGCGGCAGGAGGCGCACGGCAATCGCCCAAGAACCGCCCATGCCGTACACATGCGCACGACAGTGCCTCTCTTCGAGCGCGAGGGGAATATCCAGACTCTTCTCCTGCCGCAGACGCTCATGCTCCGCCTCGGTCAGAATATGCGCGAGAAAATCCTGCAGCTCCGTCTGCGTCAAAGAATCCTCCGATAGCGGCGTCATCTCGCCATCGAGCCGCAGAAACGGACGCTGCCCTGCTGCGAGATGCACGTCCGACGCCCCTCGCGCAAAGCCTTCGGTGAAGATGTCCGCTATCCTAGATGTCGCCATCGTCAGCCCCTCCGCAAAGCCCTCTCGCCGCTCTCGAAAAATTTCCTGAAAAATCCGCTGCGTCCGCCTCGCCGTAGAGCACGCGCACCACCTCCGAAAGCGTCGTCTGGCCTTGCAGCGCCTTTTCGATGCCGTCCTCCGCCAGCGTCCTCATGCCCTGCCGCTTGGCAAGCTCGCGCATCTCCTCAAGCCCCGCTCTATGCACAATTGCCTGCTGCAGAGCCGCGTCGACGACGAGCAGTTCCTGCAGCGCGAGCCGCCCCGAAAAGCCCGTGCCGCCGCAAGCCGCGCAGCCTGCGGCTCGCCACAGCCGTCTGGTCGACGACGCCCCCTCGGCCCATGCGGGCAGCGCCTCCTCGGACGGCTCGCGGCAGTGCGGACACAAGCGGCGCACGAGACGCTGGGCAACGACGCCCGTCAGAGCCGCCGCGAGAAGATACGCGGGCACGCCCATGTCGAGCAGACGGAAAACCGCGCCGAGCGCGTCCTTCGTATGCAGCGTCGAAAAGAGCAGATGACCCGTCAGCGCAGCACGCACCGCCATCTCCGCCGTCTCCGCATCGCGGATCTCGCCGAGCACGATCTCGTCGATGTCCGAGCGCAGCATGGCGCGAAGACCTGCGGCATACGTCATGCCCGTCTTCTTGTTCACCTGGATCTGATTGACGCCCTCGATGCGGTACTCGGGCGGATCTTCGATCGTCATGATGTTGCGTTCGGGCGTATTGATCTCCGAGAGAGCCGCATAGAGCGTCGTCGTCTTGCCCGAATTGACCGGCCCCGTGATCAGAACCATGCCGCCGGGCTGATGGCACAAGCGGCGGAAAATCATCTCATTCTGCACGGAAAACCCGAGATTCCCTACGGAAAGAAGCGCGTGCGAGCGGTTCAGGATGCGAAGAACCGCCTTCTCCCCCGCGAGGAGCGGCAAGGTAGCCAGGCGAAGATCGACGGCTTCGCCGCCCTCAGGCGGCACATACGATATGCGCCCGTCCTGCGCCACGCGGCGCTCCACGCTTTCAAGATGTGCCATGACCTTCAATCGCGCAAGCAAAAACGCATGCACCTCCCGGGGGATCGGTGCATGCGTTTCCAATAAACTTCCATCAACACGGTAACGGATGCGGACGGCGCCCTCGAAAGGCTCTATGTGGATATCGCTCGCCCGCAGGCGCAGAGCCTCCGCGATCATGCGATCGACAAACTCCACGACGGGCACGCGTCCCGGCTCTCCCTGCCTCGGCAGAGCACGGCTCGCACTTCCCGTGCGCACGCTCTGTACGAGGCGATGGAGCAGCCTCTGATACGAATCCTCTTCTGTCCTCTGCATCTTCGAGCCTCCAAAAGACTGCGGAATCACGGATAAATTCGGTCACCCGTCTTCACATATCCGGGCGACTTCATTGATCCGCGCTTCCTTATCCATGAACATCTTGCTTCGGCTTTCGTGCTGACTTTCTTTATTTTGCTTCTTTGTTTTGTTTCTTTGCGTTACTTCCTTTTTCCTTCCAGCGCCTCGCGCAGGGCGTGCGTCATCACGGCAAAATCAGCCTCTCGTCCCGTCCACAGGCGAAACGCCGCCGCCCCCTGACCCACGAGCATCGCCTCGCCGTTCAGCGTCGGGCAGCCCAGCGACTCCGCACGCTGCAGGAACTGCGTCTTCGCGGGCGTATAGATGATGTCGTAGAAAAACGTCCGTTCATGCACTGCCTGCCAAGGAACGGGCGGCATCGCCTGCGTCTGCGGCGCCATGCCGAGCGGCGTCGTATTGACGACGAGATCCGCCTTTCTGACGGCTTCCTCGAACGCCGCCTCGTTCCAGTCGAGAGCGCATACCCCGCCGTACTGCGCGAATTCCTCAGCCAAGAGACGCGCCTTCGGGGCATTTCGCACGCCGAGCGTGACCTCCGCCGCGCCCGAGCGCAGCAAACCGTAAAGCGCCGCGCGTGCCGCGCCGCCCGCGCCCAAGAACACGACGCGCTTTCCCTCGACGGAAAAACCGCGTGCCGCAAGCGCACCAAGGAAACCCTCCACATCGGTGTTAAAGCCCTTGAGACGGCCTGCCTCGCACACGACCGTATTGACCGCCCCGATGGCACGCGCCGCCTCGTCTGCCTCATCCAACAACGGCAAGATCGCCGACTTGTGCGGAATCGTCACATTGAAGCCGCGAAACCCCAGCGCACGAAGGCCGCGCACGCCGTCTTCCAGCCTCTCGGGCAGGACGGGCAAGGCGACATAGGCATAGTCCATTCCCGCCGCCCGAATCGCTGCATTCTGCATCGCCGGCGAAAGCGAATGCTCGATCGGCAAGCCGATGACGGCAAGATTTTTTGTCTTCCCTGTAAACATCATTGTATTCTCCTTTATTGTAGCAAGCAGCACTTTTTTCCACAATAGGGGATTTATCCTAGAATTTTTAAATTTTTCCTACTATTTACTTGTCTGCCACTTTTTTATTCATCGTAGCAAGGAAACATCTTTTTGTAAAGAGCCCTCTTCTTTCAACACTGTCCTTTGTTGCAAAAAACCTACCCACATAGTATACTAAATGACATTCAACCCTGCCGTGCCAAAATGCAGGGACATGTCCAACAGAAAAGGAGCGCTATGCCATGATAAAAGAAGCCATCCAAAAGATCGTCAACAAGCACGATCTGACCTACGAAGAAGCTTACTGCGTAATGAACGAAATCATGAGCGGCGAAACGAGTCCGACTGAGAACGCCGCCTACCTCGCCGCACTCTCGACGAAGAGCGCCAAGGCTGAGACGACAGCAGAAATCGCCGGCTCTGCCGCCGCCATGCGCGAGCATGCACTCGCCGTCGAACATCCTGGCATCGAAGTGCTTGAAATCGTCGGTACGGGCGGCGATCATGCGGGCAGCATCAACATATCGACGACGGCCTCCTTCATCATCGCCGCCGCCGGCATCGCCGTCGCTAAGCACGGCAACCGCGCAGCGTCATCGAAAAGCGGCGCCGCCGACTGCCTCGAAGCACTCGGCGTCAACATCGACCTCGCGCCCAAAACATGCACAAAGCTTCTCAAGAGCATCGGCCTGTGCTTCATGTTCGCGCAGAAGTATCACACTTCAATGAAATACGTCGGTGCTATCCGCAAGGAACTCGGCATCCGCACCGTATTCAACATCCTCGGCCCCTTGACGAATCCCGCGCGCCCCGAGCGCATGATCCTCGGCGTCTACGATGAATATCTGCTGGAGCCGCTGACCCGCGTGCTCATCGACCTCGGCGTTCAGCGCGGCATGGTCATCTACGGCACGGACTGCCTCGACGAGATCTCCATCAGCGCCCCGACGAAGGTCTCCGAGTTCAAGGACGGCTGGTACAAGACGTATATGATCGCTCCAGAGGACTTCGGCCTCGAGCGTGCCGAGAAGACGGCGATCGTCGGCGGCATGGCGAAAGAAAACGCCGCCGTGACGCGTGCCATCCTCACGGGAGCGCAAGGCGCGAAGACCAACATCGTGCTTTTGAATGCCGGCGCGGCCATCTACATCGGCGGCAAGGCTGACTCCATCAAGGAAGGCGTCGAAAAAGCCCGCACGCTCATCGAGAGCGGCGCGGCAGAGAAGAAACTGCAGGAGTTCATCGAACAGTCGAATGCCTGAGAAAAAGCCCCCCAAGCCGCAGTCTTGGGGGGCTTCTTCACGCCTTTCCTGCCGCTATTTATATCAATATAAATTATTGATATGTTACATTTCCATAAAAATGATGTATAATGAAAAACACATAAGATTCACAATGTTCCCCACAAACTTTTCTGGAAAGGCGGTATGAATCATGACGGAAAAGGCAGCGAAACCACGCATCGTCATCTTGGGCGGCGGCATTGCAGGCATACGCGCGGCACGAAAGCTCGCGAACGAGGCGGTCGATGTCCTCATCATCGACCACAACAACTATCAGGTCTTTCAGCCGCTGCTCTATCAGGTGGCGACCTCGATGCTCTCGGCGGACGAGGTCATCTACCCGATCCGAGGCTTTTTCCGCAGCGCTTCGAACGTCAACTTCCTGCTCGCCGAAATCGAGGGAATCGACGCGGCGGCGCAGACCGTGCGCACCGATCAGGGCGAGATCGACTACGATCATCTCATCATCGCGCTCGGCTCGACGCCGAACTTCTTCGGCTCGAAGAGCATCGAGGAAAACTCCCTGCCCTTGAAGACGCTCGTCGACTCCATCGAGATCCGCAGCCACGTCCTCAAGGTCTTCGAAGAAGCCTCGCGTGAAAAGGATGCGGCAAAGCGCAAGGCTCTTCTGACCTTCGTCTTTGTCGGCGCAGGCCCCATCGGCGTCGAAGGCTCGGGCGGCCTCTCAGAGCTCATCTACGACGTCTTTCAAAAGGAGTACCATACGATCGACTTCAGCGAGGTCGAAATCCATCTCATCGGCGCAGACCCCGGCGTCCTCATGATGATGCCTGAGAAGCTGCGCGACGAGACCGTGCGCGTGCTTGAAAAGAAAAAGGTCGCCGTGCAGTGCTCGATGATGGTCACGGACTACGACGGCGAAACGCTTCGCTACAAGCCCTTCAGCGCTCCCAAGGATGCGCCGCTGCAAGAAATCAGGACGCGCACCGTCGTCTGGGCGGCGGGCGTGCGCCCCGTCGACTGCCTCGACGGACTTGACGTGCAAAAAGACCGTGGCCACCGTATCGTCGTCGATGACACGATGCACGCCATAGGCTTCGAGAATATCTACGCCGCCGGCGACTGCTCAAGCTTCACGCCACCGGGCGAAGAACATCCACTGCCGACGCTCGCGCCCGTCGCACTCGCTGGAGGCGACGTCGCCGCCGCCAACATCCTGCACAAGCTCAAGGGCGAGCCGCTTGAGCATCTCGACTACAAGAGCAAGGGCGTCATGGCGATCATCGGCAACAGCGAGGCCGTCATGTCTGCAGGCCCTCTCGTCGGCAGAGGCTTCCTCGCGTGGTCGGCATGGCTTTGGATTCACCTCCTGACGAAGGCGGGCTTCCATGCCAACGTCTCCGTCACATTCAAATGGTTCTTCAACTACCTCTTCGGCACGCGTCTCGGACGCATGATCACACGCTAACCCTCATGAACCGCAAACAGCCCGCCAAGGCGCAAAACCTTGGCGGGCTGTTTTGTCAACACAAGGATATCGATACAATCAAATTCTCCTCTTCGAGTAAAATATAATAGAATTTTATTTGGTCCGAAAACAGGATACCGGCAAGGAATTCACTTCAAGCCATGGATACATTAAGAACTCTGTCCGATATACGATCGTTTTCCCGTATGCTATAATAAGCGAAAATTATCGTATACTATTCATACCAGTTTTCTCTCTTCCTACTCCCCACAGGAGACATACACTACAAAAGGATGTGAAGCGAATGAACACCTTCCACGCACGTCGACAGCTATGCGCCTTCCTCTTCGTCATCGTCAGCCTCCTCGCGCTTGCCAGCTCAGCCGCCGATGCCGCCGTGCTTCCTAAGCCCTCGCAGCGCGAATATATCGTCGACACAGCAGACATCGTTTCAGCAGAGGATCGCGCACAGATCGAGAAGATCGGCGAAGAGCTGCGCGAAAAAACGAAGGCAGAAATCGTCGTCGTGACCGTCGCCACCTTGGACGGCACGGACATCGAATCGTACGCAAACGAACTCTTCCGCAGTTGGGGCATCGGCGACGCGAAGCAAAACAACGGTGTCCTTCTGCTCATCGCCAAGGAGGATCGCAAGTTCCGCATCGAAGTCGGCTACGGGCTTGAAGGCGAAATCACGGACGGCAGAGCGGGCGAGATCCTCGACAAGATGAAGCCGTACTTCCGCGATGAGAAGTACTCCGAGGGCGTGCTCAATGCCTATCAGAAGCTCGCCGCCTACGCCTACCGTGCTGCAGGAGTCGCACCAGGCGCTGATGTGAGCGAGACGATTGAAAAAGCGTCCACGAATGAAGAAGAGGAACCGAGCATCCTGATGAATGTCTTCATCTTCTTCCTCGCCATCATCGGCATGATCCTGCTCGGCGTCATCCTGAACTGGCTTCTCGGCATCCTCAACCAAGCGCTCGGCCCCGGCGGCGGCTCCTCGCGCGGCGATTACGGCGGCGGCTACGGCGGCAGCTCTTCCGGCGGCAGTTCTTCGCGCGGCGACTACGGCGGCGGCTCTTCCGGCGGCGGCGGCGCGTCAGACGGCTGGTAAACTACACGCACTTACAGAAGCCTGGCCAATCGGTCTGCAGTTACTGCTTGACCTCTTGGAGTTTCACACTAAACTTCACGGTATTTTACAGGAATAGAAAGGAGTTTTCAACATGAACAAAGGACTGATCGCGCTCGGCGCTGTCGTCGTCGTCATCATTGTCGTAGGCGGCTTTTTCTCCCTGTACAACGGACTGAAGGAATCTGAAATCAGCGTCGACGCGTCGTACGGACAGGTCGAGAACCAAATGCAGCGACGCAGCGACCTCATTCCGAACCTCGTGAATACGGTCAAGGGATATGACGTCCACGAAAAGGCTGTCATTGAGGAAGTCGTCAATGCACGCACCAAACTCGCAGGTGCGCAGGGCGTCGAGCAGATGGATGCGGCAAACGCAGAGCTTTCCGGCGCACTCGGCCGCCTCTTCGCCATCGCCGAGGCATATCCCGATCTCAAGGCAAACACGCAGTACCTCGAACTCATGCGCGAACTGGCCGGCTCGGAGAACCGTATCGCCGTCGCGCGGCGCGACTACAACGAGGCAGTGCGCGAATACAACGTGCGCATCTCGACCTTCCCCGGCGTATTCCTCGCCGGTTTCATGGGCATGACGAAGAAGCCTCAGTTCCAAGCGAAGGAGGGCGCAGACGCCGTCCCCGAAGTGAAGTTCTAAGAATCACAAAAAGCCCCCGCACCTTTCGGCGCGGGGGCTTTACATTTCATGGTGGCGGCACAGAGATTTGAACTCCGGACACTGCGGGTATGAACCGCATGCTCTAGCCAACTGAGCTATGCCGCCGATGGTGGGCAGGGATGGATTCGAACCATCGTAATCCGAAGATGACAGATTTACAGTCTGTTCCCTTTAACCACTCGGGCACCTACCCATGGACGCCCCGTGCAAGACGAAGCATTGTCATTATAGCGACTTTTCTGCGGGCTGTCAAGCGAAAAATCGGTGCATACGCTAGCCCTTGGCGTATGCACCAACTTTAGGAGAAAAAATTTCTCTTTGCGGCATACCAAAAATATTATTCTCAAATGAGCTTTCTATACCAGAAAATTTTCTTCTTCTGATACCTTATCAAAAATACTGATACCTGAAATGCATCAGATCGGTGCAATTTGCCGTTCTCTATGCGCGGCAAATCATATTCTGGAAAATTGGACGAAACTTTGGAAGAAACTGCCGTATTTTTATGACACAAAAAATATTTTGTGCTAAAATGAATTTGATAGTCCTTCTCTTAAATAAGCAATCTGCATTGGGAGGCAATGACAATGAAAAAAAATTATTATCTGATTCTTGGCTTAGCTGTCGGCATAATCATCTGCCTTGTGACGGGCACCTTCATGTATCTCCATGTCTTCGCCGACGGCCCCGCTAAGAGCGTCAACAAGAACATTCATATCTATGTTTCATATCTCCTGACCATCGGCGTCATTTTTCACCTCACCTGGAACAGGAAGTGGCTCCGCAGCACGACAAAGGAAATATTCGGCAAGAAAGAGCACAAATAACCTCGGCGGATGCAAAGGAACCGGATACAAAGCCCTGTGGCTTCGCATCCGGTTCCTTTTTTATTGGCGAATTATCAAGTCAAGTGCAACTTTTTTGCATTGTGACTTGCCTGCCATCTGAAAACACGTTAAGATTAACTAAAATAAAGTTTTTTGCCAAAACCGACGAAAGGAGCGGAGCAATATGCAGCTTCCTGAGCGCATCAATCTCCACTTGAACGAACTCAGCGATGCCGACAAGAGCATCTGGCGCTTCATCGAGAGCCACAAGGAGACGGCATGCCGCGCCTCCATCCATGACCTCGCGCGGCTCTGCGCCGTTTCGAGCGCTTCCGTCGTGCGCTTCGCGCAGAAGATCGGCTTCGATGGCTTCGGCGAGATGAAGACGGTGCTCAAGATGGAACTCGAAGAGCGCGGAAAGCCCGACCGCGACATTCTGACGTCGCTGAGCCAATTCTACGACCAGTCGTGGCGCGAACTCATGGCACGCGACTATCGCGGCGCGAGCCGTCTCGTCCACGAGGCGCACCGTGTCTTTGCCTACGCTTCGGGCTATGTGCAGACGAACGTCATGCAGGAGCTCAAGCGCCTCTTCCTCTACGACAATGTCTTCATCTGCGAGATTGCAGGGCGCGAGGAGTTCTATTCCGTCTATCAGACGGCGGGGCCGGACGATCTTTTCGTCTTCATCTCGCTTTCGGGCGAGTCCGAGCGCGTCAAGGAGTTCTCCGAGAAGCTGAATCTCAAGGGCGTGCCGCTTCTCGCCATCACACAGATGCAGCACAACACGCTCGCGAGCCGCTCGACGGAGAACCTCTACGTCGTGCCCGCCGCCTTCAACCTGCCCAAGAGCGAGGAGCGGCTGCCGTTCAAGTCCATGCTCGCCTACTTCCTGCTGCTTGAGATCTTCTACGTCCACTACCGTCTCTACCGCAGCGAGCAGGAAAATAGCCTTACAGAAGCCTAGCCAATCGGTCTACGCCTTTGGCTTGACCTCTTGGGGCTTCTGTAACAAGTTTCACTGCTCGTACCTTCTTGCAACCTCTGTACATGCCTCCCGAATGGCATGAAATGCTTGCTTTTTCAACGATTTTCCTTTATCGTAATAGACAAGGGTTTTCAGTGTTTCAGAGGAGGTAAGCTCATGTCACTCAGCAAGGACGTCTTCATGCAGAACATGCAGCGGTTTGGCGGCGCGATGTATACGCCCGTCATCCTGTTCGCGTTCTTCGGTCTGACGGTGGCGGTGTCCATCGTCTGCAAGAACACGGGGCTGCTCGGCGCAATCGCCGCCGAAGGCACGCTATGGTACGATTTCTGGTACATCGTCGAGCAAGGCGCGTGGACGGTGTTCGTGCAGATGCCGATTCTCTTCGCCATCGCCGTCCCCATCGGCTTCGCGAAGAAGGAGCCTGCGCGCTGCGCTATGGAATCCTTCGTCATCTACATGCTCTTCAACTACTTCATCTCCGCCATCCTCACGCTGCACGGCAGCGCATTCGGCGTCGACTACAGCCAGGCGGCGGGCGCCGGCACGGGACTTGCCATGATCGCGAACATCAAGACGCTCGACATGGGCATGCTCGGCGCGATCTTCATCGCGTGCTGCACGGCGTATCTGCACAACCACTTCTACGACACGAACATCCCCGATTGGCTCGGCATTTTCAAAGGCCCTGCCTTCGTCGTCGCCGTCGGCTTCGTCGTCATGATCCCCATGGCTCTCATCTTCTGCTGCGTCTGGCCGATGATACAGCACGCGATCGAGCAGTTTCAGTTCTTCCTCAAGACGAGCGGCATCGTCGGCGTCTGGGCGTACACGTTCTCGGAAAAAATCCTGCTGCCCGCCGGCCTCCATCACTTCATCTACCTGCCGTTCATGTTCGGCCCTGCCGTCGTCGACGGCGGCATCCAAGCCTACTGGCTCGGTCACATCAACGACTTCATGACGAGCGCGCAGTCTTTGCGCGACCTCTTCCCTGAGGGCGGCTTCGCGCTGCACGGCAGCGGCAAAGTCTTCGGGCTGCCAGGCGCGGCACTCGCCATCTACGCGTGCGCCAAGCCTGAAAAGCGCAAGAAGACGGCGGCTCTCCTGATTCCTGCGACGATCACGGCGATGCTCTGCGGCATCACGGAGCCTCTGGAATTCACCTTCCTCTTCGTCGCGCCTCTCCTTTACCTGCTGCACGCGATCCTCTCGGCGACGCTTTCGGCGACGCTCTACGCCATCGGGCTTTCGGGCAACTTCGGCGGCGGCCTCATCGACTGCTTCGTGCAGAACTGGATTCCTCTTTTCTCCTACCACTATGCGACATACCTCACGCAGATCGGCGTCGGCCTGTGCTTCACCGCCATCTACTTCTTCGTCTTCCGCGCTGTCATCCGCTTCAAGGATTACAAGACGCCGGGCAGGACGGACGACGACGTCGAGGACAAGCTCTTCACGAAAGCCGACTACAAGGCGAAGCAGGCGGACGCTGCGGGCGCCGCTGCAGGCGCCGCACCCGATATGAAGCTCGACGAGCGCGACGTGAAGGCGAAGGTCTTCCTCGAAGGACTCGGCGGCCCCGCGAACATCAAGGACGTCACGAACTGCGCGACGCGCCTGCGCGTGACGGTAGAAGATCCCGATCTCGTGCAGCCAGTCGCCGTCTTCACCCGTGCGGGTGCACACGGGCTCGTGCGGAACGGACATGCGTTTCAGGTCATTGTCGGCCTCTCCGTGCCGCAGGTGCGCGAGCGCTTCGAGGCGCTTCTCGCAGCGCCTGCATCCGATGCGACGGAGCTCGCCGTCGGCACGGAAAAATCCCTTTCCTTCGCGGCAGTCGCCGACGGCAAGGTCATCGACATGAGCGAGGTCAAGGATGAGATGTTCTCGCAGAAGATGATGGGCGACGGCGTCGCCATCGAGCCGACGGGCAATCTCGTCGTCGCGCCCGCCGCCGCCGAGGTCACGATGGTCATGGAGGATTCGCTGCACGCCGTCGGACTGCGTCTCGCGAACGGCGCGGAAATGCTCATCCACATCGGAATCGACACGGTGAAGCTCGGCGGCAAGGGCTTCGAGCTTCTCGTCCGTGCGGGCGACAAGGTCGGCCAGGGTGCGCCGCTCGTGAAGTTCGACCGCGCGACGATCAAGGAAGCCGGCTACCAGGACACGGTCATCATGGCAGTGACAAACTCGGGCGAATACCCGCTGATGAAAAAGCATACGGGCATGACGGCAGAAGCCGGCAAGACGGACGTCCTGACCTTCTGACGCACGGCAAATCTCGCAGCCCCCTGCCCGTACGGCAGGGGGCTGAATGGAAAGGAAAAACGTATGAAAGCAACGCATTGGTGGCAGAACACCGCCGTCTACCAGATTTATCCGAAGAGCTTCAACGACACGCACGGCAAGGGCACGGGCGATCTTCGCGGCATCACGGAAAAGCTCGACTATCTAAGGTCGCTCGGCGCGGGCGCGCTTTGGCTCACGCCCGTCTACCCGTCACCCATGGTCGACAACGGCTACGACATCAGCGACTATTGCGGCATCAACCCCGACTTCGGCACGCTCGCCGACATGGAAGAGCTGATCGCAGAAGCGAAGAAGCGCGGCATGCGCATCGTCATGGATCTCGTCTACAACCACACCTCCGACCAGCACCCGTGGTTCTTGGAGTCGAAGAAGAGCCGCACGAACGCGAAGAGCGACTGGTATATCTGGCACGACGCGAAGGAGGACGGCAGCGCCCCGACGAACTGGCGCGGCATCTTCGGCGGCTCTGCGTGGACGTACTGCGAGGAGCGCGGCCAATACTACCTGCACACCTTCGCCGAGGCGCAGCCCGATCTCAACTGGGAGAACCCCGAGGTCAGGGAAGCGCTCTTTGCTGCCGCAAACTTCTGGCTCGCAAAGGGCGTCGGCGGCTTCCGCATCGACGCCATCACCTACATCAAGAAGCCCGCCGTCTTTGCAGACGGCGAGCCGGACGCGGCGGACGGCATGACGAGCATCCACGAGATGACGGCGAACACGCCGGGCATCCTCGACTTCCTGCACGAGTTCCGCGCACGCGTCTTCGACGGGCACGACATCTTCACCGTCGGCGAGGCGAACGGCGTCACGCCCGAGGAGCTGTCGCTGTGGGTCGGCGAGAACGGCGTCTTCTCCATGCTCTTCGAGTTCAGCCACGTTCTCGTTCCTTACGAGGGCGGCGAATGTTGGCACAAGGCGCAGCCGTGGCCTCTAACAAAGCTCAAGCGCGCGCTCACGGCTAGCCAACACGCCACCGCCAAGGAAGGTTGGTTTCCCATCTACTTCGAGAACCACGACCGCGCACGCTCCGTCAACTACTTCTTCCCCAAGGGCGCGGACAAGAAGCTCGCGGCCAAGGCGCTCGCCGCCGTCCTCTTCACGCTGCGCGGCACGCCCTTCATCTACGAGGGCGAAGAACTCGGCATGACGAACGTGGCTTGGGATTCCATCGACGCCTACGACGACATTTCGTCGCACGGCCAGTACGCGCTCGCTTTGGAAGATGGCTTCTCCAAGAAGGAAGCGCTGGGCTTCGTCCACTTCAACAGCCGAGACAACGCACGCACGCCGATGCAGTGGACGGCCGAAAGACATGCGGGCTTCACGAGCGGCACGCCATGGCTGCCCGTCAACGAGAACTATCGCACGCTCAACGCTGCCGCCGAGGAAAAGGACGCTGACTCCGTGCTGCACTTCTACCGCCATCTCGCCAAGCTGCGCGAAACGATTCCTGCGCTTTTGGACGGCGTATACGAAGAGCTTCTTACAGAAAATGAGCAGATTTATGCGTTCTCGCGCACACTGGGAAAGACACGCATCAAGACGGCGGTCAACTTCAGCACGAAGGACGCGGCGCTTCCCGCAAGTTTCCTTCGCGGCACGCGCCTTGCCGGAAGCTACGCGGACGCGCCGACGACTTCGCTTCGTCCATTGGAAGCCGTGATTTACGAGGAGGAGATACAATGAAGGTAGCTGCAAGCGATTACGACGGGACGCTCCTCAGGGGCGGCAAGATCGACGAGGAAACGCTGCAGGCCGTCAAGAAGTGGCGTGCGGCGGGCAACAAGTTCGGCGTCATCTCGGGGCGCGACTACGGTATGCTCGTGCCGCAGCTCTTCGCGTTCGGGCTGGAATTCGACTACACGGTCTGCAACAACGGCGGCATCATCCGCGACGCGAAAGAGGCGGTGCGCTTCCAGGCCGAGATCGAACCGGCCGCCCTCGCCGCCATTGCCGAAGAGCCTCTGGCGACAAAATCCTTCCACTTTGCCTTTTCAGCGGCCGACGTGACGTACCTTTGCCACCAATCGGAAGGCTCTTGGATCGAGCGTGAGGCAAAGGAATGGGACTATCCCATCATCTACATCGAGGAATCCGAGATCGGCACGCTCAAGAAGATCCAACAGTTCTCCATGGGCTTCCCGCTTCCCGCCGAATCCGACGCCTGCGCCGCCGCGCTCAACGCGAGGCTCGGCGATAAGATCCACGCCTACCCGAACGCCTGCAGCCTCGACATCACGCCCGTCGGCGTCGGCAAAGATCAGGGCATACGCACGCTGCTCTCCGTCATGGGCTGGGACGGCGCAGAAGTTTTCGCCATCGGCGACGAAACGAACGACCTGCCGATGCTCAAGGCATTCGACGGCTATACACTGACGACGGCGCGAGAAGCGATTCAGAAGCAGGCGAAGGAAGTTTTCCCGAGCGTCGGCGCAATGATGCTGACCTATCTGTAAGGCAAGCCCGAAGGGCGCAGCCGCACAGGCAATAGGTCGCATGTGAAAACGTCCCAAGAACGCGAGCCGAAGGCGAAGCGCGATTGGCTGACGTTGACCACCCGGGGTCCGCTCAGCGGAGAAACCCTCATTTTAAAGGAGGAGCAGCCATGACCATGGACAAGAAGAAATACGACGAAGTGCTCGCCGACTTCAGCATCAGTGACGACGAGCTTCAGAAGATTTCCGCCGACTTCGAAGCGGAAATGCAGGCGGGACTTGAGGGCGAAGATTCCACGCTGCGCATGCTGCGCTCCTATGTCTCCCTGCCGACGGGCAAGGAAATCGGCGATTTCCTCGCGCTCGATTTCGGCGGCACGAACGTGCGCGCCCTGCACATCCTCCTGCACGGAGGCGGCAGGTATCAGGTCATCAAGAAGGCGGCGAAGCCCCTGACCGAGCCGGGCGTCTACGACTATGTGGCTGAAAGCGCCACTGCCGAAGAGATGTTCGACTTCCTCGCCGAACTCATCGACGAGGCCATCGAGAGCAACCGCTCGACGACGTACCTGCTCGGTCACACCTTCTCCTTCCCGTCGGTACAGACCGACCTCTACAACGCCAAGCTCATCACTTGGACGAAGGAGTTCGCGACGCAGGGCGTCGAGGGCAAGGTCGTCAACGACCTGCTCAAAGAAGCCCTCGCACGGCGCGGCGCGAGAAACGTCATCCCCGTCGCCGTCATCAACGACACCGTCGCCACGCTCCTCGCCGCCGCCTACAAGAAGCCGAATGCCTACATCGGCTCGATCTACGCCACGGGGCAGAACACCTGCTACTTCGAAGAATTTCCCGACGGCTCCGAAACGCCCACCGTCATCAACATGGAGTCGGGCGGCTTCGGCAAGCTGCGCCCGACGAAGTATGACAGGCACATCGACGAAACCTCCGAAAAGCCCGGCGCACAGCACCTCGAAAAGATGGTCTCGGGACGCTACCTCGGCGAAATCTACGGCGAGGCGCTCGCCGACATCCTCGGCAAGGCCGCTCCTTTCTCCTTCACGAGCATCGACCTGTCCACAATCGTCGCCGATGCCTACCTCGATCGTCACGAAGCCGCTGCCATCCTCGAAGAAAAGACGGGCAAGAAATTCAATGCACTTGAGCTGAACCTGCTGCAAGATCTCGCGGGCATCATCATCGCGCGCTCCGCCCGCCTCGTCGCCGCGACCTTCGCAGGCATCGTGCGCCATCGCACACATGGCGCGGAGATCAAGGAACAGCACATCGCCATCGACGGCTCCGTCTATGAAAAGATGCCCCTCGTCGCCGAAAACCTCAAGAAGGCGCTCACCGACCTCCTCGGCGACGAAGCAGAAAAGATCCACATCGTCCTTGAAAACACCGGCTCCGCCCTCGGCGCCGCCCTCGCCGCCGCCATGACGGTGGAAGGGTGAGTTTCCTATAAAGAAAAAAGCGCTGCTGCATGGAACAAACACATTCCATGCAGCAGTGCCTTTTTCTTTCCTTCACCCCTCAAAAGCGGAAGTCTCTCATGCCGTCGCCGAGTTCCTTAAGGTAGAGCGCCGCCTTCTTCTTGACGGCGGGGTTCGGGATGTCCTGCCACTGCTCCTGTATGACGCGCTCGCCCTTTTCCTGCGTCGTCTTCTTCGCGTAGTCCTCCAAGTATTCCTTCAAGGTCATCAGGGCGTTCGGCAGACAGCAGTTCTTGATCTGCCCGCTCTTACAGAGGCTCATGAAGCGGTCGCCCGTGCGTCCCGCGCGGTAGCACGCGGTGCAAAAGCTCGGCACATAGCCGAGGTCTAAGAGCCATTCGATGACCTCGTCCAGCGTGCGCGTGTCGTTGACATCGAACTGCGCTGAATTTTCCTCTGGACTCTCCCGCTTCTCATAGCCGCCGACGCTCGTCGAGGATGCTCCCGAAATCTGCGAGATGCCGAGATCGAGGACGCGCCTGCGGCTTTCCTCGGACTCTCTCGTCGAGACGATCATGCCCGTATAAGGCACGGCGATGCGGATGACGGCGACGATCTTCGCGAAGGTATCGTCGTCGATGGCGTTGGAGAACGCGCCTGGATCGATGTCGTCCGCTGGCCGAATGCGCGGTACGCTGATCGTATGCGGGCCGACGCCGAAACGCGCTTCCAGATGCTCAGCATGCATCAGCAGGCCGACGAAGTCGTAGCGGTACATATTGAGACCGAAGAGCACGCCGCAGCCCACGTCGTCGATGCCGCCCTCCATCGCGCGGTCCATCGCCTCCGTATGCCATGCGTAGTCGTGCTTTGGGCCTGTCGGATGGAGCTTTTCGTAATTTTCCTTGTGGTACGTCTCCTGAAAAAGGATATAAGTGCCGATACCCGCTTCCTTGAGCTTTCGGTAGTCTTCGACCGTCGTCGCCGCGATGTTGACATTCACGCGGCGGATCGCGCCGTTCTTGTGCTTGATTGAGTAGATCGTCTTGATGCTTTCCAGGACGTATTCTAAAGGATTATGCAGCGGGTCTTCTCCTGTCTCCAGCGCGAGGCGCTTGTGCCCCATATCCTGCAACGCGATGACCTCACGGCGAATCTCGTCCTGTGTGAGCTTCTTGCGATGGATGTGCTTGTTCTTCGCATGGTAGGGACAGTAAACACAGCCATTCACGCAATAGTTCGACAGATAGAGCGGTGCAAAGAGCACGATGCGCTTGCCGTAAAGCTCCTCCTTGATCTCCTTGGCGAGCGCGAGCATCCGCTCGACGAGATCAGGCGCGTCGACGGCAAGCAGCAGCGCCGCCTCGCGGTGCGTGAGTCCCCTGCAGTCCTTGGCACGCGAAAGAAGCTGCTCCACGAGTGCGCGATTTCCCTTGTTCTCTTCCGCCCACGCGAGCGTCGCGAGGATTTCTTCGTGATGGATGAACTCCTCAGCACGCGCGGACTTCGGATCGTACGTTGTCATGCTTATGCCCCCTCAAACATCGGTCAGGCGAGATGCCAGGTCGTCTGCCTACAAACCCGCCTCTTCGACGAGTGCGGGCAAATCGCGACGGAAGAGCGTCATCTCCTCTTCGCTCCATTCCCCCGACTGCACGCCTAACAAGAAATATTTGCGAAAGATTTCGGGATGATTGCGCAAACGGTACGTTATGTCGGGCAAACACTTATGCATGAGGCGAACCTCCTGCTTATCCCTCTCCTTTTCTTTCGTCGCCGAAAGGCTTCCTTCATGAATACGATATCGATAAAGAACCTTTTTGATATGCCCGATCCTTCCATAGCGAAGGAGGATACGCAGCCAGTAGTCATAATCTTCCAGGAGAAACATCTCGGGATCATAACCACCAATTTCCTGCGGAACGCTGCGACGGTAAAGGAAACATGCACCAATGCGATTCTGAACAAGCATCTTCCACGGATCAGCATCAAAGCGATCCGTATCCACAAGATGCTGTTTTCCAGACACATCTTCAAACAGAAGCTCCATCGCCGCATTGACCATCATATACTCGGGAAAACGCTGCAGATAAGAAACCATCTCGTGAAGTGCTTCGGGTGCGTACGCATTATCATCGCTCGTCCATGTGAAAAACATGCCGTGCGCTTCGGCAAAGCCGATATTCAAAGAGCGCGGCAAACGTTGATTCTCCTTGTTGCGCACGATGCGAATGCGGCTGTCGTGCGCAGCATATTCGGCAAGGATCTGCGGCGTCGTATCCTGCGAGCAGTCGTCGACAGCGATGAGTTCCCAATCCTGCATCGTCTGCGCCAAGATGCTATCCAAAGATTCACGCAGATACTTCTCTCCGTTATAGACGGGCAAGACGATGGAAACCAGCGGCTGATGCGATTTTCCCTTTTCCATCCATGATCTCACTCTCAATCTTCCTCTCCATCATGAGCGCCCCTCTGCCAAGGCGCTGAAGCCGTAGTCAAGGAGCGCGGCGGCCTCCGATGCTCGCGTCTCCTCGTCGTTCGAGTGCATGACGACGGCGATCAGCTCCGTATCGCCGCGCATGGCGGATGCTGCGAGGCAGCCCCCTGCCGCACGCGTCCAGCCCGTCTTGAGTCCCGTGCAGCCCGGGTAGGAGTAGAGCAGCGCATTCGTGTTCTCGCAGTACGTTTTGTAGCCTGCGGGCTGCAAGTAGTAGATCGTGCTCGCCTTCGTGCCAACGATCTTGCGGAACTCAGGATTTCGGAGGCCATAGGCGGCAATGAGGGCGATGTCATGCGCCGTCGAATAATGGTTCGCATCGGGCATGCCGTTCGGATTGACGAAATGCGTATGAAAAGCGCCGATCTCCCGCGCCTTCCGATTCATCATCGCCGCGAACTGCGCCTCCGATCCGCCGAGCGTCTCGGCGATGGCGAGCGCCGCGCCGTTATCGGAAATCAGCATCATCTGACGCGTGAGATCTCGAAGCCGCGCCTGCTCGCCCGGGCGCACGCGCGTCGTCTCGACGTCGGCGGCAAACGGCGTGATCGTCACAGCGAGGTCGGATCTGCCGCTCTCGACCGAAAGGATGCATGTCATCATCTTCGTCATGCTCGCGGGGTACTCACGCTTGTCGCCGTTCTTCTCGTAGAGCACCTCGCCCGTCCTCGCGTTCATGAGAATTGCCGCATCCGCCGTCATCGAGCGCACAGAGGCAGGCGGCGCGGCGAGTGCTGCGGACGACACAGACGGCGCAAGGGAAGTAGCAGGGGCGGCGTCGGGCACAGCGGCTTCAACTGTCTTTGGCTCGGCATTCGGCGCATGCTCCCGCGACGACTTCCCCAAGGCGATCGTGCGCTGCGCCGAGCTGGCGTGCTGCCGTTCGGTATGCACCTCGGTCTGTCCGACATCGTGCGCACGCTCGCCGACCGCGACGGGCGCGTGCGCGGCGAGCGCGGGCACGCCCCCCAGTAGCGCATACGAAAGCGCGAGCGCCCCCGCAGTCGTGCGCAAAGCGTGACGTCCCAAAAGGCGCACGCCGTCCGGCTTGAACCCACGAAAAGAGAAGAAATCCTTACGTCCCAACAAAAGAATTGCCCCCTTACAGAAACACGGCTAGATCTAGCGCGCCCCTTACATCTCCTTGACCGGCACAGGACCGCGCGACAGCGCGATGGCACCCGTGCGTGCAATCTCGATGATGCCATACTCCGAAAGCACCTCGGACAAAGCGTCGATCTTGTCGCCTTCGCCCGTCAGCTCGATGACGACATTCTCCTTGCTCACATCGACGATACGTGCGCGGAAGATGTTGACGACGTTGATGATGTCGGCGCGCGTCTCCTTCGTCGCGCGCACCTTAATCAAGACGAGTTCACGCTTGATCGAGTCCACCTCGCTGAGGTTGACGATCTTGATGACGTCGATGAGCTTCGCGAGCTGCGTCGTGACCTGCGCTAGCTCGCGTTCGTCCTCGACCGACACGACGATGTTGATGCGCGTCACGTCCGGTTCTTCCGTATAGCCTGCCGAAATGCTCTCGATGTTGAACGCGCGGCGGCTGATCAGCCCCGATATATGCGTGAGGACGCCCGGCTTGTTGTCGAGGAGCGCCGCAAGGAAAAATTTCTGCATCATGTTTGATTCAACCGCCCTTCCCGCCGCCTGGAGGAATCTCAGGCGACACTCTCATCATATCACACATGGGCGAACGATGCCACATGCTGCCACGCAATCGCGAGGAACTTGTCGCGCAAGGCGTCGCTCCAAATCTCTCGAT
This sequence comes from uncultured Selenomonas sp., assembly GCF_963528755.1. Classification (GTDB taxonomy): domain Bacteria; phylum Bacillota; class Negativicutes; order Selenomonadales; family Selenomonadaceae; genus Selenomonas. Next base: position 386,110 of record NZ_CAURXA010000002.1, read on the forward strand.
GCCCCTCTCGCTCATACAGATGCCATACATAGGCGCTCATATCGATCGTGCCGTCCATGCGCGTAAACTCCTTCGTTTCCAAACGAAACTCATGTTCCTTCGTGCGGATTGCAAGCTTGTACGTCTGCCCAGGGAAGACGGAATTCGAGATCACATATTCGCGCGCCCTGCCGCCAAACGCGGCGGGCAGGTTCGCATCAAGCGTTTCATCCATGGGCAGTCCCGCCTCGTGCATGACGACGGCATGGAGATCGAGAAGGCTCACGAGCTCATCCGTCATACCGAGGGTGGGAACGCCCGCACCGCGCATCATGAACGCCGTGCCGCAGCGCTCGTCGCTAAAGAAGAACGGGTCTTCGCTGTGAATAGAAACCCCATGGTCGGAATAGGCGTTGATGATGTACTCATCCTCCCCGTAGTGATCCTCGATATAGCGGAAAAGCTCACCGAGCGCCCTGTCCATGCGCTCGATGGCAGCCATGTTGTCATACACATTGCGCAGTTTTCCATTGAGATCGAATGCCCTTTCTCTCGGCACGCCTTCATAGACACGTTCCTGCCAAGGAAGCTTCGCCTGCGTTTTCGGCTGGGGTGGAATGGCATAGGATACGACCGGATGCGAGTCCGACACATGCAGGAATACATAATTGTCGCATTCATCAAAAGCATCGAGATGATCGATCGTCCGCTTGACGCCCTCGTACGCCGAAAACGTGATGTACGGAGCTGCGACGATGCGGTCATAACCGCGTTTGAGCCCATTGTCTATGCCTGTGGCGTCTCCCATGGTCTGCACGCAATGGTAGCCAAGCTCCTTCATGCGCTCGGAAAGCACCTTGTTTTCGGCAGGGATTTCCATCCACACATCCCCATGGAAAACCTGGCTTCTATGCATATGCATTCCCGTTTCCATCGTACTGAGAGAAGCAAATGTGTACTCAGCGACGGAAAAAGCCTGATCAAAGATCACGCCTTTGGAAAAAAAGCGCATGAGATTCGGCATGGCGTGGAATCCATCGCGGCGCATCGCCGTCCAGGACAAGCCATCGAGCAGAAGATTCAAAATCAGGCGCTTGCGCTTGGGACTGTGCACGAGCCGCACAGGTTCCGTCACAACGAAAGGACCATCCGAAGAGACAAGGCGCGTGTCTCTCTCCATGCGCAAAAGACCGAATTCCCCGACCCCCGTATAGAAATCTCCGCGCATCCGTCCGTCATCGAGCGTGATGGCAGCCTTTTTTTGGGCTTTGAGCGGTGTGACAGCGACAGCAACAAGAACAGGCACATCAGGCGATACATGAACGGTCAAAGAAGTTTCCGTCATCGCTTTTCGCAGGTCAAAAGTGATATTCGAGTAAATCTCCAAATCTTTCCTGCCTGAACACTCCAGATAAGCCAAACGCACCGCACGCATATTGAAAAAGATGTCGGTATTGTAGATGCCGCACCACAGCCTTCTCCCTCTCTTTTTCGGTGAAAGGAGAAACCTGCCGAACAAGGTGTGCCGATGCGTCTCCATCCCTCCCTGGGGAAGCAGCTCGACTTCCTCGTAAAAAGGCGTCTGAAAGACCGTCAGCCTTCCCATCAGAAAAGCACGCCGCACAGCCATGTCCTCAAGGCGAATAGGCAGCCCCGGCAATTCCCCTGTATGCTTGTGGCAAAGCCCCTTGAAGCGCGCAGCAAGCTCTTCTTCGCCCTGTGCGTCATAGAGATCGACGAGCAGCCGCCACAAACTCACATGGACAGGGCGAAGCGCATACGCACGCTCCGCCAAAACACGCGCTCCGGTCAAATCGCCCGCTGCAAAACGAAGAGCCGCTTCGATATGCAAAGGCGCAGACGCATCATGGCTCAAGGCGGCGAACTCTGCCAATGCTGCTTCCGCCGAAGGAGGAAAGGAGCGTTGCTCAAGCCACGAGAAAAGCTGCCGCCTAAGAGCATTCGTGCGCTGTTCGCGCAAAGCATCCGCCATGAGTGGAAGAAGCTCAGACTCCGGCGCATCAAGCAGCATCTTCTGCACAGCATCCAAAAGACGCGCACCACTTTCATGAAGCAAGAAGCACTTCCCATCATTCAGGAAAAACACGGAAGCATCCGCATCAATGGGAAACAAGCGACACGGCAGTTCCTCATACGCAGGAAATTCCTGCGGAGATGCCCCCACTTCCGACAGTCTCACCGCCCGATCGAAAAGTGTCGTGCGTGCTCTTTCATAGTTCGCGCGCATAGCATCGGCATTCGGCACATAGAGCAAATCATGCAACAGAGAAAAAAGCTCCTCATCGGGCGCACGGTTGTACGCTTCCATGAGCGCCAGAACCGTTGTCCGAAAGGCTTCCGCCTTTCCCGCAGCAGCCGCCTCCTGCAGCTGCCCGATCAGCTGCACCTCTTTCTCATTCATCCCGCGTTCTCCCCTACTCGCTCTCCAAGACCATTTCGTCGAGACACTTGCCGCCCGGCACCATCGGCAGGACGTCGACATTGCCCGGCACGATGACGTCGATGAGTATTGGCACATCGCTTGTCAAGGCCGCTGCCAGATCCACCTTGAGACTTGCCGGATCTTGGAGGCGGCAAGCCTGGACACCCATCGCCTCGGCGAGCTTTACGAAGTCCGTGCTGCCCGGCAGGAGCGTCTGGGAGTAATGCTTGTCGTAGAACATGCGCTGCCACTGCGTGACCATGCCGAGCACGCGGTTGTGCACGACGATGATCTTCACGGCAACACCGTTCGCCGCTGCCGTCGCCATCTCCTGACAGTTCATCATGATGCTTCCGTCGCCCGTGAAAAGGATGACCTGCTGGCCGGGCCGCGCGACCTTCGCGCCGATGGCGGCGGGCAGGCCGTAGCCCATCGTGCCGAGACCGCCCGACGTCAGAAAGCGGCGCGGCTCCTTCGCATCGTAGTACTGCGCCGCCCACATCTGGTGCTGGCCGACGTCAGTCACGATGATCGCATCGTCAGCGGCAAGCTCGCTGACCATCTCAATCAGCTGCTGCGGCATGATGCATCCTTCCTTCTTCTTGTAGGAAAGCGGCTGTTCATTGTTCATCTCGACCGTGTAGCGGCTCCACCCGGAAAAGCGTGCACGCAAATCGCCCAGAGCTGCCAGCTTCTCCTTGAGGAGAGGCAATGACCAGCGCAGGTCGCCGAGCACGCGGCAGTCAACGACGACATTCTTGTTCACCTCGACGGGGTCAACCTCGAAGTGCACGATCTTCGCACGAGGCGCGAAGCCCTGAATCCTGCTCGTCACGCGGTCATCGAAACGCATGCCGACAGCGATGAGCAGATCGCATTCCTGGATCGCCATATTTGCCGCGTATGTGCCGTGCATACCCGCCATGCCGAGGAAGTTTTCACGTGCAGCCGGCACGCAGCCGATGCCCATGAGCGTCGTCACCGAGGGAATCCCCGTGAGATCCAGGATCTCGCGCACATCCTCGGCCGTGTCTGAGAGCGTCACACCGCCGCCGAGGATGAGGAGAGGCCGTTTCGCCTCGGCGATCGCCAAAGCCGCCGCCTCGACCTCCGATGCATCACCCGTAAAGTCCGCCGTATATCCCTTCAAGTGTACCTTCTCAGGATAGACATAATCCAGCTCCTGCGTAAAGACGTCCTTGGCAATGTCGACTGTAACCGGTCCCGGACGCCCCGTGCGCGCGATGAAAAAGGCTTCTTTCAGCACTTGCGGCAAATCCTTCGCCGCCTTCACGAGGTAGTTGTGCTTCGTGATCGGTGTCGTGATGCCACAGATGTCCGCCTCTTGGAAGGAATCCTTGCCGATGTAGGGATTGCCGACCTGCCCCGTGATACAGACGAGCGGGACAGAATCCATGTACGCCGTCGCGATGCCCGTCACGAGGTTCGTGCCGCCGGGGCCGGACGTCGCCAGGCACACGCCGACCTCGCCTGTCGCACGCGCATAGCCGTCCGCCGCATGAGCCGCTCCCTGCTCGTGACGCACGAGGATATGGGGAAACTTCTCCGTGTAAATCGCATCATAGAGGTCAAGCACCGCGCCGCCCGGATAGCCGAAAACAACGCGCACACCCTCCTTGCGCAGACTCTCCAAAACCGCCTGCGCCCCATTCATCTTCAAAGCAAACACCTCACAAATCTATACTTCTCCTGCGCCGAAAACCCGCATCCTTGGCGACGAAGCGACCGATGACCGAAAGCTGTGCGCCCAAGCACGCGCGGCAATGCTCGGGCGTATCCTTGACGCATGCCTTGCCCGGATAGAGCGCGTACTTGCGGCGAAAATCGCCCTCCGTTACATTCGGCATGACGACGTTCGCGCCCGAGCGCAGGATGAGCGAACGTGCGCCGCGCTCCAAAGTCTCCATCGCCGTCGTCGCCGGAATGTTCGCCTCGGGCAGGAGAAGCCGCAAGAGCGAAACCATGCGCCGCGTCAAGTGAATGTCGCCCGCCGCCGCCTCGCCGAGTGGCGTATCGCCGTTCGGTATGAAGGGACCGATGCCCACCATGTCCGCATCAAGCTCCCGAAAAAAGAGAATATCACGAGCCAGAGACTCGACCGACTGCCCAGGCAGTCCCACGAGCGAACCTGTGCCGACCTCATAGCCGAGTGCACGCAGAGAAGCGAGGCATGCACGGCGCGCCTCCCAGCTCATACCCGGGTCGAGCCTTTCGTAAAGCTCGCGGTCTGTCGTCTCAATACGAAGCAAAAAACGGCTTGCCCCCGCTTCCTTGAGCGCACGATACTCCTCTTTTGTGCGCTCGCCGATGGAAAGCGTGATGACAAGCCCCAAAGCCCGTATTTCGCGCAGGACAGGGGCGAGCCGCTCGACATGCCAATAGCCGTCCTCGCCCCCCTGCAGCACGACCGTCCGATAGCCATAGCTGCGTGCATTTCGTGCCAAACGCACGATCTCCCGCGGGCGCAGACGATAGCGCTCTGCCCTTTCATTTTCGCGCCGCAGACCGCAGTAAAAGCAGTTCTGTCGGCAAATATTCGTGAACTCGATGAGTCCGCGAAGATGCACGCCGTCGCCCACATACTTTCGCCGCACACGGTCGGCAGCGGCGGCAAGAGGCTCTTCTGCAGCAGAAGACGTCAAAAGCCAGGCAAGCTCCTCCTCGCACAAGCTATGCTCATTCTCCGCCTTTTCTATCAGCCTCTGTCCCATGATCCTTTTGCACCTTTTCTTTGGATGCCTGTGTGAAGCCTCCCAGCAAGGACGCCGTCAGATCCTCACGCTCATGCTCTTCCATCCGCTTCAAATCATCCGTCGTCAGCGTCTTCTTCGTCTGTGCGGCAATTTCCATGCGATGCCCTCGTTCGTAGGCGAGTACCGCTTCAAGGAACTTGCGCTCCAAGCTCTTCTCAGGCAGATCCTTGATAACCGTTACATTCTTTGGGAACGTCGTCGTGATGGACGACCATGTGCTATTGAGATCGTCGGCACGCTCTAGGGTCGAAGTCCCCGCCGCAAGGTCGATGCGCAAGTACTCCGCCTCACCCACAAGGTCGTCGTAGCCAGCGAGCGATTCGCCGCGCCAGCGCCTCTTGGCAACGACATCGGCAATCGCCACATCGTCGTATGTCTGCAAGGTCGGCACGATGAGCACGCGCGGGTTCAACACACCATTCGCAAGAAGCTCGTAGTGCATGACGCTCTTGTTGAAGAAGTAATTGGCACGCGCCGAGGACTGCACCCATTCATAGATATTCGGCGACACATGAGGCGCCGACTCTGCCGTCGCCGCGAAAAAAACGAAGGGAAGGAGCGCGGCTATCCATCGTTTCATCTTCATCTTTTCTTTCACTCCTTTTCTTTCAGCCATACAGAAAATCTCAATCATCCGCCGCATGATAGAGCCCGTCCAGTTCATACGGAGTCTCCTGATACACATAATAATTGAGCCAGTTCGCAAACAAGAGGTTCGCCACGGAGCGCCAGCGCACGACAGGCATCCGCGTCGGATCGTCCGCCGGGTAGTAATTCTGTGGGATCTCGATCGGAAGCCCCGCCGCCACATCGCGGTCGTACTCCTGCTTCAAAGAAAGCGGATCATACTCGGCATGACCCGTGATGAAGAACTGCCTCTTTTCGATATTGGCAATCGCATAGACGCCCGCGCGGCTCTCTGACTCCGCGAGGATTGTCAGCTCGGGCACGCGCTTGATGTCCGCCTTCTTCATCTCCGTATGGCGCGAATGCGGCACATAGAACTCATCGTCGAAACCGCGGAAAAGTCGCTCGTGCTCGACGCAAAGGTGATGCTTGTAGACACCGAAGACCTTCTTTCCCGTATCCTGCTTGTCGATGCCGTAGTGGTAGTAGAGGCCCGCCTGCGCACCCCAGCAGATATGGAACGACGAATAGCAGTGCTTCTTGCTCCACTCCATGATCTCGGCGACCTCTTCCCAGTAGGCGACCTCCTCGAAGGCCATCTGCTCGACGGGCGCACCCGTGATGATGAAGCCATCATACTTCTTGTGGCGCACCTCGGCGAACGTGCCGTAGAATTCCGCAAGATAGTCCTGCGACGTATGCTGCGGCACATACGACTCCGTATAGATGAAGTCGACCTCGACCTGCAGCGGCGTATTGCCCAAAAGACGCAGAAGCTGCGTCTCCGTCACCGACTTGTTCGGCATGAGGTTCAGGATCAGAAGCCTAAGCGGGCGGATGTCCTGGCTGTAGGCGCGTTCCGCATCCATGACGAAGATGTTCTCGCTCTCCAGCACATGTGCCGCCGGCAAGCTATTCGGTATTTTGATCGGCACGAAACCGCCTCGCTTTCCCCAAGCGGCCGAGCCGCCTCAATCGTGATTCAGTTTAGCATAGAACAGGGAAAAGTGTCAAACGCCTTTAAACCTTTCCCCGTCCTATAGAACGACAGCTGCCGTCGAAGAAATTTTCTATGCCTCTTCCCACCGTTGCCATACTTTTTCGTATGCCGCCTCGACTTCCTGCACATATTGGCGAAAGTTCATCAACGGCGAGGCGAGGAGCATGTCGCGCTGTTTTTCTCGGAGCATTTGGAGCGTTTCAGGCGAGCTGGCGAGGAGCTTGGCAATCTCCGCATACTCTCGCTCACTCTTGGCGACAAGCTCGGCAAGCCCTGCATTCTTCAAGAGGCTCGCGCCGAACCTTGCGCCATGCGTCCCGCCCTTGAGCGTCACGACGGGCACGCCCATGTAGAGCGCCTCGCACGTCGTCAAGCCGCCCGTATAAGGGGCAGTGTCGAGTGCGATGTCCATATCGGCGTACTCGGCGAGGTAATCCGAAGAGAAGCCGCGAAGCTCGATGCGCGACACATCGAGGCCGAGCCGCTCGAAGCGCTCGACGGCGAGCGAGCACCCCTCTTCGCTCTCAAAGAGCCTGCTCTTCAAGAGCAGCCGCGCGTCCGGCACATCTGCCAAGAGCTGCCGCCATAGGAGCAGCATCGCGTCCGTGACCTTGCTGTAGTTGTTGAAGCAGCCGAAGGTGACATACCCGCGCGAAAGGCACGGCGGCGGCGCAACGTCTGGCATCGCGACGAACGGCAGGTAGCAGAAGTGACTGTGCGGCAGGGAGAGCGGACGCTCGCTCCGCTCTTCCCGAGCGCCCTGCGACGCGCCGTCCTCCATCGCGCCGCGGCACCTTTCGGCTGCCGCGTCTTCCACTTCCTCCGCCGCATCCAGCACCCGATCCCCAAGCAAATAGTCGATCGTCGAAAGCCCCGTGCGCCCCATGTAGCCTAGCCCTGTAACCTGCACGGGCGCGGGCTTTCGCGCGAGGACGGCGAGGCAGTTATCCTTCGTGTGCCCCGAGAGGTCGCAGAGGATGTCGATCTCGTCTGCCGCGACGAGCCGCGCTGCCTCCTCGGGCAAAAGCCCGAGGATATTCCTCCAGTGAACACCCGGCTGCTGCGCCATCGTGCGCGACACTGCGTCCTCGCTGTTGTTCGCATAGCAGAAGACCTCGAACCGCTCGCGGTCGAAGGCACGAAGGAGCGGCAGCAGGAAGAAGGCGACTGCGTGATGGCGGAGATCGGGCGAGATATAGCCGATGCGAAGCCGCGCGTGCGCGTGCTGCACCCTCGTGTGCGCCATGCGCTCCACATGGGAAAAGAAGCCGTCGAAGCCCTCGGCCAGCCCCGAAAAAGGCGCACGCTTCTCCACGGCGACATAGTTGAGCGCAAAGAGCGCGTTGCTGTACTCCGCGACGGCCTGCGCTTCATCCGCTTCCATTCGGCTCGCGGCGAGAAAAGCACGGACGCCCTCTGCGGCACTTCCCGCGAGCGTCAGCGCAGAACCCCTAAGGCTATAGCTTTCCGCAAGGAACTTTCGATAGTAGGCGGCAAGCGGGGCGGGCAGCTTCTCAGCAAGACGCTCCTCCAAATACGAGATGAGTGCCGCGAGATGCTTAAGCTCCGTACGCGTCCTGCCCTCAGCTTTCTCGATGTAGATCTCCTGCAGCGCCGCGCCGGGGTGTGCGGGAGCGCTCTCGCGAATACGGGCGATTCCTGCACGCGCCGCCCCATAGTCGCCAAGCTGCACGAGAGACGCCGCCAACACATAGCGAAGCTCCACGAGATCGTGCAAAGCCGCCTCGCTGGCAGACGCCCCCGCCGTCGGGGCGAGCGCAGACTCCGCCAGCGCACGCACATCCGTGTACCGCGCGGCGGCAAAAAGGCGGCTCGCCTCGCCGAGCAAATCGGCAGGCGAGCCGCCTACGGACGCAGGAAGCGGCTTTTTCGCCGAGCCGTCCTGCACCCTCTTCTGACGCTTGCCGCGCTTAGCCATGCGCTTCCTCCCCGTTCACGAAGAGCACCTTGCAGTACATCTCCTGCTTGTCGTGCAGCAAGGCGAACGCCTCCTCGTATTTTTCAAAAGGAAAGGTATGCGTCACGAGCGCCTCAGCATCGACCGCATGGCTGCGCATCGCGTTCATCGCGTCGAGCCATTCGGCAGGGCGCGTGTTGAGGCTGCTCTTCCATGCGCCGTGCAGCTCGACCTCCTTCTGCAGCAAGAGATCGTACATGAGGCCCGTCATCTCAAGGCTCTTCTCCGGCCTTCCCATGACGACGACGCGCCCGCCGCGCTTCACGGACAGCAGCGCCGTCTCCAGCGCACCGCCCTCGCCGAGACCCTCAATGCACGCATCGGCGCCGCGCCCACCCGTCAGGCGCATGACGTAGTTGTAGACGTCCGAGCCCTCGATGTCGACCGACTGCAAAAAGCCCAGCGAGCGAGCAAACGCCGCCTTCTCCATCGTTCGCGCCACGAGCACGATGTTTCGGACGTCCGCCTCGCGCGCCCAGCTCGCCAGCGCCAGACCGATCGAGCCGAGTCCGAAGACTACGAGCGTCGATCCAGGGCCTACGCCCGTCTTGCGGAAAGCATGCAGCGCCACCGCAGCCGCTCCCGTCAGCGCCGCCGCACGAAAGCTCACGTCGGGCGGCAAAAACACGAGGTTCTGCTTCTTCACCGCCACGAACTCGGCCATACCGCCCGCACGCTCCGCGCCGTAGAGCTGCATCTCGCCGCAGTCGCGCGGCCTGCCGTCAAGACACGCCATGCAGCGCCCGCAAAAGAGCATCGGATATGCCGCCGCTGCGCGGCCAACAAGAGCGACATCCTCCGCCTCGACGATGCGCCCCGCGAACTCATGACCGAGAATCTGCGGCGCATTGCCCTCCGCCGCACCCGTCTCGTAGACGCTCTTGACGTCGGACATGCTGATACCCGACGCCTTGACCTCAAGCAACACCTCGTCCTTCGTGCGCTCGGGGCGCTCCACTTCCTCCAGACGCAGATCACGCGCCCCGTACAGCCGCAATGCCTTCATCCATGCCACATCCCTTCCATCTCCCGACGCCGCATCTTCTCGCTCAGCCATGCTGCCAGCTCATCGGACGCCATATTGCCCGCTGCCACGTCGATGATGACCTCTTCGAGCACAGCGTCCTCTTCCTCCAAGGCACAGCCATTGACCGCAAGGAACACCAGCATCGAATGAAGCGCCGTGCGCTTGTTGCCGTCAAAAAACGGGTGGTTCTTCGCAATGCCGTAGCACAGCCGCGCCGCCTTCTCCGTCAATGTCGGATAAAGCTCCACGCCGCCGAAGCTCTGGAAAGGCGCGTTGACCGCCGAGGCCAGCAGCCCCATGTCGCGCACGCCCTTCTCCATGCGGAACGCGCGTTCCATCTCCTCGTGGAAATAAAGCACATCGTCCACCACCAACTGAATCTTGCTCATCGGTTCTCCAACTCCTTGTAGAGCTTCTCGTTCTTCTTTATCAGCTCTATGGAAGCCTGCCGAATCAGCTTTGCCGCTTCGAGGCTCGTCCGGCTCGTCTTTCTTTCCATCTTTTCCTCATTTCTTGCACTCGTCATTGGCTTGCCCATGGCACACCCCTCCTCGCGCCTCGGAAATGCGTTCTTTTCCTTGCCCTATAGTATACCACACTTTGCCGTGCGCGCCTACTTCTGCTTTTTCTAGTTAAAAAGTCTTGCTTTCTTTTTCAATTTCTTTTATAATGAGCGTATACGAATGAACATATCGTCACCAACGAAAGGATGTGCAGCCTCATGGCGATCACACTCGGAAACAACCTCATCCAGCACTCGACCTTGAACCGCATCAACCATACATCGAACAACCTCGCGCGTCAGATTTCGAGCGGCACGAAGCACCCGTCCGCCGTATTCGGACCTTCTGCCTATTCCATCGACATGCGCATGAATGCGAATATCGCCTCCGTCAGCCAGTCGGATGCCAATTCGCAGCGCACGAACGCCATGCTCAAGACGGCGGAGGGCGGTGTAAGCTCTTCCGTCGAAGCGCTCGGCCAGCTGCAGCAGACGCTCCTCAATGCCGCCAACGGTACGAACAGTGACTCCGACCGCCACGATCTCGGCAAGATGGTCGATCAAACGATCGCCACGCTCAATGACAACGCCAGCATCCAGTACAACGGCATGAACCTCCTCGACGGCTCGAAATCCGCGAACGTCGCCTCCCTCGACGGCTCGACGAGCATCACGAACCTCGGTGACATGCGCTCTTCCGCGCTCGGCTTGACGGACGCGAACGGCAAGTCCACGCTGAACCTCGGCACGGACGCCGGCATCGCCGATGCCCTCGACAAGGTCACGACGGCGCTCAATAAGACACTCGACCAGGCGACGACCATCGGCGCGGCGCAGCAGCGCCTCAATTACCAGTCAGCAAACTTCGTCACGCAGGAAGAAAACCTCACGGCCGCCTCGACGACGAGCAACGGCACCGACATGGCAAAGGCCGCGAGCGAGTTCAAGAACAATGATACGCAGCAGAAGCTCTTCCTCTTCGCTCAGAAGGCGCAGATGAACACGATGGCATCCCACTACTCTGCCCTGGCTCTGCTTCGCTGATATGGCACAAAAAAATCCGACCTCGCGGTCGGATTTTTTATTGCCTGGTTCCCTTATGACTCAAAGGCCTTCTCATCTATCAAATTTCTCTACGAACTGTTCTGGCGACAAGATTGGTACATCACTCAGAGCATAATCTTTGGCATTGCGTGTTATGATGAAATCAGCAGATGCAGATTTGGCACACTCGACTTGCAAGCAGTCCTCAAAATCAGCAAATATCCCATTTTTCAAAGCTGTGCGCAACTTCTCTCCATCAACAGCCTCTACTTGCAAAATTTCAAAAAAAGCCAACAGAAGCTTGCGCCGTTCCGAATTTGTAAAATGCTTTCGAAGGATATAAAACATATCCACAATGGAATGAGCCGCCACAATCCCCTCATAGTCGCGATTTTTGCATCCTAACACAATTCGATATGCTGCCTGGTAAAATGGTTCTCGCTCCGTTAAATAATCAAGCAAAAGGTTCGTGTCCAGCAAGATCCGCATCAAAGATACTTCTCCTCCCTGTACCCTGCAAGTTCTCTAGCATAATCCAACTCGGGAACCTTGCGCTTCATGCTCTCCAAGACGGTGAATGCCTTCTCGCGAGCATCATATTGCCGTTGCTCTCGCCCGGCGAATTTGCGATGATATTCATTCATGTATCGGATCAAATCCGCCATTCCCTCGTCGGGCATGGATTCCATCATACGAAATGCCTCTTGACGTAATGCATTCATGTCGAACACTCCCTTCTTCGATTTCCATTATATCATAAACCACCCCTCATGCACATAGCAGAAGGAGGCTCCCGCTGCGGCGGGAGCCTCCTTCTTTACCATGAAACCCCAAGAGGTCAAGCCCAAAGGGCGCAGACTGATTGGTTAGGTTTCTGGTAAGGGCGGCGCACAATGTCCACAAAGTGGACGTTTGTGCGTGTAGTTTATGCTCAGACGCGCGTGGCAATCATGCCGACGCCTTCGTCTTCTTCTTGATTTCCTCCTCTTCATCATCGTTGGTATGGCTGTAGCCCTTGCCGCTGTAGTAGCCGGCACTGCCCACACCCTTGCCCAGGGCATTGGCGAGGCCTCTGTCAGCGGCTCTCGAAGAGCCGTCCGCATAGGAGCCTGCACCGCTCGAATAGTCCGTGCTCCGCCGACTGCCGCTCGCGCCTGTGCGAGCGTCGCTCGAAGAGCCGACGCTCATGCCCGCCGCTGCGGCAAGACCGCGGTCAACGACGCTTTCTGCACCGACAGTGCTGCTTGCAGAACCGACAGCACTTGCTGCACCCTGCGGCCTGACAGCTACGCCAGACTGTGCGCCCTGCGGCTTAAC
>NZ_CAURXA010000003.1:0-364958 GCF_963528755.1 uncultured Selenomonas sp.
GCACCGTCGCCTCGCTGTAGGCGTAGAGCATCTTCGCGCCGTGGCGGATGATGCCCGTATGCTCCTGGCCAACGCCCGGCAGGAAGCCCGGAACATCGACGAGGTTGACGAGCGGGATGTTGAACGCATCGCAGAAGCGAATGAAGCGCGCGGACTTGTCGGAAGCGTTGACGTCGAGGCAGCCCGCCATGACGTTCGGCTGGTTCGCAATGATGCCGACGGAGCGGCCGTCGAAGCGCGCGAAACAGGTGATGATGTTCGTCGCGAAATACTTATGCACTTCGTAGAACTCACCGTTGTCGACGATGCTGCGGATGACGTCCTTCATGTCGTACGGTGCATTCGGGTTGTCCGGAATGACCGAGTTCAGGGACTCGTCCATGCGCGACGGGTCATCGCCCGTCTCGACGATCGGCGCGTCGTCCATGTTGTTGCTCGGCAGGAAGGAGAGCAGGTAGCGGATCTGCTGGATGCAGTCGTCCTCGTTCTCCGCCGCAAAATGCGCGACGCCCGAGACCGAGTTGTGCGTCATAGCGCCGCCCAAGGCTTCCGCCGTGACTTCTTCCGCCGTGACGGACTTGATGACGGCAGGTCCCGTGATGAACATCTGGCTCGTGTTCTTAACCATGTAGATGAAGTCCGTGATGGCCGGGCTGTAGACAGCGCCGCCCGCGCACGGTCCCATGATGACGGAGATCTGCGGCACGACGCCCGAAGCCGCCGTGTTGCGGTAGAAGATGCCCGCATAGCCAGAAAGCGCGTCAACGGCTTCCTGGATGCGTGCGCCGCCCGAGTCATTGATGCCGATGCACGGAGCACCCATCTTCATCGAGAGATCCATGACTTTCCAGATCTTGTGCGCGTGCTTCTCACCCAAGGAGCCACCCTCGACCGTGAAGTCCTGCGCGAATGCGTAGACAAGGCGGCCGTCAACCGTGCCATAGCCCGTGATGACGCCTTCGCCTGGCAGATCCTTCTGATCCTGACCGAAGTTCGTGCAGCGATGCTTCATGAACATGTCAAGCTCGACGAAGGTGTTCTCATCGAAAAGCTTCTCGATGCGCTCGCGAGCCGTCATCTTGCCCTGCGAATGCTGCTTGTCGATGCGCTTCTGCCCGCCGCCCTGCTGGATATGCTCCTTCTTGGCATGCATGAGAGCGATTTTTTCCTGAACTGTAGCCATACTCTTCCTCCTCTATGTCGAATCTTCTCTTATATCTTACCTTATGAAAGTCCGGGCGGTCAAGCCCGACCTTTTCCGTCCCGCTCTTCCCAGGCGCAGGCCAGAGGAAAGGGCTCAGCGGTCTTCGTGCTCACAGATTTCGAGGAGGACGCCGTGCGTGGCTTTCGGATGGAGGAAGGCGATTCTAGCACCGCCCGCACCGTAGCGCGGCTTCTCGTCGATCATCTTCACGCCCTTTGCCATGAGGTCAGCAATCGCGTTCTCGATGTTGTCGACGCGAAGAGCGATGTGCTGGATGCCGCCGCGGCCGCCGTTCTTCTCGATGAATTTCGCGATCGGGCTCGTCGGGTCGGTCGCCGCGAGAAGCTCGATTTCCGAGCCGTTCGGCGTCGGGTTGAAGCTCGTCTCGACCTTCTGCTCAGCGACGACTTCCTTGCCCGTGCACGGGATGCCGATCTGCTCCGTCCAGAACTTGCCGACCTCGTCGAGATCGTTGACAGCAATACCGATGTGGTCTACACCCAAAACTTTGAACATATGGATTACCTCCTAAATATAGAAAGATCTGCCGTCACTTGAGCATATTTTTCATGATGTTCTGCGTGACGGTGTAGGGATCTGTCCTGCCTGCCTTGATGTCGGCAACGAACGCGTCGAGCTTGCCCGAATCGACGACCTTGCTCTTGACGTACGAGCCGATACTGCTTTCGAGGATGTCGATCATCTCGTCCTTCGTGCGCTTTGTGCGCCGCTCGGCGAGAATCCCCTTCTCCTCGATGTAGGCGCGGTGCTTGTCGACGGATGCGACAAGTTCCTTGACGCCGATCTGTTGGTTTGCTATGACCTTGTCGATGGGCGGACGCCAGTCTTTCATCACGCCGTCCAAATCGAGCATCATGTTGATCTCGCGCACGAGCTTGTCCGCGCCGTCGAGATCTGCCTTGTTGATGGCGAACACGTCGCCGATCTCCAAGACACCCGCCTTGATGGCCTGGATGTCATCGCCCATGCCGGGAATCAATACGACCATCGTCGTATCGGCCGCCCGAACGATGTCGACCTCGGATTGCCCGACGCCGACGGTCTCGACAAAGATAATGTCCTTGCCAAAAGCGTCCATCGCCTTAACGGCGTCCGCCGTCTTGTGCGAAAGGCCGCCCAAACTGCCGCGTGTCCCCATGCTGCGGATGAATACGCCTTCGTCCATCGCCAGACTCGCCATGCGGATGCGGTCACCCAGGATGGCGCCGCCCGAAAACGGGCTGGTCGGGTCGATGGCGATGATGCCGACGGTCTTGCCCTGCTTGCGGTATTCATTCGCGAGCTTGTCCGTCAGCGTGCTCTTGCCAGCGCCCGGAGGCCCCGTAATGCCGAGCACATAGGCGTGACCCGTATGCGGGTAGAGCGCCTTCATGATGTCGATGGCATTTTCCGCCTCGTTCTCGATCGCCGTGATGGCTCTCGAAAGTGCGAGGCGATTTCCTTGCAGGAGTTCCTTGGCTATGTCCATGGAATGCACCACCTATGCCATTGTTCCGGAAAATCTCGAAAAACACAGAATTGCCCGTTGTTTCCCGAAATTTCACGCATGATACGGATAAAAGCAAGGCTGGCGACAGACGAACTGCTGCCAGCCCCATATCGAACTCTTACTTCTTCACATGCTCGTTGATGAAATCGACGATGTCGCCCGTCGGCGTGCCCGGCGTGAAGACGGCGGCAATGCCCGCTTTTTTGAGTGCGGGGATGTCCGTCTCAGGAATGACGCCGCCGCCAATGATCAGCGTGTCCTTCATGCCCTTGCTGCGCACAAGCTCGACAACCTTGGGGAAGAGATGCGGATGAGCGCCCGAGAGGATGCTCAGCGCGATGACATCGACGTCTTCCTGCAGAGCTGCTTCCGTAATCTGCTCCGGAGTCTGGCGAAGACCTGTGTAAATGACCTCGAATCCTGCATCGCGAAGAGCGCGCGCGACAACTTTCGCGCCGCGATCATGACCGTCCAAGCCCGGTTTTGCTACCAATACCCTGATTTTTGCCATTTGAAATTACCTCCAAGTTCAAGTAGAGAAAGGAATGCAGGGTGCGGCCGTCCGAAAAACGGACGGCTTCCCCCAAAAAGTCCTGCGGATTACAGGGACGTATGAGCCTCGTATTCGCCGAAGACGCTGCGCATGACGCCGCAGATTTCGCCGAGCGTCGCATACGTCTTGACAGCCGTGAGGATGTGCGGCATGAGATTCTCCTTCTCATCCTCGCACGCATTCTTGAGGGCTTCGAGCGCGGACTTCACAGCTGCGTTGTCGCGCTTCGCCTTGACCTCGGCGAGTTTCTTCTTCTGCTTCTCGCCGACGGAGGCGTCGACCTTCAGGAGATCCTTCGGCGGCTCCTCGTTTTCCTTCTGATACTTGTTGACACCGACGATGACGCGAGCGCCGGACTCGACATCCATCTGCCAGGCATAAGCGCTATCCTGGATTTCCTTCTGGATGTAGCCTTTCTCGATGGCAGCGACAGCGCCGCCCATCTCGTCGATCTTCTTGATGTACTCCATCGCTTCCTTCTCGATCCGGTTCGTCATGGCCTCTACATAGTAGGAGCCTGCCAAAGGATCGATGACGTCAGCGAGGCCGCTCTCATGCGCAACGATGTGCTGCGTGTGCAGAGCGATGGAGACGGACTCTTCCGTCGGAAGCGCAAGCGCCTCGTCGCGGGAGTTCGTATGGAGGGACTGCGTGCCGCCCATGACGGCTGCCGCCGTCTGCAGCGCGACGCGGACGATGTTGTTGTCCGGCTGCTGCGCCGTGAGCATGGAGCCTGCAGTCTGGGTATGGAAGCGGAGTTTCATGGACTTGTCCTTCTTCGCGCCGAAGCGGTCGCGCATGATCTTCGCCCAGATGCGGCGGGATGCACGATACTTCGCGACTTCTTCGAGCACATTGTTGTGCGCGTTCCAGAAGAAGGAGAGACGACCCGCGAAATCGTCGACGTTGAGTCCCGCCTCGATGGCGGCATTGACGTAGGCGATGCCGTCAGAAATCGTAAACGCGATTTCCTGGGCAGCCGTAGAGCCAGCTTCGCGGATATGGTAGCCCGAGATGGAAATGGTATTCCACTTCGGTACGTTTTTCGAGCAGTAAGCGAAGATGTTGGTGATGAGGCGCATGGACGGGCGCGGCGGGAAGATGTAGGTGCCGCGAGCCGCATACTCCTTGAGGATATCGTTCTGAATCGTGCCCGTGAGCTTGTCTGCGGGCACGCCCTGCTTCTCAGCAACGGCGATGTACATCGCAAGAAGCACGGAAGCCGGGGCGTTGATCGTCATGGACGTCGAGACCTTGCCGAGATCAATCTGGTCGAAGAGGGTCTCCATGTCAGCGAGCGAATCGATCGCCACGCCGACCTTGCCGACCTCGCCTTCGGAAATCGAATCGTCGGAGTCGTAGCCGATCTGCGTCGGCAGATCGAAGGCGCACGAGAGGCCCGACGCGCCCGTTTCAATCAACATGCGGTAGCGCTTGTTGGACTCTTCGGCCGTGGAGAAGCCGGCGTACATACGCATCGTCCAGAAGCGGCCGCGATACATCGTAGGCTGCACGCCACGCGTGTAGGGGAACTGGCCCGGAACGCCGAGATCCTCGACGTAGTTCTCGCCCTCGACGTCGAGCGGCGTGTAGAGACCCTGCTCGGGAACGTGCGGGCGAAGCGGGAATTTCGCGGTGGTCTTTTTCAGGTCAGCCTCGTACTTTTCCAACTCGGCCTGGATTTTCTCATTGCTCATATTGTTTTCCTCCTGTCAGGGAATGCAAAAAGGGGCGCACCCGCTCGTCTCCTGCGTGTCTTTGCCACAGAAGTCCGAGCGGTCTATAGCCGCTTCCTTTTCCCCAATTGATTTCCGATCCATTCAAAAAATGTTTTCTGCGCCTTATTTCATGGATTTCGTTTCGATGAACTTCTCATGGAAGGAAAGCGCTTCCTTGATGATGTGCGGCGTATGTGCATGCTTGGTGGCCTCTACGGCTCTGTTGTAATAGTCAAGCAGCACCGGCTTGTAGTCGGGATGCACGCAGTTGTTGATGATTTCCAACGCGCGCTTTTTCGGTGCAAGGCCGCGCAGGTCGGCGATGCCCTGCTCCGTGATGATGACGTCGACGTCGTGCTCCGTGTGATCGATATGCGAGCACATGGGAACGATGGACGAGATCGCGCCGTTCTTCGCAATCGAAGGCGTGTAGAAGATCGTCAGGAAGGCGTTTCTCGCGAAGTCGCCCGAGCCGCCGATGCCGTTCATCATCTTCGTGCCCGTGACGTGTGTGGAGTTCACGTTGCCGTAGATGTCGACTTCGAGCGCCGTGTTCATGGCGATGACGCCGAGGCGATGGACGACTTCCGGGCTGTTGGAGATTTCCTGCGGACGCAGCAGCAGATACTTCTTGTACTTCGCGACGTCCTTGTAGAAGCGCTCCATACCTGCTGGCGAGGGCGAGAACGCCGTGCCCGAGGCGAAGTTCAGCTTGTTTGCATCGATGAGGTCGAGCATGCCGTCCTGGATGACCTCGGTGTAGACCGTGAGGTCTTCGAGGTCGGAGTCAACGAAGCCCGCCATGACGGCATTCGCAACGTTTCCGACGCCCGACTGCAGCGGCAGGAGGTTCTTCGGCATACGCCCTGCCTTGATCTCGGCGTTGAGGAATTCGAGCGTGAACTGCGACATCTTCTTCGAATTCTCATCAATCGGCGCGAGGTCGCGCGTGTGATCCTTGATGTCGCACGGCACGATGAACTTGATCTTGTCCGGTGTGCACGGGATGAACGGCGTGCCGACGCGGTCGTCCGCCTTCACAATGGGAATCGGCAGGCGATGCGGCGGGTCGAGCGGCACGTAGACGTCGTGCATGCCCTCAAGCTCCAGCGGCTGCGTCGTGTTGACCTCGACGATGACGATGTCGGCCTGCTGCACATAGGAGGCGGCGTTGCCGAGCGACGTCGAGGGGATGATGTTGCCCTCTTCCGTGATGGCGACGGCCTCGACGATGGCGAGATCGAGCTTACCGAGATAGCCGACGCGTCCAAGCTGTGCGGATTCACTCAGATGAAGGTCGAGGTAATCGACGGAGCCATCGTTGATCTCGCCCCTGAGAATGGCGTCCGTCTGGTACGGCAGGCGCTTCGCGATGCCGTGGACGGCTGCAAGCGTGTCGTCAAGCTCCGGGCCAGTCGAAGCGCCCGTCCAGAGGTCGATCTTGAAGGGCTCCTTCTTCATGCGCTCGGCCAGAGCAAGCGGAATGGCCTTCGGGTACGAGGAGGCCGTGAAGCCGCTCATACCGATGCTCATGCCCGGCTTGATGTAGGCAGCCACTTCCTCCGCGCTCACGATCTTCGCCTGCAGGTCTTTGTTGCGTACGCGATCTGAGATGTCAATCATTCAATACATCCTCCCTCACAAGGCCGTCCGGCCCGTGTAATCTAAGGAAACCGCCGCTTCTCCCGGGAAAGCAGGATAGCCGGGCTTCCGATGATGAACTGCCGCCGCAGCCAAGTCCGCCCCTGCGTCCATTTTCACTCGATAGCTTTCCGCTATTGCATGAAAATGGGATAACTGAGGCTTATCGTACTACTATGCGACAATTATATCCTAAGCTAAAGAATACCACTTCGACGCTTTAGCGTCAAGTCAATTTTCGGACTCTTCGCCGCTATTTTTGGGCGATTCGCCGCCCTTCTTCGCTCTCTGACGAAGCTCTCGAAGCTTCTGCCGCTTCCTCGCCGCCAGTTCGTCCATGACGATGGCTTCGTCCTCCTCGTTTCCCGCGAATTCCGTAACGGCAGCAAGCGCCGCGAGAAGCCACAGGAGCATCGACGACGGGATGTTGAAGAGCACGTCGTCCGTGAGGCCGTTCAGCGCGACGGAGAAGAAGGCGAGGCTGATCCCCAACATCAGTCCTTGGCGGAAACCCTCGCTGTCGTGCACCTTCGAGAAGAATGCCAGCCTCATCGTGCCGAAGAAGAACCACAGGAAGGATACGGCGCCGACGACGCCGATCTCTGCCGCGTAGTTCAGATACATGTTGTGCGCGTGGACGATGAGCACGTCCGCGCCCTGCAGATAGAAGTCGTACTCGGGGTAGACCATCCAGTAAGCGCCCCAGCCGATGCCGAAGAACGGATGGTCGCCGATCATGGCGAGCGTGCTCTCCCACAGCGCAAGGCGCATTTCCGATGAGGTGTCGATGCGCGTGAAGACCGACGTCACGCGGTCAAGAAGCGCGGGATCAAGGAGGAAGAGCGCGCCCGCGACGACGCCGACCGCAAGCAGCACGCGCCCATCGCGAAACATGCCATAGAGGATGAAAATCAAGGCGACGACGAGGAACGCCATGCGTGCATACGTCATCGCGAGGCACGCCGCTAAGAGCACGAGAGCCGCGCCGAGTGCGATGCGCCGTCGTTGATCGCGCATCTTCACGAAAAAGGCGAAGGCAAAGCACATGGCGACATCGAGATAGCCTGCGAGGATGTTGGGGTTCTCCCACGTCGAGAAGACGCGCTTCTTGAGCTCTGGAAAGGCGTCACCGTCGACCCACTTCATCGTGCTCGTGTCGATGCCGAAGGCGAATTGGTAGAAGCCGTAGAGCAGAACGAGCACGCACGAAAGGCCGAGTGCGTAGACGATCTTGCGGATGTCCTGCGACGCCTGGACGTTCTGTCCGATCAGAAGATACGTCAGAAGGTAGACGCCGACGAGGTTATAGTAGTTGTAGAAGCTGAAACCGCGATCGGGCGAGACGAAGATGGAAACCGCGCCCAAAAGCGCGAAGAGCGCGGCGGGCACGTCGTAGGGCAGGCGGCGGAAGCGGCGGCACTCCTTGTCGACGACGAGGCGTGCGAGCCAGAAGATGACGCCGAGGAGCAGAGCCGCCGTCGCCAGGGGCGGCGAGAGCGCGATGAGGAAGGCTTCAAGCAAGATGGCGTAGTAGATGCCGCCCGCAAGATAATCCGACAGGCTGCCCTTAGCCGTCATGGTGCGCCCCCCTCTCCAAAAGCAGACGCCGCAAGTTTCCTATGAGATACAAAGAGCCTGCCGCGCAGAGGATGCGCCGCCCGGACGCCCGGTCGAGCGCACGCGAGAGAGCCGCATCCGCCGCTGGGACGACTTCGACCTCCTGCGTGATTTCCCGCGCGACGCGGGCAAGGTTCTCGGGGTCGCCCGCGCGGGAAGAAGCGGGCGGCGTGATGACGACGCGATCATCCGCACGCACGAGCGTCCGAAGCATCGCGCGGTAGTCCTTGTCCTCCAAGATGCCGAGGAGCAGCACGCGCTTCTCGCCCGCGAATGCCGCGTCAAGACTCTCCTTGAGAGCCGCCGCCCCCGCCGGGTTGTGTGCGCCGTCGACGACGATGCGCACGCCTTCGAGCGCAAAGCGCTCGAAGCGCCCCGGCCAGGCGACGGACTTCAAGGCGCGGGCGATTGTCTCGTGCGTGACGGCGCGATGCTTCTCGGCGAGGAGCATCGCCGTCCGAATGGCGAGCGCGGCGTTCTGCCGCTGGTATGCGCCGCCAAGCGCGAGCGCGTAGTGCGCTGCGCCGCCGTCCTTCGATGAGAAGTCGATTCCTTCAACACCTGCGGCCGCGCGGAAATCTTCGCCATAGGCGAAGATTTCGCTTTCCTCCGCCGCGGCCTTCTGCCGCAGGACGTCGAGCGGCATTCCCTCCGCCGCCGTCACGACGGGCACGCCCCGCTTGATGATGCCCGCCTTGTGATGCGCGACACCTTCGAGCGTACCGCCACAGCGGTCGGCGTGCTCCATGGCGACGTTCGTGATGACGGCGACTTCTGGGATGATGACGTTCGTCGAGTCGAGAAGCCCGCCCAGACCGACCTCAATGACGGCATAGTCGACGTGCTTTTCGGCGAAATAATAGAACGCCGCCGCCGTCAGCACCTCGAACTCGGTCGGCTGCTCCAGTCCCTCGGCGAGCATCGCCTCCGCCGCCTCTTTTGCAGCCGAGATCGCTGCCGCGAAATCCGCCTCGCTCGCCTGCTCGCCGTCGATGACGAAGCGCTCCGTGTAAGAAGTGAGATGCGGCGACGTGTAGAGTCCCGTCCTAAAGCCCGACTCCGTCAAAATCGCCGCCGTCATGGCGCTGACGGAGCCTTTGCCGTTCGTGCCCGTGACGTGCACCGTCCGATACCGCCTTTCAGGGTATCCGAGCAGCTCCGTGAGCCGCTCGATGCGCGAAAGGCCGAGCTTCGAGCCGAAGACGTTGAGACTTTCGATGTAAGAAAGACTTTCCTTGTAGTCCATTTCCCCACCTTCCTCAGAGTTTCGCCAGATAGGCGAGGCGCTCTTCGACGGCCTTCTTCTTCTCCTTCGCCGCTTCGAGCTTCTCGCGCTCCTTTTCCACGACGGCGGGCGGCGCCTTCTTGACGAATCCCTCGTTCGCGAGCTTGCCGCCGAGGCGCTTCTCCTCGCCGATGAGGTTCGCCAATTCTTTTTCCAAACGCGCCTTTTCCTTCTCGACGTCGATGAGCCCCTTCAAAGGCAGGTAGACCTCGACGCCTGCGACGATCGCCGCCATGGCGTTCTCGGGCTTCGCCGCGCCATCCTCCAAGACGGTCAGAGGCTCCGCCCACGAGAGCGCGGCGAAGTACGCAGCGTGCGCAGTGAATACGGGCGCGAGCGCCTTGTCCGCGAAGTGCAAAATGACCTCGCTCCGCTTGCCCGGCGCGGCCTCGACCTCGGCGCGCATGTTGCGGATGCGCACGATCACTTCCATGATGCTCGCCATCTCGCGCTCCGCCGCCTCGTCGACGAGACTCTCATCCGTCTCGGGCCACGGCGCGATCATGACGCTCCTGCCCTCATGCGGCACGCGCTGCCAAATCTCCTCCGTGAGGAACGGCATGAAGGGATGCAGCAGGCGAAGCGTGCGCTCCAAGACGTACGAGAGAACATACTGTGCCGTCTTCTTCGAGCGCTCGCCCGCCGCATCTTTGTCATAGAGCCGCGCTTTCGCCAGCTCGATGTACCAGTCGCAGAACTCGCTCCAAATAAACTCGTAGATCATGCGCCCCGCTTCGCCCAGCTCGAACTTCTCCAGATTCTCCGTCACGCCCGCCGCCGTCTTCTGGCAGCGCGACAAGATCCAGCGATCGGCGAGCGTATAGTCCTCCACCGTCGGAGTGAAGCCCGCATCGAAGTCCTCCAAATTCATGAGCATGAAGCGCGAGGCGTTCCACAGCTTGTTTGCGAAATTCCGCGCCGCTTCGACGCGCTCCCAGTAGAAGCGCATGTCGTTGCCCGGCGTGTTGCCCGTAATGAGCATGAAGCGCAGCGTGTCCGCACCGTACTTGTCGATGACCTCGACGGGATCGATGCCGTTGCCGAGCGACTTCGACATCTTGCGCCCCTCGCTGTCGCGCACGAGACCGTGGATGAATACGTGGCGGAAAGGGATGTCCTTGCCGAACTCCAAGCCCATCATGACCATGCGTGCGACCCAGAAGAAGATGATGTCATAGCCCGTCACGAGGACGCTCGTCGGGTAGAACTGCTTGAGCTCAAGCGTGGCATCAGGCCAGCCCATCGTCTCGAACGGCCAGAGTCCCGAGCTGAACCATGTGTCGAGCACGTCCTCATCTTGGTGCAGATGATGGCCACCGCACTTCGGGCAGGTCTCGACGTCCTCGCGCGAGACGACCGTCTCCTTGCAGTCTTCGCAATACCATGCAGGGATGCGATGCCCCCACCAGAGCTGGCGCGAGATGCACCAGTCGCGGATGTTTTCGAGCCAGTTCACATAGATCTTCGTGAAGCGCTCGGGCACGAACTTGATGCGGCCGTCCTGCACCGCCTCGATCGCGGGCTTCGCGAGGCTCTCCATCTTCACGAACCACTGCTTGGAGACGAGCGGCTCGACCGTTGTATGGCAGCGCGAGCAGTGGCCGACGGCGTGCTCATGCTCCTCTATGGAGACGAGGACGCCCGCCTCTTCGAGGTCTTTGACGAGCATCTTGCGGCACTCGTAGCGGTCGAGTCCCGTGTACTTGCCGAGACCTTCCGACATCGTGCCGTCATTTTCTATGACGCGCACCTGCGGCAGGTCATGACGAAGCCCCATCTCGAAGTCGTTCGGATCGTGCGCAGGCGTGACCTTGACCGCGCCCGTACCGAAGGCGGGATCGACGTACTCGTCGGCAAAGATGGGAATCGGGCGGTTGACGATGGGCAGGATGACGTTCCTGCCGACGAGATCCTTGTAGCGTGCATCATCGGGGTGCACGGCGATCCCCGTATCGCCGAACATCGTCTCCGGGCGCGTCGTCGCGATCTCGACATAGCCCTCGCCGTCCTCGAAAGCATAGCGCAGATGCCAGAGATGCCCCGCTTCCGTCTCGTGCTCGACTTCGATATCCGAGATTGCCGTATTGCACGACGGGCACCAATTCGTAATGCGCGTCCCCTGATAGATCAGCCCCTTCTCGTAAAGGCTCACAAAAACTTCGCGCACGGCACGCGAGCAGCCCTCATCCATCGTGAAGCGCTCGCGCGCCCAGTCGCACGAAGAGCCGAGCGTTCGGAGCTGATACATGATGCGGCTGCCGTACTCCTCCTTCCACTGCCAGACGCGCTCCGTGAACTTCTCACGTCCGAGTTCGTAGCGATTCGTCCCCTCTGCGCGAAGCGCCGCCTCCACCTTCGCCTGCGTCGCGATGCCCGCATGATCGCAGCCCGGCATCCAAAGAGTATTATAGCCCTGCATGCGCCGCCAGCGGATCAAAATGTCCTGCAAGGTATTGTCGAGCGCATGCCCCATGTGCAGCTGCCCCGTCACATTGGGCGGCGGAATCACGATGGAAAACGGCTTCTTTCCCTCCTCGGGTTCGGCATGAAAGAGATCGTTCTTCTCCCAGAACTCGTACCATTTCTTCTCAAACGACTGCGGCTCATAAACCTTCGGGATATTATCCTTTGCCATGAAAAAACCTCCATACATGTCGTATTGACGCAAAAGTCCTCTGCAGGAAGCACGGACAGCCGCAAGACAAATTCCCACAGCCCGCAGGAAACCTCCCGCAAACAAAAAAATAAAGCTCTCCCGTCCGAAAGGACGGAAGAGCCTGCTTCCGTGGTACCACCTAACTTCCCGCAGGGCGAGACACCCTGCAGCTCCAAGGCATAACGCCGCCGCCGCGCCCGCGCCTACACACCGAACAGCAAAATGCGCCATGCAGCTTCAGCCCGAAAGCTCCGAAGTGACCTTCCGCTGCCCACCGCAGGGATTCTCACCGACCATCCCCTCTCTGAAGCGGCGCTTGCAGCGTACTCCTCTTCTTCATCGCCTTTATCGACAAAAGGATACCATAAGAATGGCTTTTTGGCAAGATGCGGCAGTGCTCCCTTGCCGTTCATCCCTTCGCCGCCCGCTCCTTCTCCGCGAGCAGAGCCGCCAAGTCCTCGCGCGTGAACGCGTACTTCTCGCCGCAGAAGTGACAGCAGACCTCCGCCTTGCCGTCGGCGACGAGGGACGCAAGATCATCATGTCCGAGACTCAAGAGCATGGACTCGACGCGCTCCTTCGAGCATGAGCAGCGAAAGGCGAGCTCGGTCTCGGCGAGGACTTGCATTTCGCCCAAGCCCTGCATGACGCGCTCGGCAATCTCGTGCGCTGTCATGCCCTGATGCACCATGTCGGAGACGGCGGGAAGCGCGGCAAGATTCTCCTCCAACTGGGAAAGCGATTCCTCCGACGCACCTGGCAATGGCTGCACAAAGAAGCCGCCCGCCGCCAACACCGAAAGATTGGGCGCAACGAGCACGCCGAGCGCGACGGAAGACGGCGTCTGCTCCGAATCATACAGGTATCGCGTCAAGTCTTCGGCGATCTCGCCCGTGACGATCTCGGACGAGCCGGTGACAGGCTCCTTGAGTCCCGTGAAGCGCGTGACCGTGACGAGTCCCGCGCCGACACCCGCACCGACATCGAGCTTTCCCTTCGCGTTCAGTGGCAGATTCACATGCGGATGCTCGACATAGCTGCGCACGAAGCCCTCGGGCACGGCATCCGCCACGATGGCGCCCAAGAGTCCTGCGCCCGCGAACTTCACGGTCAGCGCCTCCTCGTTCTTGAGGTTCGCCGCGAGGAGCAGCGCCCCCGTCATCGTGCGGCCGAGAGCCGCCGCCGCGACGGGCAGACAGTCGTGGCGGCGCACGGCTTCACCGACGAGATGCGTCGTCCGCGCCGCATAGATGCGGAAGTCGCCTGCCATCGCCTTGACCAAGGTATCTTTCATCGGGAAAATTCCTCCTTCTTCAAGCAAGGCGGGTGAACACGCAGCGTGTCCACCCGCCTTATCTCTTATATTCATCATTCATCCCACGCGTAGAGCACCAGGATGTCGGGCGCATGGACGGCGTCGTAGAAGGCGACAATCTTGCGCCCTGCCGCCTTGCACCACGCATGGCGCAGTGCGCCGCTCTTGTCTGGTGACTTCTCTTCCGAGCTGAAGAAGTCCGCACGCTCCGCCTCCGTCAGCCCCAGCGACTCCAAGGCAAGCGTCAGCACGCGCCGCAGAGCCAAAGAGCGCGGCACAGACACATTCTCGCTCTTCACGACGATGCTCGAAAGCGCCCCCGCCTCGTTGACGTTCAGAAAGAGCCGCCCCTTTTCCTCAATGCCGAGGAGCTCAGCCTCATAGACGCGATAATTCTTGAGTTTCACATCGTTCGACAGAAAAGGCGCAGCAAGGCGCACGACGGAATCCTCACACTGAGCTGTGTCGTTGTAACGCGCGACAAAGGCCGCTGCATCGAGATCCGAAACACGCACCGCATGGTTCGCCAGACAGATGCCTGCGCTCGTCACAAAAAATACGCTGGCAAGCGCAATGCCGCGCAAAAAGTCATGCCACAAGGTCAAAAGACGCCTCCCCAAAGACTATCCAAGCCACTATTTCAATGTGTAAACTCCATTATAGCACAACGGAGCGGGGATTCAAGGGAAATCACGCCGCTCGTCTACGCCAGATGAGCGCAGAACGATCTGCCGCACACACCTTTGCCGCGCATGTCCCAGACGCAAAAGACTTCGATTCTTCTTGCCTTTCTATCCGTCCCTAAGGTATACTGAAATCATGATAATCGGTGTCATATTGGATTGAGGTGAAGAATATGATTTACACCGTGACATTCAACCCGTCGCTCGACTACATCCTGCGGCTCGACTCGTTCGAAACGGGCGAGATCAACCGCGTGACGTACGAGCATATCCTGCCCGGCGGCAAGGGGCTGAACGTGTCAATGGTCTTGAAGAACCTCGGCCACGCGAGCCGTGCACTGGGATTCGTGGCGGGATTTACGGGCGAGGCTGTCAAAAAGCAGTTCGAGAGCTTCGGCTGCGAGGCGGACTTCGTACACCTCGCCGAAGGATTTTCGCGCATCAACGTGAAGATCAAGTCGAAGGAAGAGACGGAAATCAACGGACAAGGGCCGCAGATTACAGAGGCGGCGCAGGAGGAACTTTTCCAAAAGCTTGAAAAACTCCAGGCGGGCGATACGCTCGTTCTGGCGGGCAGCATACCGAACACTTTGCCCGACGACATCTATGAACGCATCATGGAGCGACTCAGAGGACGCTCCATCCGCATCATCGTCGACGCGACGAAGGGGCTGCTCCTCAAGGTCTTGAAGTACGGACCGTGGCTCATCAAGCCGAACAACCACGAACTCGGCGAGATGTTCGAAATGGAGCTCAAGACAGAAGAGGAACTGATCGCGCACGCGAAGAAGCTGCAGGAGATGGGCGCGAAGAACGTGCTGATCTCGATGGCGGGCGAAGGCGCGCTCTTCCTGACGGAAAGCGGAGAATCCTTCAAGAGTCCCGCGCCCAAGGGAACGCTCGTGAACTCCGTCGGTGCGGGCGATTCGATGGTCGCGGGCTTCCTCGCCGGCTACGAGGAGTCGGGCGGCTCGTGGCGTGACGCCTTCTTCATGGGCGTCGCGACGGGATCTGCCTCGGCCTTTTCCGAAAACCTCGCACGACGCCCCGAAGTCGAGGCGCTATTGAAGACCATCGGCTGAACGCCGGCTGAAAGAAAGGAACGGTCGATATGCGTATTACGGACTTATTGAAGAGCGAGAGCATCATGCTCGGCGCTCAGCCGAAGGACAAGAATGACGCCATCGCCATCTTGACGGGACTGATGGAAAAAGGCGGCAATCTCTCAGACAAGGCGCAGTACGAAAAGGACGTGCTCGCGCGCGAAGCCTCGGGCACGACGGGACTCGGCGACGGCATCGCGACGCCGCACGCCAAGAGCGCGGGCGTCAAGGCGCCTGGACTCGCGGCGATGACGGTGCCTGCAGGCATGGATTTCAAGGCGATGGACGGCAAGCCCTCGCGCCTCTTCTTCGAGATCGCCGCGCCCGCGACAGAAGCCGACGTGCATCTCGAAGTCCTGAGCAAGCTCGCGACGATGATCATGGATCCCGACTTCAAGGAAGCCCTGATCGCGGCGAAGTCGAAAGAAGAATTCCTCTCGCTCATCGACGCGAAGGAGGATGGCAAATTCGAGGCGGCGAAAGATTCTGCGCCCGCTGCGGCGGAAGCGGACGCAAAGGAAGCCGCGCCGGAGACAAGCGCCGCGCCCGCGAAGATTACGAAAAAGATCCTCGCCGTCACGGCGTGCCCGACGGGCATCGCGCACACCTTCATGGCGGCGGAGAGCCTTGAGCAGCACGCGAAGAAGCGGGGCATCCCCTTCAAGGTAGAGACGAACGGCTCGGGCGGCGCGAAGAACATCCTGACGGCAGAGGAGATTCGCGACGCCGCATGCATCATCGTCGCGGCGGACAAGAACGTCGAGATGGCGCGTTTCGACGGCAAACCCGTCATTCAGACGAAGGTCGCCAACGGCATCAACAAGGCGGACGAGCTTCTTGACGAGGCGCTCGCGGGCACGGCGCCGATCTACCACCATGCGGGCGGCGCGGCAAAGGCCGAAGAGAGCGCGGCGGACGACGAGAGCATCACGCGCCAGATTTACAAGCATCTGATGAACGGCGTCTCGCACATGCTGCCGTTCGTCATCGGCGGCGGCATCCTGATCGCGCTCGCCTTCCTCCTCGACACATTCGACCCCGCCAATCCCGGCAACTTCGGCTCGAATCTCTGGTACGCCAAGACCTTCATGGACATCGGCGGCATCTCCTTCGGCTTCATGCTGCCCGTGCTCGCGGGCTTCATCGCCATGAGCATCGCGGACAGGCCGGGCCTTGCCGTCGGCTTCGTGGGCGGCGCCCTCGCCTCATCGAGCGGCGCGGGCTTCTTGGGCGCCCTCATCGCGGGCTTCGTCGCGGGCTACGTCGTCAACGCGCTCAAGAAGGTCTTCGCCGATCTGCCGCACTCTTTGGAAGGCATCAAGCCCGTGCTTCTCTATCCGCTCCTCGGCGTCTTCCTCGTGGGCGTCATCATGATCTTCGTGATCAACCCGCCCGTCGCGGGCATCAACAACTGGATGATCGAGACCTTGAAGGGCATGGACACGTCAAGCCGCATCTTCATCGGTGTCCTCATGGGCGGCATGATGGCGGTTGACATGGGCGGTCCCGTGAACAAGGCGGCGTACGTCGTCGGCACGGGCATGCTCGTATCGGGCGAATACGGCATCATGGCAGCCGTCATGGCGGGCGGCATGGTGCCGCCGATCGCCATCGCTCTTGCAACGACGTTCTTCAAGAACCGCTTCACGGAACAGCAGAGGAAATCGGGCGTCGTCAACTACATCATGGGTCTTTCGTTCATCACGGAGGGCGCGATCCCGTTTGCAGCGGCCGATCCCCTGCGCGTGATTCCGTCGTGCGTCATTGGCTCGGCGACGGCGGGCGGCCTGTCGATGTTCTTCGACTGCACGCTGCGCGCCCCGCACGGCGGCATCTTCGTCGTGCCAACGATCGGCAACCCGCTGCTCTATCTCGTCGCGATCTTCGCCGGCGCCGTCCTCAGCGCGCTCTGCCTCGGCATCGTCAAGAAAAAGGTCGCGGAATGACGGCGCTGAAGAAGGACGGCGCACGCTGAAATTCACTTGAAGGGACTGGAAACCATGCAGGAAACTCCCGTGCGCCTGCCGCACGATCACGGCCATCAAGGGGCCGCCCTGCCGCACATGCCCGATGCGGATACGCTCGCCACGGTATCGGCGGCCATGAAGCAGCTCGGCGACGCGACGCGGCTGCATATCTTCTGGTTCCTGTGCCATTACGAGGAATGTGTGATCAACATCGCCGCCTACATGCAGATGTCGAGTCCGGCGATCTCGCACCACCTGCGGCTCTTGAAGGCGAGCGGCCTCATCACCTCGCGGCGCGAAGGCAAGGAGATGTACTACCGCGCGGCCGAGACGCCGCTCGTCGAGGAGCTGCACCACACAGTTGAACGAGTCGGACGCATCTCATGCCCGCGATAAGGAAAAACAGGCGCAAGGCAAGCGTGCTTGCCTTGCGCCTGTTTTCCATAAAAAGTAAAGGAGGATTTCATGTCATATACGGATTTTCAAATCGGCGAGAAATTTCCCCTGCCCATCCGCCAGCAAGGCGAGGGCGGACTTTTTCAAGTCGACGCGAACGGCGCGATGTTCATCCTGCAGCTCGCCAAGAGCGACATCATCGCCATCGAGGCCTTTCGCACGGGAGAGATGGAGCTTGCCCTCTACGAGACGGAAGGCGTCCTCTTCCTTCTCTATCGGATTCCCGGCATCTTCAAGGACGGCTGGGGCGACGCGCCGCTTTCTTTCGGCGGCCTTTCCAAGGGGCATCTGCCGTCAGAGGAGTCGCTCGCGAGAGCATCGCTGCACCTCTGCCTCGTCGACGCGCGGCTTTCCCTGCTGCTCGCACAGCGCGAGGCGCAGATGCCCGCCCCGTTCGCCGATTTTTTGCGCCGCCACACGCTTTCCGCCTTAAAAGCGCCTCTCGCGCCGCAGGACTTCGCCGTGCGCGTGCAAAGCATCTGGAAGCGCATGAGTCCCGCCGAGATGCGCGAGAAGGCCGCCGTCGTCTGGGAGATTCCGCTCGCACTCAAGGGCGCTCCGCTGCATTGACGCGCACGAGGAAAGGAGAATTCGCATGAAGCCGAAAATCTGCATACTGACGACAGGCGGCACGATAGCAGGCAAGGCGGCACGATCGGATGCGCTCACAGGCTATCGCGCAGGCGCACTCGGCGCGGGCGAACTTCTCGCCGCCGTGCCCGAAATTGCAGACGTCTGCGCCATCGAGAGCGAGGAGGTCTCCGCCATCGACAGCAAGGATATGACAGAGGCGGTCTGGCTACATCTTGCCGCCCGCATCGAGGCGGCGCTCGCTGCGGGCGCGGCGGGCGTCGTCGTCACGCACGGCACGGATACGCTCGAGGAGACGGCGTACTTCCTGCATCTTGTCGTAAAGAGCGAAAAGCCCGTCGTCTTGACGGGCGCGATGCGTCCCGCGACGGCGCTCTCCGCCGACGGCCCCTTGAACCTCCTCGATGCTGTGCGACTTGCTGCCAGCCCCGAAGCGCGAGGACAGGGCGTGCTCGTCGTGCTGAACGGCGAAATCCATAGCGCACGCGACGTCCAAAAGGTGCATACGACGGCCGTGCAGGCGTTCGCCTCGCCCGATGTCGGTGCGCTCGGCCGCATGGAAGACGGGACGCCGCATTTTCGTCGCCGCGCGATCACGCGTCATACGCGCGAGAGCGAATTCGATCTTGCGGGCGTGACGGCTCTTCCCTATGTGCCGATCCTCTACGGCCATGCAGGCGCGGACGTCCGTCTCGCCCGCGCCGCCATCGACAGCGGCGCGGCGGGCATCGTCCACGCGGGCACAGGCAACGGCAGCATACACGAAGCGCTGCTCGCGACGCTCGCCGATGCCGCAGGAAAAGGCATCCCCGTCGTGCGCGCGAGCCGCACGGGCGCGGGCGCGGTGCTCTTCGCCGAGAGCGCCTACGCGGACGCGGGCTTCATCGACGCCGACACGCTGCCGCCCGCCAAGGCGCGCATCCTGCTCGCGCTCGCGCTCTTGAAGACAAACGACCGCGACGAAATCCGGCGCATGTTCCGCGAATATTGACACAAAAGGGCTTTCATGCACAAACAACAGCGCATGAAAGCCCTTTTCCCAAAAGACGCGTGAAGAAGTCTTGTGCGTCCCACTGGAATAACTGCCCGCGATGGAGTATAATAGAGAGAGTATGATTTGGGGTCGTGTGCCGTCCGAAGGGAGAGTTACATGAAGGCCTATGAGTTGAAAATCGCTTTGCGCGGACAGTCGCCGGAGGTTTGGCGGCGCGTTCTCGTGCCCGAGGAGCTGACGTTTTCGCAGCTCGCGCTCGTCTTCAATTTGGCGATGGGTTGGGAGAAGGAAACGGTGTTCTCCTTCCTGCTGCCGCACAAGAAGATGGTCATCACCGAACTGTCGGAAGAGCAGGCGCATGGCGAGCGCCTGAAAGAAGCTGCCGTGGTGCAAATCTGCTGCCATCTGGAACGTGCGGGCGCTTTTCTTTACCTCTACGCAAATCGGCGCGAAATGCGCCACGACGTGCATCTGGAAAAGATTGTCGAGCCGTGGAGCGGCAGAGCGCCGCAGGTGCTCGAATGGAGCGGTGCGCGCACGGCGGCAGCAGTACTCGAAGGCGCGAAAGATGCGGAAGACAGCGTCCGCTACGATATGGACGCCGTGAACGAGAAGCTCGCCCTTTGGTGCCGCCTTGACCGACGGCGCTACGAGGATCGCCCGCTGACAAAGCTGTACGAGGATATGGAGGCGGGGAGATACGGCTTTTCCGCCTACAAGTACAAGATGCGCTCCATCGAGGGGGCGAACGCCACACCGGAAGCGCAGAAGACTTTCTTCTCCACGGTCTTTCACCAGCGCCTGCAGGATACGGAGGACGAAGAGCGCGTGCCGCCGACGCTTCGCGACATG
The DNA here is from genome assembly GCF_963528755.1 of uncultured Selenomonas sp. Taxonomy (GTDB): domain Bacteria; phylum Bacillota; class Negativicutes; order Selenomonadales; family Selenomonadaceae; genus Selenomonas. The sequence goes on from NZ_CAURXA010000003.1 coordinate 20,146, forward strand.
TTCGCAGGCTTCGCCAAGGAAGAGCTGCTCTCGATTGCCGAGCAAAAAGGCATCGAGGTGCGCCACGGCATGCGCAAGCAGGACATCATCCAGCAGCTGACGAAGCAGATGCTCGATCCTCGCGTCATGGAAGAGTACTTCCTCTGCCTGAGCGACGAAGAGGTTCTTTCCCTGCAGCAGCTGCTCGCGAACCCCGACGACTTCGAGGAAGAACCGCAGCACAACTTCGAGACCCTTTCGACTGCGGGCTACATCGCCGAAACGCCCGAATTTGAACTCGTCATCTCGCGCGACGTCGCCGCAGGGTTCATCCCCTTCGCCGTGGACATGGGAGAGGAGCTTTACAACAAGCGCAGAAGGCGCACTTGGCTCATCAACACGATTCTCACAGCGAACGTCCTCTACAGCGTGACGCCGCTCGACATCCTGTGCCGCATCTACAACCAAGGCGGCATCGGCGACCTGAAGCCTGCGGAACTCAAAAAGGAAATGAAAAAGATTCCGCCCGAGTTCATCGCCGGCTACTGGCAGCGAGGCGACGTCTTCATCTCCGAAGGGCTGGACGAAGAGGAGATCCGCGTCATCCTGGAATCGCAGGGCGACGGCGACTTCTACATCCCTGCCACAGAAGAAATCCCTCTCTTCGCGCAGGGGCTTGCGCTCTCCGATCCGAACGACGAACAGGCGCTTGGTCTCTTCTTCCACGAAACGCTCTCCTACGATGAGGAGGAAACCGTGGAAATCATGCGGCACATCCATTGGACGCTGCTCGCGGGTGCTCCCGTTTCCTTCGTGCGCGACATGCTTAAGGACGACGGCTATTTCGACGCTCTGACGAAGGAACAGGACGTCACCCTGCGCCGCCTGCTGAACCGACTGCACGACAGCACGCGCTCCGTCGCGAACCGCGGCTTCACGACGAACGAGATCAAGGAGCTGCAGCAGGCAGCCCGCGCCAAGAAGGAAGAGCGCAAGAAGGCCTCGCGCCAAAAGGTCGTTTTTTTGAAAGACAGGAACAAGGAGAAATCACATTGAGCAATCTGGACGTAGGTATCGTAGGTCTGCCGAATGTCGGCAAGAGCACCCTTTTCAACGCGATCACGAAGGCGGGCGCAGAAGCGGCGAACTATCCCTTCTGCACGATCGAGCCGAACGTCGGCGTCGTCGACGTGCCCGACGCTCGCCTTGCGGTGCTGCACGAGATGTACCAGTCGAAGAAGACGACGCCCGCCTCCGTGCGCTTCGTCGACATCGCCGGCCTCGTCGCTGGCGCGTCGAAGGGCGAAGGACTCGGCAACAAGTTCCTCGAGCACATCCGGCAGGTCGACGCCATCGCCCACGTCGTGCGCTGCTTCGAGGATACGAACATCACGCACGTCGCGGCGACGATCGACCCCGTGCGCGACATCGAGACGATCCTCACGGAATTGTGCCTCGCCGATCTCGAAGTCCTCGAAAAGCGCATCATGAAGCTCGCCAAGCTTGCCAAGAGCGGCAGCAAGGAGGCGAAGGCGGAGGATGAGGTGCTGCGCCGCATCAAGGCTTGCCTCGAAGAGGGCAAGTCGGCCAGAAGCCTCGACCTCACGGAGGACGAGCTCTCGCTTATCAAAGAGATGAACTTCCTGACCTTGAAACCCATGCTCTACGTCGCCAACGTCGCCGAGGACGAGGCGACAAAAGACGGCGCGGGAAATGCGCACGTCGCCGCCGTGCGCGACTACGCGGCAAAGGAAGGCTCGGAAGTCGTCGTCGTCTCGGCGCGCGTAGAGTCGGAAATCGCCGAACTCGACGCAGAGGACGCGAAGGCCTTCCTCGAAGAACTCGGCCTTACGGAGAGCGGACTCGACCGTCTGATCAAGGCGGCGTTCGAGCTTCTGGGACTCTTGACGTTCTTGACGGCAGGGCCGGACGAGTGCCGCGCCTGGACGATCGTGCGCGGCACGACAGCCCCCAAAGCGGCGGGCAAGATTCACTCCGACATCGAACGCGGCTTCATCCGCGCGGAGATCGTCAACTACGACGACCTCGTCGCTGCGGGCAGCACGGCGGCCGCCCGCGAAAAGGGGCAAGTGCGCCTCGAAGGCAAGGACTATGTGATGCAGGACGGCGACGTGACGTACTTCCGCTTCAACGTGTGAGTTTGCAGCGCGTGAAACGAGGACGGGGCGCGTGCGCTACTTCCCCGATCTATTTCTATCGCAATAGGAGGCGGCGGCCATGACAGCACAGAAGCGGATCTTTTCGGCAGTCCTGCTCACATCCTTCATGGGGCCGTTTCTCGGCAGCTGCATCAACATCGCCATCCCGACGATCGCCGTGGAGTTCTCATGCCCCGCGACGGATCTCTCGTGGCTCGCGACCGCTTTCCTCCTGGGCGCCGTCGCCCTGCTCCTACCCTTTGGCCGCATGGCGGACATCCTCGGCCGATGTCGCATCTATGCGATCGGCACGGCGGCAATGGCCGCCGTTTCCTTCATCGCGGCGTTTTCCCCATCGGCCGCCTTCCTCATCGCCATGCGCGCCCTGCAGGGACTGTCCCTGGGGCTCGTCTTTTCGAGCGGCATGGCGCTCCTCGTGGCGGCACATCCCGCGAAGCAGCGCGGGCGCGCCATCGGCTACTCCGCCGCCGCCACTTACGTCGGACTGTCCTTGGGGCCTGTGATCGGCGGTCTCGTCACGCAGCACTTGGACTGGCGGCTTCTCTTCGTCCTCACATCCATCGTCATCCTCGTGAGCAGCTTGCTCGTGCGCACAATCAAAGAAGATTGGTACGGCGAGCGGGAAGGCGGCTTCGATCTGCCCGGCGCCGTCTTCTACACGGCGGCGAGCACGCTGACGCTCTACGGGCTTTCCTCGCTTGCCGCTTTCCCTTGGATGCGCTTCGTTCTTCTCGCGGGACTCATCTTTCTTGCGCTCTTTCTTTGGCAAGAGAGGCGGGCGAGCACGCCGCTCCTTCATCTCTCGCTCTTTAAAAACACGGTCTTTGCCATGAGCAACCTCGCCGCGTTTTTGAACTACAGCGCGACGTATGCAATCGGCTTTTTGCTCTCGCTCTATCTGCAGCTCGTGCGAGGTCTCGACGCTTCGACAGCGGGCGTCGTCCTGCTCCTGCAGCCCTTGATGATGGCGATCCTCTCGCCCATCGCGGGAGCGCTCTCCGACAAGCACGAGCCGCGCCTCGTCGCGAGCTTCGGCATGGCACTGACGACCGCGGGCATCTTCTTCTGCTCGCTCTTCGATGCCGGGACGCCGCTTCCCCTCATCGCAGCTGCCTGCGTCATCATCGGCATTGGTTTCGGCTTCTTCTCACCGGCGAACAATAATGCCATCATGGGCGCCGTTTCCAAGAAACTCTACGGCGTCGCCTCTTCCATGGTCTCGGTCATGCGCCTCTCGGGACAGGCTGTCTCCATGGCGGTCGTGACCCTGCTGCTCGCACAAGCGGCGCTTCCCGCAACTGCCGACTGGACGGAGGAACTTTCAGCGGCGATCCGCCTCATCTTCTTCTGTCTGACCGTCTCATGCGCCGCCGGCGTCGTCGCCTCGCTCATGCGCGGCAGGAGGAAAACAGCCGAAGAGGACGCGAACGGATATGACTGACGGAAAGGAGTGTAGCCATGCAGCGCTATGAACCGGGCGACATCGTGCGCATGAAGAAGCGCCACCCGTGCGGCAGCGACCTCTGGCGCATCCTGCGCACAGGCACGGACTTCGGACTCAAGTGCGAAGGCTGCGGGCGCTTCGTACAGATCGGGCGCGAGAAATTCCTGCGCCTCGTGCGCGAGGTCAAGGAAAAACCGGACACTTAAAGCCATTCCTTCGGGTGATAAAAGCATGAATGAAAGGAGGAGAAGCGACATGGAAAGCGGCAAGAGCGATAAGAGTGGCAAGACGAGCCTTTTTCCTGTCGCCATGCCTCCGGCATCGACGAAGGAAAAGCAGCTGATCGCCATCGGCGCCTCGACGGGCGGCACGGAAGCGATCGCCGCCATCCTCAAGAACCTCGCGCCGCCGCTCCCTCCCATCGTCATTGTGCAGCACATCCCGCCCATCTTCAGCAACCACTTCGCGCACAGACTCAACGCCATATCGAAGCTCACGGTCAAGGAAGCCGAGGACGGCGAGCCCATCAAGGACTCGACCGCCTACATCGCGCCGGGAGGCCAGCACATGAAGCTCGAAAGGCGCTCGGGCAGGCTCGTCGTCACATGCACGAAGGGCGACCCCGTGAACTGGGTGCGCCCGTCCGCCGACGTCCTCTTCTTCACCGTCGCCGAACTCGTCGGTGACGCAGCGCTCGGCGTCATCCTCACGGGCATGGGCGCGGACGGCGCGAAGGGACTCTTCGCCATGCGCCGCGCGGGCGCCATGACGTTCGGTCAGGACGAAACCTCATGCGTCGTCTACGGCATGCCGCGCGCGGCCTTCGAGTTGGGAGCAGTCGAACGCCAACTGCCGCTCGCGATGATGGCCGGCGCGATCACGCAGGCCGTGCGCGGGCGATAGAAAGGACTTTTATGGAAATCAGCAACCTCGCCTGCCCCAACTGCGGCAGTGAAAACACAGTATCCGTTCCTCTCATGTACAAGAGAGGCCACGCCACGGGAACGGCAACGCATAAGGAAATCGTCGGCTACGACGTAGAAACGACGACAACCACCTATTCAGACGGCTCGAAAAAAACAGAAGAGACCGGCCGGCATGCCGTCTACGGCGATGTCACGCGCCCAACTTACACGGTCACGGATCTTGCCCGTGAGATCGCTCCGCCGCCCGAGCCAAAGCTCAAGCAACTTGAACATGACACTATGACGGTTGGCTGCGTTTCTTTTGGTTGCCTGCTACCAATCCTGTCGCTTGTCATAAGCCTAGTGGCCTACAAATTTTCAAAGCTCTCGGGTCTGGAAAATACCTTGACCTATATCGCTGCGGCACTCGTCATTTGGAAACTCTGGAACGACCGCAGAACTACAAACAAGAAAAATCGCGCACGGAAAGAAGAATATGATCAGGCCATGGAAGAATATACGCGCCGTCTTGCGGAGTGGGAAAAACTCTTCATCTGCATGCGCTGTGGTCATATCTTTAAGCCATAGCCTCCTTCCGAGTAAACCAAAACGAGCTACTGTATGAGACATCTCCCCGTTTCATACAATAGCTCGTTTTCTTCTCTACAAATCCCTTATATCTCACAAATCCCGATCCTGCGCAGATAATTATATGTTCCATCATAATATTCTGGTCTACGCGTAGCATCACTTAAGTCACCTTGCGGTATGAAAATGACCAGTCCCTGTCTCGCTCTCGTCAGAAGAACCCGATAGGCAAAATCTGATCTGCTTCACATGCAAGAAAACCTTGGATTTCACTGGAATAATACGCTCTTCCCACCTTATTTCCCCCCTGAATATCCGTCACATTCCTCCTTCGTGCCTTTTCACGCCCGCGCCTCGTACGGATAGACCGTGAGTGCGCCCTCCTTGTACTCGCCGATGTAGACATCCTTGAGTTCATATCCCTGCTCTCGAAGCGCCGCGTCGAGCCAGATCCGATCCTTGTCGGCAAGTTCCAAGGCTTCCTCATCTGCCTGTCCGTCGACGACGACGGGATAGCGTGCGTTCTGCTCGCCGTACTGGATGACCGTGAGCTGACCGTTCGGCTCAAGGACGGCTCGCTTGACGTCCTTGACGAAATAGACGCCCGCCGTGCGCAGTTTCAGATGGATGTCGTGCGCGAGGAGTCCCCGCCTCATGCACTCTTCGACGTCGAGCTTGCCGCGCTCGATGATGCGCACGGGATGTCCGTCGACGAAGGATTTGACGGCGCTGCTGTTCGACTTCATGTATTTCAGGAGCAGGACGAGCATTGTCCAAGCGATGAGCACGAGGATGAAGTCCATGAAAGAAATATTCTCGTTGTATATGACGCCGCCGATGATGCCGCCGAGAACGTAGTTCTGCACCTGATCGGTCGCGGAGCTAGGCGCGAGATTTCCCTTGCCGAGGAGATTCATCTGCAGCACGAGGCACAGAAGCCCGAGCGCAAGTTTTGCCAAGACCAGCGAATATGTGAGCATTGCGCGTCCCTCCTAAGAATCCTTGTCAACGATCTTCACGTCACGCGTCATCAGATGCGTTTCCTCGTACTTGAAGGACGTGTAGTCGCCGTTGAACGTGATCTCGTAATACTTGCCCTCCGCTTCGACGAGAAGTCCCTGCTTGAGATGGGTGGAACTCGTGCGAATCTCCTCGGGCGGCACCTCCATCTCCTCGCCGAGATTGTGCAAAAATCCCGCCATGCGCGAGGTCTGTTCGCGATCACTCTTCGTCTGGCTGAAGCTATTCCACTGTGCACCGCCCAGGAAGGCGACGGCGAGGAAGAGGATGACGATGAGGTCGCGATAGCGCGTGACGAGACGGTTGCGAAAATACTTGATGATGGCAACGAGCAGCGCGAAAAGCATGAGAAAAGACACGCCGTACCGTACAGCGTCGTTGATCTGACTGTGCTGCACAATGTAAGCATAGGTATAGAACTGCAAGAAAAGCACCTCCCATAGTGCGGTGAGCCGCCGCAAAAAAAGAACTGCCGCGAGAGCGCAGCCTCAGCGCACAAAGTACGGTTTCAACAGCAATGTGAGGAAAAAGACGGCGGCGGCGACGACGACGATGCTCGCGCCCGCCGCCATGTTGCAGTAGTAAGCGAGCAAGAGTCCCGCAACGCCCGAAAGGAGCGCGATGGCAACGGAGAGCAGATGGTAGCTCTTGACGTCCTGCGCGATATTTCTCGCGGCGGCTGCGGGCAGCACGAGCAGCGAGTTGATGATGAGAAGCCCGACCCACTGGATGCTGACGGCAACGACGACGGCGAGCACGGAAGCAAAAAGCCCCTCCGTGAGGAAGGCGGCGACGCCGCGGCTTCTGGCGAACGACGCGTTGATCGAGAGCACGAGAAGCGAGTTGAACACGAGAGCCCAGACGAGGACGACGGCGAGAAAGACGAAGAAGAGCGAGCCGATTTCCTCGGGCGAGATGGAAAGAAGATCGCCGATCAGGTACGAGGAATATTTGTTGAAGCCGCCGCCCCGGCTCATGAGCATGAGGCCGAGCGCGATGCCCGTAGACGAGAAGACGCCGATGATCGTGTCCGTCGACGCGCTGCTGCGGTTCTTGATGTAGGTGATGAGGAGCGCGAAGACAACGGAGAATGCGACGAGCGAGAGGAGCGGCGAGAGCCAACCCAAGAGCACGCCGACGGCAAGCCCCGTGAAAGCGCCGTGTCCCAGAGAGTCTGAGAAGAACGCCATGCGGTTCGACACGACCATCGTGCTCAGAAGCCCGAAGAGCGGCGTCACGAGCAGCACGGCGAGAAAGGCGTTCTTCATGAAGCCGTGCTGCAGCCAATCGAAGGGCAGAGCGCCGAGAAGCGTATAGAGGATTTCCATCAGTGCCTCACCCCTTCCTTCTCCGACTCGACCTGCAGTGACTCATTTATCAGAGCTTCATCCTGCAGCGCATCGGGCGCCGTCTCCATTTTCTGCGGCGCTGCGCCCGCGAGCATGCCGAAGATCTTCTTCGTCCGCGCATCGCCGAAGACCTCGGCGGGCGTGCCGCTCGTGACAACTTTATGGTCGAGCAGCACGACCTGGTCGGCATACTTTGCAACGAGGTTCAAATCGTGCGAGATCAGAATGATCGCCATGTCCTCTTGGGCGCGAAGCTCGGCAACGATATTATAAAAAAGCTCCAAGCCGTTCTGATCGACGCCCGAGACAGGTTCATCGAGGAGCAGCAGGTCGGGCACGGGATCGAGCGCGAGCGCAAGAAGCACGCGCTGCAGTTCGCCGCCCGACAGTGCGCCGAGCCGCCGGTCGATGAGATGCTCGGCATGAACGCGAGCGAGGCTCTTCAAGACGCGCGGTCTCAAAGACTTCGCGGGAAAAAGCCAGACGGGGCGGCGCGAGAGGCACGCCATGAAGATGTCCATGACGCTCGTCGGCGAACTGACGTCGAAGCGCAGGTACTGCGGCACATAGCCGATGACGGGCTGCCCCGTGCGCCGTCCCGCAGCGTCCGCATAGGAAAGCCTCCCCTTGTGCGGCACTTCGCCGAGGATGGCGCGAAGGAGCGTCGATTTTCCCGCGCCGTTCGGCCCGATGAGCGCCGTGAGCTGTCCGCAGTGGACATGAAGGTTCACGCCCGAAAAGATTTCCACGCGCCCAAAGGATACGGCGAAGTCTTCGATCTTCGTGCAGCAGAGATGACCGCAGTCGTCCGCGGAACGCGCACGGTGATGCAAGATATTCTTGAACAAGGAGACGCCCCTTTCTAAGGAAGCATAGATAAAAATGCGGGAACGCAAAAGCGCCTAGCGCGTCAACTGGGAGAAAGACCGGTTCGCAATCCAGAAGCAAAGGAGCGCGTAGAAAACGAGCGCACCGAAAGAAAGCGCAGACGCCGCCTCGCCGCCCGCGAGTGCACGCAGGAGCACGCTCGTATGCGTGAGCGGCAGAAGCTCGATGAGGACGCGCACGACCTCGGGTAAGGCCTTCGTCGAGAAGAACGTGCCGCAGAGGAACGACATCGGCAGCAGGATGTATGTATTGACCTGTCCCATCTCTTCGTACGTCTCAATCTTCATCGCCGCGATGAAGCCGATCTCCGCAAAGATCACGCAGTTCAGCACGAGCACGAGGAGAAAGAGCGGGGAAAGAGAGAGCTTCGCGCCGAAAAGGCAGGCGAGCGCGACGATGATGGCAGAGGAAATGAGTCCGCGCAATACGGCCGCAAGCACCTTGCCGATGACGAAGGCTGCCGGACGGATTGGCGCGACGAGGTACTCTTCAAGGCTCTTGTGGTAAATGCGCTCGGCATGCACGGGAATCACGCTGTTGAAACTGATGTTCATGGAATTGAGCGCGAGGATGCCCGGCACGAGGAAGTCGAGATAGGTGCCGGAAGACACCGATATGCTCCTGCCCAGACCCCAGCCGAAGGCGACGAGGTAGAGGAGCGGTGCGACCATGCGGCTCAGGATGAACTTCGCCAAGCGGCGCTTCAAGACGATCCAATCGCGCCAGAAGACCGTCCATATATCATAGAGCAATCACAGCCCCTCCTTTCGCCCCGTCAGCTCGATGAAGGCGTCCTCCAGATTCGAGCGGCGGATGCTCGCCGCGCCGTCGAGCGCGGCGGCAAACGCGGCGGCGTCTTTGCGCCCTGCGAAGTAGCGGTACTCACGCCCCGCCTCGCCGTCCCACTCGACGACGAAATCGCCGAGCCGTTCGCGCAGGGCGGCAGGCGCATCGAGCGCCGCGAGCTTGCCGCGATTCATGATGGCGACGCGCGCACAGAGACTCTCCGCCTCCTCGATGTAGTGCGTCGTCAACAGCACTGTCACGCCCTCGTGCGCCATTTGCCGGATCAGCTCCCAGATGCGCCGCCGCACCTGCGGGTCGAGCGCGACCGTCGGCTCGTCGAGAAAGAGGATGCGCGGGCGGTGCACGAGGGCGCGCGCGATGAGAAGCCTGCGCTTCATGCCGCCCGACAGACGCCGCACGGGATCGCGCCGCACGCCTTCAAGCTCTACGAAGGCGAGCAGCTCCGCGATGCGTGCGCGGCGCTCCGCCGCCCCGATATGATGCAGGCGAGCGTGCAGCTCAAGATTCTCGCCCGCCGTCAAATCCTGGTCGAAGTTCACCTGCTGCGGCACGACGCCGATCAGCTCCTTGACCGCCGCTTCATTTCCCTCAAGCGGTCTGTCCTCGTAGAAAATTGTACCCGAAGTCGGCTGCGTGAGCATCGTCAGCATGCGGATCGTCGTCGTCTTGCCCGCGCCGTTCGGCCCTAGAAGCCCGAAGATTTCCCCGCGTGCGACGGCAAACGAAAGCCCGTCTACCGCACGCTTCACCGCTGCCTTTCCCGCAGCGTCGGTATGACGGAACTCCTTGACGAGATTTTCCACGCGAACCAAGACAGCACCTCCTCAGCCTGCAACTTTTTCTCTTCGTTGGTAGATTACTACAGGAAGCACGCCGCGTCAACCATGCGAGGAGAAAAATCACCGCCTGCCGTACTTCGTACCACGTCCGCTGCCAAAAATCGTATCGCACAGAAAAATTTTTCGTGCGCACGTAAATGATGCGAAAAACTCTTTCGTTCCATTTACGTGCGAACGATAGCACGAGAAATATTTTTTCGTACCGTACGAAAAATATCATGGAACACAAGCCAGTAAAATTCACAGGAAAAAGCCCTCGACGAAAATCATCGAGGGCTTTTTCAATTGTGCTTCCAGCACTTTTTCAATCAAAAGCGCCTACATGGATGCTCGTGATCTTTCCTGCCCCGTTAAACAGGAACTTGATGCCAAGATTGCCATTGGATTCGCTCTGATAAAAGAAGCTCCCTTTCCCTTGACTGTCCGGCTCGCCATAGAGGCGCAGCACGGTTTCCTTCGTCATGCCGACCGTGATGCCCGCAGGTGTGGCCCAGCCGTTATTTCCCTTGCAGTCCGCGTGCACCATTGCGGCGTTGCAAAAAATGACATCCACGCTCGCTCCATAATGATATGTGTCGACCCAGCCCCGCCAAAGCGGATGCTGACTCGTCGTCGACACCTTCGACGGTGCGCCGTATATGCCGCGCACATAATCCACCGACGCTCCATAAGGGATGCCGCCGAGCGACACTTCCTCATCGGGAACGGAAGCGGACGCCGCGCTCATCGTCGAAAACAATGCGAACACAGCGATTGCAGAAAAAAACTTACGCATGAGGTTCACTCTCCCTTTCAAAAATCGATTTCAGTCTGCTGAAGCACTACCTTCTTCACCCCCATCCGACGCGCTCACCTCTGCCGCGCCTCGTCAAACGCAGCGAGCACCGCGAGCATTTCCTGCGGCAGACGGCGGCGGCATTCCGCTTTCAGCTCTTCGGGCACGCCGTAGAAAGCTTCGGCAATACTGCCCGCGATACAGGCGACCGTGTCCGTATCACCGCCGATCGACACGGCATTTCGCACGGTATCCTCAAAATCCATGCTTTCGAGGAACGAGAGGATCGCCTCAGGCACAGATCCTTGGCACGTAGCGTCCATCGAGTAAAAGGGGCGAATCTCATCGAGCGTGCGCGACAAATCGTAGCCGAATTCCCGCACGATATAATCCTTGATCCCTTCCTTCGACTTTCCCCCACGCGAGAGGAATATAGCGCTCGCCGTCGCCTCCGCGCCCTTGATTCCCTCCTCATGGTTGTGCGTAACGACCGCCGTCTGCCTCGCTACCTCGCGCGTCCTTGCGAGCGTATCGTAGAGCCAGCCCGCAGCGGCGACGCGCATCGCCGAGCCGTTGCCGAAACTGCCGTACGGCTCAGGCTCATCACTTGCCAGCCAGCGGCGGAAGAGTCCTCCGTAGCCGGCGCGAGGATACCTCCTGCCCCAGCGCTGCATCGAGCGAACGATCGCCGCACAAACCGCCGCTTCGTCCGCCTCTTCTCCCACTTCCAACAAGGCGTCGGCCACGGCGATCGTCATCACTGTATCATCCGTAAAGCGCGAGCCTTGACTGAACAGAGGAAAATCCTTCGTCTTGCCGCCGCGATCAAATTCATACGGTGAACCGATCATATCGCCTAAGATTGCTCCATACATAAGACGGTCTCCTTTCCACTTCCCCGTTTGTCCCAACAACTTTCATCGTCTTACGTCCAATATTTCTGCACAAACCACGGGCGTTCGTGCGTGCAATTTGATGATCGCGCAGAATTTCTCAAAAAGCATCAAAACATCAAAGCTGAAAGATCCTGCGATAAATCGCCAAATCCTCGTCCTTGAACACATTGAACACGATGCGCATCGGTGCATCATGCGTCTGAAGCCACGCGCGGCAGGTTGCAACGGCTGTCTCGGCGGCTTCCTGCGGCGGGTAGTGAAACTCGCCCGTCGAGATGCAGCAGAAGGCGACGGAGACCAATCCTCGCTCCGCCGCGAGGTCGAGGCACGCGCGGTAGCACGAGGCGAGACATTGCTGTGCTTCGTGCGTGACGCCCGCGAATACTCCCTGCTCATGAACATGACTTCCCGCAGGCGCGATGATCGGGCCGACCGTATGAAGCACATAACGCGCGGGCAGATTGAATCCCGGCGTGATCTTCGCGCGCCCGGCAGGCTCCGGATGCCCTTGTTCCCGCATGATTTCATCGCAGACAGCGCGAAGGGCGAGTCCCGCCGCCGAGTGGATCGCATTGTCAATGCAACGGTGCAGCGGCACGAAGCAGCCGCGCAGGGCGGAATTCGCCGCATTGACAATGGCATCGACGGCAAGGCGCGTGATGTCGCCCTGCCAGAGCACGAAGTTTTCATCCGCATTGTCCTCCATACTCGCACCGCTCACCGCGCCGTGTGCCATAGCCGTGCGCCTCTCTTCCGCCACCGTCGGCAGAGCCGCGCCGTTGACGACGCCTCGCGCCTCGCGCTCTTCGGTGAGCAGAGCGTCCTGCACGCGCAAGAATTCCGCCTGCAAGGGAATCGGCGGACGCACGTTCATCAAGGCGCGCAGGAAGTCGCGCTGCGCCTGCCTATCGCGAGGAATACGCGCGGCTTCCTCGCGATAGACAGGCATCTCCGTCAGAAGATGCTCGATGAGGAACGCGACCTTCTCCCTGCGGCCTTCCGCGCTTTCCTGCGCTTCAATCGTCATGCCCTGCACTCCTTTCCATCGCCTTCTGCAGTGCCTTCAAGGAGATGTCAATATCTTCGTCGACGAGGATACTCTGCGCGGCGATCTCCTGCGGCGCGACGGCTTCCCCCCGATTCATCACGCAATAGACAGCTGCGGGATTCTCCTTCGTCAGCGCCCAGAACGGATACTTGATGATACCCGGCGTATTCGCACCGACGCCGAATTCCCAATAGAGCACGCACCCCGTCTGATGCGCACGCAAAAATTCTTGATACCGTTTCGCCGCCTCATGCCAGCCCGCATCCTCGACAAAGGTGCTGTCAGCACGCAGATTCATCCCCATCGGCTCGCCGCAGCGAGGGCAATGCGGCACAAGCTCTCGCGGCACGCGCATCGCCTCCTGCTCGGCGACCATGCGGCGCACCGTATCATAGTTGTCATACGTCGCATCGTGACAGGGCACGGAGCACTGCCAAAGGCCGTAGTCGCCCTGCGTATAAAAGAGCCGTTCCTTCGGAAAGCCGTTGTCTTGAAAAAATGATCGACATTCGTCGTGATGACGAAAAAGACCTTGCCGCAAAGCAACGAAAGGAGACGCTGATAGAGCGCATTCTGTCGCTCCTCGTAGCGGTTGATCCAGATATAGCGGCTCCAATACGCCCACTTCTCTTCAAGCGTCGGGAACGGATAGAAGCCGCCCTCATACATATTGCGGAAGTGATACCGCTCGATAAAGTCGACAAAATGCTTTTGAAAGCGCGCGCCGTCGTACAGATAACCGGCAGCCGTCGAAAGCCCTGCGCCCGCACCGACAACGACCGCCTCCGCCTCAAAAAGCGCCTGCCGCAGGCGCTCGATCTGCTGAACCATCGGAGGATTCGATGCCATTTACTTTCCCTCATTTCGATGTTCTGATACCATTTCTCGCCTCATTGCGATGTCATAAGATTCTCATGACGCAAAAGCGCCGCCGTACCACAGGCAGCGCTTCCTGCCTATACGCCCTACACTTTTTCCACAAGCTGCCGCACGAAGTCCGTCGCAGGACTCTCCTCGATCTCCTCGGGCGCGGCGAACTGCTCGATGCAGCCATCCTTCAAAATGAGGACGCGCGTGCCAAGGCGCAGAGCTTCTTCGACATCGTGCGTGACGAAGACGATCGTGAGACCGCCGCGCGCATGAATGGCGCGTATCTCGTCCTGCAGCTGGCGGCGAAGGAGAGCGTCGACTGCGCCGAACGGCTCATCCATCAGCAGAAGCTCGGGCGATGCCGCCAAGGCGCGCGCGATACCGACGCGCTGCTGCTGCCCGCCCGAAAGCTCAGCGGGATAGCGTTCGCCAAGCTCTGCGGCAAGGCCGACGATCGCCATCCACTTCGCCACGGCCTTTTTCGTGCGTGCCTTGTCGCTCTTGTTCCAAAGGTTCGGCACATAGGCGATGTTTTCCTCGACCGTCAGATGCGGGAAGAGCACGCTGCCCTGAATCGCATAGCCGATCTTGCGGCGCAGCTGCACGAGATCCGCTGTCTTGAGGCTTTCGCCGAGCACCGTGATCTCGCCCGAAGTCGGTTCGACGAGTCCGTTGATCATCTTGAGAAACGTCGTCTTGCCGCCGCCCGATGCCCCGAGCACCGTGATGAACTCGCCCGTCTCGATGGAAAGACTCAGGTCACGGACGGCCTCCGCCCCTCCATACGATTTACTTACATTGCGAAACGTGATGACCGCGCTCATCGGAGCACCCCCTTTTCTTCCAAGAAGCGGCGTGCAACCGCGCGCGGCTCCTCGCCGCCCGACTCGACCGCGTCGTTCATCTCTGCCATCTCCGCTTCCGAAATCAGCCCGTCGAAATGCGCGAGCAAAGCGCGAAGTTCAGGATGTACTGAGAGCGCCTCTTCGCGCACGACCATGCCGCATTCATACGAAGTAAAAAATTTCTTGTCATCTTCAAGCACGATTCCATTGACCTTGGAAAGCCGCCCGTCCGTCGTGAAGACGATCATCGAATCGAGCTTGCCCTCGTCGAGCGCCTGATACTTGAGACCGATGTCGATATCGACGGTCGAAGCGAAGTTCATGCCGTAAGCGCGACACATCGCAGGGAAGCCGTCCTCGCGCTCGAAGAAATCATACTCGGCGCCAAAATTCATCTTGTCTGCGACGCGTGCGAGGTCGGAATACGTCCTGAGCTGATACCGCTCGGCGAGATCACGCCGCACGGCGATGCCGAAGGTATCGTTGAAGCCCGTCATGCCGAGCCACTCCATGTGATAACGATTGCGATACTCTTCCTGCAGCTCGGCAAAGCGCGATTCGTCGTAAGCGTCCGTGCGTTTCAAGACCTGCAGCCAGCCCGTTCCCGTATACTCGGGATAGATGTCGAAATCGCCGTGCTCCATCGCCGGCATGATGTTCGATGTGCCGCCGCCGACGCCCGGTGTCAGGGCGACCTTCAAGCTGCTGTTCTGCTCGATGACGAGTTTGAGCATTTCTCCGAGAATCAGCTGCTCCGTCATCGGCTTCGTCGCGATGCGGATGACGGTAGCCTTCGTGCTCTGGAAGAACGCATAAGCGCCGCCCGCTGCGACGAGCGCGAGGGAAATCGCCGCTAGACGCCGCCACGAACGTCTCCTCCGCCCCCTCGTATCGCTTCGGCGGAGAAAGACACGCTTTTCGAGGCGAGCAAGAACGGTATCAGCCAGGAGTGCCAGACAGGCGATGAGGAGCGAGCCGTCGAAGGCGAGCGCCGCATTGTTCGTCGTGATGCCGCGGTAGATGGCGATGCCGAGGCCGCCCGCACCGATGAAGGACGCGATGCCCGCGAGCGCGATTGTCATCGTCGTCATGTTGCGGATGCCTGCGAGAATGACGGGCATGGCGAGCGGCAGGGCGATGCGCCTGAGCACCTGAAAGCGCGTCGATCCCATGCCGACCGCCGCCTCGATGAGGAGCGGATCGACATTCTTCAAGCCCGTATGCGTATTCTTCACCATCGGCAAGAGCGCGTAGAGCGTCAAGGCGATGATCGCCGTCGTGTTGCCGATGCCCGAAAAAGGCAGGAGAAAGCCGAACATCGCGATTGACGGAATCGTGTAGAGAAAATTGACAACGAGAAGCGTCGGCTGCGCCATGCGGTCAACCTCGGCGATCAAAATGCCCATCGCGCCGCCAATCACGATGGCAAGGACGATTGCCACCAGCGCTATGGCAATATGCTCCAGGGTAAGCTGCAGGAAAAAATCGCTGCGCTCATGGAAAAGTCGTATCATCTCTGCAAACATGGGGATTCCTCCTCAGTCAATGCGCCTCGCCGCCCAGCCTTTCGATCGCTTCCACAGGACAGCTTTCAAAACAAAGTCCGCAGTGCAGGCAGTGTGCGGCCGCAATCTTGTACGGCTCACCTTCCGCGATGCACTGCTGCGGACAGACCGCCGCGCAGGTGCCGCAGCCGATGCAGTTCTCAGTGATGCGAAAGCCCTTTTCCTCGCGCTCTGCACGGCCGAAGGAACTGCTCTCACGACAGATTGGACTCTTGCCGAGGTCGAAAAATTCGAGTCTGCCCTCCGCGATGACGAAGGCTTCGAGGATGTAACGCGCCTCGCCCGGATAGACACCCTCCATCGAGGGATTCTCATGAAAGATACGGTCGATCATCGCCTTCTGCTCGCTGTCCGCAAGCCTTTCGGCGCGTCCCGTAAGACGTACCGTCTGCCATTCCTTGTTAAGCCCCGTAACAGCGACGGCAGGGTTCGCCATAAGCTCGGCATAGAAATTCTTGCCGCGCGCCGTGCAGAAGTAAAGCCGCCCCTCTTCCACCAGCATCACGTCGATGATGCGCACGGTGGGCGCTCCCGTGCAATCGACGGTCGCAAAGGCGCAGTCACGGATATTGCGCAGGATTTCCAGATACTCTTGAACACCCATCATGCTATCGCTTCCTTTCATTCATATATTCATTGTAGCATAAAACTCGCCATACGAAACATTTTTTCTCTTATCGGCTTCGTCCCCATTGTCACTCGAAAAACAGAAAACCCGCCTTCGACTCACAATCGTAGGTGGGTTTTCTTCATCTTGCTTACCTCTCACTGCCCCAAAGCACCTTGCCGACGCTGCCGCGCTCGATGAGTTGGGCGGGGAAGTCGCTGACGGATTCGACGACTTCTCCTGCAAGCATCTTCAACAGCATCTTCGCCGCGCGGCGGCCGAGCGCTTCGTAGTCGAAAGCGACGGTCGTCAGCGGCGGATACGTCACAGCGCCCAGTTCGTAGCCGCCGAAGCCCACGACGGAGACTTCTCCGGGCACGGCGACGCCGTTCTCATGCAGCGCACGCATGACGCCGATGGCCAGTCCGTCCGTCGCGCAGATGACGGCGCTGGGGCGATAGGCGAAAATCTCCTCGCTCTTCTTATAGGAGTCGTCAAAGCCGAAGTCCGTCTCCACGAAATTCACGCTCGCATTGCGGTTGCCGCGCGAGAAGACCTCGACGAAGCCGTCCTTGCGCGCGACGCCGACGGCCTTGTCCTTCTCCGTGACGCCCACGAAGACGACGCGCTCATGCCCCATGCGGCGGATGTAGTCGCCGAGCAGGCGTCCCGCGCCGAAATCGTCGGCCTTGATATAGCGCACCTTCTCATGCTGCTGTCCGATGAAGAGCACAGGTATGTCCCGCTCTTTCAGTTCCTTGACAAGCGCGATATGCTCGTCCGTGATGCCGAGAGAAGATACGAGGATGCCGTCAACGCCGAACTGCGCGAGATGCTCGATATTCTTGATTTCACGCGGCATTTCCAGAAACGAGGATTCGAACAATGTCCGGCAGCCGACCTCGTCGAACGCCTTCGCAATTCCCGTGAGCAGCTTGCCGCCCGTCGGCGAATCGACGCGCGGCATGACGATGCCGATCACGCCGCTCTTCTTCGCCTTCAGCCGACGCGCGAAGGCGTTCGAGGAAAATCCCGTCGCCGCGATCGCCTTCTGGATGCGCTCCGCCTTCTCCTCGCTCACGTAGCCATGGTTCAAATAGCGTGAAACCGTGCTCTTCGATACCTCGGCAATCGCTGCGATATCCTGGATCGTCACCTTGCGTTCCATGTAAATTCCCCCAATTCCCACAAACTTCCCTCTATGCGTTCGAGCTTCCTATCCGCCGAGATCACGAGCTTCGGCTTCTCCTTCTTCGTCGGAAAGACGAAGAAGGAGGCAGCTTCCTCGCCGTCTTGGAAGAAGACTTCAACGGCGGTCTTGTCCTGATAGATGTGCAGTTTCAGCGAATCGCGCACAGCGAGCCGGAAGCGGCGCACGCCGCGCCCGCCGAGCCGCATTCCCGTACGGTCGAGCGTCATGACGGCGGTCGGCCGCATATAGGAAAGCCGCACATATTCGCCTGCCTCCCTATAAACGAGATCGACATGCACCTCCTGCGCATCGCCGAAGGCAAGTTCCATTTCGATTTCCGACTTCTCCGCGAGATCCTGCCCCAACTCTTCTGCCCGGCAAGCGCCGAACTTCTGCGCCGCGCCCTTGCGAAGAGCCTTCATCTCTTCAAGCGGCGCAAAAAAGAGCCTGCCGTCCGAAAGTCGCACCTCTCGCGGCATTGTCAGCGAGAAGAGCCAGCCCTCTTCGCGCGTCGGGTACTCTTCCTCGCGCTCGGGCATTCCCATCCAGCCGAAGAGAATCGCACGCCCCTCGTGCACGAACGCCTGCGGCGCATAAAAATCGAACCCGTGATCAAGCTCATGAAATGCGCCGTGCTGCAGTTTCAGCGCATCGACGTCGAGCTTTCCTGCGACGTAGCCCGACTGGTAGAGGTTCTGCCAGCGATAGTCCTCGACGGGAAGCCCCTGCGGCGAGAAGAGCAGCACATCGCCTTCCGCGAGCTGCAGGAGCGTCGGGCACTCCCACATGTAGCCGAAGTCCGATAGCTCCGTCTCAATCTCGCCCGCAAGCTGCCACGCGCCCTCCTTTTTCTCGTAGAGCACGGCGCGTCCCTTCTCTTCTGCCGTCTGCGCGCCGAGCACGAGGAACTCGCGCCCGTCCTTTACGAAGCGGCTCGGATCGCGAAAATGCGCCGTATAGCCTTTCGGCTCGTGCTCGATGATGATTTCATCCTTCTGCGCGATCCCCTTTTCCGGCTGCCACGTGGCGAGTCTCTGCGCAGGCGTGCGCACGCCGTCCTCCTTGCGGTTGCACGTGTAGACGAGGCGCAGGGCGTCGTCCTCGACGAAGCCCGCGCCCGAGTAACAGCCGTCCTTGTCGTGCACGTCGCTCGGCCAGAGCGCAAGCCCAGGCAGGCTGTAATGCACGAAATCCTCGGTTTCCACATGCCCCCAGCACTTGTGCTTGTGCTCGACGCCCAAGGGATTCCACTGAAAGAAGATGTGGTACTTTCCCTCAAACCACGAAAGCCCGTTGGGATCGTTGACGAGGCCGAACGGCATTTCGAGATGAAAGTCGTTGTGCCAGCGGTGCTGCAGGGGAAATCCCTCGCGCACCTTCGCGTCGATCGCTTCCTTGTCAAACGCCTTGTCGAACGCTTCTTTTGCCATGATCTCACTCCTTCGGATCGAAGAGCGTGTACGTCAGGCCGAAAGCGATGCCAAAGCCGATGACATTGACGATCAGGTATTCGAGGAGATGATCCATGTAGAGCAGCGTGCCCGGCAGAACCGTCACGCCCATGCCCGTGCCCGCGAGATGCATGATGCCCGACGCCGCTCCCGCGCAGGCGCCGCCCGCGAGCGCGTAGAGGAAGGGCTTCATGAAGCGCAGGTTGATGCCGAAAATCGCCGGCTCCGTGATGCCGAGGAACGCCGGAATCGCCGACGAGATGTAGAGGGCGCGCTTCTTCTTATTCTTCGTGCGTGCCGCGACGGCGACGGCAGCGCCGCCCTGCGCGATGATCGCGCCCGTGATGATCGCGTTGAAGGCGTCGCGCCCCGTCGAGGCGAGGAGCTGAATCTCAAGCGCGTTGAATACATGGTGGATGCCGCTGACGACAATGACCTGATGCAGTCCGCCGACGATGAAGCCGCCGATGCCGAACGGCAGTTCAAGGAACGCACGCACCGCGCCGAACACGGCGAGTTCCAGCGTGTGCATGATGGGGCCGACGATGAGAAGGCCGACGATCATGCACGAAAAGAGCGTGAGGAACGGCGTGAAGATGAGATCGACGACATCGGGGATGAACTTCTTGAGTCCCGCTTCAACCTTTGCGGCAAGGATGCCGAGGACAAGCGCCGGCAAGACCGATCCTTGGTAACCGACGACGGGAATCGAAAGCCCCAAGAGATTCATGTAGATGGGCTGCGCTTCCCCGCCCGCGATCGCGTAGGCATTCGGCAATTGCGGCGCAACGAGCATGAGTCCGAGGACGATGCCGATGACAGGTGTGCCGCCGAACTTCTTCATCGTCGACCAGCAGACGAGCGCCGGCAGGAAGGCGAACGCCGTATCCGTCAGGATCTGGCTCATGCGCACGAGGTTGTCGCTCATCTCGACGCCGAGGTTCTGCAGCATGCCGCGCAGACCCATGAAAAGACCGGTAGCGACGAGCACGGGAATGATCGGCACGAAGACGTCGCCGAACGTGCGCGAAATCTTCTGCGCCGTCGTCATCTGCTCATAGGCGGCTTCCTTGTTGGAGCCGCCCGCGAGCGCGGGATTCATGCCGACGAGCACGTCGTAGACCTTGTTGACGAAGCCCGTGCCGAGAATGATCTGGTACTGTGCAGCCGCGAAGAACTGCCCCTTGACGCCGTCGATGTTCTCGACCGCCTTGTCCTCGATCTTATCCTTGTCGTTCAAGATCAGCCGCAGACGCGTCGCGCAGTGCTCGGCGGAGCGGATGTTCGCCATGCCGCCGATGTGGTCGAGAATCTCTCGCGCCACGCGCTCCTCAGCAGGCATCGAGGCGTAGGCGGGATTCGGCCCTGCCGGTGCTGCAGCCGCCGCAGGTATTCCCGCCGCTGCAGGCGCTGCCGCCTCGCTTGCCTCTTCCTCGCCTTCGCCCGGCGAGGAGACCTTCTGTGCACCCAAAGAGAGCGTAATCGTGCCGTAGTCCGCCGCATTCGTCACGACGATGGGCGTCGTCGTATCGTAGCCGGCCGCGCGAATCGCCGCCTCGTCGAACTCGATGAGGAGATCGCCCTTCTTGATCTGCGCCCCCTGCTCCACATGCGCCGTGAAGTGCTTGCCCTCAAGGTTCACCGTGTCGAGTCCGACGTGAATGAGCAGGTCGACGCCCTCCGTCGAATGAAGGCCGATTGCATGCTTCGTCGGAAAGAGCACCGTGACCTCGCCGTCGAATGGCGCGCGAACCTTGCCCTGCGGATTCTTGACCGCCGCGCCGCGCCCCATGGCCTCACTGGCGAACGCAGGATCATTGACCTCCTTGAGGGCGATAAGCTCGCCCTCCAAGGGGCTTTCCAACAATAAGTCCGCCATTCTCATTCCCCTTTCTATGAAATCGGTTTCATAACTCCACTTTTATCTTACCCCGCGCAAGAATCATTGTCAATAGATTAGAAGGAATGCACAGCAAAAGAATTTTTCCGCCCCCATTGACACGTAATCCAGTATGTTATATTATGTCTATTGTATACTAAACATGTATGAATAATACCTTCTGCAAAAAAGGAGCGCCGACATGAAGAAGATGACTGACAGCCACGAGCACACGCACAGCCACGACCATAGCCATAGCCATATCCATATCCACAGCCATAGTCATGACCACGAACAAGCGCATGGCCACACGCACGACCATGAGCACACACATGATCATGACCACGCGCACCCTGCCTGGCAGCCGCACACGCACGACGCGGCGCATCCGCACACGCACGGCGGCGTCAACGACTACATGCAGGCGGTCTCCGCCTACCGCAAGACATTCGCCTCGAAGCAGGATGTGCTCGACAAGACGCCCGATCCCGCTGTGCGCGAGATGCTGCTGCACATGGAACAGATCGGCTGCGATACGGCGTTCGACCGCTTCGATCAGCAGAAGCCGCAGTGTTCCTTCGGCCTCGCCGGCGTCTGCTGCAAGAACTGCAACATGGGGCCGTGCAAGATCACGGCGAAGAGCCCGCGCGGCGTCTGCGGCGCCGATGCTGATCTCATCGTCTCGCGCAACCTCCTTCGGAGCGCTGCGGGCGGCGTCGCCCAGCACGGCGCACACGCGCGCGAAGTGCTGCTGTCGCTGAAGTTCGCCGCCGAAGGCAAGCTCAAACTGCCGCTCCTCGGAGCAAACCGCATCCGCGAGGTCTGCCGTGCCTTCGGCATCAATACGCGCGGTCAGAGCACGCGCCGCCTCGCGAGCCGCCTCGCCGACGTGCTGCTCGCTGACCTCTCGCGCGCCCTGCCCGAAGAATATCGCTCCATCGCTGCGCTCGCTCCCGCCGAACGAAAAGAGGTCTGGCAGAAGCTCGACATCCTGCCGATCAGCGCCTACAACGAGGTCTTCGACGCCTTCCACCGCACGGGCTGCGGCACGGACGGCGATTGGCAGAGCGTCATGAAGCAATTCCTGCGCTGCGGCCTCGCCTTCTGCTACACGGGCGTCGTCGCCGCCAACATCGCGACCGACGCGCTCTTCGGCGTCGGTCATCGCGCGACCTCGAAGGTCAACGTCGGCGCACTCAAGAAAGGCTGGGTCAACATCGCCGTGCACGGCCACCTGCCGACGCTCGTCAGCGAGATCGTGCGCATCGGCCGTACGCAGGAATTCATCGACCTCGCGAAGAAGCACGGCGCAGAGGGCATCCAGTTCTACGGCATCTGCTGTTCGTGCCTCGCCGCCATGTACCGCTACGAAGGCGTCATCCCGCTCTCGAACGCCGTCGGCGCAGAGCTCGTGCTCGGCACGGGTGCGCTCGATCTCTGGGTCGCCGACGTACAGGATGTCTTCCCTTCTATCATGGACGTGGCGCGCTGCTTCAAGACGACCGTCGTCACGACGAGCGATGCGGCTCGTCTCCCTGGCGCGGAGCACTACGCCTACGACCACCATCACTCGAACGTCGCCGACACGGAGAAGATCGCACGCAAGATCGTCACGCGCGCCATCGAGAGCTTCGCCGCGCGGCGCGATGTGCCCGTCTTCATCCCAGCCTACGAGGTCACGGCGGAAATCGGCTTCAGCGCCGAATCCGTCAGCGAGCGCTACAAGGGATTCGGCGCGATTGCAGAAGCGCTGAAGAGCGGCAAGATCCGCGGCATCGTCAACATGGTCGGCTGCAACAACCCGCGCGTCGTCTACGAGCGCGCCATCATCGACATCGCTGAGGAGCTGATAAAGAACGACGTCCTCATCTTCACCAATGGCTGCGCCTCGTTCCCGCTCTTGAAGCTTGGCTACTGCAGCCTCTCGGCGCTCGCCAAGACGGGCAGGAATCTGCGCGAATTCCTCGGCGACGACCAGCCGCCCGTATGGCACATGGGCGAGTGCGTCGACAACACGCGCGCCTCGACGATCCTCGGCGGCACGGCAGCAGCGGCAGGCAAGGACATCAAGGACATGCCGTTCGCGTTTGCGAGTCCCGAGTGGGCGAACGAGAAGGGACTTGACGCCTCGCTCGCCTTCCGTCTCTTCGGCATCAACTCCTACCACTGCGTCGAACCGCCCGTACAGGGCTCGACGAACGTCGAGAACTTCCTCAAGAAGGACACGCAGGAAACGCTCGGCGCCGTCATGACGGTCATCACCGATCCCAAGGCGCTCGCGAAGAAAATGCTCGAAGACATCGACGAAGCGCGTCGGGCGCTCGGCTGGAAGGCGTGCGCACCGCTGCAGCTTTCCGCCCCGGAAGAGAGCGGCAAGACGGATTCCATCCCGGCAGCGAAGGCGGCAAACGCATGAAACAAGCAGCAAGAAAGCGCATCCTCGTCCTCGCTTCGCTCCTTGTCATCGTCGGCGCACTCGCCGCCTTCGGCAGCTATCGAAGCGAAGCCGAGCCGCGAGACATGCGCACCGTACGCCTCGCCTACCTGCCGACCACCCATGCCTTGCCGCTCTTTGCCGAAAAGGAAATGGAATCGCCCGACGGTCCTGTCCGGATCGAGCTGATCAAGTACGGTTCATGGCCCGAGCTTATGGACGCGCTCAACACAGGGCGCGTCGACGGCGCCTCGGTGCTCATCGAGCTTGCCGTCAAAGCGCGCGAACAGGGCATCGATCTCAAGGCGGCGACTCTCGGGCATAAGGACGGCAACATCGTCGTCACCCTGCCCGAGATCGAACGCGTCGAAGACCTCAAGGGCAAAGTCTTCGCCATCCCGCACAAGCAATCGACGCACAAGCTGCTACTCGACGAGCTTCTTGCCGCCCACGGCATGACGGAACGCGATCTGAAAGTCGTCGAGATGACGCCGCCCGAAATGCCCGCCGCGCTCGCGCAGAAACAAATCGCCGGCTACTGCGTCGCCGAGCCTTTCGGCTCGCAAGCCATCGCTCTCGGCGCGGGCAAGCTCTTCGCGCGTGATAACGAACTCTGGAACGAAAGCCCGTGCTGCGCCCTCGTTTTCAACGGCGGCTTCGTGCGCGAAAATGAGGAGCTTGCACGCGCTACGGTCAAGGCATACATGGAGGCGAGCGAACATCTGGGCGAACATCCCGAAAGCCAGGCGGAGATCGCTGGCCATTTTCTCAAGACGAAGCCCGCCGTGCTGGAAAAATCCTTCGGCTGGATCTCCTACGACGATCTCGCCATCAGTGAAGAGGCCTACGATGCATTGACCGCACGCATGAAAGCGGCGGGGCTGCTGCAGAAAGCGCCGCCCTACGAAGCCTTCGTCGACCGAAGCCTTCTCCCCTGAAAGGTTTGTGATTTATGAAAAACGTCCGGCATCTTATCGGCGCGGCCGCCGTTACTCTCCTCTTTTGGCAGGCGATCTGTGCGTTTGGCGGCTGGCACGAGGCGCTTTTCCCCTCACCGCTCGCCGCCTTCCTGGGATTCGGCGAGCTCATCAAGGATGGTGTGCTCTTCGAGGACGTCGCGGCGAGCCTCGTGCGCTTCGCCGTCGGCTACCTCGCCTCCGTCCTCCTCGCGCTCGCTGCAGGTCTCATTCTCGGCTGGTACTCCAAGTTATGGGCGTACCTCAACCCCATCGCGCAGGTGCTTCGCCCCGTCTCACCCGTCGCCTGGCTGCCCTTCATCGTGCTCTTCTTCGGCATCGGCGAAGCGCCTGCCATCGTCATCATCTTCCTCGCAGCGTTCTTCCCCGTGCTGCTCGCGACTGTCGCCGCCGTGCAGAAGCTCGACCCCGTCTATCTGAAGGTCGCGCAAAACTTCGGCATCAAAGAGCCTGCCGTCTTCACAAAGATCATCCTGCCCGCCATCTTCCCGCAGATTGCCACGGGGCTTCACCTCGCCCTCGGCACGGCCTGGGTCTTCCTCGTCGCCGGCGAGATGGTCGGCGCCCAGTCGGGGCTGGGCTTCCTCATCATCGATGCGCGAAACAACCTCAGAGCCGACCTTCTGATGGCAGCAATCCTCACAATCGGGCTTCTCGGACTTCTCTTGGACAGCGCCATGAGCCTTGCCGAGAGGCAGCTTTACCGCGTCTGGGGCATACGAGGAGGGAAGTCATGAGCTACATCGAAATACGAGACGTCTGCCGCCACTACGAGCAGAAGGGCACACGCTTCACGGCGCTCTCCCACGTCGACCTAGCCATCGAACGCGGCGAATTCATCTGCCTCCTCGGCCCCTCGGGCTGCGGCAAGAGCACGCTCCTCGCGGCGCTCGCGGGCTTTGACCGCGTATCGAGCGGCAGCGTGCGCATCGCGGGCGAGGAGGTCACCTCGCCCAGCATCAAGAACGTCACGATCTTCCAGAACTACGGCCTCCTGCCGTGGCGCACGGTAGAAAAGAACGTCGAACTGGGGCTTGAAAGCCTCGGCACAGCGCCCGAAGAGCGCACAAAGATCGCGCGCCGCTACCTCGCCCTCGTCGGCTTGGAGCGCTTCGCCTCGCACCATCCCGCGGAACTCTCGGGCGGCATGCAGCAGCGCGTCGCCATCGCGCGCGCCCTCGCCGTCGATCCCGACATCATCTTCATGGATGAACCGTTTGCCGCCCTCGACGCCATCACGCGCATGAGCCTGCAGGACGAGATTTCCGCCATCTGCCGCAAGCAGGGCAAGACCATCATCTTCGTCACGCACGACATCGACGAAGCCGTCGTGCTCGCCGACCGCGTCGTCGTCATGACGCCGAACCCCGGCAAGGTCAAGAGCATCATCGAAGTCGACCTCCACGGCAAACGTGACCGCACAAGTCCCGACTTTCTCCACATCCGTGACCGCATCTTCCGGGAATTCTCCCTGAAGCCCGCCGACAAGACGGAATACTACATATAAAAGGGAAGAGACATCCTCTGCGCGCAGAGGACGCCTCTTCCCTTTCCCATCCCTATTCGCTTTTCGCAGCCTCTTTCCATTTGAGGTTGTCGAGCCATTCCTTGACCAGCGGCTTCACGAGCCTCGGCGTATCGTGGACAAACTTCCCTTCAAGGCCGAGACCGTCGAGAACCTTCGCACCCTTCGCATGAAGCGGAATGTTCTTCTCATTTCCCGTCAGAGAATCCGTCAGGGACGTCGAAAACGGAATGATCGTCTTACCCTCGAAATCATTCGTTTCGAGGAACGTATAGACCGCCATCGGCATATCGCTGCACCAGTTCGGGTAGCCGAGGAAGATGATGTCGTAGTCGGCGAGATTCACCTTCTCCGCAAGCTCCGGCCGCGCGTTCTCCTTCTGCTCACGGCGTGCGACCTCAAGCACCTCCTTGAGCTTCTCCGGATACGCCTCCTTCGTCTTGATCTCAAAAAGATCGCCGCCTGTTTCGTCGGCGATGATCTCCGCCAGTGCCGCCGTATTTCCCTTCTCGGTGCGGCCGACGGCATAATTCTCACCCGCGCGAGAGAAATACGCGACAAGCACCTTAGGGCCGCCAAAACCGAAACCGGCAAAGGAACCTTGCAGACTGTACGCCGCAGCAGCCAGGACAGTCAGCAAGACAGCGCCGATCAGCATTGCTTTTCTCAAATTCATGATGGCCTCCTCTCTCTTTCCTCCTCCATTATAAACGATATAAGGGCACAAGAAAAGAGGCGACATGCCTATGCCGCCTCCATTTTGAGGAATATTCTCCCCATCTTGCTTTTCATCACACCTGCAGTGTGCGTCAGCACTCGCCGCAGGCGAGCATCTGCCGCATCCAAGGGAGAAGTTCCTGCTCACCCGCTTGAATATAGGCATTCCATGCCTCTGTATAGCGTGGGAAGTGCATTGTGCTGTGCTCTGCACATTCAATGAGACTCAAAACCTCTTCCTCTCCAACGTCTCCCTCGTAGCGCTTCACCCAGGCGATGAGGAAAAACTCCAAGAGTTTCCAACGCGCAACGAGAAGCCGCCAGTCGACGAGAAGCGATCCCTCGTATTTACACGGAAAAGCCATGAGGAAAATTTCATTGACAAGGTAGTTCTCTAAAACATGGTCATGTTCAGGCAAGAATTTCTCACGATAAAGCGCCCGATATTCTGCATAAAGCGCCTCCAATCGTGTGAGGCTATTCTCTCCTTGCAGTTCGTAGACCTCTGCCACTTGATTGAAAGAGGCTTCCTCTATACCTGCGCGACGCCCCCAAAAGAGCGCATCCCAGTCTCGCCTCTTGACTTCATCCATCCAGCCGAAGAGCCAGCGCATATACGCCGCACTGTCAAATGGCACATACGTTAAAAGCTCTGCGGCAGAGGGCGTCAGATAAAACTCGGCGATGCCCGACAGCTCCCGCTCCTCCGTCCCCGCGCCGAGAGCCTCGTCCACACGGTCAATGAAGAAACCCAAGAGAGCCAAGCGATCATCCAGCGCATAGCGGCGCTGCTGCAGGAGAGCAAGCGCCGTCTCCTGCACGATGCGAAAAGCGCCCGCGTCCATCTTCGGCTGCACCGCCCAGCAAGCATCGCGTAAAAGCGGCGCCTGCACGCGCTCCAGGCGCATAGGATTCTTGCCGAGCAAAAGAAGTTTCCTCGCGATTGGGCAGGTAAGCGTCAAAGAGCCTGACGCCATATTGCCAAGCAAATACGCCACTCGCGGATAAAGCGCACAGGTCGACGACAGGTATTCCTCCCCCAGATTTTTTTGCAGGAAACAAAGCCCATCGTCCTCAATCAGTGCGCAGGCTTTTCCCTCTTCAGCGCGCAGTTTCATGACATATTTACCATTTTCGCTTCGTTTGACAGCAGAGAGAACACGCCGCCGAATTTTAGTGTTCGGGATTTTCTGATAGAGCGAATAATGCTCTTCATCTACAGGAACACTCCAGCCATGACAGCACTTCGAGCCGCAAATGCTGCCGTCGCACCGAAACTCTGTCACACAGGCAGGACGCAGGGTATCGAAAACCATCTGCTCCTCAGATGGCATGGAAGTTCACGAGGCGTGCGCCGAAGATGCCGTCGACGGCGGTGATCTTCTGCAAGAGATCTTCGGGGATGTCGTGATCGACGGTCAGCACCATGACGTTCGTTCCTTCCTTATCTGTACGGCCGACCTGCATGCTCGAAATGTTGACGCCGCGCTCGCCCATCATCGTGCCGACCGTACCGATGACGCCGGGGCGGTTGATGTGCGGGCAGATGAGGATGCGATCGTGCGGATCGACGTCGACGCGGTAGCCGTTGATCGAGACGATGCGGCCTTCCGTGCCGAAGAGCGTGCCTTTGACAACCGTCTCTCCCTTCGCCGTCTTGACGCAGACGGTGATGAGGTTCTGGAAGTCCTGCGACTCCTTGTGCTTTACCTCGCGCACCTTGATGCTGCGCTCCTTGGCGAGGCTCGGTGCGTTGACGTAGTTGACGTTGAACTCCAGGACGGGATTCAGCATGCCCTTGATGACGCCCGTCGTGAGCATCTGCGTGTTGACCTCCGTGATGTCGCCGCTGTACTCGACGGCAAGCTCCGTGATTGCGCCGTCAGCCAGCGAGCATACCGTACAGCCAAGGCGCTCGGCGAGGTCGAGATAAGGAGCGATGACGTGCATGACGTCCGCCGAGACGGGCGCCATGTTGACCGCCGTCAAGACAGGCTCGCCCGAAAGAGCCGCGCGGATTCCCTCCGCCACGTCGAGGGCGACGCCGATCTGCGCCTCGACCGTCGATGCGCCAAGATGCGGCGTGAGGATGATGCCCGGCACGCCGACGAGCGGGTTGCCTTCTTCCAAAGGCTCACTCGTGAAGACGTCGATCGCCGCGCCCGCGACATGCCCCGCCTTCACGGCGTCAGCGAGATCCTGCTCGTTGATGATGCCGCCGCGCGCACAGTTGACGAGGCGCACACCCTTCTTCATGCGTGCGATCGCTTTCTTGTCGAGCATGTCCTTCGTATCGGGATTGAGCGGCATGTGCACCGTGATGAAATCCGACTTCTCGATCACTTCATCGAGTGTACCGACGACGACGCCCATCGCCTTGGCGCGCTCCTCGTTGATGTACGGATCGTAGCCGATGACGTTCATATCGAAGGAGAGAGCGCGCTTGGCGACGCCCGAGCCGATGCGCCCCATGCCGATGACGCCGAGCGTCTTGCCGCGCAGCTCGACGCCGACATACTTCTTGCGATTCCACTCGCCCTTCTGCATCGTCTCGTTGGCGATGGGGATGTTGCGGCTCATCGCGAGCATCATCGCCATCGTATGCTCCGTCGCCGCGATCGTATTGCCGCCCGGCGAATTGATGACGATGATGCCGCGCGCCGTCGCCGCCGCCACGTCAATGTTGTCGACGCCGACGCCCGCGCGGCCGATGATCTTGAGCTTCGCCGCCTTGTCGATGACGTCCTTCGTCACTTTCGATGCCGAGCGCACGATAACGGCCTCGAAATCGCCGATGATGTCCAGAAGCTCCTCATGCGAAAGCTTCGGCTTCTCGACAACCTCGAACTTCGGGGAAAGGATGTCAATCGCCTTCTGAGATACGCCGTCTGCTACGAGAATTTTCATATCCATCGCTCCTCTACGACTAGATGTTCACTCCACGGGTAATATCATATCATTTTTTCAGCAACTTATCCAGTGGACAATCGTACGGCAAGCATACTTACCGAGAAAACAAAGATTCACTTGACGAAAACACGAAAAAGGGGGTAGAATTGAGTGTATATTTGTATAGGAGTCACTTTTTCACTCTGTCAGGAGGTCTTTCTGTGGAAGCGAATCGCATTTACAATTTCAATCCCGGCCCTGCCACTCTGCCGCTTGATGTGCTCAAGGAAGCGCAGGCAGAGTTTCTCAATTTCCGCAACTCTGGCATGTCGATCCTCGAGATCTCACACCGCGCCAAGGCGTACGACGAGGTGCACAATCAGGCAAAGGCGGACATCCTCTCGCTCATGGGTCTCGGCGACGACTACGACGTGCTCTTCGTGCAGGGCGGCGCGAGCCTCGCTTTCGCCATGGTCGCGATGAACTATGCGACGAAGGAGAAAAAGGGCAGCTATGTGCTGTCGGGCAGCTTCGCAACGAAGGCTTACGACGAGGCCGCGCTCCTCGGTGTCGGCGAGATTGCGGCTTCCTCGAAGGACAGCGGCTTCCGCCATGTGCCGACGCAGGAAGAAATCAAACTCGATCCGAATGCAGCATATCTTCATCTGTGTTACAACAACACGATCTACGGCACGGAGTATCACTACATTCCCGAGACGGGCGAAGTTCCGCTCTTTGCCGACATGTCGTCCGACATGCTCTCGCGTCCCCTCGACTTCAAGAAATTCAGCTTCATCTATGCAGGCGTGCAGAAGAACCTCGGCCCTGCCGGAACCTGCCTCGTCGTCGCGAAGAAGTCGCTGCTCGAAAAGAGCCCCGAGACGCTTCCCACAATGCTGCGCTACTCGACGCATTACAAGAAGAACTCCCTCTACAACACGCCGCCCGCCTTCGGCATCTACATGGTCGGCAAGGTCGCCGCATGGATCAAGGCGCAGGGCGGCCTCGCTGAGATGGCGAAGCACAACGAGAAGAAGGCGGCGCTGCTCTACGATGCGATCGACAGCTCCGACGGCTTCTACAAGGGGCATGCGGACAAGGACAGCCGCTCCTTCATGAACGTCACCTTCCGCCTGCCGAGTGAGGAGCTTGAGAAGAAATTCGTCGCCGAAGCCGCAGAATACGGACTCGGCGGCGTCAAGGGACACCGCTCCGTTGGCGGCATGAGGGCATCGATCTACAACGCGATGCCCTACGAAGGCGTAGCCTCCCTCGTCGACTTCATGCAGAAGTTCCGCAAGGAAAACTAAAGTACATACAAAAGAGCCGCCCGAAGCTGGATTCCAGCTTCGGGCGGCTCTTTTATACGCTTTTCTTACATCACTGTGCCGTCACGATGTCGGCTTCGAACATGCGATTCCACGGGAAGTTGACCTTTATCTCGCGCAGTGCGGGCAGGGGCGGCAGATTGTTGTCGGCGAACTCGCGCATCATGCGGTCGGCGCGGTACTGAACGCCGAGGATCTTGTCGTCGAGGCTCATGTAGACACCGCTGCCACGCAGCCAGCCGAGCTGACGCGCGATCTTATTGCGAACATTCGCCTGATATGCCCAGTCATCGAGGTAACGCGTGAGAAGCAGACTGTCCCGCGCGTCATCCGTCATGCGCTCGGCAAGAAGTCCCTCAGCAACGGCAAAGCCCGTGCTGTTCGTCGGCGTATTCCAGCCGGCGTAAGCGCGCAGCTTGAACAGCAGATCCTCGCGTTTCAAGCCTTCCATGAGTGCGTTGTCCGCGCCATTCGCATAGGCGACGTCAGCGATGCCGACGGGATAGCCTTTGGCGATATAGTCCTTGAGCAGGTCAAGGAAGTACTGCGTGCCATCACGCACCTTGCCATCGTTCGTGCGGTCATTCGCTTCATACGTCTTGCCATTTGGATTCGTGTTGACGAGCAGGACATACTCCGACTTCTCGGGGCGCTGGATGAGGACGGCACCCGCCGCTGTGGCGGCGGCACGCACCGAGTCCTGGATATGCTCGTCGGAGTAGGCGGGCACGGTGCGCCCGCCCGTGCCCTTGTTGTAATGAACATGAATGAAGGGCATCTTGTGCTCGATGTTGTTGACGGCGCGCGAGAGCAGGAGAAGTCCCACCTCGTCGATGCCCGACATCGTCTGAAACTTCGAGGAGCCCAGCCCCGCGCTATAGGCGAGAAGCTTCCGGCCTTCCATGTGCGTCTGTGAATACGGCGCATTGTCGTCGCGCCCGAGCACGAAGTAGTCAAAAACGCCGCTCTTCGTATAGTCGATGAGATTTTCGTTCGCCGCGAAGTTCTTCGTGCGGCGGCTCATCCAGTCTTCCATGGACTTTTCAGGAATCAGCTCCTTCAAGAAGGCATATTCCTTCTTTTCCCTGGAGGTCAGGCCTTCGACTTCCTGCTTGTCCGTCAGGAGCGTATAGCGAAAGATGTCAGCGCCGTAGTTCTTGTAGTAGCCCGGCTCTTCCGATCCCGACGCCTCACCCGAACGCGGCGTACGCATGATCGAACCGAAGACGTAGAGCGGCAGCGCGGGATGCGCTGCGCGGAAGTCCTCGAAGTTCTTGAGACGCGCCATGATCTCACCGCGCGTGCAGTCGTGCTTCCTTGATCCTACGAGACTGCCGTAGAGCATAGAGTCCGACGAGATGACGGCGGCACTGACCCTGGATGCATTTTCCTCCGCCCAAGTCCAAAGCTCCTCGGGATGACCGAGATCGGTGCGGCTGCCGAGCATGTCGTCGGGCGGCACGATGACCTCATAGCCAAGTTCGCGCACGACGTCCGCCGTTTGCTTGTCCGAGATCGGACGGTTGTCGTGCGGAATGAACATGATGCGTTTCTGGCGCGACATCTCCTCTGCCTTGTCCTTCTTGCCAGCCTCAGCAGCAGGCAGAACGAGGAAGGCGAGCGCGAGCAAAAGCGCTAAGATCTTGTATGTTTTCTGCAATTTGCACTTCCTTTCTTTTCACTCTACGGGAGCCGCATCATCTGATGTCCCAGCACGCTCTTCCTTCATCTTATCGCGCATGTCTGACCACAGATCTTTCGCACGGTCAACGATCACGCGTTCCTTTGTCTCAAGCTCCTTGTTGTGCATGAGCATCGATAGATATCGGCCAGCCGTATCGTAGTCGCCGAGGCGGAAGTGGATCGCACCGATCAGGTAGATACAGTCGGCCTCCGTCATCTGCCCTTGCGGAAAAACCTCGCGCGAGCGTGACTCGATGTAGAGCTTGCCGGCTTCCGCTAGGAACTTTTCCTCGTTCTCCTTGTCGCCTGCCTCACGGTAAATCCATGCGAGCGTGAGGTTCAGTCCCGCCTTGTGGGCGAATGTCTCCGTCGTGAACTTCGTGTAGAAGATCGCGAGCTTCAGCGCCTTGATGGCATCGTCGCGCGTGCGCTGCTCCTTGAACTCACTCGTCCCATGATGCCCGGCGAGGAATTCCTGGATCTCCTTCTTCGCCTTCGGTGCAACGCCGTTTAGGAAGTGGCGCTCGTCCTCGGCGTAGCCGCAGTGCTCACAGACCCAGATGCGGTAGTAATAAGGATTGATGTCCTTGTAGTGCGTGCAGAGGTCGTTGTCGACCGTCTCGGTAATGAGGCGCGAGCGCACCTTCGTCGCGCGCGTTTCCATGCTGCAGATCGGGCAGGGCTTCTTCACCACATAGAGATAATCCGTTTCAGCCATTGTATCAGATCTCCTTTGCTGTAATCATATATCTGCAAGGACGGCGGATCTTTTCCGCCGGCCCATTGCATACGCTACCTTTCGTACAGTTCGCACAAGCCCCTAAGACGCTTCGCGTCCTCTTCGGCATGCGCGAAGTCCTTGAGCCGCCAGCGCCAGTTGATGCCGACGGTGCCGGGCACATTCATGCGGCTGCGGCTGTCAAGGGCGCGTACATCCTGCATGGGGATGATGACGAGACGCGCGTTCGACGCATAGGCGAACTCGACGAGCTTATCGCAGATGTCCTTCGGCCGGTCGGCACGTGCGTTCAGAAGCTCCGCGACCGCCGCCCGCTCAGGGGCATCGAGATCCTGTGTGAACCAGCCAACCGTCGTATTGTTGTCGTGCGTACCCGTGTAGACAATGGAGTTTTCGGGCACGGCGATTCCGACGCGGCGCATCTCGTTGAAGTTCAGGCAGAAGTGCAGAACCTTCATGCCAGGATAGCCGCAGTCGTCACGCAGTCTCTCGACTTCATCGGTGATGATGCCAAGATCCTCGGCGACGATGGAAAGGTTCTCGACTGACTTCTCCATCTCTTCGAAGAACGCCTTGCCGGGACCCTTGCGCCAGCAGCCGTTGACCGCCGTCTTCGCCTTGCCGTCGATCTCCCAATACGCCTCGAAGCCGCGAAAGTGGTCAAGTCGCACGATGTCGACGAACGAGCAAAGCTTCCGGAAGCGAGCCTTCCACCAGCCGTAGCCGTCCTCCTTCATCGCCGTCCAGTCGTACTGCGGGTTGCCCCACAGCTGTCCCGTCGCGCTGAAGTAGTCGGGCGGCACGCCCGCAACCGTCTTCGCCGTGCCATCCTCGTTGAGCGAGAACAAGTTTTGGTTCGCCCAGACGTCGACGCTGTCGTGCGAGACGAAGATGGGCATGTCACCCATGATTTTGACGCCCTTTTTGTGCGCGTATTCGTGCAGGTGTTTCCACTCTTTGGCAAACAGATACTGCCAGAACTTCTGGCAGCCGATCTCGTCCGCCAGGCGCTCTCGCGCCGCATGAAGAGCGGCGTTCTGTCGCTCTTTCAGCTCGGGCTTCCACTCGAACCACGGCGCTTTCTTGTTCTCAGCCTTCAATGCCTCGAAGAGAGCGTAGTCATCAAGCCAGGCTGCCTCCCTTTCGCAAAAATCCCGGAACGCGTCGTTTTCTTCCTGTTTTTGGAAGTTTTTCCACGCACGCTCCAAATGCTTCTTCTTGAACGCCCATGCCCGCTCATAATCGATGAAAGCGGTCGTACTGTCGGCCGCCACCTTCACGTCACGCGCCGCGAGCAGTCCGTCGTCGATGAGCATGTCGAGCGAAATGAGCATGGGATTGCCCGCGAACGCCGACGGCGATTGATAAGGCGAATAGCCGAAATCGCTGACGGGGCACAGCGGCAAGACCTGCCAGACCTTCTGCCCGGCAGCGGCGAGGAAATCGACGAAGCGATAAGCGTCGCCGCCAAGATCGCCGATGCCGTACTTCGACGGCAGGGACGTCGGATGAAGCAGGACGCCCGCTTCGCGCGGGAAGCGCCTTTTCTCCTGCACGGCCTCGTAGATGCGAGCCGAAAGGGGCGGGATCTTCACGGTCAGGACGCCGCGCTGAACCTGCACACGTTCCTCCCCTTCAAGAGCTTCCTGCAATGTTCCCTGCAAAAAATCGCCGACATTGAGCATGACCTTCTCTTCCTGCGTACGACTGCGGTTGATGACGACAACGAAGGCTTCGTTCTTTGCTGGTGCACCGAACTCGTCCGTGCCGCTTCGGATCGTGCGCGCATAGGCGAGAATGTTGCCCTCACCCGCGAGCGGCAGGAGGTCGCCCGTTTGAAGCGTCGTATGCTCGTTTCGCAGGCGGATGAGCTTCCGGTACCAGTCGCGCACAGAAACGTCAGGATTCTCCCATGCGTACGGACTACGGTTGTACGGGTCGCGAAATCCCTGCATGCCGATCTCATCGCCGTAGTAGATGCACGGCATTCCTGGATACGTCATCTGCAGAAGCGCCGCGAGACGCAGCCGATCCGTTCCGAGCTTGTAGTGCTCGGCATCGAGTTTGAACCGCGACTGATGGATCGCCGGCATGCCGTCGTAGAACGGCGCCTCACCCAAGAGCGTGATCGCTCGCTCGACATCGTGGCTGCCGATGAGGTTCATCATTACATAAAAGTTTTCCTTCGGATAGTTCTCTCGGAGGCTCTCCAAAAGGCGCATCGCCTGGCGTCCATCAACGTAGTTGAGCAGGAAGTCCAAAACCGTCTTGCGGAACGGATAGTTCATCGCCGAGTCGATCTCCTGCCCGCAAAGATACTCGCGCGGCACGCCGTAACTGATCTTGTTCGACGCGTCCTCCCAGACCTCGCCGATGAGGATCGCGTCAGGATTCGTCGCCTTGAGTTCGCGGTAGAAAGCTTGCGTGAACTTCGCTGGCAGTTCGTCGACGACATCTAGACGCCAGCCGCCGATGCCCGTCTTCGTCCAATGGTGCAGCACACTGTCCTCGTCGCGGATCACGAAGTCCATATAGGAAGGCGTCGTCTCCGTCACGTTCGGCAGCGTGGAAAATCCCCACCAGCTGTCGTATTCGTAAGGATACTTATGGAAATTGTACCAGCTGTAGTAGGGCGACTCCTGCGACTGGAACGCGCCGAGACTATCGTAGCTGCCCTCGCGGTTGAAGTAGATGCTGTCGCTTCCTGTATGGCTGAATACGCCATCGAGGACGATGCGGATGCCCTCAGCCTTCGCCGCCTTCACGAGATCTTGAAACTCCTCATTCGTGCCGAAAATCGGATCGATCTTGTGGTAGTCGCCCGTATCGTAGTGATGGTTGCTCGGCGACTCAAAAACGGGATTGAGGTAGATGACGGAAATGCCAAGCTCCTTCAGGTAGGGAAGCTTCGACTTCAGCCCCTTGATATTGCCGCCGAAGAAATCGTACTGCACGATTTCTTTGGTATCGACATCCTTGTAGTAGCAAGGCTGATCTCCCCAATGTGCGTGCACGACGGCGCCCTTCTTCTCGATGATCGCATCACCCTCACGGCAGAAGCGATCGGGGAAGATCTGGTACATGACGGCGTGCTTTGCCCAGTCGGGAGTCTTTGCGCCCTTATTGAACACGGTGATCTGGAAAGACGGCGGCGCATTGTCGTAGATGTCGCCCATACCGCCCAGATGCTCGTTGTTGTTGCCGTAATACCATGTGCCGGAACTCGTGGCAACGATGAAATAATACCATAGCAGGCAGCCGGTATCAGGCAAATCGATGCGCGCGACATAAAAGCGGTCCTGGACGCCTTCCGCCGACTTTGCCTCCAGCTCGATGAGTCTTTCCCCCGCGCCTTCTCGCCAAAGGCGCAGAATGACCTTCGACACTTCGTCCTGCGTTCGGATGCGAATGCCGAGCTGGACGGAGGATAATGCCTCGGCGGGTCCCACGGGCGAGCGGTAAAACACATCTTGCGAGTTGTGCTCCGCTTCTCGCTGCGCCATAATATCGCCTCCTAAATTCTTCGAAACAGCGGGGAAATCCACTTCCGCAGCTTAGGAAAGCACCGATAGAAAACGCACTTCCCTCGTCCCCTTCTCTACTTTGTTTCGTCTTTTCTTCGCAGAAAATTAATAGGCGAGAAAGGCAAGAAAGCCCAACGCAAGCGTTGGGCTTTGCCAAATCTCACTTCGCCAAGAGTTTCTCATAGAGCGCCTTGTACTCTCCCGCCGATTTCTTCCAGCTGAAGTCCGCCTGCATGGCGTTTTTGACGATCTTCTGCCAGATTTCGAGCGTGCTGCATTCGCGGATGGCACGTTTGACGGCGTACATCATTTCGTGCGCGTTGTAGTTGCTAAAGAGGTAGCCCGTTCCCTCGCCCGTCTTGTTGCTGAACTGGGTGACCGTATCCTTGAGTCCGCCCGTCTCGCGCACGACGGGAATCGTGCCGTAACGCATGGCGATGAGCTGGCCAATGCCGCACGGCTCATAGTTCGACGGCATGAGGAAGACGGTCGCACCCGCATAGATGCGCTGCGCCAGCTCGTTCGAGAAGCGGATGTTCGCCGAGACCTTGCTCGGGAAACGCCATGCGAGCCCCTTGAACCAATCCTCATAGACCTTATCGCCCGTGCCGAGGACGACGAACTGGATGTCTTCGTGCTGCAGAATCTCATCCATGACGCGCACGATGAGATCGAGACCCTTGGGCGATACGAGGCGCGAGACGAGAGCGACCATCGGAATCTGGCGATTTACGGGCAGTCCAAGCTGTTTCTGCAACGCGACCTTGTTATCGATCTTGCGATCGATGGACGTAATGTCGAATGTTTCGTAGATCGCCTTGTCCGTCGCCGGATTGTAAACTTCGTAGTCGAGTCCGTTAACGATGCCGTAGATATCCGCGCTCCTCTTCCTAAGAAGCCCATCGAGCATCTCGCCGAAGTATTCGTACTGGATTTCCTTCGCGTAGGTGCGCGACACCGTCGAAATATAGTCGGCGTAGGTCAAGCCGCCCTTCATGAAGTTGACGGCATCGTAGAACTCCAGATCGCCGTTCGTAAAATACTTCCAATCGAGTCCCAAGACATCCTGCATGACATTCTTCGGAAAGACGCCCTGATACTTGAGGTTGTGAATCGTGTAGATCGTGCGGATCTTCTCGTAGCGCGCATCCCCCATGTGCTCAAGCTTCAAGAGCACGGGAACGAGTCCGGCATGCCAGTCATTCGCATGGATGATGTCGGGCCAGAAATCCATCGCCTCCAAGAGGTTTAGGACGGCGCGCGCGAAGAAGGAGAATCGCTCCGCATCGTCGTCGTAACCGTAAAAGCCCTCGCGGTAGAAGTATTCTTCATTGTCGATGAAGTAGTAGGTCACGCCATCCATGACGAGTCGGTCGACGCCAACGAACTTGTCACGCCACGCGACATTCAGCGTGCCGTCATAAAGATGCTCCATCTTGTCGATGTATTCCGCGGAGATCTTGCCGAACTTCGGCATGACGACGCGGATGTCGACGCCCTGCTTGACGAGTTCCTTTGGGAGAGATCCCGCGACGTCTGCCAGACCCCCGGTCTTGGCGAACGGCACCGCTTCAGCAGCAACATAAAGTACCCGCATGATATGAACCCCCTTCTCTTCTGCGAGGCTTCCAGCCCCTGCCCCGCAGCGCACCATCGTTTCTATATCGCCCGCGCCCTCCTCGGAAGGCTCACGCCTTTCCCAAGGCAGACGCAGCTGTCATTTCCCCACGATCATTGGGCAGCCGCTTTCTTCTTGCTGCTCTTCTTCGGCGGTTTCGCCGACTTCTTCGTCCCCTTCGTTGTCTCCGTCTTGCGCGGACGAGCCTTGGCGGCAGTCTTTTTCGTCTCGCCGCCCTTCGGCTTTCTCTGTGGGGCAGCGGACGACTTCTTCACCGCTTCGGTTTCGGAAGGCGCCGCCTTCTCTTCGTGCGCTTTCTTCCTCTTCCCCTCTGCCGCTTCGCGGGGCGATTGCTCTACCTTCAGCGCTTCTTTCTGCGCCGAATCGCTCACCTTCGCCGCCGGCTTCTTCGGCTCTTTTTCCTTCTTCTTCTCCACACCCTTGACGACGAGGACTTCCGTCTCCTCTTCAGGCGTGGAGCGTTTGACAAAAGGGAGCGTATCCTTGTGTCTCAGATAGATCGTGGCCATCGGCGGCACCGTGATGACGAGCGACTGTTCGCGGTCGTGCCATGATACGTCCTCCGTATGGAGAGTACCCTCGTTTTTCACGCCCGAGCCGCCGAACTCCTCGGCGTCACTGTTGAAGACCTCGCGGTATTCGCCCTTCTTCGGCACGCCGATGCGGTAATCGTGCCGCACCTCGGGCGTGAAGTTGCAGAGGACAACGAGGAAATCCGCGTCATTGTCGGCCTTCCGGACGAAAGTGATGATGGAGTTCTCGCTGTCGTTGCAGTCGATCCACTCAAAACCGTTCCAATCGAAATCGACTTCCCAGAACGGACGGTTTTCCTTGTAGAACTTGTTCAAGGTACGCGAGTATTCGAGCATCTTCGTGTGCATCGGGTACTCCTCGACGAGATGCCAATCGAGGCTGTCGTCGTAATTCCACTCGATGAACTGCGCGAACTCGCCACCCATGAAGAGCAGCTTCTTGCCCGGATGCGCCATCCAATAGCCAAAGAAGCCGCGCAATCCCGCGAACTTCTGCCAGTAGTCACCAGGCATCTTGCTCACGAGCGAGCACTTACCATGCACGACCTCGTCATGCGACAGGGGCAGCACAAAGTTTTCGCTGAAGGCATACATAAAGGAGAACGTGACCTTGTCCTGATTCCACTTGCGGTAGATGGGATCGAGGCTCATGTACGAAAGCATATCGTTCATCCAGCCCATGTTCCACTTGTAGTTGAATCCCATGCCGCCCATGTAGACGGGCTTCGAGATCAGAGGCCATGCCGTCGACTCTTCGGCGATCATCAGAGCGTCGGGATGGAACTTGAAGATCGCCTCGTTGAGCTTCTTGATGAAATCCATGGCCTCCAGATTTCCCGTGTCGCCGTACTTGTTCGGCTGCCACTCGCCATCCTTCCTGCCATAGTTCAGATAGAGCATGTTGGCGACGGCGTCGATGCGCAGGCCGTCGATGTGGTACTCTTCGAACCAGAACATAGCGTTCGAGATGAGGAAGCTCTGCACCTCCGTCCGACCGTAGTCGAAGTTCGTCGTGCCCCACTCCCAGTTCTCGGCACGCTGTTCGTTGTCCGATTCGTAGAGCGTCATGCCGTCGAAGTGGCGAAGTCCCTGCTCGTCCTTGCAGAAGTGTCCGGGCACCCAGTCCATGATGACGGCGATGCCGTTCGCGTGCGCCGTGTCGACAAAGTATCGGAAGTCATCCGGCTCGCCGTAGCGGCTCGTGACCGCGTAGTACCCTGTTGCCTGATAGCCCCACGATCCGTCGAACGGATGCTCGCAAAGCGGCATGATTTCGATGTGCGTATAGTTCATCTTCTTCGCGTAGCTGACGAGCTGATCGGCAAGCTCGCGATACGACAGATAGCCGCCTTCAAGCGTGCGTCGCCACGAGCCTAGATGAACCTCGTATGTCAGCATGGGGTTGGAGTAAGACGGATGCGTCTTCTTGCGCTCCTGCCAAGCGGCATCGTTCCACTGATATTTGCTCAAGTCGTAGAGGCGTGACGCCGTCTTAGGCTTTTTCTCCGCGTAGAAGCCATAAGGATCGGCCTTCATGATGTGCGGGCCGCCCCACGGCGGCTCGATCGCATACTTGTAGACCTCGCCTTCTTCGAGTCCCTCGATGAACGTCACCCAGATTTCGCCGTCGCCGATCTTTTCCATCATGTGCGTGCGCGTGTCCCAATTATTGAAGTCGCCGACGACACTCACAGACTTCGCATGGGGCGCCCAAACAGAAAAGCGCACGCCCTTCCTGCCGTCCTTCTCCATGAAGTGGGCGCCGAGCATCTCGTAAGCGTGGTAGTTAGTTCCTTGGTGGTATAAGAATAAATCGAACTCACTCAAAGCAGATACGTTCACAAAAATTCCTCCCAGCTTAGAAAAACTCTAGGAAACGCGGAGAGAACACGCATGTGTCGAGATGTGACGCTGCATTCTTCCGCACTTCCGTCAGCCCTCGCTTCGATGCGGGAAGACACTCCCGCTGTCCGGGCCTGCGGCTTTGCTTTGCAGATTACTGACCAGATGCGATATTCGACCGCCGCCCCTGCGGCTTCGCGTAAGGGGCAGCAAACCGACCTTCCGTCAGACGATGATCGCGGGCTTCACATGCCAGATGTCGTCCGCATACTCCTTGATCGTGCGATCCGAAGAAAATACGCCCGAGTTGGCGATGTTGATCGCCGACGATTTGAGCCACGCAGCCTGATCCTCGTACTTGCGGTTCATGTTCTTGTGCGCCCTGTCGTACGCGCCGAAATCCTTCAACACAAAGAACTCATCGTTGCCTTGAATCAGATAATCGCGCAGCGAGTGGAAGTCACCATAGGTGCCGTCAACGAGCTGCGAGACGACAAGGCGCACGGCAGGGTTCGTGTTGTACTCGTCCCACGCCTTGTAACTGCCCGTCGCGTAATAGTTCAGAACCTCCTCTGCACGAAGGCCGAAGATCTCGCAGTGTTCGCGGCCGACCGCCTGGCTGATCTCAACGTTCGCGCCGTCGAGCGTGCCGAGCGTCAGAGCACCGTTCATCATGAACTTCATATTGCCCGTGCCTGAGGCTTCTTTCGAAGCCGTCGAAATCTGCTCAGAGATGTCGGCTGCCGGATAGACGATCTCGCCGATAGAAACGCCGAAGTTCTCGATGAAGACGACCTTGAGCATGTCGCTGACCACCTTGTCGTTGTTGACCTTGTCAGCGACGGCGTTGATCAGGCGGATCGTCTCCTTCGCGATGTAGTAGCCGGGCGCCGCCTTGCCACCGAAGAACCGTGCCGTCGGGGGGATGCGGAAGC
This sequence comes from uncultured Selenomonas sp., assembly GCF_963528755.1. Classification (GTDB taxonomy): domain Bacteria; phylum Bacillota; class Negativicutes; order Selenomonadales; family Selenomonadaceae; genus Selenomonas. The sequence continues at coordinate 62,038 of NZ_CAURXA010000003.1, forward strand.
GCTTGTTCGTCTTCAGCTCATGGTAGAGGTACATGATATGCAGGATGTTCATGATCTGGCGCTTGTACGAGTGAATGCGCTTGACCTGGACATCGAAGATCATGTCGGGATCGACGAGGATGCCGCCGTGTGTGTGGATATAGTCGGAAAGATCGACCTTTCGGAGGCGTTTGATCTTCGAAAGTTCCGTCAAAAACGCTTTGTCCGTCACATGATCGTTGAGGTGAGAGAGCTGATCGGGCGCCTTCTGCCATGCATCGCCGATCGTCTCGTCGATGAGCGCAGTCAGCTCAGGATTCGCGCCGATGAGCCAGCGGCGATGCGTGATGCCGTTCGTCTTATTGTTGAACTTCGTCGGATAGTAGCGATGGAAGAACTTCAACGTGTCTTTTTTCAGGATGTCCGTATGAATCGCCGCGACGCCGTTGACACTGTGACTGCCGACGATGGCGAGCCGCGCCATGTGCACCTGCCCGTCCTCGATGATGGAAAGCTCGTGCACCATCTGCTCGTCGTTCGGGAAGCGCCTGCGCACCTCCTCAAGGTGGCGGCGGTTGATCTCCTCGACGATCATATAGATGCGCGGCAGAAGAGGGCAGAACATGTCGATCGGCCACTTCTCCAAAGCTTCCGGCATGATCGTGTGGTTCGTGTACGCCATCGTCTCGCACGTGATCTCCCACGCCTCGTCCCAGCCCATCCTCTGCTCATCGACAAGAATGCGCATGAGCTCGGCGACGGCGACCGCCGGATGCGTGTCGTTGATGTGGATGGCGATCTTCTTCGCGAAATCCTTGATATCCATGCCCGCGAGCAGGTAGTGGCGCACGATGCTCTGCACGCCCGCCGACACGAAGAAGTACTCCTGGATGAGGCGCAGGCGGCGGCCTTCGTAGGAGCTGTCGTCGGGGTACAGGTACTCCGTGATGCTCTCGACGAAGTTGCGGTATTCCTTCTTCGCCTGAATCTGCTCGTGCGTCATTGTTCCATAGTCGGAAAAATCGCGGTTGACTTCGGCGTTCCACAGGCGCAGCGTGTTGACCGTATTGTTGCGGAAGCCGACGATCGGCACGTCGTAAGGAATAGCCATGACCGTCATGTAGTCTTCGTGTACAAGAGAGAGGCTGCCGTCCTCCTCCTCCTTCATGTAGGCATTGCCATTGAACTTGACGTTGACCGCCTTATCTGCCTTGCGATACTCCCACTCGAAGCCGTTGCCAAGCCAATTGTCGGGAATCTCGACCTGGTTGCCCTTGATGATCTTCTGCTCGAAGAGTCCGTACTGGTAGCGTATGCTGCAGCCGTGACCGGGAAGCCCCAAAGAGGCCATCGAGTCGATAAAGCAGGCTGCAAGACGCCCAAGGCCGCCATTGCCGAGACCCGCGTCCGGCTCCTCGGGGAATACCTCGTCGAGGTTGACGCCGAGTTCTTCCAAAGCATCGGAGAAAAGCTCCATCTCGCCCAAGTTGACGAGATTCGAGCGCATGAGCCGCCCGAGCAGGAATTCGATCGAAAAATAGTAGATCTGCTTGTCACGGCGCTTCGTGTACGCCTTATTCGTCTTGACCCAGTTCTCGCTGATGTACTGTTTCACGACGGCAGCAATGGTCGCATAAACCTCATGCGACGTGAGGTCGGCGAAATCGCTGCCCCACAGGATATGCGCCGTAGCCAGAAACCTTTGTTTCAAACCTTCCTTTGCCAGCCCCAGCTCATTCCTCTTGTTTGCCATGAGATCAGTCCTCCTAACTTACATTGGCAGCCACTTGGATCTACACGCCTTTCACAAAACGGATCACCGCGCAGTGAAACTCTCCCGAGCGCTTCGACGCACAGAGACGCGGACGAAATGCAGACTGCTTTCTTGCTCCATGATTTCATTGACGAAAAGCCGCCCCGTGCGCCCCATCTTTTCCACGAGGCAAGCGCCCAGGAGCGGCTTCCTTGCGGGCGCACCGCTGGCGCACCCTTCTATCAGACTACGGCATTTTTGCTGACGATCAGCGGGTAGTTTGGCGCCCCCTTGAGCCAGCGCCCCTTCGTGATCACGACGTTCTTGTCGCAGATCACATTTTCGACGAGCGCGTCATCCTCAAGGTCGCACTTCTCCATGATGATGGAATTCCGGATCTTGACGCCCTCGCCCACCGTCACGCCGCGGAAGAGGATGCTGTTCTCGACCTCACCGTAGACGACGCAGCCGTTGGCGACGAGCGAGTTCTGTACGTGCGCGGATTCCTTGTACTGCACGGGTACGCCATCCTTCGACTTCGTGAAGATGAAGCCGTTCTGCATAAAGAGTTCGTCCCAATTCGCAGGTTCGAGCGCCTCCATGTTCGCACGGTAGTACGAGGCGGTCGAAGCGACACATGCCGTATAGCCCTCGTGCATACAACCGTACATCGTGTAGCGGTCAGCGCGGCGGATGATGCCGTCGAGCACCAGATCCGTGCCGCCGTGCTCGTACGTCGAGCGCACCATATCGACGAAGATGCGCTTCTCCATGAGCAGTACTCCGTTTGACACCTTCGACCCCTGGTAGACGACGGGTTTCATGGCGATATCCTCGACGAGGCCATTCTCCGCCGTCTCAATGACGACGCTCTCGCCCGGCACTTCCTCCTTCGCGATGTTATAGACCATTGTAATGTCCGCATTCGTATTCTGATGGAAACGCAGCACGGGCGCGAAGTTCATGTTGTAGATGTAGCTCGCGTTTGCGAGAAGCACATACTTTTGTGCGCTGTGCTCGACGAAGTCGATGTTCTGATAGAAGGTCTTGAGGTCGCCGGGGCGCGTGTCCTTGTCACCCTTTGCGGGCGGCAGGTAAAACATGCCCTCATGACGCCTCGCAAGATCCCAGTCCTTGCCCGAGCGCAGGTGATCCATGACGGAACGAGACTGCTCAGGCAGCACGATGCCGACATGGCTGATACCGGAGTTGACCATGCTCGAAAGCGCGAAGTCAATGACGCGGTAGCGCCCCGCAAACGGCATGGAGCCGATGGGCCGGCTCTCGGTCAGCTCCTTGATGCGCCCGCTGTCTTCCTGCAGGTTGATGAGTCCCATGACCGTGTTCACAATGCTTCACTCCGTTCCTCGAAATCTTGCTGCAAGTGTCTCAGCCCGCCTGCTTGCTTCCGGACTCTGCCGTTATGACCTCATTCTCGGGAATGACGGCGATCGCACCTTCCTCGCCCTCAACCTTCGCGCCGGCTGCAATCGTCGCCCCCTGTGCGAGAATTGCATGATCGACAACAGCGCCGTCCTCGATCTTCGCGAACGGCATGATGACCGAATTCGTGACGCGTGCGCCCTTGCCGATGCGAACCCCCTGGAAGATCACGGAGTTCTTCACCTCGCCAAAGACCATCGAGCCTTCACTCACCATCGAGCGGCTCACATGCGCCTCGCGGCCAATGTAGTGCGGTGGCAGTGACGGATTGGACGAATAGATGCGCCAATTGCCGTCGAGAGCGAAGGGCGGCTCATCCTGCAAGAGGTCCATGTTCGCCTGCCACAGACTCTCGATCGTGCCGACGTCCTTCCAATAGCCGTCGAAAGCGTAGGTGAAGAGACGAGCTTTGTCGGCGAGCATCTTCGGAATGATGTTCTTGCCGAAGTCGTGGCTCGACATGGTGTCCTTCGCATCCTCTTCCAGGTACTGCTGCAGGAACTTGCGGTTGAAGATGTAAATGCCCATCGAGGCGAGATTCGACTTCGGCTCGGACGGCTTCTCCTCGAACTCGATGATGCGCCCATCCTTGTCGGCGTTCATGATGCCGAAGCGAGACGCCTCTTCCCACGGCACCTCGATGACGCCGATCGTCGCCTCCGCCTTGTGCCCCTTATGTGCCTCAAGCATCCACGAGTAATCCATCGTGTAGATGTGGTCGCCCGAAAGGATCAGCACATAGTCGGGATCAACGATGTCGATGAAGTTAATGTTCTGATAGATGGCGTCCGCCGTACCCTGATACCAGTCGGCGCCCTTCTCGCGCGCATAAGGCGGCAGGATGAAGACACCACCGTCTTTCTTGTCAAGATCCCACGCACTTCCCGTGCCGAGATAATTGTGAAGCTCCAGCGGACGGTACTGCGTGAGGACGCCGACCTTGTCGATGCCGGAATTGGCGCAGTTGCTCAAGGGAAAATCAATGATGCGGTACTTACCGCCAAACGGCACGGCGGGCTTTGCGATCTTCTTTGTCAAGGCGCCCAGTCGACTTCCCTGCCCGCCCGCCAAGATCATGGCCAGATACTCTGTTTTTCTCATAAAAATCCCTCCTCGGGGCGCACTTTGCCGCGCCCATATTTCACCTTGCTAACCATCGCGCTTTTCCGCCCATGCGGAGGAAACAAATGTCTTGCTCTTTCGCATTTTCTTACGTTTTTATACCTATTCCACAAAACACGGAGATTTCCTGCTGTAATAGCCGCGGAAAATGTTTTTTTCTCGATTTTTCAGACGCTTGTCCACGGAAGGCATCACATAAAAAAGGGCGGCCGCACGCCGCCCGTCAAAGGAAAAGCATGGCGATCGCCCCGATAAAGAGCGCTATGCCGATGCCGCGCAAGAAACCTGATGTCGCCTTGCCGAAGCTCCCGAGGTACTTTTCCGCGAGCGGCTGCAAGAAGAAGAGCAGTATGGAGACCGCAGCGATGAGAAGCGGCACATCATGCGTGTAGAGTGCGTAGCCAAGTCCGAGGATGACGAGCGTAAGGTTGCGCTTCGTGTTTCGTCCGCGCGTCTTTTCCTGCGCCTTCGCCTCCGGCGGCGGCTTCGGGATTCGCCGATAATGATACGATTCGCTCATGTCGTCCTCCTACAGGCGCGAAGCGCTCGCGCAAAGCCCCGAGAGCTTCGCGTAGAGGTTCTTGCCCGGGCAGAGCGTCGAGTTGAAATCACGATGTCCAAAGACCGTACCCGCGCCGGGCTTTAGCTTGTAGCGATGCGAAAGTTCCGCGATGAGTCGCATGGCGGAATCAAGCTGCACGGTCGTCGGTTCCGCCTGCTCGAAATTGCCGACAAGGTTGATGCCGATCGACGTCGCGTTGTGGTGCCAGCAATGCGCGCCAACGGCGTCGAGCGGACGTCCACGCTCGATGATGCCGTTCTTGTGTACGACGAAGTGATAGCCGATGCCCGACCAACCGTTCTGCAGATGCCACTGGTGAATCGTCGCTGCCGACACCTCGCGATCTGTGTCGCCGATATGGTGCAGAATGATACTATCCGTGAAGCTTCGCTTGTCAAGCTCCAAGAACGTCAAATTCGTCTCCACGACATGTACACCATTCGAAATGGCTGCCTTCGCCTCCTCGGGCACGAGGAGACTCGGTGCGACATAGGCGCCCGCAGCAAGGAGGACAGCGCTCTTGAGGAAATTTCTGCGATTCATATAGGAGATACCCGCTTTCTGTTTCTGGTTCACTCTTGGTTCATTTTGGGTTCATGCTGATTCTGTAAGCACGCACGTTGAAAAGCCGCCCGTCCCGTCGAGATGAAGTTCTCTTCCGTGCTGCTCTCGAAGCGTCGAGCGATGTCCGATGCTCACGATGCCCATCTTGGGCAGCTCATGCGCGAGCATTTCATAAAGTTCCTTCTCGCGCGCCTCGTCAAGCGCACTCGTCGCCTCATCGAGGAACGCCCACGCGGGGCGCACGAGCAAGATGCGTGCAAAGGCGATGCGCTGCTGCTCGCCGAGCGAAAGGATGTGGCTCCAATCGGCAACTTCATCGAGCCGCGAGAGAAAGGCTTCCATGCCGACGAGCCGCAGCGCACGCTCCATCTCCTCGCGCGGGCCTTGCGCCGTCAGAGGATAAGCGACGGCACGTGCCAGCGTGCCAAGCGGCAGATAGGGGCGCTGTGAGAGGAAGAGCCGCTTTTCGTTCGCGGGGAATGCCGTGCGGCCATGCGCGAACGGCCAAAGTCCTGCAAGGGCGCGCAGGAGCGTCGACTTGCCTGCGCCTGACGCGCCCGTGACGAGAAGAGCTTCGCCCGGTGCGAGCGAAAACGAGCAGCCTTGCAAAAGCTTCGTACCATCGGGCAGGGAGACACAAAGCCCTTCCACGTCGAGACCTCCCGAAGACGGTGAAAGCGTGACCGCGCTCTCCTTGGCATCGACCTCCTCCATATGCGCCGTGAAGCCGCTCAGTCGGCGCACGACAGCCGCATACTCGGCGATCGAGCCGTATGCCTCGACGAAGTAGGAAAGCGCGTCCTGCACCTTGCCAAAGGCCGAAATCGTCTGCATGAGTCCGCCCAGGGCCATCTCGCCACCAAAGTAGCGCGGCGCCGCCATGACGAGCGGCACGATGATCGCGAGCTGCGCGTAACCGTTGATGTAGAAGTTCAGGATCTTCGTCTGACGCATGAGTTCACGGAAGTTGCCGATGACGCGCGCGAAGCGCTCGGAAAAGCCGCGCACCTCCTGCGTCTCGCCGCCGTAGAAAGCGACGCTCTCGCTGTTTTCTCGCACGCGCATCATGCTGAAGCGGAAATCCGCCTCGAAGCGCTGCTTCTCGAAGTTCAGCCCGATGAGCTTCCTGCCGACGCGGTGCGCGCCAAGTGTTCCCAAGACGGAGTAGATGAGCGAGAACCACAGCATGTAGCCGTAGATGTGGAACTCCCAACTGCCGATGGGAACGGTCAAAATTCCCGACAGATTCCACAAGACGACGGCAAACGCCGCGAGCGTCGTCAGCTGCTTCAAGAATCCCACGGAGAGCGTGAGCGTCAGCTCGACGAACTGCCCGATGTCCTCCGATATGCGCTGGTCGGGATTGTCCGTACCCTCGGCAAGCGTTTCGAGCTTGTAATAGGCGCGATTCTCCATCCAGCGTGCGAGGTAGCGATCCGTGAGCCATGTGCGCCATTTGATCTGCAGCATCTGCCGCAGATAGATAGCGTAGACGGCGACGGCGATATGCACGAAGGCGAGGAATGCAAACTTGCCGACGAGCGGCCAAAAAAGCTCGTACTCGTAAGCCTGCAAAGCGTTGTAGAACTCGTTGTACCAATCGTTGATCAGAACGAGCATGCCAACCGCAACGAAATTCAGCGCAATGACGACGGCAAGAAGGCCTCGCGCCTTCCACTTCTCCTCGGAAAACCAATAGCCGCGAACGATTGCGCGGCAGATACGCCAGACGCTCTTCTTCTCCACAAACTCTCCCCTATCTCTTCTTTGCTACGACCTTCCATTGAAAAGCATGCAGCTCTTTCGCATCGACATCTGGCGGCAAAAGGGTGGCAAGCTGCGCAATAAAGTCTTGATCCTGCTCACTTTCTGTAATCTTTGAATCAAAAACCTCCTGCGGCTCAAGACCAGCCTCCTGCAAAAGCGCAACGACCTCCGTGCGCGTGAAAAAGCGAAGATGCGTGCGGTCAAGGATTCCCGCTTCCTCGTACTGCCAGCGGCCTTTCAGCATCATGCGGAAGACAGAGAAATGCATGACATTTGGAACACTGATGATGACACATCCGCCGGGCTTCAAAACTGCGGCAAGATTTTTCATCGTCTGCCAAGGTTCTCGCAGATGCTCAATAACATCGCCCAAGATGATGTAGTCAAACTTCTCATGCCACGCAGGTCGATCCAGCTTCTCCACATTGAGCGCCTCAACGACGGCAAAGTGGCGTGCCATCTCCGCCGCTTTTTTATCAAATTCAATGCCATAGACTTCCGCCTTAGGATTCGCATTGCGAATAGCAAGGAGCGTTGCCCCGCAGGCACAACCAACTTCAAGCACATTGAGTCCATCTTTTTGGAGGTCCATATGCTCCAAAAGTTCCGTGCGCGGTATGAAAGAATACGGATAACTCAAGCCATACTTTTGTGTAAATCTCGCATCATCTTGTGCATCATAGAACAATTCAAAAGCATTTTCATGGACAAACGCCCCGCACGCTGCAATGCAAGGCCGATCTGCCTGCCAAAAACGCAGGCAAAAATCAAGCATGAGGAACGGAGTCGTGCGAAACTCCTCCGAGAAGCCTCCCATGTCCAGCAGAGCTTGGCGCTGCGTCAAGAAGCAGAAATCCAGGGAAACCGAAGCAGGCAAAACGTCCAAATTCATGGATAAATCTTCGGAAAAGCGGCGCAAACCCTCTGCATCTTGATAAAGAGAGCTACGATCTGCGGGAAGCTTCTGCACCTGATCCCAGCCCAAAGGCTTCTTCATCATCGGCACAACGAGCGAGACACCATCAACGGCGCGCGCTGCCCGCTGCATGGAGTGAAGTGCCGGACGCATAAGGATGTAGGGTGCTGCAGCAAACAAAATCTCCCGTCCATGCGCATATTGAAGAGCCGCATTACACGAAGCCGCTATGCCTGCCCCCCTGCCGTCAACAAGCACACTGGAAGCGTCTTGATCCAGAAGCGCTGCAGTCGCCGCATCCTCACCGCAATAGACAAGGATTCGCTCGTATTCCTCTCCCGAATAATTTTCGCGCAGATACGTCTGCGCCATACGAGCTTCCTGGCTGTCCCCCGTCAAAAGCAAAACGATCGTCAGCATGCGCTTCCACCTTTCTGCGCGAATCTTTCTCATTACTTCACGCCATCTTTCAGTATAACGATTTTCGCCGCTTCACGCAAGGACTTCCTTGTGCTACAATGGAGGAAAGTTTTATCTGCCGCTCCTCCCGCCGAGAAAGGAAGAAACCTATGCCTTCTTACAAATACATCCTGCTCGCTCTCATCTTCCTATCCCTCGTGCTGCTCTACCGCTGGCTTCCCAACCGAAAGATCTGGGCACTTTTCTCCCTCACGCTCCTCTTCGCGGGAGCGGCGGCGTTCTGGAGCTTCCCGCCGCCGCCCACGCCCAAGATGACGGCGGAAGAGCGCAGCGAGATTCATCAGCAGCAAGAAATCTTCACCGCCTGGTACGACGAGCACAAGAAGAACATCACGCAGCTCGACTACAACTGGCAGCAGTACCACAACATCCTTGAGAGTTTCAAGGAGGGCGCGATCGACATCCAGACAGCCTACGTGCGTCTCACACAGCTCACCGAAGATGCCAAACACACGCGTGACGCCGTCGACGCACACATCCCGCCGCTCGCACTCAGCGGCATCAACTACGATCTCTGCGCCGCCGTGCGGCAGAAGACGCTCGCTTACGCCGAAGCGCAGCAGCAGGCAATCAGCCGCACGAAGAACGCCGCCGACCCCGCGCAGCTCCTTACGCGCGACCCCGTCGAGCAGAGCCGCATCCTGGAGGACACGATGATCCGCGAATCGCCCCCCGGTCTCTTCCTCGCCGAAGAAATCAGCGCACTGCGCGAAAATCTCACGATTCCTTCGGAAAAGGACGAATAAAAAATGGGGGCTTCGCATACGTCAAGGACGTATGCGAAGCCCCCATTTTATTTCATTCAGCCATTTCTCGCCGCTGCGACGCGTGCGCGGTATAGGCTGCGCAGCCTATGCCAGAGCATCGGCACAACGAGCATCGGCACGCCCATGTAGAAGGCCTGCCGCAGGTCGGGCGTGAAAGCGAGCACGACGAGGCAGAAGACCTGCGCCCAGATGCCGAAGAGCGTTACATAAGGAAAGAACGGCGTCTTGTAGCGCAGGGTATGTTCCAATCCCTCGGCGATGAGGCGGCGGCGGAAGCGATACTGACTCCAGCAGATCGAGATCCACGCGATCGCCCCCGTGCAGCCCGATACAGCGAGAAGATACGTATAGACCGCCGAATCGGGATTGAACGTGTAGAGCAGAATGACGAGCCAGCATGCCGCAACCGACATGAGAATGGAATTGCGCGGCACGCCCTTGCTGTTGATCTGGGCGAGAAAGGCCGGCGCCATGTCCATGCGTGCAAGCGAATAGAGCGCCCGCGCACTCGAATAGAGACCCGAATTCGAACACGACACGGCGGCCGTCAAAACGACGAAGGCGAGCGCGGCCGCCAAAGAATCAAGGCCATGCGCGGCGAGTGCCGCCGCAAAGACGCTTTCGGAGATGCTCGCCTCTTCCCACGGCAGGATGGAGATCAGAAGGGAGATCGGGACAATGTAGAGCGCGATGATGCGCCACGTCACGTTGCGCACGGCGATGGGTATGCTCTTTTCTGGCTCTTTACACTCGCCCGCCGCGAGGCCGATGATCTCCGTGCCTTGGAAATTCACAAGGATGATGACCATCGTCAGGACGATCGCCCACCAGCCGTTCGGCGTGAAGCCGCCGCTCGAAAGGAGAATGCGCGTGCCGATGAATCCCTCCCCACCGAAAAGTCCGAGACAAATGAGCGCTGCCACGACGCTGAAGGCAACCAAGGCCAGGATCTTCACAAGGGACAACCAGAACTCGCTCTCGCCGAACTTGTCGACGCGAAAGAGGTTCAGCACGGTCACGACGAGGCCGAAAAACACGGCCCACCACAGCTGGCTGACTTCGGGCACGAAATTGTTCATGATGATGCCCGCGGCAATCATCTCGGACGGCACGTACGCCATCCAGTTGAGCCAGTATGCCCAGCCCACGCCGCACGCCCACGTCGAAGAGATATTCTCGCGTGCATAGGCGACAAAAGACCCCGAAACAGGTTTGGCGACCGCCAGCTCCGCCAAGGAGAGCATGACGCAGAGCACGATGACTCCACCCAAAAGATACGCTAAGATCGCCGCCGGCCCTGCCTTTTCCAGCACATACCCCGTGCCGAGAAAATAGCCGCTGCCGATGACCCCACCGAGCGAAATCATCTGCACATGCCTGTTCTTCAACCCTCTGTTCATCTGTGTCCCATTCATGGCCTTGATAACACAACCTTCCGTATGATGAAGTTAAAACCCCCTAGAGAAACTCTCTGCACGAATACAGCTTAAGGACAATACTACACCAAACGCGGGGAAATGCCAAGCGAATATTTCTGAGAAATCGCAAGAATTTTGATCCCTCTCGTCTTTCACTGGGAGATGTGTTACTATATATAGTATATAGTAGATGCATAAGCATCCGCAACGAACATTGCGGAATTAAATCATAAGGAAGATCCGAAAGCACATGGAAAATTTCACGACGATCGAAACGGGCGGCACAGCCGAATATGAGATTCAGCGATCGCGCTTCATCGCCGAAGCCGCTCACGCGGCAACGGAAGAGGAAGCGCGCGCCTTCCTGCTTTCCTGCAAGAAGAAGTATTATGACGCACGCCACAACCCGAGCGCCTGGGTGCTCGGTGCGGGCGGCAAAAAGCAGAAGTCAAACGACGACGGCGAGCCGGGCGGCACCTCGGGCAATCCCATCTTAGAAGCGATCAAGAAGCGCGGCCTCGTCGATACCGTCGTCGTCGTCACGCGCTACTTCGGCGGCATCAAACTCGGCGCGGGCGGCCTCATCCGCGCCTACGGCCACGCCGCACACCTCGCGCTCGAAGCCTCCTCCCTCGTGCGCTGCCTGCAGCTTGCGCGTCTCGCCGTGACGTTCGACTACACGCTTCTCGCGCTCGTCGAAAACTTCGTGCGGCAGGAGAATCTTCGCACAGAAGATGCGATTTACGAGGAAAAGGTCACCTTGCTGTTGCTGTTGGAAGAGCAGCAGCTCGCTCCCATTCAGACGGCTCTGACAGACCTCACTGCGGGCAGAGCCGTCTTCGAGGAACGCGGCACGGTCTGGGGCAGAGTACCGCTTGGAAGCGAAAAATAGAAAGAAGGGCTGTACAAAAGCTGAAATCGGCTTCTGTACAGCCCTTCTTCACACTTTCGGCTCGCGTAAAATCGACTCGACCACCTGCGGAAACCGTGCGCGCAGGTAGTTGCTGATCGTCTCGCCGATGAAGCGCTTCGCCGCGCTGTCGGGATGCAGGCCGTCCGTTGTGTAAATATCCTCAAGCTGCCCTCGTTCATCGGAGAGAACCGTCGTGATGTCGACGCAGTAGGGCTGCGACAAGATCCAGCGGTTGAGCGCCGCCTGCTCGTCGCTCCAGTTGGCGGGCGGATTCTGCGCATACTGCAGCTTCGCGATCTTCGCGGGGTTGAGCGAAGTGACTGTAGAGAAGACCGGCGTAATGCCGTGCGCCGTGCACTTGTCGCGGATGCGTGCGAGCACAGAGATGATATCCGTCGCCCTGCCTCCCACGCGATAGTTGTTCACGCCGCCCATGATGACGAGGATCTTCGGGCGGAACGGCAGCACGTCGCGCTCGAAACGCGCTTCCATCGCCTCAACGGTATCGCCCGAGTAGCCAAGGTTCTTGATGGGAAATGCCGCGTACGTTTCCCAATCGTAGAGTGCGCGGTCAGGGCCGTAGACGATGGCGCCGCCACCGTGCGTGATGCTGTCGCCGAGCGCGGCGACGACGACGGGAGATTTGACCTCGAACGGCACGTTCTCCGACCAGCCGCTGATGGGCTGGCGTGCAGTGTCGAGGGCACGAACCTTCCAGTAGTAAATGCCGGGCGTCGTGAAACCATAGGTATCGTAACAGGTGAGGTCGGTCGCGTAAAGCATGTGTAGGAGCGCGGGCTCCGTCCTGCCTCGCTTCCAGACGGAGACCTCGTACTCAGCAGCCCCCTGCACAGGAATCCACGAGTACGTCGGATAGAGCGGCACATAGTCCATCTTCTGGAACTCGCTCGTCGGATGTGGCGCTGCCGGATCCTTTTCGGCCAGTTCGACGGCAGCGGGTGGCGTGAAAGCTGAGCGTGCATTGCCATCGTAATCAAGCGCACGCACGCGCCAATAGTGGTTCGCATCGAGCCAGCCGCGTCCTGCGAGCGCGATTTCCACGCCGTTGTTGAAGACATGCGTGTCACGGTAAACGACTTTCGCCTTCTCTCCCGCGCCCTCCTCGATGACGAACTCATAGCGCACGGCGTCGGCGACAGGCTGCCACAAGAAGCGCAGCTTCTTCGGCAGCTTGCGCACCGTTTCCTTCCCCTCAGGATTCACAGGCATCGGCGGCCTCGTGCCTGCCGCCATCCTCTCGTCCATCCGTTCATTCTTTGCATTCGCATCCTCTTCCATGGGAGCGCCCACCTCCTTCCGCGCCGCATCGCGTTCCAGCACGACCGTACGGTCCTTCGTCGCGGCATACGCCGTCATGTGCGCTTCGCCCAAGGTCGCTGCAGCCTCCGCTCCCTGCGGCGAAAGGGCCGCTGCCGCAAGGCACAGCGCCAGAGCGGCGGCACTTTTTTCCCAAAAACAGCTATATATTTTTTGCAAGATTAACCCTTCTCCTCTGGATCGAGCGGCATGGGCCGAAGCTCGCGCGACTCGTCGTATTGCATATTCGTGATGATGCGGCCAAGACGTGTGCCCGACAGGAGATTCCATGTCCATTTCAAGAGCACCGTCGTGTTCGTATGTGCGCCCGCAAGACGCAGGAGGTGGACGAACATCCAGACGACCCAGGCGATGAAGCCCTTCATCTTCGTGCCGTTCATATTGACGACGGCCTCCGTCCTGCCGATCGTCGCCATCGCACCCTGATCCTTGTAATGGAACGTCTCCAGGTTTTCGTCGCCCGCGATCAGGCGCTTGATATTGCGCGCAGCAACGACGCCGCCCTGCGTCGCGACAGGTGCGACCGTCGCCAACGGACGCTCCGTGCCGTGGCAGAAGGAGGCGCAGTCGCCGATGGCGAAGATGTCGCGTTCGCCCTCGACCTGCAGTTTCTCGTTGACGATGACGCGTCCTGCGCGGTCACATGCGAAGCCGAGCTTACTGATGATCGGCACTGCCTTGACGCCCGCCGCCCAAATGACCGTATTCGTCGGAATGACCCGGCCATCCTTCAAGATCAGGCTGTTCTTGTCGCAGCCTGCGACCTGCGTATTGAGCATGACGTCAATACCTTTCTTCTCCAAGACGCGCACCGTTTCCTGCTGCAGATCGGGCGGCATCATGGGCAGAAGTCCGCCCGTCGCCTCGACGAGCTTGACGCTGATCTCATCGGGCGAAAGATTGTGATACTCGTCCTTCATGATGAGGTTGATGACCTCGGCCAGAGAGCCTGCGAGTTCGACGCCCGTCGGGCCACCGCCGACGACAACGAAGCTCAGCATACGGCGGCGCTCCTCCTCGTTATGCTCGATCTTGTTGGCGCGTTCGAACATATGGATGACATGATTGCGGATGTGCAGCGCCTCCTGCAAGGTCTTCATCGGGAAGGAATGCTCCTCGACGCTCTCCATGCCGAAGAAATTCGTCGTCGCGCCCGCCGCGAGAACCAGATAATCGTAGGGAATCTCGCCGTGATTCGTGATGACGACCTTGCGCTCCCTGTCGAGACCGCGAAGCTTCGCCATGAAGAGATCGACGTTTTTGTTATGACGGAAAAACGCGCGGATCGGATAGGCGATCTCATCGGTCGAAAGAAGTGACGTCGCGAGCTGATAGAGCAGCGGCTGAAAAAGATGGAAGTTGCGGCGGTCGATGATCGTGATGTCAAGGCTCTTATCCTTTGCCAATTCGCGTACGACCTTGACTCCGCCGAATCCTGCGCCGACAACGACGATGCGTGTTTTCTTGCTCATGTTCTTTCTCCCTTCCTGGGTGCGGGAAACTTCCCGACTTGGCAGCGGCGCGAAAGCGCATCGGCTCTTCGACAGCCGTCATTCGTTTCGCGCCAAAAAACTTATCAATATATAAATTTTATATATTGATAAAGCGGCGCGGAGGCTCATGCCGTCCGCGCCGCTTTCGTTCCCTTATGACTGTTCGTCTTATCTCTCATATTCTGCATTCTTGGCGTGCCCCTTCCCCATGCGGCAGTCCGCTCGAACTGCGCGATCACCATTTCGGCAGGACTTCAAGCCAATAGCCGTCGGGGTCGCTGATGAAGTAGATACCCATCTCCGCATTCTCATAGCAAATGCAGCCCATCTCTTCGTGCAGCTTGTGCGCTGCCGCGAAGTCGTCGACGCCGAAGGCGAGGTGGAACTCATTGTCACCGAGATTGTAGGGCGCCTCGCGATCCTTGAGCCACGTCAGTTCAAGTTCGTGTGGCGTCGAGCCTCCATCGCCCAGGTAGACGAGCGTAAAATCAGGCATTTCCACGCGATGCACTTCTTTGAGTCCGAGCGCCTTCTCATAGAAGGCAAGCGAACGCGCGAGATCACGCACATTGAGGTTATTGTGTAAAAACTTGAATTTCATAAACTCCCCTCACTTCTTCATATCGAAGAATGCAAAATTCTTGCAATAGTCAATGACGAGAAACTTGTCCTTGTCCTTTCCCTCACCGTTCAAGTCGGCGCAGAAGCGCATGCCCCTGCCAAGCATCTGGCTGAACTTGCTCAGTGAATGCACCTTGCGGAAGAAGACGAGATTCACAACAGAAGGAATGTCAAAGCCCGTGTCCAAGACATCGACGGAAACAGCAATCGTCAACTGCTCATCGGACAGTGAAAAAGCCTGCACCGCTTCGGCAAGATCGGGTGTACGGGCATCGAGCGCACGGATGAAGTCTGCACCGTACTCGGGATGGAGACGCTGGAAAATGAAGGCGATTGCCTTCGCCTGCAGACTGTTCTTCGCAAAGATGATCGTCTTGCCGAGCTTGCCGTCCGGCATCTTGAGACCATGCTGCAAAAGGTTTTCGAGCATCGTCTGGATCGTTTCCTCGCTGAAGAGCCAATTGTTCACGGCTGGCACGTCGAAATCCTTGCTCACGATCACGCCCGTATCAGAATACTCCATCTCCGCGATCGTTCGCTGCTCCTCTGTGAGATCGGCATAGCGAAGGTGCGGCTCCATGATGCCCTCGGGCGCTTCGTCGCGCAGCGTGAAGTCGACGAGCCATCCATCGCGCAGCGCCTCTGCCAAACTATAGGCAAAGGTCGGCTTGCCCGGCGCAAGGTCGTAGAAGCGATAGACCTCCGCTTCACCCGGAGCTGTCGGTGGAAGCGACGAGAAACCCAAGAGGATCGCATCGAAGTAGTTGAGGATGACAAGATGATCGTCGTAGATGCTCGGATGTGATTCGTCGATGACGACGAGATCGAAGTGCGCCGGATCATAGAGACGCGCTCCCGTTTCTGTCCGACTCTCGTTCACAGCGTCCATCATAATGGTCGCCGTCGCGAAAACGATGTCTGCCTGCGCCTCTTCGCGCACATCGCCTAGGAGATCGACGAGCTTCGCGTCGGGAAGCAGCATGCGAAACTGCTCGTAGGCCTGATGCACAAGTTCCTCGCGATCAGCAAGGTAGAGTACCTTGCCGACGGCTTTCTGGTGGAGCAGCGCCTCAATGGCGCCCGCCGCCATGCGCGTCTTCCCTGTGCCCGGCGGCGTGGAAACGAGAAGCCGACGCACGCCCCGATGCACGTCCTCGCAGATGCGCCAGACGGCCTCCCGCTGATACGGGCGGTTCACAATGTCTCCGGCAAGGTCGGGATGTCCGTCCGGATCGTAAAGACGGCGGAAGCACAGGCGCCGCTCCAAACCGGCACGCGAAAAGCATCCATGAATCGGACGCAATGTGCCGCTCGCCTCATCCAGATAGCAGTATCCTCCCTCGCGCAGAAGAAAAATATAAGGCCGCTCGCCGTACCTCTGTTCCATGAGCGATGCCCATTCCTTTGCCTGAGTGACGCCGTCTTCTGCGGAATGCTCCGCTGCCTTGACCGCCATGACAGCCAGCGGTTTCTTCTCGGCATCGGTAAAGAGGATGTCGACAGACGGCGCCTTTTTCCCCGCGCCCTCGATCTGCGCGTTCATGAAGAAGTCCTCACCCAAAGTCCATCCCGCCTGCGCACTATCCACCAGGATGTAGCGGCCGCGCGTCTCGGCAAGGAGGTCGGCGGACACCTTGACGACGCTGCCGTTCCTGTTTTTTTCCCGCAGAGCGGCAAACTTCTCCGAAGCCTCGCGGTTCTTCTTGCGTCGCGGCAGCAGAGCGCCGCCTTCGAACGGCTCCTTGTAGAGCTCCAGGAGTTTCAGAGGATTCGCATTGTATTCCTTGCCGCCCGCTGGCAAAAGGCTCTCATTGAAAGGAGTCGGCAAAAAACCTTCCTCGTAGCACGCCGCCAACCATGAAAGGGCTACATGCAGTCCGCGCAGCGCGAGCAAGGCCTCCTCACGTGAGACGTCCATGCCGCGATAAGCGACGACATTGCCGAGATGCAGGATGTAATGCACAAGATAATTCATTCCAGCCGGACGGAGCTTTTTGAGCGTCGGTTCATGAATGAGGCGGGCGATCGCCTCGCGATACGGCAGTGCGAGTCCTGCATCGTGCGTGAACATCCAGTGCACCGCCAGCTTCACTGCACGCTCCGCCAAGATCGCACACTCCGGGTATGACGTGCCAAAGCGCCGCTCCGCCTCCATCGCCGTCTTCACGATCGCCTTGTAATCCTTTCGCACCATCAGGAAATCAAAATTTGATGCCATGTCCTCACCGTTCTTTCCCTAATCGAGCTGCTGCGCAATCATCTCCTGCGCCAGCCCCGGCTTCCCTTACGAGACTTACGAGAATCTCAATTCGCGCGAACGCCCTTTCCATCCCTGCGACGCCCGCTCATATATCTTATGCCGTCGGTCTTGCGCGACTGCGTGAGATCGACGATCTCATCATGCTCCTTCTGCGGTTCGTGTCCGAGGCGGCAAAGGACGCGCGTGATGCGCACGCCTTCTGTTTCCTCGACGAAGAACTGTGCATCACCAAACGCTGCCTTCTGCCCAATACGAGGCGGGTTGTCGACATGCGCCGAGAGCCAGCCGCCCACGCTGTCGATCTCCTCCTCGTCAATCACGACCTCCAAGATGTCCTCAAGCTCCTCCAAGAGCATCTTGGCGTCGACGGAGTAAAGGCACGCGCCCTTCTTTTCCACCAGCGGGCGATCCGTATCGAACTCGTCCTGAATATCTCCCACGATTTCCTCGATGACATCCTCGATCGTGACCATGCCCGCCGTGCCGCCGTACTCATCGACGACAATGGCGAGCTGCGAGCGCTCCTGCTGCATCGTCTGCAAAAGGCGGCTGACGGCCATGGCCTCGGGCACGATGAGCGCATGGCGCGCGAGCTTCCGAAGATCGGGTGCTTCTTTCTTGTAGAGCGTTTGTAAAAAGTCCTTGATATGCAAAAAGCCGATGACGTTGTCCTTGCCCCCGTCGCAGATTGGATAGCGCGTGAGCCTCTCCTCCATCGCCGTCTCAATGCTCTCTTCCAAGGAGTCCTCAAGATCGAGGCAGACCATGTCCGTGCGCGGAATCATGATCTCGCGCACGGAGAGATCGGCGAAGTCAAAGACGTTGTCGACAAATTCCAATTCCGTCTTATCGATGAAGCCTTGGCGATGACTTTCCTCCATGAGGACGCGGATCTCCTCTTCCGTATGCGCCACATCCTCCTCCTTCGTCACGACGGAGAAGCCCATGCGTTCCTCCGCCCAGTTCGCGACGTGATTCAGCAGCCAGACGAAAGGATACATGATGCGCTGGAAGACGAGGAGCGGCAAGGCGACCGTGAGCGCGACACTCTCGACCTTGCGGATCGCGACATTCTTCGGAATCAGCTCGCCGCCCACGATGTGCAGCGAGGTGATGAGGAAGAACGCAATGGCGAAAGAGACGGTTTCAACCGCACTCTCGGGCACGCCGAACCACGAAAATGCCGGATGCAGCAAGGAAGCGACGACAGGCTCGCCGAGCCAGCCCAAGCCCAAGGAGACGATGGTGATGCCAAGCTGCGTGACAGAAAGCGCCACGTCAAGTCGATCGGCCAGCTTCTTCGCATACGATGCGCGGCGGTTGCCCTCGGCGATGAGTACGTCGAGCCGCGAACTGCGCATCTTGACGATGGAAAACTCCGCCGCAACGAAGAACGCATTGCCGAAGACCAGCAGAAAGACGACAAGAATTTTCAAAGACAATAAAAAAGGATCTTCCAAGAACTCTCCCCCATCAAAATGCACTGACATATCTTACTTTCGTTTATTCTACAACCGCTTTTGCTTTTCCTGCTCCCTTTTTGCCGTCCGAAGGGGAATTCATCATCTCTTGTGCAGACGGCAGCGGCGCATACTCAGCGAGGAACGCCGCCATCTCCTCCTCCGAAAGCGCAGGTGCACCAAAACTGCGGGCAGGGCGCACATCCTTCTGACCTGCGCGAGACGGTGCAGACCTCGCCGACGCTGCCCGTGGCGCACGCGAGTCGAGATCGGGCTTTCCCTCCTTGTCATCGCAGCTCATGCGGCAGCGTGGGTAGTTCGAACAGCCCCAGAAGTCGCCATTTTTGCCGCTGCGCTTCACGAGGACGCCGTTTTTGCAGCGTGGGCACGGATGCTCGCCCCCGCGCTCGATCTTCGCGTCGAGCGCCTTCGCCACAAGGCGGCGCGTGAAAGCGACCTGCGCCGAAAGAAACTCTTCGAGCGTGCCCTCACCGTCTGCCATCGAATGCAGCTTATCCTCCCAAAGCGCCGTGGCGTCGGGATAGACGAGATCATCGGGCAGGGCATCGACGAGGATGTAAGCCGTATCGGTCGGATAAAGCAACTTCTTCTTGCCCTTAGCCAAAAGGAAGCGCCGCTTGATGAGGTCATCGATAATCGCCGCACGCGTCGCCTCCGTGCCGATGCCGTAGACATCCTTCAGGCGTTTCTTCGCCTCGGGGTCAAGCACGTACTTGTGGATCTCCTTCATGCCCTGTAGAAGCGTCGCCGGCGTGAAGCGCGGCGGCGGCTTCGTCGCACGCTTCTTGAGCGCGCCGCCTGCGTACGCGACCACGTCGCCCTTCTTCAAGGGCGGCAGGACGCCGCCGTCTTCTTCGCCGTCTACATCGTCCGCATCAGCTTCTTCGCCCGCGCCCTTCTTCGTCGTGCGGTAAATGGCACGCCAGCCCGCCTGAATCTCGCGCCGCCCATTCACAGCGAATACCTCGCCGTGATAGTCGAGAGCCGCACGCGTCTTTTCGTAGACATGCTCGGGATAGAACTGCGCGATGAACGCCTGCGCGATCAGGCGGTAGATGTTCTGTTCCGTCTCCGTGAGCGTCCCAAGCCGCGCACGCACGCGCGTCGGAATGATCGCATGGTGCGCCGTCACCTTCTTGTCGTTCCATGCGCGGCTCTTGATCTTCGCGTCCGCGCCGCCCGCCCAATGCGACAGAGCCGCATCGTCGCCGTCCCTGAGATACGCGAGGATCGCAGGCGCATCCTTTCGCTGGTTCAGCGGCAGATATTCCGAGTCCGAGCGCGGGTATGTCGTGAGCTTCTTCTCGTAGAGCTTCTGCGCCGTATCGAGCACGAGCTGCGGCTCGTAGCCGTACTTCCTACCCGCGAGCACCTGAAGCGACGACAGCGAAAATGGCAGCCTCTGCCCCTCCGTTTTCTTCGCGCGGCTCACTTCCGTCACGCGCCCGTCTGCAGGCGGCTCAGCGAAACCCGCAAGGCGCGTCTTCGCCGCTGCCTCGTCGACGAGCCTTCCCTCGCGGTCAAGCCCCGACTCCTCCTCGCGCGGCTTCCAGACGGCTGTGAAATCCTCGTCTGCATGGCGGAACTTCGCGCGAATCTCGAAGTAATCAACGGGCTTGAAGCCCTCGATCTCGCGCTCGCGGCGCACGACGAGCGCCAAGGTCGGCGTCTTGACCCTGCCCACGGGCAGAACGAGTTTCTTGTGCCCTGCACGGCGTGCCGCGAGCGTATAGGCGCGCGAAAGGTTCATGCCGATGAGCCAATCGGCGCGGGCACGCGCCAGCGCCGACTGCTTGAGCGCGTAGAAGTCGCTGTTCTCGCGAAGATCCGCATTCGCCTCGCGGATGCTCTTCTCGTCGAGCGCGTTCAGAAGGATGCGCTTGACGGGCTTTTTATTACCGACGAAGTCGAGCACCTCATCGATCAGAAGCTGCCCCTCGCGGTCGGGGTCGCCCGCATGGACGATCTCATCGGCACGCGCGATGAGATCCTTGACGATGCGGAACTGCCGCGCTGCCGACGAAGCGACGACAAGCTGCCACTCGGCAGGCACGATGGGCAGATCCTCCGTGCGCCAGAACTTGTACTTCTCGCTGTACTCCTCCGGCTCCTTCTGACGCAGAATATGACCGAAGCCCCACGTCACCGCGCCTTCCGCCGTTTCCAGCCAGCCGTCGTGCGAGCGTACAGGGCCTTCGAGGCACTTTGCAATCTCGCGCCCCATGCTTGGTTTCTCCGCAATGTAGAGCCGCAAGGCTTCTCCTCCTTTCCTCGCGCAGCGATGATTTATAAAAGTCCAAGAAGCCAAGCCGAAGGCGCAGGCTGATTGGGTAACTTTCCTTAAGGGCGGTGCACTTTTGTCCACAAAGCGGACATTTGTGCGTGTATCTTCTCATGCAAATCAAATATTTTCTTTTATTATACCACAAATCGCCTTCATTGACAGCCCTGCGCAGCATTGTTATAATGGCGAAAGAATCAGCGCCGCCACACAGGCGGCTTTTCACTCCATCAGAAACATTTTGGGAGGCATCCTTATGACAGAAAAAGTTTTCCCCGTAAGCCATGAGAGGCTTGAGGAAATTATCGAACAATATCCGACGCCCTTTCACATCTACGACGAAAAGGCCATTCGCGAGAACTTCCGCCGTTTCAAGCGAGCCTTCTCGTGGGCGCCGCACTTCACCGAGCACTTCGCTGTCAAGGCTGCACCGAACCCACGTCTCTTGCAGATCCTGCACGAAGAGGGTGCAGGCACAGACTGCAGCTCCATCGCCGAACTCTTCCTCTCCGAGGCCGCCGGCGTCAAGGGCGAAGAGATCATGCTGACCTCGAACGACACGCCCGCCGAGGAATTCCAGAAGGCGCGCGAACTCGGCGCCATCATCAACCTCGATGACATCAGCCACATAGACTACCTCGAAAAGTGCGCGGGCTTCCCCGACTGCCTCTCCTTCCGCTACAACCCCGGCCCGCTCATCGAAGGCAACGACATCATCGGCAAGCCGACCGAGGCGAAATACGGGCTCACGCACCACCAGATCTTCGACGCTTACAAGATCGCGCACGAAAAGGGTGTCAAGCGCTTCGGCCTGCACACCATGGTCATATCGAGCGAGCTTAGAAATGAAGCTTTTCTCTTCACGGCGGAGCTCATGTTCAACCTCGCCGTAGAAATCAAGAAGCGCCTCGGCATCTCGCTCGAATTCGTCAACCTCGGCGGCGGCTTCGGTATTCCCTATCGCCCCGAAGAAGAAGCCATCGACGTCGAACGCGTCGGAAGCGGCATCGAGGCGCTCTATAAGAAGATCATCGAGCCGGCAGGTCTCGCTGGACTCGCCATCAAGACCGAATCGGGGCGCTACATCACGGGACCCTACGGCTGGCTCGTCACGACGGCGCTGCATGAAAAGAAGACGTACAAGGACTACATCGGACTCGACGCCTGCATGGCGAACCTCATGCGCCCTGCCATCTACGGCGCTTATCACCATATCACCGTCGTCGGCAAGGAAGACGCCTTCTGCGATCACATCTACGACGTCACAGGATCGCTCTGCGAGAACAACGATAAATTCGCCATCGACCGCAAACTGCCCAAGATCGACATCGGCGACCGCATCGTCATCCACGACACCGGCGCACACGGCCACGCCATGGGATTCAACTACAACGGCAAGCTCAGAAGTGCGGAGCTGCTTTTGAGAGAAGACGGCAGCGTCGAACTCATCCGCCGCGCCGAAACCTTGAGCGACTACTTCGCCACCCTTGACATCCCCGGCGGTTTAATGAAGTAGAGTATCACAACAGGGCTATGCGAAGATATGAAAAGATCATCGCATAGCTCATATCTTTTTCAGCTTTCTCTAGGGCGTGAGTGTATTACAAAATGTTTACCTGCAGATCCCTTCTCATCAGACCCAAGGTGCGCATATTCGATTTGACGCCATCAATAAGCCGTTGGATCTGCACAGTACATATGCATTAGAACGGCAGTACTTTGACGATCTATTGCAGCGAGTCTACGGCAAGTTCTTGTGAAAGAATGCGTCTTTGCACTCGCTGCACTTTCCGTTCGTATTCTATAAATTCTGTAGATCTTAAGTTTTCATTACAAGAAAAGAGGATTCCATGTTTATTCCAAAATCCCGTATGCGCATCCTCATCTGCGCTCTGCTTCTCTTAACGGAAGGCTATACAGCACCGACACAGGCAGCAGAACATGCCGAGTCGGGCAATCAGACTCCGCCTCCGAAAATCATGAAAATGCCAAAGGATTTATCCACGCTTTCCGAAGGGGAGACCATCACCCCGGAGTCGATGCTCGAACTAGAGCCCATTGCTCTGCGCACCCACGACGAGCAACTCATCATGGAGCTGCCGCCTCTTGGCGAGCCATTCGCGGTCTACGAACTTGCCACCGGAGTCACTACATTCATCAACGCGAATTTTTTGAATGCAGGCGTACAATTGCCGATGTCCGTTCTCATCCTTCGCATCCCGCCCAACGCCAAGACCAACGTTCCTGCCGAACAAGGACTGCAAGAGACAGTCGATGGTTTTATCCATTCGTATCAGAAAAACTCTCGTATAAAGAACCTGAAGATCCTTGTCAACGAACCAACGATACAGGACGGACATCCTACTCGACACCTCACCATGCGAGCCAATATCGAAGAAGCCGACACTGTTTTTGATGTCTTGGTCATCTCTTCGGAAAAGGGAACTTGGTTCATTCAGATAAACTACGACCCGAATGACAAGAACATCGACAACCATGAACATTATCTTCTCGATTCCATACTACTCCGCGAGGATTCTGAAAAATAATCACAGTAAACTACACGCACAAACATCCACGTTGTGGACATTGTGCGTCCTCCTTACAGAAACCTAGCCAATCGGTCTGCGTCCTTCGGATTTGACCTCTTGGACTTTCATTGTAAAGCGTCACGCGCATCACCTCCTCTCCTGGAGGAGAACCAACTATCGCCAGTCACTGGGGCGATGATCGCATGTGACGCCATGTAGCGCATAGAAGAAGGGCGCCGTCAGCCGACGGCGCCCTTCTTCTATGCGCTACATCATTCACAATATATTCACTTCTCACAAAAGCTTCGCCCGAAGCTCCTCTGCCGAAAGCGGCGAGAGGTAGGCGGGGGCGATGTCGAGGACGGTCTTGCAGCCCGATGCGCCTTCCTTTGCGAGGCGGTATGCCGCCCTTGCATACGCGAGGAGGACGCTCGTTGTGAACTCTGGGTTCGAGTCGAGCTTCAGACTGTACTCGATCGCGTGCTTGTGCTCGCCATGAAGCCCCGTCACGCCCGTGCGGATGACGAAGCCGCCGTGCGCGAGGCCGCTGTGGCTTGCCTTCAGCTCCTCTTCCGTGATGAAGTACACGGTCGTATCGTAGTCGGCGAAGTAGTTCGGCATCTCCTTGATTTCCTTCTCGACCTTCGCAGCGTCCGCGCCCTCTTCGAGGACGACGAAGCATTCGCGCGTGTGCTTCTCGCGCGTCGTAAGCTCGGGATTGTCGCCGCGGCGCACAGCGGCGAGCGCCT
This sequence comes from uncultured Selenomonas sp., assembly GCF_963528755.1. GTDB lineage: Bacteria > Bacillota > Negativicutes > Selenomonadales > Selenomonadaceae > Selenomonas. The sequence continues at coordinate 86,476 of NZ_CAURXA010000003.1, forward strand.
TGACCACAGGGACAGTATACTGCTTCGCGTCCTTCACGCCTGCAATGCGGCGGATGGCATCGGAATGTCCTTGACTGACGCCGCGCCCCCAAAAGGTGTAGTCCTTGCCGTTCGGCAGGACGGCATTCGCATAGACGCGCGCGAGCGAGAAAAGCCCAGGGTCCCAGCCGACGGAAATGACGGCGACATGATTCGTCGCCTTTGCCGCCTGATCTACAGCAGCAAAGTGCGCAGGAATCTTCGCGTGCGTATCGAAACTGTCGACGACGTGGAAGAACTTCGCATACTGCGGCGTCTGCTTGGGCAGATCCGTCGCGCTGCCCCCGCAGAGGATCAGCACGTCGACTTTGTCCTTCCATGCCTCGATGTCCTCGACGCGGACGACGGGCACACCCTCCGTCTGGATCTTCACATCTTTCGGATCGCGCCGCGTAAAGACGGCGACAAGCTCCATATCGCTGTTTTCGCGCACGGCGCACTCCACACCGCGCCCGAGGTTTCCGTAGCCGAGAATGGCAATTTTCATATTTCTCTCTTCCTCCCAAATCAGGCGAGAACGCGTGCGAGGCGCACGATCTCGGGATCGAGCGTCTTGCGGTTCGTCACGGCGTCGTGCAGATTGATACTCACGACCTTGCCCATGTCAAAGCCGAAGACGATGTCGCTCGCGCCCGACATCAGGGCGAGAGCTGCACGCTCGCCGAGAAGCGACGCCTTCATGCGATCCTCTACCGTCGGCGCGCCGCCGCGCTGGATGTAGCCCAAGACGGATACGCGCGTGTCGATCTTCGTCGTCTCGCCGATGAACTTACCCATCTCGACAGCAGAGCCTGCCCCTTGCGCCACGACGATGATGCTGTACTTCTTTCCAGCCTCATAAGCGTCCATGATTTCCGTGCAGATCGCGTCGAGATCGTATTTGACTTCGGGCACGAGAACGTATTCAGCGCCGCCCGCGACACCCGCCATCATCGCGAGCCAGCCCGACTTCTTGCCCATGACTTCGATGAGGATGATGCGCCGATGCGCCGACGCCGTGTCGCGCAGCTTGTTGATGGCCTCCAGAACCGTGTTCGCCGCCGTGTCAGCGCCGATCGTGTAGTCCGTGCCCCAGACGTCGTTCTCGATCGTCGCCGGCAGACCGACGATCGGCATGCCGTGGCGTGAGAGATGCGCCGCGCCCGTGAGGCTGCCGTCGCCGCCGATGACGACAAGGCCTTCGATGCCATGCTCTTTGAGCTTTTCCATCGCCTCCTTGCGCCCCTCCTCCGTATGGAAGCGCTTGGAACGCCCCGTGCCGAGGAAAGTGCCGCCGCGCTGAATGAGGTCGCTGACGCTGCGCGTCGAAAGCTCCTTGATGTCGCCGTCCAAAAGCCCCGTATAGCCGCCGTAGACGCCGAAAATCCTTACGCCCTCGGAAATAGCCGTGCGCACGACGGCGCGCGCCGCCGCATTCATGCCCGGGCTGTCACCGCCCGAAGTCACAACACCAATCGTACTGATCATGTATCTCTCTCCTATCCTATTGCCTTTTTTCAGCTGTTGACTGCGCTCGCGTGGAAGAGCCGTATGCCCTTCTGACCCACGCCCGCCGCCTTCTCCATCAGCGTACGGATGTCCGTCCCCTCGTCCATCGCCTGCGTGTTCGCCATGTCAACGAGCATCGGCATGCTCACGCCCGTGACGATGCCGTACTGCTCGTTGTTGATGACGATGCGGCAGGCGGCATTGTACGGCGTACCGCCGAAGATGTCGACGAGGAAGAGCACGCCGCCCGACGTATCGAGCTTTTCCAGGGCGGCTTCGTACTTCGCCGTGATGTCGGCCGGCCCTTCGCCCGGCAGGAACGTGACCGCCGCCGTGTTCTGCACCTCGCCGAAGATCATCTCGACGGAAGAGAGCAGCTCTTCGGCCAGCCGGCCGTGCGTGCCAACGATGATTGCAAACATATCCATACCCCCCAGCTGAGCTTTTGCCCAAGCATCAAATCCAGCGCTTATCATTCTTATTATAGCAAATTTTTTCCTATATGTCCTGTAAAAAAAGCCGCCTGTCGCATCTTCTGCGACGGCGGCTTTTCTTTCCAATATTTGCGGTGGATTTCACGCTACGCTTCCAAGGCCTCGTCCATCGCCTGTTTCATGCGGCAGATCGCGGTGTCAAGTTCTTCCTTCTCGATGTTGAGCGGCGGGTTGAAGTAGAGTACGTCGCCTAAAGGGCGCAGCAGGAGGCCGCTACGAAGAGCCGCCCGGTAGATGGCGTAGCCGAGGCGGCGGCTCGCGTCGAACGGGCGCTTCTCCCGCTTGTCCTCGACAAGCTCTACGGCATGAATCAAGCCGATATGACGGATCTCGCCGACATTTCGGTGCGCACCGAAGACTTCCTCCATGCGTGCAGTCAGCCAAAGAGCTGTCTCTTCCGCTTTCTCCAGGACATTTTCCTCGTCGAGGATGTCGAGCACGGCGAGCGCCGTCGCGCAGCCGAGCGGATTGCCCGCGTAGGTGTGGCTGTGCATGAATGCCTTCCCTTCGCTCCAGTCCGCGTAGAAGGCGTCATAGATCTTTTCTTTGACGATGGTGATGGACATCGGCATGTAGCCGCCCGTCAAGCCCTTGGAGAGGCACATGATGTCGGGCGTAATGCCCGCACGCTCCGTTGCGAAGAGCCTGCCTGTCCGGCCGAAGCCCGTCGCGATCTCATCGGCAATGAGGAGCACGTCATGCTCGTCGCAGAGCGCACGCAGTTTCTTGAGGTAAAGCTCAGGATAGATTCGCATGCCCGCGCTGCCCTGCAGAAGCGGCTCGACGATCATCGCCGCACACTCTTCGGCGTGCTCGGAAAACGCCTTTGCCGCATAGGAAAAACACTCGCACGCACACGTCTCGCGCGTCTTTTGAAAAGGACATCGGTAGCAATCGGGCGCTTCGACGTGGATGTTGTCCATCATCATGGGCTTGTACATCTCGGCGAAAAGATCCATCGAGCCGACGGAGAGCGCACCGATCGTCTCGCCGTGATAGCCCTCAGAAAGGCACATGAAGCGCGTCTTCTTCGTGCGTCCCGTCTGCTGGCAGTATTGAAACGCCATCTTGAGCGCCGCTTCGACGGCGGACGAGCCGTTGTCGTTGAAATGAAACTTCGTGAGACCTGCCGGCACGAGCGCAGCGAGACGCTCCGCCAGCTCGATGGCGGGACGGTGCGAGAAGTTCGCAAAGATGACGTGCTCCAGGCGGTCGAGCTGCGCCTTGATGCGCACATTGATCTTCTCGTTCGCATGCCCCAAGAGGTTCGCCCACCACGAGCTGACGATGTCGAGATAAGCCTTGCCGTGCACATCATAGAGCCATGCGCCCTTCGCATGGTCGATGACCATGGGAGCAAGCTCCTCGTAGTCCTTCATCTGGGCGCACGGATGCCAGATATGGCGAAGGTCGCGTTCTTCAATCGTTGGCATGAAATCCTCTCCCTCTATGCTTTCGGATGTTCAGTCGTACAGCGCGGCGAGCGCCGCCGCCGCGAGAGGCAATTCCTCTGCCCCCTTCGCGACGCACGCGACGACGGGCGCCCCCGTCATCTCCTCGACCATCTTCTTGTTGTCCTCCTGCATGACGTCTCCGGCCTGCCAGTTGTTGAAGATGAATCCTTTCAGGGGAATGGCTCGCATCTTCAAGTGCTCGGCGGTCAAGACAGCGGCGTTGATCGTGCCGAGTCCCGCATCAGCGACGACGAGAGCCGAAAGGCCGAGGCGCACGGCGAGGTCGTCGAGCACGACGTGTTCATGCTCGTCCCAGCGCAAAGGGCAGATGATGCCGCCGCTGCCCTCGACCGTCAGATAGTCGAATCGCTCCTTCGCCGCGCGAAAATCACGCTCGACCTTGCCGAAGTCGATCGGACGATTTTCGATTCTCGCGGCGAGATGCGGCGATACGGCATCCCGATAGATATAAGAAACGATTGCCTCGTCTTCTGCCAGAGCCGCCGTGCGTGCGACATGAAGCGCATCGCCGGGCAGGAGTGAGCCGTCCGCGCTCGTCTCAGCGCCCGACAGCGCCGCCTTGTAGTAGCCCGCGCGAAGTCCCGCCTCCCTCAGGCGCTTGACGATGAGTCCCGTCACATACGTCTTGCCGATGTCCGTTCCCGTTCCCGTGATGAACAATGCTTTTCCCATGAAAATTTTCTCCTTTGCAAAGACAGCATCGAGCGATGCATCTCAGAGCCAAAGTCCCGCCTTGCGGCAGCGAATGCCAATGAAAGCGGCGGCGAGGCACAGCAAAAAGTCCGGCATGACCTGCAAAATGCCGCAGTACCAGAGCGCGAGCCACAGCGTGATGGGCGCATCGACGATGTAGTTCGACGCGATGTAGAAGTAGGAAATGCCGAACAGATAGACGACCGCCATGCCCGCGAGGCACGCGCCGAGCACGCGCCCGAAGGTCGGCTCGCCGCCGCGCACGAGCGCACCTGTGAGATACGCCTGACAGATGAAGCCGACGAGATAGCCGAAGGTCGGCTGCAGAACGTAGCTCGGCCCGCCGCCCGACGCAAAGACGGGGATGCCGACAAGCCCCATGAGCACATAGACGCCGACCGCCACAGCCCCGAGCCGCGCCCCGAGCAGGACGCCCGCCAACAGCGTGAAGAGGAACTGCAGCGTGTAGACATCCGTGCCAACGGGGATGCGGATAAAGGCGCCGACGGCGACGAGCGCGATGAAGAGCGCACAGAGAACGATTTCTCTCACTTTCATGAAATTTGACCCCTCCCTTTGGGAAGCGCTGAATCCGCCAGCGCCCCTTCATATCTATCGTTCCATAAATCTTCCTTATCATACGCCCTTACATGATCATTGTCAACTTAACATTTTTGAAAAGTTTACCTTGATGCGCTGGCATAAAGAAAATTTAGGGCTTGAAAAACTTTTTCCTTTCGGGTAAAATTGGAAAAAATACGATAAACCAATAGCAACGGAGGCGAGAATATGTTTCTTGTAGAACGCCATGATGCCATCCTTGACATCCTTGCACGCGACGGCAAGGTGCGCGTCAAGGATCTCAGTGACCGTTTTCATGTGACGGAGGACTGCATACGCAAGGATCTCGGTGCGCTCGAAAAACAGGGGCGGCTCAAGCGCACTTACGGCGGCGCCGTCATCCGACGCGAGAATCCCCACACCGTCGAGGTCAGCAAGCACCGCAACATCGACGTCGAGGCCAAGCGCCGCATCGCGCGCGCCGCCATGCATCTCATCCACGAGCATGACATGGTCTTCCTCGACATCTCGACGAGCAACCTCGCGATTGCCGAGCTTCTCGTGCACGACGAGCGTGAGCTGACCGTCGTCACGAACATGATCGACATCCTCTCAATCCTCGCCCAGAACCCGAAGATCCGCGTCGTCTTCGTCGGCGGCGTCATCAACAAGAGCCGCGACGGCTTCTGGGGCGGCATGACGCTTGACCTCATCTCGCGCCTGAAGCCCGACATCGCCTTCGTCGGCGCCGTCGGCGTCGATGTCAAGGAAAACAGTGTATCGACCTACGACATCGAGGACGGCATCAACAAGGCGGCGATCATCCGCGTCTCCAAGCGTGCTTACGTCGTCGCCGAAGCGAGAAAGCTCAGCTCGGACGGCAACTACAACTATGTGACGCTCGACACGCTCTCGGGGCTCATCACCGACTCGCGCCCCGCCGCCGATATATGCCAGACGGCAGAGGACTACGGCGTGGACATCATCCTGCCGCAAATCGACTGAAAAAGGAAGGACTCCCTGCTCCATGCAAAACGCATCTTTTTTGCGCCTGCCTTCTTGGCAGGCGTTCTCTTCCGTTGCCATAAAAGGACTCAAGGTGTTTCTTTTCTACCTTGCAGTCCTTTCTTTCTGCCGCGCCTTCTTCATCTTCTGGATGCACGACTACATGGCGGCGGCAACGGGCAGCGCGGACATCGCGCTCGCACTCTGGCGCGGCATGCGCCTGAGCTTTCAGACGGCGGGTCTTCTTACGCTCTTTTCCCTCGTGCCCGCCGCGCTCGCACGTCTTCTTCATGCACCGCTTGAAAAATTCGCATGGCGCGTGACGAGCGCCCTTTCCCTCACGGCGCTCTCCATCCTCTACGCCGCGAGCTTTCCCTACTACCGCCAATATCACACGGGCTTTCATCAACTCATCTTCAATACGGTGAACGAGGACATCTACGCGCTCTTCATCTCGCTCGTGCAGGAATTCTACCTGCCCGTACGGCTCACGGGCGCACTCCTGCTCGCCTTCCTTCTCTATCGTGCGCTGTGCCTTCTGCTCGCGTGCGATTTTTCCGCTCTCGCCGAGCGCCTGCTTCCCTGGCGCTCTCTTCGCCGCGCCCTCTTCCTCCTGATTCTCGCACTCGTCGCCCTATTGAGCGCCTTCGGCGGCAGTCTGCGCTGGCAGGACGCCGTCAACTGGGAGAATGCCGGCGTCACGAACGACGCCTTCCTGAACGAAGCCATCCTCGACAATTTCCAGGCGCTCTATCGCGCCTATGTGCTGAACAGCCGCTTCCTCGCGTGCAACGGTCTCGATTTCACCGTCGAGGAGATCGAGCGCCTCGCCGCGCTCCACGCAGGCCGTCCTGCCGATACGCGCGACCTCGACGCCTACCTCACGCGTGAAGCCGAAGGCGCACAGATCGAAAAGCCGCGCCACATCTTCCTCATCATCTCCGAAAGCTACGCCAACTGGCCGCTCTTGGAAAAGTATGCGAGCCTGCACATCGCCGACCCTACGAAGGAACTGCTGAACGCAGCTGATACCGTTTACTGTGATACCTTTCTGCCGAACGGTTCGAGCACGGTGTCCGCCGTCACGGGCGTCGTCACGGGATTCGCCGACGCCAACCTCTACCTCACGACGATGCCCGAATCCTTCGCTGCGCCCTATCCGACCGCCATCGCGCCCACCTTCGCCCGCCTCGGCTACCACACGGATTTCTGGTATGCAGGCCCTGCGACATGGGAGCGCATCGATCCGTTCTGCCGCGCGCAGGGATTCGAGCAATTCTACAGCCGCGGCGACTTCTCCTCCGACGAGGGAAGCGTCTGGGGCGTCGACGATGAAGTCCTCTACGGGGAAGTTCTCTCGCGCATCGATCCCGAACAGCCCGGGCTTCATGTGCTCCTCAATGTCTCGAACCATTCTCCGTACACGGTCGATCTCGCTGCCAAAGGCTTTCCCGCAGAAGAGGTGCGTGCCGCGCTCCCCCAGGAGGCGCAAGGAGATGACGCCCTCCTCAAGGAACTCGGTCATTACTGGTACGCGACGCAGGAACTCGCCGCCTTCATTCGTGCAGCGAAGGAAAAATTTCCCGAATCTCTCTTCGTCATCGTCGGCGACCATGCCGACCGCTACAACATCGAGAAGACGCCGTCGCTCTACGAGCGCTACGCCATCCCCTTCATCCTCACGGGACACGGCGTAAAGAAGTGTCTGCTCGACTCAGAAGCTGCGGGCAGTCAGATCGACATCGCGCCGACACTCATCGAGCTGATTGCGCCTCGGGGCTTTCGCTACGAAGCCGTAGGAAGAAGCCTCACGCGCGGCAACCGGCAGGGCGTCAACTACGGCTTTTGGATCACGCACAGCGCCATCGGCAGGACAGATACCGTTCCACTCGTCGCCGAACCGATCAAAGACCGCCCGGCCGCTCTCGACGAAGAGGCGATGCAAGACTACATCAATGCCGTACGCGCCCTTTCATGGTGGCGTCCGAAGTACGGCCCCATGCTCGACGAGGCGAAGCTTGAAGGTCGCGAATGATGGCGACGGAACGCGAAAAGAAAAGCGACGCTGACGCGCCAAAAAGCCGTGCATCAAAGAGCCGCACGGCAAAAATCATAGAGAACACTCTCGCACCGCTCGCCACCTGCCGCCTCTGTCCGCGCGGCTGCGGCGCGAACCGCCTGCACGATGCGCACGGCTTCTGCGGCGCGGGCAGATACGCGCGCGTCGGCCTCGTATCGCTTCATGCGTGGGAAGAGCCTTGCCTCGCTGGCGAGAAGGGCGCGGGAACGGTATTTTTCTCCGGCTGCAACATGCGCTGCGCCTTCTGCCAGAACCACGAAATCAGCCGCGAAAATTTCGGCATCACCGTCACGGAGGATCGCCTTGCCGACATCTTCCTAGAGCAGGAAGAGCGCGGCGCGGCGACGCTCGACCTCGTGACGCCGACGCACTTCGCACCCCAGATCGCCGCCGCGCTTCACCTCGCCAAAGCGCAGGGGCTTTCCATACCCGTCGTTTACAACTCCTCCGCTTATGAGACCGTTGATACCATTAAAAGCCTGGCGGGACTCGTCGACATCTTCCTGCCCGACCTCAAATACATGGCGGAAGAGGCGGCTCTTCGCTACAGCACAGCCCCCGACTACTTCAAGACGGCGAGCGCCGCCATACGATGTATGCGCGAGATCGCGGGCCGTCCCATCTTCGATGATACCAATCGTATGCAGCGCGGCGTCCTCGTGCGCCACCTCGTTCTGCCGGGACAGCGCAAGGAAAGCATGAAGATCCTCGACTGGCTCTGGCAGAACTTCTCTGATACCATTTACATTAGCCTCATGAACCAATACACGCCTATAGGCGACCTCTCAAAAGTCCCCGAACTCAACCGCCGTCTCACGACCTTCGAATACGAGAGTGTCGTCGACCACGCACGCAGTCTCGGCATCGAAAACTGCTACATCCAACAAGGCGGCACCGTCTCCGCCTCCTTCGTCCCGCACTTCGACGGACAAGGTGTGGAAAAACAGTAACCTACACGCACAAACGTCCACTCTGTGGGCATTGTGCGCCTCCCCTCCCTCACTCATGCGTGATGCCCGGATGCGTCATCTGCTCGGGCGACATGATGTGGTCGAGCTGCTCTTTCGTCAAAAGCTGCTTTTCCAAGATGACCTCGCGAATCGGCCTGCCCGTCGTATAGGCCTCCTTCGCGAGAATCGCCGACTGCTCATAGCCGATGTGCGGCAGAAGGGCCGTGACGACGCCTACGCTTCGGTCGACCCACTGCTGACACTGCTCGCGATTCGGCTCAAGACCGATGAGCAGCTTGTCGACGAAAGTGCGCACGGCATTTGTCAGGTAGTTCATCGAGTTGAAAAGGTTGTACGCCATGATCGGCTCCATGACGTTCAGCTCGAACTGCCCGTTCTCGACGCCGAACGATACGGCGAGATCGTTGCCGATGACCTGATAGCACGCCTGGTCGAGTACCTCTGCGATGACGGGATTGACCTTGCCCGGCATGATGGAGGAGCCGGGCTGGCGCTTCGGCAAGTTCAGCTCGTTGAGTCCGCAGCGCGGTCCCGATGCCATGAGACGGAAGTCGTTCGCCATCTTGATGAGCACGAGCGACGTGTTCTTGAGCGCAGATGACACGTCGACGAAGCCGTCCGTATTATTCGTCGCGTCGATGATGTTCGTCGACGTCTCGAAATTCTCACCCGTAATCTCGCGCAGCTTGCGTGCAACCGCGTTGATGTAGGCTGGCTCGGCATTGAGTCCCGTGCCGACCGCCGTGCCGCCCATATTGATGAGGCGGATGCTCTCCATCGACCAGCCGACGCGCTTGATGCTGCGGCGCACGGCGGACGCATAGGAGCCCATTTCCTGTCCCAGAGTGATCGGCACGGCATCCTGCAGGTGCGTGCGCGCCATCTTCAGGATGTCCTTGTACTCCTCCGCCTTCTTTTCCAGTTCCGTCGCCAGATAGTCGAGCGCCGCCGTCAGCTTGTGTCCCTTGTGCGTCAGACAGACCTTGATCGCCGTCGGAAAAGCGTCGTTCGTCGACTGCGCCATATTGGCATGATTGTTCGGCGAGATGATGTCATAGCTGCCCTTCGGCTCGCCGAGGATCTCAAGTGCGCGGTTCGACAAGACCTCGTTCATGTTCATGTTGATCGATGTGCCCGCGCCGCCCTGAATCGGGTCGACGGGGAACTGGTCGATGAACTTTCCATCGATGATCTCCTCCGCCGCCTCGACGAGCGCGTTGCCGATGCGCTTTTCTAGCCTTCCCGTCTCCATGTTCGCCTGCGCCGCCGCCTTCTTCACCTTGGCGAGCGCCTGAATGAAGTCGACGTCGAGCCGATTGCCTGTGATGCTGAAATTCTCTATGGCACGCAGTGTCTGCACCCCGTAATACGCTTCATCCAGCACCTCAAGTTCGCCGAGAAAATCATGTTCCTTGCGCATTGCAATCCCATCCTTTCCTTTTGTGCGAATCGTCTATCTCTTGTATACATTATACAACTTTTCTGTCACTTTGTCTCGGAAAAGAAACATCGCATGGAAAGTCTTGGAAAAGTCTTGTTTCCATAAGCGAACACCGTCATCTTTATGGAAGCGCTGATAAAATGAGGTCGCCCAGATTTGCACAGATGCGCCAAGCGTTGTGACACAACACATGGAGCCGGAGCAGCGATTCCTATAAGCTATACCCTAATTATATCCTTTTCAAAGCATACAATCAATTGCACGCAAAGAGCGCAGCATCAAGATGTACTGCGCTTTTTCTCTATTGGAATATATCACTCCTGCGCTACAGAAATCGTTCTGCGCTGCATTTTTTTCGCCTTGAATGCCATGATGGCTGCGAGGAAGGCGAAGACGGCGATGATCGCGCACATGGCGTCGGGCGAACCATCGGAGAAAACGGCGAGAAGAATCGAGGAGATCATGCCGCTGCCATACTGCAAAGCACCGATGAGCGCCGCCGCCGAGCCGATGAGGTCATCCGGCACGCTCGAAAGCGCTGCGGCATTGGAGCAGGCAGCGATGATGCCGTTCGTGCTGAAGAAAAAGAACATCGGCACAACGATGCCCCATTTGCCGCCGAAACCGCTGAGACCGTCTGAAAGAACCACGAGAGAAAAGATGAAGGCGATGCTCGTCGCCGTCTTGAGAAGCGTCAAAAGCGAGAAGCGGTTGACAAAGCTGCGGTTGAAGAAGCTCACGAGGGAAACGCCGGCGATGTTCACGCCGAAGAACAGCCCGTAAAGCTGCGGATCCACATCGAAATGACGGATATAGACTTCGGGGGAAGCCGTGATGAACGCATAAACGGCGACATAAAAGAAGGTGACGCTCAGCGTATTGCGCATGAATGCCGGATTCTTCAACAAGTGCGCGTAGCTTTTAAGTGCATCCCCCATGGACTCCTTCGCGCGCTTCTCCTGCGGCAGCGTCTCGGGCAAGAGGCGCAGGGAGACGAGAAGCACGGCGGCAATCGCCATCATCAGCCAGAAGATGGTGCGCCATGAGCCGACGCCCAAAGCATAACCACCGACGAGTGGTCCGACAATCGGTGCGACCGCCATGATGACCATGAGGGTCGAGAGCATCTCGGCCGCCTCCGTGCTCGTATAGAGGTCGCGAATCATGGCGCGGCTCAGCATCGGCCCCGTGCAGGCGCCAACGGCTTGCAGGATGCGCCAGAAGATGACCGCCTCCATCGAAGAAGCGAGCGCACAGCCGACCGAACCGACGAGGAAGAGCGCCATGCCGATGGCGAGCGGCTTCAAGCGCCCGATGCGGTCGCTGATCGGTCCCCAGACAAGCTGTGCGACGGAAAAACCGATGAGGAAACTCGTGATCGTCAGGGCGACCCTGCCGCCAAGCTCCATCTGCATCTCAGGCATCGCCGGCAGGTAGATGTCCGTCGATAGGGAAGAGCATGCCATGAGCGCGCTCAGAATCATCATGAAAGACAGCTGTTTCTTCATTTCCATTTGCCATACACATCCCTTATAATCTTGAAAACGCTGTATGTCGTTTGACAAGTTCTAGTTTACAGCCTTTATGGAATCATGTACAATGCCAATAACGACATCTGTTATCCGCTGTGCGCATAGTGAAACGTGTACGTCAAGATCCGGAGGTGCAACATGATCGAAATGTCTGTGCTCGCCCAACTCGTCGCTTTCGCCGACTGCGGCACACTGTCGGCGGCAGCGGAGAAGCTGCATACGTCGCAGCCCGCCGTAACGCGCGCCATGAAGAAACTCGAAGAAGAGCTTGGCCTTTCGCTTTTTGCACGCAGCAAGAACCATTTGGCGCTGAACGAAGTCGGCGAGCTCGCTGTACGCCATGCGCGCCGCATCCTGCAGGAGGCCGCCGACATGACGGAGCGCCTGCGCGCCTACGAGCGCAGTCTGCGCACCATTTCCATCGCCTTCTGCTCGCCCCTGCCGCAGATTGTTCTGACACCGCTTCTGAACAACGTATTCGAGGGCATGACGCTTTCCGCCGACATGAAGGACGACACCGACTTCTTTGCGAAGCTCAAGGACCGTACATATCAGTTTGCCGTCACGCATACGCCGCCCGAGGATGCGGACGTCTTCCATGCAAAAAAATGCGGGCACGAGGATCTCTTTCTCTCGCTGCCCACGATGAGCCCGCTCGCCTTTCATCCCCTCCTTCATCTCGAACATCTCAAGGGCGAAACGCTGCTGCTCCTCAACCGCGTCGGCTTCTGGATGAAAGCCGTGCACGAAAAGACGCCGCAAACGCGCTATCTCATGCAGGAAGAGCGCACGACGCTCACCGAACTCGCCGCAAACTCCCCCTATCCGATTTTTCAGTCCGGCTACTTCATCGCGCGAGGCGAAGCAATCGAAGGCCGCATCTGTGTACCGCTCGCCGACCCCGAATGCCACACGGACTACTGGCTCGTATGCCTAAAGGAAGACCTGCCGAAGTATCGCAGGCTGTTCGACAAAGTGACGGAAAAGACGATCGCATGAAAAAGCCGCCATGCAAATATCAAATATCTTTTCCATCCCTTCCGCCCCAGCTGATGCAGGGGCGCTTTCTATACTCTTTCGCTCCTCCCTGAACCGCGAACCATCGCAAGCCATGCCTGCTTTATTCGAGCTTCCCGTACGCCTCGTCCGTCACAGGTTCGCACCATTCGTTCGACGTCTCTTCGCCCGGCACTTCGACGGCGAGGTGGCTGAACCAGCTGTCTTTCTTCGCGCCGTGCCAATGCTTGACGTTCGCCGGAATCTCCACGACATCGCCGACCGCAAGGCTCCTCGCCACCTTGCCTTCCTCTTGATACCATCCCTCGCCCGCGACGCAGATGAGGATCTGACCACCGCCCTTCTTTGCATGATGGATGTGCCAGTTGTTGCGGCAGCCCGGCTCGAAGGTCACGTTGTAAATCGACACGACCGCCCCCTTCTGCGTCAAGATATTCAGATACGACTGTCCGCTGAAATACTTCGCATAGGCATCGTTCGGCACGCCGAGACCAAAAGCGCCACCGTGCTCTTCTTCGTGCACCATATTTTTCGCTTTCATGATATCATTCCTTTCTGTGCGACAAGCCGCAGCAAACCGCTGCGGCTTGCCCTGTTTCTGTTCGCCAAAGATTCCCCTCAGTCGTGGATCGCATGCCGCCCGATGGCAAGCGCCATCTCTGGATCCATCTCGTCGTAGATCGTGCTCTTTTTGGTATCAAGCGTCCTGATCTTTTCCATATCGTCCGCATCGAGTGCGAAGTCAAAGACCTTGATATTCTCCTCCATGCGCTCTTTGTGCGCGCTCTTCGGGATGACGACGACGCCGCGCTCGATGAGCCAGCGCAGCATGACCTGCCCCACCGTCCTGCCGTGCTTATCCGCAATCGACTGCAGAACTTCATTATGGAAAACATCGTTGTTGCCCTCGGCGAACGGCGCCCATGCCTCGTGCGTGATGCCGTGCTTCTTCATGAAGTCTCCTGCCGCCCACTGCTGATGCCAGACATTCGTCTCGATCTGATTGACGGCGGGCTTCACCTCGTTGCAGTTGAAAAGGTCGGCAAGACGCTCGTTCCAGAAGCTCGTGACGCCGATCGCCCTGATGCGCCCTTCCTTATAAAGCCGTTCCATGGCGCGCCAGGCACCATAGTAGTCACCGTACGGCTTGTGAATCAAGTAGAGATCAAGATAGTCAAGCCCGAGCTTCTTCATCGAAGTCTCAATCGCCTTCAAGGTATTCTCGTAGCTGTGATCCTGCACCCAGAGTTTCGTCGTGACAAAAAGTTCCTCGCGCGCGATGCCGCTCTTCTTGATTGCGGCACCAACGCCTTCTTCATTCATATAGGCGGCGGCCGTATCAATGAGGCGATAGCCCGCCGAGAGTGCATCATTGACCGCGCGCTCCGTCTCCACCGGCGGCATTTGGTAAACACCATAGCCGATCTGCGGCATCTTGACGCCATTGTTCAAAGTGACAAATTCCATCATCGTTTCCTCCCATCAAATTCCTTCGTTCATTATATCCCAGAAATCAAGCATCAAACGCGAGCTGCATCGAGGCGTACTTTTCTTCCGTCGCCTCGTTGGGCATTCGCCGTGTCGATGAGGCGATAGCCGTTCTTCAATGCCTTGTAGACGGAAACCTCCGCATCCGCCGGGCTGATCATAAAAGTGCCAATGCCTAGGAGCGGCATCTTCAAATCGTTGGCGAGTGTCGTATATTCCATAGTGAAAGCCCCTTTCAAAACACCTCATTGCTCTCTATAAGCCTATTCTACGCAAAATATCGTGCTTTGTACAATGCCAATCATGCAACCTGCTATATCACAATCGTATAGCAAATCCTCCCGGACACGGCTTTTCCCCGCAGCACTGCAAAAAATATGGCCTTTCAAAAATTTCCTGCAAATAAAGGGCTTTTCCCTTCTCATATCGAATACATCTTTTAATGAACACCGCACTTCGAGGAGGTCTTACCCATGGCAATTCTAGCTGCTTATGCTGTGCCGCATCCGCCGATCATTCTGCCGGAAATCGGCAAGGGCGAGGAGCGCAAGATTCAGCTGACGATAAACGCTTATGAACGGGCGATGAAGGAGGCGGCTTCCTTCGAGCCGGATACGGTCGTCGTCGCGAGTCCGCACGCCGTCATGTACGCCGACTACTTCCATATCTCGCCGGGCGACGAAGGCGCAGGAAGCTTCGCGCAGTTCGGCGCACCCGATGTCGAAGTTCGCGCCGAGTACGACACGGCGTTCGCCAAGACGCTCGCGACCGTCGCAAGCGAAGCCGGACTCGATGCAGGGCCTTTGGGCGGGCGCAATGCGGCGCTCGATCACGGCACGATGATCCCGCTGCGCTTCCTGCAGCCGCACACAGAGAACTTCCGTCTCGTGCGCGTCGGACTTTCGGGGCTGACGCCGCTCGACCACTATCGCTTCGGCATGTGCATCGCTCGCACCGCCGAGGAACTTGACCGAAAGACCGTCTTCATCGCGAGCGGCGACCTCTCGCACAAGCTCACGCCTGACGGGCCTTACGGCTTCGCCGCCGAAGGGCCGCGCTTCGATAAGGCATGCATGAAGTACCTCGAAGAGGGCACATTCCTGAAGCTTCTGCAGATGGATTCCGCACTCGCCAAGAAGGCGGCGGAGTGCGGCCTGCGCTCCTTCTGGATCATGGCGGGAGCGCTCGACTGCCAGGCGCTGAAGATCAAGAAGCTTTCTTACCAAGGGCCTTTCGGCGTCGGCTACGGGCTTCTTTCCTTCGTCGTCAAGCGCGAGGACCTGAAGCGCAACTTCGGCATGCGCTATGAGATTGCCCAAAGGCGCGCTCTCGACGACATCAAGGCGGCGGAAGACGCCTATGTGAAACTCGCGCGCGAGAGCGTGGAGAAATTCGTCGTGACGGGACAGTACGCCTCGCTTCCCGACGATCTGCCCGAGGAAATGCAGGCGCGTGCGGGCGTCTTCGTATCGCTCAAGAAGGACGGCGAGCTCAGAGGCTGCATCGGCACCTTCCAACCCACGCAGAAGGACGTCGCCGAAGAAATCCTCTACAACGCCGTCTCCGCCGCCCTCCACGATCCGCGCTTCTCGCCACTCAAAGAAGACGAACTGCCCGACATCGTCTACAGCGTCGACGTGCTCACAGAACCTGAGCTGGTTCATGACGCCGCGAAGGACCTCGACCCGAAGCGCTACGGCGTCATCGTCGAGGCGCGGGGCCGCAAGGGGCTTCTGCTGCCCGACCTCGAAGGCGTCGACACGATCGAGGACCAGCTCAAGATCGCACGCAAGAAGGGCGGCATCGGCGCCGACGACGATGTGCGCATCTGGCGCTTCGAAGTGGAGCGTCACCATTGAGCGCGGATAGCCGCACCGCAAAGACAGAGGGAGCAGACGAACGCATCGTCTGCTCCCTCTGTCCGCATCACTGCCGCCTCGCCGACGGCGAGACGGGCTTCTGCCGCGCCCGCGCGAACGAAGGCGGCGCCATCCGCTGCAAGAACTACGGCAGGCTGACCTCCGTCGCCCTCGACCCCATCGAGAAGAAGCCGCTCTATCACTTCCACCCGGGCAGCTTCATCCTCTCCGTCGGCAGCTTCGGCTGCAACCTCCGCTGTCCCTTCTGCCAGAATTACGCGATTTCCATGGCGGACGGGCAAAGCGAAACACAGGACGTCACGCCCGCAGAGCTTGCCGCGCTCGCCCATGACCTCAGCCGCCGCCCGCACGGCAATATCGGTGTCGCCTTCACCTACAACGAGCCGATTCTAAGCTATGAATTCATCATGGACACGGCGCCGCTGCTGCACGAAGCCGGCCTCTTCGTCGTCCTCGTGACGAACGGCATGATTGCGCCTGCGCCTTTGGAAGCGCTCCTCCCGCACGTCGATGCCATGAACATCGACCTCAAGGGCTGGCAGCCGGACTTCTACCGCCGCCTCGGCGGAGACCTCGCTGCGGTCAAGCATACGATCGCCCGCGCTGTGAAGAGCTGCCACGTCGAAGTCACGACTCTCGTCATCCCCGGTCAGAACGACAGTGCAGGCGATATGGAAGAGGAATTCCACTGGCTCGCCTCGCTGAGTCCCGACCTGCCGCTTCACATCAGCCGCTACTTCCCGCGCTGGCACGAGAATACTCCCGCGACGCCCATCGAGACGATCGAGCGACTCGCTGCCATCGCGGGGAAGCATCTTCGATTCGTGCACAAGGGGAACTGCTGACAAAAACCACGGCGGATGCTCCCCGTCGTAATAGCTGCTGCGCGGTGCTTTCAAGATACGGCGCAAAGCGATAACAGAATGAACCTCGCACAGCCGCTCGCCGACACGATCTTGGACACCAACTTTGTATATTATTTCCCGAGTATAGGGAATCCCTCCTGTTGTAGTTCTTCTACAACAGGAGGGATTTTTGTCCGTATTTTGGGGTGCAGTCCGGTTTCCCTCGCTGCCTTCCGGCAATACAAATCTATTCGACAGCCTTCAGCACATAAATGCGCGACTCAAAATCCACTGTCAATCCGTTCTCCGCAATCGGTTCGCCCGCCGTGCCGTCCGTCGTGATAAGCCCGTAGTTCATCAGCTCATCGCCGTAGCAGCGCACACCGCTGCGGCGATTTTCATAGAGGACATCCGGCAGGAGTCCCGCAAGCTTCACGCGCTCGAAGCGATAATTCACGCGATTCAGTGTGCGATACCAGCCGACAATCGCCGTCTTCCGATCCGCACTCACGCTCATCCACGCCATGACATTATTTTCAAAGGGGCTTTGCAGGCGATAGAACGTCCCGTACTGGAAGATTTCCCGATACTCCTTCATAAAGGAAACCTGTTCTTTGACCTCCGCAATCTCCTCTTCCGTCAGTTTGTTCAAATCAAGCTCATAGCCGAACGTCCCGAAGTATGCCGTATTCGCACGCGTGTGCAGCGGCGTCATGCGGTTCATCTGATGGTTCGGCACGACGGAGACATGGCTTCCCATACTGCTCACAGGATAGCACATGGATGTGCCGTACTGGATCTTCTGCCGCTCGGCGGCATCCGAATTATCGCTCGTCCACGCCTGCGGCGCATAGTAAAGCATACCAGGGTCAAAGCGGCTGCCGCCCGAAGCGCAGGACTCGAAGAGCACATGCGGGAATTTCGCGATCAGGCGTTCGTAGAGCTCGTAAAGGCCGAGGATATAGCGATGGAACACCTCGCCCTGCTGATCTGCGGGCAGCGTGTGCGACCAGCATTCCGTGATGCTGCGGTTCATGTCCCATTTCACATAGGAGACCTTTCCGCTTGCGAGAATCGCCTCCATCTGCCCATAGATGTTGTCGACCACTTCTTGGCGCGAGAAGTCGAGCACACACTGCGAGCGCCCGAGCGACTTGCGCCGTCCCGGTACGGAAAGCACCCAGTCGGGATGCGCACGATAGAGGTCAGAGTCCTCATTGACCATCTCAAGCTCGACCCAGATGCCGAACTTCATGCCGCGCGCCTCAATCTTCTCCGCAAGTCCGTCGATGCCGTTCGGCAAACGGTCGCGGTTTACCGTCCAGTCACCCAGCCCCGCATAGTCGGACGTGCGCGCACCGAACCAGCCATCGTCGAGAACGAAGAGCTCGATGCCGCACTCCGCCGCCTTGTCCGCTATCTTGAGCAGCTTCTCCTCCGTAAAGTCAAAATACGTCGCTTCCCAGTTGTTGATGAGAATCGGACGCACCTTTTCGCGCCACGGCCCGCGCGCCAACCGCTTCTGATAGAGACGGTGATACGTCTGACTCATGCCGTTGAGTCCCGCATCCGTCCAGACGAGAACCGCCTCGGGCGTCTGGAACTCTGCGCCCGGCACAAGTTTCCAGTCAAAATCCGTGCTGTGGATACCCGCCTGCAGACGTGTCACGCCGTGGTTGTCGGCCTCGGCAAGCATCTCGAAATTCCCGCTGTAGACGAGACTCATCGCCAACACCTCACCGCATGTTTCCGTCGTCCCGCGGCGCAGGAGCGCTGCAAAAGGATTGTACTGCCCGGAAGAGTGCCCGCGGCGGCTGCCAATCGCCGTGATGCCCGTTGTGAGCGGACGAATCTCAATATGACGCTCGCGTGACCAAGCCCCCGTCAGTTCCAGCCAATCGTACTGTGTATCGGGCAAGTCAATCGACATGCTCATGACCTTCTGCAAATGCAGCACTTCCGTGCCCTCATTGATGTAACGCACACTGCGCGCAATGGCACCGCCCTCGGCAAATATGGTATAGAGAAGCTCGGCACGCAGTCCCGTCAATTCGTCCTTCACCTCGACGATGAGCGTCTTTGCCTCCGTCTCCGCCTCCGTATATGTCGCGGGCAGCCCTGCGAGTTTCGGCTTACCGTCCATGATGCGATAGCCTGCATACTGCAGATCGAGGATACGGCTGCCGTTTTCCTGAAGAACGTTCAGCGCAGGGCGGCGGAAATCCGATGAGCCGTACGTCGGCAATTCCTGGCGAATCGCATCCAGCGAGTAACTGCGCGTATCCGCAAAGACACATGCCGTCATGCCGCGGTGCACGCGCTCGAAGATGTGCTCAAAACCCTCACGGTCGCGAAGCGCCTTGCCGTAATAGAGCGAACCCAACCCGCCATGGGGCAGCACCATGAAGATGTAACTCACGGAATCGTTGAAGAGATGAAAAACCTTGCCCTTCTCATGATAAACGATGTTCATGCAATTTCCCCCTTCACTTGCAGCCTTTTCCATGCAAGTCCCCCGCATTTCAACTTTCTTCCACGCGAAACCCTGTCGTCCCGCGCTCAACCACAGTATTGGCAAGCACGACGTTCTCTGTCACGCCATCCTCGATCTTTGCCAGCATGAGGCGCGCCGCCTCCCGCCCGAGATCGCCCATGTGCTGGTCGACGGTCGTAAGGTTGGGCGCAGTATATCGGCTGAGTGCCGTATTGTCATAGCCGATCAACGAGATATCCTGCGGCACGCGCCGCCCCATGCGCTGACAGGCATTCAGCGCCCCCATCGCCATGAGATCGTTGCAGCAGAAGATTGCCGTCGGCGCAAACCCCAGCATCATGTCCATCAGGATGAACATCGTGTTCTCGACGGTCTCGATGCGATTGCCCTCGCCGATATTGACAATATCCTCTTCATGGAATGTCCCGCGCTCTTGCATGACGGAACGGTAAACTTTCTCCTTGATGCGGTAGGAATCACTGTTTTCCCCCTGCACGAAGAGGATGCGTTCGTGCCCGTAGCGGAAGAGATGCTCCAGCGCCGCGCGTGTCCCGCCGCTCTGATCACTCGTTACATATGATATGCCCGCGATCTCCCGCGCACTGTTGACAAAGACCAGAGGCAGACGCGCCGCCGTATTTTCGTAGAAGTCCGACACAGCCATCTCGGTATTCGGACTGACATCGATGACGCCCGAAACATTGCGCGTGATGAAATCCCTCACGCACTCTTCCTCGCGCGCCGCATCGTTCTGTGCACACGCGAGGAGCAGGGAGTACGAGCTCTGCCGCAGATGCTCCTCGATTCCGTCGAGCACCTCGACAAAGAACATATTGTCAAAGCTCGGTACGACGACGCCGATGCTCGATGAGCGCTGCATGTTCAGCTCACGTGCCTGCAAATTCGGCACATACTCCAGTTTCTTGATGGCATCCTCCACCTTGAGCCGTGTCTTTTCACGCACGGGATAATTTCCGTTCACCACGCGCGAGACCGTCGCCACCGAAACGCCGGATTCCTTTGCCACATCGATGATCGTCGCCTTCATCTCATTCTCCTCTGCTCCCTCATACTCCCGATTTCAAACGTCCTTTATCCTGTCGATCCAGCGATCGAACGCCGCCATCCCCGCCGCATCGCGCTTGAAAACGCCCGCGTTCGTGAGCACCCGTAAAAACACGGCGCCGATCTCATCGCGCAGGATTTCATCTGCATTCGCCTCCGTCACTGCGGGATGCGACGCGCGTACCGAGCGATACCAGTCCGCGTGCTTTTCAATGTCCGCGATGCCGGAGATGTCCTCCGTTCCCTTCAAGAGTTCCGTGCGCACCTGTTCCATCTCTGATTTAAGCCGCGCGGGCAGGATTGCCAGCCCCAGCACCTCGATCAGGCCGATGTTCTCCTTCTTGATGTGGTGCACATCGGCATGCGGATGGAACAACCCGAGCGGATGCTCCTCCGTCGTGCGATTGTTGCGGAAGACGAGATCGAACTCAAAATCCTTGCCGCGCCGCCGCGCAATCGGCGTGATCGTGTTGTGCGGCGCATCCGTCTCCGCCAGAATCTCCACCGAAGCGTCGCTGTATGTGCGCCACGCGGCGAGAATCTTCGTTGCAAGGTCGATGAGAGCTCCCTTGTCGGATGACGTGAGGCGCAGGGTCGACATCGGCCATTTCACGCGCCCCGCGCGGATATTCGGATAGTTCGCAAAGCGGTATTCCTGCTCCACCGCCGCGCGTTCCATGGCAAACGTATAGCGCCCGCCCTGGTAGTGGTCGTGCGAGAGGATCGAGCCGCCGACGATCGGCAGATCAGCATTCGAGCCCGCGAAATAATGCGGAAAAAGCTCCAGGAACGCCGCAAGATTTTCAAACGTCTCGCGCGAAATCACCATCGGCACATGCTCGTTGTTCAGCACAATGCAGTGCTCGTTGTAGTAGGTGTAGGGCGAATACTGCAAAAACCACGAACGCCCCGCAAGATCGAGCGGAATGAGGCGATGCGTCTCGCGCGCAGGGTGATTCACGCGCCCCGCGTAGCCCTCATTCTCGCGGCAGAGCAGACATTTCGGATAGGCGGAAGACCGCGCGAGTTTTGCCTTTGCGATGTCGCGCGGATCCTTCTCCGGCTTCGAGAGATTGATCGTCACATCGAGAGCGCCGTACTCCGTCGCCGTCTGCCACGCAATATTCTTGTCGATGCGCGCCTTGCGGATGTAGTTCGAGGCGATGCTCAGGTCATAATAGTAATCCGTCGCCTCACGCGGCGATGCCGCATAAAGGGCGCGAAACTGACGCACGACCTCGGACGGACGCGGCATCACGCAGTCCATGATGCGCGTATCAAAGAGATCGCGCTCATCCGTCGTGCCCTCGATCAGCCCCTTCCCCGCCGCATAATCGAGCATGCGCTCCAAGATGGGCGTCGCCGTCTCAAGTGTTTCATCCACCTGCTCCGGAACATATTCTTCCACACCGAGCACGTCGAGCAGACGATTCGCGGCATAGACTTCATCCTCCGGCGCAATCAGCCCCTTCTGACGGGCAAAGTGCAGGAGGCGGCATATTTCATGCTGCATATCACACATGATAACCCCTCCTGCACCTAGTCCTCATAGCCATGCGGATGATGTTCATGCCAGCGCCACGCCGTGCCGATGACCTGCTCCACATCTGTGAACTGCGGTTTCCAGCCGAGCACGGAACGCGCCTTCTCACTGGACGCGATGAGCTGCGCCGGGTCGCCCGCGCGCCGTGCGCCAATCTCCACCTTGATGGAGCGTCCCGTCGCCTTTTCCGCTGCCGCAATCATCTCCTTGACCGAGAAGCCCTGCCCGTTGCCGAGGTTGAAGATGTCGCTCGCACCGCCCTTTCGCAGATATTCGAGCGCCAGCACATGGGCGTCCGCGAGATCGACAACGTGGATGTAGTCGCGCAGGCAGGTCCCATCCGGCGTCGGATAATCATCTCCGAACACCGTGATATGGTCACGCCGCCCCGTCGGCACTTGCAGGATCAGCGGAATGAGATGCGTCTCCGTCGCGTGATCCTCGCCGATCGAGCCGTCCGGCAGCGCCCCCGCCGCATTGAAGTAGCGCAGAGACACATAGCGCACGCCGTTGGCGCGGCTCACCCACTTCATCATCTTCTCCATCGTGAGCTTCGTCTCGCCATAGGTGTTCGTCGGGCATGTCTCATCGTCCTCGTGAATCGGCACGCGCTTCGGCTCGCCGTAGACCGCCGCCGTCGAAGAGAATACGATCTTGTCGACGCCATGACGCACCATCGCCTCAAGGAGCACCTGCATCCCGTAGACATTGTTGTTGAAGTAGAGCAGGGGCTTTTCCATGCTCTCGCCGACGAGAGAATTCGCCGCAAAGTGGATGACCGCCTCGACCTTGTTTTCGGTAAAAATCTTGTCGAGAACCGAAGCATCGCGAATGTCGCCCTCATAAAACTTCGCCTTCGGATTCAGTGCGCCGCGGTGTCCCGTCTGCAGATTGTCGACAATGACAACCTGCTCGCCCTTTTCGATGAGCGCGTGCACGGCATGAGAGCCAATGTAGCCCGCGCCTCCGCATACCAATATCGCCATGTGAGTTCTCCTTTCGCTCCGCTCTTACAGACGGTGTGCGCCGTCCGCAATATTCGCCACATAGAAGCTCGGCGCATAGCCGATCTTCGCCGTATATGCCTCTGCAACATTCTTCTCAAATGCAGGGATCGCCTCGTCGCGCACAATGCTGACCGTGCAGCCTGCAAAGCCGCCTCCCGTCATGCGCGAGCCGAGCACTCCCTCCTGCTGCCACGCGAGTTCCGCGAGCGTATCCAGCTCGGGCCCCGTCACCTCGTAATCGTCGCGCAGGGAAACGTGGGAATCGTTCATCAGTGCGCCAAACCGCTTCACATCGTTCTGCTCAAGCGCCTCCACTGCCTCAAGTGTGCGGCGGTTCTCGTAAACCGCGTGGCGCGCACGTCTGCGCTCGACCTCATCCTCGATGACGGCGGCATTCTCATCGAACTCTGCATTCGTCAGTTCGCCGAGCGTTTTGATCGCCTTGACCTTCTGCAGAGCTTTCAGCGCCGCCTCGCTCTGCATGCGCCGCTCGTTGTATGCAGAAGAAACGAGGCTGTGCGCCTTGTTCGTATTCGTGATGACGATGCTGCACCCCTTGAGATCGAGCTTGCTGTAGCGGTACTCAAGCGTATTGCAATCGAGCAGGATCGCGCAGTCCTTCTTGCCCATGCCGACGGCAAACTGATCCATGATGCCGCAGTTCATGCCGACGAATTCATTCTCCGCCTTTTGCGCGAGCTTTACAATTTCCACCATGTCGATGCCGAGACCAAGCTCCTCGTTCAGAATGACCCCCATCAAGACCTCGATGGAAGCGGAAGAAGAAAGCCCCGCGCCATTGGGCAGCGTCCCATAGACGAGGATGTCGAAACCGTGCGCTGCAGGATGTCCCGCATCCTCCATCATGCGCACGACGCCGATGGGATAGTTGGCCCAGCCATAGGCCGCGCTCTTCACCGCACCGTGCATGGGGAACTCCACCACGCCCTGCTCCTCTGCATTCATCGAGTAGAGGCGCGACACATCATCCGCACGCGGCGCAGCGAGCGCATACGTGCCGAGCGAGATCGCACACGGAAAGACGTGCCCGCCGTTGTAGTCCGTATGCTCGCCGATGAGATTCACACGCCCCGGCGAGAAATACGCATGCGTTTCAGCCGCACCGAATTTCTCACGAAATACTTTTTTCATCTCATCCAAGATTGCCATTGGCTCCTCCTCCATATATCTTCATTTGTCCGTCTATATTTTGGCTCGTATGAAAGTAAACGTTTTCTTTTCCCGCTTCCTATTTTATCCTCTTTCGCAAAGAAACGCAAGCGTTTTCCGAAATTTTCATAGGTTCAGCAAAAGACGGATGCCCCCGCCGTCAAATCCCCTTCATCGTGAACGAGAGCCTTCTCTTCCCATTCGGATAGGTATACTCCGCAAGCACGGGTGCGCCCCAGCTGTCGTCGCCGCCCACGCCGCACATGCCCGCCGACGCACGCAGATATGTATGCTGCGGACGCGGCAAATCGTACGCATGGCGCGCATTCTCCAATTCGTGCGGACTGTACGGGAGCGCCGATGCCTCAAACGGCACATCTGCCGCTAAACGGATTCCGTGACCGCCATGATCCGTGACCTCGATCCAGCGCACGCCGCAGTGATTGCCCGTCTCCTGCGGACGCAGATACGGCTCGACCTCGTCCGCCGCCGTGCTCTCATAGACGCCGAGACGTGCGCCGTAACAGCGGTCGATGTAGTTTTCCTTCGGCCCATAGCCATAGAAGCGAATGCGATCATAGTCCGCATCTAGCGTAAAGATCATGGCAAAGTCGGGCATCTCGGGCATCCCCGCCGTCTCATACTCCATCGTGACGCCAACTTCCCCGCTCGCCTCCGCCGTATAGGAGACCACGCACGCAGCAGCAGGCTCCGTGGCAAGCGCATAAGTAAAGCGCACGGTGACGCGCTTGGCATGCCGCTCATCACGTCTGCCGAAGAAACCGTTCACCGTCTCGAAATCTTCGCCGTCCACGCTGTACTCGATGCGCGTGCAGCGGCGGTAGAGGCTCGCGAGCTTCCACTGCGCCGTATTCGCCATGCGCCCGCTGCCGTAGTCATTGTCGATCGGCGCACGCCAGAAGCTCGGCTGCGGCAGCTCCTCGATCAGCTCCCGTCCGCCATGGCGATAGGAGACGAGATTGCCCTGCGCGCTTGAGAACATGAGGGAAAAGCCCTCCCCCTGCACGCCGAGGTTGATATCTCCCTGCACCACGCGCAGGCTGCCCGACGCCTCCAACGGCATATAAGCAGGAGCGGCGACGCCAAAGCCAAGGACATCCAAAAGGCGTGTTCCTGCATCCTCAGGCGGCACGACGACTGCTTGCCCGAAGGAGATCTCATGGCCTGCAGGCGCCCATATTTCCTCCTCTTTGACAAGGAGCGATGCCGTCAGCACATACTCGCCTTCGCCTGCGTAAGGCAGCCTATTCTTGATGAAGCGTGTTTCTCCCGGCGGCACATCATGCTCCCCTGCATACGCCTGCCAGATCTCGCGCCCGTCAAGGAGGAGCGAGAGCCACAGATCATAGTCGCCCGCATCCGAAAAGAGGCTCTTGTTTTCAATCTCTACGCCGTTCCATGAAGGACGGAGCGTGAAATTCTGATAGTTGTACTTCACCTCCTGCAGCTTTGCCGTCGGGCGACGATCGGCAAAGAAGATGCCGTTGCCGCTGAAGTTGTAGTCCGACGGACGATCGCCGAAGTCGCCGCCGTAGAGGAATACATCCTCGCCATAACGCCCGCGCCTACGGATCGCCTGATCGCCGAAATCCCAGATGAAGCCTCCCTGATAGAGCGGCTCGCGCTCCGTCAGCTCCGTGTACTTGTGCATGCCGCCGCAGCTATTGCCCATCGCATGCGTATACTCGCAGCAAATGAAGGGCTTGTCGCGGTGCTCCTTGAGGAACGCTTCGATGTCCGCCGCCTTCGTATACATCTGACTCTCCATATCGCTCGTCGCCGGATAGCTGCGATCCCAGAAAATCCCCTCGTAATGCACGAGGCGCGTGGGATCGACGCGGCGGAAGTACTCGCTCATCTCGTAGATGATGCGGCCGCCGCAGGACTCGTTGCCGCACGACCAGATGAGGATGCACGGGTGATTCTTGTCGCGCTCGTACATCGACTGCGCGCGGTCGAGCACGGCGGGCAGCCACTCCTCGCTGTCGCCGGGAACGGTATGCGCGTCCTTCACACACGCGCCGTTCTTCATCCATGTGCCGTGCGTCTCAAGGTTCGTCTCATCGATCACATAAAAGCCATAAATATCTGCCAGCTCGTAGAGACGACTGCTGTTCGGATAGTGCGACGTGCGAATCGCATTGACGTTCGCACGCTTCAGCGCGATGAGATCCTGCTCGAAGAGCGCGGGATCCATCGCCCGCCCATGATCGGAGTCAAACTCGTGACGGTTGACTCCCTTGAACACGATGCGCTTGCCGTTGATCTGCATGACTCCGTCCCGGATGCAGAACTCACGGAAACCGACGCGCACGCGCACGATCTCCTGCAAAACCCCCGCCGCATCACGCACGCGGATCATAAGATGGTAGAGCCATGGGTGCTCCGCGCTCCAAAGAAGCACGCAGGCAGCCTCCATCGAGCACGCATGGCTCTTTGCCGTGATGACCGCCTTTTCCCCCTCTACGCAATCTCCTTCCGGATCGCAGAGCAGGATCTCGACATGCTTTTCTGCCGCATCGCCGAATGTGAGGTGCACATCAAGCTTTCCGTGCGTATAGCCATCCCGCTCAAACGGCACGGCACGAACGGCAACATCCTCGATGTGATGCTGCGGTTTCGTGTAGAGAAGGACGTCGCGATAGATGCCCGAAAAGCGCCAGAAGTCCTGATCCTCAAGCCAGCTCGCGCTCGCATAGCGGAAGACCATCGCTGCCAGCTTGTTCTCCCCCGTCACGAGATACGGCGTCAGGTCGAAGTCTGCAGGCGTGCAGCTGTCTTCACTGTAGCCGACGAAATGACCGTTGAGGAAGAGTGCGAGCGCCGCATCCACGCCGCCAAAGGAGATATAGACGCGCTCCCAATCCTCGGGCACGGCAAAATACTTCACATAGCAGCCGACGGGATTATCGCGCACGGGAATCTCGCCCGGCACGATGCTCTCATGCCCGTCCCACGGGTACGTCGTATTCGTGTAATGCGGCGCTCCGTACCCCTCCATCTGGATATGCGCCGGCACACGGATCGTCTCCCAATCGCGGCAGTCATAATCCGCCGCCTCGAATCCCTGCGGGATGTGCTCGGTGTTTCGCGCATAGGCGAAATGCCAAATGCCGTCGAGCGTGCGGTAAAATGAGGACACGCCGCGCGCAAGCTCCGCTTCGTCGCGATAGAAGACGTGGTCGCTGTGCGCAGGCAGACGGTTCTCTGCGAAGTAGCACGGATCTTTCAATTTCTCAAAGTCGAATGCAGCCATGTGAAACCTCCGATCTTGTAAAGGAAGCACGGATAAATGCAGCCACCCGTCTTATCAGCGCTTCCGAAAGAAAGCGGCCGCCGCCGACCGCTTTCCCATCTCCTAAAATAGAATCACTTGTTCATTTCATCCCATTTCTCTTCGAGTTCTTCCACGATGCGCGCGTGCTCCGCCTCCGTGAGCGTCACCTTCGCACGGTAGAGAATCGTGCCGAGCAGGATGAGGGCAAACGGCGCAGCGAACATCACGAGCTTGAAGTGAAAGAGATTCTCCGGAGCAATCGTCTCCGCTGTCGCACCGCTCGTCATGCCGACCCAGATCGCGGTAAGGCCGATCATGCCGCTCGCAATCGCACCTGCGAGCTTGTCCACCAGCGGACGCACGCAGAGAACAAGCGCCTCGTCGCGATGCCCGAGCTTCAGCTGCCCGTACTCGACCGTATCCGTAATCGTCATGAGCACGACGAGGAAGATCAGCGGCTGCGGCAGGGAGAACAGACCTGCGGCAAAGAGCGTCATGACGACGCTCGTGCCCGCCATCGCGTAAAGAACAATGCCGGCGAGCATCACGGCGACCGAGCCGAAGAAGAGCCTGCGACGGCTGAACTTCTCCGTCAGCGTCGGGAAAAGCGCCACAGCGAGCAGACCGATGATGACGTTGATCACGCCGAGGAACGAAAACTGCTTTGCATCGCCAAGCACATAGATGAAATAGTAGAGGTTGAAATTGTTGATGATATTCTGCCCAAGAACGAAAACAAGATACGCAATCGCGATCCAGAGCAGCTGATCGTTCTTGATAAGCACGGAGAACACGTCCTTGAACGAAGTCTCCGTCTTGTTCTCGCGCAATGCGGAATCCTCTTCCTTCGTGCCAAGGCCGAGGATGATCGCCCCGAGGGTCGCGATGCCGCCGCCGATGACGGCAAACGCAAACCAGCCCGCAGAGTCTCCCGCGCCGCCATTTTCATTCAGTGAGAAGTACAGGACAACGGGCATGACGATAGCCGTCACCAACTGACCGCCGAACACCGAGCCGATACGCGCATAAGTCGCTGTCACCTCACGCTCGCGCGAGTCGAACGAGAGGGCGGGAATCATCGACCAGATCGCAACGTCCTTTGCCGAGTAGAACACATCCATGATGAGATAGAGCAATGCGAAGAGGACGAGGTAGAGCATCGGATTCGACACTGTCAGCCCGCCCATATCCGTAAAGAGGATCGCAAGGGAAATCGCCGCGACAAACGCACCCACAATCACCCAAGGTTTGAACTTGCCCCAGCGCGTCTTCGTCTTGTCAATCGTATTGCCGATGAACGGATCGAGGAAGAGCTCGCCCACGCGCAAGACGAGGATGATCGTCGTCACAATGCCGATCATATAAGCATCGTGTTCGTGGTTTTCGGAGTGAAACAGATTGCTCGTGACAAAGATCATGAAATACGTCGCGAGCATGGCATAGAACACATCATGTCCGAAGGTGCCGCAGGAATACGCAATACGCGGCCAGAATTTGCTCTTTTTGTCCGACATGGGAAGCCCTCCTCAGCCTTTGACCGTGCGGATGTAGGCGATGATGCCGTCCGCAATCTTTCCGAGCGGTTCTTTACTCGTATTCACAACGAGATCATAGTGCGTTCCGTCGCCCCACTTGCGCCCCGTATAGTAGTCATAGTAGCGCGCGCGTTTCTCGTTCTCGCGATTCAGCTCCTTGAGCGTCTTGCCCTCGTAGACCGTGCGCCCGCGCTCCTCGCGGTAGTCGTCGTCCGCACAAACGAAGACGGAAAATACATCGTCGCGCTTTCGGAGCGCATAGTCCGCGCAGCGTCCGAGGAAGATGCAGGGACCGTCGGCGGCGAGCTTGCGCACAACGTTCGACTCCGCCATAAACATCCCCTGGCTCGACTCCCCCATCGCCATGCCGAATGAGTGAAACGGGATGAAGCGCGAGGACAGTGGCTTCACTGTATTCTCAAACTCAAGCAGCTCCTTCTCATTCAGATCGTTGATGCCAAGCTTCGCCGCGGCAAGATGCACGATCTGACGATCGTAGAGATGGACGCCCAACTTCTCCGCGAGCAGCCCGGCAAGCTCCCGTCCGCCGCAGCCATATTGGCGGCTGATGGTGAGAATGAATTTCTTCTCCTCCATGTGACTTCCTCCTTCATCATTGGGAAACGGCTATGCGTCTCCCGTAAACAAACCTTGAAAATAATAGGAGCGGGGAATATAGTAAACGTTTTCTTTCTTACGTTTTCTATTATACTCTACAGGTTTCAGAAAAGCAAACGTTTTCTTTTTGAAATGCAAAACTTTTTTCTCTATAAGAATGCGAACGTTCCTGATGATTATTCATCCGCGAGCGTCCCCTGCCGTATGCGGCCAATCTCGCTCTAGGATTATAGACTTAATCGCAAGCATAAAAGAAGGAGGAGACCATCGCCTCCTCCCCCTTTTACGCTTACGTCTACCAGCAGGTACTCCTCGCCAATCTCGCTCACTCACTCAAGTAATACTCGATATGCACCTCGGCGCTCGTCTCCAACATGCCCGGTGCAATCGGCGTCGGAGCTGCATCGGCGGCCATGAGCATCTTCGCGCCCGCGCTGCGCTCAGCGAACGGATAGGTGTTCTCCGAGACGGCCTTCAGTCCGACGACGCGCCTGCCCAAAGCGGCGGCAAGCTCGTCCGCCTTTTTTCGTGCGTCATTGACAGCAGCAGTCAAGGCAATCTTGCGAACCTTGTCCGCATTCTTCACGCCGAAATCCAGCGAAGATATGCTGTTCGCACCATTCTTGAGCGCGAGGTCGATGACACGGCTGACATCAGCGAGATCATCGATGCGCACCGTCACATTGTTCTCCGCGCGATAGCCCGTGATCTCATTCTCGCGCGTCTCGCGTTCATAAAGCGGCTGGAAGTAGTAGCCGCGTGTCTGGATGTTCGCCTCGGGGATGCCGGCTGCGACAAGCGCCTGCTGCACCGCCTGCGCCTTCTTTGCATTCTCCTCCTGCGCCGTCTTCGCGTCCGCTGCCTGCGTGACGACGCCGACCGAGATCGTCGCGCAGTCGGGCGCCGCCTCCGCCCTGCCCGTGCCGTCGACCATGAGGACGGGCGGCTCTGAAGTCTGCGGTGCTGCTGCCTCTGCCGCCTGCGGTGCGCACAGGAAGAGTCCCGTTGCGATTGCAGCGAGGATGGATTTCATCTTGTTCATCTCGATCTCTCCTTTTCTTTCCTAAATAGAAAATTTTCACTCGGTGTGTTTCCCCTCTGTGGATATGTCCATTATAGCATGACTCCTCAGGAATACGAGTTAGAACTCTCTCACCCCCGTATGTGGTTTGCACATCGCCTGCATTGCTGATATACTACAACAAGAAACTAGAATAGACACAAAAAGAGCATCGGGAGGAATCATCTTGAGCAATCGTATACGCACGCGCTTCGCGCCCAGTCCCACGGGCTACATGCACATCGGCAATCTGCGCACAGCGCTTTACGGCTATCTCTTCGCGAAGTCCCAGGGCGGCGACTTCATCCTGCGCATCGAGGACACGGATCAGGAGCGCTTCGTCGAAGGCGCACGCGAGGTCATCAACGAGAGTCTTGCCGCCGCACACATCATCGCCGATGAAAGCCCTGAAAAGGGTGGCGCTTTCGGCCCCTATGTGCAGAGCGAGCGCAAGGCGATCTACAAGGAATATGCCGAAAAACTCGTCGCCAGCGGCCACGCCTATCGCTGCTTCTGCTCGGCGAAAGATCATGCGCACGAGCCGGAATCCGAAAAGTTCGGCGGCTATGACCGCCACTGCCGCGACCTCGCCCCCGAGGAAATCGAGCGCCAGCTTGCGGCGGGAACGCCCTACGTCATCCGCCAGAAGATGCCGCTCACCGGCTCGACGACGTACCGCGATCTGATCCTCGGCAGCATCACGATCGAGAACAGCGAACTCGAAGACCAGATTCTCTTGAAGAGCGACGGCATGCCGACGTACAACTTCGCCAACGTCGTAGACGATCACCTCATGGAGATCACGCACGTCATCCGCGGCAACGAGTACATCACTTCGACGCCCAAGCATGTGCTGCTCTACGAATTCTTCGGCTGGCAGCTGCCCGAGTTCATCCACCTGCCGCCCGTCATGGGAAAGAGCGAAGACGGCACCGTGTCGAAGCTCTCGAAGCGTCACGGCGCAGCGAGTTTCGGCCAGCTTCTCGACAAAGGCTACCTCGCCGAAGCCGTCACGAACTATGTCGCGCTCCTCGGCTGGTCGCCCAAGGACACGAATCAGGAAATCTTCACGATGGAAGAGCTCATCGGGGCGTTCTCCCTAGACGGCATCAGCAAGTCGCCCGCCATCTTCGACTACAAGAAGCTCGACTGGATGAACGGCGAATACTTCAAGTCGATGGAGTCCGACGCCTTCGCCAAACTCGCGCGTCCCTTCGCCGGCGACCTACCAGCAGAACTTGCCGAGAAGTGGGACTACGCCGCCGAAGTCCTGCGCCCGCGCCTCAGCCGCCTCGGCGAAATCAAAGAGCAGATCCATTTCCTCATCGAGATGCCCGACTACGACCTCGACTGCTACACGAACAAGCGCAACAAGACGAACCCGGAAAAGGCGCGCACTCTCCTTCCCGAAGCGCTGCCGATGCTCGAAAGCATAGAGCCGTGGACTCCCGACGCCATCAACGCGGCGCTCGACGCCTTCGCAGAACAGCGCGGCGAAAAGAAGGGCGCCGTCATGTGGCCGCTTCGCATCGCCGTCTCAGGGCAGAAAGTCACGCCGGGCGGCCTCACGGAAGTACTCTTCCTGCTCGGCAAAAAAAATTCTCTCGATCGTCTCAAAAAAAGTCTTGCCAAACTGCAGAATATGTAATATAATAAGTCGTGTTCATGCGGCTCCTTCGTCAAGTGGTTAAGACACCGCCCTCTCACGGCGGGTTCATGGGTTCGAATCCCATAGGAGTCACCAAGAATTTTCAGGGCTGAAGCCATTGGCTTCAGCCCTTTTTACTGACCTATCCAAGAAGCAAGCCCAACGGGCGCAGCTGATTGGCAAATAGGTCGTATGCGAAAACGTCCCGTAAGTCAAGCCCAAAGGGCGCAGACGAACGGCTGACGTTGACCGCTGCTGACTTGTCCGTAAAGCGAACCCCGAAGGGGTGAAGCTGAACGGGTAACAAGTCGTATGCGAAAACGTCCCAAGAACGCGAGCCAACGGCGAAGCGTGATTGGTCGACGTTGACCGCTGCTGACCTATCCAAGAAGCAAGCCCAACGGGCGCAGCTGATTGGCAAATAGGTCGTATGCGAAAACGTCCCGTAAGTCAAGCCCAAAGGGCGCAGACGAACGGCTGACGTTGACCGCTGCTGACTTGTCCGTAAAGCGAACCCCGAAGGGGTGAAGCTGAACGGGTAACAAGTCGTATGCGAAAACGTCCCGTAAGTCAAGCCCAAAGGGCGCAAACGAACGGCTGACGTTGACCGCACCTTCTCTTTTTCCCCAGAATATGGTATACTTTGCTCGTTGCCGCCTCCAGACTGGCACAGGAAGGAGGTGCATGTAGAATATGGAAAATGTCACTACTAACTTCCTTATCTCCGTCGCGGCAGGAATAGTCTGCCACTATCTCTGCAGATGGCTTGACGAGAGAG
Source organism: uncultured Selenomonas sp. (assembly GCF_963528755.1). Taxonomy (GTDB): domain Bacteria; phylum Bacillota; class Negativicutes; order Selenomonadales; family Selenomonadaceae; genus Selenomonas. Next base: position 119,701 of record NZ_CAURXA010000003.1, read on the forward strand.
AAACCGGCAACAAGCCTGAGCGTTAGTCCCTGCTCGCATCATGGGAACAGGAAAGCCCCCCAAGCTGTAACCTCGGGGGGCTTTCCGCATGTAGAAATGGTGTCACCACTACTTTCCTGCCGCACTCAGTATAGCACATTTACCCAGTGATATGCAAGTCATTCCTCAATGGCAGCCTCGGTCCTTCCATCGCGCCACCATTTCCCTTGCTGCACCTTCCGCATCTGCCGCCGCTGCCACGGCGGAGATCACGAAGAAGCCGGCGGCGCCCGCCGCTTTGACAGCGGGAAGATCCGCCGCCTTAACGCCACCGCCGACGATCACGGGCACGGGACTCTTTTGGGCGAAGGCGGCGATTTCCGCCAGGCTGCGCGTACGGAAGCTGCCGTCTGCCTCGATGCCGGCATCGGGCTTTGACGCCGTCGCGTGCAAAGGACCTGTGCCGATGTAGTCGGCAGCCGCCAAATCCTCAGGCGCAAGCCGAGGAAGATCCTGCGGATGCGCCGACAGGCCGACGATCGCCGCTTCCCCGAGAAGGCGGCGGCAAATATGCGCGGGCACGTCCTTCTGCCCCACATGCACGCCCGCGACGGCGACGCCCATCTCCCGCGCCGCGAGCGCGACGTCGAGCCGATCGTCGACGAGAAGCGGCACGCTTGCTGCCGCGCCGGCCGCCTCGATCGCCCGCGCCGCCTCGCCGAGCAGCGCGATCTGCTCGCGTGCGCTCTCCTCCTTCGCGCGAAGCTGCACCGCCGTGAAGCCCGCGCACACCGCCGCCTTGACGATCTCGCCGACGCGCCGCCCCTTCGTATCACGAGGCCCGATGACGAGATACGCCGTGACCGCGAGATGCGAGCGCAAAGTCATATCGCTCACGGAAAAGCCCATAGGAGCGCCTCCCATCCCTTATCCATACAAAAAGAGAGCCTTTCGGCTCTCTCTTCCTTACTCCGCAGTGAACGGCAAAAGCGCAATGTTGCGCGCGCGCTTGATCGCAAGCGTCACCTGGCGCTGATGCTTCGCGCAGTTGCCCGAAATGCGGCGCGGCAGGATCTTGCCGCGCTCCGTGATGAAACGGCGCAGCTTCGCGACATCCTTATAGTCGATGACATCCACCTTGTCCACGCAGAACGTGCAAACCTTGCGGCGCGAACGTCTGCCTCTGTCACGTCTGATCAAATCAATTCCCTCCCCTGTTTAGAATGGGATCTCCTCATCGGGTATGGAAGGGCCGAAGGACTCCTGTCCGGCAGGCGGCTGATGGCTCGGCGCACTGCTCTGCATCGGTGTGCCCGGCGCACCCGCGCCCTGCGGACGCGAGCCGGCGAACTCGATGTCGTTTGCGACGACTTCCGTCACATAGCGCTTCGAGCCGTCCTGTGCATCGTAGCTTCTCGCCTGCAGACGCCCCTCGACGAGGATGCGGCTGCCTTTCGTCAGATAGTTACCGCAGAACTCCGCGAGCTTCTCCCATGCGACGATGGAAATGAAGTCTGCCGACGGCTGCTGCCCGTCGTTCGCCTTGCCGAAGCGGCGGTTCACGGCGAGCGAAAACGAAGCGACCGCCTTGCCGCTCTGCGTGTAGCGCACCTCGGGATCGCGGGCGAGATTTCCGGTCAAAAGCACCTTGTTCATGGCATTTCCTCCCTCAGCTTACTCTGCCTCGCCGGCTTCCGTCTCGGCCTCAGCCTTCTCGCCGGCCGCGATGAGCTCCTCCGCGCGCACGATCATGTGCTTCAGAAGATCGTCGGTGATCTTCATGACGCGGTCACACTCCTTCATGCAGGCAGGCTCAGCCGTGACATTGAGCAAGCAGTAGTAGCCGTCCGTGTAATCCTTGATCTCATACGCCAGACGCTTCTTGCCCCAACGGTCTTCCTTGTCGATCGTGCCGCCGTTCGTCTGAATCAGCTTGACGAACTTCTCAATAACAGCGTTCGTCGCTTCCTCCTCCATCGGCTTCACGATAAAGATAACCTCGTATTTTCTCACAAAAACACCTCCTCTATGGTCTGTGGCTCCCTCGGGAGCAGGGAAGGCTCAAACTAAAATATTCGAACCAACTGTCCTGTGACTGAATGATTATATCATAAGAAAAGCCTTGGGGCAAGGAGAAATTCCCATTTGACAAAGCGCGGCACCTCCTCTATATTTGATGTAGCAGATATTCAGAAGAGGAGGTGCGTCATGAAGCATCATTACAGCACGATCAACGGCATCGTCACAACATTTTCCGATATACACCAATCCGCTCAAAAGGGCGAAAGCATCTTGGTCTATATGGAGCGTGCAGCAGAAAACGGCTTTGATACGGCAGAAATCCTGCTGCCAAGCATCTCGTTCGTAAGCTACAGCGGCTTTAGCGAGGACGAGCGCACCGAGCTGCTCAATTTCGTTCAGCGAAACAGCGCTCTAATCTGGGAGATCGCACGCGAGGATGGTGAAATCATTGCCGACGTGGGGTGAGTTATTCGGTTACCGTCTCTTTTTCTGGTCAAACGAAAATGACGAACCTGTACACATACATGTTTGTAAAGGTGTACCAACACCAAACGCCACAAAAATTTGGATTCCGCCAACGGGCAATCCCATCGTTGCACATAATCACAGCGGCATTCCGACAAAAGATTTGAACCGTCTGCTCAAAGGCATCGCAGCGAACAAAGAGAGCATCGTCTACAGCTGGTACCAGCATTTTGGTCGCTTGTGAGCAATCCAGATACTAAAGAAATTCCTCCCACCTTTCGATATACTCAATGAAACGGTATATTTTCTCGTGAAGAATCAATGCTATCTTACATTCTCGAAAGGAGCTGGTCATCATGCCAACGATATATTCCATGACGCAAGCGAACTACGGCATGTACCGCTTTGCACAGAAGAGCGGCTACTCGCTTTTCGGCGGAATGGGCACTGCGGGCAATTCGCTTTTTGGAACGCAGTCCTCCCGCGCTTCCAAGGGGCTTTCCTCGCTCTTAAACTCGCAGGGCTTCGGCTCGAACGCCTACGCCCTGATGAACCTCAAGGCGAACACGCGCGCCGTACTGAAGTCTTACCACGAAGCCTCCGACGGCTTCTACAAAACGTTCGATACGGCGATGAACTCTCTTTCCAAGACATCTGCGGCACTGAAGAACACGAACTTCAACGTCACGGGCGCGACCGAAGCGGACACGAAGAAGAACACGGAAGCCGCGATCAAGAACGTCAAAGATTTCGTCTCGGATTACAACGACACGATCAAGATGTTCGGCGACTACTCCGACGTCTCAAGTCGTGCTTCGGGCATGGAAAAGCTCTTCGGCGACGCTTCATACAAGGCGGACACCCTGCGCCAAGTCGGCATAACGGTGAACTCGTCGTCGGGCACGCTCTCCGTCAATGACGCGGCGCTGACGAAGGCGCTCAAGGAAGAGCCGAACCGCGTCGAGAACATCCTTGGCAAAAACGGCCTTGCGGGTGCGACAGAAAAGAAGGTCGACTTCGCCAAGACGCAGCGTGACAAGATCTTCCCGTCGGCGCAGCAGATGCTCGGCCCCAACTACCAGCGCGCGCTCGCCTATACATCGGCAGGCTCCTTGACGAGCATGAATTCCTATGCCAATGTCGGAACGCTGCTGTCGATGTTCTTCTGAAGCCTCTCTTAATACAAAACGATACCAAAAACGGCCGGAGCTTTTGAGTTCCGACCGTTTTTTACTATGAAATTCCAAGAAGTCACGCTTATGCTGTTATTTCATCAGATCTCCTCCTGCGGTTTCGAGAATCTTATCCGACGTGCCCACCATATCGTTCGGCAGCCATACGCCCTTAGAGCTGTCATAGGTGCATTCCACCTGGATCGTCTTCGTGCCCTTCGGTTGGAGTCCCTCGATCGCCTTGGCAAAGTTCTTCATAAACGCGTCCATGAGCGTATCCAGCTCAGCATCTTTCGCAGCGCCCGCCTGCGTCTCTTCCGCAATCTTATCCATATCTATCGAACTTGCGTCGATCGTATCGATCGTCAGTTCGACCTTCGCCTTGTCGTCCTTCTTTTCCAGCGTCTTTGCCTTCACATTGCATTTTTTCAATGCATTGAGGCAAGCCTCGCCGATCTGCTGCGCTTGATCGTTCGTGAAAAGCCCGCCTGAAGCAGCCTTAAAGGCCGTGACGAAGGATTTCATGAAGGCACCGCGGACTTCTCCTTCCTTGATGCCGAACTTCTCCATGCCGGCCTTGTCTTCCTGGAGGAGCGCCTTGCCGAGGGATTCCATGCTGACTTCCGGCTCTTCCTTCTGTCCGCAGCCTGCGATGAGAAGGGTGACGAGAAGGACGCCGAGGAGGGCGGTGAAGGACTTCCAAACGGATTTTTTCATATCTTGCGTTCTCCTTTCGTTGACAAAAACATAGCGGGGAAAAGCCTTGCCTTCCCCCGCCGCAAAACAAACCTCACTTCATTTCCACGAGGGGTTTGCCCGTCATTTCGGGCGGAATTTCGAGCCCTGCGAGCGTCAAGAGCGTCGGTGCGATATCGCATAGTGCACCGTTATGCGCCTTCTTCACGCGGTCGGACACGCATATAAACGGCACGGGATTCGTAGTATGCGCTGTGAAGGGCTGCCCCGTCGCGTGGTCAACCATGCGGTCAGCGTTGCCGTGATCGGCGATGATGCAAACCTCGCCACCCATCTTCTGCGCCGCTTCGACGAAGCGGCCGACGCAGGCATCGACCGTCTCGACCGCCTTGACGGCGGCTTCCATGACGCCCGTATGACCGACCATGTCGCCGTTCGCATAGTTCAGAATGATGAAGTCGTACTTGCCCGACTCAATAGCAGCGACGACCTTGTCTGTGACTTCGAGCGCACTCATCTCGGGCTGCAGATCGTATGTCGCCACCTTCGGCGAGGGCACGAGGATGCGGTCCTCACCCTTGTACGGCTCTTCGACGCCGCCGTTGAAGAAGAACGTGACATGCGCGTACTTCTCCGTCTCGGCGATGCGAAGCTGTGTCAAGCCCTTCTGCTCGATGATCGAGCCGAGCGTGTTCTTGATGCTCTCGGGCGGATAGGCGATTTCAACGTTCATGCCTTCCTCGTACTGCGTCATAGTCGTGAACGCGAGATCAAGCCCTTCGACGCGCGGGAATCCGTCGAATTTCGTGTCGGTGAAGGCATGCGTGAGTTCTCTCGCGCGGTCGGGGCGGAAGTTGAAGAATATGACGCCGTCACCCTTCTTCATGCCCGCATAGCCGCCGATGGCGGCAGGAACGACGAACTCATCCGTCACCTTCTCCGCATACGAGGCCTCGATGGCTTCCTTCGCCGTCGCTTTCTTCACGCCGTCTCCCTTGGCGATGGCGTCATACGCCTTCTCGACGCGCTCCCAGCGCTTGTCGCGATCCATGGCGTAGTAACGTCCCGCGATCGTCGCGATCTCGCCGACGCCGATCTCGCGGCATTTCTCTTCGAGTTCGGCAAGATAGCCCGCCGCGCTCGTCGGAGGCACGTCGCGGCCGTCGAGGAAGGCATGCACATAGACCTTCTCGATACCGTTCCGCTTCGCCATTTCAAGAAGCCCGTAGAGGTGCTTTTCGTGGCTGTGCACGCCGCCCGGCGAAACGAGGCCGAGGAGGTGCAGTGCGCCGCCCGACTTCTTCGCACCCGCGATGGCATGGAGCAGCGCCTTGTTCTCGAAGAACGTACCGTCGGCGATCGCCTTCGTGATGCGCGTGAGCTCCTGGTAGATGATGCGTCCTGCGCCGATGTTCGTATGCCCGACCTCGGAGTTGCCCATCTGCCCGTCAGGCAGGCCGACGTACTCACCCGATGCCTGCAGCTGGGCATGCGGGTATTTTGCCGTGAGGCCGTCCAAGACAGGCGTCTTTCCAACGGCGATGGCGTTCGTCGGGTCTTTCGGGTCGCCGATTCCCCAGCCATCCATGATGATGAGCGCGACCGGTGCATGTTTCAAAGTTGCCATAGATCTACCCCTTTCCTATGGAGTATGTTGCAAATATTGCAGGAAGCCGCCCATAGAGGCTGCTCCCCAAAAGGAGCGGCATCGCGTCTGCAGTGCCGCTCAAAAGGTTTCCTTCTCGTCAGAACTTCACGATCTCGCTGAAGTCCTTCGCCTTGAGCGACGCGCCGCCGACAAGAGCGCCGTCGACGTTCGGCTTCTCCATGAGTCCTGCGATCGTTGCGGGCTTGACGCTGCCGCCGTACTGGATGCGGATGGCATCTGCCGCCGCCTGGTTGAATACCTCGGCAACCGTCGCGCGAATGGCGGCGCAGACTTCCTCCGCCTGCTCAAAGGTCGCCGTCTTGCCCGTGCCGATCGCCCAGATCGGCTCGTAGGCGATGACGAGATGAGCGACCTCATCGGCAGAGAAGCCGTCGAGTGCCGCCTTGATCTGCTTCGTCACGAAGTCGATGTAGGTGTTCGCCTCGCGGATTTCAAGTGGTTCTCCGCAGCAGATGATCGGCGTGATGCCCGCCGCATAGGCAGCCTTGGCACGCTTGTTGACACCCTCGTCCGTCTCGCCGAAGTACTCGCGGCGTTCGGAGTGGCCGAGCACGCAGTAGTCGACACCGATCTCCTTGAGCATCGCCGTCGAAATCTCGCCCGTATAGGCGCCGCTCTTCTCCCAATGTACGTTCTGTGCGCCGATGTGGATGTTCGAGCCTTTGACGGCTTCTGCCACAGCGGCGAGCGCCGTCGCCGTCGGGCAAGCAACGACGTCGACGTCCTTTGCATCCTTCACGAGCGGCATAAGCTCCTTGACGAGCGCTACACCCTCGGCGATCGTATTGTTCATCTTCCAGTTGCCTGCAATGATGGGCCTTCTTGCCATAAAATCTTCCTCCTCGTATGGAACATCGGGAGCACGTCAAAGCGACACGCGCTCCCGCAAATCTTCTATCTTCCTCCTGCTTCTTTTGCGGCGAGCACGAGCATCCAACTTTGCGGACGCTGTACGCCATCTCGCAGAAGCTCTTACTTCTCGGCAATCGCCGCGATGCCCGGCAGAACCTTGCCCTCAAGGAACTCCAGCGTCGCACCGCCGCCCGTCGAGATGTGCGAAATCTTGTCCGAAAGCCCCGTCTTCTTCAGCGCCGCGATGGAATCGCCGCCGCCGACGATGCTCGTCGCGCCCGCCTCCGTCGCATCGGCGACGGCTTTCGCGACTGCGAGCGTGCCCTTGGCGAACTCGTCGCACTCGAAGACGCCCATCGGACCATTCCAAATGATCGTCTTCGCGCCCTTCAGCGCTTCGACATACGCCTCAGATGTCTTCGGGCCGCTGTCGAGCGCCTGCCAACCGTTCTCCACCTTGTCGACCGCAACGACCTTCGTCTTGCCCTCGGAAGCAAACTTCGCCTCGTCAGCGAGCGGGAACATGTTCGCGACGGCGACATCGAGCGGCAGGATGACCTTGACGCCCTTCGCCTTCGCCTTTTCGAGAAGCTCCTTCGCGAGATCCATCTTGTCCGGCTCGCACAGTGAATCGCCGATCGGCAGCCCCTTGGCCGCATCGAACGTATGCGCCATGCCGCCGCCGATGATGATCGTGTCGACCTTCTCGATCATGTTGCTGATGACGCCGATCTTATCCGAGACCTTTGCGCCGCCGATGATAGCGACGAAAGGATGCGCGGGTGCTTCGAGCGTCTTGCCGATGTAGTTGATCTCCTTCTCCATGAGGAACCCTGCGACCGTTTCAAGATCAGAAGCGATGCCGACATTCGAGGCATGAGCGCGGTGCGCGACGCCGAAGGCATCATCAACGGCGACGTCCGCAAGCGAGGCAAGCTGCTTGGCGAAAACGGGATCGTTCTTCTTCTCTTCCTTGTGATAGCGCAGGTTTTCGAGGAGCAGCACCTCACCAGGCTTCAAGTCCGCAGCCGCCTTCTCGGCCTCAGGCCCTACGCAGTCGGACGCCCACTTCACATCCTTCTTCAGGAGTTCCGAAAGGTGCTTGACGAGATGCTTCGTCGAGAACTTCTCCTCCTTCGCCTCCGTCGGGCGTCCGATGTGGCACGCGAGGATCAGCGCCGCGCCGCCGTCAAGAAGATAATTGAGCGTCGGCAGCGTGCGCACCATGCGCGTGTCATTCGTGATATTCATCTTGTCATCGAACGGCACATTGTAATCGACGCGCACGAAGACCTTCTTGCCCTTGACGTCGATGTCCTTAATCGTCTTCTTGTTCATAAAAATCCTCCCATAAAAAGAACAGAGGCCCGGCCCAAACGCGGCCGGACCTCATGGATCTTGACTCAGCTGATTTTTTCAGAAAGGCGCGCTAGCTTCGCCTCTCCCGTATTTCGCCGACCGCTCTCGCTCTCAGAAAGCGCTGAATTTATTCGTGCTTTCCTTACTTCAGTTCAGCAAAGTACTTGATCGTGCGAACCATCTGGCTCGTGTAGCTGTTCTCGTTGTCGTACCACGAAACAACCTGCACCTGCGTGTTGCCGTCACCGATGGGGCTGACCATCGTCTGCGTCGCATCGAAGAGCGAGCCGTAGCGCATGCCGACGATATCGCTGGAGACGATCTCGTCCTCGTTGTAGCCGTAGGACTCCGTCGCTTCCTTCTTCATCTGCGCGTTGATCTGCTCGACCGTGACCTCACCCTTGACGACAGCGAAGAGAAGCGTCGTCGAACCCGTAGGAGTCGGGACGCGCTGCGCAGCGCCGATGAGCTTGCCCTTGAGCTCGGGGATGACGAGACCGATCGCCTTCGCCGCGCCCGTCGAGTTCGGCACAATATTGACGGCAGCGGCGCGGCTGCGGCGCAGATCGCCCTTGCGCTGCGGGCCGTCCAAAGTCATCTGATCGCCCGTGTAGGCATGGATCGTCGCCATGATGCCGCTCTGGATCGGCGCGAGGTCGTTGAGGCCCTTCGCCATCGGAGCAAGGCAGTTCGTCGTGCAAGAAGCCGCCGAAATGATCTTGTCCTCAGGCTTCAGGATCTTGTGGTTGACATTGAAGACGATCGTCGGCAGATCGTTGCCGGCAGGCGCCGAGATGACGACCTTCTTCGCGCCGGCGGCGAGATGCGCCGAAGCCTTTTCCTTCGAGGTATAGAAGCCCGTGCATTCGAGTACGACGTCGACGTCATGCTTGCCCCAAGGAATCTTCGAGGCATCGGCTTCCTTATAGATGTTGATCTTCTTACCGTTGACCGTGATGGAGTCCTCGCCGGCTTCCACCTTGTCCGCGTATTCGTACTTGCCCTGCGTCGAATCATACTTCAAGAGGTGCGCGAGCATCTTGGGGTTCGTGAGATCGTTGATGGCTACGACTTCATAGCCCTCTGCATCAAACATCTGACGAAACGCGAGGCGGCCGATACGTCCGAAACCATTGATCGCTACTTTTACTGCCATTTGTAAAATACCCCCTAGTCCTTCCCCCGGCTTTGCCCGGCGGCGATACAGACGAGGCACAGAAAGTTCGTGCGCCGTCTGCGAAACCTTCCGGCAAGGGCAAAAGCCCCTGCCAATTCTTCTTTAATATTACACTAGAACGGGAGCGATTGTCAATGATATTCTAGGTTAGGAAATATTCTGAGAAGACATTGAAGGCAAAAGAAATATTTGTTATAATATGGGGAGAATATCCTAGGAAGATTCCGTGTGAATCATCAGCATGACCCGGCAGGGAAGCAGGGAGGAAAGAACGATGAGCATCTCTTCAATTTCAGTCAACCCCTACGGCTCGGCAACGTTCGAGAAGATCAACTTGAACCTCGCCGAAGTAGGACGCCAGAAGGCCGCCCAAGGATGGCACGAGGCAAAGGAAGTCTACAAGTCTTCGCCCTTCGGCAACGATACGAAGCTCGGTACCTCGAAATTTCAGCAGTCAAACAAGGAAGCAGAGCAGCTTGCCAATCGCTCGATCGCGCAGTCTGCACGCGCGGCGAAGGAGATCTACATGTCCTCGCCCTTCGGCAATGACACAAAGATCGGCACGTCAAAGTTCCAGCAGTCGAACGAGGAGGCGATCGCCCTCGCCGACCGCTCGATCGCCAGCTCCGCCCGAGCCGCCAAGGCGTACTACATGGGCTCAATCCTCGGCAACGATACGAAGCTCGGCACGTCGAAGTTCCAGCAGGCAAACGAAGAAGCAGCACAGCTCGCCGACCGCTCGATTGCAAAGTCGGCACGCGAAGCAAAGGCCGTCTACATGGCCTCGCCCTTCGGCAACGACACGAAAGTCGGCTCATCGAAATTCCAGCAGGCAAACGAAGAAGCTTTTGTCCTCGCTCAGCAGTCGGCATCGCGTGCCTCACGCGCCGCGAACGCCGTTTCCAAATCCTCGCCCTTCGGCAACGACACGAAGGTCGGCTCGTCCGCCTTCCAGCAGGCGAACAAGCGCATCGTCGAGACGGCCGCACGCCATACGCCGTCTGTGCTGCAGCAGGCGAAAGCCGCCTACATACGCCAGATGCAAAATGCCGCCGAAGCCGCGAAGAACCCCACGCGCAACACAAAGGTCGATGTCGGCGCATAAGCAATGCGCCAATACATACCGAAGCCACGAAGAGAGCCTGCCGCATGTTCGTCATGCGGCAGGCTCTCTTTTGAAGCCCGAGCAACCCGAGCAGGAGGCATTCCCCAGATGACAACATATATCGACGGTATCTCTCTTCGCGCCGCACGGCCTGAAGACGCGGCACAGCTCTCGGCGATCTATCGCCCCTACGTGCTCCATACGGCAATCTCCTTCGAGTACGAGGCGCCGTCTGCAAACGAATTTCGCACGCGCATCGAGAGGACGCTCGCGCACTATCCCTACATCGTTGCAGAACGCGCAGGCGAGGCGCTCGGCTACGCCTACGCTTCGCCGCTCCATCCGCGCGCCGCTTATGCTTGGGCGGCGGAAAGCACCATCTACATCAAAGAGGAAGCGCACGCCAGAGGTCTCGGCAAGAGACTTTGCCTCGTCTTGGAAGACGAGCTTCGCCGCATGAACATCGTCAGTCTCAATGCCTGCATCGCCGTCCCGCGTACAACGGACGATCCCTACCTGACGGAAAACAGCTGGAAATTCCACGAGCATATCGGCTATCGTCTCGCGGGGCGTTTCCACCAATGCGCCTACAAGTTCGACCGCTGGTACGATATGATATGGATGGAAAAAGACCTCGCGGCGCACGAAACCCCGCCGCAGCCCGTGAAGCCTTGGCGGGGTTTTCTATAATATTCACCGTCTTTGCGGTACGTCCCTTCTTCCTCCTCAGTCATCAATCTCGCGGTAGAGCACCGCGCCTGACTGCGCATCGAGGATCAGTTCATACTTCACATTGTTTGCATAGCACTTCACGCGATACACGGGCTGGAACAATGCGCGGTTCGGCGCAGGAGCAGCGGACGCCGTGCCAGGAGCAGGACTCGCAGCATCCGGTGCAGGGGCAGGCGGCTGCTGTGCATCAGGCACCAGAGCAGGCGACTTCTGCTGCGGCGCGGGAGCGTCCGGCGCCGGCATCTGCCTGTCATGTACATCCTTCGGCTGATCGCCGCGATGATCCTTTCTCTCGTGCTTGTCCTTCTGATCTCGATGATCCCCCTCACGATGCCCCCCCTTGTGCTTGTCGTCATCGTGCTTCATCCCCTTCGCGCGATTCTCCGTAAGCTCGATCCTTCGGTAAGTCACCGCCGTCTCATCCACGCCGATGGCGTCGGCGACGAGCGTGCGCACCGCATCCTCCGACAAGAGCGCGAAGCCTTCCTTCTCCGCCTGCGTCCGAACCATCTGCGTGCGCGCCTCGCTGACGCGCTCCTTGGCGGCGACCTCCTGCCCGTGATGCCAATAAGCGCCACCGCCCGCGAGCACCGCGCCGAGAGCGGCGACGACGCCTGCGCGCTTCAAATTCTTCGCCGAGAAGATACCCTTCGCCGTTTCCATGATTTTGTTTTCCATTTGGAAAGCCTCCTTTTACATTGAACGTCATGTCATAAATGCCTCTGCTGGGCGGCTCATGTGCTCGCCCCTTGCATGGTTCAAGTATACGGCGTGCGCTTAAATCCCCAACAAACGAAAGCTAAACAAAAACGAAACAAAAGGGAAACAGTTGCAAGAGCCGACACAAAATCGGATATTTCCTGTATAATGGGAGACAAACATCATCCTTGTGGCAACTAAGGAGGCCTCCATGCTTAAACTCCGAGACATTTCCCTCAAAAAGCGCATCCTCTTGACCAACTTCCTGATGATCGCGCTTCCCGTCGGCTTCCTGCTCGTACTCGGCGGCCTGCTCTTCGCGGGGCTCAAGACGACGGGCACGATCCGCGACGCGGAGCTTGCGCTCCTGTGGCAGGACAAGCGCGAGGCACTTTCCATACAGCTTGCCGTAAGCTCCCTCAAGGCGAAGGCCGATAGCGGCAAGAAGGTCAGCGAGATGGAGGCGGACTGCCGTGCACTTGAGCGATGGGGGATCGATAGCCTCATCGCCAAGAACGGCGAGACCGTCTACGCCTCCCCTGGCGCCGACCCACAGGAACTCCTGCAAGACGTCCAAATGATCGCCGACAGCTCTCGCTCCTTCCTGCGCTGGGATGAGCGCGGTCTCGCACTCCTCTATCGCGCAGAGAAAACGCGCACCGTCGTCATCGCGCGCGGCCCCATCCCGTTCCACGCGCGTGCGCCAAAGGAAGAAGATCCGCTGCACGATGTATGGGAAATCCTCGCCTACATCTTCCTCGCGGCCATGGCCATCGTCATCACGGCGCTCGGCCGCTATCTCGCACGCCTGCTCTCCGAGCAGATCCTCTCGCCCTTGGAAAAGCTCAAGATCGCCGCCGAAGAAATCCGCCGCGGCAACCTTGACGCCTCCCCCGCCATCGATTCAGCGGACGAGATCGGCGCGGTCGGTCGCTCCTTCGACTTCATGCGGCAGTCACTCAAAGAGGAAAAAGCGCGGCGCGAAAAGTATGACGAGAATCGCAAGGAACTCATCGCGGGCATCTCGCATGATCTAGCGACGCCCCTGACCGCCATCAAGGGCTACGCGAGCGGCATCCTCGACGGCATCGCCAAAAGCCCTGAGAAGGAACGCCGCTACATCGAGCAAATTCACGAAAGCGCCTGTCTGATGGAAAACATGGTTGAAAACCTCTTTCTCTTCTCGAAGCTTGACCTCAAGAAGATTCCCTTTCATCTGGAAAGCGTCGCCCTCGCCGACTACCTCGCCGACTTCGCAAGAGATCGAAGCGACTTGTTCGCCGTGCGCGGCCTCGCGCTTTCCTTCTCTTCTGACGGCAGGCCGTGCCGCGCCGCCATCGACCGCACGCAGTTCCCGCGCGTCCTTGAAAACTTCCTCGAAAACAGCATCAAGTACCGCCGCGAAGACGTGCCCGCCGCGCTTCACATCCACATTGAAGAAGCGGGAGAAACCGTCCGCCTGAGCTTCACCGACAACGGACAGGGCGTGCCGGCAGAAGCCTTGGGCAAGCTCTTCGACACCTTCTACCGCACCGACCGCGCACGCACCGACACGAGCAAGGGCAGCGGCCTGGGACTGGCCATCGCACGCGAAATCATCTGCGCGTGCCACGGCACGATCCGCGCTGAGGCGAATCCAGCGGGCGGACTCATCCTCAAGATCACCCTGCCGCGACAAGAAGACACGACTGAAGAAAGAAGGGGCGACGCATGAAACGCATCCTGATCATCGAGGACGACAAAGCGATTGCAGAGCTTGAGCGCGACTACCTCGAAGCCAACGACTTTTCCGTGGAAATCATCGCCGACGGCAAAAAGGGCGAAGAAAAGGCGCTTGACGAAGACTTCGACCTCATTCTGCTCGACCTCATGCTGCCAAGTGCGGACGGCTTCTCCATCTGCCGCGCCATCCGCCGGGAAAAAGACACGCCGATCCTCATGGTCTCGGCACGTCAGGAGGAAATCGACAAGGTTCGCGGCCTCGGCCTCGGCGCCGACGACTACATCGTCAAGCCCTTCAGCCCCAATGAACTCACGGCTCGCGTCAAGGCGCATATCGCACGCTACGAGCGCCTCACGCAAAAGACGGTGCAAAAGTCGGGCAGCATCTTCACCGGCGGACTCGAAATCTGCCCCGAAGCGCGCCGCGTCTTCACGGACGGTAAGGAAGTCTCTCTCACGCGCCGCGAATTCGACCTCCTACTCTTCTTCGCGGAGAATCCCGGCATCGCTTTCAGCAAGGACAAGCTCTTCGACCGCATTTGGGGCATGGACGCCCTCGGCGACACGGCGACCGTCATGGTTCACATCAACCGCATCCGCGAAAAGATCGAACCGAACCCCGCCACGCCCATTTACATCGAAACCGTCTGGGGCGTCGGCTACCGCTTTCGAGGTGACGCCGGGCATACAAGTTAAAACGTCTTACAACGCATCAAACACAAAGAAGGAGCTGCCGCACCGTCGCGGCAGCTCCTTCTTTGTGTTTGATTCCGATCTTAGAACGCGGGGACGATCGCGCCCTTGTACTTCTCGTCGATGAACTTCTTGACTTCCTCGGATCTCAGCGCCTTCATCAGCGCCTGGATCTCGGGACGCTTCTCGTCGCCCGTGCGCACGGCGACGATGTTGACGTAGGGCGAAGTGCTGTCTTCCATGAAGAGCGCATCCTTCGTCGGAACGAGGTTCGCCTGCATCGCATAGTTCGTGTTGATGACGGCGGCATCGACGTCATCGAGCGTGCGCGGCACCTGCGCGGCTTCGACTTCCTGGAACTTGAGGTTCTTCTTGTTCTCCGTGATGTCATGCACCGTCGGGTTCGTGCCCGCGCCTTCCCTGAGCTTCAAAAGGCCAGCCTTTTCAAGAAGCAGGAGCGAGCGGCCGCCGTTCGTCGGGTCGTTCGGGATCGCGACGGACGCGCCGTCAGAGAGCTCGTCGAGCTTCTTGATCTTGCGCGAGTAGACGCCCATCGGCTCGATGTGCACGCCGCCGGCGTTCGCGAGCTTCATTTCCTTGTGCTCGGAAATGAAGTTGTCAAGGTATGGCAGATGCTGGAAGAAGTTCGCGTCAAGCTCCTTGTCGTTCAGCGCGATGTTCGGCTGCACATAGTCGGTGAACTCGACGATTTCAAGCTTGTATCCTTCCTTTTCCAAGAGCGGCTTGATCGTCTCAAGGATCTCAGCGTGCGGCACAGGCGTCGCGCCGACCTTGATGGTCTTGGATGCACTTTGTCCGCCGCAGCCCGCAAGGGCAAGGACGGAGAGCGTGAGCGCCGCGAGGATGACGAATAGTTTCTTCATAATTTTTCCTCCTTGTGAATGGGACTCTTCGGTGAAAGCCGACGAGGCTGCACCTTCGCCCGCTTTCATGAAAGTTACTTTTTATTCAAGCCGTTCGCCAGGCGGTTGCCTAGGAACTGGACGATTTGCACGAGGACGATGAGGATGACGACAGTCGCGATCATGATGTCGGGGCGAAAGCGCTGATACCCGTAGCGGATCGCGAGATCGCCGAGACCGCCGCCGCCGATCGCGCCCGCCATCGCCGACTCACCGACGAGGGCGATGACGACGGTCGTGAGCTGAGCGACGATGCTCGGCATGGACTCAGGCAAAAGCACGCGCCGCACGATCTGATAGGGCGTAGCGCCCATCGAAAGCGCGGCTTCAACGAGTCCTGCTGGCACTTCCCGAAGCGACGTCTCGACCTGACGTCCGATGAACGGGATCGAGGCGAGGACGAGCGGCACCATCGCCGCCGTCGTGCCGATGGATGTCCCGACAATGAAGCGCGTGAACGGGATGATCGCGACCATCAGGATGATGAACGGGATCGAACGAAGCGCGTTGACAACAGCGCCGATGGCGCGGTTCAAAGGCATACATTCGAGGATCTGCCCCTTCGCCGTCGTTGCGAGCAGCACGCCGAGCGGGATGCCGATGAGGCTCGCGACGATCATCGAGACGACGACCATGTAGACCGTCTCGCCGAGCGCCTTCGTAAGGAGCGGCAGCATATCAGCGGACATAGCCGATCACCTCCTTCGTAAGATCACGCGTATCGAGGTAAGAGAGCGCACGGTCGATCTCTACCTGCTCGCCCTTGATGCCGACGATCATGCGCCCGTAGGGCACGCTCTTGATCTGGTCGAGCGTGCCGTAAAGAATGGACACCTCGATGGAAAAGCGCCGGATGACATCGGCGATGACGGGATCGTCAGCGCGTTCGCCGAGGAACGTCAGGCGAAGGAGCAGCTCGCCGCCCTCGACAGGCTCAGGCGAAAGTTCCTTCTTGCGGTAGTTGATCGGCAGATCGTTCGACAGGAGCGTGCTGACGAACTCGCGCGTGATTCTTTCTTTCGGCTTCGTGAAGATGTCGAGCACGGAGCCTTTTTCGGCGATGACGCCGCCCTCGATGACGGCGACTTTGTCGCATATATCCTTGATGACCTGCATTTCATGCGTGATGATGACGACGGTCAGGCCGAGCTTCTTGTTGATGTCTGCGATGAGATGCAGGATCGACTTCGTCGTCTGCGGATCGAGCGCACTCGTCGCCTCGTCCGACAAGAGCACCTTCGGATCGGACGCGAGCGCCCGCGCGATGCCGACGCGCTGCTTCTGCCCGCCCGAGAGCTGAGACGGATACTGCTGCGCCTTGTCGGCGAGTCCGACGAGCGCGAGGAGCGGCTCGACCTTCGTGCGGATCTGCTTCTCGTCCGTACCGGAAAGGCGCAGGGGGAAGGCGACGTTGTCGTAGACGGTCGCCGAGGACAGCAGGTTGAAGTGCTGGAAGATCATGCCGATGCCCTTGCGCTCTTCGCGAAGCTCGGCCTCGCTGAGCGCGGTCAAATCCTTGCCGTCGATGATGACCTTGCCCTCGGTCGGCCGCTCCAGCATGTTGATGCAGCGGATCAAGGTCGACTTGCCCGCGCCCGAAAGGCCGATGATGCCATAGATCTCGCCGCGCTCGATTTCGAGGTCGACGCCCTTTAGCGCCGTGACCTCGCCCGCCGCGCTCTCATAGCTTTTCTTGATGGCAGCAAGCCTTATCATGCTCATAAAATCACATCCTTGTGACTGCCGCTTTTGCAGCAGCAAAATTCATACCAAATTTATATGATTTGCATGTTATCACAGTGCAGGCGACTTGTCAAGAACATTTCTGACGACTACAAAAAATCGCCTGCGTCTTTGCCGCCACATACACTCTATTCTACGCGATTCGTCTTCTTTTGTATAGTCAAAAAAACGCGTGCAGCGTCGAAATGCTGCACGCAGAAGCACATCTCCGTCAGTCGCGCGAAAAGCCGCCGCTTGCCTCCCCTGCCGCTCTTTCCAGCGCTCCAAGCTCGCCCTCCTCAGTCAGCACATAGAGCATGTCGCCCGCCTTGAGCATGAGGCTGCCCTGCGGCAGAAGCTCGATCGTGCCGCGCCGCACATTCATGACGTAGCCGTGCGCTCCCCAGTCGATCGCAGAGACGCATCGACCCTCCATCGCGCTTCCCGCCGCGACGCAAAGCTCCGCCATGACGCGGCGGCGCGAGCCTCTCGCGCCCTGCCCGCGCGAACGCTCGTAAAGCTCGTCGTAGATGGGTCGGCCGCCCGTGAGATCGTTGACGAGCGCAGCGCAGGCGGAGACGCAGACGACGGCAAGCAGGTGCTCAAAGGAGCCGGTGATCTCCATGATGAGGAGGCTCGCCGTCAGCGGCGCCTTGATGCTTCCTGCGAAAAAGCCCGCCATGCCGAGGACGACGAAGGTCGGGCAGAGTGCC
This sequence comes from uncultured Selenomonas sp., assembly GCF_963528755.1. Classification (GTDB taxonomy): domain Bacteria; phylum Bacillota; class Negativicutes; order Selenomonadales; family Selenomonadaceae; genus Selenomonas. Next base: position 137,401 of record NZ_CAURXA010000003.1, read on the forward strand.
GCGGGCAGAGCGCCAAGCGCGGCCGCTGCCGCAGCGAAGAGCGCACCGGAAAGCGCACCGAGGACGAGAACGGGCAGGAAGATGCCGCCCGGCACGCCCGAGCCATAGCAGAAGACCGTAAAGAGGAACTTGCCGATGAAGATGACGAGGATCGCGCCAAAGACGAGCGGTTCCTGCACCATGCGGTTGACGAGAAAGTTGCCGCCCGAAAGGATCTCAGGCAGCAAGAAACTGAGAACGCCCGCCGCGAGGAACGGGATCGCCGTGCGAAGACCGAGAGAAGGCACAAAGCGCCCCCAGGTGTCGAGCGCGAGGCAAAGCACGCGGTTGAAGAGCCTGCCGAGCGCACCCGAGAATATGCCGAGCAGGAAGAGCAGCAGGTACGCGCTGCCGAGCGGCACGGCGGGCACGGAGTCGACGGCGAACATCGGGCCAACGCCGAAGATCTCCTGCGTCACGAAGCCCGCGGCGATGGCAGAGCCGAGGACGCCCATGAGCATCTGCGGCGAGAAGTTCTTTGCCAGCTCCTCGAAGGAAAAGACGAGACTCGCCAAAGGCGCGTTGAAGATGGCGGCAAAGCCTGCGCCAGCGCCCGCCGTCAGAAGGAATCGCTCCTCGGCACGCGCACGCCCGGCCGTGCGGCTGACGCCTGCCCCCACACAGGCGCCGATCTCCACGCTCGGGCCGCCGCGCCCAAGCGACAATCCCGCACCGATGCCGAGCACGACGCTGGCGAACTTGCCGAAGAGCACGCGCGCCCAGCGCAAGTGACTGTCGCCGCGCAGCACGCCCTTGAGATCGGGGATGCCGCCACCGCCGACCATGGAGTCAAACTGCATGAGATACCGAACGACGACGGAAAGCGCAAGAAGAGCGAGGAAATACCCCGCCGTCCAGAGCGGCGAAGCGTCGCGCAGGAAGTCGTAGAGCACGGGGCGCAAATGATCGGCGCTTTCCAAGAGCCAGTGATAGAGCGCGATGACAGCGCCCACGAGGGCGCCGATCAGAAGCCCGTCCGTGAAGAGGCGCAGGCGAAAGTGCGCGGGCTTTTTCACATAGAGAAGCGCACGCTCAATATTTTCCGGCATCGTATCTTTCCCTCCCAAGCGAAAAGCCGCGCAGCCTCAAAGGATGCGCGGCTCTTGACGCTTGCTCAAAACGGCTCGCTTATGGGCGTCACGCCAAGCCAAAGGCGAACACCGTCCGCGCCTGCCACTTCTTGCCCGAGCGCAGGAGCGGCTGCGGGAAGTTCGCATGATGCACGGCGTCGGGGAAGACCTGCGCTTCGAGCGTGAAGCCTGCGCGCGGAGCGAATGCCGCGCCCGCCTTGCCCGCGAGCACGCCGTCGAGATGGTTGCCCGAGTAGAACTGCACGCCGGGCTGCGTCGTGTAAGCGTGCATGTGGATGCCGGTCTTTTCAGCATAGGCGTGGGCGAGCTTATGGAGGTTCGCGTAGTCGATAGGGCACGCGGCGTCTTCGCCGAGACCCAGTTTCTTCGCCTCTTCTTCAGCGGGCGTTTGATCGAGCACGAAGTTGTGGTCGTAGCCGCCCGCCCAGCGCATCTGGCTGAACGGCGCGTCGATGCGTGCGCCGATCTCCTTCATCTCACGGAAGTCGAGCGGCGTCCCTTCTACGAGCAGGATGCGCCCGTCAGGAATCAGCTCATTGTCCGTCGGCGTGTACTTCTCGGCGAAGATGCGGATCTTATGGTCGAGCACCGAGCCGGAGCTGAAGCCTTCGAGATTGAAATACGTATGATGCGACGGATTGCAGATCGTATCGCCGTCCGCCTCCGCTTCATAGGAAATAACGAACTCGTTCTTCTCGGAGAGCGCATACGTCACGGCGAGCTTCAAGTCGCCCGGGTAGCCGCCCTCGCCCGCAGGACTCAGGTAGCGAAGCACAAGCGCCCCGTCCTTTTCTTCCGCCGCCCAGACCTTCTTGTCATAGCCGCCCAAGGAGCCGCCGTGCAGATGATTCCTGCCCTCGTTGCACTCTAAGACGTACTTCTCGTCGTCGATCGGCAAATCGCCGAAAGCGATGCGCCCCACGGAGCGCCCTACGATCGCGCCGAAATACTTGTCGTCCGCCTCGTAGCCTTTGAGATCATCGTAGCCGAGCGCCACGTCGATGCTCTTGCCCTCTCTGTCGGGCACGATGAGCGACTGCACGCGCGCGCCGTAGTCCATGATGCGAACCCTCATGCCGCCGCTGTTCTCCAACGTATAAAGCGTGATGAGCCTGCCGTTCTTCAGCTCGCCGAACGCTTCCTTCGTGATCTTCGCCATCTGCTATCACCTCCCTGCTTCTTTCTCTATGAGTGCCGTAAAATCCTCCCTCGCCATAGGTTTTGCAAAATAATATCCTTGAATTTTGTCACAATCGATGCTCGACAAGAAATCGATCTGCGCCTTCGTCTCCACGCCCTCGACGACGACGCTCATCTTGAGATCGTGCGCCATCTCGACGACGCGCCGCAAGATGGTGGGCGCACGCTCAGAATCTTCGAGATTTTGCACAAATCCCATGTCGATCTTCAGAATATCGACCGTCACATTCTTGAGCATGTTGAGCGAGCTGTAACCGCTGCCGAAATCGTCCATGAGGATCGTGAGGCCGATGTCGTGCAGCCGTTTCAGGACGCTCAAAAGCTGCACCGGATTGTCCGTATAAGCCGACTCCGTAATTTCCAGGCGCAGGAGCGAAGGATCAAGCCCGTACTTCTGCAAGAGACTGACGACCGTATCGCAGAAATCGTTGTCGTAGAAGTTCAGCCGTGAGACGTTGACGGAGACCGGCACGACGGGAAGTCCCGCGCGGATGCGCTCGGCGAGCATACGACAGACCTCCTCCCACGCGAAGCGGTCGAGCCGCACGACGAAGCCGTTGCGCTCGAAGAGCGGCACGAAGCGCACGGGCGGAATGATGCCCGCCGTCGGATGACGCCAGCGCACGAGCGCCTCGGCGCTGACGGCGCGTCCCGCCTTGATGCTGTAAATCGGCTGATAGTACACGCAGAACTGCCCCGAAGAAAGCGCCTGCTCCATCTCGCGGAGCAGCATTTGCTCTTCGAGCAGCGTCTCGCGCATCTTCTCGTCGTAGTAGGCATAGCGCTTCTTGTACAGCCCTTTGACCGTATTGAGTGCCATGTGGGCGCGGTCACACATCTGATTGACGGGCACCAGGACATCGTCGACCGGATAGATTCCCGCATAAAAGAGAATATTGTTCTTGATGCCGAGGGAGAAGATCGCACTGTCTATGCCTTCGAGCAGAATGTCGATATCAAGCATATCCTCGGGCATGCAGATGGCGAAATGGTCGGCCTCCATGTGGGCTGCAACGCCGATGCCCTCAGTGATCGTCTTGAAATACGTGCCCGCCGTCTTCAAGATCAGATTTCCTGTTTCGATATGGAAAAGATCGTTGATGATCTTGAAGCAGTTGATATCAAAATACAAGATATTGTAGCGCACGCTGCGGTTCTGCTGCAAAAGCTCGACCGTCTTCTCGTAAAACGCCTCGCGGTTGTACACACCTGTCAGGGCGTCGATCTCGATGTGGTGGCGCATCTCCAGGATCTGCCGCTCACGCGCCGCCTGTTCAAGTTTGCGCCACTCGTTCTCCATGCGCGCCATGACATTCTTCACGCGGCATCGCACGATTGTCGGATTGTACGGCTTCGTGATGAAATCTGCCGCCCCCATCTCCATCGCGCGCACCTCGACAGTACGTTCATTGCGCGCCGTCGTGACGATGACGGGAATTGCCGACAGACGCTCGTCGTGCTTCAAGCGGGCGAGCAGGTCGAAGCTGTCCGGTCCCGGCATCACGAGGTCGAGCAGAATGATGTCAACGGTCTTTTCCGCGAGCAGCGCCATCATCTCATTGCCGTCCGCCGCCTCCAGAAGATCGTATTCCGCTTTGAAAAATTGCGCGAGAATGGCACGATGCATCTCCACATCGTCCACGATCAGCATCACAGGTTTCTTTTCCATGAGACTACCTTTCCTGTCACAAAGAGCCGCTGATTCCTCGATGTTTCCATAGGAATCCTTTCTCCTATATTCTATCACAAAGCGAGCATAAGTAAAAGGTCTTATTTTTTATTTCATTAGTGCAAAAGGCAGGGAAAAAGAGGGGGCAAGCCGGTCAACCTGCCCCCTCCTTCATGGCGAAAAGACGACCGTGACCGTCTCGCCCGGATCGATGACGCTGTAGGCGGGCGCACTCTGGTAGCTTGCCCTGCCCGAGCCTTCAGCTTCGAGCGTCATGCCGATCTCGGCGAGCTTTTCCGCCGCCTCGCGGATCGTCAGGCCGTCGAGGTCGGGCATGACGACTTTGCCGCTCGGCACGACATCGGGCAGGCGCGGCTTCTTCTTCGGCAGCGCCTGCGCTTCTTTCTGCGCACGCTTCTCGTCCATCTCGACGAAGGGATCGCTCGACGGTTCGATGTGCATGTAGCGGAAAATCTGCGAAAAGATCGCACCCGCGACGGGTGCTGCGATCTGTCCGCCGTAGAAGTTGCCACCTGACGGATCGTCGAGAATGACGAGCACGACGACCTTCGGATCATCGACGGGCGCAAAGCCGCAGAACGACGCGATGTAATGGCCGTCCATGTAGCCCGCACCGTTCGGACGAATCTTCTGCGCCGTGCCCGTCTTGCCGCCGATGCGGTAGCCCTTAACCTGCGCTTTCTGTCCGCCGCCCGCCGCGACAACCTGCTCCAGAAGCCCGACGAGCGTCTTCGTCGTCGCCGACTGCAGCACGCGGCGCACCTCGTCGCGCTTCGTCTGCAGGTAGGTCGAGCCGTCGGCGTTTCGGATCTCCTTGACGATATGCGGCTTCAGAAGGACACCGTCGTTGGCGATCGCCGCCATCGCCGTCACGAGCTGCAACGGCGTCACGGCGATGCTCTGACCGATCGCCATCGTCGCCATATCCGAATCGCGCATGTTCTCCGGCTCGAAGAGGATGCCGCCCTCCTCCGCCGGAAGCTCCACGCCCGTCGGCTCGCCGAAGCCGAAGAGCTTCGCGTACTTTGTGAGCCTTTCGGCGCCGAGATCGAGTCCGACGAGCGCGAATCCCGTATTGAGCGAGTTCTTGACGACATCGGTGAACGTCACCGTGCCGAAGCTCTCGCCGTTCCAGTTCTGTATGCGCCTGCCCGAGACCATGACGTAGCCAGGATCGACGAAGATCTGGTTCGGCGTGACAATCTTCTCCTCAAGCGCCGCGCCCGCCACGACGGACTTGAAGGTAGAACCCGGCTCATAGATCGAGGAGACGGCGAGGTCCTTCCACGTCTCGCTCGAATACTTGCCGAACTCGTTCGGGTTGTACGAAGGCCGCATGGCGAGCGCGAGGATATTGCCCGTCTTGGGATCCATGACGATCGCTGTCGCATGCTGCGGCGCGTTCTCCGCCATCGCGCGGTCAAGCTCCTGCTCCACGATGAACTGAATGTTGCTGTCGATCGTCAGTGTCACCGCCTTGCAGCGATCGCCCGTATACGTGTCCGGCATGAAGAGCGAGCTTAAAATCGGGCGGCTCTTCATGTCCGTGAGGATGAAATTTTCCTCCTCGACGCCCTTGATCAAGCCATCGAATTGCTGCTCAATGCCGTCGAGTCCCTTGTCGTCCGTGCCGACGAAGCCCAGGACGTTCGCCGCGAGCACGTCGTTCGGATAGTAGCGCTTCGCCTCATCACGAAACCCCAGGCAGTCGCCGTATGACTTTTCGCGGATGAGCGCCTTCACGGCATCCGACATGTACGGCTCCATGCGACGCTTGACCCAGACGAAGCCGCCGCCCTGCTCGATGTCTTCCAAAATGTCTGCCTCGCTGAGGCCCACGATCGGCGCGAGGTCGGCGGCAAGCTGCGCCGCATCCCCGACATGGCTCGGGTCGACGAAGAGCGACTTCGTCATCGAGGAAACGGCAAGCTCCCTGCCGTTCGCATCGAGAATCGCGCCGCGCGGCGACTGCGCCACGCGCTCCTCCCCCGACTGCATGCGCACACGCTCCGACATCTCCGATCCCTTGACGATCTGCACCCAGCCGTAGCGGCAAAGCGTCAAAAAGAACAGGGAGAGCACGAACAGCACCACGATCTGCACGTTGTCGCGCACGCGCCGCCTGCGCTTTTCCGCGCGCTCCGCCTTATTTTTCACGTTCAAGCTGAAAACCCCTTGTCGTTTTTGTTTTCTATTATAGCATAGTTATGGTATAATGTAAGTGGTGCTATCCAAGCGGTAGGCGGTCGATTCTTAGCCCCTAGGCGGTCAACGTCATCCGCGCATCTGCGCTCTTCGAGCTTGATTTGCGGGACGTTTTCGCATACGAGCCATTTGCCAATCAGCTACGCCCTGCGGGCTTGCTTTTTGGATGGCTCAGCAGGGGCGTTGCTTATGGAACTGTACGATTTTTTGTCGTTGGTTTTCCTCGTGACGATTTGCGTCGTTGCGTTAAAAGCAAAATAAGAATCCCCCGCCACGAGCGACCAACTTAGGCGGAGGATTCTCTTCCACATGAGACAGGGGCTGACCGTTTACCGATAGCACCTTTTCCAGTTTTATTATACGACAGAACCGTGACCAAGTCAAACTCTTCACCAATGATACTTCTCGCCGCGATTGATCTTGAACGCGCGATAAATCTGCTCGTAGAGCAAGAGCCGCACCATCTGATGCGTGAAGGTCATCGGCGAAAATGAAATTCTAAGATCGGCGCGATCTCGCACCGCTGGCGACAGGCCGAACGCGCCGCCGATGAGGAACGTGAGATCGCTCTGCCCTTGAAGCGCGAGCGAGGCAAGCTCTTTTGCCAGCACTTCCGACGAAAGGAGCTTCCCCTTGACATCGAGCACGATGAGGAAACTCTTCTCCGGCACGAGACGCAGGAGACGCTCGCCCTCTTTTGCGAGCGTCTCCTGCCTTTGTGCTTCGGACGGATTCTCCGCCATATATTCTTCGCGCGTTTCCCGAAGCTCCACAGAAGCGAACGGAGCGAGGCGTTTCTCATACTCAGCGACGCCTTCCCTCAAGTACTTCTCCTTGAGCTTTCCCACGGCGACGATGCGGATCTTCATCGATTCGACTGCGGCATTTCCTTGAGCGTCACCGTCACCGTTTCCTTCTTGCCGTCCCTCTCGATGACGAGTTTGACTTGATCGCCAACCTTATGTTCCGCAACAGCCGCGCGGAGATCGGCGACGGTGTTCGTCTCCTTGTCGTCGATCTTCAGGATCAGATCGCCGCGCATGACGCCCGCCTGATTTGCAGGGCCGCCGAGTTCGAGATGCTCAACGTAGACGCCCTTGTCCGCATTCAGCGTGTAGCCGGCGCGTGCCGCCGTCTCCTTGTCAAAGATGCCAACGCCGAGGTAGGGGCGCACGACGTAGCCGTTCGAGAGAAGCTGATCGATGATCTCCTGCACCGTGTTGATGGGGATGGAAAAGCCGATGCCCTCTACGCCATTCGCCGCAATCTTCGCGCTGTTGATGCCGACGACCTCTCCGTCCGCATTGACGAGCGCACCGCCCGAGTTGCCGGGGCTGATCGCTGCATCCGTCTGAATGAGCTTCAAGCGGCGCTCACTGATGTCGAGCGTACGGTTCAAAGCGCTGATGACGCCCGCCGTCACTGTTCCCTGAAACTCAAGCCCCATCGGATTGCCGATGGCGATGGCCGGCTCGCCGACGACGAGATCATCGGAATTGCCGAACTTCGCCGTAGGCAGCCCCGTGGCCTCGATTTTCACAACGGCGATGTCCGTAAGCTCGTCTGCCCCCACAAGCTTCCCCTTGAAGCTGCGCCCGTCCGGAAGCGAGACAGTGATCTCCTTCGCGCCCTGGATCACATGGTTATTCGTAACGATGTAACCATCGCTCTTAAAGATGACGCCCGAGCCGACACCCTCCGTCTCGACCGGCATATTGAACCAGTCGCGCACGACCGTCTTGTTCGTGATGCCGACGACGGCAGGGCCTACCGCGCGTGCCGCACGAACTGCCGGCGTGTTGCGCGCATCCGACAAAGGCTTCTGGCTCGCCGCCTGCTCTACGGCAATGCCGCCCGCAACGGAATTGTCCTTCTCCTTCGCCGTACTGTCCGAGCAGCCCGCGAAGAGCACGGCACCAACGACGAAGACGCCAATCGCGCCCGAAAGAACCTTCTTCTGCCTATTCCAAAAACAAGTCATGCAAAACCCTCCTCCAATTTCGGGGCGCGAGCGAAACCTTCGCCAACATCGCCCACTCTTCGGGAAGAATGGAACCCTTCCGCACTTCCCTGGAAAATGAATCACAAACTACACGCACAAACGTCCACTTTGTGGACATTGTGCGCCGCCCTTAGTAAAGTCATTATAGCACGCTTTGCATCTTTCGCAAGCGACACGGCCATGTTTCAGCAAACTGTAACGTAAACGACGGGACATTTCTCTGCTCCACCGCCTACATTACAATTTGCTGCCCTGCGCCCTGCCGAGGAAAAACACACTGCAATGCAAAAGCCGATGCACGAACGATTCCCATGCATCGGCTCTTCTCTTTTTCCGCTTCGGCTCAGAGCGCAGCGCCTGCTGCCTTCTTCTGCTGTGCATCCTGCGCAGCTGCCACGGCATCCTTCGGTGCAGCATCCTTCGCCGCATCCGCTTTCGGCGCATCGTCTTTCTTCACGAGCTTGTCGAAGCGCCCCATGATCTCGTCGTAGGTCTTGCCCGTGATCTCTGGCATATCTTTCTTGCCCGTCATCTGCTTGAAGTCGATGCCCGCCTGCTTGAAGCCATCCTGCACGGCAGAGCGCAGGGCTTCAAGCTTCTTCGGATCGTCGCCCGCGATCGACGTCGCCATGCTCATGATGCGGTCAGCCACTGCCTTGACCGACCAGTCGCCGCCGTCGGCAACCGCCTTCGCCGCTTCCTCCGGCGTCGTCGCGACATCAGGCAAAGCAAACTGCGCCGTCAGCACCTTGCGCCCGTCGAAATTTAGGAAACCCACGCCATCCTTCTGCCATGCCTGAAGCTGTGCATTCTGCTCCGTCATAGTCTTGATGAGGATATTGTAGCTGTTGTCGATATCATCCTGCAGAGCCTTGACCTCGTCTGCCGTCAAGCCCTTTGTCTTGCCGTTCTTCGCCGGCTCGTCCGTCTCAGCAGCTTTCGCGTCCGCCGCCTTCTTTTTCGCAGCGTCAGAGATCTTCACATCAAAAGCAGCGCCTGCATCCTGCGCCGTCTTCGCCGCATCTGCCGCGCCGCCTTTCGGCATTTGCGCCGTCTGCACGCGCTCCGTCTGCGGCAGCTTCGCCGCACTCTGATTCATGGCATACGCCATCTTGCTCATCGCTGTTACATCCATGTTCGTTCCTCCTACTCTGTCTTCAAAGCGCCCCGTCCTATGGGCATTTTCTTTTATATCGTCATTTTGACGAAAAAAATAAGCATCACGCAGCGAAGTGGACGTTTACACGTGTAGTTTATCAGCATTTCCCTCACCTAACTTCCTTCGGCAAACGTCGAACCGTCATAAAATACGCAATGGCGAGCGGCACGCATGAGCCGAGCCATGCCATGGGATTTCCCAGACAGGCGCCGAGGAAGCCGAGGGCGTCGACAAGCACGATGCCCGCCGTCGCGCGCATGATGAGTTCCATGACGCCGGCGACGGTCGGCACGATGGACTGTCCGAGTCCCTGCAGCGTGTAGCGGAAGATGAAGAGCAGCGACAAGATCCAGTACGTCAGGCCGTTGACGAGGAAATACGTCTGCCCAAGCCGGATCGCTTCCGCTTCGCCTGCACCGACGAAAAGCTCCATCAGGTACGGTCCTGCCGCAATGACGAATGCACCTGCTGCAAGACTAAAGCCGACGGACATCCGACAGCACGCCTGCACGCCCGTGCGGATGCGGCTGAACTTGCCCGCGCCGTAATTCTGCGCCGTATACGCCGCCATGGCTGCGCCGAACGACATCATCGGCATCATGGCGATCGTGTCAACCTTCTGCGCCGCCGCATATGCCGCGACGGGCACTGCCCCCAGACCATTCAGCGCGACCTGCAGGATCACGGCTCCGAAGGCGATGATCGTCGCTTGAAAACCCATGGGCAGACCGATGGCGAGATGCATGCGCAAAAAGCTCCACGATAAGCGCCAATCCTCGCGCCGCACATGAAGCTCAGGCACACGCCTCGCGATGTAGACGAAAAAGATCCCCGTTGCAAGAGCCCACGAAACTACGGTCGCAAATGCCGCGCCCGGAATACCCCAGCCGAATGCGAGCAGAAAAAGCACTTCAAGTGCAATGTTGATGGCGATGCCGACCCCGAGGATGACGGTCGGCATCTTGCTGTCGCCGAGGGCGCGCAGGATATTCGCCGCCATCAATGCGGCAGTGGCGAAGACCGCTCCGCCGCAGATAATCGAAAAGAACGCCGTCGCATTGTCCAATAACTCAGGCGGCGTGTTCATGAATTCAAGCAGCGGGCGGCAGAAGAAGAATCCGACGATGCTCAAGAGGATAGCGATTGAGAAGGAGAGTACAGCGCATGCCGCCGCGCTCTTTCTGACGCCTGCGGCGTCCTTCGCACCGTAGCGCTGCCCCGTACAGATGGCCAGTCCCGAAGTCAGGCCGATGACGAAGCCGAGCATCAGAAACATCAGGCTGCCCGTGCAGCCGACGGCGGCCAGCGCTTCGATCCCGAGGAAGCGCCCGACGAGCAGCGTGTCGATGAAGGCGTAGAGCTGCTGCATGATATTGCCCGCGATGAGCGGCAGTGTGAAGAAGAGGAGAAGCTTCGCGGGGCTTCCCTCGGTCATATCTTTTGCCATGTCATTTCCCCAAGCAGTACGTGACGGCAGTGCGCAGACTCTCCTGCAACACGACGGCATTCGTGTGCAGCGCATCCGCCGAAGGCGCGAGCTTCACAACGTGAAAGATCGGATGATGGCTGACCATGTAATCCGTCGGATACGGTACGACCTCGATGCCAAGTTTCTCATAGTTCAAGACGGAACGCTTCATGTGGAAGGCGCTCGTGACGAGGATCGGGCGCACGAGGCCGTGCTCCTTGAGGATCTTCGCCGTATAGGCCGCATTCTGCACCGTGTTCTGGCTCGCGCCCTCGACGAGGATGCGGCTCTCGGGAATGCCGAGGGAAATGAGTGTGCGCTTGGCGAGCAGCGCTTCCTTGCCGCTCTCCTGGAACACTTGCCCGCCCGATACGAGAATCGGCAGGTCGAGCTTCTGTGCGAGCCGCACGGCGGTCAGAAGGCGCGTCGACGGGCTTGCCGTCAGCGCACCCTCGCCGTCAACGTCGGGCGCATCGGAGAAAGCGCCGCCGCCGAGCATGATGACGACGTCTCCCTCGGGCTTCGCGGGCGGCGCGTAGGCGCCTTCAAGCGCACCCATGAGCACGTCGGCGACGAGATACGTCGACAGGAGGTAGAACACTGCGGTAATGAGCATGATTGCCTTCGCTGCGAAGCGCTCACCCTTCTTCCATGCAAAATAAGCAAGGAAGAGAAAGGCGAGAAAAAAGATACCGGGCGGTAGAAAGAAACTCGCCCCAAATTTCAGAAACTGGATCATCGAACAATTTCCCTTTCCTGGAAAAGAGGATTCCGGCAAGAATCCGCGAATAAAAGCAATAGGTATAACGAAGTAGAATAAAACGGTGAAAAGGGGAGAACCACATGGCAATTCTGCAAGGAAACATCGAAGTCCGCAAGAACGCTGCGGGCGGCAAAGGCGAAGTCAGCCTTGAGCACCTGCTCGGCAAGGAGCAGATGGGCGACAAATGCTCGACCTTCGCACGCGTCACGATCAAGCCCGGCTCGTCACTTGGCTACCATCAGCACAAGGGAAACAGCGAGACATACTTCATCCTGCAGGGCAAGGGTGTCTACAACGACAACGGCACGGAGATCGAAGTCGGCCCGGGAACGACGACCTTCTGTCCCGATGGCGAGTATCATGGCCTGTCGAACGAAAACGGCACGGAAGATCTCGTGTTCATGGCTCTGATCATCAACAGCTGAATATACTTCTAGGGAAGCGCTGATAAATTCAGCCGCCCATCTTCGCATGTCTGCGCGACTTCATTTCATCCGCGCTCTCCAAAAAAAGAACCTGCCAAGGCAGGTTCTTTTTTTACTAGCCCTCGCACTTGCCGCAGAAGTACTCGTATGTGCGCCGAAGCCCATCGGCAAGCGTTGTGGCAGGCTGCCAGTCGAGGCCGCGGCGGGCGCGGCTGTTCGAGAGCATCGACTTGTAGATGTCTCCCTCGCGCTCCGCGCCGTACTTTGGGACAATCTCGCGCCCGCGAATCTCAGCGAGGAGTGACACGAGCTCGCGAAGGCTCGTTTCCGTCTGCGTCGAGAGGTTGTAGGCGGCATTCACTTCCTCAGTACGAAGCGCCGCCCATATACCCTCGGCGATGTCGCCCGCATAGACAAAATCGCGCGTCTGCTCGCCGTCACCGTAGATCGTGATGTCTCGCCCCTCGGCCACCGCCTTGGCGAAGATGCTGATGACACCACCCTCGCCGCCGTCGCCCTGGCGCTCGCCGTAGACGTTCGCAAAGCGCAGGACGACGTACTCCATGCCGTAAATCTTACGATACATCTCAAGGTACTTCTCCACCGAGAGCTTCGACAGGCCGTAAAACGACATCGGCTCCGTCGGCTGCGCTTCGCGCACGGGCAGGTCGTCCTCCTTCACGTCCCCATAGGCGGCGGCGGTCGAAGCGAAGATGACGCGCTTGACGTTCGCCGCGCGTGCCGCTTCCAAGACCTGTACCGTTCCTAGGAGGTTCTCGCGCGTATCGAGAAGCGGATTTTTGATCGACGTGTCGACCATCGTCTGCGCCGCAAGGTGGACGATGGCGTCGAAAGCTCCCGCCGCCACGACCTTCGGCAGCTCCTCATCCAAGATGTCCATCTCGACGAGCTTCGCTTCGGGCGGCAAATTCTCGGCAAGCCCCGTCGACAAATTGTCAAGCGCCGTCACGTTCTCACCCTTCGCGAGAAGATGGCGCACGAGATGCGAGCCGATGAAGCCCGCGCCGCCGGTCACCAGTATATTCAAATGCAGCACCTCCTAAACAAAATGCAGCCATGCCGCATGACTCAGCGAACCCATTATAGCCCACTCATGCGGATGCGTCAAATCAGCGTGAATCAGCTGCATATAACAAACCTTAATCATAATGACCCCTGCAAGAGAAAATCTGTAACGAATCATCCGAAATGCAATAAATCAAGCGATTCTTTTCATCGATCCTGCGGCTCCACAGACCACCCAATTCACCACGAAGCGGCTCAGGTTTGCCGATCCCCTCAAAAGGATTCCTCTCAATATCTCTCAATAAGATATTTATCCTTTTCAAAGTCTTCTTGTCCTGCATCTGCCAATAGAGGTAATCCTCCCATGCCTCATCAAACCAGCGCTTCTCCATCGTCTTCAACCTCGATCAAATCATGCTTTGCGAATTTCCCTGCCTTGAAGGCGGCAATGCCGCGACGAATATGAGCCATATTGCTTTCTGAATAAAACGGATCCGGGTCAGCTGAAAGTTCAAATGGAATTTTCCTGTCGCGCACTACACGTTTTGCAAAAATCAAAAACGCCGCGGATATCGGAAGACCTATTTCATCACAAACCTTGCCAAACTGCAAAGATAACGCCTCATCCATACGAATCACTACATCCTGCGCCATGAAATTCCCCTCCTTCAAGCAAAGAATATTATTCTGCAAAAATAAAATCGCCAGACGCTCGCACGGATGCGTCAAATCAGCTCGACATACCGCGCCACGGCGTCGCGCCAATCGGGCAGACGCGAGAAGCCCGCGTCATCGAGACATTTCTTCGACAGGCGCGAATTCTTGGGCCGCTTCGCCTTCGTCGGATATTCCTCCGTCTTGATCGCCTTCACACGCGTCTTCTTTCCCGCACAACGAAGAGCCTCCGCCGCAAGTTCCGCCCACGAGCATGTGCCTTCGTTCGTCGCATGGTAGACGCCGTACTTTCGCGTCTCGATCATGTCGGCGAGCAGGCGCGCGAGATCGCGTGTGTACGTCGGCGAGCCGATCTGGTCGCCGACAATGGAAAGCTCCTCGTGCGTTTCGGCAAGGCGCAGCATCGTCTTGATGAAATTCTTGCCATTTTCGCCGAAGACCCACGAGATGCGCACGATGAAGAGTTCGTCGATCTCTTTTTGCGCCGCCTCTTCGCCGAGAAGCTTCGACTCGCCGTAGACGTTGCACGGCGCCTTCTCATCCTCTGGCTCGTAGAAGTCCTCGCCCGTGCCGGGAAATACATAGTCCGTGCTGATGTAGAGGAACTTCGCGCCGATCTCCTTCGCGAGACGCGCGAGTTCGCCTGTCGCCGCCGCATTCACCTCGCGGCAAAGCTCTGGCTCGTCCTCGGCCTTGTCCACTGCCGTATACGCTGCGCAGTGGATGATCGCCGTCGGCCGATGTACCTCGACGAAGCGGCGCATTGCCGCGAAGTCCGTCAAGGAGAAGTCGCTCCTCGATGCGCCTTTCGCCTCGACGCCGCGCGCGAGAAGCTCGCGCATGACGTCGAAGCCCAGCTGTCCGCTCACGCCCGTGACAAGCACCTTCATAGAAATCCCCTTTCCCTATAGCGAGCACGCCTGACGCGCGGCACACTCATTCCTCCTGCCCCACATCGTCCGCGAGCACGCGCAACGTCCGAAGCGAGGCGTCCGCCGCACCCGTGACCTTGAGTCCCGCCGCCGCCATCACCTCGATGTAGCGGCAGACCTCCGCCGTGAAGACCTCGCCCGTGCAGATCACAGGGATACCCGGCGGATAGAAGGCGATGGTCTCCGCCGCGATGCGCCCCGCCGCCTCGCACAGGCGGCAGGGGACAGAGCGGCGATAGAACGCCTCGCGCGGCGGAATTGCCACAGGCGGCGCGGCGGGAAGGCGCACGACGGAAGGCTGCGCTTTCCCGTTATCCAGCATGGCGGACGCGCCCACCGCCGCGGCGGCAGTCGCCCCGTGTACCATCTGCCGCTGTGCCAAAGAGCGCAATGCCGCTAAGAGCCTTCCTGCACTTTCTGCCGTATCGGCATAGGTGAGGAGGAAGAGCACGTTTTGTGCATCGAAAAGCTCCGCCTCAATCTTATGCTCATAGCGCAGGATATGCGCAGCTTCCGCACCCGTTAGGCCGAGTCCCGTGACCGTCACCGTGAGCTTCAGCGGGTCGAGCGCGAATGCTCCTGCACCTCCCATGCGCTCTTCGCCAAAAGAGAAGAGTCCAGGCGTCGCATTCACCTCGCACCTAAGTTTCCGCGCCAGCCCCACAGCACGGGCAAGATGCGCCGCGCCCGCCTCTGCCATCTGCAGGCGGGCGATGTCGAGGGATGCCAGCAGCAGGTAGTTCGGGCTTGTCGATGTCAGGAGGCTCATCGCCCGCTGCACGCGCTCTTTTTCGATGCGCCCTTCGCGGAGCAACAGGAGCGAGGCCTGCGTCATCGCGCCGAGGAGCTTGTGCGTGCTCTGCGCGACGAGATCGGCGCCCGCTGCGATCGCCGACTCCGGCAAATCTTCAGAGAACGCGAGATGCGCGCCGTGCGCCTCGTCGACGAGGAGCACCATGCCCGCCTCGTGCACGATCTCGGCGATGGCACGCACGTCGGAGGCGACACCGTAATACGTCGGCGAAACGAGCAGCAGCGCCTTCGCCTCAGGATGCAGGCGGCACGCCTCTCGCACAGCTTCCGTACTAAGCCCGTGCGCTATGCCAAGCGCCTCGTCAACGATCGGCTCGATGTAGACGGGATGCGCGTCGGCAAGCACGAGACCGCCGAAAACGGAGCGATGCACGTTGCGCGGCACAAGCACGGCGTCGCCCGGTGAGAGAGCGGCCACGAGCATCGCATGGATCGCGCCCGTCGTGCCGTTGACGGCGAAAAAGGCCGCATCCGCTCCATAGAGCGCGGCGGCGAGATCCTGCGCCTCCTCGATGCAGCCCGTAGGATCGTGCAGATCGTCAAGCTCTTCCATCAGAGAGACCTCTTCTCGAAGGCCTGTTTCCGTCACGAGTTCGCGCAAGAGCGCATGCGCCCCTGCACCCTGCTTGTGTCCGGGCGTATGAAAGGCGAGAGCACCTGCTTCCCGATACGCACACATGGCGGCGGCGAGCGGCGCGCGTCTTTGTCTTTCGTCCGCCGTCACTTCTTCGCAGCCTTTTCGGGCGCGAGCACGTTCGGGCGGAACGGCATGCGCAGATGGATGCACGTTCCCTTGCCGATCTCCGAAATGATGTTGAGTTCCGCGCCGATGATGGCGGCGCGCTCTCTCATGCCGAGGAGTCCGTACTGGCCGTAAGCGTTCCTCGATATGGGATCGTTGACATCGCGGTCGTCGTCAAACTGCTCTTCTTCGCTCGGCACGGCGTCCTCTTCCGCATCGGGATCGAAGCCCTTGCCCTCGTCCTTGACCGTGATGGCGAGTGCCGAAGCCGTGTAGAGAATGCGCACCTCAGCCTTCTTGACGCCCGCGTGGCGGCTGACGTTGTTCAGGGATTCCTGCACGATGCGGAAGATGCTGACCTCAGCATACTTCGCGAGCTTCTGCTCCTCGCCCTCCACGGCGATGGAAGCATCGAGCATGCCGCGTTCGCGCATCTTGCTGATCAGCTGGCGCAGCGCTGGCTCAAGGCCGAGATCGTCGAGCGACATCGGGCGCATGTCGAAAATGATCTGGCGCATATCCGTCAGGCAGCCGCGAATGTGCTGGCGAAGTTCCTGCAGACCGCGCTTCGCCTCTTCGGGATCGCGGTCGACCATGCGTTCGATGATCGAAGTCTGAAAGATGAGGTTCGCAATGTCCTGCGCTGGGCCGTCGTGCAGCTCACGAGAAACGCGCAGGCGTTCCTCCTCCTGCGCCTTGATGATCTGCGCACCGACGAACTTGCTCTTCTGCGCTTCCTCGATCTGCCAGACGACGCCGTTGATCTGATCGCTCAGATAGCTCAAGACCGAGCCGATGCAGATCGCCAGATGCTCCGCCGTCCTCAAGATCTCCTTCAAACCGTGCAGGCGAAGCTCCAAGGCGTCGCGCTGCGCACGAAGCTGGTTCTCCTTCTCCCGTGCCACGCTCAGCTCGATCTGAATGTCCTTGACCGACTCGTAATGCTCGCGTATGCGCTCCTCCGAATAATTGCCGAAGTCACTGCTCGTCTCGGCGAGCTTCTTTTTCTCTCTCTGCTCGATTTCCGAAAGCTCATCGACCTTCTCGATCGTCTGGCGCGTGAGTTCGCGCAGATCCTCAAGCGTGCGCCGGCTCGACTCGACCTCGCCGCGCGCCGCCTCGTAGATATCGAAGATCTGCGTCTTATTCGTCTCGATCGTGCTGACCGTACTCTTGAGAATATTATCCAGCGACTTGGCGCTGAGCTTGTCGATCTGAGTGCGAGGAAACTCCGATCCGCTCTTCTCCTGCTCCATAAACATCGCCGCCCCCTTTTTCCACTAAAGATATTCATTTCATTATATAACAGACGCGGCCTCATATTCAAGGAGTTTGATGCAAACATCAACGCATATAGCACAAATCGCTTGATTTTCCATCCTGTTGCCGTTAAACTAAGAAGAAGCGCTTTTCTATTTATCTAATCTATTATAAAAATCGCGAGGGAGATCAGATATGAGCATTTTTTCCAGATTCCTGCCCAAGAAGAAGCAGCCGGAAATCAAGAACAATATTCCAAAGGAAAAGGCGAACATCAAGAAGACGTTCGGCATCTACTGTCACAAGGAGCACGGCACGGAGGGCGACAAGCTGTGCCCCAAGTGCACGGCGCTCCTTGCCACCGTGCTGATGAAGATGAACCGCTGTCCCTACGGCATCACAAAGCCGATCTGCGACCGCTGCGAAAACCCGTGCTTCTCGAAGAGCCAGAACATCGAATTCCGCAAGATCATGACGGCGAACCAAAAGAGCATGCTGCTGCGCCACCCGATCATGACGATCAAGCACAAGCTCGCGAGCATGGGCGTCGACTATGCGCTCAAGGAACGCGCGAAGAAGGAGCAGCAGAAGGTCGATGCGAAGGAGAAGGCGGCGAAGCGCCGCGAGGAAGCGCGCAGCAAAAAAAAGAAGTGAGGATCTCCCCTCACTTCTTCGCGATGATGCCCGAAAGCTCCCGCACGCTGTCGTTCAAGGCTCCGAGCTTACCCTCGATGCGCACGAGCAAAAAAGCCGTGACCGCCATCGGGAAACCGTAGCTGCCGAACGCCGCCAGAAGATCGTTCATCTCATCACCCCCTCGCACGCATACATGCGGCGAGGGGGCTTTTTCATATCACTGCAGATGCGCGAATCCGCAGCATGTCCAACCGACTGCATTGCGCAAAGCTCACCGACACACCCGCGTTCCCAAACGGCACATGCCGCCTCTCGCTTAGGAGGACGCAAGGATAAAACGGCGCTCCTTCTAAGCGATCACGTTCCGAAGATCGCCGATGCCCTCGATCTTCACGACGATCTCGTCACCTGCCTTGAGCCAGCGCCGCTCCTTCTCGGGCAGACCGAAGATCACGCCGTGCGGTGTGCCCGTGAAGATGACATCACCGGGATCGAGCGTCATGCACTTCGAAATATAGCTGACGATGGCGGCGGGCGAGAAGATCATGTCCGCCGTCGTCCCATCCTGGCGCATCTCGCCGTTGACAAACGTCTGAACAGCGAGATGCGAGACATCGATCTCTGCGGCGGGCACGATATAGGGGCCGAGCGGCGCGAAGCCGTCGGGCGTCTTGCCGAGCAGCCACTGCGAGGTGCGGCGCTGCAAGTCCCGTGCCGTGAAGTCGTTACCCGCCGTATAGCCAAAGATGGCGGCGGCGGCCTCTTCCTCAGCTGCATCCTTGACCTTTTTCCCGACGATGACGACAAGCTCCGCCTCGTAGTCAAGCTCCTTCGCGCCCGTGGGCAGGCGCACCTCGCCGCCTGAAGCGTTGAGTGCGTTATTGAACTTGCTGAAGAGCGCCGGATATTTGGGCGCCCCGAAGGGAACCTCCGCACGGTGGCTCGCGTAGTTCAATCCGACGCAGAGGATCTTGCCCGGCGCCGTCACGGCGGGCGCAAAGCGCAGTCCGTGCGCCAAAGGCTTCGCGTGTTGCAGAACGCTTTCGATCTGCGGCCGAATCTTCTCCCAATCGGCAAAGATTTCCTGCCAACCCCAGCTATAGCCGACGGCGCTGACATCGACAGTCTTCTCTCCGTCGCTCGCACCGATATGCACGGCGCCGTCCTCGGCATAGAAATTCAAGAGTTTCACGATCATTTCCCCTTTCCTGCTTCCTATATACGACAGACTTCTTCCCGTTCCTGCAAAAAATATTTTAGAAAATTCAAAACCGATATTGTATTTTGTCTCCTATCATGATATAATGAAGCCGTAAAGAGGAGAAAGGACGGGCAACGCCAGCGACGAGGACAAGCCTGCATGCAGGTCGGACTCCGCGGGCAGGGCAAGTGCCGGTCAGCCGAAACAGGCTCTTCTCAATGTGGTTACACGAAAGGTGTGAGGTTTATTGAGGAATAAGCTTTTCCTTCTCCACCTGAGGGTTTCCGGCTAGGAAGTGCACACTTTGCATACGAATCCCGCAACGACGGACTGACGAATGGGCAGCGGCCTGGCAGCTCCGAAGGCATTGCGGAAAAAGGCACAACGTCGGAAACAGCGTGGAGAAGCCCGTGGCAACTTTCACCTTGTCGATGCGTACGCGAGGGTCATTCAGTAGATTGCGCAGTCCCCAGATCGGAACCGAGATACCTGCCGAGCCCGGGATTTTGAACGATGACGAGTGATGCATCAATCTGTGATATTCCATCACAACCGTTCGATCGAACCGCTTCATACAGCATGGAGGCTTCATCGCGGAGCGCCATGCAAGACAATTGAATACGAAGGAAAAAGGGTATATGACGATCAAAAGATAAACCCGCCGAGAGAAGTCCCGTGAGACTCCTGCGGCGGGTTTATTGCTGTCAGCTTCCCTCATACGTGCGCACGCGCAAATCAAGCCCCCGCGCCTCACACAGTGCGCGGCACTTTGCGATTTCTTCCGCGCCCTCGACCTTTTCGACGATCGTCAAGACGACGTGCCTCGCATAGGCCTTCATCTTCTCAGCGAAAGCGAGCATCGCTTCGAAGGATTTGATACCGAACTCGCTTCTCGTCAGCGCCAAATAGCGTTCGGCGTTCGACGCATTGAGGCTGATGGAAACGGTATCAAGGATGCCGCCCGCGAAGTCCGCCGCCGTGTCACGTCCGTAGACGAGATCCGAGAGGCCGTTCGTATTGACGCGCGTCGGCAAGTCGGGATGCTGCTCCTTGACGAAGCGCAGCAGTTCAATGAGGTCGGCAAGGCGCATCGTCGGCTCGCCGAAGCCGCAGAAGACAACTTCCTTCACCGAGTCCCAAGGCGCGGCGAGGAGAGCCGCCTTGACTTCCTCGACCGTCGGCTCTTTGCCGCCGAGCCACAGGCTCATGTCCTCGGGCATATCCTTCATCGTGCGCAGGCAGAAGGTGCACGCACACGGACATTCATTCGTGATATTGACGTAGAGGCCGCGCTTCCCTTCGGGGCGGCGCTTGAGGCTTTCTTCGGGCAAGAGGTACTTGCCGCGATCGACCATGTAGACAAGCATAGATATTTTCCTTTCCAAAAATGTGGATAAATTCCACTCCGTAAAGCAAACAGCTGCCGCAAACGTACGGCAGCTGTTTGCTTTGCAGCTTTCTCAGTCCGCACTGCGGTCTTTGAGCGGCACGGGGACTTTCCAATAGACGACGGCCATGACGACGGCGAGGATCACCATCGCGACAGCAAGTCCCAGCCATCCGTTCATCGTGAGGCCATCGACGATGTAGCCGACGACGCAGACACCGACGACGACGAGCACATAAGGAATCTGCGTCGATACATGGTCGATATGGTGACACTGTGCACCCGCAGACGCGAGGATCGTCGTATCGGAAATCGGCGACGCATGATCGCCTGCGACAGCGCCCGAGAGGATCGCCGCGACGCAAAGCACGAGTACGGGGCTGTCCGTGCCGACGATGGCGATAGCGATCGGGATCAGGATGCCGAACGTGCCCCACGACGTTCCCGTAGCAAAGGCGAGGCCTGCGCCGACGAGGAAGAAGATGACGGGCAGGAACGTGATGACGCCCGCATTTGCACTGACTAGCTGACCGACGTAGCCGCCGAGGTCGAGGTACTTGTCGCTGCAGATGCCCGAGAGCGTCCACGCGAGGCACAGGATGAAGAGCGCGGGCGACATCGCCTTGAACCCGAGGATGAAACTCGTGCAGAAATCATTGAAGGAAACGACGCGGCGCGGCAAGTAGAGAAGTCCCGTGAAGATGAAAGCGATGAAAGAACCGAGCACGAGCGACTTCGACGAGTCACAGTTCGCAAAAGCCTCAGCGATGCTCAGTCCATCGTGGATGCCGCCCGTGTAGAGCATGCCGTAGATGCACGCGGCGATGAGCACTGCCAGCGGAAGCAAGAGGTCGTAGATCTTGCCCTTGCCCTCGATCTTCTCCTCCTTGACATCGGCATACTCGGGCGGAACGTAGAACTCTCGCTCATTCTTCCGGATAGAGGCGCCCATCTCGGAAAAATCTTTCTCCGACCACACGAGGAAGCACATGAAAATGAGCGTCAGCCATGCGTAGAGATTGATCGGGATCGTCTGCAGGAAGAGACCGAAACCGTCGATGCTGCTGCCTTCAGGCAGAGACGAGCCGACGGCTGCCGCCCAGCTCGATATGGGCGCGAGGATGCACACAGGCGCCGCCGTCGCGTCGATGATGTAGGCGAGCTTCGTGCGTGCGATCTTGAACTTGTCCGTCACAGGGCGCATGACCGTGCCGACTGTCAGGCAGTTGAAGTAGTCGTCGATGAAAATGACGATGCCGAGGAGCGCCGTGATCGCGAGCGCACTGCGCCTACCCTGAATCGTGCGCACCGCCCAGTCGCCATAAGCCTTCGTCGCACCCGAGCGCGTGATGGCGGCGACGAGAATACCGAGAATGACAAGAAAGACGAGGATGTTGACATTCGCCCCGACCTTCGTCTCCATGACTGCGAACATCGTGAGGATCGCTTCGAGGACATTGAAATTCGCGTAGAGCATGGCTCCTGAGAAAATGCCGATGATCAGCGACATATAGACTTCCTTCGTCGCGAGCGCCAGCACGATGGTGATGACGGGCGGAAGAACAGCCCATGCCGTTTCTGCCATAAAATCCCTTCCCTTCCATTGGCAATTATGTTCTTCATTATAATACAGATTATTTTCCGTGGCAATCAAAAAAGGCGGTGGTTTCCCACCGCCCTATTCTCCTGCATGCAGTCACGGGGCGAATAGCCGCTTCGCCCCAACAGAGCTCTCTCTGATCCCAACTGCACCCGATCAGCCTCTCCACAAGGCGGCTGCAGCAGCCCGCGCACGCGCAGAAGAAAAGCAGGCGGGCGCACCGCTCATTTTTCAAGACCTCGCTGCCATGCGTAGAGATAGTCAACGATGGCTGCAATCGGCGATCCCGGCACGTACTGTGTTGCAGGCAAGGGCGTCTTCACGCTCTGGGACACCTCACGTGTATCATAGGTCATTGTTGCAGAGCGAAGAATCTGGTAGGTGCGCGCGGCAAAGTCGAAATGCATGCGATAGGAAAAGAGACGGTTCTCCTTCGCCTTGATGATGGCGACATCCGCCGTATATTCATGATTGCTGTCGATGGAAATCGTCGTGACATCCACGAAATATCCCGTATCACCGCGAGCATCCACAAAACGCCGCCCCTCGTCCCCGGCAAAGCACACGGAGTTTGCGAGGAGAAGGAGCAACGCTGTCATGCTCAACATCAAGGTAAATTCTCGCATCGAATCGTCTCTTTCCTAAATTCAAGAATAAAAATACTTCCTTATTATAGGGAATAGACAGAGATTCGTCAAGGGCTGGTTGGAATCATTCCGCCCCTTTCAATGAGAGGTGAAATTTCAATGAAACTACGTCCACACCTCAGAGGAACTCATCCGTCGCCAGAAGAAGACCGAACGCGCCCACGGGGCTTTCGAGATGCAGCCGCAGGAACTTGCTCGGGCATGCCTTCGCATTCAAGGCGTGCGCCGTCCGCGGGATCTCCAGATCAAGCTCCAGATCACGCTCGCCGAGACGCACGGCGAAGAAGCCGTCCAAGACGTTCAGGAACTCCGCGAGACTATCCACCGCGAGATCGTCAAGCTCCGAAAAATCCTCGTGACTGTAGCGACGAGCGAGCGCCAGAAATACCGCATCGGGCGCTTCAAGCCCCGCGACGAGCGAGACGCCGCCCGTGATGGCCTGCGAGACGATGCGGCACGACACGCCCTCGGCAAAAGACTCCGTCTGCGGCACGACGACGCAGGCGATCTTCATAAAGCGCTTGAAAGCGAGCATAGCGACGCCAACGTACTCCGTGTAGAGCGGCAGCTCCTCGGCGAGCCTGCCTTCTGCCGCACGCTGGATCGCCTCGGACAAAGGATGCTCGCCCGCACGCTTGAAGTCTCCCAAGAGCCTCTCCAACTCCTTGTAGTCGAGCCTTCCGGCGTCCAACAAAGCCTGCGCGAAGCGGCAGCCCTCGCCTGCGATCGCCTCGCCGAGGTTGTAAAGCTGCGATGCCGTGAGGACGCCCTCCCTCTCCGCAGACGCGCGAAACTCCGCGCCCGAAAGCGCGCCGAGCGAAGCCAGGTCGACCGCCGTCGCCACGCCGTGGAAGAGCGCCTGCACAGGCACGTCGACCTTCGCCGTGAGCATCCTTTCGAGGAAGATGCGAACCTCAGCCGCATCTAAGACACCGCGATTCAGGAGAAATTGTGGGAAAAGCAGATCATTGCTCATCCAGCCCTGCTTTCTTTCGAATGCGCGTGATGGCATTCTTGATCTGCTCGGGCGTATAGGGCTTCTGGATGAAGTCCAGCGCCCCGAGCTTCAGCGTCTCCATAAGCTTCTCGGGCGTGCCCGCTGACGACAGCATGACGACGGGAATCGTATCGTCGATTTCCTTGATGACGCGCAGCACCTCGACGCCGTTGACCTCGGGCATGACGATGTCCAAGATCACGCCGTCGGGACGGTCGCCAAGGCTCTCGGCGATCGCCTCTTTGCCGTTCTCCGTCTCTATGACCTCACAATCGAGCGCCTCAAGCTCCTCGCGCAGCTGCTTGCGCAGAAGCTTGGAATCATCGGAAATGAGGATCTTGCACTTTCTTGCCAATCAAAACGCCTCCCATCAGTCCGCCCGCCGCACCCGAAAGGGCAGGAAGGCTCTTCCCATGAAACCACTTTTCTATCATTATAGCATATTTTTCTCTTATATGAGAATATTCTACGGTAAAGTTTGCAAGAAGTTTCTCTTAGTCATTGAAACAATCTCGTAAAGGAAAAGGTGCTGCCCGCTGTTACAGCAGGCAGCACCTTGCAAGCGCAGATGTACGCCCTTCACTCAACCCATGTCGTTCTCGGCAAAAATGGCGGCAAGTTCCGGATTTTCATGCAAATACTTCTCTGAAATGCGCTGCCAGTCGTAGGCTGTGACGCTCGGAATCAGACTTTTTTTCTCTTCCGCTCTCTCCCTCTCCGAAAGTTTGCCATCTGCGCCCTCGCCTGCGTCGCCATCGGTACGATGCAGTTTGCGCAGGCTCTCCTTGTACACGGTCATGCCATCCTCAAGGTCGCTCTTCCTCTCGGTGATCAGCTGCGAAAGGTCTGAAGAACGTTCCCCCTCCTCCTCTTTCTCGCCCGCACGATCTCCAAGCATGGCTTCAAGCAGCTCTTCCGTACACTTCGCCTTGCGGCTCATTTCCTGAAAGAAGGCGTATATCGCTGTCTTATCGTTGAAATAATCGCCCGCCTTGTCCTTGACCTTCATTGCATCGCCCATGTGGATGCCAAGGTAGGCGCAATATCGCCGGACGAGATCGCTGTGTCCATCTTTTTCAAAAAGCTCGATGTTCTTGCCGCTCATCGTCGTGCTGACGAGAGAACGGATCTCGCTTACCAGAGGATTTTCGCCTTTGGGGTCAAGTGCGTCCAAGCGCTCAAGAACGCTGCTCAGATATGGATCGCCTGCCAAGCTGTGCCCCAAGGCCTTCTGGTGATGACCATAGGCGTTGAGCTGACGAACGAGATACATCTGGATGTCGGCGCCAACGGCGAGGGGATTTTCAGCCGCGCCACGCAAGACGGCGCCGATGCCGCTCTCGATTCCTCTCATGGTTTCTGCCAGCGAAGCCCGTTCATATTCGGTCGCCCAGTCAAGATCCTCCGCTCGAAGCGGCTTCAACGGGACAGTGCCGGACATGTCCAGCTGCTCTACACTCTGCTTCGCCACAGCATCCTGCATAGCAGTCTCGCTGCCGCTTTGCGCCGCTGTTCCATGCAAGGCGGCAAGC
Organism: uncultured Selenomonas sp.; assembly: GCF_963528755.1. Classification (GTDB taxonomy): domain Bacteria; phylum Bacillota; class Negativicutes; order Selenomonadales; family Selenomonadaceae; genus Selenomonas. The sequence goes on from NZ_CAURXA010000003.1 coordinate 162,891, forward strand.
CCCCTGCCCTCCTTGCTGATCGATACATGATAAGCCGGCGATCCAGCGGATTTTTCCGGCTCGCCCACATATTCCTTTTGCTTCTGCGGTGCGACAATCGTTGACTCATGCCCTTTATTTCCAACAAGCCGCTCACCCTGCAGCAAGCCTTTCTTCATCCCGATGGATGCATCGCCGTTTCCTTGGATCTTCATGCAGCTTCCCTCCTTGGAATTGAAATTCAAGTTGAAACCCTTCGTTTCTTATATCGAATCATCGTCTTTTTTCTTAAATACGCGTATTGGTCAGACACAAACGCAAAAAAGGACGCAGAGCTGTGTCGCTCCGCGTCCTTTCGCCCTACTCAGGCAAGCTCCTGATCCTCGCTCGAACGGATGTAGACCGCCTTGATCGCCTTGGGATTGACGCCCTTGACGACGAGCGCATTCTTCGCGATCATGTCCGTCATGACCGCTTCGGCCTCTGCCTTCGTCAGTCCCGCCTTGGGATCGGCGAGGCTCACGGTCGCCGTCTGCGTATCCGAGAGCTTGAAGACCATCTTCAGCGCCTTTGCCATTTCCTTCACCTCCTCCCTGCAAGCGATGGTTTCGGAGCGACGGCAAGGCCGCCCGCGAAACCGCTTCCTTTACTCTTCCGTCAGCGCGGCTGCGTCCTGGCGCATGACGTCCTTCAGCGTGTGCGACTGGAGGCCGCCGAGGCTCTTGCCGATGGCGAGGAAGTCCTCGTCGCCGAGCGCCGGGTTCACGTTCTGCACCATGCGCTGGCCGTAGGTCGGCAGGCCCTTCTTGTCCGTGCCCGTCTGAACCTTGAGAATCAGCTTCGTCGCCGCTCCCGTTTTCTTGACTGCCATGTCTCTCACCCCCTTTCGCCCCTATACATGCGGCGAGGAAGCGCGATATATCATGCAGATTCAATAGAAAACGAGGGCAGTCGCACAGGAATCCCGTGCGGCTGCCCTCGTTTTCTATTCTGTTTTCCTCATCCGTCAGAAGTGATAGTCAAACTGGGTGCGCAGGAGCGAGCGGTTGTACTCCGCGCTCGTGCCATAGTCGCGCTTCTGCCTGGAAAAGAGCGTCTCCCACTCGACGTTTTTCCACGGCACATACTTGAAGCCGACGATCCAGCCCTTCGTGCCGTTCCACGTCGAGCCCCATTCGTCGTCGCCCGCGAGCCAGCCGTTCGCGCCGTAGCGCACATAGCGCGCGTAGACGCCGAAGCTGCCGACGTCGTCAAGCTTTGTGCCCTTGTAGTTGAGACGCAGCGCAACGCTCTTGTTCTGCTCGTCGGCGTCGGTCTGGACGTAGTCGCCGATAACGCGCACGTTCTTCGCGACGTTCGTCGCCGCGCTGACGACGTAGCCGTAGCTCCTGGGATTCGTCCTGTCGTTGTCCCTGTAGACAGGGAAGACGCGGTGCGTCACCGGATCCGCCTCGTAGTGGTCGATAAGACCCGAGGTATAGCTCTCGTTCTTGCCAAGGCTGCTCCTCGCATAGGCGACGTTGATGTCGAAGTTGTGTCCGACCGCGCCCCAAAGGCCGACGCCGTAAAGGCTCTCCTTGTTGCCTGCGCCCGTCGACGCCATCCAGAAGCCGCTCGCCGTGAGATTCGTTCCCTTGATGGGAATGCCGAACTGGAAACCGTCCGACTCATTGCCGAAGAGCACATTCTGAAAGCCGAGACCGCGCCACGCACGTCCGAGGTTCAGCCACCTGCCGTCCTGCTGCGCTTCGACCCAGATGCGCTGGAAGTTGCCGTCGTGCCCCGACCATGTCTGCTGCCAAGTGTCCGTGCCCAGGGCATTTTCACTGCGCAGGTGGCCATTGTTGTAGTGGCGGTTCGTCTCGCTCTGCGCCTTGACCGTCCAGATGTCGTTGACCTTCATGTCGAGGCGCAGATCCATGTAGAAACGGTTCGCACTGCGGTCGAGCGTATCGGCATCGGTGTTCTTGTCGTAGTCGTACTGCGTGCGCACAAAGCCGTGCACCTTGAAACGTTCGATCGCCTCGCGGTTCTTGCGGATGTCCTCCGTGTTCTGCTCGACTTGGGCGCGCAGCGTGGCAAGCTCCGAGCCATACTCCTTTTCCAGCTTTTCGAGCACCGACCTCGCGCCGATATCGAGGTTCGACGCCTGCATGGCGCGTGCGGTGATCGCCGCCATCTCGTAGCGGCTCATCGTGCGGTTGCCTTGGAACGTGCCATCTGTGTAGCCTTCGATGACGCCGTTCTTCGCGAGGTAGTCGAGCGCTTCGTAGCTCCAATGATCTTTGGGCACATCGCTGAAGCTGTCCGCACCATCGGCGGCGAATGCAGTCGCGCTCAGCGCAGTGAACGCCAAGGCGAGGAGCGCCGTCCTCTTCTTGTAGAATCTCATCCCTGTCCCTTCCTTTCCGTATGATGCATCCTCCTCTTTCATCATACGAAAAAAACGCCTCGAATACAACGATTTCGAGGCGTTCAGGCTCTATGTACGCAAGTCGTAAAGGGGTACATGCGATGAAACTTGTTGCAGGGACGCGCTCCTTCGCGTGCGGCATTCAACCTGCTCCCTGCACCGTCTTTACATCACATTTTTCCTATGCTAAACTGATAGCAAAGAGCCAAGTCCCTCGACCATCTCAGACAGAAAGGAGTCGATTTTCATGACCACTCTTGCCATCGAGCTGGAAGAGCCTACAAAAGAAGCCCTCGCTGCGTGCGCTGCAAGCCAACATATCTCCCTGGAAGAATTTGCGCGCAACATCCTGGTCGAACAAGCCGGCTGCTATAATGCAGAAACCATGCAGGCCATCGACGATGTAAACAACGGACGAAATCTCAGCCGCACGTTCAATACAATAGAAGAGCTCATGGAGGAACTCAATGCTTAGGGTTCGCTACCGTAAGCAGTTCAAGAAGGATTTTCGGCGTGCCCTTAAGCAACCGGGACATACGCAAGAACGGTTCCAAGAAGTGCTGTCCTTGCTTGTAGAAGAAGCGCCGCTGCCCGAAAAATTCCGTGACCACGCCCTGACGGGAAACTATATCGGACACAGGGAATGCCACATTCTTCCCGATTGGCTTTTGATTTACAAAATCGAATCCGATATCCTCACCCTGACGTTGACCCGCACAGTGTCACACAGCGACCTCTTTTAGGAATTCGCAATCTCACGCCAGAAGCTCCGCCCTCGCGTCACAAACTCCACGCCGAAGATCTCGGCGATGGTCGCGCCGACGTCGGCGAATGCGGGGCGCGTGCCGAGATCGCAGCCCGCGCGTACCGCCGCGCCATAGGCTAGGAGAGGCACGTATTCGCGCGTGTGATCGGTGCCGGGCGCACCGGGATCGCAGCCGTGATCGGCTGTGATCATGAGCACGTCCGTCTCCTTCATCGCCGCGAGGAAGCCGCCGAGCCATGCGTCGAACTCCATGACGGCGCGTGCATATCCTGCCGTATCGCGGCGATGGCCGAAGACCATATCGAAGTCGACGAGATTGACAAAGGCGAGACCCGTAAAGTCCTCGCCGAGGAGCGATCTCGTCTTTTTCATGCCGTCGGCATTGTCCTCGTTCGTGCCAAGGCTCTTTGTGAGCCCTTTCCCTGCAAAGATGTCGGAGATCTTGCCGACCCCGATGGAGGCGAATCCCGCATCCTTCAAGGCGTCGAGCACGGTCGCCGGCGGCTCAAGCGAGAAGTCGTGCCGTCCTGCCGTGCGCTCGTAGTTTGGATACTCGCCGATGAAGGGACGCGCGATGACCCTGCCGACACCGTGCTTGCCCTGCATAATGGCACGCGCCTTGCGGCACGCCTCGTAAAGCTCCTCGCGCGGCACGACATTCTCGTGCGCCGCGAGCTGCAGCACGCTGTCCGCCGACGTGTAGACGATGAGCGCTCCCGTCTCGATGTGCTCGCGCCCGTAGTCATGAATGACCTGCGTGCCCGAATACGGCTTGTTGCAGATGAGCTTCCTGCCGATGCTCGCCTCAAGCGCGGCGATGATCTCGGGCGGGAATCCCTCGGGATACGTCGGCATCGGGTGCTCGCCGACGACGCCCGCCAGCTCCCAATGCCCCGTCGTCGTGTCCTTGCCGCGCGAGCTTTCCTGCAGCCGTGCAAACGCGCCGCGCGGCGCAGGCACGCGAAGCGCGGCTGCCTCCGCTGCGTCCTTGATGCCGTCGACAGAGAAGAGCCCGAGCGAGGCGAGATGCGGCGCAGAAAATCCTTCCGAACGCACGAGACTCAGGAGCGTGTTGCACGCGCCGTCGCCGAAGTCGGCGGCATCGGGTGCGGCGCCGACGCCGAGGCTGTCGAGCACGATGAGGAATACGCGCTTGATCTTTTTCAAAGCTCTTCGCCCCTTTCCTTGCGTGCGAAGTACTCGCGGTCGAGGATGCCGAGGATCACGAGGTTTTCGTAGACGCCGTCCGTCAGAATCGTCTCGCGGATCAGTCCCTCGCGCACGAGGCCTTCCGACTCGTAGACGTGCAGCGCGCGCGCATTGTAGTCCTTGCAGTCGAGCCAAGCGCGATGAAACTTGAGGTCATCGAATGCCCACGACTTCAGGAGCTTGAGCGTTTCGTGCCCGTATCCCTCGCCCTTCTTGTCGAGGATGATGCGCGTCCACTCGATCTCCTTCGACGGATTGTTGAGCCCTGCGATCATCAGAAAGCCGACCGGCTCCAAAGTGTCTATGCGCTCGATGACGAGATGAATCGCGCCCTCGGTGTTGAGCGTCTGGCTATGCACCTCGCGCTCCCACGGAATGACGAATTTGCCGTTCTCGGGGCGAAATTCCACTTCGAGGATGTAGTCGAGATCCTTCTCCTCCGCCTGTCGAAATTGCAGACGCGGTCCTTTCTTCACAATGCCCTGCATACGATGCTCCTTTCTATCGTGTCAAAGCAGACTGTGCATGCGGCCAAGCTCCTATGCGTGTGCTCCTTTCGCTGCTCTTCCTTTATTATACCACAAGAAGCCGCTTCTTTCAGTCAAGCTCGCGCAAGATCTCGCCGAGCAGCCATTCGGCGAATACGCCTTCGCCTGTGTGCCGCCGGATGTGCGCGGCGTCTTCCATCGCGAGTGTCTTGGCGGCGAAGGCGCGGTCGGCTGCGGCGAGGAGCGGCGCGTCAATTGCCGTGTCGCCGGCGGCGTAAACTTTGCGCGGCGAGAAGCGCTGGCGCAGCTCACGGAGCGCCGCGCCCTTCGTGAGCTTCGGCGGAAAGAAGTAGATCTTCCTGCCCGACGGCTCGACGCGAAGGCTCGTCTGCTTTTGGCACTCGTCCGCCATCGCCTGCGCGTCCACGCTGTCGGCACAGTAGACGAAGAGGTAGGCGTCGTCGACGATGCGGCAGCGGATGAACGCGGCATCGCCCAGATAGAGCGCGTGACAGCGCGCGATCTCCTCTCGTGCAGGGGCGATCAAAGCGTCGTGCGCCTCGCACCACGCGGCATCGACCTCGCCGCCGTGCAAAAGCACCGCGCCGTTCGTCGTCACGGCGTATTCGGGCGCTGTGCCTTCCGGCCACTCGATGCGCCGATACTGCTCGATCGAGCGCGTCGTCACGGGAATCAACCGCACTTTTTGCGAGACTTCGCGCAGACGCTCGACAGCGAGCGGTGTCATGAAGCCGTGCGCCCTGCCCTTGATATGCTCAACGCAAATATCGCCCTCGCGCTTGTGACTGCGCGAGTAGAGCAGCGTGTTGTCGAGATCGGAAGCGAATACGATGTCTTTCATTTCAGTTGTCGGCGAGCGAGCGTATGAGTCCGCATGCGAGATAATTCTCCAGCGGGTACTCCACGACCTCGACGCCTTTCTCCTTTGCCAGTTGATAGAGATGACCGAGCCGCGCTTCGTCCGTGCGGCTCTTGACGAGAAGTTTCCACGGCAGGCGGCGCAGGAGGACGCGCGTCGCCTCGCCGATGCCGGGCTTCACGAGGTTGATGTCGCGGATGCCGAAATCGCCCGCGATGCGCTCGACCTCGGCAAGCCCCGACCGATGCACCGCGCCCTCCTCGCGCACCGGCGGCGCTTCCTCAGAGAAGCGCCTTTCCACCGCCTCAATGAAGTCATACGTCAGATCCTTATCGCGCAGTCCTTCGTAAAAGGCCGCGCCGTGAAAGTCCGCCTCGCCGATCAAATCATCACGCAGCACCGTGCGGCTCAGAAGCCCCGACACCGTCGAGTTCAGGCATGAACTCGCGATGAGGAAGTCCTCGTGCGTGCCGCATTTCTCCGCCACATAGGCGGGATCGGACAGGACGGCAAGCCCCGCGCTCACGCCGCGAAACTCTGCCGCGTCGTTTGCGAGCTCGCGCGCGATCGCGCCCTTGCCCGTCCAGCCGTCGACGAACTGCAGAGCCTCGGGCGCGTGACGCGCGAGGATGTACGCCATGGCGTTCTTGTCGATGCCCCTGCCGCGAATGATGGAAATCGTGTAGTGCGCGACGTCCGCGCCAAAGCGCCTCTTGATATAGCGCTTGAGCAGAATGCCAATGGGCGTACCCGCACGGGCGAGCGAGACGAGCGCGGCGGATGCGCCCTTCTCCTCGTAAATCTTCTCGGCGAGACTCGCCGCCGCATGAGCTGTGATCTCGGCATAGCGCGAGAGCGCATCGAAATACGCCTTCAAGTACTTTTCCGACGGCTCGTATTCCAAGGGCAGCATCTCCGAATAATGCCTGCCCGACTGAATGAGCTTTTCCCTCTCTGCCGTCGGCAGAGGATCGAGCTTTCCCGTGATGTCTTTCAAAAGGATCGTCACGTCGTCCTTCTTGTATGTACTGAACATCGCCCGCTCCTTCCTCGTCATTCGTCGCGGCTCATCAGATAGACGATGTCCGTGCAGCCGCTCTCGCGCAGGGCGCGGGCGATACTCTCGACCGCCTCATGCGCCTCGTGCGCCGTGTCCGAGACGATGACGGCATGGTGATAGGGCCGCAAGTTGTAGATGTACGTCGCACGCTCATCGCCGTAGAAGCTCTTGACCTGCCAGCCCGCTTCGATGGGATAGCCCGCTTCCTCCGAGATGCCGATGGGGCTTCGCGTCGTCGCATGGAAGAAGACGTTCTCCCAGCCCTTCCGCTCCAAGACCCTGCCGACCATAAGACCCGGCAGCATACATTCCTCCGTGCCGAGCACGAGGATCGACTCGTGCTTCGCCCACGAAATGCGCTCGGCGAGGACGAGTCCCGCGCCCTGCCAGAGGATCGTATAGTCGCCGATCGCGACGCCCGTGCGCGGCGTCGCGTACTCGCCGAGCGCAAGCGTGCGGTAGGGGTAACGCCGCGACGGCACGCAGCAGTCCGCCGCCCCGCGCGTTTGAAACGCCGCCGCGCGCGCCTCGTAGTCTTCGGGCGCAAGCTCCACGAGTGCGACGCACTCGACGCCGCATGCCAAGAGCCGCTCACGATCGGACGCCGTCAGGCGGTTCAAGACGGACGCCGCAACGAGCCTCTTCTCGCGGAGCGCGGGCAGCTTCTCCTTCATCTGCTCGACGATATTAGAGAGCGTCCTGCCCGTCGAGATCTCATCGTCGACGAAGACGACCGTATCCGTCTCGGCGAGCTGCGCTTCGAGCACATCGACGGCGAGTCGCTGCTCGGGTGCATGGCTGTGCTCCTCCAAAAACTCGATCGTGCGCACGCCGGACGGCAATTCCTCGCGCGTCGTCTGCACGTAGAGGCACGAATCCGCGAGCGACTTCGCGACGACGGCGCCGATGGCGGTCGCCGTCTCGGCGAAGCCGATGACGATCCTTGCCGCAGGCACGGCTGCCTTGACCTTCTCGCCGAGCGCTTCCATGAGGTCGAGCGCTTCGTGCGGCGCGACGGGCATGTGCTTTCCCTGCAGCGGGTTGACGAGCAGATAGCCGCGCTTTTCGTTCCTGTGCCGCCTCGCCACGCGCAGCACTTCGTCTGCCGTGTACTTCATCGCGCCCGCCTCATGCCTTGAGCCGCTTCGGCGTCTCAAGATTCGCCACGCGATAAACCTTTTGGCGGTCGGGGTACTGCCACGGCTTTTCCTCGCCGAGAAGCTGATGGACGGCGATATCGGGCACGTTGATGCCCGTAGCGAGGCACGAGAGCTGCAGGCCGCCCGACATGCGCGGATTGATTTCCAACAGGCAGTACTTCTCTCCGTCGCCCTTGAACTGGATGTTGATCGGCACATCGATCTGCAGGAGGTTCATCATCGTGCGGCATTTCTCGACGATCTCCTCATCGAAACGGACTTCCGAATAGCGGTGGTTCGTCTTGAAACGCGGGATGATGATCTCCTCGCCGGGCGTCCGCAGGCAGTCGACGCTGATCTCCTGCCCTTCGAGGTACGGCATGAGCATGAAGGGCACGGAAAAGTCGTAGCCCCGAACGACCGTGCGCGCCATGTCCCACGTCAGCTTCATGCCGGGCTTGCGGCGCACGTCGCCCGAGCGCAGAAGCGTATCGTCGATGACGCGAAAGGTCTCGGCTCCCTCGTCCTTCGTGAGCTTGTAGCAGACGCGCCTGCAGTGCGGCCGCAGCGTCTCGTAGGCGGCGCAGAATTCCTCGTACGTGCCGGCGATGAGATGCGCGGGCACGAGGGAGGCATCACGCGCCTCGAAGAAAGCGTACGTCGCCGCCTTGTCGTCGAGGAGCCGCATGATCTTATAATCGCTGCCGACGGCGAGCTTCGTGCCCGCCGCAAGAAATTCCTCACGATAGCGCGAGAGCAGCGTCAGGGCGCGTCGCGGGAAGAATACATCGATATGATGCGCCTTGCAGAATTCCAGGCAATACTCCACATACTCTTCGGAAACGGGAAGCGCAGGCTCCGTATACCACTCGTCGGAAACGAGACGATAGAGTGCATTGGGATTGGCGCTTGAGCCGACGAACGTGAACTTCCCGGGCGATCCCGCCCGCATCAGCTCGATCAGATGGTAGGCCGTGCTGAACCATTGGTTGAACCATATACGCATAAAGACTTCCCCTTACCTTTTGCTCTCGGCGGCGGCTGCCGCCCCATCATCCTTGACGCCATAGATTTCTGCGAGCGTCAGCACGCGCTTTGCCCACTTGGCATGCGTCTTGACCTCGTTCATGCGCGTGCCGTCCCAGCTCTTCTTCACGCCCGCCTTCCCGTCCTGCCAATTGGCGATCATCTTCGCGTCCTCGTAGTCGGCACGCTCTGCCTTCAGGCTCTCGAAGACGAAGGGGAGCTGCGCGGGGTGGATGACCGTCTTGCCGATGAAGCCGCTCAAGCGGTCGAGTTCCAGCTCCCTCTTGAGTCCCGCCGCCCACGCGCCCGCAGGGTCGTCGCCGAAGTAGTTCCAGACGGGGCCGGAGACGATGTAGTCACGCGCGAAGATGTTCAGAATGTCGATGAGGATGTCGCGCACGACGCCGACCTCGTAGATCGTGTGCGTGATCGAGCGGCGCACACCGTAGAGATTGCTGAAATCGTTGCCGCCGACGCGGATGTTCAGCACGTATTCCCTGTGTGCGTCGAAGATCGCCTTGAGCTCACCGAGGACGGCGGCGCGGCTCTTGATGTCGGCGATAGAAGGACTTTCGAGGACAGGCATGAGGTAGCGCTTCTTCGCCGCGCCGTCATTGACCGATCGCATCAGCTCCATGTAGGCTTCGACATTGCCGAGGTTCACCTTGGGCAGGACGTAGCCTGTCAGAATGTCGCCCGCCGCGCCCACGAAATCAAGAAAATGCTCCATGTGATCGGCGGTGCGCACGCGCACGAAGAGCAGCGGCATTTCGCGCCGCTCCTCTTTGCAGGCCTCCTTGAGCGCCGTGAGATTCGTGCGCAGGACTCGCTCGGCGTCCTCGACCGCCGTATCGCCGATCGCGTCCTCCAGACAGAAGCAGATGGCCGTCAGATGCTCATTTTCCCGCCGCTGAATCTTCTCCACGATGTTCTTCTGATTGGCGGGCATGTAGAGAAGCCCGCCCACCTTATACTGCAAGATTTCCCTATCTTCCATTCAGGGTAAAACCTCCATCTTTAGGAAGCACGGATAAGCCGCGCCCCCTCTCTATTCCACGCTGAGTCCGTAGTCCTCGCAGAGTCTCGCGAGTCCCGCCTCGTAGCCTGCGCCGACGAGCTTGAGCTTCCATGCGCCGCGATGGCGATAAATCTCCGCCGCGTTCACCGTCTTCTCGCGCCGCAGGCCGTCGAGATAAAAGCTGTACTTCGGCACGCCGTCCTCCGCGATCGTCAGGCGCGGCGCACGCACATGCGAGAAATCCCTGCCCGTGCCGTCGTCGTAGACCGAGAAGCACAGGACGAGGCGCTCGACGGCCATGCCAACCTTGGCGATGTCGACGCTCGCACCAATGTCGCCCGCCGTATCCACTTCGATGCTGTCATCGTCCGCGCGTGCGTTGCCAAAGAAGATCAAATCCTCATCGCCATGTACGCGCCCGCCCGCATAGAGGCGAAACACGTAGGCGTCGACCTCGACGCCCGGCTCGCGGCCTTCGTCCTCGTAGCGGAAGGCGAGCTTCTCGCTTCCTGCAAGCCGCAGCCGCTCGCCGCGCACAAGCTGAGGAAGCGGCGGCTCGGGGCTTCTCGCGCGTCTTTCCGGCGCACCCGCACGCGCCTCGCCCGCGATGAATATGCGCCGCTCCTCGCTCGCCGAGCGCATGCTGAGAGCGCCGTAGACGACAGAGCCCGCGCGCATCGCGGGAAGCGTCAGAAGGAAGCCGCCCGCCCCCGCCGGCAAGACCTCGGGAGAAACACGTGCATCCGCGATCTCCGCCGTCACGCGCACCTCCGCCTCAGGCGATGCGGCGACGGCGAAGCTGTTCTCGCACTCGGGCGCGAATGCGCCGAGGTCGATGAACTTCGGCAGCGCCGCCAAGGAGGCGCCCGCCGTTCCCATTGCACTTTCTCCCCTCGCCTGTTCCCTTTCCATCGCATCCGCCTCCTGCGTCGGATTTCGGCAGACTCCCGCACGCGGCTCGGAACTCCACTTCAGAGCCGCGCCTGGAAATTGCCGAAAAGAACACCCCAAAAACGGGAGGCGCAAGGCCTCCCGTTTTTTTCCAGTGCTTTATCAGACATTCACGCCGTACGCGCGGCAAAGGGCTTCCAAACCGCCCTGATAGCCCGCGCCGACCGCGTTGAACTTCCACTCGCCGTTGTGCCGATAGATCTCGCAGACGACGAGCGCCGTCTCGACGGAGAACTCCTCCATGAGATCGAAGCGCAGAACCTCCGTACCCTGCATATCCTGCGCGTTCGCCATGCGCGCGACGCGCACGTAGGCGTTCGATACCTGTCCGAAATTCTGCTTGCGCACCTGCGCCTCGTAAATCGTCACGGTGATGGCGATCTTGTCGACGTCCGCCGGCACTTTCGTAAAGTCGATCGTCAGAACCTCGTCGTCGCCCTCGCCCTCGCCCGTGAGGTTGTCGCCCGTATGATGCACCGAGCCGTCCGGGCTGTCGAGGTTGCCGTAGAAGATGAAGTCCTCGTCCTTTCGCACCTTGCCGTTCGCGCCCAAGAGGAACGCCGAGGCGTCGAGGTCGAAGTCCGCGCCGCCGTCGTACTGGTTGACGTCCCAGCCGAGGCCGACGAGCGCCATCGTCATGCCCTTGTCGAGGCTCACGCGCTGTCCCTTGGAAAGATTCACCGCCATGTCATTTTCCTCCCTTTCTCACGATCTCCTGAATCCACGTCTCGAAGCCCGACGGATTCCTCGTCTGGATGAGCACGGGACCGGGCCCGCGGAAGCGGCACACGAGGCATTCGCCCGACATGACGCTCGAAATCCAGCCGTTCGACGCCTTTTCGATCTTGTAGTTCATGTAATCGGGCCATGCGACGAGGTGGCCATTGTCCACGATGACCTCCTCGCCCGCTTCGAGGTTCAGCACGTGAATGACGCCGTAGCTGCTCAAGAAGGCGATGCCCTTGCCCGTGAGCTTCAAGAGGAAGAAGCCCTCCTGCGAGAAGAATCCCTGCATGAGGCCCTGCATCTTCGAGTCGATGTTGACCGTCTCCTCCGCCGCAAGGAAGCCGCCCTTCTGCACGATCATGCCGTAGGAGCCGTCCAAGGCGACGTCCATGATGCCGCCGGGCAAAGGATGGCCGAAGAGCACCTTGCCCGCACCGCGCGAGGCGACGAGACGCTGCAGGAAAAAGCTCTCGCCCGTGAAGACGCGGCGCATGATGCCGCCGAGCACGCCGCCCTCCATCTTTCCCTCGACGTCGACGGTCGCATCCATCGCGATCATCGCATCGGATTCCGCCTTGATCGCCTCGCCGTGGCGCAGCGAGCACTCGACCACGGGAAAAGCCTCCGGATATAAGATCTTGTATTCCATCATCGCACCCCTTTCGATGGAAGAAGCTGTGCACGAGTCCGAGAGACTTATGCACAGCCCCCTTCTCTCGCCTTCCCCCATGGGAAGGCTCGCCCAACAAAAGAATGCGCTTATACGTTGACGCCGTAAGCCTTGCCGAGTGCGCCGAGGCCGCCGCTGTAGCCCGAGCCGATGGCGTTGAATTTCCACTCCGCACCCTGGCGGTAGAGCCTGCCGACGACGACCGCCGTCTCGATGGAGAAGTCCTCGCCGAGGTCGAAGCGGATGAGTTCCTCTCCCGTCGCCTCGTTGACGACGCGGATGAAGGCGTTCGACACCTGGCCGAAGTTCTGCTTGCGCTCATCGGCCTCGTAGATCGTGACCGTGAAATCGATCTTGTCGATGGAAGCCGGCACCTTCGAAAGATCGACCTTGATCTGCTCGTCGTCACCCTCGCCCTCGCCCGTGAGGTTGTCGCCCGTATGCTCGACGGCGCCCGATGCGTGCTTGAGATTGCCGTAGAAAACGAAGTCCGCATCGCTCGTGACCTTCTCGTTCGGTCCGAGAAGGAACGCCGAGGCGTCGAGGTCGAAGTCGGAGCCGCCGTCGTACTTGTTCGTGTCCCAGCCGAGGCCGATCAGGAGCTTCGAGAGACCCGGATTGCCCTTCGTCAGATCAACTTTCTGTCCCTTTTTCAAACTGATTGCCATGAAGATTCCTCCTTATGCGTACATGCGGAAGCCGCCTGCAGCCGCACGGCCGAAACGCGCGGCAGAGCGGGCGATTTTCCTGCCCGGGCACATATCGTGCCGCTTCATGGGAACAAACGAACCGTTCCCTATATCAAGCCGCAAGGGCATGATGTCTTACTGATAGCGCCGCGCCAGCTCGTTCAGTCCCTTGTCCTTCGTGCCCTGCCCGATGGCATTGAACTTCCACTCGCCGTTATAGCGGTAGATCTCGCCGAAGATCATCGCCGTCATGCCCGCGTAGCTCTCCGAGAGATTGTAGCGGCAAAACTCCTCGCCTGTCCGCTCGTCGCATATACGGATGAAGGCGTTCGCGATCATGCCGAAGTCCTGCTTTCTCGACTCGCAGTCGTAGATGTTGACGACGAAGACAAGTTTGTCATAATCTGCGGGCACAGCCGTAAGATCGACGAGAATCTGCTCATCGTCGCCCTCGCCCTCTCCCGTGAGGTTGTCGCCCGTATGGACGATCGCACCAGACGGATGCTTGAGGTTGCCGAAGTAGACGACGTCCTTCTTCCCCGAGAGGCGGCCGCCCTTGCAGACGATCACGCTCGCATCGCAGTCGATGTCGGGTGCAGAGCCGCCGAAGATCGAGCCGAAAAGCCCGCCTTTCTTCTGCTCGACGGGATCCCAGCCGAGTCCGATGCGGATGCGCGAGAGCGCCTGACCGTCCGACTTCTTCAAGTTTACCTTCTGTCCTTTTTGCAGATTCACGCCCATATGCCTGCCTCCTTGATTTCTCCTTGCGATAAGAATATCTCCTGTGGAGCAGCCACTCTGCAAGCGCCGCTCCATGAAAACAATTTCCCTTATTTAGAAGAATTCGCCCCGCCGCCGCCTTTTCCCTTCATGGCTTTGATGAAAATTTCTTTCATACACCCATCGCCTTCCGTCGAAGCAAAGCGGCTGCCCGCGGCGAAATGCCGCATGCTCAGTCCTTGCTGCCCGGCTCCCAGCGCAGACCCCAGTGATACGCCTTGTCCATGCTCTTGTGTCCGCTGAAGAAATGCACGAGCTTCTCGACGCTGAAGGTGTCGTTGATGTTTTCGAGCATGGCGATCGCGCACATCGCCTTCGATGAGCCGTACTCGTCCATGCGCACGATGATGTCGGGGCTGCCCGGGCACTTGACGGTCACGACACCGTCCGCCTGCTGCCAGTTGGCAACGCCCTCGTAGATGAATGTGTAGACGAGGATGCGCTTGATCTTCGACGCCATCTTGCCGTTGACGCGAAGCGTCTCGCCGGCCGCGTTACTGCCCGTGCGGTCGTCGCCGTCGAGCGCGATCCAGGGGCGGCGTGAAAGGCTGCCGAAGTCATTGCCAAGCGCCTGCACGCAGCCGATCTCGCCGTCCTGCAGCTCGTAGAGGCAGCCGAGGTCGAGGTCGATGCCGCCCGCTCCTCCCCCGCCGCCGAAAATGGAGGCGAGAAGCCCCTGCTTCTTCGTCTGCGGCTGCTGATGCCAGTTGAGGTTGATGGAGATCTCGCCGAGTCCGCCGCCGCCCTTGACGAGGCTGACCTTCTGCCCCTTCTTGAGCTCGACCTTCTTCGGCGCAGTCGGTGGCTGCACGGGCGGCGCGGCAGTCGGTACAGGCGGCACAGGCGGTGCGCCGCCGGGTCTGCCGAGGTTCAGCGGCTGGTGCGGTGCGGGCGCGGCGCCAGACCTGCCGAGATTCAGCGGCGGACGCTGTGCGGGCGGCGCGGCGGGCGCGGGCGATGCCGTAGGTGCAGGCGGTGCGGCGGGACGCGGCTGTACAGTCGGCGGCGCGGGCGGTGCGGTCGGCGGCGCGGTGGGCGCGGCTCCCTGCCCCTCGCCGACCTCGACGCCGAAGTTTTTGCACAGCGCCTCCAAGCCGCCGCTGAATCCCGCACCGACGGCATTGAACTTCCACTCGCCCTTGTAGCGGTACAGCTCGCCGACGACGATCGCCGTCTCCACGGAAAAGCCCTGGCCGAGATCGTAGCGCAGAAGCTCCGCGCCGCTCGCCGCATCGAGGACGCGGATGTACGCGCCCGCGACCTGGGAGAAATTCTGCCGCCTGGCGTCCGCATCGTAGATCGTCGCCGTCACGGCGATTTTTTCGACCGACGCGGGAACGGCGGCGAGATCGACGCGCACCTGCTGCTTGTCGCCGCCCGAAGGCGCAGCGATATGCTCGACCGCGCCCGACGCGTGACGCGCGTTGCCGTAGAACACGAAGTCCGCATCGCCCGCGACTTTTCCCCCCGCGCCGAGCAAAAACGCCGCCGTGTCGAGGTCGATGGCAGAATTCGCCTGCCAGCCCATGCCGACGAGCACGCTTCGAAGCCCCGCGTTGTTCTTCGTCAGATCGGCTTTCTGTCCCTTGCTGATGTTCATGCCCATGCTTTTCCCTCCCGTAGAGTATAGAGCGGCGGCGTCGATACTCTCCACCGACGCCGCCTTGCCAATATTGAATTACGCCTTGCCCACGACCATCTTGCGCAGCAGATCGATCGGCACGATCGTCACCGCCATGCCGAGTACGAACGCCCACTCCATAGGCGTCAGGCCATAGCAATGCAGGATCTCGCCGCCGAGATACGTCATGGCGACCTGGATCACGACGATCAAGCCCATGACGCGCAGGAAGCCCGGATTGTGCGAGATATTGTCAAAGAGATTCTTCGAGTCGGTGCGTGCGTTGAACGCATTGAACACCGCCATGAAGATGAAGAACGCGAAGTAGCCCGTCAGCAGGTAGTGATTCGCCTCGTCGGGGCGGAAATAGGCGTGCGCCGCGCCGCTCATGAGGAAGTAGAGGCTCAGCGCGAAGCACCAAAGAGAGCCGACGCCGATGGAGGACACCATGTACTTGCTGATGATGCTTTCATCGCGCTGCTTGGGCTTTTCGTCCATGAAGCGGCGCAGAGCCGGCTCGCCGCCGAAGGCGAGCGCCGCGAGCGTATCCATGACGAGGTTGATCCAGAGGAACTGCGTGATGGAAAGCGGCGTCTCCATGCCGAGAAGGGGCGCAGCGAAAGAAATCATGACAGCCGCGACGTTGATCGTCAGCTGGAACACGATGAATTTCCGGATGCTGTTATAGATCGTGCGCCCGTAAAGGATCGCACGCGCGAGCGACTTGAAGTTGTCGTCGAGGATGACGATATCGCTCGCCTCCTTCGCGACTTCCGTGCCGCTTCCCATGGCGAAGCCGACGTCCGCCTTCTTCAAGGCGGGCGAGTCGTTGACGCCGTCGCCCGTCATGCCGACGACGAGGTTCATCTCCTGCGCGAGGCGCACGAGGCGGCTCTTGTCGGTCGGAAGCGCACGCGCCACGACGCGAAGGCGCGGCAGAAGCTCCTTGACCGCCGCATCGTCGAGCGCGGCAAGCTCGTCGCTCGTCATGGCGACATCATCATCGCGCGAGAGAAGACCCGCTTCCCTCGCGATGGCGCTCGCCGTGTCCTGGCGGTCACCCGTGATCATGACGACCTGCACGCCCGCACTGTGCACGCGGCGGATCGCCTCGACGGACTCGGGACGCACCTCGTCGCGGATGCCGACTGCACCGACGAAGACGAGGCCGCTCGCTGGAAGCGTACCGTCCGCAGGAATCGCACCCTCGTAGACGGCGAGCGCCAGCACGCGGATGGCACGCGCCGCAAGGGCGTCGATACAGTCCGTGATCGCCACCCTATTCGTCAGCGGCTTCTTCTCGCCATTCGCATCGTAATACGAGTCGCAGAGCGCGAGGATCTTCTCGGGTGCTCCCTTCGCCAAGGTCACGCTGTACTCGCCCGTGACCTCCGAGAGCGAGTACTTGTTCTTGCTGCTGAAAGGCACGGCATTCTTGATCTTCTCGTCCATCGCCGCGCTGTCTGCCGCGACGAAGCCGAAGATCGCATGCTCCGTCGCGTTGCCGCCGACGGCTTCCCTGCCGTTGATGACGGCGCTCGTATTGTAGCGCACGCTGAGGTTCACGAGCTTTTTAAGTCCCGCGCCCAGCTCGCTGTAAGCGGCATACTGCGTGCCTGCACCGTCGACGAAGGCGACGGCTTCGAGCTGTCCCTTCGTGATCGTGCCCGTCTTGTCGCTGAAAAGGAGGTTCAAGCTGCCTGCCGTCTCGATGCCCGAGATCTTCCGCACGAGCACGTTGTCCTTGAGCATCTTGCCCATGTTCTGCGCCGAGACGATGGCGATCATCAGCGGCAGACCCTCGGGCACGGCGACGACGATGATGATGACGGCGAGCATGACCGCGTCGACGAGGTCATGCGCGACGACGAGCCAGTTCGAACAGTACGCTATGATACGCGCCATATCGAAGCCGTTGTGGATGACGAGGCGCTGAAACATGAAGGCGATGGCGATTGCCACGCCGCCGATGTAGCCGAAGTTGCTGATCTGATGCGCGAGGTTCGAGAGCTTCACCTTGAGTGGCGTGTCGCGATCCTCATCCGCCTGCAGTTCGCCCGCGATCTTGCCGTAGAACGTCTTATCGCCGAGCGTCGTCGTGCGCATCACGGCGTTGCCGCCGCAGACGACGGAGCCGCGGAACACCTTGTGCGGGTGGAGGAAATCCGAGCTTTTCTCCGCTTCCGTATCGCCCTCCGGAACCGGCGTCTTCGCCGCTTCCTTCGCCTCGCCGTTCAATACCGACTGATCGACCTGGATCGAGCCGTCACAGATCACGCCGTCCGCCGGGATCTTGTCGCCCGTCTGCAGCAGCACGAAATCGCCCATGACGATCTCGTCGATGGGAATCTCCGTCAGCGTGCCGTTGCGGTACACCTTACACTTGATCAGCGACGCTTCCTCCTGCAGCTTTTGGAAGGCATTCTCGTTCTGATACTCCGAATACGTCGCGACCGTCGTCGCGAGGATCACGGCGAGCGCGATGCCCACAGACTCATACCATGCGACCTGCCCAAGGATCGCGAAAACGACGTTGATGGCGAGCGCCACGCAGAGAATCTTGATGATCGGATCGTCAAAGCTCCCCTTGAGCTTCTCCCAGAAGCCCTCGCCCTTCTGCTCCGTGATACCGTTCGTACCGTGCCGCTCGCGCGAGACGCGCACCTCTTCATCTGTCAAACCTTGAATCTTCATATAATCTCTCCTAACCTGTCTGCTCGAACAGCCGCCTTGTCGAGACGAAGGTGGCTGCTATCATTATAGCATGAAAGGTCAATCGGTCAAGCCGAAAGCGAGGAGAGTACGACGATGTCATCTAAAAGCGGCACGATCTACGCTAGGCGCACGTGAAAACAGACTCGCAGCCGATTTCCAGCTGCGAGAGTGAGACGCAAAAAGAACCCCCGCGAATGCGGGGGTTCTTTCATCACCGTGCCGAAGCACGATGCTTTTCGACTTCTTAGAAGAAGTACTCGAGCGAGCCGTAGAAGCGGTTGAGCTTCGTATCGGTCGTAATGTACCTACCGTTGAAGTACTTGAGCGTGCCGACGACATTCTTCGCGAACGTGTAGTCTCCGCCGACTTCCCAGCCCTTCTCGCCAGACTTGATAGCATCAAAGGTCGGGTTGAAAGCAACCTCTTTACCAAGACGACGATAGGCAACGAAGAGACCAAAGCTGTGCATATTCTCCTGCTCAGCGCCCTTGTAGGAAAGCTGGGCGTTCCAAGCGCGGTCAGTATCCGAATTATTCGGCGTCGTATTCTTCCAATAGCCGCCGTTCAGAGAAGCCGTCTTGGCAAAGTTGTACGTCGCACCAACGCCCCAGATATTGTTGTACTCGTCGCCCAACGATGCGCGGTAGTACTCAGCGGCTCCCGAGAACTGTTCCGAAGGCTTCCACGTGATATTCACACCCTGCACGTTCGAAGGCGCAGTAGTAGCAGTTCCGTCAATCTCTCTCGCGCGGCCAGCAAGCAACGTGCCAGAAAGCGTCTGACCTGCACCGACCGTGACGCTAGCACCCGAGAACTCGCCATCGAACACAACACCCTGCTCGGAGTAGTAGGGAATCAAGCCAGCATTGATGTGCGTGATGCCGTAGTGACCAGCGACATAGGCACGCTTGAGCTTGACGTTGCTGTCAGGGTTGCCATTGTCATCTTCCTTGCCCTGATCGCTGTCAGGATTCCAATGTGCATCAAGACGAGCCTTGACCTTCCAATGATCGTTGACCGTAGCCGTCGGCTCAAGGCGGAACTTGAGATCATGATCCGTATCCGCATCCACGCCATCAACCTTCGTACGCGTGTACTCGTACTGCAGCTTGCCTTCCCACTTGACGTTGTCAATGCGGTTCTCGAGGTTCGAGACGCGGACGCCGAGGTTGTTGAGCTCTTCGCTGAACTCAGCGGCAAGACGGTCGATCATGGCCTTCTGCTGTGCATTGACCTGGTCTTCCTTCGCCATGGCCTTCGCGACCATCTGCGCCATCTCGTAACGCGTGATCTCGTTCTGGCCGCGGAACGTGCCGTCGCCGTAGCCCTCGATGACGCCGTCATCGGCGAGCTGGGCTACTGCATCGTATGCCCAATGGTCGGCAGGAACATCGCTGAACGGGTTCGCCGCAGCGAACGTCGTCGAGGCTGCACCGACGACAAGAGCCGTCGTGAGCGCTGCTGTGAGAGTCTTCTTCATGAGAAACTCCTCCTTTAAGATAGATAGAAATTTGGCTTTGAACCAAAGTTTCAAGGAGGCTTCCTCTGAGTGTCCATGTTTCCTCAAGCTCGACCTCTCTCGTTTCCTCGGTTCGTGAGACTAGAATAGCACAGCTCGAAGGAAAACGCAAATGAAAAAATCATGAAGGGGAAAATAGGGGTTTTCGTCCTAAAAACAGCAGAGGTATATGACTTCGAGTCCAGGAATACTGAGCATCCCGCGCATAGGTACAAAACTCAGCGAAGATGCTGCGCACAAAATTCTGCTGCTGTCAAAATTTCCACGAACCGATAACGCCCAATCTCCAATAAATCTTTGTCACCACTGACAACGTATAGCGCTTTTGCATCGACTGCACAGGAGATAAACTTATCATCATCCGGATCGCGGCTGACTTCCACCTTCGTGAACGAATCAATCATTTTCAAGCCGCCAATAAAAGGCTTTAATATATCACGACGAAGATGCCCCTGTTTTCGTCGGATCATTTCATCGACGATTTCTTCATACTCGTCTACAATCTCCAGCGTCGCACAGGCATAGAGTCCATTCTTACCGACAGACTCTATCACCTTGCGCGGATAGCCGCCGAAGAACGTACCCGATATGACCACATTCGTATCAATGACAATTCTCATGGACGCTTTCTCTTTCTGACTTCCTTGATGATATCATCGACATCCGATTCCTGATAGCCAACCGATGCGGCCCATTCCCTCGCCTCATCGAGTCGCTCTGCAAAATCTTGATCAGGCGAATTTGCGATGGGCTTCAAGACGATCCCATCCTCGGAAGCATAGGCTACCAACTTTGCTCCGCTTTCAATCGAGAGCTTCCTGCACATTTCACTCGGAAGGCTCACCTGTCCATTCGGCAATACCGTCAATACCACCGCACCCATATTCCCACCTCCGCAAACTACACGCACAAACGTCCACTTTGTGGCCAAAAGTGCGCCACCCTTAATGAAAGTTCACCAATCAGCCTGCGCCCTTTGGCTTGAGGAATCACTGATAAATTCAGCACCCATTTTCACACATCTGGGCGACCTCATTTTATCAGCGCTTCCTTGACTTCTTGGGCTTTCACGCTAATGTATGGCTCTTTATTTCACTATAGCATTGACACAGGTGAAACGCAACATACAGCATAGAAAAAAAGCCCCTTTACGGGGCTTTTTTCTATGGTCTGCGGCCAGCTTATTCTGCGCTTTCGCCGAGTTCCTTGAAGATGTAGACGGCGCGGATCTCCACGGGGGTCACGCCGAGGTCCTCGATGGCGGTCAGGAGGCCGGAGGCGAGGACGGCGCGCTCTGCCTTCTTGTCCTTGCCGACGACGATGTTGAGCGCCGCATCGTCCTTCGGGTAGAGCGTGACGATGCCGTTGCCGAAGGTGACTTGGAAGGCGCCGTTCTGCGTCTGGTAGAGGAAGCTCAGCGCTTTTTCTGCAGAGCTTCGGATTTCCTTGGGATCGGGAATCTCGACCTTCTTCGAGGCGGGCTTGATGGCGAGCTTGCCTGCGCCATAGTTGATGGAGTAGATGCCGTCAAGGTCACGAGAGCCGCCGTCCGTGAAGAGGACGGGGATGGCTTCTGCCGTGCCGCCCGGAATCTCGTCGTGGATCCCGTAGTTGCCGCGCGTCTTGGCGAGGTCGAAGCCGAAGGAGCCATCCGCACCTTCGACGTAGTCGTGCGCTTCGGAGGCGCCGCCCGACGCGACGACGACACGGCTCTGCCAGCTCGTCGCCGCCAGATCTTTCGGCATGTCGACGGCGACACCGTCGGCAAACGATGTATCGTGCAGCTGCTCAGCAGACGGTACGCCTGCAGCTGTGCCTATGCCAGCGCTGGTATTGCTGCTGCCGGTGCTGGCACTGCTGCCTGCACTTGTGCTGCTTCCTGCACTTGTGCTCGTACCGCCGCCATTGCTCGCACCGACGGTCTTGCCGCCGACGCCGCCCGTGCCGCCAAAGCTGCCGGCGCTGCCTCCGCTTGCGCTTGTACCGCCGAAGCTGCCCGCACCGCCGCCCGTCGTGCCGCCGATGCTTCCTGCACCGCCGCCCACGCTCATGCCGCCGACACTGCTGCCGCTTGCCCTCGTGCCACCAATGCCGCCCGACATGCCGCCGACACCGCCCATGTGACCATGACTGAGGTTCGCTACGATCTGGGACGCTGTGATGCTGCCCGTCGTTACCGCCCTGCCCTCGGGCGTGCTCATGTCGAAGCCGCGCAGATTGATCTTCAATGTGCCAGGCGCATAGCTGAAGCGGTAGTTGGAAAGCGCCGTCGCACCCTGATAGCCTGCATTGACGGAGGCAGGATCGACGTGGATGACGCCTGCATGAAGCCCCGCCGCCGTCTGCGGCGTGATGGCGGCATCGTAGTAGGTCGTGACGCCCGTGAGGTTGTCGCCCGCCAAGAGGCCGCGCTCTGACATATAGTCGCCGCGCTCGACCGTGTATTCAGTGACGACGGGATTCGGCTCACCGTAGTCGCGCGAAGCGCTGCCCGCCGTGACGAGGACATCGCGCGGCACGATGGCAAAACTGCCGTCCGCATAGTGAATCGCGTAGTTCGAGGCAAGCCCCGAGCCGAACTGCACATCAGAGACGCGCGTCCAGAGGTGCGGCGTGCCCGCATCCGTCGTGACGGTCGCCAGCGGATCGATCGTCTCCGTAATGGAGGAAATCCGATCGCCGTTCGCAAGTCCCGTCGTCGCATCGGTCTGGCGCACATTGATCCGACTCGTGCCGTTCACATAGTGCGCCAGACTGTTCGCCGCGCCGTAGGCGCGGCTCTTGTCGCCCGCCTGGATATAGAGGTCGCGCTTCGTGATTGCAAAGCCGCCGTCGACGTAGTGAATGTTGTAATTCGACGCCTTACGATTGCCCATGAGGCGTGCATTGGCAATCTGCGTCTTGAGTCCCGCCGTGCCAGCGTTCGTCGTAACGAGGGCGTCCGTCGATTCATCGACATCAGCGACCGCGTCACCGTTCACGAGTCCCGTCGTGGCGGTCGCGGCGTCGGCACGGAACTTCGTCGTGCCGCCCGTATAGACGGCAGTCGTGTTCTCCGTGCCGTAGATGCGTGTCTTGCTGCCCGCACGAAGCGTCAAGTCACGCGGCGTGACGGCGAAAGAGCCGTCCTCGTAGCGGACGTCATAGTTATTGGCATTGCCCGTGCCGAAGACGGCATTTGCAATCTTCGTCTTGAGTCCTGCCGTGCGTGCGTCCGTCGTGACGGTCGCACGCGAATCAATCGTCTCCGTGACGGTCGAAACCGTATCGCCGTTGACGAGACTTCCCGCCGAAACGCGATACAGCCCCGTACCATTCACATAATTTGCGGTGCTGTTCGCCGTGCCATAGATGCGGCTCTTGTCGCCTGCGGCGAGCGTCAGGGCACGCTTCGTGATGTTGAAGTATCCGTTGACGTAAGTGATGTCATAATTCGCCGCCGTACCCTGCGAGAAATGCGCGGCGCTCGCCTTTGTCCAAAGACCTGCCGTTCCCGCATTCGTCGTGACGGTCGCCGTCGGGTCGATCGTCTCCGTCACATCGTCGATGGTGTCGCCGTTGACGAGTCCCGTCGTTGCGGTAGTCGCAGCGACGTTGACCTTCGCCGTGTGATTGATATAGCCTGCCGTTGCATTGGCGTCGCCGTAAGCGCGGCTCTTATCGCCCGCTGTAATGGTCAGCGCACGCTTCTTGATGGTCAGCGTGCCGGGATCGGACGTGATATGGTAGTCCGTCGCAAGGCTGCGGCTGCCCGTGGCGAGCGCCGCGCCCTTCAAGGTCATCGTGTAGTTGCCGACGCCCGTGCGCTCGGTGACGTCATTCGTGCCGTTGGTCGCCGTGACCGTATACTTGGCGAAGCTGTCGCCCGCAAGGAGCGTGCCCGTATGCGTCGTGCTCGACGTCATGGTCACGCTGTCGTTTGCCGTGCCATAAATGCGCTCGCCGCTCGGCGCGGTGAAGTGGATGTCGATGGGCTTGATGGTGAGCTTGCCCGGAACGTACTTGAACTTGTAGTTCGTCGCGGAGAGCGTGCTGTTTTTCAGGTCAACACTGTACTCGCCCGCATGGACAGCGCCCTGCGCGTAGCCCGATGTCTTCGCCGCATCCGCAATCGGGGTATAGGAAACAGCCCCCGAGAGCAGTCCCGACGTGTTTTCCGTCTGACCGTTCGCGAAATTCGAGAATGTGACGCCCGCGTTGCCCGTATAGCTGTGCGGATTGCCGTCGTAGTTTACGGTCGATGTCTTGCCCGTGACCGTGACGACGCGCGGCACGATGCGGTAGTCGACCGTAATCTTGTAGTTGAGGTCGTTATGTCCCTGATAGGTGATCTTCTCATTGGCAATGGTCGAATTCGAGCCGTAGGTATGCGCACCCGAACGCATATTGACATCGGTCATTGCATTCGTCACTGTACCGTCCGCCGTATTGACGTCGGCATTGACATTTGTATGCTTCGTCGTGCCAAAGTTATGCGTGCCCGAGTCACCCACATGGGCACGGATATAGTCAACCTCCGTCTTGTCGAGCGCACGGCGCTTGACGTTGCCGTCGTCTGCGATATGGAAGCCTGCCGTCGAGTTGAAGAAGGCTGAGTTATCGTCGCCGTAGGTGCGCGTCGAATAGAGCTTGAGTTCAGGCTGGTACTTGTAAAACATCGCGTTCTGACCCGCAGGAACGGGGAAGGAGCTGCGGTTGCTGTAGTCCACGCCGTATTTGCGGAACTGGAATACAAGCCCGTCGATCTCGTTCTCGACGGAGTCCTCCGTATGGACGACATAGCGCTGACCAGGCGCGGTCTTGATGGCATTCGCGCCGGCCTTGTTCTTGAACGCGCCGCCCTTCGCCTCGATGAGGACATCGGACGTGCCCGTGCCGACGATCTGCCCGCCGGGCGCGATCGTGACGTTGCCGCCGTCCTTATTCTTGATATTGATGGCGGCATTATTTCCCTTGATAATCCCCGTGACATTCGTTCCGCCCTTCGTCTCGACGGAAACGCCCGTCGCAGACGTGATATTGCCAAGGTTCTTGATCTCATTCGCGCCCGTGAGATTTACGTTATGTGCATCCACTTCGAGCGTCGGAACGGATTTCAAGACGCCCGTCGAGGTCACATTGCCGCCCGTCTTGATGGATACAGCATCGGCAAGACCTTCGGGCAGGTCGACGTTGCCGACCTTGATATCCCCTGCATTCGTGCCGCCGATGCGGATTTTGCGGAAGCCTTTGCCGTCGAGGTTCTTACGCAGGAGTCCCGTGCCGCTGAAGATGTCAGACGGAAGCGTGGGATCGGAGGCAGAGCCACCCGCGCCGGGCGTGCCGAAGTTGAGCGTCTTGCCCGGCGTATAGGTGTCGAAGGACACATCGCCGTGCCCCGTGATCGTGCTGCCGTTCGCCGTGTTGAGCGTATCCGCATGGATGGCGACATTGCCGTCATGATCGCGGTCAGCGCCGTCGGCATTGATATGCGCATCGTCGAGATTGACCTCGCGGCTGGCAACGGTGTAGTCCCTGCCGTGCGTCTTGATCGAACCGGAGAGGTTGACGCCGCCCGAACCGCTCGTAATCGCCTGCTGAATCTTGACGGTAAACGGCATATCAATCGTGCCGCTCTGGTAGAGGCGTCCGCCGCCCCCGCGGTCACCGATGTTGATGATCTCATACTCCCAGAACTGACGGTTGTCGCCATTGAAATACTTGTCGAGCAGCGAGAGCTTCGCCGGATCGTTCACCGTGCCGCCGAGCTTGATGTCGCGGTTGTGCGAGATCGGCAGGATATTGAGCGCCTTCTTGCCCTTCATCTTGCCGTTGAGGTCGATCGCGTCGGTCTTGAGTGTGAGTGCGCCCGTGCCCGTATCGACATTGCTTCCCGCCGCCGTCGTCAGATTCTTCGATTCGAGTGCAAAATCGTTGCCGTTCGTCTGAATGTTTGCCGAACCGTCAACCGTCATCGAGCCTGCCGTCGCACCGGAGCGAATCGTCGTCGGATCGACGAAGTTCAGATTGCCGCCGACATTCGTCGCGCCCGTCGCGTCTTCGCGACCGAGGTAGACGTGCTTGAAGCCGTCCTTGATCTTATTGCCACCGAAGAGATTCGCGGGCAGGGTCAGCCCTGTACCCGTCGCGCCGACGTTGAGGTTCGTCGCCGCATTTGCCTGCTGCACGGTGAGATTGCCCTTGCCCTCGACGCCTTCGGTGAAGGTCATGGCGTCCGCCGAAAGCACGACGTCGCCCGCCGTGCCGCCGGACTCACCAGCCTTGACGCCCGTGATCGTGCGCGAGGGGACGGATGCGCCCGCAGGCGTCGTGATCGCGCCGATGGTCAGCGCATCGGACTTGACCTTGACGGAGAGCGCGTCGGCGGCGAGCGTGCCGATTTCGTTGTCCTTTTCAAGCGCGATGTTGCCGCCGACGGCGGCGAGCTTCGTCGCCTTGATCTTGCCCGCCGTCTGGTTCGCCGCCGTCTTGGCGTTGACAACGAGCGTCTTGCCCGCCGCGAGCGTCATATCCCCTGCGAAGTTGATGTTATCCGCCTGCAGTGTCACGTCCTTCCCGAGGGAAGAATTTTTCACATTGATCGTGCCCTGCGTGCTGTTGCCGATGGCGTAATGCGAGAAGTTCGGGCCGAATACTTGTGTGAACTTATTGTTCGTCAGCTGCAGATCGCCCGTCGCACCGTCGCCGAGTCCGATGGTCTTCGAGCCGTTGTACGTTCCGATGCCGAGCGTGCCCGTGCCCGTGACGGACGGACTGCTCCCGTGCGCCGCGAGGTTCGTGATATTGTTCGTATAGAGGTTCAGCGCACTGCCCGAAGCGATGTTCATGACGCCCGTGCCGCCCGAGTTCTCAATCGCGCCTGTCGTCAGCGTCACGTTGTAGGGCTTGCCCGATCCATCGGTGCCGACCTTGAGTCCGCCCGCGCCGATGACTGCCTTGCCCGTCTCCGCCGTCTTGACGACGACGCGGTTATTTGCCTCAAGGCCATCAATCGTGACCGTCTGGCTGCGATTGTCGCCGAGAACAAGCTCACTGAACTGATTGCCAAAGAGCTTGCCGTTGATCTGGTCACTCGTGACATGAAGCCCTGCGCCCGTCGAAGAGTTGTTGAGCGTCAGATCGCCCGCCGTCTTGCGCGTGATAACGAGTCCGCTCTTGCCGACGATATTCGTCGTATTGTCGTCCGCCGCCGGCGTGACGATCTCGTCCGTATGCACACGGAGCGCACCGACGGTATCGGTGCCCGAGTCGAGCTGAGCGCGTGCGTCGAGCTGCAGCTTGTTACCCGTGACATCGACCCAGACGGGTGTGGAGCCGGGAGCGACCTGCACCTTGGCATCCTCGTTCAGCACGACGTCACCGCTTCGTGCATTGAGCGTCGCCTGTGCATAGTTGCCCTCGACCTTCAGAGTAGCTCCCTGCTCGAGATGGATGTTGTCGCCCGTCTGGATATTGATCTCTGCGCCGGTTTCCTTGCTTGTGCCGTCGACGCCTTTCACATGGACAGTCTTACCCTGCTTGACGGTGAAGCCGCCCGTGATGACCGAGTCGGGATCGTGCCCTGCCTGCGTCGGATCTGCACCGATCTTGAGCTTCGTACCCTTGCCCTCGATGGTGAGATTGTCGCGCACCTCGACGCCGAGCTTGCCAGCCGCATTGATGGACTTCTTGACCGCACCGCCGTAGAAGTAGACATGCTTCTCGCCCGCGACATCGAAGCCGCCGAAGCCATCGAGCGTATTGTTGATCGTACGGTAGGCGATGCGGAACTCCGTGGCAGGAGCGTCTGCGGCATTGTCACTGATATAGATGTCCTGACTCGCCGATGCGCCCTTCGCCGTGACCTTGCCGTCCTTTTGTCCGTTGATCTTGCCAAGACCGAGATCGATACCGCCCGAGAGGTCGAGATCGAGGTTCTTGACAGCGAGCGTATCGCTTGCCGTCGGCAGTTCTGCCGTATGCGCCTTGATCTTCATGTCGGACTTACCATCCGCGCCCGCCTTCGTCGCGCCCGTCAGCGTGACCTTGCCCGTGGTCTCGATGTCCGAGGGCTTCTTGAACGTTGCGCCCTTGATATTGACATCGCCCGTCTGCGTCGCGCCGCCGATCTTGATCTTGCCGTAGTTCGCGTTGTTGATGTTCCAGTCGTTCGCGCCCGTGCCAACGTTGATGGCCTGCGCCTTCGTCGCCTTTTCGAGCGTGAGCTTCTTGTCGACGTTGACCTTGTTATTCCCGAGATCGAGATCGTCAGCTTCGAGCTTCGTGTCGTCCGTCGAGGTCAGCTTACCCTCGACCGTGAGTTTCTGCCCCGCCGCCATCTGGATGTCCGTCGATTTCGTCTTGAGTCCGTCGACGTTCTTCGCAGGATTTACCGTGCGGTCTTCAACGACGGCGACCTTCATGTGGGTATTGTTCTTGAGCTTCAAACTGCCATCCGACATATCGGCGGCGATGTTCTGGATCGCATTCGGCTGCGTGCTGAGATCCATAGAGCCTTTGCCGAGGAGCAGCAGGTTGCCGACCGTGATTGGCGCACTCTGGGAAAGCCCATCGCCGAGCGTCGTGCCCGGAGCATCGGCATGGAGCGCGAGCGTATCCGTCGGCGCAC
This sequence comes from uncultured Selenomonas sp., assembly GCF_963528755.1. Classification (GTDB taxonomy): domain Bacteria; phylum Bacillota; class Negativicutes; order Selenomonadales; family Selenomonadaceae; genus Selenomonas. Next base: position 191,148 of record NZ_CAURXA010000003.1, read on the forward strand.
CGTTGACTGCGCCCGTGATGTCGATCTTGCCCTGCGTCAAAATGCTCGTATACTTGGGCAGGTTGCCGCTCGAAATGGTGTCAATCGTAGCCATGCCTGCGTTTGCCTTGTCTCCGATGCTGACATTGCGGAAATTGCCCGCCGCTAGTTTTCCAAAGCCTGCATCCGTCACAAGGCCTGCCGTGCCGCCGACGGTGAAGTTTCCTGCCGTCTTGGGCTTCAGAACGAACGTGCCCGCGCTGTTCGTATCGGCGAACGCGGCATCGTTCCAGTTCGTGACGCTGTTCGCCGTCATCGTCATCGTGCCCGCGCCCGAGGCGAGATTCGCACCCGAAGCAAAGTCGATGGTGTTCGCCTTGAACGTCGTGTCCTTGCCGCCTGCGTTCGTCATTGCACCCGAGAATTTGATGGTCGCGCCCGATTCTACCGTCAGCGGCGCTTTTACATCTGACGCACCGATTTCGACATTGCCCGTAGACGCATTGCCCAGATGGACTTCGCCCGTGCCGGAGTTGATGAAATCGAGGTCATTCATGTGGACATCAGCACTCGAAGAACCGACGGCGATCGTCTTGCCCGCCGTTTTCGTTTCAACCGTAACTTTTCCGTTTGCACTCGAAAGAGTGCCCTGCGCTCCTGCGGGGAGCGTCAGCGCATCCGTCTTGACATTGATCGTACCGCCCGCTGTCGATACCTTGCTCGACGTGTCGAAATTGACCGTCGCCGCTTCGAGTGATGTCGCCGCCGCGCCCGTCGATTTGACCTCGGCATTCGCATCGAGCTTGAGCGTGCCGCTCGCTTTGAGATTCATCGCACCCGCCGCGTTCGTCATGCCGTGTGCGCCTACCGTGAGATCGCCCGTCACGTCGAGACTCGCGCCGCCCGCTGCTGTCACCAACCCCGTTTCACCGCCAACGGTCAGATTGCCGCTGTTCTTAAAGGTCAAGCCCTTTGCCTTGCCGTCGAGCTTATTGACGGCGTTCGCGCCCGTGAGATTCACATTTGCATCCGCCGCCTCAAGCACGGCCTTGTCCGTCGTGATGACGCCCGCGCCCGTGATGGCATTCTTCGAGCCAAGCGTCAGCGCGTGCGTCGAAGCGATATTCACCGCGCCGCTGACCGTCAGCGTGCCTGCACCCGTATACATTTCCAGATCTTCGTCCGCCGTCACGCCGTTTGCGATGATATTCGCCTTTTTCGCGGCGTCGCCGACCGTATTCTTCTTGAAGTTCCGAATCTTTCCCGTGCTCGTGAACGTATCGCCTGCGAGATCAAGTCCGCCCGTGCCTGTGCCAAAGTTGATGGTCTTGCCATCCGAAAGCGTCCAAACCTTCGCCGTGCCTGCGGAGTCGCTGTCGCCCGTGATCGTGCCCGAGAGGTCGAGGGAATCCGTGCGCAGTTCGACCGAGCGCGTCGTGATGTTCCCGCCGAGGGCGATACCCTTGCCGCCGCCCGTGGATTTGCCGACGAGCGTGACCTTTCCCGCGCCCGCCGTGATCGTCGCGCTCGTGAGCGATACGCCCGCCGCGTTTGCTGTCGTGCTGCCTGCAAGTTCGACATTGCCGCTCGCCGTGGCGCCGTCCGTCGTGTCAATCGTGACGCCGTTGAGTGTGATGCCCGCTTCGCCCGCACTCTGCGAGTTGGCAAAGCCGACACCATCTTCGACAAGACCGCCGCCGATCTTGACATTGCCGCCGAGCGTCTTGATATTCTTTCCGCTCGCAGCGCTGACACTGCCGCCCGCACGGTGGTTCGTATCGGAGGTGATGTCCACATTGAGTTTGCCCGCCGTCGACGTGATATCGGCATTGATGTTGACACTGCCCGTTGCTTTCAAGGAAAGGGTCGCGTCGCCGCCCGCCGTCTTCGTGATGGCATCCGATACGGTAATGGAGTTGTCGTTCGTTTCCGTGAGGTTCGCCGTCTGAATGGTTACCGATGTGCCGCCGTTCAGCGAATTGGTGACGGTCTGCACATCCGCCTGAGAGCCGGCTTCAGGGTCGCCCGTCGCACGCGTCTTGACCTCAATATCGCCGGGATCGATCAGCCACTCGCCCGCCTTGCCCGCTTCGGACGAGGCATTGACGCTTCCTGTGATCTGCACCTTCTTGCCCGAGGTCTCGACCGCGCCGCCCGCGCCCGTGCCTTTGCCGCGTGCCGTGATCTCGCCCGCAAACTTCGTCCTGCCGTCCGACCAGACGGCGACCGTGCCGCCCGCGGCATCCGCTGCCGCCGCATCGGCACGCACAGATGCGCCGCGCTCGATCGTGACATTCTTCGCGTGCGCGAGGTCGCCCGCGCCCTGCCAGCCGCCGCCGATCTCGACCGTGCCGGCCACAGCGCCGCTCACGTCCGTCACGCTGCCCGCCGCAAGGCGCACGTCGTTCGCCGTCATGCGGACGGCGCCCGCCTTGCCGTCAAGGCTCGCGGCACGCACGATGCCTTCCTGATTGACGGCAGAGGAAACAAGCGCGTCTCCCGTCGCCGCCGTCATGAAGACGAGTCCGCCGTCCGCTTCGACGATACCCTTGTTCGTGACGCTCTCTTTCATCGCCGCTTTCGACGGCACGACCGCGACCTTGCCGTCGCCCGTAAAGTCGAGCGTGACGTCCTCGGCCGCTGCGAGAACCGCTGCGCCCTTCTTGGCGACGATGACGCCTTCATTGACAACATCCTTGCCGAGAAGCGCGACTGCACCCGCATCCGCCGCACGAAGCGTGCCGCGATTGATGACCTTGCCGTCATTCGGCGTACCGACGAAGGCATACTTGCCCGCCATGAAATCGGCGTTCGTAATGTTCATCGTCGAGGCTGCGATCGCGCCCGCATCGACCTGTGCGCCGGGCGCAAAAAAGACGCCCGCAGGGTTCACGAGGAAGACTCGCCCGTTCGCCGTAAGCGTGCCGAAGATTTCAGAGGGATTGTTGCCGAGCACGCGGTTAAGAAGCGCCGCCTGCGCGTTCGGCTGATAGATATTGACGCGCTCGTTTGCCGCGATGTTGAAGCTCTGCCAGTTGATGACGGCGTTCTCCGTCGCCTGATGAATCGCCATCTCCGCCTGGCTCTTAGCGATGTCGGCAGCGCCCGCCGCGACTTCGCCGCCCTGCGGCAAGGCGCTGGCAGGGCTGCTCGTGCCAACGAGGGCTGCGCCCGCCGCCACGATACCGACGCCGCCCAAGAGGGCGCGGCGCACGTTCTCCTGCAGGCGCAGCAGGAAGGGATTGCTCTCGCCGCGCTCTTTCCTCACGCGGCGCTGCTTTTTCATGAAGCGCATGGGTATTTCTCCTTTTTCGTCTGAAACCGATATTGGGGAATCACTGATAAATTCAGCCACCCATCTTCACACATCTGGGCGACCTCATTTTATCAGCGCTTCCCTTGAACGTCCGGGAGGTCAAGCCATGCCGACCGCCCGGCTCTCTATTGTCGTTTTAGAAGAATTTATACAGTTGGAACCAGAATCTGCCGCTGCGATCCGTGTCGGAGACCGCCTCTTCATGGCTGATCTTCCAAGCGTAGTGCAGATGCGCGACCCAGTTCGCCTGATTGCTCCAATTCACGCCGACGCCCGCGCCGTAGAGGCTGCGGCTCTGCGGCCCTGTATAGCCCGCCCAGCCGTCGTGATAGAGCTTCACATGACCGCCATCGACGAAGGCAATCAGCTGCCATATATTCTCGTCGCCCTCGCGCGTCGGCAAGTTCCAGCGAAGCTCCGAAGTCCAGCGCCAGCCGTCGTCGCCCGACGCTTCGCCGACGGGGTAGGCGCGTACGCCGTAAGGCCCGCCGAGCGAGAATTTCTCCGAGGAATCGAGGTTCTTGTTCGCCCACTGGCGGCTGTACGAGAGGTAGAGCGAGAGACGATCGTCTATGTGCTGCAGGCGCGTCAAGTTCAAATTCCACTTGCCGAAATGACCTGCCGTCCGTGCGGTAGCTGCATCGTACTGGCGCTGCACAGCATCGTCGATGGAGAGATCACCATACGTGTAATTGAGCGCGAAGGTGTTGCGGCCGCCCGTCCAGATATGGTCGAGGTTGTCGCCGTTGATGCCGATGACCCAGTTTTTCGCTCCCTTGGGATTCTTGTACGCCATGCCCTTCGCTTCGTCCTCAAGATCCTTCCAGTCGAAGCGCAGCGTGCCGTAGAGGTTGAAGTCGCGGCTGCGCCGGAAATTGTGCTGCCACCAAAGGCTCACGGTCTCCGACGTGCCCGTGTAGTCGAGCGCAGAGAACGCGCCGCCTAGCGTATAGTGCGAGCGTGCGTAGCTGACGCCGACGCGTTCGCCCTGCTTGGCGATCGGCGTCGAGTAGGAAGCCGATCCCGACCACATGCCGCCGTTCGACACGATGCCGCCGACGGAGAAGAGGTCGCCCTCGCGGAACGGACTCGCGTAGTTGACGAAGGCGCTGTACTGGTAGCGTCCCGTATAGCGGTAGCCGCCGTTGTCGACGCCGACGTAGCCCCACATGCGGTTGCCCTTGTTCTTGACGTCGATGACGATGTCCGACGTGCCCTGGCGGCTGCCCGCCTTGATCTGTGTGCGCGCCTCGACGCGCGAAAGGTCGTTCGTCAGCCAGACGCCGCGGTTGAGCGGCGCTTTCTTCACGAGTTCGCCCGAGGAAAGCCCCATTTCGCGGCGAACAGCATTTTCTGTCAGATAAGAATGGTTGTTGATGATGATCTTGTCGTAGCGGCCGGGCACGATCGTGAAGTCGACCGCACCCTCCGCGAAGTCCTGCGGCGCGAGGTAGGCGAAGGCGACGAAGTACCCTTTGGAACGCAGGTATTTCGTGATCTCCGCCGCCTGCGCTTCGAGGTCGGTGAGACGCGCGTACTTGAGCTTGTGCGGCTGCAGGAGCGCACGAAGCTCTTCATCCGTCACGGGGTTCTCGCCCGAGAACGTGTAGCGGCGCACGAGGATCGCGCTCTCCGCAGCCCGCTGCTCTGCCTGCCGCGGCGCAGGGGCTTCCACGCCCGTCTGCGTCACGTTCGGCGAGGCGGCTGCCTCCGCTCCCTCGGTCTTCGGCACGTCGGCGGCGCTCGCGCCCATCATCGGCGCTTCGCCCGCCGCTGCACGCACCATGGCACGCTGTGCATCGCCCGCCGCATCTGAAACCGTTCCCGCTTCAGCGCAAAAAGGGGCGAGCACAGCGCTGAGCAAAGCGAGTGTGACGGCAAAGGACAGACGCCCGCATCGCTTTGCGACAAAAGGCCTGTGCCGCATTTTCTCTGCATCCTGCATCTTCATTCGCATCGTTCCTTCCATGACTTGCAATCGTTCTTCACGACGGTTTGCAAAAGTATCAACCGCACTTGTATGCTATATATTAGCATACAGCGGGCTTTTTTCCTAGTAGATATTAGCTATTTCTGTGTAGTCTTGTAAAAATCAGGAGTTTTGACCCATGCATGGGCGAGGGTTCTCATTTCAAATGACATCCCCAAATTGCCTGCCGTATGCTATAATACAGATGGTGCTACTCAGACGGTAGGCGGCCGATTCTTAGCCCCTCAATGGTTAACGTCCGGCGCGAACCACGCCCTTCGCGTGCGATTCGTGGGACATTGCCACATCCGACTGATTCAAGCTTGCTTCTTGAGTCAATCAGAAAGGGGGCGTTGCTTATGGAACTGTACGATTTCTTGTCGTTCGTTTTCCTCGTAACGATCTCCATCGTTGCGCTAAAAGCAAACTTTCAGGACATATGTTCAGCCGTCACTCCAAGTGATATGGTTTGCCTTTACGCCGCTTCCTGCGATGGTCTCATCAAAGAGGCACGCTGTACATATGTCCTCACGCCTTACAGAAACCTAGCCAATCGGTCTACGCCTTCGGCTTGACCTCTTGGGGTTTCATGGTAAAATAAGAATCCCCCGCCACTAGCTTCCGACTTGGGCGGGGGATTCTCTCAATTAAGTCTTACGGGGGCTGGCCGTTTATCGGTAGCACCCTTTTCACGTTCATTATACGACACGCTGCGCCTTGCGTCAAGGAATCACTGATAAATTCAGCCACCCATCTTCACACATCTGCGCTGTCCTCTCGTCGTCGACAAATCCTCGACGTAGCACCGCTACGCCTGCGGTTTGTCTCCTCGATAGATACAGCGCATCTGTGCAAATCTGGGCGACCTCATTTTATCAGCGCTTCCTAAGCCCGCGCCTATTCTTTCAGGCACGCGGCGAAGACGATCTGATTCATCAGCACCGTCGGGTTCGTCGTGTTGATCTCAGCGGCTTGCGCGAAGGCTCGCCACGCGTCTCGGTACTTCTTCTCGCGCACAAGGGCGATGCCGATGTTGCTCTGGGCGTTCGCCGACTGCGGCACGAGGGCGAGCACGCGCTCGAACTCTCGCATCGCAGCATCGTTCCTGCCCGCCTTGAGGTTCATGACACCGAGGTTGTACCATGCGTAGGCGAAGTCGGGATGCGCCTTGATCAGTGCTTCGAGGTCGGCCTTCGCACGCTTTTCATCGCCCGCTGCCGCGAAGAAGAGTGCACGATCATAGAGCGCTGCCGCGCTCTTCGGCGAGAGCCGAAGAGCCGCCTCCAAGTCAGCTGCCGCCCTCTCGCTCTCGCCGCGCTTCGCAAAGACGATGGCGCGATAGACGTAGGCGGCGGCATTTTTCTTTTCGGCGAGCTTCTTCTCGGCGAAGGCGAGCGAGGCGTCACTCGCGTCGGGCGTCGTCGCCTCGCGGCAGAGCAGCAGGATGTCCTGCCCGTAAGAGGTGCCCGGCACGGCCCAGACGCCGTTGAGTCCCGTCCACCTCTTGATCTTGCCGTAGATGTCGGTGCGGTAGAGGCGCACGAGATCGTAGCGCGGATCGACGAGCGGTGCGTGCGGCCTCTCGGTCGTCGCGTATGCCATGAGGTGCTGAATGTGGGCGCGCACGCCTTCCTGCGGCGTGGCGAAGTACGCGCCCTTCGCCTTGTTGCCCGTCGCGCCGAGACCGCAGTAGTTGTTCTGCGCGGGCAGGACGTCGCCGCCGTAGGCGAAGAATCCCGTCTCCTTCAAGGCCTGGCAAAGGGCGATGTCGGCACGCACGCCTTCCGCCCCTGCCTCCTCGTAGTAGAGTCGCACGATTTCCTCGACGGAGCAGGCAAGCTTCGGCTGCGGGTTGCGCCGCCGGATGAAAGCCGCCATCTGCTCGGGCGTCGCTTCCGCCGCGCCCATGATCTCGACGCTCTCGGGCGGCGCCTCCTCCTCCAAGATCGGCTCGGTCAGCGGCTCGGCAATAAAGAAGCGCACCTCTGACGCCGCCTTCTCGTTGACCTCGGCGGGAAGATCTGGCGCAAAGTGCGGGCGGGCGACGAACACGGGCGCAGCGGCGTCCTTCTTCGCGCCCATGTCCGTCACCGCCTGTGCGCCTTGCACGGCGAAGACGGGCGTCCCTTGCGCCGCCTGCACCACGGACGGCAGGGGCGCTCCCGCACATGCGGCGAGAAGCGCCGCCAGGGAAACTCCCGCCAGAAGACGCCGCATCTTCCCCATCATTCTTCCTTCGGGCATAAAACCCCTCCATCCTCTTTCGCATCATAAATCTTCCAGCCGTTGCGTCCCGCACGCTTCACATCATAGAGCGCCGCATCCGCCGCCATGAAGAGATCGTCGTAGGTCGTGCCGTGCAGGGGCGCGAGCGCTATGCCGATGCTCACGGAGAGCAACGAGCGGTCATCGCGCACCTCAAGCTCCTGCGCCGCCGTCATGAGCTGACGCGCGTGGCGCTCGACGGCGACAAGTGTCGTCACATTCGGCATGAGCACAGTAAACTCATCGCCGCCGAAACGCCCGACGTGATCCGACTGACGGAAGATGGAGCGCACCTCCTGCGCAAAGCGGCGCAAAACGTCGTCACCCGCCTGATGGCCGTAGGTGTCGTTCATTTCCTTGAAGTGGTCGAGATCCATGACGAAGAACGCATGAACCGCCCCTTCCTTCAAGGAGCCTGCCAGCATCTCCTCGCAGGCGGACTGGATCGCCTTCTTGTTCAAAAGCCCCGTCAATGGGTCTATTTCCGCCTCCTGCTTGTAGATGTCGCGCGCACGCATCAGCTTCTTCTGCTCCTCGACCGCCTTTTCCAGCTCCTCATTCTTCGCGAGCAGCACCTCCGACTGGCGTCTCTGTGCACGCGAGCGCTCAATGAGGAACACGGCGACGAACACGGAGAGCAGGAAGATGACGGCGAGCGCCACCGTCTGCATCGGATAGCGCGCGACGATAGCGGTCAGCGTCAGACGCCCCATCATGTGCTCGTTGACGATCTCCTGCACGCGGCGCGGATCCATCTTCAAGATGCCCTTCGTCAGAACGGACTGCAGGACGCGCGGCTGCTCGCCCGAGATCGCGATGCTCACGGGGATCTCCGCCGAATGACTCGCGAGCACGACAAGGCTCGGGTGCATCGACAGGAGGCTGCTCTGCTGCAGAAAGAGCGACGGCAGAAGCGCGAAATCACAGCCGCCCTCCTCGATCATGCGCAGGCAGTCGGCAGGCTCGTCAACCGGCACAATCTGCCAGTTCGGATGCTGCATATTCAGGTAGGTACGCATGCCGTGAAACCAGCGCGGCAGTGCGACCCGCGCTGTCCCCGTCGGCACGTCGCCCGCGCCGCGCCGCACGACGTAGGAGAAATCTTCCGTCGCAAAGGTCGCCGTGAAGAAAAGATCCCGCATCGACGGCAGGTTGTTGTAGACGCAGAAGAAGATGTCCGCCTCGCCCTCGCGCAGCATCTTCAGAGCATGTTCGTTGTCCTCGGCGCGCACGAATCGAAAGCGCAGGCCGAGCGTATCGCCGAGCGCCTGCAGGATGCTCGGATAGATGCCCGTGGGCACACCGTTTTCCAGACGGTCACCAAAGACTGGCTCATGGCCGCCGATGTAGACGACGCGCAGGTCGGGCGCGGACGCCAGGTAGGCATTTTCCGACGCATTGAAGCGCACGAGCTGGTTCTGCGCCCGATCGAGAAAGGCCTTGCCCAGATACGTCTCGAAACTCGGATTGACCCTTTCCGTATAAAGAATCGTATCGCTGAGATTTTTCAGCAGCCCTTCCCGCTTCTTCGCCGCGATGAACTTCGCGGGCATAAGCGCCACGCGCAGGAGCAGCTTCTCTCCGTCCTTTCGACGGCTCGCGCTGTCCAAAATGGCGTCGACTTCGCCCCGCGCGAGCGCCTCGTGCAGCCTCTCGGCGGTCTGATGCTCGACGATGTCTACGCGCACGCCCTGCTCGCGCACGAGCGGCGTCAGCGCATAGGAATACAGGCCGTCCTGAAGCACGCCGATCCGCATGTTGGCCAGCACGGCGGGGTTGTTCGTCTCAAGGGAGGAGTCCTCACGCACATAGAGGGAGAGAATCGAATACGTCGCGCTGTCCACACTGAAGGAGAACGCACCTTCGTCACTGGGCATCTCGCGCGCCGGGAAGTACATGTCGATGCGCCCTTCGCGCAGCATCTCGCGCGCCATCCACTCGTCCATCTCCACATATTCGTACTGCCAGCCCGTGCTGCGCGCTACCTCGTTGAGATAACGCTTCGCGTAGTTGAACAGCAGCCGCTCGGGCGAACCGTCGGGAAAGGATGAGACATCGAGACAGCCGACGCGCAGCACAGGGCCAGAATCCATCGCATGGAGCAGACACTGCGGCGCAAGCAGCATGAGCAGGAAGAAAAAAAAGATGATGCCGCAGCGCATGATGGGATTCATTTCCAACACCTCTCCTGCAGTTCTCGGACGAACCGCCCAATGTACAGTTTGACACTGACTATAGTATAGCAGATTTTTCCTGAATTTTCACTACATAAAATCCCAGACTTTGCTATAATGATGGAAAAGAAATATGGAAGAAGGAGAGACCGCTATGAAGATTTTCCAGAACGATTGGGGCGACCTGCTCGCCGACGAGATGAAAAAGCCCTACTATCAGGAATTGCGCCGCTTCCTCATCGAAGAATACCGCACACGCCGCATCTTTCCCGACATGTATGCGATCTTCAATGCGCTCCACTACACATCCTACGCCGAAACGAAGGTCGTGATCCTCGGCCAGGATCCCTATCACGGCGAGGGGCAGGCGCATGGACTTTCCTTCTCCGTGCAGGCGGGCGTCGAGCCGCCGCCGTCGCTCAAGAACATCTTCGAGGAGCTTTCCAACGATCTCGGCTGCAGGACGCCGAACAACGGCTGTCTCGCGCCGTGGGCGAAGCAGGGTGTGCTGCTTTTGAACACCGTGCTGACCGTACGCGCCCACGCCGCCGCCTCGCACCACGGGCACGGCTGGGAGCAGTTCACCGACCGCATCATAGAGCTGCTATCGGCACGCGAAAAGCCCCTCGTCTTCATCCTCTGGGGTGCGCCCGCACGCCGCAAGAAGGCGATGATCGCCGCCCCGCCGCACGCCGTCATCGAATCGGCGCACCCGAGTCCCCTGTCCGCCTTCCGCGGCTTCTTCGGCAGCCGCCCCTTCTCCCGCGCCAACGCGTTCCTCGAAAGCACGGGGCAGACGCCGATCGACTGGCAGCTGCCCGATGTTTGATCTGTAGCGACCAACCAGAGACCAATGCAAGCGATACATAACGTTAATTCACGCTGCGATTCGGCACATTTGCAAAACTTTATTGCACATAAAGCGACATTTTGTTACACTGGTTAACAGGCATCAAAATAGTATCATATTATCGACTAGGGAATGCCTGCGTGTCGGACATTCTCACAGAGCGGGTTCACCTGTCCCGTTCATTTCGTTTTGGAGGGCATTTCGATGGGCAAGAGCATATTTTCGCGGGCAGGGCTGATCACCGCGGAAGACAAGAAGGACTTGGAAAAGCGGCTCGAAGAGCTCGAGCAAGCGATCGACGACATGCACGACGCACGCCGCCAGCAGGATCGCGACTCGATCCGTCGCGAGCGCTCCATCCTCAGCCGCATCGACGAGGTCGAGCGCACGCTCGCTGAACGTCTCGACGCGATGCAGGCGGGACTCGTGCGCGAGATCAACGCTCTCGCCCGCAGCCTGCCGCGCGACCTATCCGCCTTCCGCAGCGTTCACGGCATCGACACGAGCGCGCTCGGCACGATGATACAGAAGGAGATCGCACGTCAGATGGCCGCACTGCACACAGCGCAGGAAAAGGGCGCGCAGGATCTCAAAGATTCCCTCGCGCTCACCCTGCAGTATGTGGCGAGCACGCAGGAGCAGGGATTCGCTGACCTCCTAAAGCGCCACTCCGCCATCGAGATCGGCCTCGTGGAGACGGCTGGGCAGATCGCCGAAGACATCGAGCGCGAGCATGAAGCGCTTTCTGGGCGCATCGCTTCCTTGGATACGGCACAGCGCGACAACGGCGAGGCAGCGAAGGAGCGCGAGCGCAAGCAGGACGAGCAGACGCACCAGCTGCAAAAATTCCTGCAGCACGCGGCGACCGCCTTGGAAACGCTCGCAAAGAAGCAGGACATCAGCCTCATGGAAGGGCTGCTGCGCCTGCAGGAAGCAAGCCAGCGGACCATGATCGCGGACGCCGAGGAAAATGCGCAAAAGGAGCCGCCCTCGCTCCTCGCTGAAAAAAGAAGCGCCTCCTTCCTCATTCTGCCGAACGGGGTCAAGCGTCCTTGAGCGGCGCCATGACGAGCAGCGGCTTCCTGCGTGCCGCCGAGTCTCTCGCGGCGCGCGCCTGTGCGATGGCAGCGCAGCCTGTGCAGCAGCAGGAGACTGTGCCGAAGAGCGCCGAGCGCGGCCTGCGCGTCGCCATGCTCGCGAGCGGCAGCAAGGGAAACGCTGCGTACATCGAGCTGGACGGCGCGCGCCTCCTCATCGACGCCGGCATCAGCGCACGCCGCATCACGCGCTCGCTCGCCGACCTCGGCGTTGATGCCGCCGCCCTCGACGGCGTCTTCATCACGCACGAACACAGCGACCACATCAAGGGACTGCCAACGCTCTTGAAGCAGTATCACCTGCCGCTCTTCGCGCCTCCCGCGACGCTCCGCGCCATAAGGGAGAGCCTTGCCGTGCCCGAGGACACGTTCACGCCGCTCACTGGAAATGTCATGCTCGGCGCGGTCTCGATCAAGAGCTTTTCCACGCTGCACGACGCCGTCTCGCCCGTCGGCTACGCTGTCTGCGGCAGCGAGAAGTGTGCGCTCGCGACCGATCTCGGCTTTCTGACAAACGACGTCATGACCGCCATCGAAGGCGCGGACGCCTTGATCTTGGAAGCCAACCACGACCGCGAACTTCTGCAGCACGGATCCTATCCGTGGCACTTGAAGCAGCGCATCCTCTCGAACCGCGGTCACCTGTCGAACAGCGCGGCGGCCTGGGCGCTCGTGCGCCTCAAGAAGCGTCCGCGCGCCGTTTTCCTCGCGCACATGAGTCAGGAGAACAACCGCCCCGAACTCGTCGAGGAAACCGTGCGCACGATTCTCGCACAGCAGAACGTCCAGCAGGAAAACATCGTGCTCGCGGCACAGGATGTGCCGACCTGCTGGGGGTTCGATGAGCGCCGCCCTACGCAAATGGCTCTTCAAGAATCGTAGGTCGACGGTCGACGGCCACACCGCCGCAGAGCGCGGATGCGGCTCTTGACCGTCACGCCTGCGCACCGCGATGCGTCGATAGCGATTTTCCTGCATAAGCTACACGCACAAACGTCCACTTCGTGGACATTGTGCGCCGCCCTTACAGAAGCCTAGCCAATCGCTCTACGCCTTCGTCTTGACCTCTTGGGGCTTCATAGTAAAAACAGCCTCTCACGACATGGATTCTCCCTGTCGCAAGAGGCTGTTTTTGTTTTTCAGAGCGTCAGACCTGCTCTAGAATGTCCATTGAATAGCAGCGCCGCCGCTGAGTCCTTTGCGCTTTCCCTGCCAGCCATCGATGTGGAAATCATAGCTAATGCGGCTATTTTGCGGCAGGAAGCGATAGCCGATTTCGAGCATACAGCTCGATCCCTTGAGGCTCGGGCTGGGCGCTGCGTCGCCGCCGACGCTCGCGCTCGCCTCGCCGCCCAATTCATGCTCCCAGGCCAGCCCGGCATAGCACTCACCCGTGCTCCTGTCCTTCCTGCTGTAGCGGAGGCCGAGGCGCAGGCGATGCGAGTCGACGTCGGCGAAGTCGTAGGCATCGCCCGAGCCGCGCAGTTTCACCGACATACCGTCCTGGTGCGACCAGAAATAGCGCACATAGGCGTCGAGGGAAGCGCCCTTCTGCAGCGCGAAGGTCTTGCCGACGCCGAGGTGGATGCCATAGTAGGTATTCGAGCCGTCGTATCCGGCATTCTCGCCATGCAGGCTGTAGTCGCTCTTGGCACGGCCTGCGCGTGCGGAGGCTTCGAACCACAGGCCGTCCTGCTGCGTCAGCTTGCCCAGGACACCGAGGCCAAAATAGCTGAGCTTGCCGCTGCCGTGTGCGCCATTGTCGAGATAGGAATCGTAAGTGCCGCGTCCGTATTCGACGAAGGGGCTGAAGAGTCGCTTCGTGCCGCCCTTCGCCGCATCTTCACGCGCCCAGCCAACGCCGAGATTCCAGCCCTTGGAGTCAACGTAGGAGCCACTCTCCACACGCATGGCATTGGCCCCTGCACCTGCCCATAGATGATAGGACGCCGAATCTGCCGCAGCCGTCCTGCGCTGCGTGTCCTTGGAAGATGATTCTGCCGTGTCGTCGGCACTTGCGTTTTCCGCACCACTTTCGGCAGACATTTCAGCGGCGGTAAAACCGCTCTCCACAAGATAATCCGCGCTTTGGTTGACGAAGTTCGCGAGACCCGCACGCGTCTCCACGGGGGATTTTGCCGTCTCGCCAACGCCCGTCTTGGTCACGGTCGCCCGGAGTCTCTCAGGATGCGCCTTGTCGGGCGCAATCGCAAAGAGGCAGTCGTGCGCGATGCCGTCCGTTCCCTTCATCGTGACACCTTCGCCAACGGTGATCTTGCCGCTCGCGTTCTCCAGCAGTGTGAATGAATCGCCTGCCTGAAGCTTCCTTGCGGCACCGCTGCGACGGAAGTCGAGCGTCATGTTCGTGAGATTCTTGCTGCCGCCGCTGACATTCGTGAGCTTGAGCAAGGGATGCGCCGTACCGTCGGTCGGGGCATCCTCGACATCGAGTCGGAGGTTCTCGATCCCCTTGAAATCATGGATCGAGGATGTGCCTGCACTGTAGTAGACGGCGAGCGTGTTGTCCACGCCGCCCGACGCCGTGCCGCCCGTGACGATGCCGTTGACGACAGTGTTGCGCAGATGGATGATGTTGCCGCTCGTCGCCGTGCCTTCACCGCCCGTGACTGCACCATTGACCGCCGTATTCTGCAAGCTGACGGTGTTTCCGTCACTCTGCACCGTGCCATGGCCGCCCATGACCGCACCGTTGACGTGCGTATTGCTGAGGCTCACAGCGTTGCCGTTCGCCGCCGCACCTTTGCCGCCTATGACATCATTCGTGACGGTCGTGCCATCGAGGCTGACGGTGTTTCCCTCTGCGGTCGTCCCGCCGTCGCCGCCTACAACACGGACGGCAGTAATGTTTCCGAGCGTCACGCGGTTGTTCGAAGCCGCGCCTGTGGATCTGCCGCCTGTGACGGCTGTCGCGTTCGCGCGGATGTTCACAATGTTGCCCGAGGCTTCGCCCGCGCCTTCGCCTCCGACGACATCGTGCACAGCACTCTCGATCGTGACGGTGTTGCCCCGCGCCTTGCCGCCTGCAGCATCGGTATAGCCGCCGTAGACCGTGCCCGTGACCGTCGCCGTGCCGCTGATCTTGACTTTGTTCTCATAGCTCGCGCCCTTGTCCAGAGCCGTCGTGCCTACGCCGCTTGTCCAGCCGCCATAGACGTTCGCGTGTGTGCCGCTCGAAAGCGCGATCTCGTTTTCGCGCGTCGAATTGCCCACCTTGGAGCGGCCGCCGTAGGCGTCTCTTCCTTCTCGTGTCGCTTGTGTCGCTCCCTTGAATCGATATCCCTCGTAGGTGATGGCAGTGATGCGTGCGCCCGTCTTGCGAACGTCGATGTTCATCTCCGCCTCATCGCTCGTCTCGGACTTCGCCGCGCCCGTGTAGTGCGCGAGGTTGATGCCCTGTTCGTTCTTGAGGAGCGTGAGCGGCTTCGCCGCCGTACCCGTCGCCGTGAGGCTTGCCCAATCGACCGCGGTCTCGCCCATGCCTGTGACTTCGAGCATCGTATCGTCCTTGGCAAGGCCTGCAGCATCGAATTTCAGCTTCTGGAAGCCAGTGATTGCCTCCGCCTTGTTTCCCTTGCCCTTGACGCTGAGCGTATTGCCCATGCCGCTTGCCTGCGAGCCGCCTTTGAGTGCGTCTGTGACTCGCACATTGCCGTTGAGATGGACTTCGTTGTTGTTTGTCGTCGCACCTTCGCCGCCCGTGACGGAGGCGACCGTGACATTTCCTAGGTTCACGATGTTGCCGTTCGCCACCGCACCTCTGCCGCCCGTGACGGCTGCCGCGTTCGCGCGGATGTTCACAATGTTGCCCGAGGCTTCGCCCGCTCCTTCGCCTCCAACGACATCGTGCACGGCGCTCTCAATCGTGACGCTGTTGCCCCACGCCTTGCCGCCTGCGGCATCGGTATAGCCGCCGTAGACCGTGCCCGTGACCGTAGCCGTGCCGCTGACGGTGATCTTGTTGCCCGTGCTGTCGCCGAGCCTGTCGGCGGCGGCGTCCGAGCCTGTGCCCGTCGTCCAGCCGCCATAGGCGTTCGCATAGCTGCCGTTTGCGAGCGCGACGTCGTTGCCCGTCGTCGTGTTGCCGATGGCAGAGCGGCCGCCCCATATATGCGTGCCGTCACTCTCAGCCGTCGTCGCGCCCTTGAAGATCAAGCGCGAATAGAGAATCTTCCTGCCCGTCGCGTCCTTTTCCAGCGTGACCTCCGCCGTATCGCCCGTTCGTACGACCGTGTTCACGCCGTCGCGCACGACGACGCCGCCCGACGTGTCGTTCTCGATCAGCGTGCCCGCAGGGGTGCTCGGCGAGCCATAGATGGCGATATCCTTGAGGCTCTTGAACTTCGTGCCCGTCGAATCGCGCAGCGTGAGGCGCGGCTGCAGCGTATCAGTAAAATAGAAATTGACCTTGTCGAAATTGACGATGTTCTTCGCTCGGGCACTCGCCTTGACGTTGAGCGTATTGTCCGCATAAGATGCACGATTGCCGCCCGATGCGCCGAAGATATACTTCGCGATCCGATAGCCCACCTTCATCTCATTTTTCCCGTCGCCGAGGTTGACGACGTTTCCCTTGATCTCGCTGACATTGCCGGCGGAATACGCAGCATAGACGCTATTCAGCTCGCCGCCCGTGATCGTGACGATATTCCCCGTCAGAGCGCCGCCGCGCCGCGTATAGCCGCCGTAGACGTCCTTCCGGAAGACCCCGCCCGCGACGGTGACCTCGTTGTGCGCCACATTGCCTGTGGAATCCGCTTTTTCAAGTGAGCCGCCGCATATGTCTTTCTTCAATGTGCCGCCCGTGATCGTGACCGTGTTGTGCGTCACATCGCCCGTGGCATGTGCGCCGCCGAACGCGCCGCCATAGACCTTGCCCGCAATCGTCCCGCCCCGAATGACGACATGATTCTTATGGATTCGCCCCGTCGCATTCGTGCTGTTGGAAAAGCCGCCGTAAAGGGACTCCGCCTTGCCGCCGTTCACCTCGACGGTGTTCTCTTCCGCCCTGCCGCTGCGTCCGACGTAGCCGCCGACCAGCCATTCGGCAAACGACATCGTCCCTGCATCGAAGCGAACCCGATTCTCTCTCGCATGACCTGTACCCCATGCCGCGCCGCCATAGACGGAGGCGATCTCCGTCATCGCGCCCTTGATGCGCACCGTATTACCGTCGGCGTTTCCCGTGCCTCGGGCGACGCCACCGAAGACGCTCAGCGTATCCTCTTGATACCGATCGACCGTCAAGCTGTTGCCCGACGCATCCTCGCTGCCCGTCCCGACGCTCGCCGCACTGTTCGGCGTACTGGGATCATCGGGGTTCGGCACATTCCTCTGGGGCGGATGCGTGCTGTCGATCGTCACATCCGCCCCAGAGGCGAAGGACGGCGCAAAGAATGCTCCGCCGCTCAGAGCAATCGCTGTAAAAAGCGCCAAGGATGGGCGCGAGGACTTCTTGTTGGACATTCGTTTTCTCCTCTTGGGTCTTTAGACGTGAAACTTTTTCTATAACTAGATATTTCGATTCATTATAGCAGTTTCTTCCCATCTGAGCAACCAGAGGGTCACAACGAAATTATTTCATCAGCTCCTCCTGCGCGGCGCGCGGTTTCTCGCCCTTGGCGCGGCGCACGCGGCGGTAGCTGCCGTCGGGATGCATGAGCCAGGCGCGCGTGTTGTCGGCGAGGTATGTGGCAAGGAGCGCGAGCAGGCGCTTCTTGTGCGCCTTTTTGCGCACGGGCGTCATGAGTTCGATGCGGTTGTTGAGATTCCTCGGCATCCAGTCGGCGGACGAGAGGAAGACGTCCTCCTTGCCGCCGTTATAGAAGCAGAAGATGCGGCTGTGCTCGAGGAAGCGGCCGACGATGCTGCGCACGCGGATGTTTTCGCTGACGTCCTTGAGTCCGGGACGCAGCACGCAGATGCCGCGCACGATGAGGTCGATTTCGACGCCTGCCGCCGAGGCTTCGTAGAGTTTGGCGATAATGAAGCGGTCGAGCAGAGAATTCATCTTCGCCGCGATGTAGGCGCGTTCACCCCGCTTGGCGTGCGCGATTTCCCTCTCGATGCTCTCGGTGATGCGCTCCCTCAGCGTCAGCGGGGCGACGGCGAGGCGATTCCAGACGGGCGGATCGGAGAAGCCCGAGAGAAAGTTGAAGAACGCCGAGGCGTCGACGCCCGTGAGGACGTCGGCGGTGAAGAGGCCGACATCGGTGTAGATCTTCGCCGTCGCGCCGTTGTAGTTGCCCGTCGCAAGATGGCAGTAGCGGCGGATGCCGTCTTCTTCACGCCGTATGACCATCGTGATCTTCGAGTGCGTCTTGAGCCCCAAGATGCCGTAGATGACGTGGCAGCCTGCTTCTTCGAGACGGCGCGCCATGAGAATGTTGTTCTCCTCGTCGAAACGCGCCTTGACCTCCATGAGCACGGTGACCTGCTTGCCGTTTCTCGCGGCCTCTTCGAGCGCGGCGATGATGGGCGAGTCGCCTGCGACGCGGTAGAGCGTCTGCTTGATGGCGAGCGTGCGCTCGTCGGCGGCGGCACGGGCGAGGAAGCCTTCCACGATGGCGAAGGAGTCGAATGGATGGTGCACGAGGATGTCGTCTTTTTCAATCGCCTGCCAGATGTCGCCTTCGGCGGCAAGCTCTTCCGGGCGCGGGGAAAAGCGCGGGTAGCGCAGGCGGTCGAAGCCCGCGAGATTGGCGAGCGCGGCGAAGAATGCGGCGCCGAGAGGGCCTTTCGCGCGGTAGACGTCCATTTCCTCCAGGGAAAGCTGCTCCTTGAGGAAATCGAGGAGATCGGAGGGAAAGTCTTCGGCGACCTCAAGGCGCACGGCTGCGCCCTTGCGCCTTTTTTCGAGCGATTTCTCGACTTCTGCCAAGAGGTCTTCGACGTCGTCGCGAATGTCAAGGTCGGCGTCGCGCGTGAGGCGGAAGGCTGCCGTCTGCACGATTTCCCAGCCTGTGAAGAAGCGTGCGGCGAAGAAGCGCAGAATGTCCTCCAAAAAGAGGAAGGTTGGCTCACCCGGCAGTTTCCACAGGCGATCGAGCACGGGCGCGGGCACGGGAACGATGGCGAGACGCTCGGCGCTTTCGCCCGCATGACGAAGTTTCACGGCGAGGTTCAGGCTGCGGCTCGCGAGGAAGGGAAAGGGGTGCGCGGGGTCGAGCGCCATGGGCGTGACGACGGGATAGATCTCGCGCTCGAAAAGCTCCGCGAGCCACAGCGCTCGCTCTCCCGTCAGCTCTTCGGGGCGCACGAAGCCTATGCCCTCGGCGGCGAGTTCCCGGGTGACGAGCGCGAGGCAGCGATAGATCGCGCGGTATTGGCGGTGCGCCTGGCGCGAGACGGCAAGCATCTGCTCGCTGGGAGAAAGGCCCGCGATGTCCTTGTGCGCGACGCCGCTCGCGACGAGGTGCTTTAAACCGGCGACGCGGATCATGAAGAATTCATCGAGGTTCGAGCAGGCGATGGCGATGAAGCGCAGGCGCTCCAACAGAGGATTCTCCTCGCGCGTCGATTCCTTGAGGACGCGCTGGTTGAAGCTCAGCCACGAACATTCGCGGTTCAGGAAATAGGCTCTTTTCAACATGTCCATGACGATTCCTCCTCACGCTTTGCACAGGACAGGCTCGATGCCGAAGATTTCACGAAAGAGCGCGGCGGCGCGTGCGAATGTCCAGCGAATCAGGGAGATGTCCTCTTCCGCCTCGAAGCGGACGCAAAGCTCCTCCTTCGAGAGCTTGACGGAGAGCTTTGCAATCTTGCCGCTGTGCCCTTGGTCGAGCGCGTCCGCAAGCCGCAGGATGGCACATAGCTTGAGCATCGTGACCTGCTGCTCGTGCGAAAGGCGCGCATAGTGCTCATCCTTGCTGCCGGGATTCTCGCGGTTGTAGTAGTAGGCGACGCTCGCGACGATTTCTTTTTCTGCCTCGGAAACGCCGAAGAAGTCGGTGCCCATGATGATTTGATAGGAATAGAGGCTGTAGTGGCGCAGGTTGATGAACTTTCCCGTCTCGTGCAGGATTGCGCTGAGTCTGAGCAGCAAGAGTGCACGCGAGGAAAGCCCATGTGCGCCGCCCAAGGCGCAAAAGATCTCCGTGGCCGCCCGCTCGACGCGCGCGCAGTGCTCTCTCGTCGAGCCGTACTTCTCCGCCGTCGTGCGTGCGAGCTGCACGGTGCGCTCTTCCTGCTCGGCGAGGCACGAAAGTTCTGCTAGCTGTGCGCCGCGATAGACGCTGTAGCTCATGAGAAATGTCGTGCCCATGAGGAACATGCCCTTGACGCGCGTCGCACGCACGACTTCGCCGTAGAGGAGCAGTGTCGGCATCAGGAGATGGGCGCGGCTTTCCGTGATGGCGCAGCGCGTCATGAGCTTCTGCGGCGTCAGCCCCGCGAAGGAGTCGAGGAAGCGCAGGAAGTCCTCGCCCTCTACGAATGTATACGCGCCTTTCGCGCCCGGCGCGAGGAGGGCGGCGACGGTGCGCGCTTCGAGTCCCGAGAGCACGAGATGGCGAATCGCATGATGCTCGATGCTCGGCCAGAGCGGCGAGAGTGTCGCGTGGATGTAGTCGCGCACGGCAGAGGGAAATGTCAGGCTCTCGCGTTCCTTCTCACTGAAATGCTCAAGGATGCTCAGGCTGCCGCTCGCGACGTTCTGCTGAAAGAGCAGCCTGCCCGCCTGCCAGCCCGTGAGGCCGAGTCCGCTCGACGTGATGTCCATGAGCAGCACGGGCTTTTCGCCGAAGTTCTCCGCGTTCTCCAAAAGCTCGTGGCTCAGGGCAAAGAACTTGTAGTAGATCTCCTGCGTCATGTCGGCGACTTCAACCGTAAAGCCTGTGCGAATGCGAATCTGATCGAGGATGCCGAGGCGGTTCTCCGCCTCGCGCAGGACGGACGTGCCGATGGCGAAGACCTGCGTCACGCCGTAGTCGGTGAGAAGGCGGCGAAAGCCTGCGAGGATGCGGCAAAGCTCGCGAATCGAGTCAAAGGAGAGCCGCCCGCGACGGAACACCTCCTCGCCGAACCGCGTCTCCTTGCGCACGCGCTCGATGATCTCGACATCGTCGAGCGCGGCGAACGATGCGATGAGGAGGCTCGTATGAACAGAGCCGATATGCACGACGCCGTAGGTGAATCGCTGCTTCATGGGGCGTGTCGCCTCCTTTCTTTCGTTCTATTATAGCATACTGTTTTTTCGGACATAAGCCGTAGATGGACCTGCTCCCGTTTTTGTGATGAAGCCATCCCTTACCAGCTGAGTCAAGGTGCGTTCTATCGTGACCTTGCTGATGTCGGGGCAATGCTCCATGATTTCTTTTTTAGTAATTTTACCCAGTGTTTGCTCGATGACAGCCTTGATGCGCTCGCCTTTGGAGAATTTTTTTCTACCCAAGTATTGGATGCGATTTTCAAATTCGTTATAGGCCTTCAGGATGATTCCCAGGAAATATTTTACAAATGGTTCATATGTGTTTTGATTTTCATGCCATTTTTGAGAACTGGATTGCAGTGCTTCATAATATGTTTCCTTTGTCCTTTCAATCAGCATCTCAATGCTGATGTACTTTCCGACAATATAGCCGGCTTTATAGAGCAGCAGCAGCGTCAACAGTCGGCTCATGCGTCCGTTTCCGTCGTTGAAGGGATGGATGCAAAGGAAATCCAAGACGAAGACGGGGATCAGAAGCAGCGGATCGATGAGTCCTTCCCGCCAAGCTTGGCGGAAATTATCGCATAAGGACTCCAACGCTTCGGCTGTCTGAAACGCCGGAACAGGAATGAATCGCGTCTTTTGCTGCCCTTGTGCATCCGTTTCGGCAATGATATTGTCGGCATTCTTGTAAGTGCCGCCGCTCGCTCCTGCGGAGTAAGAATATAAGTCCCGATGAATCTGTAAGATAACATTGGGAACAGGCGTGATGTAATCGTAGCTTTCGTGAATAGTCGCAAGCACTTCACGATACCCTGCGATTTCCTGCTCCGAGCGATTGTGCGGCTCTGCTTTTTTACGGACAAGTTCTCTAAGCCGCTGATCGCTGGTGAAGATACCTTCGATGCGATTGGAAGAGCCGGTGCTCTGAATCATAGCGGCATCCAGGAGCGTGTGCAGTTCGTCCGTATTTGCTTCGAGAAATAGATCCTGACGTCCCTTATGTTCATGGATGGAAGCAATAAGGCGAACGATTTCGGGCGTGATAAGTCGTTTGGGTGCTTCCTTATAGTCAAAGATTCGCATAAAGATCTCCTTCATATTGATCGTATCTCCATCATTTTATCATCAAATGATGGAGATAACAACGATTTGATGGAGATCATACGAACGATGTCCATGTCTTTGCCGCAAAACAACAGACGCCGCAGGATTTTTCCTGAGGCGTCTGTTTTCATATAAATCTTTTCCCAGGCCTTACCAGAACATCTGCACGCGCGTGTAGAAGGTCTTCGCGCTGCGGTCGCTTCCGAGTGACTTGCCGTGGAAGTAGGCCATGTCGATGTTCGTGTTCTTCATGGGCGCGTAACTTACGCCAATGACCCAGCCTTTCGTGCCGTACTCGCCGCCCGCCACGGGGATCTTGTAGGTCTGGCGGTGCAGCTCGTAGGTTGGCATGAGCGTGCTGTAACCGCCGAGGTGGCGATAGGCGAGGTACATGCCCCACGAGCCGGGGCTCACGACGTTCGAGCCTTTGTAGTTGAGCTGAACGTCTGCCGACTGGTTGTAGTTGTCCGCTTCGAGATTCCTCGCGTAGTGCGCGGAGAGGGCGACATCTTTCGTAAACTTGTATTTGCCGCCGACGGAGAGGATGCCCGCCTTGTCCGTCGTGGCGCCGTCGCGATAGGCGGGCAGGAATTGGAACACGTCCGAATCATAGTGGCGGTAGGCGACGCCGGCCTGCAGTTTGCCCGTCGCATGGTCGACGCCGATGGCGTAGTGATTCGCCGTGTAGTCCGAGGCCGTGCGGCCGCCGAGCTTGTCCTTGCCAGAGATGCTGAGGGCGGCGTTCCCCATGTTCCAGCGTCCGCCTTCGACCATGACCTTCGTCTTTGTGCCGTAGGTCAAGATCGCGCCCGAGAACCACGAGTCGGCGACGAGACCGTCGTCGGAGTACGACCAGAAGTGCGACATCTTGCCTGCTTGGATGCGCAGATTGCCGTAGTTGCCGTCGGCGTAGAGGTAGCTCAGGGCGACGTTGCTCGCTTGATCTTCTGCAAGCTTCACCGAGCCGGTCAGACGCGCGCGCACTTTCCAGTGATCGTTGACCGTGGCGACGGGCAGGAGGCGCAGCTGCAGCGTGTTGACTGAATGCTCGTCAGTCGCGCCGGCGGCATTTTCGTCGCGGTGCGAGAGGTGGACGTAGCGAAGCTCGCCCTCCCACTTCACGTTGTCCACCTTTTGCTCAAGATTTTCGACGCGAACGCCGAGGGTGCCCAACTCTTCAACAAATTCTGCAGCGAGGCGGTCGATCATGGCCTTCTGCTGTGCATTGACCTGATCTTCCTTCGCCATGGCCTTGGCGACCATTTGCGCCATCTCGTAGCGCGTGATTTCATTTTGGCCGCGGTAAGTGCCGTCGCCGTACCCTTCGATGACGCCGTCGTCGGCAAGCTGAGCGACAGCATCATACGCCCAGTGATCGGCGGGCACGTCGCTGAAGGGGTTCACCGCCGCAGAGGCGAGGGCGGAAGAGGCGAGGATGGCGGCGCTGAGAGCTGCGCCGCATATATATTTTTTCATGAACGACAACCTTTCATTTTCTTTTTGCTTCCGGGTCATTCGACCGTGATGTCCTTCGTCAGCAGGTAGTAGTCGAGCGGGAAGATCTTGACGTTCTTGACGTTCGACTTGCCCACGACGGTCGTCGTCGGCACGATGAGGAAGATTGAGGGCTGATCTTCCATGATCTGCTGCGCCGCCTTCATGACGAGGGCGTCTTTCTGTGCGGGATCGAGCGCCGTGGCCATCTCGTCTATGATGGCGTCGAAGGCGGGGCTGGCATAGCGGCTGTGGTTCGTGTTTTTGCCGCTCTTCGAGTAGAGCATGCCGCGCAGCCACGGGTACGGATCGTTCGTCGTCGCGACGGACCAATCTTCTTCGAGCAGGTCGAAGCCGCCGACTTCATCGACCTTGTCCGGCTCCTGCACATGAACCATCTTCACATCGATGCCGCCGGCACGAAGCTGCGATTCGATGGCTTCGTAGAGCGTTGTCTTCGTGCCCCAGGTTGCGAAGCGGAGCGTCAGGGACTTGCCGTCCTTTTCGTACATGCCCTGCGCGTTCTTCTTCCAGCCTGCCGCCGCAAAGAGCGCCTCGGATTTCGCCGGATCGTACGTGACCTTCTGTCCTGTGTGCCCGTAGGGGACGCTCGGCGGGAATGGCTCGCCCGCTGCTACGGAATTGCCGTAGGACTTGGCGAGGGCGTCGTTGTCGAGCATGTAGGCGAGCGCTTTTCTGAGGTTCTTGTCCGTGAAAATGCCATCGCCTTGGTATGGCGTGACCATGAAGACGCGCACGCCTGTCGTCTCGTAGATGGTATAATCGGGCTTGTCTGCGAAGAGGCTGCGGTTTGCCTCCGTCATGCGCTGCATGAGGTCGATCTCGCCCGACTGCAGAGCCATGGCACGCGAGGTGTCGTCTTCGAAGAGTTTGACCGTGACCGTGTCAAGCCCGGGTTTGCCGTCCCAATAGTGCTCGTTGCGCTTCATCTGAATCTCGGAGCCTTTCTTCCATTCCGTGATGGTATAAGGTCCGGTGAGAACGGGCGTGGAGGCGACCTTCGACATGTCCGCCTGCGTGTTGACGATGATGAAGAGCGGGTCGGAAAGCGCCGAGATCAAGGAGGCGTTGGGCGCTTCCGTCTCGATGACGATGTTTTCTCCGTCTACGCGGATTTCTTTGGCGTGCAGAGCCTTCTTCGCGCGGTCATTTTCCTTGAGCGTGCGTTCGATCGACGCCTTGACCAGATCGGGCGTCATCGCCGTGCCGTCCTGGAACTTTACGTTCGGGCGGATGTGGAAGCGCCACGTCGTCGGATTGACGTTTTCCCATTTGTCGGCGAGCTGCGGCACGAACTCCATGTGCTCGTTGACGGCGACGAGCGTCTCGCCCGCGCCGATGCGCGTCAGCGTCCAGCCGTCCCAGGCGTGCGCGGGGTCAAGTGTCTCGCCGAACCACCAAAGGGCGAGATTGAGATGCCCTGCCTTGCTCTTCATGCCGCCCCCGCCGCAGCCTGTGAAGGCCAGGAGGGTGCAGATGAGGAAGATTGCGGTAAAGATACGTTTCATGAATAAACCTCCCCGTGGAAAATGCAGCAGCATTTTCCTGAATAAATCTCGGACGCTTCCACGTCCGTCTCCTTGCAGGAACGGATAAAGGACAAGGAATTCGCGCACAGCCCCTTACTCTTGACCGCACGGTTTCGTCGTTCTGCGTCCCTGCGATTTATGATACAAGCGGGGTGACGCCGCTTGGCAGACTTCGGCAAGATCGCGTGCTCTCAGCCGAGAAGCCCACTCGCGTGCAGCAGCGCGAGCGTCGCTTCGTGCTTGGCATGGGCGAGGTCTTTTGCCGCGAGCGTCTCGACGAAGCGGCCGTCCGCGAGCACATAGATGCGCTCCGCCACATGCTGCACGGCGCCGAGTTCGTGGCCGACGAAGAGTCCTGCGAAGCGGAAGCGTCGGCGCAGCGCGGCGATGAGGTCGAGGATTTCCTTCTGCGTGATAACATCGAGTGCGCTCGTCGGCTCATCGAAGAGCACGATGTCCGGCTCTTGGAGCAGCGTTCGCGCGATGATGACGCGCTGCAGCTCGCCGCCCGAAAGCTGGTGCGGCAGGGCGGCGAGGACGGCGGGCACGAGATGCACCTCGGCGAGCATGGCGAGGATGCGGCTTTCGAGCGCATCTTTCGTATCGTCTGCCTTTTCGAGCGCCGTGCGGAAGAAGTCGCGCATCTGCATGCGCGGCGAAAAGGCTTCGCGCGGATCTTGGAAGACCATGCGCACGACGCCCCTTTTTTGTACTGTGCCTTCGTCGGGCAGCTCTGAACCCGCGATGATGCGAAAGAGCGTCGACTTTCCCGAGCCGCTCGCGCCGACGATGCCGCAGACTTCGCCGGGCGCGAGGCGAAGCGATACGCCGCGCAAGACTTCTTGCCTGCCGCGCTGGGTATCGAAGGCCTTCTTTACGTCCGTGACCTCAAGGAGCGCGGGCATATCTTCGTGCACGTCGGGCATTTCGCCTGCCCTCTTTTCTGCCGTCATGACTTCACCTCCAAGATTGCCGCCAAGAGTTCCTTCGTGTAGGCTTCCTGCGGCGCTTCCATGACTTCCTGCGTCGGGCCGGTTTCTACGACGCGTCCGTCCTTCAAGATCAGCAGGCGGTCGCCGAGGTAGGCGCCCGCGCGGATGTTGTGCGTGACGAAGAGGATCGCCGCGCCGTGCGACTGGTGGAGCTTCATGCGGTCGAGGAATTCGAGCGAAGCGATGGGGTCGAGCGCACTCGTCGGCTCGTCGAGCAGGAGAAGCTTCGGCGAGAGCGAGAGCGTGATCGCCGTCGCCGTGCGCTGGCGCTCGCCGCCCGACAGTTGGAACGGGTAGGCGCTGAGCACGCGCTTCGGCTCGCTGAAGCCGACGGCTCTGAGGCGGTCTTCCATCAAGGCCGGCCACTCCTTCTTGAGAACGCCGTGTGCACGCAGGAAGTCCTCGTACTGGCGGCGCACGCGCAGGTTTTGGTTCAGGTAGTTGCCGGGATTCTGGAAGACCATGGCGAAGTCGCGCCCGGCCAATTCCTTTTGCAGCGCGGCGTTCTTCAAAAGCGGTGCGCCGTGGTAGAGGATGTCGCCCGCGATCGCCTTGCCCTCGTGCGGCAGAAGCCCGAGGATGGCGCGCAGGAGCGTCGATTTGCCCGAGCCGCTTGCGCCGATGATGGAAAGCGCCTCGCCCGCTTCCAGTGCGAGCGACACGTCGTCGAGGACGCGCTTTTTCGCCACATCAATGGAAAGGTGATCGACGGCGAGGAAGGGCAGATGCGGCGAGGATTTCGCGCTGTGCGCGGCTGTGTTCTTTTCGCTCATGATTTCTCTCCCTTCCTTTCCCAGCGCGGCTCGAAGATGTCGCGCAGTTCGTCGCCTATGAGGCTGAAGAGGATGACCGTGATGAAGATGGCAAGTCCGGGGAACATCAGAAGCCACGGCGCCGTCTGCATGTAGTCCTTCGATCCCATGAGGAGCATGCCCCATTCGGGCGTCGGCGGCTGGATGCCGATGCCGATGAGCGATAGTCCCGCGACGATGAGCACGATGTCGCTCAAGTGCTGGAAGAAGAAGACGAACATCTGCGGCACGACGTTCGGCAGCACATAGCGAAAGAGCCGCCGCGAAAACGGGATGCCCGACGCGTCAGCGTAGCGCACGTAAGGCTTTTCGCGCTCCGTGCGCACGATCGTGCGCACGATGCGTGCATACTCCGCCCACGTCGTGATGAAGACGGCGAGGATGACGTTGCCGACGTTCGGCCCCAGGAAGCCGAGGAGCGCGACGAGGAAGACGCGGCTCGGAAAGGCGAGGAAGAAGTCGACGATTCCCGTTGAGATGAGCTGCATGCGGCCGCGCGTCAGAGCCATCGCCGCGCCGACGCCGATGCCGAAGACGGCAGACAGGATGCCGCTCACAAGGGACGCCGAAAGGCTCGCCTGACCGCCGACGAGGACGCGCGCGAGAAGGTCGCGTCCGAGCTGATCCGTACCGAGGATATGCTCTGCCGACGGCGGCAGGAGGCGTGCGCCCATGTCGTTCGTATAGGCGTCGTAGGGGAGGAAAGGCGGCACGGCGAACATCGCGGCGATCCATAGGAGAAGGAGAGCTGCGAGCACGCAGAAGAGCGGGTCGCGCCTCATGCGCGAGAAGAAGAGCCCCATGTCAGCCCACCTCCTGTTCGCGCACCTTGGGATTGAGCCACAGGCAGAGGATGTCCGCCGCGAGGTTGACGAGGATGAAGATGCCCGCGCCCCAGAGGACGTAGGCCTGCATGAGCGTGAAATCGTTGTTCTTTATGGCCTCGACCATCAAAAAGCCCATGCCGCGCCAGCCGAAGATCGCCTCGATGACGACCGTGCCGCCCAAGAGACTGCCGAAGGACAGGCCGAACATCGTGATGATGTTCGGCAGCGCGTTCGGCATGATGTAGCGCCAGAGGATGCGCGAATCGGAAAGCCCGAGGGCGCGCGCTCCCGTCACATAGTCTTTTTTGTGCTCTTCGAGGAGCGCACCGCGCAGGCGGCGCACATACAGCCCCATGTAGTAGAAGGAGAGTACGAGAGACGGCAGGATCAGCCCCGTGAGTCCCGTCGTATGGATCGGTATCAAAGACAGCTTGACCGAAAAGATGTAGATGAAGATCAAGGACAGCCAGATCGTTGGTATCGTGATACCAAAGAACGAGCCGAAGCGAATGATGAGGTCGAGCGGCCGCGCATAGAAGCGGAATGCGAGAACTGCGAGCGGCACGGAGATGAGGATTGAAAGCCCCATTGCCGAAACCGCCAGAAGAATCGTATTTGGTATCGCGTCCTTTAAGAGCGTCGCCACGGGCATGGAGAAGAGCAGCGAGTAGCCGAGATCGCCCGAGAGGAGGTCGCGCAGCCACACGAAATACTGCACCCAGATCGGCTCGTCGAGTCCGTAGCGTGCGCGCACCTCCGCGATCAGCTCGGGCGTCGGGATGATTCCCGAGCGAATCATGTAGAGTTTCACGGGATCGGAGTCCGACGTGTGCATGAGGAGGAACGTGATGACCGAGAGCAAAAAGAGGATGACGAGCATCATCAAGAGACGACGCAGGAGAATTCGTGCCATAGAGCTTTCCTTTCTGTTCGATTGCGCTGCCTTACGGCCGCTTGGCGAGAAGCCAGGCAGCAAGGCTTACGGCGAGGACAAGAAGCCAGGCAAAAGAGCCGCTCGTGTTGCCGAGGAAGGTGTCCGAGAGCGGCGCCGTCATGCCGACGAGGGAAAGCCCCGCGAGGAGCGCCGGCAGTTTCCAGACGGACGCCATGAGGGAGCGGCCTCTGCCGTCAGCAAAGACGGGACGGCGCTCCTTCTGCCTGTGGCAGCGACGCCACCAGCCAAGGAAGCCCGTGACGATGACGGTGATCGTCAAGATGTCGAGCAGCGCCCAAAAGAGCTTCAGGAGAATCGTCGAATGGTTGTGGATGTGGAGGTCGAGCAGCGAGGCGCAGACGGCCAAGTAGCGCGGCAGCGGCTCTGTGAAGTGCAGGAGCTCGCCGTCTGCCGTGCGGGAAAAGAGCACCTTCTGCCCCATGAACATCGCGGGATGCGCCGCATCTGTCAGATAGAGTGTCGCGGGGAGCTTGCCCGTTGCGGCCTCCATGCTTAGGACGTCCTGCCCAGGGAAGGCTTCTTTCGCATAGGCGAGCATGTCCTCGTAGCGGACGCTCGCAGCATCCCCCTGCGGCGCGTGGGCGTCGACGTCCGCGAGATAAGCGCCGTAGCCCACGGAGAAGATGACGATGGCGACGCCGCTCAAGGTCAGAAGCCCTGCCCAGACCGCTGTGACGACGCCGAGGAAGTTGTGCCAGTCGAAGGAGCTGCCCGCCGAGACGCCGCCGCGCGTGCCGCCGAAAAGGCGGCGGCGCATGAACGTCGGGTAGAGCAGCAGTCCGCCGAGAATGGAGAGGAAGCTGAAAAAGCACATGACGCCGAGGAAGATCATGCCGCCCTGCCCCATGGCGAGGCGCAGGTGCAGGATGTGCAGCGTGTGCATGAGGCTCGCGACGGCAGGCGACTTCACTGCGCCGCTACGCCACGGAACGGCCTGATCCGTCATGGGCGAATAGGCGATCTGCGTGCCGCCCATGCTCATGCGCCCCGTGCGCCCGTGACTGTCCTTGTCAGCGATGCGGTAGAGCAGAAGACCATGCTCGGGCATGGCGGAGATGGCCTGCACCTTCTTGTCGGGATTCTCTTCCAGAACCTTGTCGAGTCCGGCGGAAGTTCCCTGCCAGAGCGCATGGTAGGAGGAGGATCCCGCATGGGGCAGAGGCTCGACGCGGTTCCACTCTGTGATTTCCTCCTTGAAGAGAAGAGGCAGCCCCGTGAGGCAAAGTAGGAGAAAAAATGCTGCACAGATCGCACTGATCCAGCGGTGCAGACGATAGAGAAGCAACATGAAAAAGATTCCTTTCTTGCAAAGTGATTGTATGTCGGGCGGTCTCATGCAGGCTCGGGCTGAAACACCATAGAAGGGAAGCCCTGTCTTTCACGGGCTTCCCTCCCGATTGAGAATTCGTTTGCCGCAGTTCACCAAAGCCCCAAGACTTTCCACCAAGCCGCGCCGATCGTCAGGTAAATCAGTGTCGTTATGGTCGTCATGATGAAGCCGTTCTTCCACCATTCGCCCTGCGAGACATAGTCGCCGCCAAAGTAGATGGGGGCGCAACCGTTACCGTAGTGCGTGAGGGAAATCGGCACGTCAGCGAAAATGCCGAAGACGATGGCGACCAAAAGAGGCGGTGCACCGACGGTGACGCTGACGGCGATGAATGCCGCATAGAGCGCACTGATGCGCGCCGTGACGCTGGCAAACGCATAGTGGATGTAAGTGTAGAAAAGCAGGATAATGAGGCAGGAGATGACCCAGTCAAAACCGAGCGAGGAAATCGCCGCGCCGGCGCCGTTGGCAATCCAAGTGATGATGCCGGATTTTGCGAGAGCCGAGGCGAGCGTCATTAAAGAACCCATCCAGAACATCGCGTCCCACGCGCCTTTTTCCTTGATGACGTCCTGCCAGTTGATGATGTCGAGCATGATCATGAGGCAGACCGCGCCCATGGCGACGGGTGTCGCGTCGATGCCCGTGAGTCCCGAACTTGCCCAGAGCGCGAGGGAGGCGACGAAGATGACGGACAGCCCTTTCTCGGCAAGGCTCATCGGTCCCATTTCGGACAATTCGCGCTGCGCCAGTCCCTTCGCGTCGGGAATGTGCACGAGTTCGGGCGGAGAGAGCTTCATCATGACATAGGGAACGAGCAGGAGCGCGATGAGTCCCGGCACGATGGCAGCGCTCGCCCAGCCCATCCATGTGACATGGACGCCCAGCGTCTTTTCGGCGAGCGCCACGCAGAGCGGGTTGCCCGCCATCGAGGTCACGAACATCGTGCAGGTCACGGCATCCGTATGGTAGCCGACCTGCATGAGATAAGTGCCGATGCGCCGCGCACTCTCGCCGGGCTTCGAGCCGAGAGCTTCTGCCAGGGAGCGCACGATCGGATAGAGGATGCCGCCGCCGCGTGCCGTGGCCGAGGGCGTCGCGGGCGAAATCACAAGTTCGCTCAGCGCGATGGCGTAGCCGAGCGACAGCGCACTCTTGCCGATTGCCTCGATGATGCGAAAGGCGATGCGCTTGCCGAGTCCGCTCTTGATGAAGCCGCGCGAATAGAGGAAGGCGCAGACGATCAGCCAGATCGTGCTGTTGCCGTAGCCCGCCAGGGCGTCCGAGGTCTTCAAAAGCCCCGCCCAGACGGAAAAGGAAATCGCGATGAAGGCCACCGCACCGATGGGCAGCGGATGCAGGATAAAGCCGAGCACCGTCGCGACAAAGACCGCGAGCAAATGCCAGGCGAGCGGTGTGACGCCGTCAGGAATCGGCAGGAACCACAGGACGATTCCGACGCCGATCGTGAGGAGAGCGTTTCTTCTGTTAGCGTTCATGTTTTCACCCCATCTGAAAATATGAGTTCTCAGCCGCAGTCCCCATTTGCTGAAAGCATTTTTCTGCGGCACCTTTGGAAGCGATGGACGTACAAGGCATACAGCTGGACGTTTGCGAGGAGGGCGCATTGCGTCCTTTCACATTCGCAAAATAAAAGCAGCCCCTTTTCCTGCAAAGGAAAGAAAGGCTGCAAAATATCCTTGCCTTACCGCATGCCGTGCTGCATGTGCGCACGAAACCATCGCTGGAACAGCATCCCAAAGACGCGAACCAATCGCAAGGCGCAGATCCCCTCCCCATCGCTCGCAGGTCAGACGGTGATCGTCGATCAGGCAGTTCTCCTGGCTCCAGTTCATCGCTCCTCTGCGCCTTCCCGGGTTTCCCCAGTGACTTTTCCTGCAGATTCGCTCGCTGTTACAGTGGCGGGACCGCGCCGGCTCTTCCGGCTTCTCTATTGAGTCTTGCGACACCTGATCCGTCAATATGCTGTTTGTTGTTTATCGTAATGATGGCTTCCAAGAGGAAGAATATCATTGCTTTCGGTTATTGTCAAGAGATGGCGGCAAGCGGATAACAACCATCGTCGGATTCCATCTTTTCACGCTGAAACTGTCTTCTTGACAATAGTCAAATTCAGATATAATATGAC
Organism: uncultured Selenomonas sp.; assembly: GCF_963528755.1. GTDB lineage: Bacteria > Bacillota > Negativicutes > Selenomonadales > Selenomonadaceae > Selenomonas. The sequence goes on from NZ_CAURXA010000003.1 coordinate 223,183, forward strand.
TATATCAATAGGAGGGATTTTTATGTCGTCATTAGCGGAAACGATTCGCCCTTCAGCAGACCTGCGCGGCAGATACAGCGAGATTTCGCGGCAGTGCCGGGAGGATCGCAAGGCCGTGATCATCACGGTGAACGGGCGTGGAGACACGGTGTCTCTCGGATATGAGCAGTACCAGCAGATGAAAGCGCAGATCGAGCTTCTTGAAATCCTCGGGGAAGCGGAAGAAGATGTCCGAAACGGACGGGTCGCCCCGATGCAGGAGAGCTTCGATTCGCTCCGCGCGGAACTCCTTTCAAGGGAATAGCGATGGCATATCAGATTGTGCGCACGGCAAAGGCTGACGAACAGCTGCGGGACATCGTCCTCTATCGCGCGGAGGTTGCGGGAAGCGTTGAGGCTGCTCTGGAGTTTCTTGATCGCTTAAAGCAGAAGATCGGCCGTCTGGCGGACTTCCCGGAAAGCGGCTCTTTCCCCCGCTATGGTGCTCTTCGAGCGAGAGGGTATCGCGTGCTGATTGCCGAGAAGCATCTCGTGTTTTACAAAGTCGACAAGGAGCGCAGGATGGTCATTGTTTATGCCATCGTAGATGGACGAAGGGATTACTTAAACTTGATCTGACGCGTCGCCGGTCAGCCGTTTTCGTAGCCCGAGGGAAGATGTCCCTTCAATACTGCTGCATCTCGTTCAGGAGTGCGAGCTTCATCTCGTAGTAGGCGGGGCTCATGTCTAGGTAGTGTGTGTGCGGGTTCTCGAAGCGCTGCTCCTCCTGCCAGATCTCGCGGTCGAGTTGTGCCTTGACGTAGGCGCGGATCTCTTCGAGTGAGGGCTGCTTCGACACGAATTTGCCGTTCTTGATGACATCTTCCTGCAGCTCGCGCGCCGTGCAGTTCGTGAAGAAGCGGTGCTTCCACGGCTTCTTGGGGTCGATGTAGCGATAGGGCTTCGTCATGTCGGGCGTTTCGTCGGCGAGCGTCAGGAGGTCGGCGATGGCGTGGCCTTCTGCGTCGTAGATACGGTAGACCTTTTTCCTGCCGGGGTTCGTGATCTTCTCAACCGTTTCGGAAACTTTGATCTTCGCGAGAATCTCGCCGTCCTTTTCCACGGCAGCGAGCTTGTAGACCGCGCCGAAGACCGGCTCGCTCTTCGACGTGATCAGGCGTTCGCCTACGCCGAAGGCATCGATCTTTCCCCCCTGCGCGTTGAGGATCGAGGAGATCGTATACTCGTCGAGACTGTTCGAGGCGATAATCTTGCAGTCAGAAAGCCCCGCTGCGTCGAGCATAGTGCGCACGCGCTTAGAGAGGTAGGCGAGATCGCCCGAGTCGATGCGCACGCCCTTGAGCCTTTTGCCCAGCGGATCGAGCACGTCCTTGGCGGCGCGGATGGCGTTCGGAATGCCCGAATGTATGACGTCGTAGGTATCGACGAGGAAGACGGCGTTGTCAGGGTACGTCTCGGCATACTTCTTGAATGCCGTGTATTCGTCGTCATAGTACATGACCCAGCTATGCGCCATTGTACCGCTGACGGGGATGCCGAAGAGCTGGCCCGCGAGCACCGTCGCCGTCGAGGCCGCGCCGCCAATGTAGGCGGCGCGTGCGCCGTAGACAGCGGCGTCGACGTTGTGTGCGCGGCGTGCGCCGAAGTCGGAGACGACGCGGCCGCCCGCCGCCCGCACGATGCGGCGCGTCTTCGTCGCGATGAGCGACTGGTGGTTGATCTCGGCGAGGAGCGCCGTCTCGACGAGCTGCGCGTCAATGATGGGCGCGGTCACGGTGAGGATCGGCTCTTCGGGGTACATGACCGTGCCCTCGCGAAACGCGCGGATGTCGCCTGTGAAGCGGTAGTGCGCTAGGTAGTCGAGGAAGTCCTCGTCGAAGAGCGAGAGCGAGCGCAGGTAGTCGATGTCAGCAGGCGAGAAATGCATCGCCTCGATGTATTCAACGATCTGCTCAAGCCCCGCGAAGATCGAGAAGCCACCGCCGTCGGGGTGGCGGCGGAAGAAGACGTCGAAGGAGGCGCGTGTTTTCCTAGCCTCCTCACCTTCGCGGAAATAGCCGTAGGCCATCGTCAGCTCATAGAGATCCATCATCATCGTGATGTTGCGCGATTCAAACTGTGCCATCGAAATCGTCCTTTCTGGCGGCCGCCGCAAAAGCGGCAATCGGTCGTCCCCGTCAATGGATAAATCCAACGCCGCCATTTTGGCGGCGTTTATTTTCTTCGTGCCTCTTCAGCGTCTCGTATCTATGCCGCCAATCTTCCTTTCACCGACGGAAAAGCCTGCGCCCGTCTCGTTGCCCACATGCGCGAGGAGGTCGACGAGCTGCGGCATCTCCGCCTTGCCCGAAGTCTTGTAAGAATCCGCGAGCAAAAGAAGCGCATCCACGCCGCCCCGTCTGCCGTAGTCACCCGCTGCGCCGTGCTTGCCGCGCAGCTTCGCCTCGCGCTCGTTCTCGGGAAGCTTCTCCCAAGCCTTCGATGAAGTGAATTCGCGCCATTCATCGGCGAGTGCGCGAAGGACGATGATGTAGGTATCGTCGAGGTCGAATTTCGCGTTCTTCGCGTTTTCCAGCTCATCCATCGCGCGGTTGTAGCTTGCCTTGAGCTGGGCGACGCGCTCTTCGAGGAACGACGGTTTCTTCTCGCCGGCATCGTGCGCCTTGCCGTCGTGCGCCGCGCCCTTTTCCGCCGCACCATTCTGTGCGCCTTCTGCACTGCCGTTTGTGCTCGCCGCGCCGCCTTGCACCTGTTGCCCTGCCTGTGCAGCAGGAGCGGCCTTTGCTGCCGCTGCCTCGCCTGCACCAGCCAGAGCGGGGGCAGCTCCGTCGCCAAAGCCCGAGGCTCCTCCTTCGGGCGCGGCGGCAGAATCGTTGGCGACAGCTCTGCCCGCTTCAGGCGACGATGCACCGCCCGCACCGTTCGCAGAGGCGGCGGGCAGGCTTCCTGCGCCGCTCTTTGCAGCCTCCATCGCCTCGATCGCGACCTTGAGCTGTGCGTCCATGAGGATGCGGCGTGCAGCTTCTTTCGTCTTGGCACGCTTCAAGGCAGCCTTCAGTTCCTCGCGTGCATCGTCCGCTTTCTTCGCCTTCTGGTAGAGCACCTCGTCATTTTCCTTCAGGAGGCGAAGCTCCTCGGGCGTGAGTTTCTTGCCGCCGCGCGCTTTCTGCGAGATGATGGCGAGCCGAGTCGCATCCGTGACCTTGGCGAGCGTGCCGACGGTCTGCGGCTTCCTTTGACGCGCCTCCTCCGCAAAGTCCTTCTTGCTGTCCGTGAGCGAGATTGACTGTCCGGTCTTGATGCGCCAGTTCGCTTCCTTCTTCAGCTTCCACGTCGCCGTGTAGTCGCTGATCTTGCCAATCCATTCAAACATCGTGTCCCCTCCTTGGGTATGCGCCTGCTTCCTTGGGCAAAAATCCCTTCGTCTTGTTATCGTCAAAGGAGCGAGACTCCTTAAAAGCGCGGCACTACTCCTCGTCTTCAAGGAACTTGCCGAGCACGTAGAACGTGCCGTGTCCCTTGGCGTAGATCTTGCCGTCCTCATCCTTGATCTCGCTCTCCAAGGTCATCGCGTGCTTGCCGTCGTGCAGACAGATGCCCGTCGCGATGATCGTCTTGGCCAGCGGCACGGCGTGCATGAAGTCCATCGAGAGCGACATCGTCACGACCTTCTTGTTTCGCGCGAGCGCGGCCGCGCCCATCGCCGTGTCGGCGAGCGTCATCAAAACGCCGCCGTGCACGATGTTGTAGAGGTTCGTATGCTCGGGCTCGATCATCAGACGAAGCTCGACCGTGCCATCTGGCTTCGGCACGACGGCGGCATGCAGGTACTCGATGAACGGATTGAGATGGTAGAAGCGAATGATCTCCTGCTGTCTTTGGGTCAAAGGGAAGTCCATGGGATACCTCCTTATTCTTGCGGATGTTCCTGCGGCGTTCTCCTGTGCAGACGCTCTTTCGGCGCAGGCCGCGTCACGAGGAACGCCGTCGCATACGCCGTGATGGGAATGGCGAAGAGCAGTCCGATGCTGCCGATGAGCGAACGCACGATCTCGGTTGCGATCATGTCAAGGTTTGCGACGTGCACGAAGGAGAGGTTCGGCTGCGAGAAGAGCAGCAGCATCAAAGGCAGTGCGCCGCCGATGTAGGCGAGCACGAGCGTGTTCGCCATCGTGCCCATGACGTCGCGGCCGACGGCGAGTCCCGAAGCGACGAGCACGGTGAACGACGTCTTGGGCGCGAGGTTCTTCATCTCGCACTGCGCAGACGCGATGGAGACGGCGACGTCCATGACCGCGCCGAGCGCACCGAGGACGATGCCCGAAAAGAGCAGTTCGCGAAAATCAACATCCTTCAGATACAATACCTTGAGCATACCCGCGTGCTCCTCAGCGATGCCCGTCAGGTAGGTGAAGTGGATCGCGAGGAGAGCGAGCAGACCTGCGACGAAAATGCCGCCGATCGTGCCGACGATCGCGCCCGCCGACTTCACGTTGCAGCCATTGACGACGAGTTGGGTGCTGAGCGTGATGAGAGAGCCGATGAGGAACGTCCACAAGAGGATGTGCGTCGGCGAGAAGAGGATCAGCGATATGAGCCCCTTGGCGATGAGGAAGACGGCGAAGAGCAGCACGAGAAGAGCCTTGAGCCCCGTCACGCCGCCGAAGAGGATGAGGACGAGCGCGAAGCCGAAGAGCAGCCACAGCACGCCGGGCAGACGGTCGTAGTCGACGATGGCATAGGAGCCGTGCTCCTCTCGCACGAGGATGTTCTCGCCCTCCTTCGGATGGATGTCAAAGGCCGGATTGTTGAGCGTGCGGTGGACGATGCGCGCCTCCTCGCCCTCGTTGGGGCCGGATTCGAGGCGGATCGTCACATAATATTTCTCGCTGCCCGGCGCGAACTTCTCCATATCGTTCGCACTCTCCTCGACGGCGAGAATCTGCGCCTTGCACGTCGGCGGATCGTCCCCCTCTCCGCCCGGCAGGTGGAAAAGCCCGTAGAGGGCGAGGGCAATGAGAAAGCAAAAAGAAAGGAATGCGCCCAAACGGCGCGGCTGCGGCTGGATTTTCATAGTGGTCTCCTAAGGTGGTTTATCGTGTTGAACTTTCTATAGAGAAGAGATAGACTGTGCGTTCCCCTCACGCAAACAGCCCGAGGACATACGCCCAAAGCCCCTCGATGCTCAGCCCTCTGCCGACGCTCTTTTCTGCGCGCAGCGGGATGCGCGTAAGCTCCTTGCCGCCGTGGGAAACGACGAGATCGCCGACGCGGTCGCCCTCCTTGACGCCGGCGGCGATGACGCGCGGTAGGTCGTAGGTCAGACGATAGTTTTCCTCGGCCTCGCCGTCGACGAGCGGCAGGTGCAGATCCTCTGTTGGATAGACAGTGAGGCGGCCTTCTTTGCCGCCCTTGACCCAGACTCTTCGCGCGAGATCTGTCTTCGTATAGGCGGGCGCTGCCTTCACGCGGCGAAAGCCCATGTCCAAGAGCTTTGCCGCGTCGGTAAAGCGCGCCTCTTCGTCCGCTGCGCCGAGGACGACGGCGATCAGCTCGACGCCGCCGCGCCGCGCCGAGGCTACGAGGCAGCCGCCCGCCGCATTCGTGTAGCCCGTCTTGATGCCTGTCGCGCCCTCGTAAGTCGAGAGCAGGCGGTTCGTGTTCGCCATCAAGGCGCGTTTCTTCTCGGGCGTGACCCAGGTGATCTCACGCTCCTTCGCACCGACGAAGGAGCGGAACTTCGGATTCTTCATGCCGTAGGCAGCGATGCGGGCGATGTCGTGCGCTGTCGAGACGTGCGCCGGATTGGGCAGGCCGTTCGGATTGACGAAGTGCGTGTCCTTCGCACCGACGGCCTTCGCCTTCTCGTTCATGTGTGCAGCGAAGCTGCCGACAGAACCTGCAAGGTCTTCGGCAATGGCGACGGCAGCGCCGTTGTCCGAGCGCAGCATCATCTCGGCGACAAGCTCCGCGAGAACGAAGTGATCGCCTGCGCCGACCTCCGTATCTTCCGTTTCTGCCGCCGTGCGGCTCACGGTGAGGATGGACGAGAGATCGCCCTCCTCGATGGCGAGCACGCATGTCATCATCTTCGTCGTGCTCGCAGGAAAACGCGGCACATCCGCCGCTTTCTCGTAGAGCACGCGCCCTGTCGAAGCCTCGATGAGAATTGCCGAGGCCGCTGTGATCTGTATGTTTTCCGCCGCACCCGCCTTCGCTGTGAGAAGCAGGAGGACGAGGACGCAGAGGGAAAGGACTCGCTGGAAATGCAAGAAAAAGCCTCCTGTCGTGATTGCTTTCCCTATTATAGCATACAGCGAGAAAAAAAGGACCGTCTCACGCATCGGATTCGACGTATGAGACGGTTCTTTTGCTTTGAGGCCACCCCGCCGTATAAATTTTCCTAGCACCTTGCAAAGAGTGCGTTTTGTGGTTATGATAAAGATCAGACAGCGCATAAAGATGCTCCATCAACCGAAGGAGGCAAAACCATCATGAAAAAAGCGATTGTCGTCGTCGATATGCAGAAGGATTTTATCGATGGCGCATTGGGGACAAAGGAGGCGCAGGCGATGCTGCCGCGCATGGAGGCGAAGCTGGCGGCAGCGCGTGCGGCGGGAACGGCGCTCGTCTTTACGATGGACACGCACGGCGAGGACTATCTGGCGACGCAGGAAGGAAAGCGGCTTCCCGTGCCGCACTGCATTCGCGGCACGAAAGGCTGGGAGATCGCCGCATCCCTGCAGCCGTTCGTCAAAGAAGCGGCTGCCGTCGTCGAGAAACCCACTTTCGGCTCGACAGAACTGCCCGCTGTGCTCGCAGACTATGACGAGATCGAGCTTGTTGGCCTTTGCACCGATATATGCGTCATTTCCAATGCCCTGCTGCTCAAGGCCTTTTATCCCGAAAAGCGCATATCGGTCGACGCCTCCTGCTGTGCAGGCGTGACGGTTGAGAGCCACGAGGACGCACTGCGTGCGATGAAGATGTGCCAAGTCGACGTGAAATGAAGGCGGCTTGTCTGCAATCTTCCCATGAAATAATTCCCCTAAAAAAACGCTTGCATTTTCCTTCGGCTTTCTGTATAATACATTTTGTTCGCAGGCACACGCCTGCACAACATACGCTCGGTTAGCTCAGTTGGTTAGAGTATCACATTGACATTGTGGGGGTCACTGGTTCGAATCCAGTACCGAGCACCATTCGCTTATCAAGCAGTCATCTTCGGGTGGCTGCTCCTTTGTTATATAGAAAAGTTAAGGAATCTCTGATAAATGCAGCGCCGATCCGGCAGATCTCAGATGGCCCGTGACAGCGAAAAATCGTCGCTTCATCCAGAAAATGTTGAATGAAGCAACTTTCTGAGGAGGAATCAACCATGAAGATCGGGAAAAAGCTCTGTGCCGCTATCCTCACCAGCCTCGTGGCCGCCGCGCCGCTTGCGCTGCCCCTTCCCCTTGCGGTGCAGGTCGAGGCGGCGGCACTCAACCCCGTGATGATCGGCATGTCCGCCATCGGCGGCTTCCTCGCCTACCAGGGCACGCTCAAGGAAATGCTCGCCATCGGCAACAACGTCGACTACCAGATCAGCGGACTCAAGCAGGACATGGAGGAAAACGGCGAGGACAAGGACGCGCTTGACCGCGAGGTCGTCGACCGCGTGCTCGGCCAGATCACAGAGCACGGCGAATACGCGCTCTCTATCAACTCCCTGCCCTTCCTGTGGCGCGTGACCGCGGGCGACGCCTTCAATGCCGCCTGCTATCCGACCGACTACATCACGGTGAACCGCGGCCTCGTGCGTGCGCTGCATCACGACGAGGACGAGCTCGCCGCTGTCCTCGGCCACGAGATGACGCACGGCCTTCGCCAGCACAGCGCGAAGAACTACGCCAAGGCCGTCGCCGAATCGTATGCGGGAATCGCCATCGGCTCGGCGGCGGACAACCTCGACTGGCAGAAGCTTAATGCCGTCGTCGGCTACGCCATCGCCAAGGACGTGACGCTGCCGAGCGAGCTTGAGGCGGACGAGGGAGGCTTCCACCTCATGACGACGGCGGGCTTCAACCCCGGCGGCGGCGCGGCTGCCATGGCACGCATGGCCTACTACCTGACATACGAGACGCAGGACATCAGCGAGTACCAAGACCCCTTCGAGAATCCCAATGCACCGAACTACAACGACCATCCCGCCATGCAAGAGCGCGTCGAGCGCCTCGCCGCCATGATGACGAATTACGGCATGGGGCATGTAACCGTCGAAAACGGCACGGACGTCCTCATCGACGGCGAAAAACTCCTCTCAGCCGACTGGGATGCCGACTACAACAACACGACGGAGAACGCCTATCTCATCGCGGGCGGCATCGCCAAGGCCTTCCACGACCACGCTTCCTTCGACGGCTGGCACTTTTCCGCCGCGCCCGGCGCACGCATCTCCTACCTCGACGACAGCCGCGTCTACGAAAAGCTCAAAAAATTCGTCATGCGCAATCATGCGGAAGAGCGCCTCGAAGAACTCGTGCGCAATGCCTATGCAAGCAGCAAGGACAAGGAAATGCGTGAAAAGGTCGCCGCCGAGGAAAAGAAGCGCACGGACGCGTGGCAGAAGATTCGCGAGAATGCGCTCAACGCCAAGGGCGACTACGTCAAGCAGCTGCGCTACAACGCCGACCGCTACAGCGACAACGGCATGGCGAAGGAAGCGCTCTTCCTCATGGAGCGCGCCTTCGCCGCGAAAAATCCCGACAACGTCGCGGAGAACTACGCGATCCGCGGCAGAGCCAAGGCCGTCGCCGGCGACTACGAAGCCGCGCTCGCCGACTCCAATCATGCCATAGAACTTGACGCGACGAACATCTACAACTTCCTCAACCGCGCCGATGTCTATCGCATGATGGGCGAGCGTGAAAAAGCCCTCGCTGACCTCGAAAAATCGCAGGAGATCGACGCAAAGAATCCCTACATCTACAAGATGCGCGGCGAAATTTATAGCGAGATGGGCGAGAAGGAAGCAGCGCTCGCCGCCTACAAGGAATACTGGAAGCAAGCACCGAATGCAAGCGACATTCCCGATGAGTACATGCAGGAAGTCGATGCCGCAGCCTACGACAAGATCGTCAAGGAGCGCGAGAAGAAGGAACAGGAGAAAAAAGAGAAGGAAGCAGCAAAAAAAGACGCTTCTGAGAATAAAGTGGGCGAAAAGACTTAATTTTCTCCTTGAATTTTTCGATAAAGAAGAAAAGAAGCGTGCAAGCACTGTATTCATCCATTCTTCTCTATCGGAAAGGAGATGTAGAAAATGGGCATATTGGCCGCTGTTCTCGTTATCTTACTTGCCATCCTCTTTCTCGACGACATGGAATTGACGGCGGTATCGCTCATCATCGCCATTCCTCTCGCCGTGACGTATCAACTGACGGATTCTGCCGTTTTGGCCGCCTTCACGACCTTCGGCATCCTCATGCTCTTGGGACTGCTCTACCGCTACCGCGCCGTAGCCCTGCAAATGCGCAAATAGATCGACCTTGTTCTCGAAGCCCTGCCGGATCCGCCGCATCCGGCAGGGCTTTCCTTTGGCAGGAGCAGTTCTTGAAACAGCGCATTCTTGAAGATTAGAAGATTCTTTTTTCCGATTTTCGATTTATTTCGTGCAATTCTGTCGACAATGTGGTATACTATGTTTGCGGCAAGTAGACAATCAAGATCTACACGCCTATTCTGCCGTGTTTCACCAAACACGGGGGAGGTAGGCCAGCCACTGATTCTCTCCCCGTGTTTATTTGATTTACGGGGACGGAAACATCGTCAACGAAATACAGAAAGCCGCGCAGGCGTCATCCAAGGCTTGCGCGGCTTTTTTTGTATATATTGCATAGAAAAAGCTACCGCACACGATTCAATGTGCGGCAGCCCTTTTCTTGTTCAGCGTGCGAAGTCGCGTGCGCTCTTCAAGATCACACGCTCCTTGAAGCGCGTGTCGCCGAGGGGCATCATCGCGGTCTTCTCCTGCCACTTGGGAAGATTCGTCTTGTTCCAGTCGAGCAGGCAGCGAAGCTCCTTCAGACCTTTCTCGAAGGCGGTTTTTCCCTCTCCCAGGTGCTCTTCGCGCCACCGGCGGAAGGCGGCGAGGCATTCTTCGCCCGTGCTCTCTTCGAGGCTTTCGCGCCATGTGCCGTCCTCGAAGAGTCCCGCGAACTGTTTCTCCGTGTCTTCGAGCAGGAGCCGCGCCTTGAGGCGCACCGAGCCGAGGCCGAGGGATTTTCCCTGCCCGAGCTTGAAGCATATATCCTCGCCCGATTCGCCGAGGGAGAAGACTTCGAGCAGAGCGCCGAGTTCTTCGGGGCGCAGGTTCTTGAAGCGGATAGAGCTGGAAAAATGTGCGCCGGCGGCGATGGGGCGGATTTCCTGCGTGCCCTTGACGACCTTGTCACGCTCGGGGTCGAGACGCCACGAGTCGGCGCTCGCCTTCTGATGCCAGTAGAGCTTGTAGCCGCGGATCGGCGCCGCACTGTCCCAGTGCTGCGGTTCTTTTCCCGTCTGCTTCAAGTAGAGCTGGAAGGAGGTGGGATTCGGCGTCATCAGCGAATGGGAACGCGACGGCGCGAGCTGCTTGGCCGTGCCTTGGAGCACGGCGTCTTCGAAGATGACGCGCCCCGCCCAAAGAGCCTTGCAGCCGAAGATGGCGTCGGCGAAGTCGATCGTATCCTTTTGAAGCGCAGCAGGCACATGGTCGGCGATGGACTTCTCATAAGGGATGCGGTAGTAGCGTCCGTGACCGAAGTGCTGCACGACGCCGTCTTCCGCCATGTAGAAGCACGGGGCGCAGAAGTCGACGTCTTTGCTGTTTGCAAATCTTTGAGCGCGTCCACCCGTGAGTGCTCGTGGTTTTTCGTTGGAACGCGCTGTTTGCAGCAAATTGAAACGTCCGCGACTCTTGTCTTCGCGGTATCCTTTGAGGACGTTTTCGGGTACGGGCAGACGGTGTTCTGGCTTCCAATCAGCATTTTGGATGCGATAATAAACCCTTTTTATCTTCGGGGACTTCCCCGTGATGACATCGGCACTGTGTTCCTTTTCATCCCAATCAATCCGAGCCTTTACCCGCGGATCATCGGACGGTATCGACATTCCTTTCTTGTCGGCGGGGCACACGTAGTATTTGCCGCGCACTCGGATGAGGAAGCCCGCATTCGCCTTGGAGACGGGACGGGTGACTTCCTCTTCGCCGCCATCTTCGGTCTTCTTCTTGACGGTGATATTCTCCACCATGCGCTCCTCGTAGTAATCGGCAAGGTTGCTTCCTTGCTCGACAATGGCACGGAAGTACAGGTGACGCTCGGTGAATTCCGCACCCGGACGCATCGCGCCGCCCGATACCATGCGCACCATGTGTTTGATGAAGCCGCGCAGCGTGCTGCCCGGCACGATCGGCTCGCCCGTCGGCGAGAAGAATTCATTCGTATCGCCGCTGCTGCCGCTGCCGATGAAGAGCGGGGTCAGCGTCTCAAGGGAAAGTTCGATGCGTCCGCTCTTCGCGCCGTCCTCGCATACATATTTGCGGTAGAGGCGAAGGCGCTCCTTCTCCTCCATCTTGTGCCAGTCGAGTCCCTGGTCGAGCGGCGCGGGCACGATGGCTTCGGGCAGCGACACGAAGTTGTAGGGTGCGCTCGCAGGCTCCGTCGTCTTGGGGCGCGGCGAAACACTGCCGCTCTGTCCGCCATAGCCGCCATAGCCGCTGCGCCCGCCATAGCCGCCCTGCTGGCCATAGTTGCCCTGTCCGCGAGAGCCGCCGCTCCGGTTTCCGCGTCCGCCGCCATAGCCGCCGCTTCTTTCGCCGCCGCGTCTCGGGCGGCGGCTTTCCGCCTTCGCATACTTCTCATAGGCGGCGTCCCAGTCCTTCGGTTTCTCTTTTTCCTCGGGCAATTCCAATTTGTATCTTTTCGCAGCTTCTGCCCACGGATTGTCATTGGCCATCGTTATCCCTCCTCCAGCGGCACGACCGCCTTGTAGCGCATATCCTCGTAGCCCGCCTGCTGCGTCTCGGGGTCGTAGCCGATATAGCAGCGCGTGACGAGAGCGAAGCGCTTGGCCTCTTCTTCGGCGGGAACGGTCAGAGAGAGGCCGCGCCCCGCATCGGCGAGCGTCACATAGCCGCCCGCGCACGCCGTGCGCTCGCCCCAGAGCGGCGCGGCGCTGTCGACGGCTTCCGTGCCTTCGCCGTCCTTGTCAAAGATGTAGCGGCCGCGGAACTTGCCGCGCTTTTTCACAAGATGCAGTTCCTCCGTCTCGTTGAAGGCGCGCATTTCCCCGATGAGCGAGGCGTCGAGTGCGCCGTCGTCGGCGAGATGGATCGCGTCCGCCTGCCAACGCCCCCAGACGATGCGGTGAAATTGCCAGACGATGAGAAGCGCGTCTTCCTTCATGTGCGTTCTGAGCGCTTCTTCGAGCGCCTGCTCGGAAAGGTCGACGCAAAGTCCCGCCGTCTTTTCGGAGGAGAGGCCGACGATCTTGAGCGGAGCGCTGAAATCCGTGTTCTTCATGCTTCTTTCGCCTCCTCTTCCATGTCGCGCAGAGCTTTGGCGAAGGCTTCGAGCTTTTCTGCAGCTGCTTTTTCCACCGCGCCCGCCGCGCCGATTTCAAGGACTTCATCATCGAACGAGACGGTCGCTGCTACGCCTTCCAAGAGTCCGCGCCCGACGGAGCTTTCGCCGCCGAGGGGGATCGCGCCCTGCCAGAGGTCGCGCAGCAGGTAGAGGGCGAGTCCCGCCTCCCACGGCGCATAGTTCTCGATTTCGTAGTGCAGACGGAGCGTCGCCTCGCCCGGCTTCTCCTGCCAGACAGGTTCATCGGTGAAGAGGACGCTGTCGACCGTGCCGCCCGTGAAGCAGTCGAGGCGGTTTCGCGCGTGCGCTTGAGGCTTGACGCCCTTTCGGAAGTAGGCCTCGTCGACGAGGAAGCGGCTCTTCTGCCGCCGCGCGTCCGTGCTGCAGCCCATGAGGCTGTCGAGCGCGGCTGCGGGTTTCTTGAGAATCGTCAGGATTTCGAGGGCGCGGTGGCGAAGAGCGCCCTTGATGCTCGTGCCCGGAATGAGGAAATCCGCGCCGCTCTTCTTCTGCTGCGACTTGATCTTGCGGTCTGCCGCTTTTTCATCGACGTCGTTCTCGCGCACGATGAGCGAGCGGCGGATGGCGAAGGCGGCGTCGACGGAGAATATGCCCGCACGCTTTTTTCCCGCCGCCTTGCTGCCGTGAGTGATGCATTTGGCGTCCTTGCGGAAGAGCCAGCGGCGCACGTCGTCGAAGTCGCTGAAATCGTAGGTGGAAATGCGGACGTCCGCCGCCGAGACCTTGCCGAATCCCTTGGCGGTCAGCGCACCGAGGCGCACGCCTGCAGCGAGGCGGTCGGCGAGCGTCTGCACCGCTTCTTCCAGCCCCTTTTCCGCATGGGCGCGGCGCACTGTGACGGTCATGCGCAGCCGGCCTTTCGCGCCGCGCTCGACGGCTTCGTAGTTGTACTTGCGCCCTGCAACACTCGTGCGTGCGAAGTCCGCGATTCCCACGCCGTCGCGCACGACGATGGCGGCGTCTTCGAGGAGCACATCCTCGACGTCGATGGCGCTCTGTGCGCCGCCTGCCTTCTCGCCGCGCTCTGCCGAGCCGAAGAGGAGCGCCGCATCCTCATCTGCGAGCAGCGTGCGCAGCACGCCCGCGAGCGATGTGCCGGGAATGAAGGGGCGTTCCTTTTTATCTTTCAAAACCTGCATATCGGTTTCCTGCCGGGCCTCGCGAGCCGTCAGCCCCGTGCCGATGAGCAGCGGGGAGTCGAGCAAGAGCGTGCCTTCGAGGAGGATCTTCTTCGTGACGCACGCCATCTGACCGTTTGTTGAAACGCTTGCCTCTGCCATCAGTCAGCCGCCTCCTTTCGCTGCTGCACGGCTCTCTTTCGCGCGTGGCGGAAGAACCAGAGCCAGTAATCGTAGAAGATTTCCCCGTCGTCTTTCAGCGCGGGACGCGAAAAGCCTGCATCTTCGGCAAGCTCTTGCGGCACTTCCGCCGAAAGGTCGAGCGAAGCGTAGGGCGAAAGTTCAGGACGCTCGCCTCGGAGGATGTCGCGCAGCTCCGCCGCGCCGAGCTTCACGCCTTCGAGATGGCGAGCGAGCGGCGTGCGCTTTGCGCCGACCTCGGCGGCGAACTTCGCGCGAAAGCGTGCCGGCGCGCCTTCGAGGTCTTCGCGCGGCCCGAGCATTGTCTCAAGGCGCGCGAAAGCGTGGGTCATGCCCGCGAGCCTTCCCGTGAGGGAAGCGGCGTCCTTGTACGCCGCGAGGCGAACGCTTTGGGCGATGCGCCGGCGCAGGACGGCGCGGACGATGGCGCGCGCGCGTTCGCTCCGGACGGTGCGCCGCGCGGGCCTTTCCTGCGTCGCTTCAAAGAGCGTCGGCGCATCGACCGTCCACAGGGCGAGCCTGCCGAAGCCCTCCTCCGTGCGAGAGCCTGCGCCCTCGGCGAGGAGCGCGGCGAGAGCCGCCGCATCGCGGCTCGTCCACGGCGAAGCCTTCTTTAGCTCGAAGATGGAGCCTGCGGCAAGGCCGAACTGCGTGGGACGGCGCATGTTCCATACGCCGATGAAGTTCGACGCCGAGGCGGCAGCCGCGAAGATGCGCCCGAGGGAGAAGTCGTCGGATTCGGCGCTCTCTTTGAGCGGCGCAAGAAATTCCGCTTCGAGCGTCTCGCGTGCGTTCCTGGACAGTGCAGCATCCGAGAGGAGCGGCGCCGCGAGGCGCAGGCGCAGAGTGCTCGAAAGGAGCGATTGGGCAGGGGGTTCGAGTACTGCAGGCGCGGCGAGCGTGACGCGGCACAGCCCGTACTGCGTGGAGCGCGATTTGCCGATCTGGCTGAGGAAAGCGCCGTCCTCGCAGTCGATGCTCGTCAAGAGCTCTTGAATGTCCGCCGCTTCGCCGATGATTTCGCCGCAGAACGCCTGCCCCGGAAGCAGCGACTCGTAGCTGTAGATGCCGCCCTCCGTGCTCTTGCCTGCGAGGCGTTCGCCATCCTCGTTGCGGCTCATGTGGAGCGAGATGTTCTTCTTCGTCTCCACGCGCTCGATCGCCGCGCCGCGCACGACGCCGCAGCCCTTGAGCGGCTTGTAGCCCGGGGGCGACTTGCCCTCCGATGCCGAGAGGTCGATGAGGTCAGAGGAGAGCTTGTCCTTCTGCAGCGAAAACGGCAGACGCATGGCGCTTTCGCCGTCCTTCGACGGATAGGCGGCGGCGAACTTCAGCGCCCCCGTGAAAAGGCGGCGAAAGCCTTCGGACTCGTGGGCGCCTCTGCCGAGGTTCTGCGCCTCAATGAAGCGTGCGGCGATCATGCCGCGCACGATCGAGCCGCTGATGGCATCGCCCGATTCCGTCAGGATCGCGCCCTGGCTGCCCGCCGTGAGGACGAGCGGCGAAAGCGCCTCGATCGTCAAGGGGATTTTCCGCATCTCTTTCAATTAGCCCACATCCTTTCCGAGCGCCGCCAAGAGAAGCTCCTCGCCGCCCGAAAGCGTGCAGCGGATCTTGCCGAAGCCGCGGTTGCGCTTGAGTCCCGCCGTGCGCAGGTTGGCGCAGGCGAGCGCGAGCGCTTCGGCGTGGCGCGTCTCGCCGCCCGTCAGCGTGATCTCGCCGCAGAAGACGAGATCGTCGGCGAGCGCGGCCTGCATGTTGTGCAGCGAATTGTCGCGAGCCGTGCCGCTCTCCTTGTCGATCTCCGTCTGGAAGCGCACGGCAGTGTACTCTTCGAGGACGTCGAGCGGCGAGAGCGCCGCCTCGTAGCGTGCCATCAAATAGGCGAGATCCGCGCTCAGTTCCTCGTAGCCCTCGGGATGAAGGTCGTGCAGCGAGAGGCGCACGAGAGAGTCTTGACCTTCGACGTGGCGGAAAAGCTCCGCGACCGTCCGGCGCGTGAGAAAACCGCGTCCCGAAAGCTCCGCCATCTCCGCGACCTCGACGGCGCTCTCATAGAGAAGCCCGCGAAGCCGCTTGGCCGGGAAGAGCGGAATGCCGTACTTGTCGTGCACGATGGCGGAGTCGAGCGTCACGTCCGCCTTGCCCGAGGTCAGTGCGAGCGGCGAGAGCGCTTCGATGCGCAGGGTGTAGCGAGCCATCATGACGCCTCCTTTCCTTCGTGTGCGTTCCTCGGCGGCAAAAATTCCAGCAGCTCGATCGCCTCGACAAACGGCGTTCGCATACGGCCGCCGTGTTCCTGCCAAAGATGCGCGGCGTAGGCCTCCCAGCCCGCAGGCTGCGGCAGAGCGTAGCCATCGTGGCGGATCTGCTCGAGGTACTTTTCTGCCTCGTGCTCCCCGTGCTGCAGGACGGCGCGCAGGTCCTTGAGCTTGCCGCTCGGCAGGCTCTTCGCGAGGCCTTCGGCGAGGTCGCGCAGCCGGGCGAAAGCGTAGTGGGATTCGCCGTCGATGCGGTACGGGCCGAAATGCAGGCTGCCGAGCGCCGCGCGGTACTCTTGGCGGCGGATCTCGGCGAGTGTCGGCGCCTGCTCGCCGTGCAGACGCAGGAAGTCGAGCCAGCAGCTCGCTTCCTCACGCCGACCCTCGCGCTCGTTCGCAAGCTTTCTCATGCGCCCTTTTGCCGAGTCGCAAAGCTGCTCGGCGATCTCGTAGCCGCGGAAGAAGGGATAGGCGGTCGGCAGGATCGCGACGCCCGCGCATGTATCGACGCCCTTTTCCAGCAGCGACTTCATGATGAACGCCGTGCAGTCGAAGGCGACCTTCGCCGCGCAGACGAAGGTCATGTCGTCGCCGCCGAGGATCAGCGGGCGCACGGGCAGATAGCGGCGCTTTTCGTCATCCTTCCTCTGCGCGAGGAAGGGGAAGCTGTCCTCTTTCATGGAGAGGACAAGCTCGGCAAAGGCGCGGGTTGTCGCCGTGCAGATCTCCTGCGACTTATTCTTGTAGTCGGAAAGCGTCGCAAGATCGGCGAATTTCTTGCCCATGTTGTTGCCGTCGATATGAACGACGGCGATGTAATTTTCTGTCTCCTTCTGCCCGAGCTTGTCCAATTCGCTCGGAAACACCGCGTTTTCCATGAAGCGCGATTTCTCCTCGTCCGTGAGGACGCCCGTGAGCTTCTCCAAAAGAGCCTGCTCCGCTCTGGCCGGCCGCAATGCGCCGCCCTCAGGACGCGGCGTCGCGACGCGCAGCTTCGCCGCCTCGCTCTCTGCAATATAGCGCTTGCGGTTCGCATCGTAGGAGGTCGCCGTCTCGTCCGTGCCGTCGGCGGCGAGCGTCAGACCCGTGTAGGGAATCGTCGTCCGAGGAAATGCGGTGTTCTGCTGCTCTTTGAGCTTCAAGACGAGCGCGGTGCGGTTCGCCGTCTTGGACAGCCAGCTGCCGTCGGGTGCGAGATCGACCGTACCGATGGCGGCTCCCGTCTGCAGCCCCGGGCAGCGCACGAGAAGTTCCTTCGAGAAGCGGCGCACGATCTCCGCCGCAGCCTCGCCTGCATCGGCTCGCAGCAGAATCATCGCGTTGCCGCCGCCGATGTAGGCGACACGCGCCTTCTGCGGCATAGCCGTCCAGTCGGGCGAGGCGACCTCGCGCCAAGTCGCATCGTCAAGCTCTGCCGCGCCGCAGACCTCGCGGATGACGGGAAGCAGCACATCGTCAAAGACGCGGTCGACGAGATAGGAAGCGCCGATCTGCGTCTTGAGACGGCTGCTGGAAAAGATGTACTTCTGAATCGAGCGTGTGTCGAAAAGCAGTGCTTTCAGCTCCATCAAAAAGCCTCCTTTACGGAATTTATTCACTTTTAATATTCGTGCGATTGAGGAAAATTCCTGCCTAAATGAGAAGAAATATTTCTCCAGTGATAGAAAGCGCGAGAGAAATGAAGATTCGGATTTGACAAAGAGCCAGAGTCATGCTACATTACGGAAAATGAGAAATCGCATTTGAGCCTTTTGTTTCTGCGGCTTCCCGGACACATGTTCACATGTGATCGCATACTGCTTGCAGTATTGAAACGAGTATGCCGTAGAACATCGAGATGGCGTGTAGGTCTCGTCACATATGAACTCATACCGCTTGCGGTATTGAAACTGGTGGGTGGAGGGGGCGGACGGGGTTGGCTGCTTCGTCACATGCGACCTCATACCGCTTGCGGTATTGAAACAAGCCGAAACGACGAACCTCCTCCCAAATGGCTTTCCGTCACATGTGACCTCATACCGCTTGCGGTTTGCCATACAAAAAGAGAGCCGTTCGGCTCTCTTTTTGTATGCCTGCTTCGAAGCAGCCCCATCGCTTCCAATGGTCGCACTTTTTTTGACACGCAGAAGCGTCTCCTCTCGACTAGAATAGACTCAAAGAGGCCGCTCGCGGGAGTACGCGCCTCGTCCTGCATCCGTGCAGGGCATTTTTTATTGCAGCCGAAGCCGCCGGCATTCCTTGTTCGGGTGGCGCGGCTTATAGTATAATGTGACAAAGGTGCAGTTCTATGAGGAAACCGCAGCGTGCATACGGGACTCTGTTTTCCGCAACATCTTCAACAATGCAGACAGACTGACGGAAATACACTTGCGGACGAGATTTTTGAGAGGGAGGGATTCGATGACGAAAAATGTTCATGTAATGGTGGCCTTCGTGAGCCAGTTGACGCAGAAGCCCTCGAACGTCGAATATCGGAGCGTCGATGCAAAAGAGATATTTTCATGCATGCAGACGAACGAGGCTGCCGTTTGCCAGCTGCAGTCTCTGCTGCAGGAGGAAGGCGGCCTTGCGAAGATCATTCTGATCGAGACGGATCAAGCTCGAGAGAGAGTGCAGCGGGATACGGCGGACTGGCTGGCGCTGATGGAGAAATACCGTTCTGAGTCGATGTCCGCCGTCGAGCTTTTGAAGGCGCAGAGCGTGTGCAAATATTCGGAGCTTTCACAGGTATTCGAAGACATCGAATATTCGAAGATGGGCATCGAGGACTCGATGCGCAGCATTGCGGGCATCGCGGAGCGTGTCCGCGCCTTTGCCGAGCGCGTGCGCGAAGAAAAGCCTGAGGCAGAGGTCGTCCTTCATGCCGATATGACGGGCGGCTTTCGCTATGCGGCGCTGATGCTGCTCGTCGTCATGCAGTTGTCGAAGTACATGGGCATCCGCATGGGGCATGTCGTATATTCGGACTTCGTTCGAGGCGGAGAGAGCCGCGTTCATCTGACGGACGACATTCGAAGCATGTTCGACCTCGTCGCGGGTGCGGACGAGTTCCAGAAGTACGGCAGCGTGCAAGCGCTGGAGGAGTATTTCAGCCGCAGTTCGCGCCACAGCGAGGATTTTTCCGCACTTTTTGCCGCCATGCGGCGCTTTTCTGACGCCATACGCATCTGCCGCACGAGCGTCATTGAAGACGAGATGGCCGATCTCGCCGAGAAGATCCGCGCCTTTCGGCAGGCGAAGCCCGTTTCCATCGAGGAGGAGATGTTCTCGCACATCCTCGGCGTCATCGAGGGGGAATACGGCTCTGTCATCAAGAATGCATCGGGTGAGAAATCGGATCGCCGCCTCGACATCATCGCATGGTGTGTGCAGAAGAAATTCCTGCAGCAGGCAATGACGCTCTGCACGGAGTGGATTCCGGCGATCTTGGTGGAGAAGAAGATCTGCTATACGGAGGATGAAGAAGTCATCGAGCAATGCCAAGAGCGCGGCGATTCCGGCGCGGGAATGCGGAGCTGGCAGCAGGAGTTCATCAATTCGTATGGCCAGGTGACGGAGAGCAAAGAAGTGAAACCGCCGACGATACCTGTTCCAGAAGGAGATTTCCGCAACGCTTCCTTCAAGGAAATGACGAACCTCCTTCGCACGATACTGAGCAGCGGAGTTCGCACAAGGGTCGAGGACTTGCCGCCGGAGATGAAACAAGGCGTGCAAAGTTTTTTTGCCGCTTACGATGAAATCGCCTCCAAATGGCGGAACTATGACTTGCGGCAGATGGGATTCCGCACGCGCAATTCGGTCATTGATCGCGCCATCGCCATTTTGCGTCCATCGAAGAATAAACGCTTTGTTTACGAGGACATTCTGACGCGTCTGGCAGTCAGATCGAATGAGGATATTTTCACGGCGCTGGGCATAGACGGCAGGAAGTGTGAAGAGGCATGCGCCGGAAAAGAGCCGCCGTCTAAAAAGAGACGCACCGCGAAGAAGCAGGAATCTCCCGAAGAGAAATGGCTGCGCCGGGAAGCTTGCTATCGCAGGATGCTGTCGGGCCATGGGAAACTTTTGATGTATACGCAGAAGACGACGGAGGAAGCCGTCGCGTTTTTGCGCGGCTTCTTTTTCATCCGTCAAGGCCGCAACGATACGAACCACGCTGCTGAAAACGCACCTACGGCTCGCAGAAATCAAGGCGCGTTGGAAAATGATCGGCTGGAAGAAGAGATCGCCTCCTACATCGAAAAACTCAGGAAAGCATAGGGGGAAGCAGCATGTTCATCAACCATACAAACCACGCTTCGGCGAAGTGGCCGGCGGCACAAAAAGAGGCTGCGCACGCCTGGGGTGAGATCGAGGATCTGCCGTTTCCCGACATCGGAGCGGATTGGGACGAGGAGCGCGTCGCGAAGCTCGCTGAGGAGAGTGCCGCGAGAATCATTGAGAAGACGCCTAGCGCCGTATTGTGTCAGGGCGAGTTCACCTACGTCTATCATCTCGTGAACCTCCTGCGTGCGGCGGGCGTGACCGTCCTCGCGGCGGCAAGCCGGAGAGAAGCGGTCGAGGAGCAGGCAGAGGACGGATCGGTGCGAAAGATCAGCCGCTTCGTCTTCACGCGTTTTCGCGAGTATCGGTAAGCTGCCGGGAGAGTCTTTGTCCGTAGGGGAACATCATGGGGGAGGAAGAAATATGCGGCATCATATCATGCTTCTTATGTTGAGCGACGTAAAGACGGATCGCAGCCACCCGGAGCGGGTGTCGATGGTGAAATATGCGGGCGATATTGGCGACTGCGGCGTGACGAACGAGTCAGCGGTGCGTCATCTCCTGCTTTCAAAGGATGGTGACAGGAACATCTCGCTGGATAAGATGTTCCTTTTTGCAACGAAAAAGGTTCAAGAACCCATCGAGATTGAACAGCCTTCGCCGGATGTCGATGCAGGCGTCACGCATTTCGGCTATTTCAAGAAGCGTCTGACGGATGTTCTGCCTTGCGTTGAGGAATCGGGATTTATCGAAGTTGTTCCCTATGATGCGAGAATGCCGATTTCCGAAACGAGACGCTTCGTATTGGAAATGGCAGAGCGCATCATGGACTATGCGGAGGTGAAGAAGGCACAGGGCGATACGGTCGTGCTTCATGCCGACCTCACGGGCGGACCGCGCCATGCCGTCATGCTGATGTTTGCCGTCATGCGCCTTTTGCAGTACAACGGTATTGAGATCGGCAAGGTTCTGTACTCAAACATGGGCTTGAAAATCGTGGAAGAGGTGAACGACGTCTACGGCATCTTCGACCTTATCGCGGGCGCGGACGAGTTCGCGCAGTTCGGCAGCGTTTCCGCCATCCTGCGCTACTTCGGCTACGACAAGAAGATTCTCGCAAGGCCACCGCATATTTCCGAGCGTCTGCACCGACTTCTTCTCGCTATGCACGGCTTCGCGGAGGAGATCAAGGTCTGCCACTACGGCGCGTTCGCTCATGCCGTCGAGGAGCTTTCCAAGGCTCTGAAGGAGTTCCGCGAAGGCAGTGAAGCAGACGGCGCGGACATCAACGAGAGCATGATCGCACAGCTCCGCTTCCGTGTCGAGGAGGAATACAGGGACATTCTCGGCGACAAGATCGACGACGTGAAACTCCTGCGCTGGTGCGTGAAGCACGGCTATTTGCAGCAGGCGCTGACGCTCTTCACCGAGCGTGTGCCTGAGATCTTGAAGGAGCGCGACGTCCTGCAGCTTTCGCCCGAATTTGCCGCGGAGGTGCAGACGACGCAGAAGAAGGGTGACAAGCGCAGCACGATTTTCTATCTTCTGGCGGAGTATGCGGAAAAGAAAGGCATGGGGCAAGTTGACGCTTTCCTGGACAGTGCGAAGAAAGCATATCCGAAGATCATGCAAATGATCATAGCGGACGCTCTGGAAGGAAAGGAGACTGCGTTTTTCGGGGAAAACGGCTGGGAAACACAGCTGCACAAACGTATCGCCAAAGAGCCTGCGGTAGGCTTCTGGCGGGAGAGAGCATACGGGAGTCTTCTTCTGGAAAATGAAGCAGGCGTGCATGAGGTTTACGAGAAGTTCCTTACATGGCGCAAGAAGCCGCAAGATTTCAGCGGAAAAGATCCTGCAGATCCCGTGTGGGAGAAGCTGGTCGATGCCCTATGCGATAAGCAGATCGGTGTGCCGAAGGGAGCGAATGAGGCTGAGCGAAACTCCTTGAAGAAGGAGTGGCGGGAGAAGTTCCGTACCCAGAAATATGGCGGGCAGAAACTCAAGATGCTCACAGGCTTCATTCGTAACAATATGGGATCGGATGTCACAGAGTCTGTTTTTTCCAATGTTTCCCTTCTCCCCGGGACGAAGGGCATATTTTCCGTTCGTAATTGGGCTGAGCAGGGCAAGATCATCTGCCATCTCTCACAGGAGCTTTATGACCTTCTTGCCATCTACTACAAGCTCAAAGAGGAGCGCAATCAGAGCAACCATGCGAGCGAGGACAGTGCGCCGGACGGGGCGAGCGAACTGATGAAGCTTTTCAAAGAAGCGCTGCCGTTGCTCGAAAAGCTTTGACAGGGGGCCGTCATGCGTACAGGGACTGAAACGAAAAACCGCCGGGAAAGCACCGCCGCCAACCGCTTCATCGGCGACTACGACACCGTGCGGCCGCTCCTGCGCTACATCTCCTACGGCTGCTATCACAAGTCGTTCCTCGTCGAGCGTCTGGGGCAGAGTGCGCGCGCCTATGAGGAGAACATGGCGCGTCTGCGCTTCTTCCTGCCCGAAGGAAGCCTCCAATCCTCGCGCCAAGGGCGGCGCGAGATCTTCCGCTTCGAAGGCGATTCCTACCGCATCACCGATGATTTTCTCGCCTACACCTACCGCATCAAGGCGTTGAAGAATACGACCGCCTTCTGCCTCATCGGCTTGCTGCAGATTCTCGGCGCGGCGAAAGAGGCGCTCGATGTGACGACGATCTTCGAGTACGAGCTGATGTCGGGAAAGGCGATTCCAGCGGGCCTGGAGGATCTCAGCCGCAGGACGGTGCAGCGCTATCTGCAGGATCTCGAAGAGCAGGGCGTCGTCTGCAAGACGGAGGAAAACGGGCGTTTCCTCTATCGCCTGGCGGACGAGCCTCTGGCGCGGCTCTCGCCCGAAGAGGCGGCTTCGCTCTGCCGCGCCGCTTCGTTCTATCGCGCCATGACGCAGTTTTCCCTGCCTGGCTGCTTCCTTGAGGACGCTTTGCAGCGCGGCGGGCAGGAAAAAGAGACAAAACCGCTTGCTCAGTTCAAGCATAGGGCGACGGCGCACCTTCTCGACGACGAGGTGGTCTTTCAATGTCTGACATGCTTGGAGGAGCGGCGCGAGATGACGTTCGTTTACGGCAGGGAAAGACGCAAGCTGCGCGTCGTGCCGCTTCGGCTCGTCAGCGATATGTATGCGGGACGCCGCTATGTGCTCGCGGCTCGTCTGCCCGCGAAAGGCGGCAGGCGCGCGCAGGGCAGTCAGATGTTTCGTCTCGACCTCATGCAGAAGGTGCGCACGGGCAGGGTGTGGGCGGGCGCTCTGCCGAAGATCGCCGTGAAGGAGCCTGAACTTTGCATCGACTTCTTCCCGAAGGGGGAGACGGCGGGCGCAGCGGTGAAGGGACGCATCCTCGCGCGATTTTCCGAAGCGGTGCTCGAAGAGGCGGACGGGCGGCTCAGCGTGCGGCTCAAGATCGCGGATGCACGAAGTCTCCTGCCGTGGCTGCGCACCTTCTGGCCGCTCGCGCACGTCTCGCTGCCGCAGTCGCCGCACCTTGCGGAGAGACTCAAAGAGGATTTGGAGGAGGCGCTGGAAAATTATGGCGAATACCCCACTCTTTCATGAGCTTCATTCGGCGCTCTTTCATTCGCTCGTCGGTGTCATCAATGAGATTCACGCGGGGGCGAAGCTGACACGCAAGGATGTCTTGCGCCGCCTGCAGCCGCTCGATCCCGTGGACACTTCGCGACATGAGGAACTCATCGAGACGATGTTCTCCTTCTCGCCGAACGGCGAAGCGGAGCTTTTTCTGGAAAAGCCTGTGCGTCTGCCGCCGACAAAGGCCGAACTTCGCTGGCTCAAGACCATGCTCGAAGACGAAAGTGCCGCCTTCCTCTTGGCGAACGAACTGCGCGGGAAACTGCTCTCACGCCTTGCTGAGATTCGCGCCTATCCGCAGGAGGTCTGGCGCGTCCTGCGCGGCAGGGGCGATGACGTGCGCCTCGCGGAAGAGCCTCTCGGCGAATTTTGGCGCGCGCTTGCAGGGGGGCGCATGATCTTCTGCCGCAACGTCGATGCACGGGGCATGTGCCATGAGAGCAAAGCCGCGCCGTGCCGCCTCGAATACGACGCCGAGGAGAACCGCTGCCGCGCCATCGTCTGGCTCGTGGACGAGGGACGAGCCGTCAAGATGAACTTCTCGCGCATCGAGGAGATTCGCGCCTTGGAAGAGCCTGTGCCGCGCGATGTGGAAGAGAAGTTCTGCGCCTTCCTCGCGGCGAGGCGGCGCTCCGTGACCTTGCGCCTCGCGCCGAAGAACAACGCCGTCGAGCGCGCATTCTGCCTCTTCGCGCCCTACGACAAGGAAGCGGCTTTCGACGAGGAGAGCGGCGTCTACACGCTCACGGTTTTCTACTACGACTTCGATAAGCAGGAAATGATCGAGCAGATTCTCTCGCTCGGCTCCGCCGCTGTCGTCCTCGCGCCTAAAAAGATGCGCCAAGAGATCATCGCCGTCCTGCGCGATGAATGCTCGCACTTTTTTTGACACATACGATCGCCTGCTTTCGACTATAATTGACTTGTGAGCTCGCCTACGGGAATATGAGCCTCACGAATTGAACAAAGCGAATTTCCCGTAATGGATGTCGAAGATTCCTATGTATGAACGCCATGTGCGGAATGAGAGAGTACGGTATGTTGTATGGGAGGTGTTGCAGTATGATGAGCGAAGTTCATTTTCCCGAAGTGTTTTGCCCCATGCCGATGATGGGTCAGTGATTCATGTGAAAGGAGGTGTTCCCTATGCCAATCGCATTCGCCGCAGGACTCGGCTCGTACATCGTCTACCGCATCGCCAGGAGCAGCTGACCCGTTTGCAAGGTTTGAGGAGGTGATAAATATGTGCGTAAGGCCACCGTTTCCGCATCGGTATCCCCCGTTCGTCGTGTTTTAGCTTTTAGAGGTTCTGTTCCATATCTGCCACTGAAAGGAGGTGCTGTCATGTTTGGTCGACCTCTGCCGGAAAGCCCCACGCTTCTTGATTAGTTTCTCCATTTCTGATATACGATGTTGATTCATAAAGGAGGTGATCCGTATGTTCCCTATTCCGGTCGTTGTGCAAGCCTTTATCGCCGGTGCTGCTGCTGGCAGGCAGATTTGTGATCTCTTCGATGACTGACGCTTCTCTTCGTCCTGCATCCGTGCAGGGCTTTTTTTTGCAGCCGAAGCCGTTGGCATTTCTTGTCGCGATGGTGCGGCTATATGTGCTCGTCCGATTATCTTCCCATTGCGATTTTGCTTCTTAGATATGTTTGACAAATGTGAAAAACCATGCTAGAGTATAAAAAATGGAAAACCTCCTAGAGGCGAAAAAACGGGGCGGGTTTTCCAATTTTCCTCGAATCGCCGCAAGCCTTGCTATATAAGGCTTGGCTGGGCCATCACATACTCGATAGGTATGTGATGACAGCCGAAAAAGTGCGAGCACATGTTCGGATTCGAGGAGGTTTTCCAAAACCATGATTTGAGCCTTCTGTTTCTGCGGCCTCCCAGACACAGAGTCACATGTGACCTCATACCGCTTGCGGTATTGAAACAGACAATGGGGATGTACGTCGAGGCCTTTACATGTTAGTCACATGTGACCTCATACCGCTTGCGGTATTGAAACGACTTTGGTTTTATTATTTGGATTATTTGTTTCTGGTCACATGTGACCTCATACCGCTTGCGGTATTGAAACCTTTACTTTCATTACTTATTCCTCCTCGTAAATGATACGTCACATGTGACCTCATACCGCTTGCGGTATTGAAACGAAGTAGGAGAAAAGCCCCGCGAAGAACCTGCCAATCGGGTCACATGTGACCTCATACCGCTTGCGGTTTGCCATACACAAAAAAGAGAGCCGAACGGCTCTCTTTTTTGGCTGCCTTGAAGCGTTGTTTCCCCTTTCCTCTCCATGCGAAAGGGCGGTGGCGAAACTTTGTCCGACGTTCCATATTCGCACTTTTTTTGACACGCATGATGACCCGATCTTTCGTATAATTAGCTCAAGAGGTCGCCCTCGGGAAACACGGCCTCACAACTCAAGTGAAACGAAGTTCTATAATCCCCGCCGGAGATTCTTATGTATGTCCGCCATGTGCGAAATGAGATGGTCTGATATGTTATCTGGGAGGTGTGTATGATGAGCGAAGTTCGATTCCCCGAAGTCTTTTGTCCGATGCTGATGATATGACCGCGATTCATGTGAAAGGAGGTGTTCCCTATGCCGCTCGCATTTGCAGCAGGGCTCGGCTCGTACATTATTTACCGTATCGCCCGCAGCAGCTGACCTATGACACAAACCCGCAAAGGAGGTGACAAATATGTGCATGAGGCCGCCGTTCCCGCATCGTTACCCCTCGTGCGTCGTTTTCTAGCCTTGGAAGTTCTGTTCCATATTCCCTGAAAGGAGGTGTTCCCTATGTTCCCTGTTCCGGTCGTCGTGCAAGCCTTCATCGCCGGCGTCGCTGCCGGCAGGCAGATCTGTGACCTTTTCGATGACTGATGCCCTTCCCCGTCCTGCACCGTGCAGGGCGGCTTTTTTTGTTGCAGATGAAGCTGGCTGTATTTCTTGCTGTGAAATAATATACGATACGTAAGGGAAAGAGCGGACGGCAAAGGCGCATCATCTGCTGTAAGTCCGTCTGCCCCTATCCATCCATCGCCATCCTTTCGCATCCTCCCCAAGCAAAACAGCCCTGCGGCACAAGCCGCAGGGCTGTTTTCTCCCCGTCCGTCAAAAGAACGTCGCCGCCACGAAGTTCGTGAGGTTCGCCAAAGGCTCGGGATAGACGCCGAGGGCGAGCGTCAGGGCGACGCTCACGAGGACGCAGGCGCGAAGTGCGCCGGAAACCTTTACGGGTTCTTTCGGGCCTTCGCCGAGGTACATCGCCTTGACGACGAGCAAGTAGTAGTAGACAGAGATCATCGACATGATGAAGCCGACGAAGGCGAGCCACAGGCCGCCCTGATCGACGACCGCCGTGAAGAGGTAGAGCTTCCCGGCAAATCCCGCCGTCGGCGGGATGCCCGCCATCGAGAGCAGCGAGATCGTCATGACGGCGGCGAGGACGGGCGCAGTTCTCGCGAGTCCCGCGACGTTCGCCATGTCGGGCTTGCCGCGCTGCGCCTCGACGGCGGTCAGCACGGCGAAAGCGCCGATGTTCGCAAAGGCGTAGAGCGCGAGGTAGAAGAGCAGCGCCTTCATGCCCGCCGCATCCGCCGCGACGACGCCGACGAGCATGTAGCCGACCTGCGCGATGGAAGAATATGCGAGCATGCGCTTCACGTCGTCCTGCACGATCGCCATGACATTGCCACCGACCATCGAGACGGCGGCGAGAATGGCCAGCAGCGAGAGCCACATGCCGCCCAACGGCGGGAATACCGCCAAGACAAGGCGCAGGAGAACGGCGAAAGCCGCCGCCTTCGACCCCATGGCGAGGAGCGCGGCGACAGGCGCGGGCGCTCCCTCGTAGACGTCGGGCGCCCACATGTGGAACGGTATCATCGACAGCTTGAAGAAGATGCCGGCAAAGACGAGCGCCATGCCGACGATGCCGAGCGGCGTGAAGAGCTGCGGGCTGCTCACGACCGCCGCAAAGCGCAGGCTGCCCGCCGCGCCGTAGATGAAGCTGACGCCGAAGAAGAGGATCGCCGACGCCGCCGCGCCCAAGACGAGGTACTTGATCGCCGCCTCGCTCGAAAGCGCATCGCGCTGGCGGAGTCCGACGAACACATAGAAGGAGATCGTCATAAGCTCCAGCCCGATGTAGAACGTGAGGAAGTCGTTTGCCGAAGCCATGACGCACATGCCGAGCACGGCGAAGACGAGGATCGCGTAGAACTCCGCACGAGAGCGCAGAAGCCTTTCGACATAGTCGCTCGAAAATAGCACGACGAGCGCCGCGCTCAAGAGGAAGAGCTGCTTGAAGAAGACGGCGTAATTGTCCACGACGTAAAGCCCCGCGTAGAAGGACGCCGCCTCGCCGCCCCGATAAAAGGAAAAGCCGTAGGCGAAGAGCGCGAGAAGCGCGACGACCGAAATCGCCGCGAGACTCGTGCGCGATTCCTTCTTCGGCAGCAGCACGCCCATCGCCAAGAGGAGCAGGGCGAGCGCAAGAAGACCAAGCTCCATGCCGATTGCTGAAAAATCCATGCTCAGTCCCCCCCTAAAAAGAAGCCGATCCGGCTCAACTGGTCAAGCATTGGCTGCAAAGGCCCCGTCCCCGTCGAAATCAGCCCCAGTAGGAGATGCGGAAACACGCCGAAGCCCACGAGAGCGACGCCCAGGAGCACGAGCGGCACAAGCTCCGCGCCGCGCATGTCGCGGTACGCGTCGAACTTCTTGTCCGCCGGACCGAAGAGCACCTTGGCGAGAAGCCGCAGCACATAGAGCGCCGTGAAGATGATGCCGGCGATGGCGAGCACCGCGAGAATCGGGAACTCGGCGAATACGCCGACGAAGATCGTGAACTCCGGCACAAAGCCGATGAGTCCCGGCAGTCCCAAGGACGCCATGCCCGCGAGCATGAAGCCCGTCGCAAGGCGCGGCATCTGGTAGGCAAGCCCCTTGAGATCGTCAACCGTGCGAAGATGCGTCTTTTCGTAGATGAAGCCGATCATCGCGAAGAAGAGTGCGCTCATCACGCCGTGCGCCACCATGTTGGCAACCGCGCCCGAGACGCTGACGACATTCAGTGCCGCGAAGCCCAAGAGCACATAGCCCATGTGCGACACCGACGAATAGCCGACGACGTACTTCAAATCCTTCTGCACGAGCGCGATGTAAGCGGCATAGAGCACGTTGCACATCGCGAGGAACGCGATCAAGGGCGCCCAGAACTTCGCGCCCAAAGGCAGCACGAGAAGCCCGATGCGGATGAGGCCGTAGCCGCCGATCTTCTTCAGAACGCCCGCATGAATCATCGACACCGCCGTCGGCGCGCCCGCGTAGCCGTCGGGCGACCAACTGTGGAACGGGAACATAGAAAGCAGCGAGCCGAAGCCGATGAGGAGCAGTAAGAACGCGCCGATCTGGAAGCCCGGGCTGAAGTGTCCTCCTTGCGCCGCGAGCGCGAGCATCTGCATGTCGAACGTGCGGCTTCCTGCGGGGAACGCCGTGAGGTAGAGCCAGACGACACCGACGAGCAGGAATGCCGAGCCGAGCAGCAGGTAGATCGTGAGCTTCATGCCCGCGTATTCCTTCGTCACGCGCTTCGTCGAGCCGAAGAGAATGACGAGAATGTAGATCGGGATGACGACGACCTCGTAGCACAAGAGGAAGATGAAGAGATCGTTGGCGACGAAGGTGCCCGTGACGCCTGCGATCAAGATGAGCAGCAGGATGAAGAACTCCTTCGAGCGCTCCTCGACATGCCACGAGGAAAAGACCGCCGACACGCCGATCAGCTCCGTCAAGAGGAGCAGCGGCAAGGAGATGCCGTCGACGCCGAGCGCGTAGGAAACGCCGAGATCGGTAATCCACGGCACGCGCTCCGTATACTGCATGCCGCCCGCCGCGAGGTCATAGCCGAAGTACGCCCAAACGGAAAGCGCGAACGAAAAGGCCATGGCGGCAGCTGCCACGATGCGGATGGCGGAGCGCGACTCGCGGTTCAAGAAGCAAAGGAAAAGCGCCGCCGCCAAAGGCGTGAGCAGGATGACCGACAAAACGGGAAAGTCCATCAGAAGCCACCTCCCACGAAAGCTGTGCCGCCCGCACAGTAAACACCCAGAAGCGCGAGCAGGACAGCGCCGACGATGACGACCGTCGCATAGAACTGCGTCTGCCCCGTCTCAAAGAAGGAGAGAACGCCGCTCAAGAGGCGTACAAAAAGCGCGAGAAGGTTCACGATGCCGTCGACGATGTAGATGTCGATCCAGTAGAAGACCCTGCCGCAGCCGTCGACGAAGACCTTGCGAAGCCCCGCATAAATCTCGTCGATGTAGTATTTGTGATAGCTGAGTGTGTAGAAAATGCCGAGCCGTTCTGCGATTGCATCGGCAGAAACGGCCTTCTTCACATAGACGAGGTAGGCGATGGCGAGCGCGAGGAGCGTCAAAGCGGTCGATACGCCGGCGACCGTCGGATCGATCGCGCCCTCGTGCGCGTGCCCGAAGTAGACCCAAGAGCCGAAGCCCCACGCATGACCCAAAAAGCCGCTGACGACGGCGAGCGCCGCGAGGATGAGGAGCGGCAAGCGCATCCACCAGCCCGCTTCGTGCGCGTGGTACGCCGTGCCCGTGCGGCAGTCGCCGAGGAAGGCGACGAAGAGCAGCCGCGCCATGTAGAGCGCCGTCATGAAAGCTGTAACGGTCGCGAGGACGTAAAGCGGCGTCGAGACTTCCGCCGCCGCAAAGAGGATCTCGTCCTTCGAGAAGAATCCCGCGAAAGGCGGCAGACCCGCGATCGCGAGAACGCCGATCGTCATCACGGCGAACGTCCACGGCATCTTCTTCCAAAGCCCGCCCATGCGGAAGATGTCCGCCTCGTCGGCGAGCGCGTGCATGACGGCGCCCGCCGAGAGGAACAGAAGCGCCTTGAAGAAGGCGTGCGTCATGAGATGGAACATCGAGGCCGTCAGCGAGCCGACGCCGAGCGCGAGCATCATGTAGCCGAGCTGGCTGACCGTCGAATAGGCGAGGATGCGCTTGATCTCGCGCTGTGTCAAGGCGATGCTCGCGGCGAAGATCGCCGTGAAACCGCCGACCCATGCGATCAAATCCATGAGGAAGGGCGAAGCCGCGAAGATGAAGTAGGCGCGCGCGACGAGGTAGACGCCCGCGACGACCATCGTCGCCGCATGAATGAGCGCGGAGACGGGCGTCGGGCCTTCCATCGCGT
The DNA here is from genome assembly GCF_963528755.1 of uncultured Selenomonas sp. Taxonomy (GTDB): domain Bacteria; phylum Bacillota; class Negativicutes; order Selenomonadales; family Selenomonadaceae; genus Selenomonas. The sequence goes on from NZ_CAURXA010000003.1 coordinate 254,522, forward strand.
CGGGCAGCCAGACGTGCAGCGGGAATTGGCCCGATTTTCCAATCGGTCCGATGAAGAGGAGGAAGCCCGCGACGGTCAAGAATACCGTGCCGAGCGTCAAGACCTCAAGCGGCACGAGCATGCGCAGGTTCAGAAAGTCGAGCGTGCCGAAGTGAATCTGCAAGAGCAGGATGCCGAGGAGCAGGCCGAAGTCGCCGACGCGCGTCGTGATGAACGCCTTCTTCGCGGCCTCCCGCGCCGATACGCGCTGATAGTAAAAACCGATCAGAAGGTACGAACAGAGTCCGACGCCCTCCCAGAAGACGTAGAGCTGCAGGAAGTTCGACGCGAGCACGAGCCCGAGCATCGACGCGACAAAGAGCGAGATGAACGAGAAGAAGCGCCCCATACCGGGATCGTCCTTCATGTAGCCAACGGAATAGATGGCGACGCAAAGCGATACCGTCGTGACGACGAAGAGCATCATCGCCGTGATGGGATCGACGAGGACGCCCATCTCCAGGACGAGGCTGCCTACCGTCATCCAAGCGGTCTTCGCGACGTACGGCGCTTCTACCGTGATCGGCGTCCGTAAAACCTCGGCGATGACGCCGCCCGAGAGCGCGAAGCTCGCGGCGATTGCGGCAACGACGAGCGCCGTCGCAAGGCGTGGCAGGGCGCGCAGAAAGCCCGCGAGGACGAAGGCGATTCCCGGCAGGAGCGGTATGAGCCACGCATGGTGCAGGGCGAAAGAGGAAAACATCATGCCACCCCCTAGCCTTTCATGCGCTGCAGCGCATCAAGTGAAATCGTATGACTGTCATGGTAGATGCGGAACGCGAGCGCAAGCCCCACGGCGATCTCCGCTGCGCCGACCATCAGAGAGAAGACGGCCAAGAGCTGACCTTCGAGCGCATCGACCGGCAGAAAGCGGTTAAACGCGACGAGATTGAGATTCGCCGCATTCAGCATCAGCTCGATGCTCATGAGCACGACGATGAGATTTCTCTTTTGGATGAGGCCGAAGAGACCGATGGAAAAGAGGATCGCCGCCAACATGAGATAATGCAGAAGTCCTACGCTCATTGTCCTTCCTCCTTTGCCAAAACAATCGCGCCGACGAGAGCCGCCAGAAGGAGCGTCGCCGCCAGCTCGAACGTCATCACATACTCGCCGAGCATGAGGTCGGCAAGCTTTTCAATCGAGTTGCCGACAGGCGCTTCCATGACCTCCGCGAACGGCGTCACATAGACCGCCGAGAATACGACGGCGAAGAAGAGAGCGGCAGCGACGGGCGCGGCGAACCATCGCGCGTTGTCGGGACTCGTCTCCTCGCCCGGCGCATGGCGCGTGAGCATGACGCCCAAGACGATGAGCACGGCGACGCCGCCCGCGTAGATCATGAGCTGCGCCGCACCGAGAAAGTCCGCGCCGAGCTGGAAGTAGAGGCACGCGACGCCGATGAACGTGACGGTCAGGAGGAGCGCCGCATGGACGAGCTTCTTCGCGAGCACCACGCCGAGTGCGCCCGCGAGCGTGACGGCCGCCAAGAGATAAAAGACGCCTGCATTCAGGAAATCACTCATGCGGCTCGCCCCCCTCCTTCTTTTTCTCCCTTTCTTCCGCCACCGCATCGTACTTCAAATCCTCCTTGAAGTACGTCGCAATCGTAAAATTCTTGTCCCAAGTAATCGCCTGCGTCGGGCAGACCTCGACGCATATACCGCAATAGATGCAGCGTCCGATGTCGTGCCAGTACTCCGCCATGTGGCGCTTCTTCGCCTCGTCCGTCACGATATGAAGGTCGAGCGCCTTGTTCGGACAGCTCGTCGCACATAGACGGCACGAGATGCACTTTTCCGTCTCCATCGCCAGATGTCCGCCGCGAAAGCGCTCGGTCATCGGAATCTTTTCCTCGGGATAGGAAACGGTCTCCTTCTTGCCCCAGAAGTGACCCCAAGTCACGTCGAGGCCCTTGATCAATCCTTTGCCCCACAAAGTTCCTCATTCCTTTCGCCGAAACGCTTCCTAAAACATCTGCCAAAGCATCATGCCGACGCCCGTCAAGAGGACGTTGAGCATCGCCGCAGGCAGGAGGAGCTTCCAGCCGAAAGCGATCTGATGGTCGATGCGAAAGCGCGGGAACGTCCAGCCGACCCATTGGAAGATGACGACCATGAGAACCGCCTTGAGGAAGAACCAGAAGATGCCCGGCAGAAAAGCCGGCCCCTGCCAGCCGCCCAAGAAGAGCGTCGTCACGAGAATCGCGATGGAAAGGAGGTTCGCGAACTCCGCGAGAAAGAAGAGAGCCCAACGCATGCCGCTGTACTCTGTGAAGGGGCCGGCGATGATCTCCGACTCACCCTCAAGGATGTTGAACGGCGGACGATTGCTCTCGGCGATCATGCAGATGAAGACGATGAGGAACGCGAGCGGCTGTTTGAAGATGTACCAGCAGTCCGCCTGCGCCTCGACGATGCGGCTCATATCCAAGGAGCCCGTGAGCATGACGACGCCCATGAGAGCGAAGCCGAGCGGCAGTTCATACGTCAGAAGCTGCGCGACGGCACGCATCGAGCCGATGAGTCCATACTTGCTGTTCGACGCGAAGCCGCCCATGAAGAACGGCAGAACCGCCTGCGCCGAGATGGCGAGCAGGAGGAACAGCCCGATGTTCACATCGGCGAAGACGACACCCGCATCGAACGGATAAAAGGCGTAAATCAAGGCCGCCGGCACGAAGACGAGGATCGGCGACAGACTCCAGACGATGCGGTCAGCGCCGTCCGGCATGATGTCCTCCTTGCTGAGGAGCTTCATGGCGTCCGCCACGGGCTGCAAAAGTCCTCCCGGCCCCACGCGGTTCGGCCCAAAGCGCACCTGGATGAAGGCGCAGACCTTGCGCTCGCCGAAGGTGAATACGAGAGCCGCTGTCATGACGATTGCAAGAAGGACGGCGATGCCGAGAAGCGTCATGACGACCTCAGCGAGGAAAGCGTCGCCGAGCGCCCCCGTCAGGAAGAGCCGCAGTTCGTTGATATAGGAATAGACGATGCCCGTTTCCATCATTGCACCCCCTAGCAGTCGACCTCGCCCATCAGCGGGTCGAGCGTCGAATAGACGACAACGGAGTCGGCGATCAGCGTGCCGCGGCACAGGGAATCGAGCGCCTGCAGGTTCACGAAGGACGGCCGGCGGATGTGTACGCGGTAGGGCTTCGCCGTGCCGTCGCTCACGATGTAGAAGCCCAGCTCGCCGCGCGTGTTCTCGACGCGGTGGTAAACCGATCCTTTCGGCGGGCGAAGCTGCGGCGACACTTTCTTCTTGAAATCCCCTGCAGGCATATCCTTCAAGGCTTGGCGGATGATCTTCGCGCTCTCGCCCATCTCCTTGAGACGCACCTCATAGCGATCCCAATCGTCGCCGATCGTGCCGACGGGCACCTCGAAGTCGAGATGGTCATAGACACAGTACGGTTCGACGCGTCGGATGTCGTAGGCGACGCCCGTCGCACGCAGGTTCGCACCCGACAGCGACAAGGACTTCGCCTCCTCCGCCGTCATCGGCGAGACGCCCTTCATGCGCGCATAGAAGATCTCGTTGCCCGTGATGAGATTGTCGTATTCTTCGAGCATTACGGGCACATAGTCGAGAAATTCCAACGTCTTCTTGATGAATTCGTCCGTCGCATCATAGGAGACGCCGCCCAAGCGGATGTAGCTCGTCGACATGCGTGCACCGCAGAGGAGATCGAAGAGGTCGAGCACCTTCTCGCGGTCGCGGAAGGCGTAGATGAAGGCCGTCGCCGCGCCGAGATCATTGAGAAGCGTGCCGATGAAGACGAGATGACTCGCGATGCGGTTCAATTCCGCCGCGATGACGCGCAGATACTCGGCGCGAAGCGGCACGCGGATGCCCGCGAGCTTCTCCACCGCCGTACACCATGCGAGGTTGTTGTTCATCGCCGAAACGTAGTCGAGCTTGTCCGTATAGGGCAGGCTCTGCGCATACGTGCGCGACTCCATGAGCTTTTCGATGCCGCGATGGATGTAGCCGACAATCGGCTTCGCGCGCTCGATGCGCTCGCCCGAAAGCTCGAGTTCGACTTGCAGCACGCCGTGCGTGCTCGGATGCTGCGGCCCCATGTTCAGGATGTAGGTGCTTTTTCCAGCCATACGAGCTTTCCTCCCTCCAATTTCGGCACAGGCGCGACGAAATCCTTGCGCAGAGGATGCGCGGGATAGTTGTCTGGCATGAGAATCCTTCGAAGATCGGGATGACCCAAGAACTCCACGCCCATGAGGTCGTAGACCTCGCGCTCCTCGAACTCCGCCCCCGGGTACAGCGATGTCGCCGACTCGATGACGGGCGCGGCAGCGTCGAGCGCAGCCTTGACCTCAAGTTTTACATTCTCTTCCATATTGTAGAGATGATAGACCATCTCGATATGATCTTTCCAGTCGACCGCCGTGAGATTGCCGAGGCGGTCGAAGCCCTCCTTCTCCTTGAGGGCGCGCAATACGGCGGGAAAATCTGTCGCCATGACGATGAGCGCGGGCTCTTGCGCTTCTGCGTCGAACGTCGCTTTGGGGAAGATCTCGACGAGCTTTGCCAGCCGCTCCTTGGAAAAATACCGCGTCCTCATCGCGCTTCACCTCCCGCCCGCTTCGCAAGATCAGGATGCTGAATCTTGTCGCGCAGCTTCATCATCGCGTCGATCAGAGCCTCGGGACGCGGCGGGCAGCCCGGCAGATAGATGTCTACAGGAAGCACCTCGTCGAGGCACTTGACCGTCGAGTAGGTGTCCGTGAAAGGCCCGCCGTTAAGGTTGCAGTTGCCCATCGCGATGACGTACTTCGGCTCGGGCATCTCCTCGTAGAGACGGATGAGAGCCGGTGCCATCTTCCACGACAGCGTGCCCGCGACGATCAGGAGATCGGCCTGGCGCGGACAGGCGCGGAAGACCTCGTAGCCGAAGCGCGCGAGGTCGAAGCGCGCCGCCGCCGTCGCCATCATCTCGATGCCGCAGCACGCAAGCCCCGAGGCCAGCGGCCAGATCGAGCGCGAGCGCGCCCACTTGAAAATCGCATCGACCGAGGTCACGATCACATTCTCCCGGAGCGCGGCAGGAACGACGTCCACTACTTCCATGCGAGATCCCCCTTCCTCCATGCATACCAAAGGCCAAGTGCCAAGATTCCAAGGAAGACAAACATTTCCAAAAATGCGAAAAGTCCGAGCCGATTGAACGACACCGCCCACGGATAGAGAAACACCGCCTCGACGTCGAAGAGGAGGAACGCGAGCGCGTAGCGGAAGTAGCCGACGTGGTACTGCACATCGCTCGACCCAACCGTATCGACGCCGCACTCATACGGCTTCTGCTTCTCCGGCGTCGGCTGGCGCGGCTGCAAGATGCGCGCGGGCGCGAGAACTAGGAAGGGAAAAATAAGCACCACGACGAAAAAGAGTCCGAGTCCGCCAAATTCTCCCATAGAAACTCCCCCTTTTTATTGATAAATATTGGTTATGTCATAATGGCTCGTGATAACTATTAGTATAGGATTTATGAGGAATATTGTCAAGAGAAGCATTACGGCGATTCTTCCTTCGCCGTCTCTTTATCCTCTCCCTCCTGGCTGGCATAGCCAATTACATAAGAAAACGGCTCGATGAGAGGAACGACAGCAACGAGCCTGGGCGCTAGCCCCTGTCTTATGAGAAAAGAAAAGCCCCCGACTCCAACTCGGGGGCTTTTCGTGTATCGATGATGACACGACTTACATTTGCTACGTATAGACAGCATATTCGCACCGCCATGCGCAAGATGCCTCACACGGCATGCGGATCTATTCCCATTGCTTATCGTTTGACTTCCGCTCGCTTGAATACCCGCAACCATGCAGAAAGAATCGTTTCGCGATTTTTCCTCAGATAACGCAACATATCTCTCATATCACACGCGTCCACGCTTCCCGTATCCCTTGCAAGTTCAACGGAATCAGACGTGACCCAAAACTTCGTGGCGTCTTGCCGCTGTCTTTTTTTACTGACGTGGACATGAACTGGCTCTTCTCCGTCTCCAATCCAAAAATAGATGCAGTACCCCATATATTCAAGCAGGGCTTTTGGCATGTTCCCTCATCTCCTTGCGCCAGTCATCCCATATAATGGATTCATTGTCCTGAAGAAATTTCTCTATGACGAGCAAATCATCTTCCGAAAAGCCAAAGGATTTCTCACAGGCGACATCGGGAAGCCGCCACTCGGAAAAAGCGTTGTCATCGTCCCCCCGCTCAACACGAATCGCAAGATTGTCCCCCCCGTCACGATCATCATATTGTTTCGTTATATAAAACGACCATGGCACTTCATTTTTATAGAGTCGGCTGTACAACATGAGGATTCTCCTTTCCGCATCACGCCAAATCTCTTCCAAAATTATATAAAAAATCCACCTCGCATGCAAGGGAACGGCAATCAACGCCTTGCGCCTTCACACCTTATCCCGCCGCATCATCTCCAACACCTCGCCGAGCCTTCTCGCTACATCCTGCACCTCGATCGCCTTCATGCAGGCGTTCGTGCCCGAGGGACAACGCGTCTTGCAGCACGGAGCGCATGGGTACGGCGACTCGATGAAGAAGTTGCGTCCGTGCAGAGGGCCATAGATCGTCGGACGCGTCGGCCCCCAGAGGCTCAGCGTCGGCAGGCCGACGGCGGCGGCAATGTGCAGGGGACCGGTGTCGGGGCACAGGAGGAGCGTCGCTTCCTGCATCAGCGCCGCCGTTTCAAGGAGGCTCGTCTCGCCTGCGACGGAGACGGCTTTGCCGCGCCATGATGCTTCGAGCGTCTTCATCGCTTCACCAATGATGGGGCGATCGGTGCCGCTTCCCAAAAAGACGATCTGCACATCTTCCGGAAGAGCAGCGAGCGCGGCGCAGAAGCGCTCGGGCGGCCACTCCTTGCTCTGCCACGTCGTGCAGAGGCTCACGAGCACGATCGGGCGATCGGGCGCGATGGAGCGTGCGGCGAAAAAGGGCGCGGCGAAGCCCGTGAGCGCAGCGGGAAGCTGCAGCGCGATGCGCGTGTCCTCATGCGCGATGCCGAGCGGCGCAAGGGAAGCGAGGTAGCGGCGCACCTTGTGCGGCTCCGCCAGCTTCGGCGCCTTCTCTGTCATGAAGAAGCCCGCGCCCTCGTGACGCTCGCGCACGCCGATGCGGCGCGGCGCACCCGAAAGACGCGCGAGAATGCCCGTCAAGAGGAGATCCTGCACGTCGAGCGCGACATCAAAGCGGCGCGGCGCGAGAAGCGCGCGAGCCTCACGGAGCAGGCGAAAAGCCTCCAGAAAGCGCCCGTGCGCCACGGCGCGGTCGAAGGGCCTTCTATCCCAGACGAGCAATTCGTCGATCTCGGGGCATGCGGCGAGAAGTTCGTCGGCGGGCGGGCTCGCGAGCCACGCGATATGCGCCGCAGGCAGCGCACGGCGAAGCGCCCGCGCGACGGGCGTCGCATGAAGCACGTCGCCGATGGCGCTCAAGCGGATGATGAGGATGCGTGCGCGGGATAGATCCATAATGTTCCTCCTGCCTCGCTGAACATACGTTCAAAGAAGTCTGCGACAAAGTTTACGGCGGCGATTGCGTCTGCTATAATGAAAAGATATGATAAGCCGCTGCAGCGGATGTACGGCGGCTTCCTTACATTCTTTAATAAACCATTCTCGTTTTCTATATTACCATGAAACCCCAAGAGGTCAAGCCCAAAGGGCGCAGACCGATTGGCCAGGCTTCTGTAAGGGCGGCGCACTTTTGTCCACAAAGTGGACGTTTGTGCGTGTAGGTTACCATGAAGCCCCAAGAGGTCAAGCCGAAGGCGCAGACCGATTGGTTAGGCTTCTGTAAGGGCGGCGCACAATGTCCACAAAGTGGACGTTTGGCGCGTAGCTTACCATAGACGTGCGCCGTGCGCAAAGGAGAGATCGTCTTGCTCAAAGACTCTGCCATACATGAGTTGTCCAACGATATGTCATACCGCAAGGGCTGTCGCTACTTCAAGGACGGGCGCGTGGCGAAGCTCCTGCGCCGCCCCGGCACCTCCATCTACGTCGCGACCGTCGAAGGCTCGGAGGACTACGAGGTGCGCGTGCGCCTCGACAAGACGGGCGAGAAAATCGAGGCCTACGACTGCACATGCCCCGCTGCCGCCCTCTACGACGGCGCCTGCAAGCATGTCGTTGCACTCTTGAAAGTCATACAGGCAGGCCAGCTCGAAGAAGAAGGCGAGAGCGCCGCCACACCCGGGCCGTACCGAAAACCCACGGGACGCATCTTTGACTGCTTCGCACGCGCCAAGAAACACGCGCACTTGAACGCACCGAAGAAGCTTCTGCCTGCCGCTCTTCGCGAGGCGCCCATCTTCCTTGAGCCACACTTCTTCTTCGAGCGCCACTACGGCCGCTCCAACTGCTGGCTGGAGTTCCGCATCGGGCGCGAGCGGCTCTACGTCATGCGCAGCATGCAGGAATTCATGCGCTCCTTCCTCGCCGGCACGCCCATCGAATTTGGCAAAAAGCTGACTATCGACCCGCAGACAGCGACCTTCGCACCCGGCGTCTCGACGATGCTCTGGCGCTTCCTGCTCGACCTCTGGAAGGATGAAGTGAGCAGCCTCTACTACGGCGGCGCATACGGTGCTCGCCTGAGCGGAACCCTCTTCGAAGGCAAGGCGGTCAAGCTCACGCCGAGCGCACTCGTGCGCTTCCTCTCGCTCATGCAGGAAGCCGATGCTCCCTTTCAAGCAAAGACAGGCATGCACGAAGAGCGCACCGTCGAGATCGTCGAGGGAACGCCCGCCCTCGAATTGGGGCTTGCCGAGAGGTCGGGCAGCGGCCGCCTCATGATGCTGACGGACGAAGTCTGCTATCTGGACGACGACGCGCACTTCCTGCTCGTCGAAGATACGATCTACCATGTGCCGCCCTCCTTCTCCGCCGCCCTGCACCCGCTGCTCGAAGCCTTCGGCTCCTCGCGCTCGCTCCCCATCGCCGCGCAGGACATACCCGCCTTCTTCAGCACGATCCTGCCCGAAATCGAGAAGGTCGCCGAGGTGCAGATCGCGCCCGCCTTCGCCGAACGCTACGAAATCATGCCGCTTTCCGCCGCCGTCTACCTCGACTACTACGGGGACGGCATCGCCGCGCGTCTCGAATTTCACTACGATGAAATGAAGTTCAACCCGCTCGCGGGCAAAGCGCCGCAGGAAGCGCCGAGCGGCCGCCGCCTCATCCGCGACGCGGCGGGCGAGGCGGCGATCTTCGCCTTCTTCGACACCTATGACTTCCTGCCCGAAGACGGCCGCTTCGTGCAGAGTGACGAGGCGCAGAGCTTCCTCTTCCTCGACGAAGCCCTGCCCGAGCTTTCCAAGATCACCGACGTCTACTACGCCGACGCCTTCCACGAAAAGCCCGTGCGCCGCATGCCTCCCGTGACGATCGGCGTCTCGGTCAACGACGAAAACCTCCTCGACGTGACCTTTGACGCGGCGCAGCTCGACTTTGCCGAGCTCATCGGCGTGCTGCGCTCGTACCGCGAGAAGAGAGTCTACCACAGGCTCAAGGACGGCACCTTCGTGACGCTCGGCGACCAGCAGCTCGCAGGTCTCGCCGACTTCATCGAGAGCACCGGCATCAAGAAGGCGACCGACGCGCAGAACATCCGCCTGCCGCTTCGCCAGGCGCTCTACCTCGACGCGCTCGCCAAGGAGGACAAGAGCATCCGCCTCGCGCGAAGCAAGCGTTTCAAGAGCATCGTGCGCGACATCAAGAACCCCGTCGACGCCGACATCGAGCCGCCCGAAACGCTCAAGGGCGTGCTGCGCGACTACCAGCAGACGGGCTTCTCGTGGCTCTCGACGCTCGCCGCCTATCGGCTCGGCGGCATCCTCGCCGACGACATGGGACTCGGCAAGACCCTGCAGGTCATCGCCTTTTTGCTCGCGCACCGCGAGGAGGGAAAGCCGCCCGCCCTCGTCGTCGCGCCGACGTCTTTGATGTACAACTGGCTCGAAGAGATTGAAAAGTTCGCGCCCGAGCTCAAAGCTTCCATCGTCGCCGGCACAAAAGCGGAACGCGAGGCGGCTCTTTCGCCCGCTCTCAAGGACGCCGACGTCATCATCACGACGTACCACATGCTGCGCCGCGACATCGACCTCTACGAAAAGGAGCATTTCAGCCATATCTTCCTCGACGAGGCGCAGCAGATCAAAAACCCCGCGACGCAGGCGGCAAAGGCGGTAAAAAAGCTCCGGGCGGATGCCGCCTTCGCTCTCACGGGCACGCCGATCGAGAACAGCCTGACCGAACTCTGGTCGATCTTCGACTTCCTCATGCCTGGCTACCTCAAGAGCCGCAAGCACTTCCAATCGCAGTTCGAAACGCCCATCGTACGCGCCAAAGATCCGCACGCGAGCGCCGACCTCCTGCGCTACATCTCGCCTTTCATCCTGCGCCGCCTCAAGAAGGACGTGCTCGAAGAACTGCCCGACAAGGTCGAGCGCAAGATGACGAACGAGATGACCGACGAGCAGCGGAAGGTCTACCACGCATGGTTCGTGCAGGCGAAGAAGGAATTCGCCGCCGAGCTCAAGGCGCACGGCTTCGGCGAATCGCGCATCAAGATCCTGGCGATCCTTACGCGCCTTCGCCAGATCGCCTGCGATCCTGCGCTCTTCCTCGAAGATTACACGGGCGGCTCAGGCAAGCTCGACATGCTCGAAGAAGTCGTCGCCGATGCCGTCGCTGCCGGACACCGCATCCTCATCTTCTCGCAGTTCACGACGATGCTCAGCCACATCGCCGCGCGCCTCGACGCCATGAATCTCAGCTATGCCTACCTCGACGGCTCGACGCCCGCCCTTGAGCGCATGCGCCGCGTGCGCGACTTCAACGCGGGCGCGGAGCCGCTCTTCCTCATCTCGCTCAAAGCGGGCGGCACGGGGCTGAACCTCACGGGCGCTGACATGGTCATCCACTACGACCCGTGGTGGAATCCCGCCGTCGAAGATCAGGCGACCGACCGTGCCTACCGCATCGGCCAGAAGAACAACGTGCAGGTGCTGAAATTCATCACGAAGGACACGATTGAAGAAAAGATCTACGAACTGCAGGAAAAGAAAAAAGCGCTGATCGACCAGATGATCCAGCCTGGCGAGAACTTCCTCTCAAAGCTGTCGGAGGAAGAAATCACGGCGCTGTTCGAGTAAAATGAATCGGGGAAGCCGAAAAGCCTCTCCGATTTCCCTTTTCCCGCACAACGCACAGGGAGGCGAATAAAATGCAGCGCACGATTCTTCACGTCGATATGGACGCCTTCTTCGCCGCTATCGAGCAGCGCGAGCACCCCGAATACAGAGGAAAGCCCGTCATCGTCGGCGGGCTTTCTTCGCGCGGCGTCGTCGCGACCGCCTCCTACGAGGCGCGCCGAAGCGGCGTGCACTCGGCCATGCCCATGGAGACGGCGCGCCGTCGCTGCCCCGACGGCATCTTCGTACAGGGAAACTACGCGCTCTATCGCGCCGTCTCCGCCGAAATCTTCGCTATTTTCTCGCGTTACTCGCCGCTCGTCGAGCCGCTTTCCATCGACGAAGCCTTTCTCGACGTCACGGGCATGGGGCTTCTCGCGCCCAGCCCGCGCGTCCTCGCCCAAAAGCTCAAGGCGGAAATCCGCGAAAAAACCGCGCTCGTCGCCTCCGTCGGCATCGCGCCGAACAAGTTTCTCGCCAAGCTCGCGAGCGACCTCGAAAAGCCCGACGGACTCGTCGAGATTCGCGCAGAAGATGCCGTCCGGCGCATCGCACCGCTTCCCGTGCGCCGCCTCTGGGGCGTCGGCAAACGCACGGAGGAAAAGCTCGCCGCTTTGGGCATCAAAACCATCGGCGCGATGCAGCAAGCCGACGAGAAGAAGCTCGCACGCAGCCTCGGCACACGCGCGGCGCACGCCTTGAAGGAACTTTCCTTCGGACGCGACGAGCGGCGCGTCGAGCCTGAGCGCGAGGCGAAATCCATCGGCAAGGAAGTGACCTTCGAGCGCGACCTCGAAAGCGCTGAAGAAGCCGAGCGCGAGCTTTTGGCGCTCGCCGAGAAGGTCGGCTGGCGGCTGCGCCTCGCAGGCGTCACTGCACGCACGATCCAGATCAAGGTGCGCCGCGCCGACTTCACGACCTTCACGCGCAGCCGCACGCTCTTTGAAGCGAGTGCGCACGACGGGCCGATCTTCCAGACGGCACGCGACCTCTTCCGCGAGCTCGGCATCAAGAGCGGCATCCGCCTCCTCGGCGTCACGGGCGAGAACTTCGAGCCGAGCGCCCTGCCGTCGCTCTTTCGCGACGAAAAAAAAGAGCGCCTCTACGGCGCAATCGACGCACTGAAAAAGCGCTTCGGTGAAAGCATCATCACCAAAGCGCCGCTCATCGACAAAAATCCGAAGAAAGAATAGATGCCCGCACCAACATCCGCTTCGCGGCCATTGTGCATCGTCCTTAGCAAAACCTCGCAAATCATCCTACGCCTTCGGCTCGACCTCTTGAGGCTTCACGCTAACCCGCATGAAAAAGCATAGAGCCTGTAAAGCATCCGACTGGAAAGGCTGCTTTACAGACTCCACACAAGGCGAAAAGAGACCACCAGCCATAAATCTTCTAGCGACCCCTTTTCAAAGCAGATGTCCAAAATGTCGTTTGCTTTATATGTCTAAAACCTGCGACTCGCAGGTGGGCATCTTGAGTCTTGTTTCTGCTATTCGCTCGAAGGCGATCCAGCATCCGCAAGCCTAGCCGGATTCCCTTAGAAAACTGTAGGTTAGACATAATGAAAAGCTCACGTGCACCTCAGGCAACTTCTGCTTTGAACATATCATAGCATAACCTTTTTCTCGGCGCAAGCCTTGACAAAGGAATTTCCTTTCATTTCTCACTCGATCGTGATCTTGTCACCCAAGTTGAGGCGCGGCGGCAGGCTGCCCTTGACGATGAGTTGTCCGGGCATCGAGCCTTCGGCGTTGATGACGATCGTGCAGTGACCGTCCTTTCGAAGGTTCTCGTTGACCGCCTCGCCGACGGAGACGACCTTGTACTTCCTCTTCGCCCCCATCGTCAGCGTGTCGCCGACCTTGACATCGTCCGTCAGTTCCCCCGCCGTATGCTCGACGACCATCTCCGTGAGGTTCGGGCGCACACCCTCGTCAAGCAGGATGATGCTCGAACTGTTCTCCAAGAAATTCGGCGCAAGGCTGCCGATATTCGTGATCGTGACGTCGTATTTCATGTCTCAGTCTCCTCCCAGCAACACGACTCTCTATCGTATTTCCAGTATATCACAAAATGCCGGGACTGACTAGGACTGCTGCTCGTCATTCGTTCTTCGGCTGCGCCGGATAAAGCAAACCATATTCTGTGCTAAATAATTCCCTGCCTTGCCCCGAAAAGATATGCTATAATATAAAAAAGGTCAACTGGCTCTCCACCTGAACGAAAGGAGGAAAAATGTCAAAGAAAGCACAGATTTTCCAAGCATTCGAGCAACAGCGCTTCGATCCGATGAACGATGTTGCTTTCAAATTTATCTTCGGCAAAGAGGAACGCAAGCAGATCACCATTGATTTTCTGAATGCCGTGCTGCAAGAATCGCTAGGGCATGCGATCCGTGATATTACCTTTCGGCAAACGGAGATGCCGCCTGACGCCGATGGCGGAAAACTGTCGCGTCTGGACATTGCCTGCGAGCTTGATACGGGCGAACTGGTCGATGTAGAAGTACAGGTCATTAATTATAACGATATGCAGCGCCGCACGTTGTTCTACTGGGCACGCCTGTACCTTCTTTCTCTTTCGCGCGGTGAAGATTATCGCGTCCTGCGCCCTGCTATTACGATCAACCTCCTTGCATTTGAGCTGTTGCCGCAGTCGGAACCCGTAGCGATGTACAGTATCTACAATCCCAAAACAGGCGACCGGCTGAACAAGGACATGGAACTGCATTTTATAGAAATTCCAAAGTATATGAAGGCACCGCCAAAAAAGATCGGCGAATTATCAAAAATGGAGCGTTGGCTTGCGTACTTTGCAAACAAACTCACAGATCTGGAAAGGGAGGAATTGGCCATGAGCGAACCTGCAATCAAAGAAGCGATGGAAGCCGAGAAGCTTTTCCTGTGCAATCCGGACGAGTATCTTCGTTACGTCAATCGGCAAATGGCAATCATGGACTATCGTTCCAGTCTGCAGGCTGCCGCCGAGGAAGGTGAGGCACGAGGCGAAGCGCGGGGTGAAGCGCGGGGCGAAGCACGGGGCGAAAGCCGTGTCACGCGTCTCATGTCCCTGCTCCTTGAAGCAGGGAAAATCGAAGAAGCGCGCGAAGCGTCCAACAACGAAGCGGTAAGAAAACGCCTTTTTGAAAAATACCGCATTGAATAATGCTAAACGCAAAAACGTCCAAGAGGTTCATGCCTCTTGGACGTTTTTCTGCGTTACTGCTTGTTCTTGATATAGTTGAGCTTGCCGCCCGCCTTCAGCATCTCGATGTCGAGCGCTGAGAGCGCGTGGTGCGTGCTGAAGCTCGTCTTCTTCGTGCGATTCTCCACGCGGACGGGCGCATCCGGCGCGAGCGCGGAGAAGTCGAGGAAGAGCACGTCGCCCTCGGCGATCGACTCGTAGTCCGCTGCCTCGTCGAAGAGCAGTGGCACGATGCCGAAATTCACGAGGTTCGCCGCGTGGATGCGCGCAAAACTCTTGGCCAGAACCGCCTTGATGCCCAAATACATCGGCGCGAGCGCCGCGTGCTCACGGCTCGAACCCTGCCCGTAGTTCTCGCCCGCGACGATGACGCCGCCGCCCGCCTTCTGGCAATGCGCCTTGAATCCCGCCTGCACGTCGCGAAAGACGAACTCGGAGATCTTCTCGATGTTCGAACGGTACGGCAGAACCTTCGCACCCGCCGGCATGATGTGGTCGGTCGTGATGTTGTCGCCGACCTTGATGACGACTTCCTTCTCGATCGCAGCGGCGAGCGGCGTGTTCTCGGGCAGCGGGCGGATGTTCGGCCCCTGCACGACCTCGACGCTCTCGGGATGCTCGCGCTCGGGCGCATAGATCATCGAGTCATCGACGAGGAACGCGTGCGGCTCAGCGGGCAGCCCAAAGTCGGCCTCGCGCGGATCGGTGATGACGCCGCGGATGGCGCTTGCCGCCGCCGTCTCAGGCGAGACAAGACAGACGTTCGCCGAAAGAGTGCCGCTCCTGCCCTTGAAATTGCGATTGAACGTGCGCAGCGACCACGCATTCGTCACGGGCGACTGCCCCATGCCGATGCAAGGGCCGCACGTGCACTCCAAGAGGCGCGCACCCGCCGCGAGGATCTTGGCGAGGCCGCCCGCTTCCGCAACCATGGAGAGCACCTGGCGCGAGCCGGGCGACAAGACGAGCGAGACGTTCGGCGCGACGCGCTTGCCGTCCAAGATGGACGCCACCGTCATGATGTCGCGGTACGACGAATTCGTACAGCTGCCGATGGCGACCTGGTCGATCGGCTGCCCCGCGACCTCGCGCACCGTCTTGACGACGTCGGGCATGTGCGGCAGCGCAATCAACGGTTCGAGCGCCGCAAGGTCGATGTCATAGCGCTCATCGTAGACCGCACCCGCATCGGCAGCGAGTGCGCGGAACACATCTTCGCGCCCTTCGCGGCGCAAAAATTCGCGCGTCACCTCGTCACTCGGAAAGACTGACGTCGTCGCGCCAAGCTCCGCGCCCATGTTCGTGATCGTCGCGCGCTCGGGCACAGAAAGCGTCTTGACGCCGTCGCCCGTATACTCGATGACCTTGCCGACGCCGCCCTTGACCGTGAGCATGGAAAGCACCTTCAAGATGATGTCCTTGGCGCTCACGCCCTTTGAAAGAGCGCCCGTCAGACGCACCTCGATGACGCGCGGCATGTTCAGCATGAACGGCTCGCCCGCCATCGCGCACGCGACATCGAGGCCGCCCGCGCCGATCGCGAGCATGCCGATGCCGCCGCCCGTCGGCGTGTGCGAATCGCTGCCGAGGAGCGTCGCGCCCGGCCTTCCGAAGCGCTCAAGGTGCACCTGATGACAGATGCCGTTGCCGGGACGCGAGAAGAATACGCCGTGCTTCTTCGCGACCGTCTGCAGATACTTGTGATCGTCAGCGTTCTCGAAGCCGCTCTGCAAGGTGTTGTGGTCGACATAGCTGACGGAAAGCTCCGTCTTCACCTGATCGACGCCCATCGCCTCAAGCTGCAGGTACGCCATCGTGCCCGTCGCATCCTGCGTCAGCGTCTGGTCGATGCGTATGCCGATCGGCGCTCCCTTTTTCATCTCGCCCGTCACGAGATGCTCGTGCAGGATCTTTTCCGTCAATGTCAACGCTTTTGCCGTCATAAAGACACTCCCTTTGCCGCCGCCCCGCCGCAGGATGCGCAGCCATTGCGCAGACCTCGGCAAAGCCGCCTTTGCTTTTCCTTTCATCGGAAACGACGAATGTACCCGCCCTTTCCTTTCGTTAAGTTATCACAAAGCGGCGCAAGCGTCAACACTTCTATGCAAATTTTATTATAGGAGCAATAACCCATTTTATATATTTGAACTGCGTGCTATAATGCATTTGTGCTTTTCGGAAAGACCATTTCCGTGAGCATGGTCAATACAAGCTGTTCAGCTGAAAGGGGACATTGCCATGGACAAGGCAATCCATCTCGCGCAATTTTACGGCAAGTCGCAGAACTACACGACAATCGCCAAAGATCTCTTCAAGAAATACAACGTCAAACGCGGCCTCAGAAACGAGGACAAGACGGGCGTCTTGATCGGCCTGACGCGCGTCGCTGACGTCGTCGGCTACAAGGTCGACGACGACGGCCACAAGATCGACGCCGACGGCGAGCTCTTCTATCGCGGCATCAACGTCATGGATCTCGTCAATTCCGCTGACCGCTCTTCCTATCTCTATGAAGAAGCGTGCTTCCTGCTGCTCTTCGGCTACCTGCCGTCGGAAGACGACCTTCGGCGCTACTGTCAGAGCCTCAAGGAAGGCTATGAACTGCCCGAAGGCTTCCTCGAAACGCACCTGCTGCACCATCCGGGCAAGAACCTCATGAACCAGCTCCAGCAGTCGATCCTCGCGCTCTACAACTACGACCCCGACCCGGACGCGACCGACGTCTACCAGACGCTCATCAAGGGCGTGAACCTCATGGCGAAGCTGCCGTCCATCGCGTGCTACACCTACAACGCCAAGACGCACTACTTCGGCCGCGAAAGCCTCGTGCTGCACTACCCGCAGCAGGGCTTCTCGACCGCCGAAAACATCCTCTCCATGCTGCGCCTCGACGGCAAGTTCACGCCGGACGAAGCGCGTCTCTTGGACATCCTGCTCCTTTTGCACGCCGACCACGGCGGCGGCACGAACTCGACCTTTACGAACGTCGTCGTCTCCTCGACCGACACCGACCTCTACTCAGCGATCGCCAGCTCCATCGGCTCGTTGAAAGGGCCGCGCCACGGCGGCGCCAACGTGCGCGTCGCCAACATGATGGACAAGGTCATCGAGGCCGTCGGACTCGATGCCGACGATGCCGCCATCGAGCGCGTCATCGAGCGATTGCTGAACAAGGAACTGGACAATCCCTCGGGGCTCGTCTACGGCATCGGCCATGCCGTCTACACGCTGTCCGACCCGCGTGCCGAAGTCATCCGCGACCATATCGGCAGGCTCGCGGCGAAAAAGGGCGTCGAAAGGAAATTCGACTTCTTCGTGCGCTTCGAGCGCGTCGCCAAACGCTATCTGAGCGAGAAGAAAGGCGTGAGCATGTCGAGCAACATCGACTTCTACAGCGGCCTCGCCTACGAGATCCTCGGCATTCCGCGCGACCTCTTCACGCCGCTCTTCGTGCTTTCGCGCACGGCGGGCTGGATCGCGCACAACGTCGAGCACAAGCTCTACGACAACCGCATCGTGCGCCCCGCCGCCAAGTACGTCGGCACGATGGAAGACTATGTGCCGAGGGAGGAACGCTGAATGACGAAGAACACGATCACCGTATTCAAAGGCGACGGCATCGGCCCTGAAATCACGGATGCCGTCCTCGAAATCCTCGAAAAGGCGGGCGCAAACCTCGCATACGAAATCTTTAACGTCGGCGAAGCCGAGTACGAGCGAAACGGCGCACTGATTCCGGAAGCCGGACTCGCCTCCTTTGAAAAGACGCACGTCCTTTTGAAATCCCCCATCACGACGCCCGTCGGCAAGGGCTTCCGTTCGCTCAACGTCACGCTTCGCACGAAGTACGACCTCTATGCGAACATCCGCCCCGCGAAGTCGAACGAAGCCGTCCGTACGCCCTTCCCCAAGGTCGATCTCATCACCTTCCGCGAGAACACGGAAGACCTCTATGTCGGCGTCGAGGAAGAAATCGACGAAAACACCATACACGCGACGAAGATCATCACGCGCGAGAAGAGCGAGCGAATCTGCCGCGCCGCCTTCCGCTACGCCGAAGCACATGGACGAAAGAAAGTCACGTGCGTCCACAAGGCAAACATCATGAAACTCTCGGACGGACTGTTCCGCTCCGTCTTCTACGAAGTCGCCAAGGAATTTCCCGCCATCGAAGCCGACGACAAGATGGTCGACGCCGTCTGCATGATGCTCGTCATGCACCCCGAAAACTTCGACATCATGGTCATGCCGAACCTCTACGGCGACATCGTGTCCGATCTCACGAGCGGACTCATCGGCGGCCTCGGGCTCCTGCCGTCGAGCAACATCGGCGATCGTTTGGCGATGTTCGAAGCCGTGCACGGCAGTGCGCCCGACATCGCGGGCAAAGGCATCGCGAACCCCACGGCGTTCCTGTGGTCCGCCTGCATGATGCTCGAACACCTCGGCGACAACGAGACAGCCGCCCGCATCCGCCGCGCCGTCGACAAGACGCTCAAGGAAGCGAAGAGCCTGACCCCCGACCTCGGCGGCACGGCGACGACGCACGAATACACGAAGGCGATTGTTGAGAAGCTCTGAAGAAAAAAGAGAAGCCGTCCCATGCGTCAAAGCCGGCGCATGAAACGACCCCTCATACAGAAAAACCGCAGCCAACCCGGAAGGGTGACTGCGGTTTTCTTTCTGTCTGCCCTATGCTCAATGCGCTGCCTTGCGGCAGGCAGGACACATGCCGTAGAAATACAGCTGTTTGCCCGAAACGGCATAGCCCGTCTCGTTCTCCACCTGCTCGACGAGATCGCCCGTATCCGCCTTGTAGACGTCATCCACACGACCGCAGCTCACGCAGCAGATATGCGGATGGCTCGTCGTGTTCGCATCGTAGCGGAAGCTCTCCTCGCCGACGTTCAAGACCTGCACCAGACCGACCTTGCTCAGAATGTCGAGCGTCTTGTAGACCGTCGCCAAGCTCATCGTCGGATACGTCGGCTGCAATTCGCCGTAAATCATGTCCGCCGTCGGGTGCGCCTTCGTATGACAGAGCACGTCGTAAACAGCAAGCCTCTGCGGCGTCACCTTGAATCCCTTCTCGCGCAGCAGCGTCGTCACTTCCTGCATCACCATGATGTTCTCCTCCTTGCACACAGGCACATCCGAGTGCGAACGCAAGAGCCGCCCGCGGAAAAGCCTCGTTCCTCAAAGACTGCTTTCTTAGATTCTTTTTTCTAACAATGAATCGTCGTTAAAAAGCAATCTCACTAAGTTCATTTTAGCGCAAGAAAGTGCTTTTGTCAATAATTTCATGCTTCTTGCAAATAAGAAGACTGTACACAAGCCGACTTATGCACAGTCTCCTTCTCTCTTCCTGTCGTATGAACACTCACAAGGAAATCAATTCATCGTTTCCTTGCCGCCCGTCACCTGCAGTACCTTGAGCACCTCACGACGTGGCGCGAGGTCTACCGCCATCGCCGCCATTTCCAAGGCTTCCAGACGCGCGTTGATGTAGGCCGTGCTGCGGCGCACCTCCTGCGTCACGCGGCACGCTTCCTGCGTCTCCTTTTCGAGTTCCGAAATCTGCCCGCTCGCCGCCTCGTAACGCGCATTGAATGCCTCGAAGCGTGCATTGAGCTCAGCAAAGCGGCGGTCGAGCGCCGCAAAACGCGTATCGAACTCCGCGAGCCTCTCGTCGATCTCTGCCAGCTTCGCCTCGCCGCTCGCCAGGCGCTCGCTCACACGACGGACATTTTCATCCAAATTTTCTATATCGTGACGCGTCCATTCGCGCAAATTTGTGCTATCTTTCATTGCTTTCCCTCCGATGTTATTATACCACGACTTTTCTCCCTAGTCCAGAATGTTTGGGGATGAAATAATAAAAAGCCGCTATTTTCCCTGCGCGATGGAAAAACAGCGGTATTTCAACGGAAGAACAGCATGACGAAACCGCCGATCGTCGGCATTCCAACGATAGCAGCTTTTAATAAGGGGCGCGGCGCGAGGTGCGTGCATTTTGCTCCGACGAAAGCCCCAATCATCAGCCCGAAGAGCGTCTGCACGAAGATGTCGAGATCGAGCCGCCCGTTCATCATATAGCCGAGTCCGCCCGCCGCCGAAATCGGCAGAATGACCATCATGCACGTGCCGATCGACTGCAGGAGCGGCACGCCGAAGACGCAGAGCAGCGTGAGCTGGATGAAGGCCGCCGCCCCGATGCCGAATGCGCCCGACAGAAAGCCGTTGACAAAGCCGAGCGTCAGTCCGTAGACGACGAGCTTCCTGCCTGCAAGAAGCTCACCGCGCACATGGAAGATGCGGTCGAGGAACTCGGCACGATAGACCTTCATGTAGAGCGTAAATGCCGACAGGAGCAGCATCAGCGCCGTCAGAAAGCCAAGCTCCTCGGACGGCATCACGTTCGACGCCTCCGCGCCCAAGAGTGCGCCGAGGACGCCGCCCGCACCGAGTACCGCGCCCGTCTTGACAACGACCTCGCCCTCGCGGAAGTGGCTGATGGCACCCGAGAGCATCGTGAAGAACATAGACGCGAGCGCGACGCCGAGCGCCGTATGGATCGGCACGCCGAATCCAACGGTCAGGAGCGTGATGACGACGCCCGCGCCGCCCGCGCCAACGAAGCCAATGAGCGCCCCCAAGATCAGCATCGAGAAGAAAATCATTTTTCTTCCTCCACATCCTCCGTCAGCGCATGCTGACCGAGCATCGTCGTCAGATTGTCGCGCGTGAAGCGATAGGCGCTCGAAGAGAAGTCCTGTGTCGCATCGTAATGGTTCGACTGCGCATGCAAGATGCCGGCGACCGTGTCGTAGATCATGTCGTTCGTGAAGTACTGGCTCTCGTGACTCCTCAAGGCTGCCGCAACCGCTGGCTCCGCCGCCTGGCAGGCAGGCGACATGTATACGAACATCGGGATGCGCACCATGTGGAAGTTGAATACGTCGGGATTGTGCGAAATCACCAAGTCCTCACCGTGATCGGAGAAGTATACCATCGCCTGCAGGTTCAGATTGTCCCGCGCGTACTCGAAGATGCGCCGCAAATTGTCGTCCGTGTAGAGGATGCTGTTCGCATACGACTCGGCATTCGTTCCTGCGCCGCCCGCCGCATTGACCCAGCGCTCGAACGAGGCGGGATAGCGGTTGTTGTAGTAGATGTGGCTGCCCATGATGTGCAGCACGATGAAGTTGTTCTTCGAACCGTCGATCTCGGTCAGATACTGCAGAAGATTCTCGTCGTATTTCTCCGTGAAGAGATACGAATCGTCGACCCACTCCGCGCGATCCGCCGTCTTCGCAACGAGCGTGATGGCGCTGTCGTACTGCCCGTAGCGCCCCTGGTTGCTGAACCAGTACGTATTGTAGCCCGCCTTCTTCGCCACATCGATGAGCGATGTCGAGTTGTAGAATTCCTTGTCGTTGTACTGGCTCTGCTCCGTCAGCGCGCGCTGCAAGACAGGCACCGTCTGCGACCAGCACGAATAGGCGTGGC
This sequence comes from uncultured Selenomonas sp., assembly GCF_963528755.1. Taxonomy (GTDB): domain Bacteria; phylum Bacillota; class Negativicutes; order Selenomonadales; family Selenomonadaceae; genus Selenomonas. The sequence goes on from NZ_CAURXA010000003.1 coordinate 276,518, forward strand.
GGAAGACGACGAAATCGGGATCTTCCATGCGTGCGGCGAGCCACGGCGTATCATCGTAGGGGAACGTCGGCGTGTACGCCTTCATGAACGTGCGCGACGCCGATTCGCCAATGACGACGATCACCGTGCCCGGCGCCTTGGCGGCAAGCGTGTCCTCGGGCGTATCGAGCTTGAGTCCGGCGAAGCGCTCGTCATAGTAGGCGCTGTACTCCTGCGTCTCGGCGACGTAGTCGGAAACCTCCTTCCAACTCAGCGCGATCGACGTCTCCGGCAAGACGAAGAACGGGATGTAGACGCCGAGGACGCAGCCGAGCAGGAAGAGCGCCGCCCGTTTGCCCGCCGTCAGCGGATGCGCCGCCAGATGACGCGCTTGGCGCATGTTGCCTCGATAGCAGAGCCACAGGAATGCGAGAAAAGCGATGACGATACCAATCAGTGCGGGGATGCCAAGCATCGCCTCAAGGAAATCGACGCTCTCATCGGGATTCGTCAGATAGAGCGCCATGAGCGATGCGGGCGTCAAGCAGTGCTGGTAAATCGAGAAGTAGACGATCTGCACGAAGGGAATCGCGAGGCACACGAAGTCAAGCGCGGCAAAGAGCGCGGCGACGGGGCGCGAGAGCTTTCCGTAGGAAAATGCCAGCGACTGCCAGGATGCGAGCAAGAGGAAGATTCCCGTGCCGCACAGAAAGTCGAGCCGTATGAGCGAGACGTACCACGGCGTAGCGTACGACCACGAGTAAAGGAGAGGGAAGGTCACGCACCACAAGACGCCTGCGAAGAGATGCGGCGCGTGGTTCAGCGAAAACAGCCGCTTTCGTGCGCCGTACTGAAAGAGCACGAGCGCGCCGATCACAGGCAGAAGCCACGGCAGATAATTGGCCGGCGTCATGTCCTCGCCGATATTGATGTAGAAAGAAACGAGCGCAAAATAAAAAACGAAAGCCGCTACGACATACCGCATGCCCTCGTTCTTCTCCTCTATGGAAAACCGCATGGAAAACCGCATCCTTTGCCTATGTTATAATTTGGGAAAAGAGTCGCCGCACCGCATTGTCAAAAGTCGAAACGGACTCCCCCATGTTCTTCTAAGTATAGGGAAAGCCCCCGCTTTCGTCAAGAGGATTTTTCCTTCGCATGAAAAGAGATGTCCGCCTTTCAGCAACCGCCACAGGAACACATGCCGATTTATTCGGCAAATAAACCGCTTTCCTAGCCGCTTTTTCAGGCAACATGCTCTCGTCAATTATTTCGCCATTTCCACGCGGTCGATCCTCGTGCCGTCGGGCAGGAAGCACTCGACGGTGAGCGCTGCATCTTTCGCTTCCAAGACGAGATAGTTGTCCGTCTCGGGCTGCGGCGCGACTACCTCATCAAGTGCATGGTCGATCCAGAGATTCGGGTAGCGCACATCGCCCGCGACGCCCGTCAGGATGTAGACGGGGCCTTTCGCCGAGCGTCGAAACGCCTCGATATGACCGCGATTGCGGTAGGTGTGCAAATGCGCCGTCAGCACGAGATCGATGCCGAGCGTATCGAAAACGGGCATGAACGCTTCGCCTATGTCGGAAAATCCCTCCGTGCGTTCGGGGCGCTGATGAATGCGGTACTGCAGCACATCCTTGTGCAGGAGCGCGATCTTCCACCGCTTGCGGCTCTTTTCCATATCCTCGGGCAGCCACGCGAGCTGCTCCTCCAAAAGCCCCTGCTTGAAATCCGCCGTCTCGTCCATCTGCGTATTGAGCACAGCGAAATGGCACATCCCATAGTCAAACGAATAGTAATAGCGTGAGAACGCCTCGCTGCCGTTGTCCGGCACGGCGAACTCCCGCAAATATGCTTTTGGCAAACGTACTTGCCAATTCCTGTCGTACGTCTCATGATTGCCCATGACGGGCGCAAAAGGAATCTGCTCGATCATGGGCGCGACTGCCGAGAGCCATGCATCCCACTGTGTATGATCTTCGCCGTTATCGACGAGATCGCCCATGTTGACGAAGAAGCCTGCATCGGGGTTGCGTTTCCATGCTCCTTGCGCGACGTCTCGCCAGACTGAATAATCGCTCGACTGCGAGTCGGGGAAGATCAGCGCCTTGAAGCCACCGCGCTCCGCCGGCGTCGTCAAAGGCCGCCACTCGCTCGCCTCCTCGCCGTTCACTAGCCGATACTCGTAACGCCGTCCCGGCATCATCCCCTCAAGCTCCGCCGCATGCAGCACCGCCGCGCGCCCGTCGTCCGTAAAATTCTCGTTCGTCGCCGCCGCGCGTTGCACCTCCTGCGCCCCCGCCTCGCGCCACTCAACAGCCGCCGCGCTCTCCGCCGCCTCCGACTGCCACATGATCGTGCGCGAAACGGAAGGATCGCGCGTGATGATCTGACGGACGAACTCCGCCTCGATCTTTCGAGGATTCGCAATCCTGACGAGCCGCTTTGCCGCTCGTCCGAGGACATCGAATCTCTGCGCCAAAAAGCCACCACCCACGATGACCGCCGCCCCGCCCACAAACTTGAGGAATGTGCGGCGATTTATCTTATATTGATTCTTCATGCCCTGCCCCTTATAATATCTCCGTTTTTATTTTCAGCATTCATGATCTTTCAAAAACTGCAATCCTGTTATCAACGCATTCCACATGAGCATATCAAACTCATCCGCTCTCTCGAAATACACTTCCTTATAGCCAGATCCATCGGTATCGTAATAGAACCGATCTTGCGCATGTTCATTATAGGGATAAAATCTCAACTCGACCTGCGGTTTCTCAAAAACAGCATTAGCGTCATTCTTATCTACGCTAATTAACTGTTCCTTCATGACAAAAGGCTGATGACCTTCTTCCGGCACTCGAAGAACCTTGATCGATCTTCCATTGAGATACACGTGAGCAAACTGAGTAGAACCCACAAATGGATACACGGGATCGTCATGCCAATACTTCGGAGCAGCATCCGCTTCCAAAACAGCTACAAAGCATGCAACGAAAAGCATAAAGAATCCTAGGATATACAGTTTAAAGTTTTTCACGCTAACCCTATCCTTTCATCGTAACAATACGCCGCCTTCGTACATTGCTGAACGTAGCAAATCCCTCTCGCCATAGTTCTCATTCTACAACGAGAGGGATTTATATTCAATATCCATAGAAGCATTCCGTCATCGTCACTCCACTGGAAAACACATTTACCAGTCAACGAAAAACAGATAGTTTTCGTATCGTAATCTTAAAACTGTCCGTTTTTGAAACTTTATGTCATAACAATACGAATTCTCCAGGGTGATTGACCATGGTTGAAGTTCCAGAAGCGCAATATGACGGAATACGGCGCATCAATGCCCGTGATTGGCTTCTGATGTGAGCAGAGTTTCATAAATCTCGGTATGGGATTCGCTCTACAAAGATTCTTAAACAAAATGCAATAATACAACCCTCTTTGCAGGTTTTTCTTCCTATTATGTCGAATAAGAACCGCATGCTCAATTTACTGACATTACGGACATATTTTCCTCACGGCAATCATCCCTCCACACACCTACATTTTAGAAAGAGGGATTTTGATGAAGCTATTGTGCCTGCTCTTCACACTTGCCGCGCTCTTTTGTGCCGGTTGTTCCAGCAGCGTTGCTGACAGCATCGGAAAAGATGTTGAGGACACTCTGAGCAATACCCAGCATGCGAAAAACCGCTATGTTCAAATGGTCAAAAACGGCCATCCAAATGAATATCCCAACCGGACTTACGAGCAAGCCTTTTCCAATTTCTTCGCCCAGCCACAATGGAAATATTTTAAAAGCGATGACCAGCAGAACGTCGTCTAATTCACTGGCGACTGCACGTACCAAGATGTTCCTGTCAAGGCCAGAATCCAGTTCGTCGTCGACGAAAAAGCCGGTACCTTTGAAACGACGTATCTCGCTTTCAATGAGGTGCCGCAAAATCGTTTAGTTCTATCCGCCCTTCTCGAAAAAACATTCACAGAACCACTGGAAAAATAAAGCATACTAGAGGACATCAAAAAAGCACTGTGAAAACACGCACAGTGCTTTTCTATTCTACTGCACAGCCGTCAGCAATTTGGCAAAATCGGTCTTGAACTGCTTCATATCTGCGGCGGACGTGATGATAGAAGCGAAGCACAGCTGAACCATCCTGCCAGCAAGATACAGATTCTATTCCTCTTCCACCAAGGCGCCGTCCACATACTTTTCAATATGAATCCCCGCGATTGCATAGAGGGCACTGTCATCGAGCACATAGTCTTCCCCTGCAATACCTTCCGGCAGCGCATTGGAATGATTCTCCAAGATGGCTTCATCGCGCCCAAATATATCGCGAATCTCCTTGGCATTCTGCTCAACGATCGAAGTATAGGGAATCACGAAAATGATTCTTTTCTTTCCATACAACTGTACATGGCGCAGCGCGAACCGCATGCCGGCAAGCGTCTTGCCACCGCCCGTCGGCACGGAAAGCTTGTAGATTCCCGGAGCGTTTTGCGCTGCCCGCAGACAATCGTCGCTGATCTTCTGGCGAAGCCCGGCAATCTTCTTCGCCGTTTCCTTCTGCGGCATAGGAAAACTCTTGAGCCTCTTTTCTAATTTTACAGAAAATTCATCCCACAGTATCTCCGTATGCCACTCTTGCGTCAATCGTACATCCAGCTCGAACTCGGCGCTGTCCAGGCGATCGGCATCGACCAACATCTGAACAGAAGCTTGTGCACCATGCCCCAGGCAAAGTGATAATTCTCCGTCTCCTCCGATGCGCAGGACTGAATCCTCGCATCGAGTGCGGAAAACTCGCCGACCGCTTCCGCAAAAAGGCGATCGAGCGCCTCTTCTCCGATGACCTCGCGGTAATAATAGGCGAGATCAACACGCTCCAGCAAATCATCTTTCTCCACGCGCCGCAGGAAATCGGCGTAGCCTTTCTTGTCGACATAATTCATCAGCCCCGAATGATGCGAAAAAATCACAAGCGCTGCCATATCCGCCGCAAGCTGCCCCTCTTCCGAGTGCGCACCATACCGCCGCAGCAGCAGCTGCCCGCCCGCCGTAGCATGATCAACTGTGCCTCGACGGCTATGGTCGTCCGGATTCTGGCGGCAATAAGCAAGATACTCCGCAAACTCCTGCGTGCACTTGCCGAGATCGTGCAGCAGACCAATCAGGCGCGCTGTTGCCGAAAGCCCGATGCCTGCGGCAAACTCCGCCATGAGATCGCCCACGCGCCGAAGATGCTCCGACACCGTCTGCTCCGCCGAATCGTCTCGCCGTATATGCGCAAGATAGTCCCCCATCATCGCTCCCCACCCTTCACATACAGGCTGCCGCGCATGGAAATCCAGTCCCGTCCAATGCGACATAGACTTCCGCCGCCGGAACATATGCAACCTTTCTCAGCCGGTGACCTTTTCCTTCTTCATGCCGCGAAGCGCACCCTTTGCCCAACAGAAAAAAAGCATGCGCAGAATCGTAAACATAGTCATGTTCAGCAAGAATCAGCAGAAGCTCCTCTATGCTGTCCGGGAAATAAGCATACAGCTGCATCTTCGACGCATACGCTCCCATCTTCTTCGTACCATAGGCAGAGAAAAACTTCTTTGTATCCTTGTTATTATTCAACAACACCTGCAAATACTTTTTCGCCATCTCCTCCTTGCCCTGCTTATACGAAAGCACCGCCATAGCAAGCGGGAAGCGCGTCCCCCAGTCTCCGTTGTAGGCGTCAAAAAGCTTGTGCGCCGCTTGCTCTTCTTCGAGATACCCATAAAGGTGAATGAGCGTATACCGATCGTTCTTACAAAGGCGAAGCATCGACTCACATGCCTTCGCCGCCAGCCGCATCTTACGATTCATCAGCAACGTCCCTACATAAGTCTGGCAGACCCGCATGTACGGACGCGTTTCAATCAGCCCCCAAAAGTCGCCGATCGATGCCTTGCGAAAATACCCCTGTTCCCGCAGCTGCTTCTCAGCCTTTTGCTGCAGTTCGAAGAGACGCATTTCCTGCTCATAGGGATTTTTCGATGTCTCCTCAATTTCCATCAACGCTGCATCCACATGATCCGGCTCAACCTCCCGCGCCTTCCGAATCCACTTCAACATCTCCCGCCGGCTTCCTGCCTCCTGCGCACGCTCCAAAAACGCATCCGCCGACTCCTCATCCTGCATCGGCTCAAGACTCACATCTCCAGCATTGAGCATCGTCACATACTGCTGCAGCAAAGCATCCATCTCCGCCTCACTCGGTTCCTCATGCCCCTGCTCCGCTAAAAAAACGCTGGAATCCCTCATAGAATTTCTCGCTATTACTCTTCACTATATTTTCTCCCCACTTTATGTTTTCATCATAATGATACCTTTTACGACTATTTCGACATAACCAAGGCGATTTCCTTATAACTGATAGAAAATTCAAAATTTCTTACGCATGACTATCTATCTCCGCGGTGCTGCTTGAGGAACTCATCCATCTGACCGATCCGCTTCGTTATGTCATCGATATGATCTGCGACTTGCAAAATCAACTGCTTTTGTAAAACCGTGAGAAATCCCTCAGCCGCCGGCATGGCATCCTCTACTCTGTCGCGAAGCACCTTCGGGAAATAACTTTCCATTTCATCCACCGGTACGGGCATATCCCTGTCCAACATCTTCAGTAAGAGGTCATACGAACTTTTTCCATCGTTGCCGAACACGACACTGATCAGCTTAATATTGCCGCCTTCCAGCATCTCTTGCAGATAATTAAGCTCACGCGCACGTTCGCCGAACAAGATTCTCCGATATCGAAAAACTCCTCCCAAGTCGCGCTGCTCACGCTTCTGAACATACTTCACCTTCAACACGCCATACTGCAGCAAATCCGCCATCCACTCAGCATCCTTCAAGCCCGGATTTCTTCCGGGAACATACTTCATGTGCCGAGAATCGACGAGTATGATCGGCAAATGCGAGACCTCGCAAGCGTTGTAAATGGCGTTCGAATAAGCACTCGCACCCTCCACGGCAGCCATCTGGCATTCTGCCTCCAAGAGCCATCTCACCAACGTACGAATCTCCTCGCTCGTCGTGCCACACGAACGAACTTCATACGTATTGCCACATTTGAGACAAGCAACAATAGTTCGTTTGTGCACATCAATCCCACAGCAACGCTCGTACATGATCTCCATGAAGATTCCCCTCCCTTTCGTACAACGAGGGCTCCTTGTTTATGGCTCATTTCACCACGAAGGACGTTTTCGTTCATTGCGGTGCCCCCTAGGCGTGGTGGTTTACACAAACTACTTGACACACCCCAATTTCGGAAAAACAACGACAGAAAAAGGAAACGCTCCAGAAGCAGCACTTGAAGACAGCGTGAGCCTGTGCTATGCGCATAGAATTACAGGAAATCTACGAACAGTCTACCCATCGAGACGAGGCGGAGGAGCGTTTGAAAAAGCTCTGCAGCTGGATGATGCACGCAAGGCTCGAACCCATGAAGAGACTTTGCGGCACAATCCGAAATCATTGGGATGAAATCCTGCATTACTTCGAGCATCCCTATACCATACGAGTATAAAGAACATTTGTTTTTCGACTACCCATATCAAACAGCGAGGAGCCCTTATATGGCTATCATGGCGCGAGAAATTTTTTGCCTGACTTGAATTGGATACGCACGAACAGGTGCATATCGTCGATTCTTTTTTTCGTAAATATCTTTTTCGACAAGCACTTCTCCCAACGCCCCTACCGCGTCAGCGTACATAAGAAGGCAAAGGAAGCAAAGGAAAAATTTATCTTTGGTATTCTTTGCAAAACGCTTATCTCGCGATGTAATTATTGCCGCAGATATGAGAACTACGGCAATAGGAACAGGAGAAAGAATTGCAAGAAGCAAGAGTTTTGGTGTAGGAATTTTATATTCCCTTAGGTTCATATAGATGCCAATACATGCTCCTGTGTAGACAACCGCTGCTATAAAAAACAAGTCTGGCATTATAATCAGCTCCATTCACCTATCTCTACATACAAGATCTACGGCCGTAATAAGAACGACACTTCCCAAGCAGTTCCAGATATAAGAAACGGGAATCATCGGAGTCGAAAAACCGATAAAGCTCTTCGACGTTACGATACAAAGAGCTCCATGATTCGGTACGACTACAAAGATTCCAAAAAGACCTAGGATAGCAAAAGTGGCCCAAAACATGCAGATTGCTGTTTCTATTCGTATAATCTTCTCTTTAGACCAACCTTTATATCCAAAACTTATACAATCCATTAGAATGGGAAGGATAAACAAGAACAGTGAAACAAAAAAGGATGTGGGAGAAACATCCAGTGCAAGCACAAACCATGCAACAACGGTATAGATAAATCTTCCACCAATGTGTGACAAAGCGAGAAAGTTCTTTTTGTGATCTTCCTGCCCTCTTTTCTTTGTCTGGGCGGGACGCCGCATATGCATCTTCGCCTACTTTCGATTATAACTTTTACTTATTATTATCTATATCATACCATACCATAGAATTTTATGCACGTCATGTTTTTACATTTTCATGATTTTGAACAAAGCACAATATGGATGTGAAGAACCATGCCTGAAGTAAGCGTGAAGGAAGCCGTCCGCTTCTATGTGAAACAACTGAAGCTGCCAACCTTTGCCCACCTGGAGGAAACCGCTGGAAAGTTCCGCACAGGCGACAGTCTCGAATCCTTCGTCCTCGCGCTGATGAAGAGGGAATATGATGCCAGACAAGACAAGACAAGAAAAGACACGGCAACGCCGTTTGAAGAGGGCACACTTTCCCTTGCACAAGACGCTGGAAGAATTCGATCTCGCGCGGCTGCAGCACATCCAACCGGAATTTGTCAAGCAGCTGGCCAGCTGCACCTACATTGACCGGCACGAGAACCTCGTGCTGATGGGCAATCCCGGCACCGGCAAGACTCACCTGATGACAGCGCTCGGCATAAAGGCCTGCCTGCTCGGCTACAAGGTGCAGTTCGCCAATGCAGCGACGTTGGCAAGCGAGTTGAAAGAGGCTCGTGACGGCTACCAGCTGCGCCGCTTGGAAAAAGGCATTGCGGCGAACGATTTGCTGCTTATAGACGAGCTCAGCTATGCGCGGTTCAACCAAGAAGAATCCGAGCTTCTCTTCAAGGTGATCTCCGAACGCTCGGAGAGAGCGAGCACGATCATCACGACGAATCTTGTGTTTTCCAAATGGACGGAGATGTTTGCAAGCGATACGCTTGTGGCGGCATTGGTAGATCGGTTGACCTACCGTTCACATATACTCAACACGAATGGTGAATCTTACCGTTTGTCGAGCGGGCAGAACCATCAGAATAGTTCTCTGATGGCTCAATGATTCACGATCACATAGCTCACTTTTTCATGATCAAAAGTGGCTCAAAATTTCGTGATCAACTGGCTCACTTTTTCATTGACATTCACAATGTTCCTTATGTCTTCTCATAATTCACTTATCCTTAATCTTTATCAATGTTGCTAAATGCTCTCTATTTTCTTGGCGAGATCTTTTTACATATCCTAATTTATCACATATATACTCAATTTTCTGGGCAAAAATATCTACGTTCAATCTTGACATATATAAATTACCATCAGCCTCCCTAAAACTTAAATGCCAAACTTGTTCATCATCTAAAGGATGTTCAGGACGGAAATCATAAATATTAAATATTTTATGCTCCATTTGCGTTATCCATGCTGCACCAACCTCCATCAAAGCTCCCCACGAGTTTTTTGTATTATGACTCGTAACAAAAATAACGTATATTTTTTGGGTAGAATAACTATTGACAAAGAAATCCCGCAAATAATTATATATTCCGCTTTTTCCTATATCCCCCTCTGGAATACGCGATATTTCATCATCACAATTTGTATAAATTATATCTTCACTTGGCACATTATTAAATAATAACATATTATAAATAATATCTGCTAAATCTTTATCTTTATATGTTTGACTGATCAACAATTTTTTCTTTTGGGAATCCACTATACTTTTAATTCCTATATCCAGACCATTTGTATTAATTTCATTCCAAAGTATTTTTTCAATTTCAGCAGCTCGTTTATCATTGATTCCTAACCGAAGAGAAATCTTCTGAGTAGCTTTTTTTGCAGTATTAGTCCGAAAAAGATCTACAGCGTTTTTAAAAACAGCTTCATTTTGACGTTGTTTCTCTAGTCTTCTCTCCTTTTTCTTTTCTTTCCCCAGAGACACAAATACCTCACGCATTTTCAAAATATCTGGGAGTAACCTTGCCTTAACATAACCTAGAACCGTCTGATAACGAAGATCATCCGTTTTATATCCCTGTCGATTGCTCAAAGCCATGTCTGGTAACTCGGTCGACTCAAAAATATCAACATGCAGTTGTCCCACAACATAGACTTCATTCAATTTATTTTGTCCAACAGCAGGAAGTATATTGAATTCCCCTACTTTTTGATGAGCATATAGCGAAATGAAATTATCAGGGAAATCTGTCATTTCCACTTTCCTACCTCGTGTAGAAATATATGTTCCAATCCATCCTTTAATCTCAACATCATATGTATGTCTAACACCACCCTGATCCCTCATATCAATAGTCTGAATTACTGAAGGCATCGTCTTACAAAGCTTATCTCGTTCCCTTTTATAAGGTGTTTTAAAATAATCATTTAAATATCCAAACTCTTTTCCCAAAGTTATTAATGTAGCAAGTTCTGATATCATCTCCTTATCAAAACTCTCAATTACTTCTTCTTTATCTTCTTGAATCACATGAATCCTAAACTCCTCATTAACTAATGGAAATATTTTCAATAAATTCCGTTTGATTGTTTTCAACGTACTATGAAGTTTATACTGCGGTTCCTGCATAATAATAGAAGTACCATTTGCAAATACTTTCTCAAAAAAAATCTGTTCATCCTTAAGAGGTGTAAGTAAATTATCAGCATTTATATGACGAGATAATATAAAACCCGACTTCTCCCCATTGGCTATCGTTTTAATAAGGACATTTTTTGCGACTGATAATGCCGCTAATTTGCCTACCCCTTTGCGTCCCATCTTTCTTCTTTTCTTAGGTGTTATAGACTCAGCTTCAGTATTTCTAGACACTGCTGCTACATTGAGATACTTTTGAATATCTCCACCAGAGTACGACATTCCACTTCCATCATCTTCAACAATAATACAATCATCTTTAATAATAATATATACATTACTAGCATCTGCATCATAGGCATTGGCAATTAATTCTGCCAATACATAATAAATATTTGTATACAAACTAGGCCCTAACAATTCTAAAATACGCGGATCAATATTAAGTTTATATTCTCTCTCTGTCATTTGTAATCATCTCTTCTTTTCCTATTTAGATAAACTATTAATTATACTTTCCCCTATTACTTCTCCCAATCGTGGTGGCACAGCATTTCCTATATGCCGTGCAATTTCTCTTATAGAAACTTTGGCATCAACAGACACAAATTGGTAATTAGGAGGAAATGATTGTAAAATAGCTCCTTCGCGTAAAGTAATTGCACGATCCTGTTCTGGATGCCCAAACCTGCCTGTTCCATAACCAAAAAATTGAGTTGTAATAGTAGGAGATAAATCATCCCACTTCATTCTACCATATACAGATGCATAAGTCTTTCCACTCTCCTTTTTATGACAGTTCAAAACTAATCTTTCAGGCCAATCATGCCATGTACCACCAGGAACAGAGTGTTGTATACGCTCCAAATTTATAGGAGATAAGCTCGGCGAAATATGAAGCTTATCATTTGTATTGATCTCCCCAGCAGCAATCTTAGGTAAACTACCAATAGCCTCTCTGACCAATAAGGGCTTTTGATGTGTTTTAGAAATAAGTTTAATTTTTTGTCTATATGCCGCAAGTAAAATCAATCGCTTTCTCCGTTGCGGCACACCATAATTTGCAGCATTGACCACTTGGTAATTCACAATATAGTCCAATCGTTCTAATGTAGAAACAAAATCCTTAAAAACACTTTCCTTTTCCAATTCAGGAACATTTTCCATTGAAACTATATGTGGTTGGACTTCTTCTATCAGTCTACCAAATTGATATAATAACTTCCAGTTCTTATGTTTAGAACGATGTTTTTTATCTTTCTGATGACTTGAAAACGGCTGACAAGGCGCACATCCAACAAGTATTTTAATATCAGCGCCTCGCAAAAAATACTCTATTTCTTTCTTTGTAACATCTTCAATATTTTTATGAATAAATGTACATTTATTATTATAAGTATATGCATATGCACAAGAATCATCCACATCAATGCCTGCAATAACTGGTATTCCGACTTTCTTCAACCCATAAGTAAGACCTCCTACACCACAAAATAAATCAACAGCTTTAATTTTCATCATTTATAACCCTCCCTTTCCACTATATTCAAAGCATAGAGCAATTATAGCACTACCCTCACTCTAACACATCAAACAATTTTGGCTAAAACATATGTACTACAGAAGTATAATCAAAATCCAATTAGGGAACCGAGTGTGTCAAGTCGTTTGTGTAAATAAATTTTCAACAGGGCTTGTCATAGCACTTGATCAGCTTTGCCATCCGCTCATCCATCAACAGTTGGTTGCGCACGAGTGCCCAGTTTGGTATCTTGCACCCATCCCACTTCGCATAAAGCGCCTGTACCCGCAAATATAGTAGCTTGAACACCGCATCCTCGTTGGGGAAAGAGCCTTTCTTTGTGACTTTACGGAAGCTGGAGTTTACGCTCTCGATCGTGTTCGTCGTGTACATGATCTTGTGCACAGCACTGCCGTAAGAGAACAGCTGCTCGACATGCGTAAAATTGTTCTTCCATACCGCCACAGCGCCGGGATATCCCGCCCAGTCCTAGCAGAACTGCTCGAATCGCTCACGTGCCTGCTTGACGTTCACCGCGCCATAGATGGCTTTGAGCTCTTTCGTGAAGCGCCCCCATTCCTTGCGTGGAATATAGCGAATGGAGTTGCGGATGAGATGCACGATGCACCGCTGCATGACCACTTGAGGGAAGATTGCTTTGGCGCCGTCTTCGAGCCCTGTCACACCATCCATGGAGAGGAAGCCGATTTCCTTCAGACCGCGTGCTTTGAGCTCGTCGAAAATCTGCATCCAGGCATGCTTACTCTCGACCTCGTTGATCCAAAGCCCCAGCACGTCCTTGCAGCCTTCCGTATATCATACGCTAGGATAACGTGCACGGCAGACTGCTGGACGCCGCGCTCTGTGCGCAGTGAGACGTACAGGCAGTCGACGAATACGAAAGGATAGCAGGGCTTCAACGGACGGCGCTGCCAATCGTTGACTTCTTCCAATATGCAGTCTGTGATATGGGAGATTTGTTCGTGCGACATCTTGAAACCATAGATATCCTCCACCGTAGAAGCAATGTCACGCTGACTCATACCGCGCCCATAGAGGGCGAGGATCTTGCCCTCTATGGAGGAGACATCGCGCTGGTGTTTCTTGACAATTTGCGGCTCGAAAGAACCTTGGCGGTCACGCGGCACACGGATGGGGATTTCGCCCAGTGTGGTTTTGAGCGTCTTCTCGGAATAGCCGTTGCGGGCATTGTCGCTGGAATCGGTGCGTGCATGGCTGGCATAGCCGAGATGGTTCTGCCTCTCTCTTACTACGCCTCCCCCCACACAATCTTATCCTCCGCATCGATATCCTCGCCCGTCTGGATCTCCATCACCTTCAGCAGCGTTTCCGCGCGAATCGTATGAAACGACCCTCTCGGAATCCTTACCGTCTGCCCCTCGGCCACTGCAAACTCATTGCCGTCGAGCTTCACCCAGCCGCGCCCCTCGATCACCGTCCACGTTTCATCGCGGCGCTCGTGCAAATGATAGGTGAGTGCACGTCCTGGACTGAGCGTGATCTTGATCGTCAAACTCGCCGTCTCCGCATCGACAATCTGGAACTCGCCCCATGACTTTTCCGTATACATCACCGGCGTATGAAGTCGCTCTGCATAGGGCTTCATTGCGCTGGATCGCTCCTTGTCCGAAACGAGGATACCCTCCGGACTCGCTGCCACTACGACATCCTTCAGTCCCATGCAAAGGATGGGTATTGGCAACGTATTCACGACATGAGCATTCCTGCAAGTCTCATCCATCGTGACACGCCCAATCGTATGCTCCGGCATCACCTCGGCAAGTGTATTCCATGTGCCTATGTCAAGCCAAGTGCCACTGTAGCGCTGAACTGCAATATTTTTCTCTTTCTCGACCACAGCATAATCAAAGCTGATCTTGGAAAGTTCCTCATAGCGATTGAAAAGATCCTCGTAATCCGTATAATCCAGCAACTCACGAGCCTTATCGAGTGCATAGCCAAGCTTGAATGCGAAGATGCCGCTATTCCACAAGGCGCCCTGCTCGATGTATTCTGCAGCTTTCTCCTTATTTGGCTTCTCTTTGAACGACTGCACCATGCTCTGCTGCTCTTGCGACACAGGCATGATATAGCCATACTTCTCGCTCGGATACGTCGGTTCTATTCCCATCAAAATGAGATTCGCAGAACCTTCCCTCTCAGATTCCTGAAGTAACTGCACAACGGCACGAAAATATCCCTCATCGACATAAGGATCGGCAGGACAAATCGCCACAGCCTCATCAAGCGGAACACCGCGCACCTCATGCAAATAGGCGGAGACCAACGCTATCGCAGGAAACGTATCACGCCGGCACGGCTCTACCGAAATGTTCACACCAGAACCAAGCTGACGGCGAATCAACGAGACTTGCTCGCAACCTGTCGCAACAGTGATGGGCGTATCAGGTGCAGCGGCCTGCACCTGACGGCAGACACGCTGAATCATCGATTCCAGCGTCCCATCTTCCCGTCTCAAAATACGAAGAAATTGTTTGGAATAAAGATCATTGGAAAGCGGCCACAAACGCTTTCCTGCTCCGCCGGAAAGTAAGACAATCTGCATATCTGTCCTCGCTTTCATATGCTGAAATACGGGAAACCTCCACAGAGGCTTCCCGTATTCTTCATTTTACCATGACGCCCCAAGAGGCCAAGCCGAAGGCGCAGACCGATCGGCTAGGCTTCTGTAAGGCGTGAGAACATATGTACAGCGTGCCGCCTTGATGAAACTGTTGCAGGAAACGGGCGCGAAGCAACGCATGTCGCTTCGCGTGACGGCTGAACATATGTCCTGAAAGTTATACCCTATCTTGCAAAAACTCTTTAATTGTCGCCACGATCTTATCCAACTGCTCCCTGTTCAATCCATGATGACAGCCCACATAAAGACCATAATGATCCAACCACTGAGCAACAGGGTACTCTCCCTCGATATTACCAAACAACTTTTTATAAACCGGCTGATTCAGCAGCGGAAGCATCGGACGAGTCTCAATATTGTTCTTCTCCAAGAAATGCGTAAACTCATCGCGCGTGAAAGGAGCGTCTTTCTTTATGACAATCGGATACATCATAAATGAGTGATCGACATAATCCGGATATTCGGGAAGCTGCAGATACTTCTCTGTTCCCTGTAAACCCTCGCTGAGATAATGCGCGTTCTCCTTGCGCGTGTTCATGATATGATCGCGATTTTCCAGCTGGCCAAGCCCCAACGCGCCTTCCAGTTCCCCAATGCGATAGCTATATCCCATACGAACCATCATGAAGCGTTTATCCATTTCCGTCTGCATGCGCAATTTGCAGACCTGCCTGGGATCAGATGCCAAGCAAGTCTCACAAGTGCAGGCACGTCCATGTGCGATGAGCGAGCGGGAAATTTCCGTCAACGTAAGATTATTCGTCGTGATGACGCCACCAATTCCCGTCGTGATCGTATGTGCAACATACGTACTGAATGCTGCCATATCACCGAAACTGCCGATTTTTTTCCCCTTGTAGGTTGCAAAATGTGCTTCTGCACAGTCTTCCAAAACACGCAAACCATGCTTTTCCGCCACAGCCATGATTGCATCCATCTCACACGGCTGTCCGAATGTATGCACTGGAATCGTTGCGACCGTCCGATTCGTGATGCGTTCTTCCATTTTAGAAGCATCCATGTTATAAGAAATCGGATCTACATCCACAAATACAGGCTTCAAACCTGCATGAATACACGCATTCGATGTTGCAATGAAAGTAATCGCCGGAACGAGAACTTCGCTGCCGTCTTCCCAGCCATAGACTTCTTTCATTGCCTCCAAGCAAACATGCAAGGCGGATGTTCCACTATTGCAGGCAACACCATACTTTTGGTCATGAAGCCGTGCGAACTCTTTCTCGAACTTGTGAACCATCTTTCCTTGCGAAAGCCGCCCGGAATCTAAAGCCTCATTCACATAACGCTTCTCAGCATCACTGACATACGCATATCCTACGCCGATCTTTTCCATGTGCTTGCTCCTCCTAAAATTACTACGCAGAAATATATCCTTGCTCGATAAGAAGGTCATATCCCTTTTCCAAGTCTTGAGCAGAAAATTTCTTTCCCTTTATCACCTTCACCTGTTTGATCACATCTTCTCTTCGAGCCTTTCCATGTAACAGAGTAGTCGCTACATAATCTATGGTTGTCAAAGCTTCAAGTTCCATCGGCGTCTTATGATAAAAAGCCCTGCGCACTTCATCTACGAGGGCATCATCCTCTTTCGATAAATGCCTACTCTCCTGATTTTTCATAATAATACGATGTGTTTTCTCTGAAGTATTAATCTCTAAGCAATCCTCATTTTCAAGAATATGAATGGCATGATCAAGCCTGGAGCTGTATGGTCCAAAAAAGTGAATCGAGTACCTCAAATCTAATTGAACACCCTTACGTTCAATCAGATACATGAGTTTTTGCAGCTTCTTTTTCCCAGTCTGCCCGTCTTTACAAATATCAGCGATAAGAAGCATGTACTTTTCAAGGAGTCTCATCACAGCACCTCTTTCTTGTCTGGATCATGCCAATCCTGCACAATTTTCCTTGCCGCCTCAGCAATACTAGGATGCGCGTATATCCGCCTTATCCCAATCTTATTTGATAACGCTCTAATGATATGAGATTCATCAGAAATAGAAACGCGCTTCCTCATTCGTTTATTTACTAAAATAACAGCCTTTTCATCTTCCACGCTCGACTGAACAGGTATTTTATGCGGCATTTTATCTGCCGAAGCATCTTCTATAAAAAGTTTCTTATCAAAATCCTTATAGAGCAATGATTTCATACCTTTATATATTCCCAATGAATCTCCGACCGCATGTGCCGAAGTTTCGTAAACACATGGATATACTGTCCTTTCTACGATATATCGGCAATATGAATCCTTGCCCACCTTCTTGCGACACTCCTGCAACACACGCACATCATCCCATGCCAAATAGTCTCTGACCTTCTGCGGATATCTTCCTCTGGGCAAAATCTTCTTTAATGCCCTTCCCAAAACATAATCAAAATAGCGGCGCGTACGGTGAAAATACACCTCGGTAAACATAAAATACCTTGCCAAAACAAATTCTTCAAAAACCTTCAACCCACCGTAATCGATCGCAAGTCTCGGAATACCATCATTGGCATCAATTGTTAAGGAAGATATTAATCGTTCAAGATCAAATTTCCCATAATTTACGCCACAATATAAAGAATCGCGCAAAAGGTAATCCATCTTGTCGCAATCCAGTTCACCATCCATAAGGCTTTTAAGGAACGTAAACTCTGATTTCTCACCAGGATCTCTTCCTCGATAAATATCACAAATCAAATCCGGCGTTATATCATACTTTTCACCCTTCGTTTTAAATTCTTTTCCAATTGCATGGATGTACTCTGCAATCTCTGTTTCTTTGATAATCTTCTCAGTAAAATCTTCATGTTCAATCCCGTCAGGAAAGACCGATTCTGACGCGTGTGAAAATGGCGCATGCCCAAGATCATGCGTCAAAGCAATAAGACGAAGAATCTGTTCATACCATTCTATTTTCTTGCGCGAAAAACGATACTCCGCTGCTCCATTTTCAACCGCCATGTGAAATGCTCTCGTCACCAAAAACATTACACCCAGCGAATGACCGAAGCGCGTATGCTCTGCACCATGAAACACAAGATTCGTCATAGCGAGCTGCTTGATATGGCGGAGTCGCTGAAACGGAGCGGAATCAATAATCTTCTTCTCTAATGGGCGCACTTCAATAAAGCCATGAACAGGATCACGATACCTCTCCATATATTACACCTCTTATATTAGAGAACCTATTTATCCGCACAGTTGCTTAGGAAATACCGATACGCACGCTCGATTCCATCACGCAAGGATACTTTGTGCTGCCAGCCAAGTTCATGAATACGCGTAGAATCGACCAAACGGCGCGGAGCGCCATCGGGCTTCTCTGTATCATATATCAACTCTCCATGAAAGTCTACAACAGACGCAATCTCTTCTGCCAATTCCTTCATGGAAACTTCTTCGCCGCTGCCTATATTGATATGCCCTTCTTCATCATAATGATCCATAAGAAAGACACACGCATCTGCAAGATCATCCACATAGAGGAACTCGCGTTTCGGGCTTCCCGTCCCCCAAAGAGTAACGGAATCCGCCCCCTCCATTTTTGCCGCATGAAACTTGCGAATCATCGCAGGGATGACATGTGAACCCTGCAAATCGAAGTTGTCATTTTCCCCATAAATATTCGTCGGCATACAACTGATAAACGGGTCACCGTACTGACGATGGAAGAACTTCACCAACTCCAGCGCCGAAATCTTTGCAATAGCATAGCCTTCATTCGTAGGCTCGGGCTTGCCATCCAAAAAGGCCTCTTCACGAAGCGGCTGGTCAGCAAATTTCGGATAAATGCAGGAACTCCCCAAAGCCAAAAGCTTTTTGACGCCGACTTCATGCGCTGCATGGATGATATTCGCATTAATCATCAGATTTACATACAAAAAATCCGCAGGAAACGTACTGTTTGCCTGTATTCCACCAACCTTCGCCGCAGCGATAAATACATAGTCAGGGCGCTCCTGCTCAAAAAAACTCTTTGTCGACTGCTGATCTGTCAAATCAAGTTCACGATGCGTTCTCAACAGCAGATTTTGGTATCCATTCTTTTGCAGATGGCGCACAATAGCCGAACCCACCATCCCTGTATGCCCGGCAACGTAAATCCTATCCGAAATTTCCACTTGCCTACCTCCCGAAAATTTTATTTCACGACACCTATTATCCTTTTTCCCGAAGTTCATCAAGATACCATGTATAGAAAGATTGGATTCCTTCTCGCAATGTATAATGAGGTTTCCAACCCTGTTCTCGCAAATATGCTACCGACATAAGGCGATCATCCGTCTTTTCAGGCTTATCTTCCTGATAATGCAGCGTACCTGTATAACCGACAATTTCTCGAATGATATGAGCCAATTCATCCAGAGAAACAGCCTCCTCTGATGCAATATTAACCGGCAAAACCTCATCATAGTTGCCCATTATATAGATAAGCGCATCCACCAAATCGTCCAAATAGATAAACTGCCGAATACACTTCTTCCCCGTTCCCCATATATCTAACGCAAGTTCTTTTGCGCCTTCCAGCTTCGCCTGGTGCATTTTTTGCAGCAACTCTTCAACCAGAGTGTTCTTGATACGAGAAATATTCTTCGTTCCATACACATGCGTAGGTAAAACAGAGATACATTTACCCCCAGCAATGCCATGATATTGTTTGCACAATTCAAGCCCTGCGATCTTGGCAACAGCGTATGCCTCCATTCCGCCCTGTTGTATAGAGTCTATCGCCGCTGTCTCTTGAAACGGTGAAGAAGTATGGCTGCCGTAAACAGCCCCACTGCCTACATAGAGTAATTTTTTTACATTGTTCTTGACAGCAGAGTTAATCACATTAGCTTGCATCATAAGATTATTGTAAATAACCGCAGCTTTTTCCTGTACAAAATAATCAATAGTACCAAGAGTACCCGCACAATAAAATACGTACTCCGGTTTTTCTTTTTCAAAAAAATCCCATACGCTCTTTTGATCCAACAAATCCAGCGAATCATGTGTTCTTAAAATTACATTTTCATAACCATCCGATTGTAATTTTTTTGCCAAGCCATAGCCAATTTGACCTGTATGTCCAGCTATGTAGATCCTACTATCCTTCTTCATAAACAACTCCTAGTCAGCCTCGAATAATCCACCACGTACAAATCCCCCTAATACCTCTTCAATTCCTTAAATGCTTTTTCGATATCCTCGGGTTTATTGGGCATATAGCCGTGCATCAAAGGCTTGTCATAAAGATACTCCAACCCTTTCCCCTTGATGGTATCAGCAATAACGCAAAGCGGTCTGGATCTGCGGGGCGAACGACTCGCTTTCAGCACAGGGACAAGCTCTTCATACGTATGTCCATCCGCCTCCTGCACATCCCAGTTACAAGCACGCCACTTCTCAACAAACGGCTCCAAGCGTAGCATATGTTCAGTAAAATCTGAGCAACCGAGCGCATTACGATCCACAATAACAACAAGATTACTCAGCCCCTGATGACCGGCAAACATAGCTGCTTCCCAAATAGAGCCCTCGCAACACTCCGCATCGCCAACGAGGCAATATGTATGCCAATCCGCTCGATTCAAACGTGCGCCTAGTGCTAATCCTGCCGACATTCCCAACCCGTGACCGAGAGAACCGCCATAAAAATCGTAACCGGGCAGAAACAGACTCCGAATATACTCGTAGTCGCCTCCAATGCGAATCATATCATCGGTCTGTTCAGGAGACAGATAGCCAATCTCCTCGAAGATAGGAAAAAGCATTCCCGCCCCATGTCCCTTGCTCAGAACAAAGCGATCTCTGCCTCCCCATTCTGGATCGTCTGCTTGGTAACGCAAAACTTCTTTGTAAAGTGTTACTAAGATTTCCGTTGCCGAAAAAGCACTCGTCACATGACCGAATCCCAATCGCGTAAAAATTTCCAAAAACCGTTTCCGCATTTGATAGGACAATGCATACAACGATTCAAATTCGCGTGCTTCAGTCATGATCCATTATCTCCTCAAAGGTCTTTTGCAATCGTTTTCCAAGCGATTTTATATCATATCCCATTTCATCATAAATCGCGCTGCGGTTCATAATGCGCCCTTCCCAATGCTTCGGTTCAACACCCAGAGCACGAATCCGTTTGACGATTCCATATGCAGAAAGAGTCTCCATAATCAGGGAACCCAGCCCCGCGCAAGGCGTCTGATCCTCAAGCGTCACTATACATGAAAACGGCTTCAACCGTTCTGCCAGCAAATCCGTATCCAGAGGGAACGCATAGCAATCAAAGAGGCTAGGAGATTCGCCCTGAATCTTAATCGTGTTGATGCTATTTTTCAGCATAGAAGAAAAATTCCCAGTCGTAATGACGGCAAATCGTTCTGATGCTTGCATCTCAAAAAATCCCTTTTGGAAATCCACCTCACGCTCTTGATAATGCTCTTCCATTAGAAACTTATCAAATCGAACATACATCGGCTGCGAAGCTGCCACCAAGTCACGCGCCGCCGCTTTCGCAATGGCGGTATCGGACGGATTTACCATCTTGATGGAAGGAATCATGCGAACCATTGCAAAATCTTCGAGCGGCATATGCGTATAGCCACATTCTGACGCACACGTCCCTGCATTCAATGCCGCAACCGTAACAGGAATCTTGAGATCGCCCAAGAAGTTGCGCAGCTGATCGTATGCGCGCGTCACAGGAAACGGATTCAACCCGAAAGCAATCACATGCTTCCCACTTAGCGCAAGACCAGACGCAACCGCGATAAGGTTTTGCTCCGCAATACCAACATTAACAAAGCGATGCGGAAATCTGCGCCGGAACTCATCCAAACTCGGCGCACCTAAATCCGCAGATACGATGACAATATCTTCTCCTTTCTCCGTCATCTGATAGACTTCAGAAAAGAATGCATCTCGTACATTCGGCAATCTCATCCCCGTCCTTTCAGGCGTGTATTTTTTCCAAGTCCGCTGCAACCATCATCTTGACCAGTTCGTCAAATCCGACCTTGCGTCTCCATCCCAACTCATGCTCCGCCTTGGTCGAATCTCCCCAGAGAAGCTCAACCTCTGCAGGGCGATAGAATTGCTCTGACACATCGACAAGGAGCTTCCCTGTCTTGGCGTCATAGCCCTTCTCATTACTCCCCTCACCTTCCCAGCGAATCGGAACGCCCGTCTCAGCGAAAGCTTTCTCAACAAACTCACGCACCGTATGCGTTTCATTCGTCGCAAGTACATAGTCCTCGGGCTGATCCTGCTGGAGTATGCGCCACATGCCTTCTACATAATCTCCCGCAAAGCCCCAGTCGCGCTTTGCCTCAAGATTGCCTAGCGTCAGCTTCTCCTGCAATCCCTTGGCAATTCGAGTGACTGCAAGCGTTATTTTGCGCGTCACAAAAGTCTCACCGCGCCGCGGCGACTCATGATTGAAGAGGATTCCATTGCAGGCAAACATCCCATAGGATTCACGATAGTTCTTCGTAATCCAGAAAGAGTAGAGTTTCGCCGCCCCATAAGGACTCTTCGGATAAAATGGAGTTGACTCGCTCTGAGGTGCCGTCTCTGGCAAGCCACCAAAAAGTTCTGAAGTCGATGCCTGATAAAAGCGTATCGGCAGCCCGCTCTGGCGTACTGCCTCAAGCAGACGAATCGTACCGACACCTGTCGCCTCCGCCGTATACTCCGGCACCTCAAAGGATACGGCTACATGCGACTGTGCTGCCAGATTATAGACTTCATCCGGCTGAATTTCCCGAATCAGCGCATGTGCATTGCTGGAGTCCGTCAAATCTCCATAATGCAGGAAAACACGCTTGGAAAACGCCGAATCATTCAAGATATGGTCGATTCTCTCCGTATTCTGACTGCTCTGCCTGCGAATGATTCCATGAACCTCATAGCCTTTTTCCAGCAAGAGTTCCGTAAGATACGAACCGTCCTGCCCTGTGATCCCTGTAATCAACGCTTTCTTCATTGAAATTTCCTCCCCCGAATCTTACTCATAAGAACGTCCTTCGCCTCAACGGCATACAAACATACGCTGCGGAACTCCTCGCACCGATGAAATACAAGAACCTGCATCCCTAACATTAGCAATGCTGCACATAGGCATTTGACGAATAATCCCGTATACGTTGAAGAGAAAAATGACGCACTCAATATCTCGTTAATCAACATGATTTCCAAAAGAACGACCATGCTCCACCACGCATGACACCACCAATATTTCTTCATGCTTCGGCGAAAAATCACACGAAAGACAAACTGCACGCGGCCATAGACGATGAACCACAGACCTGCAATCGTGCCGATCATCACACCGACAACACCGAGGTAATGCGCCAAGATCACTGATAAAATCAGATTTGTTGCAGCAGATAGAACCATATAGCCGCGATCATTTTCAAACACACCATGCGTACTGCGGAAGTTGTATGCATTCTCAAACTGCATGCCAAGAAAAACATTGACGGCCAAAGCCTTCACATAGGCATCCTCAAGCAAGAATTCTGCCCCGAAGAAGAGCGCCACAAATGGTTGAAGCACAGTGACATAGATGCAAGCGATATACCCTCCGATCAAAAAGTAAGCAAAATCCAGCATACGATAAACACGATAACTTTTTTCCCTATCATCCGTATAAACTAGGTTCGCGACAGAAGGGATGATTCCCTGCAGCATCTTGTACAAGAGTTTGTAAACGCCATCACAGAGAAGGACATAATTTGCCACAAGACCAGCTGTACGCAGTCCCAGTATCGAGGAAATAATGATCGCATCCGTCCCGCTATATACAATATAGGATAATTTGTGAATCAGGAAATTCTTTACATCCACGAAAAATTTTCGTTGTCGCAAATCCTGTATCGTGACCTTGACCGTATGCAGGAATGGATATTCCTTGCCAAGCCGATGCGAGATGATCAGATTCGCCAATATGTTGAATCCAAGCGCGGAGAGCGCATACATCGTATAACTCTGCCAAACAACAATCGCAGCGAACTTCACAAGATTCGCGGCAAATGTACAGACGAGATCGATGCGAACACAGATATAATCCTTCTGATCCGCCGCAAACAATGTGCGTCTATATGCGAGGAAATACGTACTGAGCACTGTACAAATCTGAATCACATAAACAAACTGGACATAACCCCATGAGATACTTTCATCTCGCACAATCCACGGCAACAAGAAAAACAGAACGATGCCGATCAGGGCAACCAACGTGCCTATCAAGAGATAGATATACCGATAGATGTTCATCAGTATATTGACTTCAGCTTCGTTCTTGTTCGCAATTTCCCGATAAAGCCCATAGCTGATCACAGTACTGATTCCCAGTTCCGCAATGGACAAAAGGGCAATCACATTGGTGAACAATCCTTCAAGACCTAAGAGTTCTATAGGCAAATGGCGCGTAAACGCCTGCCGTATCAAGATGCCGAGGACAGCCAACACGACATACAATGTCATGGAGTACATGCTGTTGCGTAATACATTTGCTACTCGCATTGTTTACCCCCGATAGCCTCTTTTATCCAACACTATTTTATATCATATACCACGATGACACCACCTGCATAGCTTATTATTACATATATGCTCTACTGCATCTGGATGATTAAAACGAATATAAGCACGATATGCAGATAGCGGAAGGACTTTAAATATATATCTTAATCCTTGTTGCTTCACTAAGAGAATTAACATTAGTAATGACAATGGTAAATTATCATGTATAATTTTTTTTACATAAGCTCCACCTTGAGGAACAGGTCCATAATAGTCTCGTGGATTCACATGCAATTTTTTGTATACTACAACAGCCTCAGCCTCAACCAAAGCTTGATTCGAACTGACTCCAGAAGTCGAAAAAAACGCGGTATACAGATCACTATACTTAATCCTTATATTTTCATCCATCTGACACTGTATAGAAAGTTTGTAATCACTAATGAGCCTAAGGTTCCGATCAAAAGGATATTTTTCTAGGACATGGCGACCAATAAATGCACCTTCTGTCGGAATGCAAGTCAACCCATTACGTATCCGCTGCGTATTACAAAAGGGATATTGTAATAACGTTTTCTCATCTACATCATATCTACTACACGATAAGAAATCTGGTTTATCTTGAAGTTCCTTTACTACAGCATCAATAATGCAGGGATCTGAAAGAGAATCATCCGAACCAAGAATGTTAATATAATCCCCCGTAGAAAAATCGATCCCTTTTCCTACCGCATCACAAATACCATTATCGCGCTCACTCATCCAGCGAATTCTATCTCCATATTTTTTGAGAATATCAAGCGTCCCATCTGTAGAGCCACCATCTATGATGATATATTCTATATTTTGATACGTTTGATTAAGTATGCTGGATATAGTTTGCTCCAATGTCCTTGCAGAATTAAATGTAGCTGTAATAAATGTAATCTTCGGTTGATACAAGATTTCATGCCCCTTTCTAGCTATCTCATTTTTTACATTGTTCTTCTGTTCATACAAACATTTTTTCAGTTGACCTCTTCTGATTTTATCGACATAAAAAATAGAATTGGAAGAATTATTTTCCCGTCAAAAAAAATTCCACCTTGAATACACGAAGCAACTATCCATATGACATATATCAAAAATACACCTATACGACATCCTTTCGTATACTTCCACACTGTCAATATGTAGTCTCCAATAAAATTTATAACAATAAGAATAAATCCAACAATACCAAGTTGAAACACAAAAGCTAAAATTTGCAACTCGTATTCCCAGAAATTAACTTCATTTCTGATATTATTAACGATATATGCTCCCATACCAGATCCCCAGAATGGATTTTCTATAACCCCATCCATCAAGGAATCATACTGTTGTATACGTTCCAAATTAGATGCATATGTCCGGTCATTCACAAATATGCTTTGAAAGAGATACGATACATCACTTTCAAATAAAAGAACAGAAAAGATAGCAACAACAATCGCAGCCGGCAATAAGATTCTTCCCCAGTATACATTCGATACTTTTTTAATTCTAGGCATTATAGCAATCATCGTAGCCATCACAAAGACAAAAACATCCACTCTTCCATAATCAATAAAAATAAATAAAAGACCTAAAAACCAGACAAAAGGATTTATACCCTTGTTTTTGTAACTATGTAACAACAAAATGATCAGCGGAACTATATTCAAGCCCGTCGATAAGCGTGGTAACATCCCCAAAAAGCCCGTTGTTCCTTGTAAAATATCGCTAACCATCTCTATTGACTGGCCTCTGTTTTTTACCCATTCAGACAACGCTGCTATAATGACACTGTCTGGTATAAAACCTAAAACAGCACCAATCCCTGTAAATACATAGACAGAAAACCAAAGTATCATCACATAATATAAATACTTCTGAATGAGTGCTACATACAGCAATTTATTTTCATACGAAAATACGACGATTTTCCACGACAACCACAAACTAGCAAAGGCAAACATTTCATCAAGGGTATATGGATAAAAACCATTATGTATTCCATATAATGTCGACCAAGACAAATATATAAAAAAGATAATATCATTGACTTTTATCGGAACTAATATTTTCTTTCTAAAGCTAACTAGGAATACAGATAAAAATATAAAAAGCAGATAAAATACTCGACTGAGCATTTTTATATCAGAAGAAAACTGCCCTACTGCATACAATAAAAAAAAGATAATCAAACAAACATTTAGTGTTTTTTTCATGATTCCCTCAATAGAATATATACAACTATAGTCAGCTTAAAATAAGTAATTTAATAAATCAGCAGAAGATATGTCAAGAGTATTCTTATAGTTCACAGACTCTTTCCGCTTGACCCATTCCCAGTCAACATCTTCGATTCGATCAAAAAAATGCATATATCGCTCATCATATAAAGGAAGATTTTTTATATCAGGATTATTCGATAAAAGTTTTTTCTTATAACAAATTGCTTCTAAATATCGAAGCGTCTGTGCTCGCTGACCCTCTGGTAAAATTTCCAAAATACAATTTGTAGATAAAATATCTGCCAAAACAGTAGTATATGGTAATGGCTTTCTCAATGTCTCACCATAATCAATATTTTTCCAGATACTATATATTTTAAAAAGATTGTTTACTCCGTTAATATCACACGCTTTACTTATTTCTCTTAAGATATTTTCACGCCCCTTTAATGAAGAAATATAATACAGATCGGATGAACTAGCAGAAGGGCATATATTATCATAATGAGAGTAATAAGAGAAACCTATATACCGATATCCATACTCGACACAATCATTTTGATCGTAGGATAAAATGATATCCCACGGGAAAAATTGGATTCTCTTTTTTACTTCTCGCATATGTTTCGACTGCCCATGCATCGAATCTACTAAAATTAAAACAAACTTCACTTTCGGATGACTATATTTTAATTTTCTCCAAAAAGATAATGTAGGCAATGACATTGCCATGCTATTTACAAGCAAATATCCATCAGAAGGCAGAAGTCTCTCAATATCTTCATAATGAAACCATACATCGCGATAAGGAAGCCATACATATTCCCCAATTTTCTTGTTAGTATGCAACTTATATGCAATAGATAAAAAGGGGCTGGTGGGTGTGGATATAATATATTTATTTATCATTGGCACTTCACAGAGATCTTTAAATAAATAATATGCACCCGCATCTATAACAACCAACACATTCGATGGACTTACCATAAGTCTCCCTCACCGTTAAAATACTCATAAATAAGATTTAATCATTCTCTCAAACATATCCCTTAGCCCCCAACGAGGTTGCCAACCGAGATTCTGAATCTTTTTCGTATCAAGGTTCATATAAAGCTCTGGAGGATAAATAGTGGCACCAGTTTCATCTTCACGAATAACAACATGAACAGACGAACCGTATTTCTCTCGAATGTATGGCAGATTAGCTACACACTCTGCCATTTCACGAATCGAACAGTAAGTCTCTTCATTTGCCACATTATATGCCTCACTGTTCTCACCACAAAGAAGAACCAGCAATATTGCCGTCATTGCATCCGCTGTATAAAGATATGAGTGTTCTGTTCCCCCCTTTGTTTTGAGGATAATATCTTCTCCCCTCAAAGCCGATCGCATGAACTGTGCAAATACGCGATTCTCATCATCACGTATCCCCGCACCAAATGTCTGCGCAAGGCGAATAGCCTTTGCTGGAACGCAATACTCCGAGGCATAGGCTGAGCAAAGAGTCTCTATCATACGCTTCGCCTCAGGATAAGAACTACGCGGCTGCATTGTATTGACAAGGCTTTCGTTCTCTTCATTCACTTTTTCTCTATGACGAAGCGCACCGTAGATCTCCATACTTGAGAGAAATAGAAAGGACGTGCACTTCTTTACACGCGCAAGTTCCAGAAGCATTCTCGCACCCGTAAAATTTTCACATATGGTCTCTACTGGATGTTCTGCAAAATAACGACTTGCCGTAGGACTTGCTCCATGAACAATATAGTCGATAGGGGATGTAATTCGTGGGAGATCCACAAGATTGCCACGAAGGAAGATAAGAGGGGCACCCGCTGATAGAAGGTCCCGAAAACGTTCCGTCGCCTTCTTTTCATCGCGCACCAATGCGAGAATTTGCATTGGTATATTCCGATACAGTGCCACATAGGAAAGTGCAGAAATCAGATTAAAGCCTAATAATCCCGTAGCTCCAGTAATAAGGATTTTCTTTCCTTTCAAATCTCCCCACGGTAGGAAGGAAGCATTTGCGACATATTCCATATCCTCATGAAATACATGATTCTCAATCCACATAGAAATTCCTCTCTCCCTATACTGCTTCAGTGCAATTAAAATACGCATCGTATCAAGTCAACACTAGCGTTAACTTGATACGATGAAGTTATCCATTACCCTCACAATCCTACAATTTGCATATTCTCTTGCGCGTCAAGAAAGGCACGAAACAAATAAAAATCCGTTGGTGTCGTAATTTTTATATTTTCTACAGGCCCCGTCACAGTATTTAGCGAGAATCCATAATACTGCATCAACATTGCGGAGTCTATAAAATCTGTCCGTTTTTCCTGCTGCGCCTTGATATGCGCTTTGTAAATATCTTGCAAGTAAAAGCATTGAGGGGCACGTGCCATTGCACAATCCGAACGATTAAATATCTTTCCCACATGTTCGCCTTGTTGAACGAATATCGTCTCTATGGCAGGTGTCGTCGTAATGGCACTTCCATATTTTTGCACACTCTCGAGACATGATGAAATCGTATCTGAATCAATCATAGGCCGGACACCATCGTGAATCAAGACAATATCCTCTGCACCTTTCGCATATTTCAGTGCAGCATCTAATCCTCGGAAGATAGATTCTTGTCCTGTATTTCCGCCCGACACCACTTCCAGTACTTTTCGAATACGAAAGTCTACCAAGAGATCTTTTGCGTACTCAATCCACGATTCAATACAAACAAGGACTATGCCATCAATTTCATCGTGTTGTTCGAAATGCTCCAACGTATATATAAGAACAGGCTTCCCATGCATCTCCAGAAACTGTTTCGGCTTCGATCGCGTATTCATGCGTTTTCCTGTGCCGCCAGCAAAGATTACGGCGATGTTCATTTGTCCCCCCCTATACATTCCCATATATACACCCCTAAAGTAAAAACACATTATCCACTTTTTCATTCTTTCCCTGTGGAAAATAATGAATCCCTCGATAATTTTTATATGAATGATTCAAATCGATATAAGCTGTATTGTGCTTAGGTACTTGATCTTCTTGGGGAGGAAGTTTCATATAGTCTCCAAAAACCATTGTCAAGTATTCCTCATAACGCGAAGGAACAGGAATTTGATACCCCTCAAACGGAAGATAACACGGCTTATCCCAAAAATCTTTCGGATATTTTAGCGTCAATCCCTTTAATCCTGTCACTAATTCTGTATAATATGTCCATGAATCTGTCGGAGATAAAAGCATCTTCTGTTCTGCATATCGCCAAATTTTATCTCGTATACGCTTATTGGAGAAAATCCCATACGCAATTTTAGCCAATAGCCGAGTCATGCCGCCTTGATTATCTGGCAGACGCTGTGCATTGAACAGAGAATACACCATCGCCCAAAAGACTTGTTTGCTATGCGAAAGCATACCGTCAGCTCGACGGTCCAAGGGGATTAAATCAATTTGCAAACCTTGATTGATGTCATCATTTACACAGTGTTTATTAATGAAAGTCGTATTATTATCTCGAATCGATGCACCTGCATCGTGATAATTTTCTGTTTCGGTCGTCCTGCAATAGGCATATCGTTTCGTGTCTGCAAACGAATTCCATACCTTAGGAAGCCTCTCGTAATCTTCCCGAAGCAGGAACACATCAATATCATCATCCCAAGGAATAAATCCATGATGCCGAACAGCGCCAATGCAGCATCCACTCCCAACATAGAAACGTATTCCATGTTGATCGCATATCTCTTTAAAGTATAGTAATATTTCTAGCGCTTTTTCCTGTATGGCTTTTAGTTGTTCTTTATCATAATCCACGATACTAACTCCCTACTTTCCAAACCGTCAGAAACATCATCTTAAAATTATACAACACCCCTGTTTTTTTTAACGCATCAAGATTCCATTTCATCTTTTGGGGAAGAATCTCATACACATAGGCACAATCTATGTCCTTTGCATCTTGCAACAACCTATCTTCATCTTTATATTGGATACTGGCCGCACTGGTAATTCCAGCAGGCAGCAAGAGCGTTGCCTTCATTTCATCCGTGTAACAATCCACATACTTTTTCACTTCTGGACGCGTACCGACAAACCCCATATCACCTATAAGGACATTTATTAATTGTGGCAATTCATCCAAACGGCAAGCACGTATCATCCTCCCCACTTTTGTAATTCGACTATCATGTAACGTCGTCACCTGTGAACCAATCGCCTCCGCGTCCTTCACCATGGTCCGAAACTTATAGATGCGGAATACCTTCCCATATCGTGTGACACGTTCTTGTCGGAAAAAAACTTCACCATTCGAATCTAATTTTATCCATATCGCCAGTATTAGGAATACCGGCGATAAAACAATCAACAATAAGAACGCCAATACTCGATCTATTATGAATTGCACACATAAACTAATCTTGCGATGATGCAACACATTATAATATGATCGGATTGCTTCAAGCTGCATATCCTCGGGAAGATCTTCCCACTCTTTTAATATCATATCCTCATCTCTTGATAAACTTCCCGAAAGACTGAAACGACATAGTCCACATCCTCATCCGTCAAAGAAGTATGCAACGGCAGGGTGACTTCATTTGCATACTGTGCGTACGCATTCGGATATGCAGTGACGTCAAAGCCAAGATTCTTGTATGCCGTATGCATTGGAAGCGGCTTATAATGAA
Source organism: uncultured Selenomonas sp. (assembly GCF_963528755.1). Taxonomy (GTDB): domain Bacteria; phylum Bacillota; class Negativicutes; order Selenomonadales; family Selenomonadaceae; genus Selenomonas. The sequence continues at coordinate 308,070 of NZ_CAURXA010000003.1, forward strand.
CATTTGTCGCAACACCTTTTTCTGCCATCTTTTCAATAAACAGATTGCGTTTCTTTTCGTCAAAATCCAACAACCGCACGAGATATAGATGTCCGCTTCCTTGTGCAACGTCGGTGAAATGTGGCAGCACCTCCACAGGAAGATCCTTTAGCCCCTTATCGTACTGTGCAATAATTTCACGCCGCCGCACCAGCAACCCTGAATAGCGCTTCATTTGCACGAGACCAATTGCCGCCAAAACATCGGTCATATTACACTTGTAGTATGTGCCCTTAATATCATATTCCCATGCTCCAAGCTTTGTTTTGGCAAGCGCATCTTTGTTCTGTCCGTGCAAGGAGAGCAACTGATATTCATGATAAATCTCTGCATCATCCACACCTGGAATCGACTTCCAAAGTGCTGCACCGCCTTCTGCCGTTGTAAAATTCTTGACTGCATGGAAGGAGAACGACGTAAAGTCCGCAACCGATCCGATCTTCTCCCCCTTGTATGAAGCTCCAAATGCATGCGCACCATCCGCCACAATCGCCACACGCCCAATCTTGCGTTGAATCTCCGTACGCGGGAAAAACTTTTCACGCTGTCGTTCCACAATGCCAAACAGACGGTCATAATCGCATGGGACGCCACCCAAATCCACTGGAATAATGGCTTTTGTCCGCGTAGAAATCGCTTGTTCCAACTGGTCATAATCCATCTCGTATGAACCGGGCTGCGTATCGATCAAAACAATCTTAGCGCCTACATGGTCAATGACACTAGCACTCGCCGTATAGGTATAGGCCGAAGTAATAACCTCATCTCCCACACCAATACCAAGGACGCGCAAGGAAAGTTCCAAGGCTGCCGTGGCTGAATTCAAACACACCGCCATTCCATTCGAACTTTCGCAAAAGGCTGCCACTTCTTTTTCCAACTGCTTGGTGCGCGGTCCTGTCGTAATCCAGCCAGAACGCAAGGCATTTGAGACTTCTGCTATTTCCTCCTCCGTAATATCCGGCGGTGAAAAGGGGATTTTCCTCTCTTTCATGCTATTCATGCTCCTTCTCTAGTGTCTTCCAATTGCTTGCTTTTGTATGTAGGAATCATACATTTTAATGTTTTAAGTATCGTCAGTCGGTCTCTCGTGCTTTTCAACACACCCAAATTTTTCTGAAGAGCACCTTTTTGCATAGGTATAATCTTCGCCCTATAGATCTTCTTGTGCTTTGTGCTCGTCGTTCCCTCTTCATTCGTCAGAAGCTCTTCGTATAACTTCTCTCCAGGACGTAATCCCGTATAAACGATCTTTATATCCTTATTTGGGATACGTCCATGAAGGCGGATCAAGTCGCATGCCATGTCTTTGATCTTTACAGGTTTCCCCATATCGAACAGGAACACTTCACCCCCTTCGGCCAACCCTCCAGCTTGCAAAACAAGCTGCACTGCTTCAGGTATAGTCATAAAGAAGCGTGTCATCTCCGGGTCTGTGACTGTAACAGGCCCACCTGACGCAATCTGGCGTTCAAAAAGAGGCACTACACTGCCACGACTGCCCAAGACGTTGCCGAAGCGGACAGCAACAAACTTCGTTTCGCTATGCTGATTAATTTCCTGCAAAACGAGTTCAGCTGCACGCTTCGTCGCCCCCATTACGCTTGTCGGATTGACAGCCTTGTCCGTAGAAATCAGAACGAAAATCTCACTTTTATATGCATCTGCAAGCTCCGCTACATTCTTCGTTCCAAACACATTATTCTGAACAGCCTCCACTGGTTGAATCTCCATCAGAGGAACATGCTTATGCGCCGCTGCATGAAAGACAACCTCTGGCTTATAGTCGCGAAACACCTCTTCCATACGAGCTTTATCTGTGATATTAGCGATAACGGTACGATAGGATTGCTCTGGAAATTTTACTTTCAACTCTTGATAAATTTCATAAATACTATTTTCCCCACGTCCCAAGAGCAAGATTTCCCTTGCTCCGGCATGACTGAGTTGACGAGAAAGTTCCGATCCGATTGAGCCACCCGCTCCCGTTATCAGAACCGTCTTCCCTGCGATATAATGTGTAATTTTATCGAAATCCAGTTTGATCGGATCGCGCCGCAGGAGATCTTCCAAGCGTATTTCACGAAGCTGCTGTAAACCAATATTTCGCTTGCCCATTTCCATCGTTTCATAAAGACCGGGCATTGTTTTGACTTTACAGGATACGCGATGACATATATCTGTAATTCTGCGAATCTCATCACCTTCTGCTGAAGGCGTCGCAATGATAATCTCCTCTACATTTTGCGTCTCAACGATTTCAGGGACTTGATCAATCGATCCCAAGACAGGAAATCCCGACAAACGATTGCCTATCTTCTTCACGTCATCATCTGCGAAACCGACAATACGAACACTCGCCGCATCGTTTTGTTCGATTTCTCGCACAAGCATAGCACCAGCATCACCAGCACCAATAATCAACACTGCCCGTTGTCCTGTTTGAGCGTTGGAAAGCATATCCAAATTAATCTTAAACGCCAAACGACTCAAACCTATACCACCCAAAACGAGCATCCATGAAATCAAAAAAACACTTTTCGGCACATCTTTTCCAACTAAGAAAAGAAGAAGAAATGTTCCAGCCGAAGACAATGTGACCGCTCCGACAATCGCATTGAGATCCCGAATCCGTGCATAATGCCAAATTCGATGATACATGCCAAAAAGGTAAAAAATACCTACGCCAAGAACAGCGGAAGGAAGAAGCCATACATGCAAGACTGTAGCCTCATACTCCGGTAAAGCACCCTCAAATCGCAAGAGCACAGCCAACACTGGCATGACACTTAAAATAACAAAGTCAAGGAAAATAAGTTTAAACTTTTCCTTCACATGAATGAACGACATCATAACGAATTTACGCTTCCTTTCGGCAAAAACTAAATCTCACAAGCAAATACGCAAAGCGAGCGCAAAATACAAAATGATTTTGCCGTTTATTATAAAAGACTAATCAGCTAGATTCTAGTTAAGTTCTAGTAATGTAAAGATATATACACAGCACGCTTTTTGAGGATCCCATCGCTAAAGACAGTCTTGAAAGCCTCTCGTACTCCGTATATCGACTGAATATATATCTTAAAAATTTACAGAAACTATCTCAATCAAAACCATCTATACATCTCTCCTATAAAGAAGCAACCCATATCCCATAGACAGAAGTACACCGACCACGAAACCGACTGCTGTGATCAATTTCTTTCGTGGAGCAACGGGTTTATCCTCATCGGGCAAATTTGCTGGATCGACAATCTGGATATCCATGCTGTCCATCGCCTCTTGAATCTTGCTCTGTTCGCTCTGCTTAACAAGATTCAGATAGACTTCTCCTTTAATCTTCACATCGCGTTCAAGTGTCATATATTCCAAAACATCGTTGGGCATATCTCCAATATTTTTTTCCTTTTTGCTGCGAAGTTCCTTGAGTTTACTCGCCTCAGCCTCTGCGACAGAAGCTTTCACGGCCGCCAAAGCATGCGTTCTCAAAAGCTCTGACTGCGTCGGATTGAGCGTCGCGGCATTTGAGTCAACACTCGCGACAACCTCCGTATTGAGGCTTCCCTGCAGTTGCTGCAATTCGCTCTTCGCCTTCTGCACGTCCGGATGCTTGTCGGTATAGCGCTGCTCAAGGCCCACGAGTTCCACCTGCTTCGCAACAATCTGATCTCGGATTTTCTGCACAACAGCGTTGTCAGAAATATTATATGCCCTGCTCCTCATCTTCTGTTCCGCAAGTTTCGCTTCGGCCGCATCAAATTCTGCTTGTGCGGACTTCTGCTGCACCTCGGCTTCGCTGATCGCCTTGTCAAAGACAGCCAGTTGTTCAACCGCCGCCTTGACCTGTTCATCGGGGCTGTATATCTTATGCTCCTTGCTGAAGGCTGCCAGCTTCTGCTCGGCCTCTTCCGACTCCTGCTTGCTTTCCAAGATGCGCTTGTCAAGGAATTTCACAAGCAAGGACTGCGTCTCTTGGTTCATGTCCGTCTGCATGAGGAGGAAGTTGTCAACGACCGTTTGCGAAATCATCTGTGCCTCTTCCGGAGTTTTGCCGTGGGCAATGACCTGAATCAAATTCGTTCCCTTTGTATTTTGTATATCAAGGTACTTTTTTGCGAATGCTTTCGCATCCGGCTTCTTTTCCTTTTCAAAATCCATACTATCAATAATAGGTTCAAGCACCGTGCGAGACTTCATGAGTTCGATATAGTTCATCGTCGGCGACGATACAGATCCGCCACCTACCCCAAACATTGCCATCGCGGCGGCAGCGCCCGAAACATCAATCTTGCCAGAGTTTCGCGTCTGCACTAGCGTGGTAGATTCATACTGCTTCGGCAACACAAAAGCAATCACTACCGCCACTGCCGTGCACGCGAACACGATCGCTGTCACGACCTTCCAACGCGCAGCCATGATATGAAAAAGCTTCGAGAGGTCAATCGTATCCTCATTTTGTTCCATTGCAGCTTCTCTCCTAATTCACGAAGTTAGTCCGTCAAAGATTTATACAGCGCCCACACGTTGATATACGGCAAAATATCTTCTTGGAATTTGATGCCATTTGTCGCCGGCACATAGACGATGTCTCCATCTTCAAGGAAAACATTTTGTGTAATGTCATGCTTCTTCACATAGTCCTTCATATTCAGCATACGGTAATACATCACATTGTCGCGCACGCGAATGACTTGGATGCGCGTGCTGCGCCCGCGATTCGTCCAACTACCAGCGCTTGCCAGGGCAGCATAGGCATTCATATTGTCAGCATCCATCTCCTGAATGCCAGGTTTTGTCACGTCACCCATGACGTAGACCTTGCGCTTTCCATATCCCGTGACGAAGATAGAGATATCGGGGATGCGCATGTACTCGCCGAAGGCTTCCAGAAGCGTTTTCTTCGCTTCATCCAGTGTCATGCCTTCCAGTTTGACACTGCCGACATAAGGAAGCTGCACACAGCCATCGACACCAACTGGAATCTCTTCAACTTTTATGTCTCCCGTGAAGCCGATGGGCAAAATGCGCATCGTATCCCCTTTGAAAAGTCGATAGTTTTGTACTGTCGACGGACGTCCAAGGGAAGCAATCTCGAATTCTTCCGGCGCCTCAATGTAGCTCGGAGTTACCGTCGTCTCTTTTGTCTTTCCATCCTTCGATGCAGCCGTGCGTTGCGCATCTGGCTGCGTAGGAGCAGATTTCACAGCGACAGGCGCAGCCGAAGCCGCTTCCGCTGCAGCGTCTTGCGCCGATGACGCGGCGAACGCAGCGCTGCTGCTGAGCGCGAGCGCCGCAGTCAAAGCGAGCAGGTTGCGTTTTTTCATAGACCGACACTCCTTCACGATGATTTCATATATTTCGTTTAGAATACCATACCTCAGGCGCAGTGTCAAAAGTCAATCTTCCCTTTATACCGAAGACTTTTGACCACCATGGAGCGACATCTCATGCGCATGTCAAACCCTTGCCTTCATCCCTCCATGCACGCGCGGCAGACCTTGCTCGCGCCAATCGGCTGAAACGGGGCGCCGCAGGATTCGCAGCGCGGCAGCGGGATACGCCAGCGCTTGGCGGCGGGGGAGGCGGCGAGTCGCAGGGCGCTCTTCGGGCAGCGTGCGGTGCAGAGTCCGCAGGCAGTGCAGAGCTGCGGCGTGAAAGCGAGCACGAAGTCCTCGCCCTCGACACCTGCTTGCAGCGCTCCGTGCGGACACAGGCGTGCACAGAAGCCGCAGGCATTGCAGCCGCTGTAGAGCGCGAGATCGGCGTGCACGGCGGCGGGCTGTGCGCCATGAGCGAATGCCCATGCGGGAGAGGAGAACGCGGCGAGTGCAGGGAGCATGGAGTCTTGCCCCATTCCCGCTGCATCCGGCGGCAAAACGTCATCCGCCTCTGCCGATGCTGTGCCCGCACGCGCCGCGCTTGCAGTACCGCACGCCATACGCTCGGCAAGCCCAACGTCGTGCGCCCCTGCCGCCGCACTCCCCTCCGCACCGCCTGCTGCATCTCTCTGCCCGAACTTCTCTTTCGCCACATCGCGAAAGCGGCGGAAGAAATCGCGGCGGCTGTACTCGCGTGCGGCAGACTCAGCATCAAGCAAGCGAAGAGGCTCTCGCCCCGCCGCCGCGAGAGCCGCATCGACGGCGGCAGCCTCGCGTGCGAGGTGCGCGTGGACGGCAGGCAGACATGCGCGACAAGTGCCAATGTCGAGCTGCACTTCCTTCTGCGAGGCGATCGCCCAGAGGACGCCGCGCGTGAGAAAGCCGAGACACGGAAGAGCGGAATCCGGCGCGCTTTTCGCGCATGCGAGGCGCACGCTTGGCGCATCGGCAGCCACAACAGCCGTCAGCTTTGCCGCATAATCAAGCCGTGTCTCGACGGCGGCGGCCGGACAGACGGCCGTGCAAAGGCCGCAGTCGATACAGAGATCGGGATGCGGCACGCCCCAGCGGAACGCGCCGACGGGACAGACATCCTCACACGCGCGGCACGGCGGCTGCAGGTGCCCCTTGATGCACCTTGCCGCCGCCAAGCGGATCTTTTCCAAGCGGCACGCCCCCTTCCAGAAATTTTCCTTTCCATTATAACAGGATGCAGAGGATTTTTCGAGAAGTCCTGCACGCATCGCAAAGATTGACGGTATGATATAGACGCAATATAATATAGGAGGAGGGAGGAAAATGTTGCAGATTATAGCGTGCTATTGGTATTTGAAACGTACAAAACATATGGCTTTTGATCTCCTAACGTCTCTCATATTAGTTAGCAGTTTGCTTTATTTTAGCCATCCTGAAAGTTTTTTGATGAATATTAAATCTTTAACAAAGGCTTGCCTTCCAGTGTTGACATTCCAAGCTACATTGAATGCATCAAGTCTTATTTATTTTGCAAATTCCAATTCTGTACTTATTAAACTCTTGAAGAGTAGGCGGATAATGAAGTCTGCACGTAAAACTAGATATCGTCAAATGGATCAGATATATGCATATTTTGCATGGGCAGTCCTGATACAATTTATATTTTTGCTTTATGCCTTGTTTTTGTTGTTTATTCAAGAATGGACACCGTTACTTGCTGTTATTTCTATTTGGCTTATATGTTTATCTATCATTTTGGCTTTTGGTATGTTTTATTCGAGTATTTTGTGTATTCGAAATATCGGCATTTTATTTACCTTTCTTATTTGGAAAGATGAAAGCGAAAGTGTTTAGAGACAGTCTATGAGAATGCAATAAAATAAGAGGCATCGTCAGAATGTGTGAGTAAGATATACTTATTGGGCTGCTCTATATTCTCATGGAAAATGAACATCAATAGTAGGACGATGAAACATGATCGTATCAATCAGGTTGTCGATAATAAACTACACGCCCACACCGACGACATGGTAAAACGCATCGGGCAGATGGACGACCTCGTCAAGCGATACACAGGCGGATATGGAGAGGCGATAGAAACGCTGGATGAAATTCGTTTCGCCCTGCCGCAAACTGCATCGGGGGGAGATTTTATCCTCCAATACAACTTTTTCTATATGTCGCAGAAAGTTAGATGCGGCATCCACCTTATATGGCTTACGGCAGACTTTGCGGTGTTCCTCATAGATGAGTTGCCCCGTGTCAGCGAAATATTCACGGCGTTTGGTGAGATCGGAGTTCATCTGCTCTACTGTACCTCGTTTAAGCTCCTCATAGAGGGTAGAACGGACGATGCCGACCTTTTGGGCGATTCGCATCTTCGGCAGCCCCTCCTTCAAGAGCGCCTGTATTTCACCTCTTTGATAAGCGGTTAGATGTTTGAAGTTTCGCGTAGTTGTGGTAGAATGTTTCCTGGACATGCAGGATCCTCCTTTCGGTGTAGGTTTCTGTCAAAACATTCTATCACAGCTGTTCCCGCTTGCCCTTTTTAGGTGCCCGATTTCATTTTACAACTAAACCTTCGCTAAAGACGCTTGCAATTTAAACGCATCTATCCAGCCGATTTCCGAAAGGTTCGAGAGAATGTACAGCCTTTTCCTCGATCAAGGACTTGTCCAAGCACAAACGATGTCGCGTCAATCGTTACAGAGCAAGACACCGTAACACAGAAGGAGGCTCTGTTTTAAAAGGTTTTTATGTAGGCAAGGAAAGTTGTCTTGCTTATACAACATATTCTACGAGGAGGAAAACCGATAGTATGGTTGATTATAAGGCGAAGACAAAAAATCGGAATTTTTATGTATACTATACTGAGCTGGTTTTAGAGAATGCTGATAAGGAGAGGAGATCCACCAATTGGTCAGACAAACGATGTAAAGATGTGCAAATGCTTATTTCGCTTATAGTAGAGTTGGATATAAAAAAACGTACCAAACGTGGCGACGAAAATAATCCTTGGACGATGGCTTTAGAAAATATGCAAAATGATAATATAATTTCAAACTTTTTAGAAGGTTACTTTATCAGTACAGAAAATGGAATTCATACATATTTGCTTGATCGTGAATCTCTTGAGAGATTGTCAAATCCCAAAGAGTTAACACAAAATGAAACTATGCAGACAGCTTTTTCTCTCCGCTTTAAAGACGGTATGTTTATCCTTGGTGAGTATCAGGGTAATATTGCAAGCGCAAGAAGGATTGCTGAATATTTTAATTATTTTTTAATATATTTCAAGGAAAACGGAATGCTTGTAACGGATATTGCGGAAATTCGGTTTCATCATAAAATAGATCAAGGATTTATAGATAAAATTAACGGGTTTGAACGGGTTAACTCTGTAGAGATTGGCTTGGAAATGCTTATACCTAACCAGCCCCGACAAGATGCTTTTTCAACACTTGCAAATGAAGTATCTGACGCAAATATTGGACGCATTGTTCTAACTCTGATGAAAAAGGATAAGAACGGAATCTGCTCTGCTAAAATCCAAGATTGGCTTATAAAATGTTGTGATAATTGGTCTGTTAATCGAGGCAAGTTGAAAGGAAAAGCTTGTCCAGGACATCAGTCAGAAGTTAGTCTTACTGGGATTAATGTCAAGAAAAAGTGTGCCCTTCCAGTTGGAACCGATGGAGAAGTATTTTTAACAGCCTTATATGAGGTTATGGAAAAAATGAACGAAGAGATAGAACTATTTGTGTTTTAGCGGGAGGGAGCGATCATGAAAAAAGAAGAGCGCACAATCCGATACGCATGAACCTTTCAGATGCTGAGTATCAGATGATTGACCGACTGGCAAAAAAATATGATTGTTCTCATGCCGAACTTGTTCGCCGCTTCATCTTTCAGAGACTGGAAGATGAATTCAGCATAAAAGTAGAGGGGCCACGGACGAAAGGGATGAGGTATCATGGGTAAAGTTCTGAACCTGCATTTTACCGATGGAGAACTAAAAGCCCTCGAAGCCATCTCCCCGCTCTATGCGGCAGAGCTGTCATCAGCAACGTTGAAAAATCTCATATATGACAGGCTGGAAGATGAGTACGACATGGAACTCATACGCGAGTATGAAAAGGATCTCAAAAACGGCACGCTTGAGACGACGCCTTAGAGGGGCTGAAAAGTGTATAAACTACACGCACAAACGTCCACTTCTTTGACACTGTGCGCCGCCCTTACAGAAACCTAGCCAATCGCATAATCCAGTGGATGAAAAGTAATCTGGTCGATTGCGAAAATCCTCGCATCTATGGGAAGGCTCTCACTGGAAACCTCGGAAAGTATTGGAGGTATCGCGTCGCAGACTTCCGATTAATTGCAGAAATCCGTGACAACGAGCTGATCGTCATCGCAGTCGAAATCGGTCATAGAAGCAAGATATACAAGTGATACAAGGGCACTGGACGCACAGTGCCTTTTTTGTCGCCGTTGAAAAATTTAGGAAACAAAATCCAATTGGTATCCATTCAGTGTCAAGCAAAAGCATTCAAGGCAAACTTGTGCTATAATCGAGGAAATCGCTGCATTCATCAGCACTCCCCAAAGAAGCAATTTTCAAAAGACAAGAGGTACTGCCATGAAAGAAGAAAACATCGGCGCGGCTATTGCGCGCGCCTTGGGCATCCGGGCGAAGCAGGCGGAGGCGACGATCGCGCTCCTCGACGAGGGCAACACCGTGCCTTTCATCTCACGCTACCGCAAGGAGGCGACGGGCGAACTCGACGAAGAGCAGGTGCGCTCCGTCGAGAGCGAGCTTTCGCGCCTCAGAAATCTCGTGAAGCGTCAGCAGGAGATCGAAAAGAGCATCGAGGAGCAGGGAAAGCTCACGCCCGAGATCAAGGAAGCGCTCGACCGGGCGCTGAAGATGCAGGAGCTGGAAGACATCTACCTGCCCTTCAAACAGAAGCGGCGCACGCGCGCGGGCGTCGCGCGGGAAAAGGGGCTCGAGCCGCTGGCGCTCGCGATTCTCACACAGGAAGAGAAAAGCGGCACGGCGGAAGAATACGCCGCGCAGTTCATCGATGCGGAAAAGGGCGTAGAGACAGCAGAGGACGCACTCTCCGGCGCGATGGACATCGTCGCCGAGACCGTTTCCGAGGGCGCTGCGCTGCGCCAGAAAATGCGCAAGGAGCTTTGGCAGCGGGCAGAGCTTGTGACCGCGCTCGACGAAGAGGCCGAGGACGCGCAGACCTTCCTCATGTATCAGGACTACAAGGAGCCGCTTCGCACGCTGCCTTCGCATCGCATCCTCGCCATCAACCGCGGCGAGAAGAAGGGCTGCCTCAAGGTCACGCTCCAATGCGATCACGAGAAGCTTGCGGCGGAAATCTTCGACGGGCTGGCAAAGGGCGATTCCATCTTCCGCGAATCGCTGAAGGCAGCGATCGAGGACGGCTACAAGCGTCTACTCTTCCCTGCCATGGAGCGCGAGCTTCGCGCTCTTCTTACAGAAAACGCTGAAAAGCAGGCGATCCACGTCTTCGGCGCAAACCTCAAGCAGCTCCTCCTGGAAGCGCCGCTCGCCGGCCACACGGTCATGGGACTCGATCCCGGCTACCGCACGGGCTGCAAGATGGCCGTTGTCAGCCCCACGGGGCAAGTTGTCGACCACGGCGTTCTCTACCTCACGATGAGCGAAGAGCGCCGCGCCGAAGCAGCAAAAAAGGTGCTCGCGCTCATCAAGAAGCACGGTGTGACGCTCATATCCATCGGCAACGGCACGGCTTCCTACGAAACGGAAGAATTCACGGCGAACCTCATTCGCGAGAACAAATTGCCCGTTCACTACCTGATCACGAACGAAGCGGGCGCGTCCGTCTACTCGGCATCAAAGCTCGCGAAAGAGGAGCTTCCCGAATACGACGTGACGATTCGCGGCGCCGTCTCCATCGCTCGGCGCGTGCAGGATCCCCTCGCCGAGCTCGTGAAGATCGACCCGCAGGCCATCGGCGTCGGCCAGTACCAGCACGATGTGAATCAAAAGGAGCTTGCCGCCGCGCTCGACGCCGTCGTGGAATCCGCCGTCAACCATGTCGGCGTGAACCTCAACACGGCTTCGGCGGCTCTTCTCTCGCACATCGCAGGCGTCACGAAGGCGATCGCGAAGAATATCGTCGACTGGCGCGACGAAAACGGCGTCTTCGCCAGCCGCCGCCAGCTCCTCAAGGTGCCGCGCCTTGGCCCTGCCGCCTTCACGCAGTGCGCGGGCTTTTTGCGCATCGCAGGCGGCAAAAGCCCCCTCGACAATACCCCCGTCCATCCCGAATCCTACGCGCTCGCCGAAAAGCTGCTTGACCGCCTGGGCTTCTCGCTTGACGACCTCGGTGACAAGAAAGCGCTCGACACGCTCGGCGCAAAGCTCCGCCTCGCCGATGCCGAAACGCTTGCCAAGGAACTTGCGGCAGGCGTTCCGACCATGCGCGACATCATCGACGCGCTCAAGAAGCCTGGGCGCGACCCGCGCGAGGACTTGCCCGCGCCCCTGACGCGCCAGGCCATCGTCAAGCTCTCCGACATCAAGGCAGGCGCCGTCATGCGCGGCACGGTGCGCAACATCACGGACTTCGGCGTATTCGTCGACATCGGTATCAAGACGGCGGGGCTCATCCACATTTCAGAACTCAGCAAGAAGCGCGTCAAACATCCGCTCGACGTCGTATCCGTCGGCGATATCATAAACGTCATGGTCATCAAGGTCGACGAGGAGCGCGGGCGCATCGGCCTCTCCTTGAAACAGGTGCCGAAGGAGGCAGCGATATGAAGCAAACTGCCGCCCCCCTAGGAGACGATCTGCGACGGACGGACGACGCCGCTCTCGTGCACGATACCATTCGCGCCATCGAGCCGCCCGACGATAGAGCGGGTGAGAATATGCAGTGCGCCCTGCAGGAAAAGCTGCCGCAAGGCGTCGGCCTCGGCGCACTCGCCGCCCTCCTCGACCGCTATATGTGCGCGACGAAGAGTACATGGGAGCATCTCGAAAAGCCGAAGAAATGCACGCTGATCTGCTGTGCCGATCACGGCGTCGCCGAAATGCAGGTCAGCGCCTATCCGCCCGAGACGACGGCGCAGATGACGGCGAACTACCTGCTCGCCAAGGGCGCGGTCGCCAATGCGCTCGCAAACTTCGCCCGAAGCGATCTTCATGTCGCCGACCTCGGCATCAAGGCGCCGCTGCCGCCGCTCCCTTCGCTCATCGACCGCAAGATCGCGCATGGCACGAAGAACTCCGCCAAAGGAGCCGCCATGACGCGCGAGGAAGCGCTTCGCTCGCTCGCCGTCGGCATCCGCCTCGCCGAAGACTTCACCACCGAAGGCTGCCGCTGCTTCCTGCCGGGCGAAATGGGCATATCGAACACGACGGCGAGCGCGGCGATCGCCGCCTGCCTGTGCCGTCTTACGCCCGAACAGGCGACGGGGCGCGGCACGAACATCTCCGACGAACGCCTGAAAAAGAAGATCGAGGTCGTGCGCCAAATCCTCGCCGTCAACCGCCCCGACGCGAGCGACGGCATCGACGTGCTGCAGAAGGTCGGCGGCTTCGAGCTTGGCTGCATTGCAGGACTGATCCTCGGTGCGGCGAGAAGAAGAGCCGTCATCATCCTCGACGGCTTCAACACGGGCGCGGCAGCCTTGATCGCCGAGGCGCTCGCGCCCGCAGTCACGGGCTATCTTCTGCCTTCGCACCTCGCGGCAGAACCTGCGCACGCCGCTATTCTCAAGAAGCTCGGCTTCACACCTTATATGGACATGCGCTTTCGCCTCGGCGAAGCGACGGGATCGTCCATCGTCGCTGACTTCCTCGACGCTGCGATCCAAGCTGCAAAAAGCCTCTTCGCAGAGGATGCGGCGGCAAGCGACGACAAGGAAGCACACGTCTGGAAGCGAAAAGCTGCGGCGAATGCGGCGCAAGCAGAAGATGCGCAAGACGAGATGGAGGCGATGTCGTATCGCTTCCTGTCGAAAAGTATATCCGATAACGCGGATGATGCGCCCGACGACCTCGCTCTGCCTTCGTTCCCCGCGCTCGACACTATCGCCATGGCCGCCTGCCAAAAGCGCATCGACAGCCTCGCCAAGCCCATCTACAGCCTCGGACGGCTCGAAGAACTGGCCGTGCGCCTCGCAGGCGTCACGGGCGAGGCGCGGCCGCCGCTCGGTGCGCGGCGAGCGCTGCTCATCTTCGCAGCAAAAGAACCTTCCGCGCGGCAGAAGCGGCTCATCTCCGCCTTTGCCGCTCACGCCGAAGCGCCCGTGACGCTCGCGCTGCTCGACCGGAACAGCAAGTCTGCCGAAGCCTTCGCTTTCGGCCAGAAGATCGCGCGGGAGCTTGCCGCAGACGGCTCACTTCTAGGGCTGTCGCTTGCCGCGGAGACGGACGAGATGGCACGCGAGAAGGCTGCATGCTATGACAAAGCATTCCGCCCAGCCAAGGAAGGCACAGCGATCCTCAACCTGCTGCAGAATCTTTCGCCCGCACTCCAAAGAGAAGCCGCCGCCCTCCTCGGCGCCCAAAGCGCCGCCCAAAGCCGCTGCCTCGTCCTCCTCGATGATCCCGCGACGGAAAGCGTCGCACACCTCGCCGAAACCCTCGCGCCCACGCTCAAGCCCTATCTCCTGCACGTCCAGTCCGACTATCTCGCGCTAGGCCTTCCTGCAAGCTGCGGCATCGCGGCCTCGCTCGGCATGCGTCTCGTCGACGCCGCGCTCCACATGGAAAACGATATGAAGACCTTCGCCGAAACCGCCGTGGCCGTAGCCGCGGACGGTCCGGGCAAGGGACGGCAAAGCTGAAACCAAAAAGAGCTGCTGCACATAAAGCCTGTGCGGCAGCTCTTTTTGGTTGAAGCCAGCTAAAACAAATGAAGATGACGCAGAAGAACCGTGATGAAGCAGAGGACGGCGAGGAAGAACATGAAGTACTCGATGCACTTCACGGGATATGCGTAATGGAGCGGAATCTCTACGACCTTCGGGACGTTCTCCGCAAGAAGCGAGATGGCGACGGAAGTATAGAGGATCGTGTTCGCCATGCGCGTCGTCTTGTACGTCGACAGCGCCATGAGGATGAGGCAGACGGCCAAGGCGATGAGAAAGTACGCAATCTTGTCGCTATGATGACGCATGACACCACCTCCTCTTCATTTCAATCTAGCTTGTTTCATGATGGCTTCAAGCGTACCCGTCTTGACTTCCTGTCCATCATGACGCGTGGAGAACGCTTCAACTCCGAATTCTTCATACTACTTCCTTGGTCAAGTCAACAATAAATATATACCATGCACCTCCATTTGTAAATGCAGAAATATGAGGGGTACACAGCGAGGATTTCGACAGGATGCCTTCCGAATTCGTCTTCGCATACAGCCAGATCAATAGAAAATCGTCTATTTTGCATAGATTTACTAAAATGAATTTGTCTATCGTGGATATTATACGCCGCCCTTATATGAAAAAGCCAAGCGCTCTCTTCCCTTTGAGCTTGACCTCTTGGATTTTCACAGGAAAACCATAGGGATAATCGAAAAAAGTCGCAATTTTCCATTGACAAATACGAAAAATATTGCGATACTTAGGATTATAGGAGGTTTATCTCCTTATAGTTTTTATCTATGATTAACACCATCATGAAAGAGGTGCACACTAAATGGAAAAGCAGCAGCTGGTAGAAGAAATGACGAAGATCGTCGGCGCGGAGAATGTTCAGTCGAAGGAAGAGGAACTTTACTCCTACTCCTATGATGCTACGCCCGGTCACATCTACATGCCGGATGTCGTCGTCAGCCCCGGCACGACGGAGGAAGTCTCGAAGGTTCTGAAGTTTGCGAACGAGCACAAGATCCCCGTCTACACGCGCGGCTCGGGCACGAACCTCTCGGCAGGTACGGCGCCGTTGAAGGGCGGCATCGTCCTCTCGATGCTCCGCTTCAAGAAGATCATCGACGTCGATCTCGAAAACCTCATCGCCGAGGTCGAGGCGGGCGTCATCGTACAAGACATCAACGACCATATCGCGCAGTTCGGCCTCATCTACCCGCCTGATCCGGGCACGGTCAAGACGGCGAGCCTCGGCGGCACGATCGCGGAGAACTCGGGCGGCCTGCGTGGACTCAAATACGGCATCACGAAGAACTATGTGCAGGGCCTCGAAGTCGTCCTCGCGAACGGCGATGTGCTTCATACGGGCGGCAAGAACGTCAAGGACGTCTCGGGCTACGACATGACGAAGCTCTTCACAGGTTCGGAAGGCACGCTCGGCGTCGTCACGAAAGCTCTCTTGAAGCTCGTTCCTGCGCCGGAGAAGACGAAGAGCATGGTCGCGATCTTCGATACGATCGAGGATGCGGGACGCGCCGTCTCGGGCATCATCGCCGCGAAGATCATCCCTGCGACGCTCGAAATCCTTGACAACGCGACGATCCGCACGGTCGAGGACTTCATGCACGTCGGCCTGCCGACGGACGCTGACGCGATCCTCCTCATCGAGGTCGACGGTCATCCCGTCGTCGTCGAGGACGAGGCGGACAAGGTCATGAAGGTTCTGAAGGAAAACAACGCACGCGAGGTCACGCTTGCCCGCGACGCGAAGCACAAGGAACAGCTCTGGACGGCTCGCCGCATGGCGCTTCCGTGCCTTGCAAAGCTGCGTCCGACGACGTTCGTCGAAGATGCGACCGTTCCGAGAAGCAAGATCCCGGCATTCCTCGCCATCGTCAAGAAGGCAGCGAAGGATCACAACGTCACGATCGGCACGTTCGGCCACGCAGGCGACGGCAACATGCATCCGACGATCGTCTGCGACCTGCGCGACGAAGAAGAAACGAAGCGCGTCCACGAGGCGATGGACGACATCTTCCGCGGTGCGGTCGAGCTCGGCGGCACGCTCTCGGGCGAGCACGGCATCGGCCTCGGCAAGCTGCCTTGGATGGAGCTGCAGCACGGCAAGGAAGGCATGGAGGCCATGCGCCAGATCAAGCGCGCACTCGACCCGAACCTCATTCTGAACCCGGGCAAATTGATTGGAGAGTGCTGACCTATGGCTGAAGATACAAAAAAATTTACGGCGGCAGACCTGAACAAGCAAGATACCTCGCTCCTCGCTGACATCGAGGACGCGATGGCAAACTGCATGAAGTGCGGGAACTGCCAAGCCGTCTGTCCGATTTACCGCGAGACCGGCAAGGAGCAGATGGTCGCACGCGGCAAGATCTCTCTGATGCAAGGATATCTCTCGGGCAAAATTCCCATCTCAGCGGAATTTGACCACATCATGGCGATGTGCCTGAACTGTAAGAGCTGCGCGGCGAACTGCCCGTGCGGCGTCGCAGCCGACGAGCTGATCCTGCGCGGCAGGAACGCCGCCGTCAAGGCGCGCGGCCTGCACCCGATCAAGAAGAACGTCTTCCGTCTCCTGCAGAACCGCCCGCTCTTCGACACCGCGCTGAAGCTCGGCGGCATGTTCGGCTGGATGACCTTCAAGGAAGTGCCGGGCAAGAACGCCGTGCAGTCGCGCCTTCCCATGCCGGGCATGGACGCGACGCGTGCAACGCCGCCGATTGCTGCGCGTCCTTTGCGCAGCCAATATCCCGAGGTCATCAAGGTAGCGAACCCGAAGTTCCGCGTCGCCTTCTTCACAGGCTGCACGATCAACTACATGTACACGGACATGGGAGACGCCGTCATCGACGTCCTCAAGGCGAACGATATCGAGGTCGTTCTGCCGTCGAAGCAACATTGCTGCGGCACGCCGATCCATGTGTCGGGCGCCTTCGACCTCGCGAACCAGCTCGCACGCAACACGATCCGCGTCTTTGAAGATCTCGATGTCGACTACATCATCGGCGCCTGCGGCTCGTGCGTAGAGGCCTTGAAACACTATCCTGAGTGGCTCAAGGACGATCCCGAATGGCGTCCTCGCGCTGAGAAGATGGCGGCGAAGGTCAGAGAGATCAGCGAACTTCTCATCGAGAAGGGCTTCCGTACGGACACCTTGAATCCTGTCCACAAGAAGGTCACGATGCACGATCCGTGCCACATGATCCGCGGTCTCGGCATCACCGAGCAGCCGCGCGAGGTCTTGAAGGCCATTCCGGGCGTAGAATTCGTCGAGATGAAAGAGCACGACCGCTGCTGCGGCTGCGGCGGATCCTTCTGCATGGCGCACTACGAACTGAGCCGTGAGATCAACGACAGGAAGTGCAACAACATCAACGCGACGGGCGCAGACCTCGTGGCGACGAGCTGCCCGAGCTGCCGCATGCACATCACGGACGGTATCGTGCATAACAACATGCCGCAGGTCGTCTACCACCCGATCCAGATTCTCGCCGAATCGTATCGCGGCGCAAAAAAGCGCACGGAAAGCGCATAAGCATAAGAAGAATCCCCCCAAGAGGTGACTTGGGGGGATTTTCGCGTACATGTTATGGAAGTTGCTCTTTCATTCCTGCCATGTTCAGTATAGCATACTCATTATATGTGTGCAAGCGATTCAAGATGGCTAAATTTCTCAACCTCGATAAGTTCAACGAGGAAAAAACTCATCGTCTATCCAATCACTTCGATTTTCGGCTCTTTTCCTTCTTCCAAACATTCCTTCGTGATCGTCACGCGGCGCTTTTCTTCGGACTTGGGAATCTCGAACATCACGTCGAGCATCGTGTCCTCGATGATGCCCTTGAGGCTTCTCGCGCCCGTCTTTCGCTCGATCGCCTTCTTGGCGACGGCGCGGAGGGCGTCTTCTTCGAAGATCAGCTCGACATTGTCCATCGCGAGCAGCTTTTCATACTGCTTGACGGGCGCATCCTTCGGCTCGGTCAGAATGCGCAGGAGGTCGTCCTCGGAGAGCGTTTCAAGCGTGCAGATGACGGGCAGACGTCCGATGATCTCAGGAATAATGCCGTACTGCATGAGGTCTTCGGGGCGCACCTTGTGAATGAGCTCGTCGAAGCGCTTCGCCGCGTCCTTCTCCTTGCCCTCGACTTCCGCGCCGAAGCCGATGCCCGCTGCGTCCTTCTTAAGACGCTTGGCTATGACGTCCTCGATGCCAACGAAGGCGCCGCCGACGATGAAGAGGATATTCTTCGTATCAACCTTGATCGTCGGCGCTTCGGGGTGCTTCCTCTGGCCGCGCGCCGTGAACTCGACGACGGAGCCTTCGAGCATCTTGAGGAGCGCCTGCTGTACGCCCTCGTGCCCGGGATCGGCGGTGATCGAGTTGTTCGCTCCCGACTTTCGCGCGATCTTGTCAAACTCGTCGAGATAGATGATGCCGTGCTCCGCCTTCTCGATGTCCTTTTCCGCCGCATAGTAGAGGTTGCGAACGGCGACCTCGACATCCGCGCCGACGAAGCCCGCTTCCGTAAGGCTCGACGCGTCCGTCACGGCAAACGGAATGTCGAGGAGGCGTGACAGGTGCGACAAAAGTGCCGTCTTGCCGCAGCCCGAGGGGCCGAGCATGATGACGTTCGACTTCTCGATGTCCGTGCCGTCCTCGTTCATGTAGCCGTACTTCATACGTTTATAGTGGTTGTAGACGGCTACGGAGAGGATCTTCTTCGCGCGGTCCTGATTGATGATGTACTCGTCGAGGTAAGCCTTGATGATATGCGGCTTGTTCTTCTTCAAAATCTCGTCGAGCTGGCCAGCAAAATCGAGCTTCTCCTTCTCGACGCTCGCCGCCTCGTGCTCCTCGATGAAATTGTATATGTCCTTGACGCAGTCCTTGCAGATGGCAAATCCCGTGTTCGGGTCAAAGATCGGCATATCATACTGATCGTGCACCGTGACCTTGCGCTTGCAGAAGCTGCAGGTATGCTTGATCGGTTCTTGTCCAGGCATTATGATTCTCCCTTCGTTCGCGTAAAAGGAAACGCGGACAGATTCAGCGCTTCCTAAAAAGTGTCTTCCTCATTATCAACGATATGAAGATTTTTTTCAAGGGGAATTTTCCCAGCGCAGCACCTACCAAGCAACATCAAGCGAAATGCATCGAGCCGAGGCCTCTCAGTGCCAGACCTCTTCGGCAATCTCGCGGATCAGGCGTAGTTTCTTCCACTGATCGTCCTCCGTCAGGATATTACCCTCTTCCGTCGAAGAGAAACCGCACTGCGGGCTCAGGCAGAGCTGATCGAGCGGCACGAACTTTGCCGCCTCTTCGATGCGCTTCTTTATGTCGTCCTTGTTCTCAAGATCCGCCGTCTTGGACGTCACGAGGCCGAGCACGACGCGCTGATCCTTGATGTGCTTCAAGGGTTCGAAGCCGCCGGCACGGTCGGAATCGTATTCGAGGAAGAAGCCGTCAACATGGCAACCGCCGAAGAGGATTTCGGCGACAGGCTCGTAGCCGCCCGAGGAGAACCATGTCGAGCGGAAGTTGCCGCGGCAGATGTGCATCGTGATCGTCATATCCGCAGGCTTCGCTTCCAACACGCGATTGATCATCGTCACATAGGCGCGCTCGATCTTATCGAGATCGAAACCGCGTGCCTCGTATGCCTTGCGCTTCTCGGGATCGCAGAACTCGCCCCACGACGTATCGTCGAGCTGGAGATAGCGGCATCCTGCCTCGTAGAAGGCGCGAACGGCCTTCTGATAGGCGAGCGCGATGTCTTCAAAGAGACGCGCTTCGTCCTCATAGAGCTTGATCGGCGCATAGTCCGTCGCACGCACACAGCAGATGAGATGCAGCATGCTCGGCGAAGGGATCGTCATCTTCGCGAGCGTGTCTCCCGCAAGAGACTGCAGATAGCGGAAGTGCTCGATAAACGGATGATTGCCGAAATCCACCTTGTCCACGATCTTCACCGTCGCCGCCTTCGGCTGTGCGCCCTTGAACGCCACCGACCAATGCTCTGCTCCGACTTCTTCGATGCCCTCCAAGGCGGCGAGAAAGTCGAGATGCCAATAGCGACGGCGGAATTCGCCGTCCGTCACCGCCTTGAGTCCGACTTCCTTCTCCTTCGCCACAAGATCGCGGATCGCCGCATCCTCGGCTTCTTTCAGCTCCTCCGCCGCGATCTTTCCAGCAGCGAACGTCTCGCGCTTTTCTTTCAGCGCTTCGGGACGCAGGAAGCTGCCTACGATGTCGTAACGGAACGGCGGCCGATTTTTTGCATTTGCCATGCTGATTCCTCCTCCAAACAATGCGTATATCCGCATCTTTTCTATAAGGTATTTCTGATATTCCAGTGACAGTGCCATCATAATACCTTTACGCTATAAAATCAATAGAATTTACAAGGAATTTCCGAGAAGGAATTTTTCAAAGGAACAGACGGCTTGACGAAGATTCCTTATTGCTTCCCTGCCCTTGCCGCTTCCTCCGCCGCGCGGCGGCCGATAACGCTGTGGGCGCGGCTGTAGCCGAAGTAGACACAAAGACCGAAGAGAATCCAGAAGCCAAAACGATGCCAAGTGGCGAGCGGCAGATTCGCCATGAGGTAGCCGCACGAAAGGACGGCGAGCGGCGCGATGAGCCAGACGGCGGGGCATTTGAAATTGCGCTTGAGGTCAGGCTCGGTCTTTCGGAGCACCATGACGCCGATGGAGGCAATGAGGAAGGCGGAGAGCGTACCGATGTTCGCCATCTCTGCGATCATGCCGATGGGGAAGACGCCCGCAATGACGGAGACGAAGATCGCGCCGAGGATCGTCACGCGGTACGGCGTATGAAAACGGCGGTGGATCTTGCAGACGTTCGCAGGTACCATGCCGTCGCGGCTCATCGCGAAGAAGATGCGCGACTGGCCGTAAAGGAGCACGAGCAGCACCGTCGTGATGCCGCAGATCGCGCCGACGGCTACAATGGCGGAGCCGACGTTGTAGCCGATGTGGCGCAGCGCGAAGGCGACAGGCTCCGCCGTGTCGAGCATCGAATACGGCACGACGCCCGTGAGAACGGCGGCGACGACGGCATAGAGCAACGTACAGATAAAGAGCGAGCCAATGATGCCGATGGGTAGATCCCTTGCGGCGTTGCGGCACTCTTCTGCCGTCGTCGCGACGGCATCGAAACCGATGTAGGCGAAGAAGACGATGGCCGCACCCGAGACAACGCCGCTGTAGCCAAACGGCAAAAACGGCTCCCAATTCGTCGCATCGACATGCGGTGCAGCGAGTACGAGGAAGAGGAAGATCGCAGCGAGCTTGACGAAGACAAGGATGCGGTTGAGCTTGACACTCTCCTTCGTACCGCGCACGAGGAGGAACGACAAAAAGAGCGTGATGAGGACGGCGGGCAGATTGAAGATGCCGCCTTCTTCGGGTGCGACGACCAACTCATGCGGCAGCACGAGTCCCGCCGAGGCGAAGAGTCCAACGACGTAGCCCGACCAGCCGACAGCGACGGCGCTCGACGTCACCGTGTATTCGAGGATGAGATTCCAGCCGACGATGAAGGCGATAAACTCACCTAAGGACGCATACGCGTAGGTGTAAGCGCTGCCCGAGGCGGGCACGATGGAAGCAAACTCCGCATAGGCAAGCCCCGCAAGCGCACACGTGAGACCTGAGAGGATGAACGAGAGAGGCACCGCAGGCCCTGCGTACTTGGCGGCAGCGACGCCCGTGAGCACGAAGATGCCCGTGCCGATAACAGCGCCAATACCGAGCATCAGGAGGTCGACGGCGGCAAGATTCTTGAGCATACCCGAGGCCGCAGCTGCAGCCTGCAGCTCGTCGATGCTTTTCCTGCGAAAGAGATCCATGATATTTTTCTTCCCTTACAAAGAATTTGAGCACTGAAAAATTTATCTGCAGCACCCAGAAGTAGTACGGAAGATATTATACAGCGAAAAACGTTCGCTGTCACGAAAACTGGACAACAAAAACTCCCCAGACAATCAAACTGGGGAGCCATATATCAGATATGATGTCGATTGCGATGGATTTCAGCGAAAGGTGACCTTGTTCTTGCCCGCCGTTCGCTTCGATTCGTAGAGAGCCGCGTCGGCGCGCTGAAAGATGCTTTCCGGCGTGTCGTGCACACGTGGGAGCGTCACGCCAATGCTCAAGCCGACCGATCTTTTATCGGGCATTAGGAGAGAGAGAGAAGATGCACCGCGATGGATTCGCTCGACCACACGCTCAGCTGCCGCACGGTCGGCATGCGTCAGTATGACGAAGAACTCGTCTCCGCCCCAGCGCGACACGATGTCCACGCTGCGCACCGATGAGCGTAGGATGTCGGCGAGCGCCACGAGCGCCTCGTCGCCCATGGCATGACCAAAGGTATCATTGATGCCCTTGAAATCGTCCATGTCGAGCATCATGACGGCAAACGGAATATCTGAGGCGAGCGCATCGTGCAGGATGTCCTTGAAAGAGCGCTCCATAGCCCGGCGGTTCATCAGGCCTGTGAGCGCATCGCGCTCGGCGAGGACGACGAGCTTGCTGTGCGCCGACTCCCACTCTTTCGTCATGGCGTCAACGAAATGTACGAGGTGGGCGATGATCGAAGTCTGCTCGCCGAACTGCGGCGACACGGGCTTGTAGATCAATGTTTCTTTCGGCTCGCCCTCACGGAAGCCGATGCTGACCATCATGATATTCGTCTTCATGAACTTTCCCCTGCTGCGGAAAAACTCCGCGTAGGAATAGAATCCATGCGTGGGCACGGCACGTGAGATAGCAGCATATTCGTAAACATTATTCTTCTGCAGCATGATGTAATGCCCCATGCAGTTGACCATGAAGACGGCTTCGGGCGAGAATTCGCAAAGCTCCGCATGCATCCTCTGCGCTTCGCTGATGATGGCGATGGGATCGCCCGAAGCGATGCGCAGACGTTCTCCCTCTCGGAGGTCGGCGCTGACATATACGCAACCGTCAGCACGAATGTCCATGAGAAGACGCGCGATCGTCGCGCCGTTTCGCTTCAGGCACATGGGGAAGGTCTCTACGCTCGCAAGCGATTCCCAGCAATGGCGTATGCCGAGATAATGGGAGAAGAATTCACTCGCGGGCTTTTCATCGAGTTCGACGATCGTACGATCGTCTGCCATGCGCGTGATCTGTACTTCGGGTCCAAAGGGCTTCCAGCCGAACGAAGTCAGCACCTTGGCGTGAAGCTCCTCGCCGACAAAGACGACGGCAAGAAAGCCGCGCGACAGTCTGTGTCCCGCAAGATCGATGATAACGCGTCTCTCGTCGGTCTGATCGGAAAGAAGCCCACCGAAGAGCACGATCTCCTCATCCACATCCGAAAGGGCGTCCAGAAGATTCATGATGCCCGGCACCTGCGCCGCGAAGAACAGACCGACAGCCTTCGTCGCCCTTTCCTGCGAGATCGTCTGAACAAGTCCCTGCGCCGCAGCCGATATGTCGGACTGCTCATCGAACGCCAAGGGAATGACACGTGAAGAGGAAAAAAAGGTAAAAGTAACGGCAGCGCTCGCCGCATCAGGCAAATCGTCCTCTCCGCTCCACATCTTGCCGTTGGCAAAGCCGCATTCCGCCGCAAGCCCCACGACTTTCGCCTGTGGGAAAATTCTCCTTGTTGCTCGTTCAAAGTTCTCCATCGTATGAACGGAAAGCTCCGAGGCGAAAAGCGTCACGAGAAGATCGGAAATGTGCGCCATGGAGGCGACAGCATCCTTTGCCTCCTGCAAACACAGAGCAAGATCCTCTTCCTTATACAGCAAGAAGGAGAACTGCTTCAAGGCGTATCATTCCTTTCTTTTCGATAAAAATTTCGATAAAAGTCAAAGAGCACTTTATTCCAAAAATCACAGATGCTGTATAGATTAAGCAGATTTGCGATACAAAGCCACACGAGTATCATATAATTCCATAGACCTATTGTCAAGTACGCACGGGAGAAACTGCACAATTTTTTGTGCAAATGAAGTGGATTCCGTGTATAATAGAGAAACGAATCAAGAAAAGTGACCTTGCAAAAAGGAGTCAAAAGTGTGAGGATTGTCCGCTATGCAATCTTGTTCTGCGTGCTCGTCGCTCTCTTTACGGGTGCGATGCTCTATTACAGCAGCACGCACCGCGATGAAACGCAGTCGGTGCTCGCTCTTCTCGAAGAGGAAACTCTTTCGCCTGAAGAAGCTGCGCAGGAGGCGGCACAGCGCGAAGAGCGTGAGGCAGAACGTCTTGCTGAAGAGACGCGAAGAAAAGAGCGTGAGGCTCGCATCGAAAAGCTCAAGGAGGGCATGGAACGCGTGGACTCGGGATCCTATACATGGTACAGGTATCCAGAGGAAAAGAAGCTTTCGGGAGGTCTCTACGTCCAGCCGCTCCTCGGACACAGTCGGGACTCGACGTTTCGCTGCAACATCCTTTACTACTATTCGATGCACGAAAACAGCATGCGCGGCTGGATCTTCGGCGACCACTTCGCCATCGAGGCGGACGGCGAGCGACGCACTTGGAAGATCGAGGAAAAGAAGCGACACGACCATCTCGACAAGGACGTCGAGTTTCTGACGGAACGCTCCCAGATCGCTTTGGGTGAAGAGGGAGCTTCTATCCTTCGCCGCGCGTCAAATGCCCGCACAGCGCGTTTCGTTTACTGGTCGACGGCAGAAGGAAAATCCATCAGTCATACGCTGACAAGCGAGGAGAAGCGACGCCTCAGGAACATGATCGCCCTATACGATTTGTGGCAAGAACCTTAATCTTTATGGTATACTATAGATATATAAATACTATATGAGTATCTTTGGAAGACTCCATCCATCCGGTCTTTTTTGGGAGGAATGCAGCATGAAGGACATCCGAAAGGTTCTGACGATCGCAGGCTCGGATCCGAGCGGCGGCGCAGGCATACAGGCGGACATCAAGACCATCACGGCGCATAAGATGTACGCGATGAACATCTCGACGGCGCTAACCGTGCAAAATACGATGGGAATTCGCGATACCTTCGTCATTCCTCCGGACTTCATCGCGGAGCAGATCGACGCCATCTACGATGACATCCGTCCCGACGCCGTCAAGATCGGCATGGTGGCAAACGACACGATCGTACATACGATCGCCGAGAAACTGCGGGAAAAGGACGCGAAAAACATCGTGCTCGATCCCGTCATCGCCTCGACGAGCGGCTGCGATCTGATCACGAGCGACACGCTCTTCGCGATGGTCGACGAACTTCTGCCGCTCGTCGACATCGTCACGCCAAATTTGCCCGAGACTGCAGCCATCACCGGCGTCGCTATCACCGACGAAGATTCCATGCTCAAAGCCGCCAAAGTCCTGACCGAGAGGTTTCCGATCGCCGTGCTCATCAAGGGCGGCCACCTCGTAGAGAGCGCCGACGATCTGCTCTACGCGGATGGCAAGGCGCGTTGGTACAAGCAGGCACGCATCGACAACAAGAATACGCATGGCACGGGCTGTGCGCTCTCGACGGCAATCGCCTGCGGCCTTGCAGCAGGAAAGCCGCTGACCATCGCCGTAGAGGACGCCAAGGCGTATATCACGGGCGCCATCCGCGCAGGGCTCGATATCGGCAAGGGGCGCGGCCCTTTGCTTCACATGTGGGAGTATATGTAAAGAAGCGCTGAATCTTTTCATTCTTCCGAAAGGAGACGTTTATGGCAGAGCCAAGGGTCGGGCACATCCATTTTCTCAATATCCTGCCGCTCACCTGGAGCTTCGCGCACGGCGGAAATCGAGGCCTGCACCTCGTGCCGGGCGTGCCAGCGGAGCTGAACCGCGAACTTCTGGCGGGCAGACTCGATGTGAGCGGTATATCATCCATCATCTACGCACAGGGCGACGAAAGCCTTGTCATCCTGCCCGACATCTGCGTGCGCACGGACAAGGAGGTCACGAGCATCCTCCTCGTGACAAAAAAGCCCCTTGAGGAAATCAGGAACGACCGCATCATCCTCACGGCGAAATCGGCGACGAGCCACTGCCTCTTGAAGATCATCCTCAAGGAAGGATACGACGCAAGCCCCAATTACTATGTGCGCCACATCGTGCCGCAGAATCCTGTGCCTGACGATGCGGCAGGCTCGCTCTTCATCGGCGACGATGCGCTCTGGCTCTATCACCACCGCCGCGAGGACCTCCACTACTACGATCTCGGCGCTGAGTGGCACAAGCTCACGGGACTCGGCATGGTCTATTCTCTTTGGACAGCGAACCGCACCTTCGCGAAGGAATCACCCGAAAAGCTGCAGCTCGTCTACGAGCGTCTCGTCCGAGGCATGGCGGAAGGAGTCTCCAACAAGTACGCGACAATCGAATCCGTGCGTGAAGAAAAGGACTTCACCTTCCAGCAGCTTGAAGAATACCTGCAGGTCATCCGCTGGGATTTGAAAGACGAGCATCTCAAAGGTCTGGAACTGTTCTATCGGAAAGCGCATGAATGGAACCTCATCAACCATGTGCCAAAGCTCTGCTTCGCCGATGTAAAAAGAATATAAATCATATACATAGGAAAAGGCTGTGCATAAGTCGATGGCTTCGACTTATGCACAGTCTTTTTCCTATGCGATTTTCTTGCGCCTCCTGCGCCAAATCGTATAGAAGATGACGGCAAGGACGAGGACGGCAGGGCAGAGGAGGCCGTAGAGCGCCGCATAGCCGAAGCGGGCGGCGACGAGTCCCAAGGTCGCGGCAGCAAAGCCGACGCTGATGTCGAGCGCCCAGAAGTAGGTCGCCGTCGCAAGTCCCGCACGCTCGGGCGCGACGCTCGCAACAGCGAGCGTCTGCAAGGCGGGGCTTGCAGCGCCGAAGCCCGCGCCCAAAATCGCGGCGGAGGCGAGAAAGGCCGCGGGCGATCCGGCTGCGGCAAAGCACAAGAAGCCGAGGAAGAAGAGGAGAAGCCCCGGATAAACCGTATAGTCGGCGCCGCGCTGATCGAAGATGCGGCCGATGAAGGGGCGCGTCACGACGATGATGAGCGCAAATATGGCAAAGAAGGCGCTGACGTTCTCTTCCATGCCGAGCGTGCGCGCATAGAGCGGGATGAAGGTCAGGACGCCGCCGTAAGCGAAGAACATGAGTCCGCCAATGAGAGCCGCAGGAAGCGCCTGCCGCTCGACGAGGGAGAATCCCCAGCCTTTTTTCTCTTTTGGCACAACGATCTCATCGGGGAGCTTCCTGCGGTTTGCGAGCCAAAGCGTGAAAAGGGCGCTCGCCGCAAGGAAGACGAAGAGCGCCATCATACCGAAGGAGCGTATGATAAGGAGGCCTGTAAGAGGCCCGACGACCATCGCGAGATTCGTCGAGAGTGCGAAGTAGCCAATGCCCGTTCCCTTCTTCGCCGCAGGCAGGACGAGCGCCGCCAAGGTCGCCGCCGCCGTCGTGCCGAGCGCAAATTCGATGCCCTGCAGAAGGCGCAGCGTGTAGAGCGCCTCTTCCGTATGCGCGAAGCAGAAGGCGAGCATGATGGCGAAGAAGGCGAGCGTCGCGCCAAGGAGCAGCCTGCCCTTGTGCAGGCTGTCGATGAGCCGGCCGGCAAACGGGCGCGAGGAGACGGCGCCGATCTGGAAGAAGGTCATGGCAAGCCCCGCTTCCAGCTCGCCGCCCTTCATCTCGTTCATGATGTAGATGGGCAGTCCGACGATGAGGATGTACTGTGCCATGAGGTGAAAAAAATTCGTGGCGCTCATGCCGATGAATTCCGCCGTCCAGAGCTTGTCCACATTCCTTGCTTTTTCTTCGTTCAATGTCTTGCCTTCTTCATTGTTTCAAGATGTTTAGAAAACACGAATACACCCAGCAGCGCCGTCTGCCCAATGTACTTTTTCTTACAAATAGCTCCACGCGAGCACTATGAGCACGCCGGGGACGCCGAAGATTCCTGCAACGAGCGACGTAAAGATGTTGATCGTCACATGAAAGCCCAGAAGCTTGACGATGGAGAGCAGCACCGCACCGATAACGCTGTTGACGATGAATTTCATCAAAAGGCGCAAGGGCAGGGCGAGGAGCTTCGCTACGATGCAAAGAAGCAGAATGCTGACGGCGAGCGACGCGATGATTTCGAGCATATTAGATTTCCTTTCTGTTTTCGAGCGCTTTGGCAAGCGTGACTTCGTCAGCGTATTCGAGATCGCCGCCGATGGGCAGGCCGTGCGCGATGCGCGTGACCTTGAGCCCTGCGGGCTTCAAGAGCCGCGCGAGGTACATCGCCGTAGCCTCGCCCTCGACCGTGGGATTCGTCGCCATGATGATCTCCTGCACCTCAGCGCCCGCCTCTCCTTCCAGCCGATGCAGAAGCTCCTTCACGCGAAGGTTCTCAGGGCCTACGCCCGAGAGCGGCGAAAGCGAGCCGTGCAGCACATGGTAAAGACCCTTGTAGTCCTTCATGCGCTCGACGGCGGCGACATCCTGCGGCTGCTCGACGACGCAGATCTTCGAGCGGTCGCGCTTTTCCGACGCGCAGATCGCGCATGGATCTTGGTCTGAGAGGTTGCAGCAGACGCTGCAAAAGCCGATCTTCTCCCGCGCTTCGACGATCGCCTCAGCGAGCGCCCGCGCCTTCGCTGCATCCATGTCGAGGACGTGATAAGCAAGACGCACTGCCGTCTTGGAGCCAATGCCCGGCAGTGCGCGAAAGTGTTCAATGAGTTTTGCCAGCGGTGCGATGTACTGCATCTCAGAACATGCCCGGAGGAAGGCCGAGACCGCCCGTGAGCTTGCCCATCTCGCCCGCCATCATGTCGTCGACCTTCTTGACCGACTCGTTGAAGGCGGCCGAGAGGAGATCCTGCAGCATCTCGACATCCTCGGGATCGACGGCGGCGGGATCGATATGAAGCGACTGCACTTCCTTCTCGCCGTTCATGACGATCTTGACGGCGCCGCCGCCCGCCGACACCTCGACGGTCTTTTTCTTCAGCTCCTCCTGCATCTTCTTCATGTCATTTTGAAGCTTCTGCACCTTCTTCATCATGCCCTGCATATTACCCATGTTTCCCATTCCACCAAACATTGCGTTTCTCCTTTCAAAAGCAGGCGCTTCGCCTGCGCTTTTCCTTCGATTATAGCCGCAAAGCGGCTCTTAGGTCAACTGTTTTCCTCCGGCGGTGGTGCGTCGTCATCATCTGGTAGCGGCACATCATCTGGCACTGGCGCATCATCGGGCAGCGAAATGTCATCTGGCACCGGCGCGTCATCGAGTGGCGGCGCGTCCTTGCCTTCTGCCGTCTCGGCCACGGACTTGGCGACTGCCTTGCCGCTCGCGGCGAGGGCGGCGATGCGCTGCTCTTCGGGCAGGTCGACGAGATGTCCGCCGAGGAGCGAAACGGCATTTTGCAGACGACTTCGCTCTTCGGGCGAAAGCTCATTCTCGTCGATCTCCAGCGGCTTCGGCGAAAGCCCTCGCGGCTCGATCTCATCGAGCGCCGCCAACGGCGGCTTTTTCTTCGGCGCAGGAGGCGGTGCGGCAGGCGGTGCAGCCTGCGCTTCGCACGAGATTGCAAGCGGTGTACCTGCGATCTCGGCGAGCAATTCTTCGACGATCTTTCGGTAGTCGTCGCGCATTGTGCGCCGTGCGAGCAGGGGACTTGAAAAATGCAGGCGAAACGTGCCCGCGCCGCTTCCGACGAAAGAGGCGCCCTTGAGGCACGCGAGAACGGAGATGCGCTGCTTCTCCTGCAGGCGGGAGAGAAGTTCGGCGTAAATCTTCTCTCCCTCAGGATTCGGCACAGCCTGTGCGGCAGGAGCAGAAGAGGCAAGCGGTGCGCTATCATGTGCCGGCATGCCGGAAGAAGCCAATTCGTTCGTGTGACTTGCCGCCCGTCTTCTCGCAGTCGGAAGAGGAGATGCTGCAGGCGCGGCTGCTCTCGCAGGCTGTGCCGAAAGCTGCGCCTTGAGGGCGGCAAGCTCCGCCTCAAGGCGGGCGATGCGCGCCGCTTCGGCGGAGGAGGACGCTGCGGGGTGGGTTGGCACTGGTGCACCTTCTGCACTATCTTCCACATTCTCACGGCAGAGCGAAAGCAGCGCGACCTCAAGCGTGATGCGCGGCTGCGGCGTCCAGCGAAGCTCCGCCATCGCCTCGTGCAGACGCGCGATCATCGCCATGATCTGCGCCTGCGTGAAAAGCGCCTTCTGCTCTTCGAGCGCAGCTCCAGTGTCATCCGCGAGATTGAGCGCCGCAATAGCGCCCGCCGCCTCGTAGATCATGAGGCTTCGCAGATGAAGCGTCAATTCCGCCAAGAGCTGCATCGGATCTTTGCCGAGCGCGAGAAGCTCCGCGATCGTTTCCAAGACTTCGCCCTTCGCACGCTCGCCGATCGCCTTCGTCAGGCGATAGATCGGCTCATGTCCGATGAGACCGAGGTTCTCCTCGACGCATGCCGCCGTCAATGTATCGCCGTCCAAGCTCGCGCACTGGTCAAGCAGGGACAGCGCGTCCCTCATGCCGCCGTCCGCCTGCCGCGCGATGAGGCGAAGCGCCTCCTTCTCGCACGGGATCTTCATCTCCTGTGCCACATAGACGAGCCTCGCTTCGATCTCCTCGACCGTGATGCGCCGAAAGTCGAAGCGCTGGCAGCGCGACTGGATCGTTGCCGGCACCTTGTGCGGCTCTGTTGTCGCGAGGATGAAGACGACATGGGCGGGCGGCTCTTCGAGCGTTTTGAGGAGCGCGTTGAATGCCTCCGTCGTCAGCATGTGCACCTCGTCGATGATGTAGACCTTGTAGCGCCCTTCGGCGGGCGTGAACTTCACCTTCTCGCGCAAGTCCCGCATCTCGTCGATGCCGCGGTTCGACGCCGCATCGATCTCAAAGACGTCGAGCGCCGTGCCGTCGGCGATCTTCATGCAACTTTTGCAGACGCCACAAGGCTCGGGCGTCGGCCCCTTCTCACAGTTCAGCGACTTCGCGAGAATCTTCGCCGTGCTCGTCTTGCCCGTGCCGCGCGGGCCGGAAAAGAGGTAGGCATGGGCGATGCGTCCTGCGGAAATCGCATGGGAAAGCGTCCTCGATACGGCCGTCTGACCCACGAGATCCTTGAAGCTCCCCGGCCGCCATTGGCGGTAGAGCGCGATGTAAGCCATATCTTCCCTCCCTGAACGCATAAAAAATTGCAGACGAATCCATAGAAAAAAGCTGCCGCACCAAGCCGAAACTCCGTACAGCAGCAAATACTCCTTTTCCACTTCGGGGCGCGACTCCCAGGCGCCCTCGCGGCACATGAAGCGATTCGCTTACCGCTGCTTCCTTCCGGACCTGACGGGGTTCACGAGACTCCATTGCGCAAGACCAAGGCGCCGCGCTCCGAACTGGAAAAGGCTTCTCAAAAGAGCAGCATAGAAAACGCCTATTGCGTTCTTTGATTGTAGCATAGACAGGCAGAAGCCGTCAACCGCTGTTCATATCCGATTGTGCCTGCGCCCTTTGGGCTTGACCTCTTGGGGTTTCGTGGTAAACTTTCAGGACATATGTTCAGCCGCCACGCATAGCGGCATGAATTGCTTTTTCGCCTATTGCCTGCGATAGCGTCATCCAAGAGACATGCTGTACATATGTCCTGACGCCTTACAGAAACCTAACCAATCGGTCTGCGCCCTTTGGGCTTGACCTCTTGGGGTTTCGTGGTAAAATATAGGTATAAAGGTGGCTGGTCAAAATGAATAAAGCGGATTTTGATGAGATGGATCCGGAGACTCAGGAAATCCTCGACAGGCTCTCCCCTGCGCCCGAAAAGCTGCAGGAAGAGGGCTGGGATAGTCGTGCCCAACAACAGATGATGTTGGAAGAAAACGGACACAACGCATGAGTCTGACGGACGAGACGCGGCAAAAACTGCAAAAGCAGATCGACGCCCTCAAGAAGCGCATGCTCTACGATGCGAACGATCTCGACTATGAGACGCATCTCTTTCTGGTTCGTACCCTGCAAAAGGTGCTTGACCAGGAAAAATGCAAACCTTGAGGCTCTCTTGAAGTCTGACTTTTGCGGTTTTTGCTTATGCAAGGGATGCGCATTGATATTTCAGCGCTCCCCTAGAAAAGAAGAGAGAATCATGAATTTTATTCCTTTCCGAAAAAAAATCATTGCTGCACTCATGATGGGAGCTTTTGCCGGCGGCATGGCTCCTATCTTTGTTGCGGGCGCAAACACAGCATATATTTCCACTGACTCCGTCGCACACGCAGCGTCTTGCCCTACGCCGACGAAGCGCTATCAGGAGGCGGCGCGAGACGACAATGGGGACAAGGCGGTGGACGCGACAGAAAGCGTGAGCGACAACATTTTCAAGGCCGCTTGGAGAATCGCCCTGCTCGTCGCCGCCGTTTTCCTTGCACGAATCGGCTGGAAGCATTTCCACAAGAAGAAAAACGCATAGAGAAGGGGGATAAATATGGCCAAAGAAACGACACTCGCCAAGATCGACCATCTGATCGAGCGCTATCCTGTGCTCGCTCCCATGGAAGAGCCGCTGAAAGCCGCTGTAGAAACGATTATCAATTGCTACAAAAAAGGCGGCAAACTGCTCATCTGTGGCAACGGCGGCAGCGCAGCCGATGCCGAGCACATCACTGGAGAGCTGATGAAGGGCTTCCTTCTGCCGCGCCGCCTGGGCGAGGACAAGAGGCAAAAGCTCGTGGACGCCTGCCCCGAAGATGCAGCGTACCTCATCGAGAACCTGCAGGAAGCCCTGCCCGCTCTTTCCCTCGTCAACCAAATTGCCCTCGGCACGGCATTTGCCAACGATCAGGCGCCCGATCTCGTCTTCGCCCAGCAGGTATTCGGTCTTGGCAGGGAGGGCGACGTCCTTCTCGCCATCAGCACGTCGGGTAATTCGCAGAATGTTCTCTATGCTGCGCAGGTCGCACGCGCTTTCGGCATCTCCGTCATCTCTCTGACGGGCATGGGCGGCGGCAAACTGCGTGCTCTGACCGACATTCTCCTCGCCGTTCCCGACAAGGAAACATACCGCATACAGGAACTTCACCTGCCGATTTATCATGCTCTGTGCATAGCGGCTGAAGAAGAATTTTTTGGTACGAATGATAAATGACAGAATAAAAAACGCAAATTATTCTAAAAATATGGTATAATATCCCCTGAAGAAAATGGATTGCACCATGGGGGGATTACCATGATTGCGGAAAAACAATGGATGAAATTGCAGAACGGCAGCGACGTGCGCGGCATTGCCGTATCCGGCGTCGCCGACGAGCCCGTCAATCTGACGGAAGAGGCCGCAGGCCGCATCGCGAACGGCTTCGTAGATTTCCTTGAAGAGAAGATTGGCAGGAAAGCGCAGGACATGACGATCGCCGTCGGACATGACTCGCGCATTTCCGCTCCCTGCTTGAAGCGTGTCATACTCGCCGCTCTTCTTTCCCGTGGCGTCCGAGCGCTCGACTGCGGCCTTTCTTCCACGCCTGCGATGTTCATGTCCATCCTCTTCGATGAGACAAGGGCGGACGGCTCCATCATGATCACGGCGAGCCATCTGCCCTACAACCGAAACGGCATGAAGTTCTTCACAAAAAATGGCGGACTCGAAGCGAGTGACATCAAGCAGGTTCTTTCCTACGCCTCGAAGAATCCCTTGGTTCAAGGAGACGAAAAAGAAGCTGAGAAGTTTGACCTCATCTCCGTCTATGCCGACCATCTGCAGAAGAAGATTCGCGAGGGGCTTTCCGCTGCGCCCGAGGAGAAGCCTCTTGCCGGAATGCGCATCGCAGTCGACGCCGGCAACGGCAGCGGCGGCTTCTTTGCCACGAAGGTGCTCGCCCCGCTGGGAGCAGACACTACGGGAAGCCGCTACTTAGAGCCGGACGGCATGTTCCCGAACCATATTCCGAACCCCGAAAACCACGAAGCGATGGCCGCCATCAAGGAAGCCGTCCTCGAAAACCATGCCGATCTCGGCCTGATCTTTGATACCGATGTCGACCGCATGAGCGCCGTCCTGCCCACGGGCGAAGAAATCAACCGCAATGCGCTCATCGCCATGATGGCGGCCATCCTAGCGCCCGACTATCCAAAGTCGACGATCGTCACGGACTCGATCACTTCCGACGAGCTGACCGACTTTTTGGAAAACGAACTCCACCTCCATCACCATCGCTTCAAGCGCGGCTACAAGAACGTCATCAACGAATGCATGCGCCTCAATGAAGAAGGAACGGTATCACCGCTTGCCATCGAGACCTCGGGGCATGGCGCACTTTCCGAGAACTACTATCTCGACGACGGCGCGTACCTCGCCGTGAAACTCCTCATCGCAGCAGCCAAAGCGAAGAGGGAAGGGCGCACGCTTCACTCGCTCATTGAAAAGCTCGCACACCCGTTGGAAGCGCGCGAATATCGCTTGAAGATCATAGGAGTCGAAGATGCCCGCAGCTATGCGGCGGATGTGCTTGAGGCCGTCACACAACGTGCCAAGGAGAACGGCATCAAGATGGCCGAACCATCCTACGAAGGCGTGCGTCTCGTATTCCCCGACGGCTGGGCGCTCCTGCGCATGTCGCTGCACGACCCGAACATGCCGCTGAACATCGAGAGCCGAAAAAAGGGTGGCGTTCTCACCATCGCCGAGAAGGTCAGAAAACTGCTTGAAGGCTTTGATTCACTCGATTACAGTGCGTTTCAAAGATGATCGATACGAACCCATATCGGCTTCGCAATATAGGATGACAAGAGAGAAAGGCGGTACATCGATGAAAAAGCTCATCAACAAGGTGGATGATGTCGAGCGCGAGATGATTGAAGGCCTCGCCAAGGCAGCACCGAAAAAGCTCCGGAAGCTCGACGAAGGAAACATCATCGTGCGCACTCCGAGAAAGGAAGGCAAGGTCGCGCTCGTCTCCGGCGGCGGCAGCGGTCATGAGCCGGCGCATGGCGGCTACGTCGGCAGCGGTATGCTCGACTGCGCCGTGGCAGGATCCGTATTCACCTCGCCGACACCCGACCAGATTTATGAAGGAATCAAGGCCGTCGCCACGGAGGCGGGAGTCCTCGCAATCGTCAAGAATTATACGGGCGATGTCCTGAACTTCGAAATGGCGATTGACATGGCGAAGGATGAAGGCGTCAACGCCGACTACGTCATCGTCAACGACGATGTCGCCGTCAAGAACAGCCTCTATACGACGGGCAGGCGTGGCGTCGCTGGAACGATCTTTGTCCATAAGATTGCAGGAGCGCGTGCCGAAGAGGGCGCCTCCCTCGCCGAAGTCAAAGCGTGTGCCGAAGATGTCATCCAGAACGTCCGCTCGATGGGCATGGCGATCGCCCCGTGCACTGTTCCAGCTGCTGGAAAGCACGGTTTCACGCTCGCAGAAGACGAAGTTGAGATCGGCATTGGCATCCATGGCGAGCCGGGCACAAGCCGTGAGAAAATGCTCTCGGCCAATGAAGCAGCGAAGAGGCTTCTTGATCCCATTCTTGCCGACCTCGACTACTCCGGCAAGGAGGTCATCGTCCTCGTCAACGGTATGGGTGCAACCCCCTTGATGGAACTTTACATCATCAACAACTTCGTGCAGGATTACTTGAAGGAAAAGGGCGTCAAGGTATACGACACGATGGTCGGCAACTATATGACGGCCATCGAAATGGCGGGATTCTCCCTGACGCTCCTGCGTCTTGACGAGGATATGAAGCGCCTTTACGACGCCAAAGCTGATACACTTGCCTGGAAAAAATAAGATAGAAACAACTCTTTGAAACGGAACAAAGAATGAAGGGACAATGTATGGATACGAAAAAGCTTCTGGAAATCATGAAAGCAATCTCTGAAAAAATCGAAGCGGAAAAGGATGTCCTGACTGAGCTTGACAGCGCCATCGGTGATGGAGATCACGGCATCAATATGGCACGCGGCGCAAAAACCGTGATGGAAAAACTTCCTTCTCTCATTGGAAAGGACAGCGGCGCCATATTCAAGGGCATCGGCATGGCCATCGTATCGAGTGTTGGCGGAGCTTCAGGCCCCCTCTACGGCACGGCTTTCATGAAGGCGGGCGATGTGCTCAAGGGAAAGATGGATCTTTCCGCCGAAGACTTTCTCGCAGCATTTTCCGCCTCCATCGAGGGCATAAAGATGCGCGGCAAATCGACTATCGGGGAAAAGACTATGCTCGATGCCCTTTGCCCTGCCGAACGTGCCATGCGTGAAGCCATAGAAGCGAAGAAGACACTCAAGGAAGCCTTGGAAGCCGCCGCTGTCGCCGCCGAAAAGGGGGCGGAGCGCACGAAGGATCTCGTCGCCACCAAGGGACGCGCGAGTTATCTCGGCGAGCGCAGCCTCGGCCACAGAGATCCGGGTGCTGTATCCTCTTCTTTCATGCTGCGTGCCATGGCAGATGCTATGTAAGGGGGCGAGCATCATGTTCAGCATCGTCGTTGTTTCCCACAGCAAAAAACTTGCGGAAGGCGTCGTCGAAGTCGCCAAAATGATGGCACGCGATGTAACGATTATCGCTGCCGGCGGTACGGAGGAAGATGGTCTCGGCACAAGTTACGAGAAGATCGCCTCCGCCATTGACAAGGCATATACAGACGACGGCGTCGCCCTCTTCATGGATATGGGCAGCGCCGTCATGACGGCAGAAATGGTCCTCGAATCCATGGCAGATCGCCGCCTCAAACTCATCGATGCCCCGCTCGTCGAGGGCGTCGTCCTCGCCGCCGTCGAAGCTGTTTCAGGAACCGCGCTCGAAGACCTGGCGGGAAAGATGCAGCAAGCGCGTGATATGCACAAAATCGAGATATAGGGAAGAGTTGTCCAGCAAATAGGGCTGTGCCGACGTCGTGGAGATGTCGGCACAGCCCTATTTCATTCCTCTTCCAATAACCAGCGCAGGACATTCCTCTTCTTTATGCCGTCGTAATCTGCCGTCGCATTCACTTCATCCAAGGTCAGAAGATATTTCGGGTAATTATCCTTGATCGATCGCAAGGATTTCAGCTCACGTTCCAGAACCTCCGGCCGCTGGGTCGATTCTGCCACTTGGATGTAGACATGACCTCTTTCATTCTGCGCTACGAAGTCTACTTCGCCGCTCGGCAGAGCACCGACGTAGACGCGATAACCACGCCGCAGAAGCTCCAAATAAACGATATTTTCCAGTACATGCCCCGTATCCTGCCCCTTCCTGCCGATGAGGAAAAAGCGCATGGCAGCGTCTACCACATAGTATTTTGAATTGATACGCAGCACTTCCTTGCCGACAAGGTTGAAACGATCGGCCTGATAGACGAGAAGTCCGTCCTGCAAACCCTGCAAATATCGCTCCACCGTCTTAGCGTCGATCTTTCTTCCCGCACTCGTCATGGAATCCGCTATCTTCTTGGGAGAAAGCAGGCTTCCTACGTGAAGGAAGAGATACTTCGTAACGCTTTCGAGCATCTTGGCGTCAGCAATGCGCAGACGCGCCACGATATCTTTCAAAAGAATCGTGCTGTATATCCCTTGCATGTACTCGTTGATATCCTTCTCTCGTCCGTCAAGCTGCATGGCATAGGGAAAGGAACTTTCTTTCGTATACTTTTCGTACAGCTCCTGCAGACTGAACGCTTCTTGCAGCCTCTCGCGACTGCAGAATTCACGAAAGGACAAAGGAAGCATACGAAGCTCCACATAGCGGCCGGAAAGCAAGGTTGCCAGATCGCTCGACATGAAATAAGCATTCGACCCCGTGATATAGATGTCCACTTTTTCCTTGATAAAGAGACTATCCACGGCCTTTTCAAACTGAGGCACATGTTGGATTTCATCGAGAAAGACGTAATTCCACTTTCCTGGCACGAGCCTTTCGCATACATAGCGATACAGAGCATGATACTCTTGCAGGTCTTCAAATTCCAGATTCTCGAAGTTGATGACATGAATCTGCTCTTCTGTCACGCCGTCTTGCAGCAAATGATGCTGGTAGAGGGAAAACAACGTGGATTTACCGCAGCGGCGCACGCCCGATACCACCTTGATGATAGGACGCTCACGATTGCGCTGCAGGAAATCCATATAAGATGCACGCTCGATCAGTTTCATGATATTCTCCTTGTGATAATAAAAAATGGAATCTATTCCTTCTTCATCATTATATCATGATTTCAGAGGAATAGATTCCGTTTTTTATTAAATATCGAGATTTCTCACATGCTTGGCGTGCTCTTCTATGAACTGGCGGCGCGGCTCCACCTTGTCGCCCATGAGGATCGTGAAAAGCTCGTCAGCTTCTTCAGCGTCCTCCATGCGTACTTGGAGCATCGTCCTGCCTTCGGGATCCATCGTCGTTTCCCAAAGCTGCTCGGGATTCATCTCGCCGAGACCCTTGTAGCGCTGCACGGTCGCGTTGTCTCTGCCGACTTCGTTGAGCTTCTGCGCCAGCTCGTCGTCGCTGTAGGTGTACCAGTGCTTCTTGCCCTTGCGAATCTGATAGAGCGGCGGCTGCGCGATGTAGACGTGGCCGCGCTCAATGAGCGGCTTCATGTAGCGATAGAAGAAGGTCAGAAGGAGCGTGCGGATATGCGAACCATCGACGTCGGCATCGGTCATGATGATGATCTTGCCGTAGCGGCGCTTCGCGATGTCAAAGTCGTCGCTGATGCCCGTGCCAAACGCCGTGATCATCGTGCGGATTTCAGCGTTGGCAAAGATCTTGTCGAGACGCGCTTTCTCGACGTTCAGAATCTTACCGCGCAAGGGCAAGATTGCTTGGAAGCGGCGGTCGCGCCCCTGCTTCGCCGAGCCGCCGGCGCTGTCGCCCTCGACGAGGTAGATTTCCGCCTGCTCGGGATCTTTGATCGAGCAGTCTGCAAGCTTTCCGGGCAGGCTCGACACTTCGAGCGCATTCTTGCGCCGTGTAAGCTCACGCGCCTTTCGCGCAGCTTCCCTCGCACGAGACGCCATGATCGCCTTCTCGATGACTTTCTTCGTAATGGCAGGATTTTCCTCGAAATACTCGGTCAGTCCTTCGGTCACGATGGAATCGACAATGCCGCGCACCTCGGAATTGCCGAGCTTCGTCTTCGTCTGCCCCTCGAACTGCGGCTCATGAATCTTAAGACTGATGACGCAGGTCAAGCCCTCTCTGACGTCCTCGCCCGAGAGATTGCCGTCCTTGTCCTTCAATATCCCCTGCTTTCGTGCGAAGTCGTTCGCCGCCCGCGTCAGAGCGATCTTGAAGCCCGCGAGATGCGTGCCTCCCTCTTCGGTGTTGATATTGTTGACAAAGCTGTAGATATTCTCCATGTAGCTATCGTTGTACTGCATGGCGATTTCCACAACGGTATCATCTTTGATGCCATTGAAGTAGATCGGTGTCGGATGAATGACTTCCTTCTTGCGGTTCAGATGCTCGACGAAGGAGCGGATGCCGCCCTCATAGAAGTACGACTCCTCGCGCCCCTCACCGCGCTTGTCCACGAGGCGGATCGTGATGCCCTGATTCAGAAAGGCCAGCTCGCGCAGACGATGCTTCAAGGTGTCAAAGCTGTACTGCGTCACCGTGAAGATCTCAGGGTCAGGAACGAAGTGAACCTTCGTTCCCGTCTTTTCCGTCTCGCCGATGACCGTCAAAGGAGCGGCTGTCACACCCTGCTCGAAACGTATGCTGTGGATCTTGCCGTCGCGCTTAACTTCGACGTCCATCGACGTGGAGAGCGCATTGACGACGGAGACGCCGACACCGTGCAGGCCGCCCGACACCTTGTAGCCCTCGCCGCCGAACTTGCCGCCCGCGTGCAGGACGGTCAGGACCACCTCAACCGCAGGCTTGCCGCTCTCATGCATATCGACGGGGATACCTCGCCCATTGTCGACGACGGTGATGCTGTTATCCCTTTCGATCGTCACGTCAATATGGTCACAATAGCCAGCCAGAGCCTCGTCGATCGAGTTGTCGACCACCTCGTAGACGAGATGGTGCAGGCCGCGCTCCGACGTGCTGCCGATGTACATGCCCGGGCGCTTTCTTACGGCTTCCAGGCCTTCCAGAATCTGAATCTGATTGGCACCGTAGTCACCATCAACCGCCGTGACGTCGGCACTGTCCATATCCTTGTGGATTTCGACGTTTTCCAAATCAAGGTCATCGTCGCGTACTTCCTCGGCAAACTTCGCCGCTTCCTCTTCGCGCAGCTTCTCCTCAGCCGTATCCTGCTCGGCGCGGTCGAGCGCTTTTTGGAGCGCATCCTTCTTTTTTTCCATCTCTATATTGTCCCTCCATCATTCCTCAAAAATCTATGCCTGCACTGCAAAATCATGCAGGTTCACTCCATAAGCGGGCGATTGTATGCGCTTTTTCAAGGACTGCGCGGAAATCACCGAGAAATAAAGCCCTTCATCCGTAACGATGACGGAGCGCGGCTCTTTTCTTATCTCTGCACTCTTCGCAATATCCTTCTTCCAGAGAGCATTTCCAGACGCCTCTTGATATACCTCTATGTCAAGAATCGCCAATATGCTGGAAACGGCAACCAAGCTGTCATCGCCTAGGTGCAGATACATGGAATCCCTCCCCGCTCTTCGCTCCCCGTTTTGCCGTCTTTTTCATGATCTCCGAACGCTTGGGGAAGGGACGGAATACCGTTCCTTCTGCCATCTCGCGGCGAAGATCGTAAAGCGTGCGGCGCACGATGTCTTCCGTGAGCTGCTCCGGCCGCAGCGAGCGGTAGAGCATGACGAGCGTCTTCGCCTCCAGACTCTCCCAATCGCCGAATTCGATGCGGCGGGCGAGCTCCTGCACGAGACGCGTGCGCTCGGAAGCGACCATGGCGGGCGTACAGCGAAGATGATCTTTGATATCCACATAGCGCACCCAAGGAAGATCGAGCAAATGGCGGCGGATCGAGTGGCGTCTTTCGCGCCGCTCCCTGCAGGCGCAGGAAGGGCACACTCCCTTGCCGGAAAACAGCTTGCCGCATTGAGGGCAAGGCTTCTCACCGAGCGCACGCAGCGCTTTCTCACGCTTCTTTCGCCTCAGAGAAATATGACAAAGTTTCCTTCGCAGACGTTCCTCACTGACGAGAGAAACGCTTTTTTCGCACGCCTCCTGCTCCTCTTCGGTCAATGTCATCTCCCGCAGAGCCTTTCGGTATGCTTCCTGCTCGTCGGCTTCTTCTTCCTGCGCACGCCCCGAAGCTTGAAAGAGGGCGATATCGCCTTTTTTCCAGGAAAAGGCGAGTTCCTTCACCATCTCGAAACCTGCAAAGGTGTTGAAGCGCGCAAGAATCGTCATCTGCATGAGCGTGATCTCGTTGCGCCAGGCGGGCACAGAGGCATGGAGCAGGAGCTTTTCGCCTTCTATGCCAATTGGCTGGACGTGCGCGGCGATGCCTTCGCCGACGATTTCCGGCCAACGCGCGAGGACGAAGCGCTCCTGATAGGTGCGTTCGATCTTCTTGCCCAGCGCATGGATACTTTTTGGTATCACCTGATTGATTTTTTCCATGCCGGGATTGCGGCGATAGGAACGTTTCATGATCTGCCTTCCCAAAAGTAAAGTAAGGATTCTTCTTGATACTATATGGAAATATATTCTATACAATATCAAGAAAATATCTTCCCTGCTCGCACATGGAAGATATTTCCCATAAATTTTTCCGGCAGATATGCGGCGTCCGTCGCCGTGAGCAAGGTCTGTATATGCTCTCTGCCGATGAAGTCCAGGAGTTTCTCCCTGCGCGTGCCATCCAGCTCGCTCATGACGTCATCGAGCAGAAGCACTGGATATTCTCCCGTCTCCGAGCGAAGAAACTCCAATTCAGAAAGCTTCAGGGCGAGGACGCCCGTGCGCTGTTGCCCCTGCGAACCGAAGGAGCGAAGGTTGACGCCGTTCACTTCAAGCCGGATATCATCCCTCTGCGGACCGACGCTCGTCGAGCCGCGCAGAATATCAAGATCCAAGGACTCCTCCAACTTCCTATTATACCATGGAACAAGCTCCTCTGTCACGCAAGGCGGCTCGTCCTCTGCACCGCAAAGCTCATATGAAAGTGAAAGATTCTCTTTCCCTGCAGAAATACGCCTTTGCATGAGGTTTGCCAGCATGTTGAGCTTTTTGACGGCGAGAAAACGCTTCTCGACGATATGCGCGGCACTTTTGGCAAGCTGCTCATCCCAGAGGGAAAGCATTTCCTTTCCCGCACGGCGCTCCCGAATCTTCTTTAACAGGCTGTTCCTTTGCGTGAGAATCCGCGTATACTGCATCAGTTCATGGCCGTAGGCGGGGCTTGCCTGGGAGATTTCCCCGTCGAGGAAGCGTCTTCTCTCAGCGGGCGCCCCCTTGATCAGGAAGAGATCCTCGGGAGAGAAGAGGACAGCATTGAATACGCCGAAAAGCTCCTTTGTTTTGATCGACTCACCATTCTTGCGGATGGAACGGCGTTTGCCGCGTTGAAATTGAAATTCCAGCGTATTTTCCACGTCAAGACGCTCAAAAAGAAGCTCGATTTTCGCTGCAGGAGCATCCCAAGCGATGAGGTCGGCATCCGCATTCGTTCGATGCGAACGACCGATCGCCGCATAGTAAAGAGCCTCCGCAATATTCGTCTTTCCCTGCGCGTTTTCGCCAAGAAAGACGTTGATATTGGGAGACAGACTGAGGTCAAGCTCTTCATAGTTGCGAAAACATTTCAGACGGAGGCTCTTTGCTTTCATCGCACATCAATTCTGCGTGCGCACGGGTGTGACGATGTAGACGAAAGTGGGATTGTCCTCCTCGCGCACAGCTGCCGCCTGCAGGCTTTGATTCAAGAGAAAACGAAAGTTTTTGCTGTCGATGTTCTTCAAAACGTCAGTGACATATTTCGCATTGAAGGCGATATTGACATCAGGGCCATCGATGGAAGCGGCGACGATTTCATCGGCCTTTCCTATATCAGGGCTGTTCGACGAGATATGAACTTGATTTCCGCCAAATTCCAGGCGAATGATATTGTAGTCGGCGGAGCGCGAGATTAGGGATACGCGGTCAACAGCGGCAAGAAAGTCTTCTGTGTCGAGCGTTACCGTAGTAGCGAAGTTTTTCGGTATGACGCTGTCATAATTTGGGAATTGCCCTTCGATCAGACGGGACATTAATACGACGTTCTCGAACTGGAAGCTCACTTGATTCGATGAGCAGCAGACGTCAACCTCGATGGGCATATCGGAATTCAAGGCACGCAAAAGCTCATTGAGTATTTTTGCGGGAATGATGATATGAAGATCGCCCGAAAGGTTTGCAATCACTTCTTTTTTTACAGAGAGACGATGCGTGTTCGTCGCCGCCATCTTCAGAGTTTCTCCATTGATTTCCATCTGGCAGCCAGTAAAGACAGGACGTGCTTCATCTGCAGAGCAGGCGAATACCGTCTTCTTGATGATGTCTCGAAGCACGTTGTCCTGAATTTTGAAACGGATGCCGTCTTCCAGACGTTTTACCGTCGGAAAGTCATTAGACGGCATGGAAAGAAGCGTGAAATTGGACGCGGCCGATTGGATCTTGCTGATGTTTTCGTCGATTTCTTGGGAGATCGTGACGGTTTCTCCGGGCAGGCGTCGAATGACTTCCTGCATATAGCGTCCCGATAGGACAAGTTTTCCCTCCTGTTCTACTTCGGAAGGGATGATGCTGATGATGCCCATTTCATTGTCTGTGGCATGAAGTTCCACTTGATTGTTTGTGGCCTCCATATATATGCCTGAGAGGATCGGTGTCTGGGGTTTGTTGGCAATGGCTTTGGAAACGAGTTGAATCGCCTGAGCGAGTTCATTTTTATGGCAGGTGAATTTCATGGGGTTCTCCTTTTTGATGAGTCATTTTATGGCATGCACCTTATTGACTTATAGTACAAGAATATAGAAAAGCATAGCCGTAATAGTAGTAGGGGCTGTGGAAATGTGGAAAAGGCTTTTGCTGCTTTTGATACTAATGGATAAGCCTTGTGGGAAAGATGTTGATAAGGCGTACTGGAATATCCACATTTCCACAGAGGAAAACGAAAATAGAAATTGTGCACATATTGGACACAGGATTTCATGGTGCTTTTCCACAGGGTTATGCACGGACGGGGCAGAGAATGGTTCAGAGGCTTTCGATGCGCTGCATTAGCTGCTCGATCGTGCGGTCAAGTTTGCTGTCCTCTTTTCGTTCTTTGCCGATCTTTTCGCAGGCATGGATGACCGTCGTGTGGTCGCGTCCGCCGAAGGAATTGCCGATTTGTGGCAGGGAGTTGCCTGTTAGCTCGCGGCATAGGTACATGGCGATCTGGCGCGGCATGGCGAGATTTCTCGTTCGTTTCTTGCCGTGCAGGTCATCGAGGCGCAGCTTGAAGTAGGAAGCGACGACTTCCTGGATGAGTTCCATGGTCACTTCGCGCGTCTTTTCTTCCGGGAAGATATTGGCGAGAGCCTCGTTGACAAGGGACGTCGTGACGGACTGCTTTGTCAATGAGGCGTAGGCGACGACCCTCGTCAATGCGCCTTCCAATTCGCGGATGTTGTTGTCGATGCGGTTGGCGATGGAGAAC
The DNA here is from genome assembly GCF_963528755.1 of uncultured Selenomonas sp. Lineage (GTDB taxonomy): Bacteria > Bacillota > Negativicutes > Selenomonadales > Selenomonadaceae > Selenomonas. The sequence goes on from NZ_CAURXA010000003.1 coordinate 352,917, forward strand.
ATCACATCGTTCGGTACGTCGAGGTGCTCAAGAGCGGCTTTCTTTCGGAGAATCGCTATGCGCGTTTCGAGATCTGGTGCCTGGATGTCCGTGATGAGACCCCACTCAAAGCGTGAGCGCAGACGATCTTCAAGCGTCTGAATTTCGCGCGGATGACGGTCACTCGACAGGATGATATGCTTGTTGGCGTCGTGCAGTGTGTTGAACGTATGGAAAAATTCTTCCTGCGTGTGCTCCTTCTTCGAGAGAAATTGGATGTCGTCGACGAGCAGGACGTCGATATTGCGGTATTTTTGGCGGAAGGATTCGGGATTGCCATCTCGGATGGAGTTGATGAGTTCATTTGTGAATTTTTCGCTCGAGATGTAGAGGACGCGCATCTGAGGAAATTTTTCGAGGATCTTGTGTCCGATGGCGTGCATGAGATGTGTCTTGCCGAGTCCTACGCCGCCGTACATGAAGAAGGGGTTGTAGACCCTGCCCGGCGATTCGGCGACGGCGAGTGCTGCCGCATGGGCGAAGCGGTTGGAATTGCCTGTGACGAAGGTGTCGAAGGTGTAGTGCGAATTTAGGGACGAGGCGTCGCCGGGAGCAATCATGCTCGGTGTTTCATAGGAGCGGCTGCCGTCTTCTTTTTTTGGCGCTGCATTTTGTGACGGGATAGGAATTTTTTTTACATCACTGACTTCCTGCGGGGAAGGATTCGTGTCCGTTTCCATTTCCGTCAGGAGCATTTCCTGAACAGGCGGAGAATTGAGTGCAGGTTCGATATTAAGGTTTTTGATTTCGATCTTGAGTTTTTTCTTTGCAATATCAAGTACGGCATCTTCCAGAAAAGGGATGTAGCGTTTTACAATCCATTCTCTGGCGAGCGATGTCGGTGCGCCGAGCACGAGGGTGGTGTCGGAAAGAGAAAGAGGCTTTACGGGGCGCAGCCAGTCGTTGAGAGCAAGTTCTGTCAATGAGCGCTGTTCAAGAACTTTCTGCAGGATTTGCTCCCAAATTGCCTGCAGTTCGGATTGTTCCATAGATCTGTCCTTTCTTGTCAACAAATTTCATGCACATGTGTATAATTTCTGTACATCTTATCCACATCTTTATTCACATACTGTGGATAAAAGATAAAAAACGAGGGAATCCGCATGCAGGGGAAATAACAGGAAAGACGTGCGGTCAGGTGAAAAAATATTTCTCTTTATATAATGAAAGAAATAGATGAAAGCTCTTGTGGAAATATCTCCTCTTCCTGTGGATAATGTGCATATTTCTGTGTATAAATTGTCGGTTGGCTATGAATATCTTATCAGACTGCAAAAGAGTTATCAACAGGCAATTCGTTCCTAAAAAGGGGAAAAGTTCGTTTGTACACAAGAAGGACAGGAAAATGCGCGGCTTCTCCGCGCGAAACCATGGAAAATTCTTGACACTCGATTATCTCTAGGCTATAATTTAGCGTAGTTAAAAGCGATAGTAGGGGCATTTTGTGTTCTTTTGCATTTTGACTGAATGAATCGCTCGATGTATCGACGATTCATAGAATTCTTTTGGGAGGTGGATCTGAATGAAGATGACGTATCAGCCGAATAACCATTGGCGCAAGAAGACGCATGGTTTCCGCGAGCGTATGAAGACGAAAGGCGGCCGTCTCGTCCTGAAGAGAAGGCGCGCAAAAGGCAGAAAGAAATTGTCTGCATAAACTTTAAGGACATATGTTCAGCTGTCACGCGGAGCGATATGGCATGCTTTTGAGTCCGTTTCCTGCGGTGGCGGCATCACAGAAAACGCTGTACATATGTCCTCACGCCTTACAGAAACCTAACCAATCGGTCTGCGCCCTTTGGGCTTGACCTCTTGGGGTTTCATGGTAAGCACTCGCTAGGTCACTCCGGTGACCTTTTTTCATGAAATGACAAAGCATTTTGATTTTTAATGAAAGGGTTCTTGCATGTTGGGTCTGCCGAGAAGCCGCATCTTGAAAAAGAAGAAGGATTTTCAGGCTGTTTATTCCCGCGGAAAATCGTATGCAAACAGATTTCTCGTGCTTTATGTCTTTCGTTCGCATGGACTCCAAGGAAAAGTCGGTTTTGCCGCAGGAAAGAAGCTCGGCAATGCTGTGAAGCGCAATCGGGTCAAGAGATTGCTCCGTGAGTCTTATCGTCTGCATCAGGTTGAAATCGAGGAGGGTTTTTCCCTCCTGCTCGTGGGCAGGAAGGCGGCTCTCGACGCCAAATGCCAGGATTTGGAGAAAGCTTTCCTTGCTTTGGGAAGGAAGGCCAGAATCATGGCAGGAGACAAAGAGGCTTCTAAAAGCGAGAGAAGGCGCGGCAGATGAAAGTCGTGCTTCTGTTTCTCATTCGCTTTTATCGCGGCTTTCTTTCTCCTTTGAAGCCGCCTTCGTGCCGCTATATTCCGACATGCTCGGAGTATGCAATGATTGCTGTTGAAAAATATGGGGCGGCAAAGGGCAGTTTCCTTGCCATCAAGAGGATTCTGCGCTGCCATCCTTTTCATAAGGGTGGCTACGACCCTGTACCATAGGAAAATTAGGATGTGGTGATTTGGAGTTTTTATCGTCGCTGTTTCATCCCGTCATTGCGGTGATTCAGTTCATGTTGGAGAATCTGTATGCGTTTACAGGTCTTCTCGGTTTTGAAAATTACGGGATTGCCATCATTTTGCTGACGATCCTCATCAAGGTATGCCTCTATCCTCTGACGGTCAAGCAGGTTCGTTCGATGAAGGGCATGCAGGAACTGCAGCCGAAGATGAAGAAGCTGCAGGAAAAGTATAAGGACAACCCGCAGATGATGCAGCAGAAGATCGGCGAGCTGTATAAAGAAGCTGGCGTGAATCCTCTCGCGGGCTGCCTGCCGCTCCTCATACAGATGCCGATTCTCATGGGCATGTTTTATGCGCTGCAGGGCTACGCGTATTCAGGGACGCCGTCCTTTCTGTGGCTCGCGTCGCTTTCCGAGCCCGATCCACACTATATATTGCCGGTGCTTTCCGCACTTTCGACGTGGTTCGTGCAGAAACAGACTTCGACGGAAACAAATCAACAGATGAAGATCATGATGATCGTCATGCCGATCTTCATCGGCTGGATCAGCTTGAATTTCGCTTCGGGACTTGTTCTCTATTGGGTGACGATGAACCTCGTGCAGATCGTGCAGCAGTGGTGGATGTACCGAAACGAGGACGGCACGGGAAAGAAAGGAGTTGCCTGATATGGCGGATTTCGTGGAAAGAACCGGAAAGACGGTGGAAGAAGCGATTGAAGCTGCACTCTTCGCCCTGCGTCTCCCAAAAGATCGCTGCACGGTGGAGGTCATCGAGGAGCCGTCGAACGGCTTCTTTGGCTTGATTGGAAAGCGTGACGCGAAAGTGCGCGTGACGGCGAAGGAAGAGCCTTTGCCGCAGCCGCAGGAGTCTTTGCCGCAAAAAGAGCAGGAAGAAGTTCTTGAGGAGCGCCGTGAGGAACGGGAAGAAGAGCGTGTGGAGGAGAAGGAAGAGGCGCCTGTTTTGACGAAGGAGTCGTCTGAGTCGTCCGAAAGTGCGCTCGCCGTCTCTCATAATACGACGCCGAACAGGCAGGAAACCATTGTGGATCGCGGTTTTTCCTACTCTCCCACGAGAGAGAACCGTTCTTATTCGGAGTCGCGCCGCGAGCGTTTCTCTTCAGGCAGACGCTCCTACGCATCCGATTCAGTTGCTGGGCGTTCTCGTGAGGAGAAGGTTCGAAATTTCCTGAGTCCTGCGGACGCTGCAGTACCAATCAAAAAGGCGGAAGATTTCCTGCAGCAGATTTTTCGAGCAATGGATCTTGAAGTCGCCATCGAGAGAAAGGATCGGCCTCATTCAATTGAGCTGAATCTCTCGGGGCACAATCTCGGCATACTCATCGGCAAGCACGGGCAGACGCTCGATGCTTTGCAGTATCTCGTCAATCTCGCGGCCAACCAGGGATTGACGGAGGAGCGCGTGCGCATCATCCTCGATATTGAAGATTACCGTGAGCGCCGTGAAGAGACGCTTTACCGCCTGGCGGTGCGCTTGGCTGAGCGCTGCTGCCGCACGAACCAGCGCGTCGTCTTGGAGCCGATGAACCGCCATGAGCGCAAAATCATTCACCTTGCTTTGCAGGAGAATCATCGCGTTTTGACTTACAGCGCGGGCGATGAGCCTTTTCGCAAGGTTGTCATTGAGCCGAAGCATCGCGTTTCGCGTATGGACGGTTCTATGCGTGAAGAGGATTATTGATTGGATTGAAATCGGGCTGTTGCAGCGAGCGACAGCCTTTTTCTTTCCTTGCAGGAGGCGAGCGAATTGCAGCAGGCAGATACGATCAGCGCCATTGCGACAGCAGTGGGAGAAGGCGGCGTCGGCATCGTGCGCCTTTCCGGTGCTTCTGCCATAGAGACGGCCTCGCGCATGTTTTGTGCTGCGGGCGGCAGGAAGCTCGCCGACGCAGGTGCGCGAGATCTTCTCTACGGTACAGTCGTGCGAGAGGATGGCCGCCTCGTCGATGAGGCTCTTTGCCTCGTCATGCGAGCGCCTCACTCTTATACGAAGGAAGATGTCGTGGAATTGCAATGCCACGGCGGAGCTGTTTCCCTGCGCGAGGTTCTGGCATTGACGTATCGTCACGGAGCGCGGGCTGCGGAACGAGGCGAGTTCACAAAACGCGCCTTCTTGAACGGGAGGCTCGATCTCGCCGAGGCACAGGCTGTCATGGACGTGGTGCAGGCGAAGACGGAAAAGGGGCTGGAAATGGCGGCGGGGCATCTGGCCGGTCATTTCTCAGAGCGCATACGCTCGATGCGCGAGGATATTTTGGCTCTTCTTGCCCATTTGGAAGCCGTCATTGATTTTCCCGAGGAGGGCGTCGATGAAATCGTTGTAGAAGAGGCACGGGAAAAGGTGTCGGCCCTCCATGCGTCGCTGCGCCGCATCCTGCAGACGGCACATACGGGACGCATCCTACGCGACGGCTTGGAAACAGCGATTGTCGGAAGACCGAATGTGGGCAAGTCGAGTCTACTGAATGCCCTGCTGCGCGAAGATCGCGCCATCGTCACCGACGTTCCTGGAACGACGCGTGATACCATTGAGGAGTATGCCGATATTGGCGGCGTGCCTTTGCGAATCATCGACACGGCAGGCATACGGGCGACGGAGGATGCCGTCGAGCGCATCGGCGTGGAGAAGGCGCGTGCGCATGTGAAAAGCGCCGCGCTCGTGCTCGCCCTCTTTGATGGTTCTCGGCCTCTGGAGGTGGAGGATGAGGAAATCCTCGCTTTGCTTGAGGGAAAGGATACGCTCATCGTCGTGACAAAGAGCGATCTGCCGCGCGTTCTTGATACCAAACGGCTGCAAAATTTGGCACATCTTCCTCTGATTGAAATCACGACGAAGGAGGAGGAAGGGCTTTCTCCTTTGACGGCCGCCATTTTGGAAAAGGTTTATGACGGTGAAGAAAGATCGGGGGAAGGCTCGTTCGTCGCCGACCTGCGCACGAAGAATCTTTTGGAAGCGGCAGCAGATCATCTTAGCGCTGCAATTTCCACGATGGATCAGGGACTAGGGCTCGATTTCATCTCCATCGATCTGCGCTCTTCTTTGGAAAAACTCGGGGAGATCACGGGGGAAACGGTGGGAGATGACGTATTGGATGAAATATTTTCACGCTTCTGCGTCGGCAAGTGAGGTGGCCTTTTTTGTTTATTGCCGGTGAATATGATATCATCGTCCTCGGTGCAGGGCACGCGGGCGTCGAAGCAGCGCTCGCTGCAGCGAATCTCGGCTGCCGCACGCTTCTGGCGACGCTTTCTTTGGACAATATCGCACTCATGCCCTGCAATCCCTCGATCGGCGGCCCCGCAAAGAGCCATCTCGTGCGTGAGATCGATGCGCTTGGTGGAGCCATGGCGATCAATGCCGATGAGGCGGCTCTGCAGTATCGTCTTTTGAATACGGGAAAAGGTCCTGCCGTCCATGCTTTGCGCGCGCAGGAGGATAAGAAAGCCTATCAGTTTCGCATGAAGGAGCGCTGCGAGCAGCAGGAGGGGCTGGAAGTTAGGCAGCTTCTGGCAGAAAAGATCCTCATTGAGGATAAAGAGGCGAGAGGCATAGTGGCAGAGACGGGAGAAGCGTATCTCGCGCGTGCTGTCATTCTCGCGACGGGCACGTATCTCAAAGGGCGCATCGTTATCGGTGAGCATACGACGAGCGGCGGGCCGAATGGGCAGCGAGCCGCAAGGGAATTGTCGCGCTCTCTCATAGAGAATGGTATCAAAATCATGCGCTTCAAGACGGGGACGCCTGCACGTCTTGATGCACGTTCCCTTGACTATGTGAAGATGCAGCTGCAGCCTGGGGACGAGGAGGCGCAGAACTTTTCCTTTATGACGGAGGAAAGGACGCGCGAGCAGCTTCCATGCTATCTGACGTACACGAACGAGAAGACGCATGAGATCATTCGTGCGAACATCGATCGGGCGCCGATGGCAAATGGTATCATCGAAGGGATCGGTCCGCGCTATTGTCCGTCCATCGAGTCGAAGATCCTTCGCTTCCCCGACAAGGATCGCCACCAGCTCTTCTTGGAGCCGGAAGGATGGCATACAGAGGAAGTCTATGTGCAAGGCATGTCGACGAGCCTTCCCATCGATGTGCAGGAGGCTTTCCTGCATACGATTCCGGGCTTGGAGAAGGCGCGCATCATGCGCCCGGGCTACGCGATCGAGTATGACTGCATCGATCCGCTGCAGCTTCTGCCGAGCCTCATGTTCAAGAAGATTCGCGGACTCTTCTCGGCGGGACAGTCGAACGGCACGTCGGGCTACGAGGAAGCGGCGGCGCAGGGCTTGATGGCGGGTGTCAACGCTGTGCATTATATCCGCGGCAAAGCTCCTTTCGTCTTGAGTCGCGCGGAGGCCTATATCGGCGTTCTCATCGACGATCTCGTGACGAAGGGGACGGAGGAGCCGTACCGCATGATGACGTCTCGCGCCGAATATCGCCTGCTGCTTCGCCAGGACAATGCTGATTTGCGCCTGACGGAAAAGGGACACGCCATCGGCCTTGTCAAAGAGGATCGGTGGCAGAAGTTCCTGAAGAAGAAGAATGGTATCATCGAGGCGAGGAAGAGGCTTGAGGATACCGTCCTTCATCCATCGGTTGAAAATCTTGCTCGTCTTGAATCGGCGGGACTTGCGCCCATACGCACGTCGATGTCGCTTGCCGATTTTTTGCGCCGTCCGGAGATGGATTATGCGAAGTTGGCTTCGCTGTTTGACTTGGAGCGCCTTGCGCCCGAGGTAGAGGAGCAGCTGGAAATCACCATTCGATATGAAGGATATATCAAGAAGCAACAGGAACAGGTCGAGCGCTTGGAACATCTGGAATCTCGTCGCCTGCCCGTCGATCTCGACTACGCTCTCGTGCCGAGCCTAAGGGACGAGGCGCGAGAGAAGCTCGCCGCCGTCCGTCCGCTTTCCGTGGGCCAGGCGAGCCGCATATCGGGCGTGTCGCCTGCGGACATATCGGTCTTATTGATCTGGCTGGAGCAGGAGCGCCGCAGGAGGAGAGAAGACGATGTTTGAGCAGGATTTGGAAAGAGCGTCTGCTCTCTACGGACTGCCGCTCGATGCAAAGCAGATCGAGAAGTTCGGCATCTACTATCGCTTGCTCATTGAATGGAACGCGAAGATGAACCTCACGGCGATTACTGAACCACGGGAAGTCTCCATCAAGCACATCGTTGATTCTCTGACGGCGCTTCGAGGCATCGAGGAAAAGAATTCCTGTCGTCTGATCGATGTCGGCACGGGCGCAGGATTTCCTGGCATTCCTCTGAAGATCGTCCGTCCCGATTTGCAGCTGACGCTTCTCGATTCCTTGAAGAAGCGTGTGCATTTTCTCGAAACCGTTGTCGAGACGCTGGGATTGGAAGGCGTAGAGTGCCTGCATGGACGTGCGGAGGAAGCGGCGCGGCAAAGCGCTCTGCGCGAGCGCTTCGACATTGCAGCCTCTCGCGCCGTGGCGCGTCTTCCCGTCCTTCTTGAGTATCTTCTGCCCTTCGTGCGCATTGGCGGCACAGCGATCGCCCTCAAGGGGCTTCACTCGGAAGAGGAAGCAAAAGAGGCGAAAAGAGCCGTCAAGATTCTCGGCGGGAGGGCGATAGAGTCGATTCCCATCGCCTTGCCTGGCCTTTCAGACAAGCGTGCAGTTCTCGTCATAAAGAAGGAGAGACCTACGCCGAAAGCGTATCCGCGCAAGGCAGGCAAGCCGGCGAAAGAACCATTGCTTTGAGTTTCTATTAAAGATGTACAGGAAAAAAGACGATATAAGAGGAGAAGGATTCTGAAAGGATGGTGCTCTACGGTGTGGAAGAAGAAGGTGGCAGCTGCTTTAAGCATGACTTTTTTAGCAGGCAGTCTGACGTTTGGATCGACAGCTTCGGCATATATCATCAATGTTGGTATGGAGGATCTTGCTGCACAAGAAAAAGCAGCAGATTCCGGGGAGAAGCAGGAAAAGAAGGCGGAAACCGCCAAGGAACATGGCAATGAGAAGGATGAAAAGAAGAAAGAGATAAAAAACTTCCGAGAGAAGAAAGCGGAAACCTCCGTAAAGGAGGCGGATAAAAAAGTAGAGAACAGCGACACTAAAAAGACCATAGAAGAAGCGCCCAAAGCATCGGTGACACCCGTTCCGCAGAAGAGGGAGGAAGGGCAGAAGCCACTTGTCTCGAACAAGAAGAAAGAGGAGACGAAACCGTCCGTACAGAAGAAAGCCGATGAATCAAAAGTTCCTTTGCAGGGAAAAAAGACGGAAGCGCCGGTGCAGGCAAACAAGGACGCTGTCGAGACTAAGAACAAGAAGAATAAGGAGAAAGATCGCTTCCAGGAAATTTTCCGCGACGACTCGTTCATTTACTATATGGATATGCGAAGTGCGCGCAATGTTCCTATCCCAAATCGTCAGGAGCGCATGATCGACGTCTGGGTGAAGCTCAAACCGAACAGCTTCTCCGATGAGGAGGACGCGAAAGCGGGGAAGTACTATTTGGAGCATTATTACATCAATCCAAAGGATAAGCAAATCCAGTTCCTTTGTGAGTTGGAGGTCACAGGCAGACCGTCGAATGCCATCAAGGAACGTCCTTACAGCTCGCAGAATTGGGAAAATCTCGTGCCGGGCAGTGTTGAGGATGACATATACCATGCTGTTGTGAAAAAGGCGAAAAGCTCTTCGAGCATCGGCGGTGTGGCGATTCCTTCTGCATCGGATGTTCTTGATATGCTGAATATTGGACTGTGAGCCTTGTGGAGAAGTTGTGGATTTAGGAATCACTGATAAATTCAGCTACCCATCTTCACACATCTACACTGTCCTCTCGTCGTCGACAAATCCTCGACGTAGCCACTGCTACGCCTGCGGTTTGTCTCCTAGATAGGAACAGCGTATCTGTGCAAATCTGGGCAACCTCATTTTATCAGCGTTTCCTTAATATAGACTTATCCACAAAATACGCCATGAATTGGTTCATATGTGGATAAAAATGTGGATAAGTTGCGTAAAACTCCATAGATGGCATAAGAAAAGGCTGTTGCATCATGCAGCAGCCTTTTCGCATACTTTGGTTCATATCGGTATCAATGATGGAAGAGGCGGATATGCGTCATCGCCATGAACATGCCATACTTGTCTGCCGTCTCAATGACATTGTCATCACGAATCGATCCGCCGCTCTGGGCGACGTAGGAAACGCCGCTCTTATGTGCGCGTTCGATGTTGTCACCAAAGGGAAAGAAAGCGTCAGAACCGAGCGAGACGCCCGTTGCCGTCTTGAGCCACTTGGCTTTTTCGTCGGGTAGGAATACAGGAGGTTTCTCTGTGAAGATACGTTTCCATTCGTCCGTTCCGAGGAGATCCATGCACTCGTCGGATAAGTAGACGTCGATGGCATTGTCGCGGTCGGGGCGGCGCACATCGCTTTTGAAGGGAAGGGAGAGAGCCTGCGGGCTCTGTCTCAGATACCAAATATCGGCCTTGTTTCCTGCGAGGCGCGTGCAATGGACGCGTGACTGTTGGCCGGCGCCGATACCAATCGCCTGCCCGTCCTTGGCATAGCAAACGGAGTTGGACTGGGTGTACTTCAAGGTGATGAGGGAGAGTAGGAGGTCACGTTTGGCATCTTCGGGCAGATCCTTATTTTTTGTGACGACGTCTTTCAGGCAGTCTTCAGTGATGACGACATCATTGCGCTTCTGTTCGAAGGTTACGCCGAAGACGGTCTTTGTTTCCTTCTCTGCAGGAACGTAGGAAGGATCCATCTGTATGACGAGGTAGCTTCCCTTGCGCTTCGTCTTGAGAATCTCCAGGGCGGCTTCGGAATAGGCGGGCGCAATGATACCGTCGGAAACCTCGCGCTGCAGGAAGGAAGCCGTCTGAGCATCGCACGGGTCGGAGAGGGCGACGAAATCGCCGTACGACGACATGCGGTCGGCGCCGCGCGCGCGGATGTAGGCGGTCGCAATGGGCGACAATTCGATTCCTTCGACAAAGTATGCCTGCTTCAGTGCATCAGACAGGGGAACGGCGACGGCAGCTCCTGCAGGACTCACATGCTTGAAGGATGCCGCTGCAGGAAGGCTGGTCGCTTCCTTGAGTTCCTGCACTAGCTGCCAGCTGTTCATGGCGTCGAGCAGATTGATGTAGCCAGGCTTCCCGTTCAAGACCTTGAATGGGAGTTCGCCGCTTTTCATATAAACACGAGAGGGTTTCTGGTTCGGATTGCAGCCGTATTTCAATTCGAGTTCTTTCATCAGATTCTCTCCTTTTGTATAAGTTGTAGTGAAATCAAAAAAGACCGCGGGCACAGTGAACCATTGCGGCTGCCCAGACGGTCGGCTTTTCCTGCTGCACTCCCTTGTGGTCATCCACTTCCGTCAGTTATGCAGCTTGTTTTCAATGTACCATTCCTTTTCTTTTTTGTCAAGTACGTTTATTTCCTAGCTCTAATGTGGTATGATGTAGAAAAGGTTTCACTTTGATCGAGGGAGCGAGGCTTCTTCGTCATGGGTATGGGAGGGATTTTACGATGTTGAATTGTATCGGCGTTTTGACGAGCGGCGGCGACAGCCCCGGCATGAATGCGACAACTCGCGCCGTCGTGCGTACGGCGCTCTTTGAAGGTGCGGAAGTGTGGGGCATACATAACGGGTATCGCGGCATCTTGGATGGTGAGATGTTCAAGATGGAACGAAAGGATGTTGGCGACATCATTCAGCGTGGCGGCACATTCCTCGGCACGGCTCGCTGCCATCGTTTCATGACGCCCGAGGGTCGTGCAGAGGCGTATGAGAAGCTCAAGGCGAGAGGAATCGAAGGACTCGTCATCATCGGTGGCGACGGAAGTCTGCGCGGTGCGTCGCTCTTGAGCGAAGAACACGGCATTCCCATCGTGGGGTTGCCGGGGACGATTGATAATGACGTCTGGGGTACAGACTATACGATCGGCAGCGATACGGCAGCGAATACGATCATCGACGCCATCAACAAGCTGCGCGATACGGCTTCGGCGCATCGGCGCGTCGTTGTTCTTGAGGTCATGGGCAGACATTGCGGCTGGCTCGCGCTGATGAGCGGCATTTCGGGCGGCGCTGAGTATATCCTCGTGCCGGAAGAGGATTTTGATCTCGAAGAAATTAGCAATGAGATCAAGGAAGCTTATAAGAAGGGCAAGCGCTACATTCTCGTCGTCGTCGCCGAGGGTGCAGGAAGCGGCATTGAGGTTGGCAACTTCATCGCCGAACACACGGATATCGAGACGCGCGTTTCGGTTCTCGGTCATATTCAGCGCGGCGGTACGCCGTCCGTCATCGACCGCGTGAAGGCGAGCCAGCTTGGTGAGAAAGCAGCTCTGGCGATTCTCTCGGGTCTTTCCAACGTTGTCTTTGGCTTCCATCGCGGCAATGTCGTCGCCATCGACTTGCACGATGCCGTGACGAACAAGAAGAAGCTCGATCCCGAATA